>JAQGEF010000046.1 GCA_027854065.1 Polluticaenibacter yanchengensis | reverse complement strand
ATAGTTGCGAAGTCAGGGATCGAACCTGAGACCTTCGGGTTATGAGCCCGACGAGCTACCGCTGCTCTACTTCGCGATGTATCTTTAAATTACTTTCGTAATTATCTAATCTTTTAAGAACTGACTCTGACGAGTGTTTTATAGTTGCGAAGTCAGGGATCGAACCTGAGACCTTCGGGTTATGAGCCCGACGAGCTACCGCTGCTCTACTTCGCGATGTATCATTGAATTACTTTCGTAATTATCTAATCTTTTTAAGAACTGACTCTGACGAGTGTTATTGGTTGCGAAGTCAGGGATCGAACCTGAGACCTTCGGGTTATGAGCCCGACGAGCTACCGCTGCTCTACTTCGCGATGTATCATTGAATTACTTTCGTAATTATCTAATCTTTTTAAGAACTGACTCTGACGAGTGTTATTGGTTGCGAAGTCAGGGATCGAACCTGAGACCTTCGGGTTATGAGCCCGACGAGCTACCGCTGCTCTACTTCGCGATGTATCTTTAAATTACTTTCGTAATTGTTACTTCGTTTTGTAATTGGTGTGCGAAGTTAGTCTTTTTTTGTTATAAAACAAGTTTTTATTTTTTTAGGCCCGTCAAATATTTTAAAATCAATGGCTTAAAATTTAGCCCGATTTTCAATAATTGAGTATTTATACCGATTTTTTATTTGAGTGGTGAAGGATAATTTTGCATTAATATTAAGATTCACTAATTCCAACGCCCCTTTATTCTTATAGGGGCTCTTTTATTTTTAATAATCAAATTCTACACCAATATAGTTTTCCGGCGATATATTTAACAGTTCAGATTTAATAGTGTCATTTACATCCAGGCTATTAATAAATGCCTGCATACTGCTTTTATTAATGCCTTGTGCACCACGTGTTAATGCCTTTAAAGCTTCATATGGATTAGGGTAGTTTTCCCTTCTTAAAATCGTTTGAATAGCCTCTGCTACTACCGCCCAATTTGCTTCCAGGTCAGCATTTATTTTCGCCTGGTTCAATACCAGTTTGCTTAAGCCTTTATTGATGCTGTTTAATGATATAATGGTATGAGAGGCTGGTACCCCGATATTTCTTAAGACCGTACTGTCCGTCAGGTCACGTTGTAAACGGCTGATTGGCAACTTTGCAGATAAGTGCTCAAATGTGGCGTTGGCAAGGCCAAGATTTCCTTCAGCATTTTCAAAATCGATAGGGTTTACTTTATGCGGCATCGCACTGCTGCCAACTTCTCCAGCCTTTGTTTTTTGTTTAAAATAATCGAAGCTGATATATGTCCAGATATCGCGGCACAGATCTATCAGAATGTTGTTTAAACGTTTGATGGTATCAAAATGGGCTGCTAAATTATCGTAATGCTCTATTTGAGTAGTAAACTGCATCCTGTCCAGGCCCAATTGATTGTTTACGAAATTATTGGCAAATTCCACCCAGTTAATGTGCGGGTACGCAACGTGATGGGCATTGAAATTACCTGTTGCGCCACCAAACTTAGCGGCAAACGGGATATGATTTAATAAAGTGATCTGGTTTTGAATACGTTCCACAAATACCATTATCTCTTTACCCAGGGTGGTAGGACTGGCAGGCTGCCCGTGTGTTCTTGCAAGTAAAGGTACATGCTTCCATTCCCTGGCAAACTCTGTTAACGTTTGTGTCAGGTTCAGGAAACCCGGTAGTATTTCATGTTCAATAAAGTGCTTCCATGATAACGGGATGGCCGTATTGTTAACATCCTGGCTGGTTAACCCGAAATGGATAAATTCTTTAGCGACCGGCCCGGCATCTGTTTTGTCAAGTTCCTGCTTAATGAAATATTCAACCGCCTTTACATCGTGATTAGTCGTTTTTTCAATCTCTTTAATCGCAAAAGCTTCTTCTTCGCCAAACTTTTCCAGCAGGTTTCTTAAATGAGATTTTGCCGCGTTACTTACAGAAAACAGCCCTTGTGCTTCTAACGCTAAGAAATATTCAATCTCCACATGAACCCTGTACTTAATTAAGGCCAGTTCGCTGAAATAGCCGTCCAAATGTTGCGTTTGATTCCTGTAGCGTCCGTCAATAGGAGAAATAGCTGTTAATGTAGAAAGTAACATGGTGATTATGATTATAAATCTTTGTGTTTAAATTATCATTAATTGCAAATGCGAAATTGTAAATTTGCAGCGCAAAATTAGCAATTATGTTCTACAACTTTTCGCTTGTTTTGATATTGGTGTAATATTACAGGTTAATTGTAAAATATGCAGTTTTAATAGGAGAATATGAAAAAAATAAGAGTTGGCGCAGTAAGTTATTTAAATACGAAACCTTTATTATACGGAATAGAACGCAGTCATAATTTACCCGAATTGGAATTGATCACCGGCTATCCTGCAAAAATTGCGCAGCAATTAATAGATGATGAACTGGATATGGGCCTGGTGCCGGTAGCGATTATTCCTAAACTATCCCAATATTTTATCAAGAGTAAATTTTGCATCGGAGCTGTAGGCGAAGTAGCAACGGTCTGCATTTTTAGCGAAGTGCCGCTGGAGGAAGTAACTGAAGTGATGCTGGATTATCAAAGCAGGACTTCTGTAAAACTGGCCCAGGTGTTACTGAAAAAATACTGGAAACTGACTCCCGCATTTGTACCGGCTACAGAAGATTTTCAAACGAAGATAAAAGGTACAACAGCAGCAGTGGTAATTGGCGACAGGGCTTTTGAACAGGCTAAACAATCCAAATATGTGTACGACCTGGCAGACGCATGGGTGGCCTATACAGGATTGCCATTTGTTTTTGCAGCATGGATCAGCAATAAACCTTTACCTGATGAATTCTGGCAAAGATTTGATGCGGCTAATGCGCAGGGTTTTAAACATCTCAATGAAATAGTCGCTGCCAATGATTCTCCTTTCTATGATTTAAAAACTTATTACACCGAAAATATCAATTATTTGTTAGATGATTTTAAACGCAAAGGATTGGAACGGTTTTTAGTGGAAATAGAAGAATTGGAGAAGAGTCCGGCAAACCTATAACAGGAGAGAACGTGTCACCCATATTTAATCAATGCTTTTGTTAACTTTGAAAGAAAGTTTTTTACATTATGTTGAAACCCTGGCAAACAATAGATGAAACAGTAGTGTACGATGCGAAATGGTTTAAGCTCTGGCGGGATACTGTATTAAAAGGCAATGGCCAGCCGATGCCCAATTATTATGTATTTGAATTTACCAATTGGGTAACAGTATTGCCGGTAACCAAAGAAGGAAAGGTAATTCTTGTAAAGCAGTACCGTTATGCATTAGGTACATGGAGCATTGAACTGCCTGGTGGTGTTATGGAAAAAGATGAAAGTAGTCCCCAGTTAACAGCTATCAGGGAGTTGAGAGAAGAAACCGGGAGTATTTGTGAACATATAAAGCAGGTGGCCGTTATAGCCCCGAACCCTGCTACTCATACCAACAGGATGTTTTGCTTTCTAGCCACCGGTTGCGAAATTGTGCATAACCAGGAGTTGGATGAAAATGAAGAAATAGAAATTCTTCAGGTGACTATAAAAGAATTAAAGCAGTTGATTACAGATAATAAAATTATTCAATCATTGCATATTTCCGCTATTTTATATGGTTTAATAGCATTGGATGAAGTCAGCTTTAAATAAGGAGCGGTTGTCCGGAATAGTTCAGCAGGATTGAAGGTGCTGAATGGCTGCGGCATGCGATGGTGCCGACGCAGGAGGCAGTGTATTTTTGCAGGAGCAATCTTGGGGTATATTTTACCAGGTATCTCTCCTGCAAAATACACCGAGCGATAGCGGAGCCATAAGCACGCCGGACAAATGCTGTTTAGTACGGTAATGTTGACAGCCCATAAAAAGAACTAAAATTCAATTAACAAAACCTGGTATGGATTAATAGTAGCCTCAATGGTCTTGTCTATAATGTTCTCAATCTTTTCAGGTTTGTATTCCCCCATCCAGTCGCCGGTAGTACTGCCGTCAAAAGTACGGCCGGCATAAGTGATATTGTCCCTGGCAAGCAATGCAGGCGCCTGCAGTTTCTTAATATTCACACTGTTATTCCGGAGATAGCTGCCCAGGTGCACATTCAGCGTTTGTGGGGTCTCACTTTTATTGATCAGTAAAAGCTGGTGTGTGTTTTGTGGAGTTTCAAACAACCATGTGCTTATCTCAGGAATATTTGAAATATTGACAGGCATTAGCTTAGCTTTACCTTTGGTAGCATCGGCAAATACGTACATACCATAATAAACCGGCAATACTTTTTGCAAACCATAGCTGTCTTCAAACACCAGGTCTTTAGGCGGTGGAATGGTATGGCTTTTCTGAAAAGCAGCTCTTGGAACATTAAACCGGAACGCAGCATTCACATCCCAGCCGTAAGTTTTGCTCCAGTTATTAGAATGGATATTGACACCATCTACACCCGCATAAGCCAGCTGGCACAGCGTTTCAAGCAGCCAAAGCGCAGACTCGTAAGTATCGGAAATGCCTGGTTTGCCCCCATTAATGGCATTAAACTCTGTTAACCTTAATTGCTTCTTATGCAGTTTGGTCCATTGCAAGGTAGCATGTAACCATTCTGTATATTGTTTAGAAAGGGGGTTGTTCAGCAAGCTGACTTTGTTTGCAGAGTCGTTGCTGAATAAATAAGCCTTTGTGCCGATTGTATTAAAGCTATTACCGGCTGCATCTTTTAACTGGTTTAAATAATGCCAGTGCCGGTAAATATTTGCCGAGTCAGCAGCACTTTGTGAATACGCGTTATACGCCGCGGCGGTAAAATTAATATTACCTAAAACCTGGTTCTTAATATGAGTACTTATATTGTCGAATTCCTGAACGTAAATATTCGGGTTATAGGCCGAATCTCTTATTTTTTGCCTCGTGAAATTGTCCGCATCCAGGTTTATTTCAACAGACTTTATTGCTTCATGGTACATTAATTCATACACATTATACAGTTGTTGTACCAGTGAATCCGTCGATTTTATATCTGCATTAAAACCAAGGATATAATTGGTAAAAACACCTTGCTTTTTAGCTTCTGTAAAAAAGTCCTGTAGCGAATGGATGTCTTCATTGTAAATCCTGGTAAACCTTTCACCATCCGCCGCGCCTATGTGAATGCTTAAAGTATCCTGAGTAAGAGATGTAATATTTTTAACAAGATTCAGGTATTGATAATTAAACAAAGTATTAAAACTCCCCATCAATAATTGCGCCTGTCCCCATTGATGTGATAAGCCTAAAAAGCCGCTGTTAATACTTTCATATTTATTGTTAAGACTGTCAAGGTAAAGAGTAGTGATGGTTTTTCCGGCATTTTCAGCCGGTGTTTTATCCTTGTTACTATCCGTGGAATGACAGGATGCCGCTATGCCCGCAATAATAATCAGGTAGTAAAATCTTTTAATTAACATCATTTCTTATACTGTTTAGGTTATCAATTATAGCATTTATTATGCCGGTCGCCGCGTAAATTTACTAATTAGTTTCCCATTTGCGGGTATTAGAGCCAGGTTCAGTATATACAAACCAGTGATTCTTATCCGCTAACCGGAATAAACGTTTCCTCAGTTTTTTCGGGTAGAAGATCTTCTTGTATGTTTTATGAATGCTATACTCAGGTAATATTCCAAGTTGGGCCAGTATATCGTATGCCGCAGCGCCGCATCTCATGCCGAATATCGCATAATCGTAAGGTGATTCTTGCCGGTAAGCTGCGCTGATACTATCCATTTTTAGTTTTAAAATATCTGAGATAGGGATATAAATGATCGCTTTTTTAACATTGCTGCCATTGCCACCTAATATAGCATAAAAACTTTGTGGTTTGTGGATAACAAAAGCGCTTTTCGGCGTTTTATTCTTCGCAAAAGCATGGTGTTTGCCGGTTGGTACAAAACTCAGGATCTGCGTACTGTCAGCCTCTATGCCTACATGCCCACCTAATTTACCGCCAAACCATTTCGCTTCCGTATCCTTGTATGCCGCCTTAGGCCTGGAGCCATATAAAAAATGTACTTTTAAATATAGAGAATCTCCGGCAATAGCCTGGTTGGTCATAATCAGTATAACAAAGTATAAAATATATTTCATTAGCAATGAAGGTATATTTAAAAACAGAGGGTGCCAATCAATACCACCAGTTATAAGATAAATTTTGCATTTAATCAATCATTGGTGTAATTGCTTAATTTTGCCCCCTCAAACAAACAGGTTAAACGAATGATCATAGAACCGGTAATAACAAAAGATGGTACTAAAATAATTCCTTTATCGGAAGGCGAATTCACCATTGACAGTTCAAAAGTGATGGTGCCGTACAACCCGGAAACAGATAACCTGGCAGACAGGCCGGGTAGTTTGCTGGTAGAAGTAACCCCGTTTTTAGTAGTGAATAAAAAGGATGTTATTTTATTAGACGCCGGTTTAGGATACGAAATAGATGGCGAACTTCAGATACATAGAACTTTACGCAAGCATGGCTATGAGCCCGATGATGTCACCAAAGTACTGGTAAGTCACTTACACAAAGACCATGCGGGCGGGCTCATGTATAAAGATAAATACAACGACCCGCAACCCGCTTTTAAAAATGCCGTTTACTTTGTACATCGCCAGGCTTTCGATTATTCAATGGAGACCGGCTATCCCAAGTATCTGACCGAAGAATTTGAATGGTTAGACAGCTATAATAAAGTTTTTTGGTTAACAGATGAGGATGGCACTATCGACAATTATATACATTACAAAGTAACCAACGGTCATAGCCCTTTTCACCAGGTATTCTGGATAGAAGAATTAAATGGCAGACCAATTTTCTTTGGAGCAGATGATGCACCGCAGTATAAGCAAATGATAAAGAAATTTAGCGCCAAATACGATTATGATGGCAAACGCAGCATGGAATTGCGGCAGGAATGGTGGGATGCTGGTAAAGAAAATCATTGGACATTCCTATTTTATCATGATACCCGGAGCGCAGTATTCCAGTGTGAATAAATAATTAAAGGACATCCGTAGGGTGTCTTTTTTATTTTGGGCATGTCCCTTTGCCACTGTTCAGTTACCGTTATCTTTTGTAAAAGCATTTTTTATTTGTTCCGGGCAAAGGGCCGGGCTATCCGTAAGTACTCCGCGGCGGCAAAATTGCACCCTTAGCTTCGCAAATACCGACCCCTTATGCCGCCTTGCGGGGTACTTTACTACTATCCCTCATGCATTTAAATCCAGATGAAAAATACAATATTTTTTTATGCACACTCATTTGAAAAATGTGACTAATTCTTTTCTCTGTTTTATGGTATTTTAAAAACTATGGACTACTTTGCATAAGATTTTGAGCCCCGGTATTCCTATTTTATTTCTAATTATTTACCTGTTTTATATACAATTATTTGTAAACAATTTTTAATTGAAAAATTTTAATATTTTCAAAATTTGTAAACTTTTTTATTTTTTTAAAATATCAATATGTTGATAATCAATATTATGAGTTATTTTATTTGCAAACTTTGAAAAACATAATTTGGAAAAGTGTTTATTTGATTTATATTTGCTTAAGCGTTTGAGATTTTTACTTTACAAGTTTTAAAGGAGTATGGAAAGTCAGGAATTTAATACTTCAGAAGTTGAAAAAATTGAACAACAACCTCCATTCCCAACGGTACGTCCCGTGGCTTTAGAGGCCGATGTCGTCCGATTTCAAAACAGCAAAGAGAAGTGGATAGCTTTTATTGGATTAATTGATGGTCGTCCTTACGAAATTTTTACAGGTCTTTTAGATGATGAAGATGGTATTGTGATTCCACGCTGGGCAAATGACGGTTTAATCATCAAAGCAAAAGACAATGATGGCAATACCCGCTACGATTTTCAATATAAAAATCTGCGCGGCTACAAAACCACTATAGAAGGATTGTCCCAGAAATTCAATCCCGAATATTGGAATTATGCCAAACTTATTTCAGGGACTTTAAGATATGGGATGCCAATCATAAAAGTAGTAGAGCTGATTAATAGTTTGCATCTGGATGCCAACATCAATAACTGGATGAACGGAGTAGCAAGAGCATTAAAGCGATATATTCCGGGCTGTTTAGAGGAAGAACAACAACAAGAGGATTAATACTAATTTCTAATAATATTATATATGAGCATTTTCGATAAAAGAGTAAATTATAAACCTTTCGAATATCCGGAAGTTTTAAAATTTACAGAAGCCATCAATAAAGCCTACTGGGTACATAGCGAAGTGGACTTTACTGCAGATACGCAGGATTTTCACTCCAACTTATCTATGCCGGAAAGAAACGCTATTAAGAATAGCTTATTGGCAATTGCTCAGATAGAAGTTGCGGTCAAATCATTTTGGGGCAACATTTACAATCATTTTCCAAAACCGGAGTTTAATGGCCTGGGCAGTACTTTCGCGGAATGTGAATTCAGGCATTCAGAAGCCTATTCCCGTTTATTGGAAGTATTAGGATATAATAATGAATTTCAGAAATTATTAGATATCCCGGTTATTAAAGAACGCATCGATTATTTATCAGGTGTATTAAAAGATACAAAATCATCCGATAATAAGAAATACGTTGTTTCATTGATTTTGTTTACCATCCTCATTGAGAATGTATCACTGTTCAGTCAGTTTGCCATCATCTTATCCTTTACCCGCTTTAAAGGCTATATGAAAAATGTCAGCAACATTATAGCCTGGACCTCTGTAGATGAGCAGATTCATGCTAATGGCGGTATTTTTATCGTTAACAAAATCAGGGAAGAATTTCCTGACTTCTTTGATGCCGATACAGTAAAACTGATCCGTGAAACAGTAGAAGAATCCATTGACGTAGAACGTAAAATTTTAGACTGGATTTTTATAGAAGGAGATATTGATATTATCAATCGCAAAGATTTATTAAACTTCATGAAATTCCGGGTTGATGAAAGCATGAAACAAATCGGTTTCGATCCGATTTTCAACATTAGTCAGGCAGAATACTTACCGGTTAGCTGGTTTGAAGAAGAAGTTTTTGCAAACAGTATGGATGACTTCTTTGCAAAAAGACCGGTAGATTATACCAAACACGATAAGAGTATAACAGCAGACGATTTATTTTAATATTCTGTAAACAATGATTGTAAACTAATAAACTCAATATAAATGACAATGGAATTTCAAACTCAGGATATTTTTGCAGCTAAAGGATTGATGGAAAAACTGTGGTGGTTAAACGAAGAAAGTGAGCAGATCCTTAACAGAGGTTATTTATTAAAAGGAGAGACCGTAGAAGGTGCTATCAAACGTGTAACGGAAGCCGCTGCAAAAAGGCTGTATAAGCCGGAATTACAGGCCGCATTTCAGGAAATGATAGAGCGTGGCTGGATGAGTTTGAGTTCACCGATCTGGGCAAATATGGGTACAGAACGCGGGTTACCAATTTCCTGCTTCAATGTACATGTGCCGGATAGTATTGAGTCTATTACCCACAAGCTGGGCGAAGTAATCATGCAGACAAAAACTGGCGGTGGTACATCCGGCTACTTTGGCGATTTGCGCCCACGTGGCGGTACGGTTACTGACAACGGAAAAAGTAGTGGCGCAGTTAGCTTCATGAAATTATTCGATACGGCAATGGATACCATTTCCCAGGGCGGTGTTCGCCGTGGTGCTTTTGCTGCTTATTTAGATATCGATCACCCGGATTGCGAAGAGTTTTTACAAATAAAGAACATCGGTAACCCTATACAAAACCTGTTTTTTGCAGTATGTGTACCGGATTACTGGATGCAGGAAATGATTGACGGTGATAAAGAAAAGCGTGCGCTTTGGGCAAAGGTGTTAGAAAGCCGCCAGCAAAAAGGGTTGCCGTACATATTCTTCACTGATAATGTCAATCGTAATAAACCACAGGTGTATAAAGATTTGAACCTGCCGATTAACGCAAGTAATCTTTGCTCCGAAATTATGTTGCCATCCACATTGGATGAGTCCTTCATCTGCTGCCTGTCATCTATGAATTTAGAGTTGTATGATGAGTGGAAAGATACAGAAGCCGTTAAATTAGCAACATTTTTCCTTGATGCCGTATTGCAGGAATTCATTGCTAAAACTGAAGATAATTATTACCTGGCAGCAGCCAACAGGTTTGCAAAACGTCACCGTGCATTAGGTTTAGGCGTTTTAGGATGGCATTCTTTGTTACAGAAGAAAATGATCCCATTTGAAAGTTTAAAGGCAAAGCAATTAACAACTGAAATTTTTAGTCATATAAAAGACAGAAGCGATAAAGCGACCCAGGAATTAGCACGTATTTATGGGGAACCGGAATTATTAAAAGGTTACGGCCGTCGCAATACCACTACCATGGCTATTGCACCAACCACATCATCATCAGCTATTTTAGGCCAGTCATCACCAGGTATTGAGCCTTTTGCCTCCAACTATTTCAAAGCAGGTTTAGCTAAAGGAAACTTTATGCGTAAGAATAAATACCTGAAAACATTATTGGAAGAAAAAGGAATTGATAACGAAGAAACCTGGCGCAGTATTATGTTGAATCACGGTAGTGTTCAACATTTGAAATCATTAACAGATGACGAAAAAGCTGTTTTCAAAACATTCAAAGAGATCAGTCAGTTGGAGATTATTCAACAAGCATCAATTCGCCAGAAATATGTTGACCAGTCTCAAAGCCTGAATTTAAATATTCCGGCGGAGTTACCAATTAAAGAAGTAAACAGGTTGTTAATTGAAGCATGGAAATTAGGTATAAAAACATTGTATTATCAACGTAGCCAAAGTGTATCTAAAGAATTAGTAACAGGTTTGGTAAGTTGCAGCAGTTGTGAATCTTAATTTTCTCTGCATCGTATAAAAAACAGAAGCGTGAATCTACGGATTCACGCTCTTTGTATTTATAATACTCAAGTATTAATTGCTGAGTGCTGCCTGCAGTATTATAGAAAAGTATTGCCTGTAATCTATCCTCAGGCTAAATTTGATTTTGATTTTTGAAGCCCAGGTTTTCAATAAATAAGTTTTCGCCTTTTAGCGACAATGAATAATCTGTAAAAGATTTATTGATGGCTTCAAAGAATGTTTTTGTGGCCCCTGTATTCATTTTATCATGTAGTTCTATAATAATTAATTTAACCTTTGGTAACCAGTTTTCATAATTGGTAGAGAATAGCTCTTTCTCACTTCCTTCGATATCTATCTTTAGTATATCAATATAAGGCAATTGGTATTTCTGAATCAGATCAGGTATAGAGATGGCTTCTACATTCCAGTCCCCATTATTTTCTTCTACCACAAATCCCCAGCTACCTAATTGATATTTATCAAAAACTTTCAGTTTAGCACGCTTATACCACAATCCAAGATTCTCTGTGTAAATATGGTTATAATGCTCTGTATTTATTTTAAGCTGGGTGTAATTATGTTCCTCAGGTTCGATAGATATGATTGTTGCATCAGGAAAGAGATTTTTTATGTATATCGAGAACAAGCCAATATTAGCACCTGCATCTATAACATAATTTATATTGCTGTATTTAAATTTATATTCCTGGTTCAGGAAAACCTGGCCGAATACATCCTTATCAGAGTTACCTTTTCTTAAATGAATGGGGTGCTTAATGTTGGTTAATTGAATAGAATTGCTATTCTTACTTTTAAGTTTTAAAATAATATTCAATCCTTTTAAGAAACCAAAAAGATGAAAAAAGTTTAAATAGACTGATATTTTTTTATACATGGGGCGGTTTGGTTAAGAAATATGCAAATTTATAACTAAGTCTGATACCTTACCCGCTTTGTTATCTTTTTGTTTTACTAAAGCTTTTGAATGGATACGATAACTTGGTTATTAATGACATTCAAATAGAGATATATTTAAGCAGTAAGGAAAGAATATTTATTTGTGTTAGAAAGTTGTAAAACTTATCAGCTTACTGAAGGTCCTATCCCCTCCGTGGGAGGGGCAGGGGTGGGTCCCTTAACCTAAACGCAAATTCCCGTCCCAAAAAGATTTTTCAATAAACTTGTAAAAAAGATTTGCTGATATGGATAAAGACATCTACATTTGCACTCCCAATAAAACGGGATAGTTCTTAAAAAAAGGTTAGAAGTCAATGCGGTAAAGGGTTTTAAAGGAAAAAAGATTTGCTGGATTGAGAGAAAGTGCTTACTTTTGCACCCCTGCTTAAAAGGGAAAAGAAAAGAGTTCTTCTGAAAAATAAAGTTGCGAATAAATTTGGTTAGTAAGGTTAGAAGTGTTTACCTTTGCAACCCGCTAGCAACGAGAGTGGTAGCGGAGAGAGGGTTTAACTAAGAGAGATTTTAGTAGACACACAATAAATAAAGATCTTTGAAATTATGGGAGAGATAACTATTGATAAGTTATCGAACAAATTTTAAAATAAGTAAGGTTTTAAGCGAGGTATTAAAGAATACAAAATTATACCGATGTTTAATTTTCAATGAGAAATATTAGATGTCAGGTATTGAACTATACATTATTTACAATGGAGAGTTTGATCCTGGCTCAGGATGAACGCTAGCGGCAGGCTTAATACATGCAAGT
>JAQGEF010000045.1 GCA_027854065.1 Polluticaenibacter yanchengensis | reverse complement strand
TTCCGTCATTTCGACGAGGTACACAGAAAAGATTTAAATGCTTAAGATCCTCGGAGAAATCCCCTTGCTATTTCGTTGGATTTATATTTTCAACAGTGTTTTCTATTGGATAACCCTGAAGGGGTAAAATCTTTATAGGAAATAGAAGGTAAATGGTACATGCGACCCCATCGGGGTCGTATATTACGGAATGTGGAATGTTCTATAAATCATAAGATACCTTCGGCATCTTTTTAGGAATTCATTACCTTAGGGATTAATGTCAAATCAATATGGAGATTCCTCCTGACGTCGGAATGACGATTCAGAAGACTAGCTGCTTCCGTCATTTCGACGAGGTACACAGAAAAGATTTAAATGCTTAAGATCCTCGGAGAAATCCCCTTGCTATTTCGTTTGATTTATATTTTCAACAGTGTTTTATATTGGATAACCCTGAAAGGGTTAAATATTTATAGGAAATAGAAGGTAAATGGTACATGCGACCCCATCGGGGTCGTATATTACGGAATGTGGAATGTTCTATAAACATCAGATACCTTCGGCATCTTTTTAGGAATTCATCACCTTAGGGAGTAATGTCAAATCAATATGGAGATTCCTCCTGACGTCGGAATGACGATTCAGAAGACTAGCCGCTTCTGTCATTTCGACGAGGTACACAAAAAATATTTAAATCCTTAAGATCCTCGGAGAAATCCCCTTTCTATTTCGTTGGATTTATATTTTCAACAGTGTTTTCTATTGGATAACCCTGAAAGGGTTAAATATTTATAGAAAATAGAACGTAAATGCAACATGCGACCCCATCGGGGTCGTATATTACGGAATGTGGAATGTTCTATAAACATCAGATACCTTCGGCATCTTTTTAGGAATTCATCACCTTAGGGATTAATGTCAAATCAATATGGAGATTCCTCCTGACGTCGGAATGACGATTCAGAAGACTAGCCACTACCGTCATTTCGACGAAGTACACAAAAAATATTTAAATGCTTAAGATCCTCGGAGAAATCCCCTTTCTATTTCGTTGGATTTATATTTTCAACAGTGTCTTTTATTGAATAACCCTGAAAGGGTTAAATATTTATAGGAAATAGAATGTAAATGCAACATGCGACCCCATCGGGGTCGTATATTATTAAGAAGTTTCATTCGCAGTCATTTTGACGAGGTGAATTTGTTACATCTTAAAATTGAAAAAGTCGAGGAAAAATCCCCCTGTGTTATTATTGGTAACTTATTCTTCTCTAACAAAAGGAAGTCAGAAAATAGATTACAAATGCGGTAGCAGTACCGTAAAAGTAGTGCCCTTATGCGGGGCTGTAGCAATGGATATCGTCCCGTTATGCAGGGCAATGATCTTCTGTGTCAATGACAAACCAATACCATTGCCGTCAGCAATATTCCTGTTGTCACCACGGTAAAACGGTGTAAAGATGTTTTTAAGATTACTTTCAGGAATACCGATGCCCTGGTCAGCAAACTGCAGGATAATATCCGTATTGTTACAGGAAATAGAAACGCTGCATTGCTTGTTGCCAGAGAATTTGCAGCCGTTATCTATCAGGTTCACAAATGCCACTTTCAGCAAATATTCATTACCCTGTACGGATATCTGTGTTTCCTCTTCATCGATGTTTTCTGCAAAGCGGATATCCACTTTATATTCCGGGTGTGCCCGTTGCACCAATACGCTTGCGTCCAGCAACAATTCGTCAATTCTTAGTACCTTTTTAGCTATTTCAGAAGGGTCGTAACTCGCTTTCGCCAGATCCAGCAGACTGTTGGATAATCTCGCCAGTTTGTTAGAGTCGGAGAGGGCTTTATGAATGGCCACTTTATATTCTGCCACATTCCGGTCCTTATTCACAGATAATTCCAGTTCCGTAATAATAGCCGCCAAAGGCGTCCGGAGTTCGTGTGCAATATTCGATACAAAATTTTTCTGTGCTTCAAAAGAATGTTCCAGCCTGTTCAGCATTTCGTTAAATGTATTCGCCAGTTCAGATATTTCATCCCGGCTGTTATTACTTGTCAGCCGGAGGTCCAGGCGTGATGCTGAAATCTTCTTCGCTTTGTCCGTCATATGCTTCACCGGTTCAAAAGCTTTTCGGGATAAAAAGCGGCCGGCCAGGTATATAAACGCAATCGCCACCAGGAAAATAATCAGGCTGTTCTTGAGTAGAGTATCCAGTTTTTTGTAGCCGTATTGGTCAAACGCTGTCGCTGTTACAATATAGTTTTTGTTTTCATACACATAGCGCATGCCCACTACCTGCCATTCGTTCTGGTAGAATTGTACAATACCATGCTGCATTACCTGGTTGATCAGTTCACTCGTTTCCTTTACAAAATCTATATCTTCCGCGTCATGGTACAACAGGTGAAAAGTCGTATCATAGATAGCCACTTCCACTTCATTAATGATCTGTTGATTGTTACGGTAAATATTCTGCAAAGTCACTTCATCAATGCCCGCTTTAAAAAAAAGGTTCGCTTTCGTCAGGGCCTCTTTTTCCAGTCGTTTATAAAATGCAGATTCCCTGTCCTGCCTCGATGTAGCGTAGATCACAAACACGAATGCCAGCAGGATAGTCGCTGTTAATATCGTAAAAAGAATGCTTAGCTTATTTCTTATTTTCATGCAAACATGTATATGGTCCCCGTTATTCAACTTTCAGGATAAATCCCATGCCCGATTTGGTATGAATCAGTTTCGGCTCAAAATCCTTATCAATTTTTTTGCGCAGGTAATTAATGTAAACATCAATAAAATTGGTGCCGGTATCAAAATGCGTATCCCATACTTTTTCCGCGATCTCCGTTCTTGTCAGCACCCGTTCAGGGTTTTGCAGCATGTATTCCAGGAGCTTAAACTCCTTAGGGGTAAGACTGATATCAGTCTGGCGGCGCTTCACTATTTTAGTGCTGATATTCATTTCCAGGTCGCTATAGCTGATTATATTACCCGATATTTTATTAACACCTTTCGTGTTATTTCTTTTCAGTAAAGCCCTGATTCTTGCCAGCAGTTCCCGCATTTCAAAAGGTTTCACCAGGTAGTCATCCGCACCCGCGTCAAAGCCCTCCACTTTATCATCGGTTGTACCCAGTGCCGTCAGCATAATAATCGGCAGGTCCGGGTCAGCGTTCCTGATTTCCTTGCATAAATCCAGGCCGTCCATCTTAGGCAGCACAATATCGGTAATCACGATATCGTAGTCGTTTTGAAACACCAGTTTCTTGGCCAGCAGACCGTCATAAGCCACAGTCACCAAAAAGTCCTGTTCTTCCAGCCCGCGTTTGATCAATTCGGCCACTCTCAGGTCGTCTTCTACTATCAGAATATGAATATCCATAATAAGGTATTATGCAGAACAAATGTACAAAGAACCTTTATTCGCAGTCTTGTCTTTTTATTTTGGGGCTGTCAATATTAGTAATCCTATTGAGTATTTGTTCCGGCTATTCCGGGCTCGCTGCGCTCGGTGCTCCTGCGTCGCACTAAACCCTCCATATCCGGCAGCCCATGAGCGTTGGAATCAATATTTAGCTTTTTAATGACAATAGCTTGTGTAGTTCGGCGCAGTCTGTCGTTCGGCGTAGTCTCCAGACTACGTCGCAGTGGCATTCAATCTCCGATTGACCTACTTAATCTACCAACATACTAATTTTAATTTTACTATCTGGATTGTTTATATCAAAAGCACTGCTGTAAACATAATTTGTTCGGCGTAGTCTCCGGACTACGTCGTAGCGGCATTCAATCTCCGATTAATCTATTTAATCTACCAACGTACTGAATTTAATTTTACTAACCGGATTGTTTATATCAAAATTGATGCTGTTAAACATAATTTGTTCGGCGTAGTCTCCAGACTACGTCGCAGCGGCATTCAATCTCCAATTGACCTACTTAATCTACCAAAGTACTAATCTTAATTTTACTATCCGTATTGTTTATATCAAAATAGATGCTGTAAACATAATTTGTTCGGCATAGTCTCCAGACTACGTCGCAGCGGCATTTAATCTCCAATTGACATACTTAATCTACTAACATACTAATTTTAATTTTACTATCTATATTGTTTATATCAAAAGCACTGCTGTAGACATAATTTGTTCGGCGTAGTCTCCAGACTACGTCGCAGCGGTAGTCGATCTCTGATTGACCTACTTAATCTACCAAAGTACTAATCTTAATTTTACTATCCGTATTGTTTATATCAAAAGCACTGCTGTAAACATAATTTGTTCGGCGTAGTCTCCAGACTACGTCGCAGCGGCATTCAATCTCCAATTGACCTACTTAATCTACCAACGTACTGAATTAATTTTACTAACCGGATTGTTTATATCAAAATAGATGCTGTAAACATAATTTGTTCGGCGTAGTCTCCAGACTACGTCGCAGCGGCATTTAATCTCCAATTGACATACTTAATCTACTAACATACTAATTTTAATTTTACTATCTATATTGTTTATATCAAAAGCACTGCTGTAGACATAATTTGTTCGGCGTAGTCTCCAGACTACGTCGCAGCGGTAGTCGATCTCTGATTGACCTACTTAATCTACCAACATACTAATTTTAATTTTACTATCCGGATTGTTTATATCAAAAGCACTGCTGTAAACATAATTTGTTCGGCGTAGTCTCCGGACTACGTCGTAGCGGTAGTCAATCTCCAATCAACGTACTTAATCTACTAACGTACTAATTTTAATTTTACTAACCGGATTGTTTAAGTCAAAAGCACTACTGTAAACATAATGTTCAGGATATTCTACGAATCCTGCTCTTACGGGATTAAAATGGATGTATACCAGCTTTTGATAGAAGAATTTTTCAGAATAAATTTCTTCAGCATGATTATCATGTGTCCAAAACTGGTAATAACTGTTTCTTTTATTTAAACCTGCATTGAATTTAAACCGGTGTAACAGCCATTCACTTCTGCTTTCATTTTCACTTTGAATTATTTTAATAATATTGTTGGCAGTATATTTTTTGAAATCCCGGATAATATCAGATAGAGGAATCTCTCCAATTGCTTGAGCAATTAGATGTAAGTGATTGCTCATAATAACATAGCCAAAGATTCTTAATCCTTTATTATTTTGGCAAAAGCTTAAACTATCAATAATAATATCTTTATAAACTTTTCTTGTAAATACATCTACCCAATCAACAATTGTGAATGTTAAAAAATAAGGAGCGTGTTGATTGTATATTTGGTAGCCTGTACTCATATATGTTATAAAAATACATCTATTTTCATTGGTTTTTCACAAAACGGATATTGCCAATCAGAGATTGGCTACCACCAGGACGTAGTCAGGAGACTACGCCCAACCGTCTTGTATAGTTTGACTATACTAAATGGGATTTAATTATTTAATAATCATAAAGTTATAATAAATTATACATGTAAATAATTGTTGTTATGTATCTGTAAATATTTGATCCATGTTCGACGTAGTCATTGGAATACGTCGCAGCGGCATTCAATTTTTAATTGACATACTGATCTTAACAAGAGCTGTCAAAATTCTTAATACTATTCAGCATTTATTCCTGTGTTCGGCGTAGTCTCCGAACTACGTCGCAGCGGTAATCAATCTCCGATAGCCCTACTTAATCTACCAACATACTAATTTTAATTTTGCTATCCGTATTGTTTATATCAAAATTGATGCTGTAAACATAATTTGTTCGGCGTAGTCTCCGGACTACGTCGCAGCGGTAGTCAATCTAAGATTGACATATACAAACTATCTGAGAGTTAATTTTACCTTCCACCAAATGTTTAGTTTGAACAATTATAAACCCAACATATCAAAAAAGCAATGAAATGAGTGCTACCGACCGATGGTGCGACAGATGCCTTATCACCACCTTGATTTTTTGTTCCTTTTTTGATTAAGCAAAAAAGGAAGTTCAATAAATACAATAATCTACAGGATAAGATAGTTGAAATAAATAGTAAAAACTGATTGATTAAGATACTAAATTGACTTTGCTACAACATAGGAAATGCTTAAAAAAACAATAATAGCCCGGATCTAATTATCCGTGCCCTCTGTATTATTTCTTTAGATAAGCTTCTATATCCCGTTGCATTGTTTTCTGTGTTTGAATAATATCCATCAACATCATTTTAAAAACATTTTTCTGATTTTCATTGTTATCAGATGAGTTCGTTAAAATAAGGTTCATTAAAGTTTCGCTTTTAAGTTTCAGAAGCTGTTTTTGTTCTTCAATATTGGATAGTGCCGTTAACTTTTTATAATCTACCAATTCAATTTTTGAATTGGAAAAAGCATTCCATGCATTCATTTTTACGGTGGCAATGTAAATACCTTTAGCTTTTAATACGGATTGTAAAATACTGACATCTTTATTGGAAGCATAGACTTCAAGTGTGTCAACCAATGCTTTTTGTTTAGGAGTCGTTTCCTTAATACTTTCAAGGGTTTCGTTTAATTCGCTGTTAATTAAAGCGAATATCTCCTCGCTGTATTTTTTGTCTTTCCTGCTTTGATTCCAATTATCTATAGACAACGCGATTAAAATACCAATCACGACAGGAATCATTTCTTTAATAAACTGAATGATGTAACGCTTTATTTTTTGTTTCATCAGGTACTGATATGAAAATTTAAATATTGGCGCAAGATATATGATTCAGGAGATATTTGAAGAAAATAAAGAAATGGAATTTAATTTTGTTAACATCAATATCATTAAAAGTATTTGTCTCATAATAAACTGTCTACATAAAAGAAGCTAAGTTGAAAATTTAATTAGATGTTGGATTTTGATACAGGAAATGGCCATGTTTTTGTAGAGTGATTGTTAGGGACATTTACTTTTGTAAAAGAATAATTACTAATTTAATTAGTAATTATTCTTTTCTTTTATTAAAAACTACGCTTAATATGATGTTACTTTCCTGGCGTTCTGAAATGAGAACGGGTATTGTAAAAATTAGTGATTGTTAAAGAATTGATTATTTTTTAACAATTTTCGAGCAGGTTTCTATATTGATAGTGCATAGATAAAGCATACTTAAAGCATGGATAAAGCATAGATATAGTATGAAACTATAGTAAAAGTTCAATAGGCGCTTTTGTCAACTTCAGATTTGCAATTTTCCGGGTATAAGGGCAGGCTTTATACTCGTGTAAGCTTATGTTGTTGATAGTCGTTAAGATATTGAATTGCTAATTAATTTAGTGTTTACGAATGGCTAATCAGCATAAAGAAAGACTACTTGCAAATACAATAAATGAATTGTTTATTAGGAATAGTAAGGAATAATTAGGACGCTCCTCAAAAGAGATTTTAATAATGGTTACAGGTTTGGCAAAAGCAGTGTTCTGGAAATCGCTGAACTGCTTTTGCCAAAAGAACTTGGTTTATCCGATTACTATCTCAGTTTTCAACTTTATTTTTTACTTCAAATTCCACCATCCATTCTATGCCATATTTATCTCTGAACATGCCAAAATAAGAGCTCCAGGGACTTTCAGAAATCGGCATTTCAATTTGTCCGCCTGCGGAAAGCCCATTGAAGATATGATCTGCTTCTCCTTTACTTACAGCGTTAATTACAATTTTGCTTCTGTTTTCATTTTCGTTGGTCCGTCCAAGAACTTCAGGCACATCATTCGCCATTAGAACAGTGTTCCCAATTGGTAAAGCAATATGCATTATTTTATTTGCTTCATGTTCCGCTATCGGAAATTCAGCACTTGCTAAATCTTTGAAACGGATTATTTTAGAAAATTCACCGCCAAATACAGATTTATAAAAGTTGAATGCCTCTTCTGCATTGCCGTTGAAGTTAATGTGGGGATTAATATTTGCCATTTTGATAAATTTAATGGTATGGTAATTTGCTAAATTCAGGACTATCCTTATTTAGGATAAATGTAAATTAAGTTATGGAGAATCGCGTTATTTGTCTTACAAAAGATAAAGTAGAATCTTAAAGTGGAATAGCTTTTATAATGTTAGGTTATAAGCTTTTAATTACCCAATCAGTCTTGGTAGCCAAAATGCTGTAATGAAACTTTAAAAGAGGAACATTAAATTTTATAAAGAAAATAAGAAATTCTACAATAATAATGAACAGTATAAAGCTGAAATTAGCATCTTCAGGCTTATACCGGCTATTAATTGTCAAGCTTTTTAATTGCCATTCAGAATAAAATCAAAGGTATTTGTCGTTGATAAATTGGTGCCGGCATCAAACACTAAGCTTTTGTAATAATATCAAAAGCCTTGAAAAAATATCAAGACAAAAGAGTCTCCTTACTTCAAGGCAAATGTAAAAATGATTCGCTGTCTCAAATAAGGAATACCTCTACAGTATTTTTTCCAATATAGATGGAAAAGTGTTGATTCGTTTAATAATTAAGAGCCCGTTAAAATCCATTCCTAAGTTGTTATATAATAGGTGAAATAGTATAAAGGGGCTAATTATCAATATTTAAATTATTTTTATTATGGAAAAGTCAGAAAGCAAACAAGATATGCAGCAGCATGCTGATAATAAAAGGCAAAATGGTAACCACAGCTTTGAAATGTATAAACGCTTCGTTTTAATGGCGCTTGCCATGTTCGTAGCAATGTATTTCATAATGTATGCCATGATTGATGAATTAAGTAATCTTATTCCGAACATTAATAATTTGTATATGACTCTATTAATGGTCTCAGTAATGATGCTTATCGAATTGTGGATTATGAAAGGGATGTATAAAAGCCCCAAAATTAATTGGGCCATTATTACATTATCCTTCCTGATTGGCATTTTTTCCTGGTTTGGTATCAGAGGACAAATAAAGGTAGATGACGAACAATTTGTAAAAGGCATGATACCCCACCATGCAGCGGCCGTATTAATGTCACAAAAGGCTAAGCTAACAGACCCGGAACTAATAGAGTTACAAAAAAATATTCTGGAAACGCAAAGAATGGAAATTGAATTTATGAAAAGAAAGCTGAAGGCTTTTGAAGATAAATAAGTATTCAGGAGTTGTAAATGTTCCTTAGTATATACTTTGATGCTATCATTAATATGCTAAAAAAGATAAATCTACTCCGGTAAACCTCCGGGTGGCGATGTTTCTACATTACTAATCTAGGATTGGCTATTAATACTATTTAGTAGAATGCTCCAGGTCAAATCATGATAATTCATATTTGTTGCTTACCGCTCGTACAATGTTCCTCATTTTTTTGAGAATGCATTGACTATAAGTTTTATTTCGAAGGAAATATTATCTTTAGCACGGCATGATAGTCTATCTGGTAAAGAATATGTACAATAACTAATATACCCAATATAATGACTAAGCAAATGATCCAGTTAACGATTGAAATTGAATGAGTCAGTTTCTTGTTAATTTTATTTTTTTCTCTCTCCACTATATTTACTGGCAGTCCTGATTTTTCCTTTATTATGTTAAAGTCAGATTCAAAATCTATTTTTATTTCATTAAGATCATATTTATAGATCAGTTGAAGTCTGACATACAAGCATACATACAAAATGAAAGAAGCGAGTACAATTAGTAGCATTACCGGTTCTTTGTCAATTTTGTATGTTGCAAATACGGTGGCACTGATTGAAATTGGAATGCCAATGGCCTGGCTGAAAATTTTGTTGACGATTTCTCTTATCCCATTGAAGTATTTCTCTTTCTCTTTATAAAGGGAGTCTTTAAACTTGTCGAAATCAAAAAGTTTGGATGCTAATTCAAAATTTCTGTTAGTGGTTTCATTGATACCAGAGAATTTTTCAATGATCTCATTTAGGGAAATGGAACATTTGTCACTGGAAAATCCAAATAATGAATTTTTTAGAAAAGAACGGGTCTGGACGGACTTTGCTAGTTCCAGTAAAACCTTAGTATTGTTACTAATGTCAATATTGTCAGGTATAGACGGTTCTGGGGCATATGTTATTCTGAATATGCCTTTAGCTGAACTGTAAAAGATAATCTCGGTGTTTGCATCGTTGTGGTGGTCAGCAAAGTCTGTTGATTTCAGAAAATTGAATAGTTCAAAATAAGAAATAATGTTTTGGCATCTTATATTAAAAGTAGTTTCGGCATTATCTGACCAGTGAATATCACTGTTTGCTTTATAATAATAATCGCCATTGAGGTTTAAGATTAAAAAGTCTTCATTCAGGAAAACCGGTTCAAAGTATTTTTGAATTTCCTGGAACGATATTAAATTAATACCATCTAAGAAAGATTTTATTTTTAAAAGGACTTTGTCTGGTTCTTTGTCAAATTCAATCCCGGTTCTAACCAGCTCTTCTTCTATAGAATTACTAAATGAATGGCGTTTATGATAAAAGCGATTAGATTCACAATAGATTTCTGAACTGTTGCGTGAGAGTATATTTGAGATGCAAGTTATTTTGTCTGTGATGGTCATTCTTCTGAATTTATCATTTGCTGAATTTTATTTGCGAGATTTTCCGAGCTGATTATGATTTTTGATTTGTCGGTTTGATCAATACGGACCAGCGTTTTGAAAGCACTATGGGGGAAAGATAATTCAATATTATCGGCCTTAGCTCTGATCTGAATAAATTTTTTCATCACTTTAGGATGCGCTTTAAACTCTCCGTTTATTGAAATGCCAAATGTCTCGATATTGCTGGTAAGATAATCAGCATTACCATAAAAAGTCTCACTCAAATTTCTAATATTGACAATACGTCCCGGCGTAGACTTAACCGCTGAATAAACCCTGTCTAAAAAATCAGTCCTATCAATAGGTTGATTGGTTTCAGGGTCGTTTGGCGTAGGAACTCTATGCAAAAGGTCGAGTAATAAATTGGTGTCTGATTCATTTGTTTCAGTATCGACAGATGAAATCCATCGTGTAAAATATTGACTGATATCATCGCCTTTCTTGTTAATAAAACTAAGATATCTTATTTCACTTTTTTTGTAAGAATCTATGCTGATTCTGCAAGCCATTGCCAGATTTTCAAAGTCAATATGCTGCACATTATCAATATCAAATTTTTTAGCTTTGCTATTCCTTTTAAAAGATAAACCTAGTGTATTTCTTACTAAAAAAACACCTACAAATTTTCTATTTTGCTCATAGTGAGCAAAAATTAAATAACCTCCTTTTGCGGGTGAATTTGAATCAATACGAACCCTTAAATCCTCTGCAGCTTGCTTTGTGAATGCGATAAATGAATCTTCAGTGTTTTCTTTATAATAATTCTCAAAGCCTTTATGAAATGCTGTTTGGTTCTTTTTGTCAAAAACGCCATATGTTTCGCTTCTGTTTTTATAACGATCATTTAATTCAGTAACTAATTTTATTACCCGGTCGTCTGTATGATCAACAGTTGTATCATAAGGTGACAGCGTTGCACCTGTTTTTCCGGCAATTTTTTCAATTTCGTGAATGACGACTTGTGTTATTTTCATATGTCTTTTACATTGAAGGGTCTCTTGCCACTATTGGGTAAATAGTAGATATTTCTGCTTCAACAGTGTCAAATTGGTAAGATTAAAGCAGTCTTATACACAATAATACAAACTTTTATTAATAAATATTAAGCAAAACCGTAAAGTTTAATGGGTTATCAAATAGAATTGATACAGCTCAAAATCTGTTACATGCAGGGAGGAGTCTTTTGGCCGATGCATTTTGTAGGGCAAAAACCGTTTGTCGATTATTTGATGACGTTCGTCGATTTTAATGTTTTAGCAGGCTTTGGAAAATTAAGTTCGTGTTTTAAACTTTATCCTGATGAAACATTTATACTTCTTAACTATTGCAATGTCTGTTTCTTTTCAGTTAACTGCCCAGAATGTTGGGATTGGTACAACAAATCCACAATTAGGGAAGCTAGAAGTAAAAGGTTCAGCCGGTGCTGTTTCGGCTATGTTTTATGACCAGACAACGGGGGTTGCTATTGAAAATAGTTTTCCGGGTATTGGCTTCAATTCTTATTATAACGGTAATCGTAAAGCTATCAATACAGGTTATGGCGCATTGATTTCATTAAATCCTGCTACTGGTGCATTCTCTGTTTTTACAGCACCTGCCAGCGTAACAGGTGCTGGTACCATCATGCCACTGACACAAAGAATGGCCATACAGCCGAACGGCAATATTGAATTGAATGGTAAGCTCAGGATAGCTGATGGTACTCAGGGCACGGGTAAAGTATTGACCAGCGATGCTAATGGTTTCGCTACCTGGTCCGGTGGCGGTGGGATTAGCTTTCCTTACGACGGGAGTTTTAATTATAACGGAGCTGTTTTTGGGGTTGTGAATTCCGGGGGAGATGGCATCAGGGTATATACGCCTGGAAATAATGCATTGTCCGGGGTCACAAGTGGCGCCATTGGTGTGTTGGCAGGTGCTTCAGGGGGAACAGGCTTAAGGGCCTATTCATACACCGGCAGTGCGGGGGACTTTGAAACCATCCTTGGCCTTGCCATTAAAGCGAAAGGCAATGTAGAAATTACCGGTAAAATTAAAATTGCGGATGGCTCACAGGCGGATAAAAGAGTGCTGACTAGTGATGCGAGCGGCATGGCTACCTGGGCGCCGTTACCGGCATTGCCCACCTCAGTTGACATCTCGGCGTTAAGACTTAATGCCAGTGTGAGCATTGCTACCGGAGGATCTGGTAGCATCATTACCGGCTGGGCCGACCTTAATGAGGTCGGCAGTGCTAATTTTAATAATGCGACCGGTTTATATATCATACCTGTTACCGGGTTTTACCAGGTAAATGCAGCCATCACCTGGTCGCCTTTAAATAACGGGTTTCTTACTTACCTGGCTGCAGAACTGGATAATGGGACGATGCTTGCACAAACTTATGCCCCTACCTCTGCTTCAGGTAATACGAATGTTATTAGTTTTGGTAAAAGATTTACAGCAGGTCAGAAAATCCGTTTCCGGGCTTTCCAGAATTCAGGCGTCGCCACGGTTTTGTATAACGCTTACCTGCATTCTTTTTCTATCGTGCTTGTCCATTAATAAAGATTACTTTTTTAAAATTTCCTGTTCATTTATATTAATTAAACCCTTGTTTGAAGTCAATCTTATTAATATCCTAACCTGGCTTAGGGGTGTAATGATTGGTTTTATTAGCCGGTAAATGAGGTATGCTTAGCTAAACGGGCTGCGGCCCAA
Organism: Polluticaenibacter yanchengensis; assembly: GCA_027854065.1. Lineage (GTDB taxonomy): Bacteria > Bacteroidota > Bacteroidia > Chitinophagales > Chitinophagaceae > Phnomibacter > Phnomibacter yanchengensis. The sequence goes on along the minus strand of JAQGEF010000045.1, from coordinate 472 downwards.
TGTCATTTAGCTAAGGATTGTTGCTAAATATTGTTTCTATAATTTTTTTGAGTTTTATGTTTTCCATACCTTTTCTTAGTGACTTTCGTTCTTTTAACTTTCCTATTAGGCCTTATTGGCTCTATATATTTTTCAAATCGAGAACATATCTTTCGGAAGGTTTCTAATAAGTTTTTATTAAAAAAGAGGTCAATAATTTTCTTTTTAAATTGATTTATTGACGCACTTATATTGACCTTATATGCATACACACGATGTGCTGTCTTTTTATCTACATTAGATTGTGTTTCAGACATTAACATGCTGTGGATATTGCAAAGAATCATATTGGAATAGAAATCCTGTTCAATGCCATTTTTAAGATGACTACTAAATATCTCCAGTTGAAAGACATTTTTAGAAAGACCGATTCTTGTTTCAATATTCCATCGCTTCATATATAAAAATTTAAGCTCCTGCCGACTTAATATGT
>JAQGEF010000044.1 GCA_027854065.1 Polluticaenibacter yanchengensis | reverse complement strand
ATAGGCTATAGATGTAAAGCTGGTAACAGCAAAGTCGAGTAGTACTAATAGCCCGTAAGCTTTAATATTATTTATTAGTTTAGGTACTTGTGAGTAGTGAAAAATGAAAAACAAGTTCTATATATTTTCGATATGATCTTATTATGAGAGAATGAGTAGTTAGCTCTGTTGCTGATGAAAATTATCTTAAAGAATTTATGGTGATTATTCCAAGGGTGTCCACCTCTAACCATTCCGAACAGAGAAGTTAAGCCCCTTATGGCCGATGGTACTGCAAAGCAATGTGGGAGAGTAGGTAGTTGCCGTAATTATTGAGAGAGCCTCAGCTGCGAAGTTGGGGCTTTTTTGTGTGCGTAGGTGAACTGAAATCTGAGATAATCCCGCAGATTGTCGCGGATGTTCTGCGCAGATGATCGCAGATGAACCCTAAAAAGATCAGCGTTGATCAGCGGTTGTATTTTTTTCTGCGATATCTGCGGAAAACTGTTCAATCCATAATATACTGTATAAGGGCTGCCTGATGCGTGGGCAGGCGAGGCACGAGCCTGGTACGACGGCAGGAGTACGGAGCGCAGCGAACCCCAAAGCAGCAGGAACAAATGCTGAGAAGAAGGATTACTGCTGACAGCCCCAAATTATTTTTCGCTATAATGGTTCATGTAATATATACAAATGACCAGGAATAAAAAATCCTCCAATAAATTTGGAGGATTTTTTATTTTGTTACGCTTCATTCATCCGAATGCTGCGACCTTTGTATTTTTTACCATCTAATGATTTGATCATTTGGTTGGCTGCACCTTTTTCAATTTCAACCCAGCTATTCAGGTCTTTCATGTCTATACGGCCTAAAACTTCTTTTTTCAAATCGCTCATATCTAAAATGAACTGCAGGAAGCTGGCTTTATAGAAACCGTCTTTAGTACCCAGATTTACAAATAATTTGGTAAGGTTGCCTTTGCTGGTACCAAACTCACGTTTGTTACGGTCGCCACCACGTTCTGCTCTTTCTCCGCTACGACGGTCACTGCTTCTTTCTCCACGTCTGTCACCACGGCGATCGCTACGCTCAAAACGGTCAATCCCACGACTGTTGCGATCGTTACGGTCTTTGTTTTCACGAACGTTTAAGTCGCTTGCGTTTTCATAGTATTTTAAGAAACGGTCGAATTCTGTGGAAGCTACTTTTTGTAAAATTTCTTCTTTGGAAACATCGGCAAATTTCTCAATTAACATTGGTAAATATGGTTCGTAAGCACCTTCGCTAATGTCGGTTGCTAATAAGCGGTCCATAAAGCTATTGAATTGTTTGCGGCAAACATCAGTACCTGAAGGGATTTCACTTTTGATGAATTTGCTTTGAACAATACGTTCTACCGCACGGATACGGCTTAATTCGCGGGAGGATACGATGCTCATACAAACACCGGTTTTGCCTGCACGGCCGGTACGGCCACTACGGTGTGTATAAACTTCTACATCATCCGGTAGTTCGTAGTTGATAACGTGTGTAATACCTGTAACATCAATACCACGTGCTGCTACGTCAGTTGCAATTAACAATTGTAATGTTTTTTCGCGGAAAGCGTTCATTACTTTGTCACGTTGGTTTTGATTGAGATCGCCATGTAAAGCGTCCACATCATAACCTTCGCGGGTTAATTTTTCAGTAATATCCTGCGCATCCATTTTGGTACGGGTGAATATTAAACCGTAAATACCCGGGGTATAATCAATTAAACGCTTTAATGTTTCGTAACGTTGGTGGCCACTTGTAACGTAATATTGGTGTTCAATACTTTTATTGGCAGTATTTACTTTACCTACCATTACTTCTACCGGCTCTGTCATGTAAGTTCTGCTTACTTTACGGATTTCCGGTGGCATGGTAGCACTAAATAACCAAATGCTGTTACGGTTAGGCGTGTTTTTTAGAATGAACTCGATGTCGTCCTGGAAACCCATGTTCAACATTTCATCTGCTTCATCTAACACAACGTATCTAATTTCTTCTAAATTGATGGCTTTACGCTCAATTAAGTCGATCAAACGGCCTGGTGTTGCTACAACAATCTGTACGCCACGACGCAGGTCGCGAATTTGGTTGGTAATAGAAGTGCCACCATATACGGCTGTTGTGAATACGCCTGGTAAGAACTTTTTGAAACCATCAATTTCGTTAGTAATCTGAACACACAATTCGCGTGTCGGGCAAATTACTAAAGCCTGTGGCTTTTTATTACTATTATCAATTAATTGTAAAAGTGGTAAGCCAAAAGCAGCTGTTTTACCGGTACCTGTCTGGGCCAAACCAATAAAATCTTTTACGCCACTTAGTAAAACCGGAATAGCTTGCTCCTGAATGGGAGTTGGTTTTACATATCCTAAGGCATCTGTGCCTTGTACCAAACTTTCATTTAACCCTATATTTGCAAAGGTTACTAAACTCTCGATCCCTTGTTCACTGTCCTGGGATGGGACATTTTGTGTTTCTTTCATTGTTTCTATTTCAAGATGCGCTTAATGCCATTGGCATTCTCTATTAATTCGCGCAAGTATTGCCAATTTTCTTTTTCAAAACAGGATTTAAACTTTCGCAATTGGGTAATATGTTCATTTAATACATCCAATACGTTTTCCTTGTTTTGTTCAAATATCGGAATCCACATATCCGCACTACTTTTTGCCAAACGCACGGTACTTTCAAAACCACCGCCAGCTAAAGTGAAGATTGTGTCGTCTTCCAATTCTTTTTCCAATACGGTATTTGCTAATGCAAACGACGTAATATGCGATATATGGCTTACATATGCCGCATGAATATCATGATTATAAGGCTGCATATAAGTAATATGCATACCTAATGTGGTGTATAAGTTTTCTACTAAACGCAGAGCGTCCGGGTCACTTCTTTCTTTTTCGCATATAACACATGAACGTCCTGTAAAGCCATTTTTAACGGCTGCATCCGGGCCGCTGTATTCTGTACCCCACATAGGGTGGGTGGCTACAAAGCGGTTGCGTTTCGGGTGATTGCTTACCGCCAGGCATAAAGCATTTTTGGTAGAGCCGGCGTCTATTAAAATCTGCTTGCTGCTAAGTATGTTCAGTATATTTTGAATAACCGGAATGGTGGCATCTACAGGAATGGCCACGTAAATAATGTCAGCCGCTTTTACTGCCGCTTCTAATGGTAATACCTCATCTACAATGCCTAATTCAAGTGCTCTTTGGGCTGATTTTTCTGAGTTGGCTACCCCAATAACTTTGGAAACAATTTGTTTATCTCTTAAAGATAATGCAAAAGAGCCACCGATTAAACCCACGCCAACAATTGCAAGCGTTAATGTTTCTTTTTCTTCGGTAGTGTTATTTTGCTGGGCACTTTTTAAAAGCGCCTCATTAAGAATACTGCTGTTTTTTAATTGGGTTAATGGGTTATTTAAATTATTTATTATGCCGTTGTCCATCTTTACTAAATTTATCATTCACTTAAAAGTGCATTCTAGCTACACTGTTCGTTGTAATGTGGTATTAAATACTTTTATTACAAATTTTCTTTGATGCGTTTAATTGCTTCGTCAATTTTTTCTTCCGTTGCGCATAAACTAACCCGAATGTAATTATTGCCGGCCGATCCGAAAATACCACCGGGAGTAATAAAAACATTGGCTTTATAAAGGACTTCGTCGCTTAAAAAGCCGCCTGCACCAAGTTCGTGATTGTTAGATAAAGTGGAGTTATTATTAGCACTTGCCCATACAAACATACCTGCTTGTTGTCTGGAAAAGGTGCAATTTAATAAATCTAACAATGCAAACACCTTTTTCTGCCTGTTTTTATAGATAAAATTAACAGAATCGTACCATTCCCGGGGTAAAAGCAGTGCTTTTGCTGCTGCTAACTGTGCCGGAAGGAACATTCCGCTGTCCATGTTGCTCTTAAAACGAATCACTTCATTTAGCCTGTCGGCATGTCCCACAAGCACCCCTACACGCCACCCTGCCATGTTATGGCTTTTACTGAGTGAGTTTAATTCCAGTACAATGTCTTTTGCCCCTTTTACGCTTAATAAGCTTTTCGGATGATTGTTCAGAATAAAGCTGTAAGGATTATCATGTATCACTAAAATATCCCTTTCTTTTGCCCATGCCACCAGCTTTTCAAAAAAAGCATCAGTTGGCAGCTGGCCGGTAGGCATGTGCGGGTAGTTAACAAACATCAGTTTAACACCGGCGGTATCAATTTCCTCCAGTACAGGCTCATAATTGTTCACTTCCAGTAACTCGTATGGAACTGTCGTGCCACCTGCTAATTTTACCGCACTGCTGTAAGTCGGATAGCCGGGGTTGGGTACCAGTACCTTATCACCATTATTCAGATAGGTCATGCATATATGCATGATGCCCTCTTTGCTACCAATCAAAGGCAATATTTCCGTTTCCGGATTGAGGGTTACGCCATAATATTGCCGGTACCATTGGCTAAATGCGCTTCTCAGTACCGGGCTGCCTTTATAATTCTGGTAGGCATGTGTATTTGGTTTAGCGCTTTCTTCCTGTAAAGTGGCAATCACATCTGGATGTGGCGGCTGGTCCGGGCTGCCAATGCCCAGGTTGATAATATTTTTACCTGCTTTGTTTAACTCATCTATCTCTCTTAATTTTTTCGAAAAATAGTATTCACCTATGCCGTCAAGCCTTTGAGCAGTTTGTATCATAAAATAATTTATTAAAACTTTATTTAAAATTCAAGTAGGTTACCATTTTTATAAATGCCAAGTATCTCTATATGTTCCGTGTAGGGTTCAATATCTTTTAATGTTTCCATTAAGTGTTCCCTGTTCCTGAAGATCATATCGGCATTAAACTGGTATTTAAAGTTTGAGCCGGGAATGGGCATACTTTGTAGTTTGGTGAGGTTAATACCCTGGATAGCAATGGCAGAAAGCACTTTAGCCAATTGCCCGCTTTTATGTTGGGTCGAAAAATAAATGGTTGCCTTATTCGCATCAGCTACAGGTTCCGCTTTATCTTTCGGCTGTAATACCAGGAAACGGGTATAGTTGTTTTTAAGTGTGTGGATATCCGGCGCAATAATATCCAATCCGTATATTTCTGCCGCAATAGGGCTGGCAATGGCGGCAACTCTCTTACTGCCGTTATTACTAATTTTTTTGGCACTTAGGGCCGTATCTTCACTTTCTACCAACTTTATATGCGGATACTTCTCCAGGAAATCCATGCATTGCAATAATGCCATATGGTGAGAGTGTACTTCTACCACCTGCTCAATAGTAACGCCCTGGTTAGCCATTAATTGCTGACGGATCTGTAAATAGACTTCGCCAATAATTGTGAGATCACTGTTCTGCAGTAAAGTATAATTAGGTAAAATACTACCGGCTATCGAATTTTCAATAGCCATTACCGCACCATCGCAAATGTTGCTGTCCGAAGCATTTTTAATCACCTGCCTGAATGTGTCACAAGCCACCACTTCTACATCCCTGCCTAAAAAAACGCGTGCCGCTTCCTGATGAAAACTCCCTTCGTAACCCTGTATGCTTACTTTTTTCATAAAATTTAATATCCAAAAATCAAAGAAGCCCGGCTGCATTTGTGCAACCGGGCTTTATTATTGTGTATGTACCTTTTCTATTATGCACATAACACCCGATTGCTCTTACTGCTAAAGTAAAAGTAAAAAAATCCTTTGTATGTAAAGACTTGTGTCATGCAATTGCAAACTTAGGGTAGTTTTAATTATACAATAAAACTTTTTTTAATGATTTTACAATTTCCAAATAAAAATCACGTGCAATTAACGATGTTTGGTAAAGTTTTGGTATTACAATTAAATTATAAAGAATAGCTGTATGGAAAAGGAATTTCAGTTTGAACAAATGGAACACCTGGTACTGCAGGACGATAAAGTACTCCTGCGTATCTTAAAAGCCGAAGATGCAGTTCACCTGGCAAATTTTGCAGAGAATGAACCGGAATTGTTCCTTTATACTTTAGCTGCACCGGATAGTAAGGAAAAAATGAAAGCCTATGTGGATGCGGCTGTGAGCGAATTTAAGAATAAAGTGTCCATTCCGTTTATTGTTTACGATAAACAGCAACTGCATTATGCCGGTACTACCCGCATTTACGATTTTAACTGGGCATTTAAAACCATGACGATCGGTTTTACCTGGTATGGCAAAGCTTACCAGGGCACAGGTTTAAATAAGCATTGCAAATACCTTTTATTATCTTATGCATTTGAAGAACTGGGAATGGAAAGAGTAGAATTTCGCGCGGACAGCCAGAATCAGCGCTCTATTGCTGCTATGAAATCTATTGGTTGTACAGAAGAAGGAATCTTGCGAAGTCATATGCCTAATAATACCGGTGGCCGCCGTCACAGTATCATTTTGTCTATATTGAAGGACGAATGGTTCAGCTCAGTAAAAGCCATGTTGCATGCAAAACTGTAATTAAAAGCACCTTATTAGTAAGTAAAATTTTATTTATTGAACGGCCTTTTGTACTACTATTAAACATCGTTGTGTCACTCCCTTGTACTGTACTAATACTACGGAACAAATGAGGTACTCAACGATATTTTATTTTATAAGCCACTTTATTTTAATATTTTATGTGTTGGAATATTGATATGGATTATATAAATCATGTCTCATGGCATCGGTAAAAATTGGTATTATAAGAAATGGGATTGGATTTATTAATCAAATAAATCTGAAAAATTTGTCAATTTAACATTTAGGGATTTATAAGGCTTTGGAATCGCTAATAACCCTTAATTCTGATTTGGTATTTCATTTAAAAAATGTCGGTCATTTTGATTTTTATATAAAAAAATGAGCTGTTTTTAGCTGTTTGAATGTTTTTTCTGCGTGTTATTGAAATTGGGCAATGGTTAACAGTTTTTAACATTATGAAGTGCTCCTGAATTTATTTTAACATTTAATTGATAAGTTTGGTTATTAAGAATCAAACCAAGCTACTTTATTATGAGAAAAACTTTCTTTAAGATTGGTTTTTCTGCATTGATGAGTACGTTTATTGCAGGGAGTATTAGTGTTTTCTTACCCACTACAGCAATCCACGCTCAACAATCTGAAACCAAAAAAGTGAGTGGTACTGTAAAAAATGCTGATGACGGAGAACCACTACAAGGGGCATCAGTAACGGTACTACGAACCCAAAAAGGGGTATCAACAGATGCTAAAGGCAACTTTACTGTTGATGTAAAAAATGGTGATGTTATTGAAGTGACCTTTTTAGGAAGGCAAAAACAAAACATTACCTACAATGGCCAGACTTCATTTAATGTCAGTTTGCTATCTGATAAAGCAGGTGGATTAGATGATGTTGTGGTAACAGGCTTTCAAAACATCAAGAAAAACACATTTACAGGCTCTTCTGTGAAATTAAGTGCGGAAGATGTAAAAATTGAAGGTTTTACCGATGTCAGCAGGATGCTGGAAGGCAGGGCAGCCGGTATTACAGTACAGAACGTCTCCGGTGCTTTTGGCTCAGCCCCTAAGATCCGTATTCGCGGCGCTACTTCAATTACCGGGGATAATAAACCGCTTTGGGTAGTTGACGGTATTGTACTGGAAGATATTGTCAATATCTCAAATGACCAGTTGTCGTCTGGAGACCCAACAACACTTTTAGGTTCCAGTGTCGCCGGATTAAATGCTAACGACATCGAATCAATAGATATATTGAAGGATGCAGTAGCTACAGCAATGTACGGTGCGAGAGCTATGAACGGTGTTATTGTAATTACCTCTAAAAAAGGAAAAGCCGGTAAAGTAAACGTCAATTATAACGGGAACTTTACCATGCAGGCAAAACCAAGTTACAGTACTTACAACATTATGGATTCATGGAACCAAATGGCAGTATACAGTGATTTGTGGAACAAAGACTTCCTGACATTTGCCAAAGTAATCAATAATCCTGATGCCGGTGTATTTGGTAAAATGGCCGGCCTGATAGATGAACATAAACTATTAAACACTCCAGAAGCAAGGGCAGCTTATTTAGACAGGTACGCAAGGGCCAATACGGACTGGTTTGATTTGTTGTTTCAGCAAAAGTTGATGCAGGAACATAATATCAGCATGTCATCCGGCACCGAAAAAGCACAACATTATTTGTCTGTGAGTTTATATTCCGACCCGGGTTGGACCATCGCAGATAATGTTAAACGTTACAATGCTAACTTCAATAGTAATTATAATATCACGAAGAAACTAAATGCAGGTTTCAATATTGTAATGTCCTACAGAGACCAGGTGGCGCCTGGTGCCACTACCAGGCAAAGCGATCCTGTTTATGGACAATATAACAGGGATTTCGACATTAATCCGTTCAGCTATGCATTAAATACCAGCAGAACCCTAACAGCTTATGATGAAAACGGAAATTTGGAATTCTTCAAGCGGAACTATACAGATTTCAACGTTATTCATGAACTGAAAAATAACTATATGAAGCTTAAAGCAATTGATGTGAAGCTTCAGGCAAACGTCGGGTATAAAATAGCGAATAACTTAAGGTACGATTTTAATGGTGCTGTAAGGTATGTAACAACAAAAAGAGAAAATATTGTTACCGAAAGTTCCAATATGGCAAATGCATACAGAGCTGTAGGTACACATGCCCAAAATGTTGGTAACAGGTTCCTTTACAGGGACCCTGATAATCCGTCTTCTTTACCAATCTCGGTATTACCTTATGGCGGCTTTTACTCCATCAATGATATTTCATTGACCAGCTATGATTTAATCAATAAGCTCACTTTTAATAAGGCAATCAATGATAATCATAAGTTTGATGTGATCCTCGGTAACCAGGTTCGCGGATTTGACAGGACTAACACAAACTTTACAGGTTATGGTATGCAATACGAACAAGGTGGAGTTCCATTTACTGATTACCGTATTTTAAAACAATCATTGGAGAATAACTTTGCTTACTATGGTTTTGTACCAACATACGAGCGTTATGCAGCATTTTTCGGTACAGCTACTTATAACTATAACGAGAAGTATAACTTATCTTTCAATGGTCGTTATGATGGTTCCAACAAATTAGGTAAGTCCGCAGTATCCCGCTGGTTGCCTACCTGGTCTTTAGGAGGTAACTGGAATATCCATAAAGAAAACTTTATGGAAAAATTTCATAACATAAATAGTTTGATCTTACGTTCCAGCTATGGATTAACTGCAAGTATGGGTAATGCCAATAATGCGGCCCTGGTACTTTATAACTCTATTTCCAGAAGACCGTATGCCGATGAAAAAGAAACACAGATCGAGTTGAACGGTTTGATCAATAACGAATTGACCTGGGAGAAAATCTATACATTTAACGTTGGTTTAGACGGGGTATTATTTAGAAACAGGTTAAACTTTTCTGTTGAATTCTATGACAGGAAAAGCTTCGATCTGATAGATGTTGTCCGTACTTCCGGTATAGGTGGAGAATCTTCCAAAGTAGCCAATTTTGCAGATATGAAGTCGTATGGTACTGACGTATCATTAGGTGGCTCACCTGTAAAAATGAAAAACTTCGAGTGGCGTTCTTTACTTACATTCGGGTATAACAGGACCCGTATTACCAATATAAAAAACATCCCGAATATCTGGAATATGGTAAGGGCCGAAGGAGGTTTTGCGGAAGGCTATGCCGTGAGAACACTATGGTCTCTTGATTTTAGTAAGCTAAATGAAAATACAGGTATTCCTGAATTTTTAATTGATAAAAATGCTGCAGGAAACACCGTGAATTTCCAGTCCACTGATTTATCCTATATAAAATATGAAGGACCAATCGATCCGGTTTATACAGGTGGTTTCAACAACACGTTTACTCACAAGAATCTTTCATTAAACATCTTCACTACTTTCCAGGCAGGGAATAAATTACGCTTATCACCGGTATTCAAAGCAGGTTATGATGATTTAGATGCCATGCCAAATGAGTACAGAGACCGTTATATGTATCCTAGTGATAACTGGTTCACCACTGTACCTGTTATTGCAGATCCATTAGGCGTAAACAGGATGGCCACTACCAATCCATACAATATTTATAACTACTCTACACAAAGGGTGGTTGACGGAAGTTTTGTAAGGTTGAAATCAGTATCGTTAACTTACACAATTCCTTCAGCATGGATCAGCAAAGCCGGATTTAAATCTGCCCAGATAATGGCAAGCGCCAATAACGTACTATTGTTATATGCAGATAAGAAACTGGAAGGTATGGATCCGGAATTCTTTAATACAGGTGGTGTTGCACAGCCAATCAACAGGCAATATACCATGACTGTAAGATTCGGTTTATAAACAAAATGAATAAATAATAAAAGATTTTAATTATGTTACAGAAAAGATTATTAGGCATTTTGTTAGCCTCAACCTCCCTTGTTGGCTGTTCTAAATTCCTGGATAAAAATCCTGATAACCGGACAGAACTCAATTCAGTGGAGAAGGTTTCAAATTTCCTTACAACCGCATATCCTTTTGATAGTTATATTAATTTTACAGAAGCAGTAAGTGATAATTCCGACGACAAAAGTGTCGGAACAATGTATATCGAAATTACAAAGTCTTACCAGTTTGAAGAAAACTTTGAGACGGGAAGAGATACGCCAAGCGACTACTGGGATGCATGTTATTCTGCAATTGCGGTAGCAAATCAGTCTATAGACGCTATTAACCAGGCACCAGATCCTCAAAACTACCGGTCTCAGTTGGGTGAGGCACTGGTATGCCGCGCATACGCTCATTTTATGCTGGTTACCTTATTCAGCAAATCTTACGATCCGGCTACTGCATCCACTGATCTGGGCATTCCATATGTAACAGAACCGGAAACAGTCGTATTTAAAAACTACGAACGTAAAAATGTTGCTTATGTGTATGAGCAAATAGAAAAAGACCTGACAGAAGGCTTGCCTTTGCTGGATGATAACAGGTATAAAGTACCAAAATACCATTTTACCAGGCGTGCGGCCAATGCTTTCGCTTCCCGTTTTTATTTGTTCAAAAAGGATTTTGCTAAAGTGGTAACGCATTCGAACGAGGTTTTCCCGGATGGTAATGTTGTAAACAGCCTGAGAGATATAACCGGCGTGTACAGAACTTATACTGCAGACGAACAATTCATGCATTATACAAAAGCGACCGAACCTTGTAATTTGTTAATCCGTGAAGCGTCATCATTGTATGCAAGAAAATTTGCTTCAGGAAGAAGGTATGGTTATACACCCGCTATCTTTTCCAAGTTGTTTGGTGCTAATGTAACTGGTAGTACGGCATGGGGCCAGCAGCGTTATAATTACGGCCAGGACCACCCGGCATTATTGAAATGGAAAGAATATTTCCATAGAGTATCAGTAAATGCGAATACGGGATTCCCGCATATCATGGCGCCATTATTTACAACTGAAGAAGTATTGTTTAACAGGGCGGAAGCATATGCTGAACTTGGAGAATTTGACAAAGCAGCTGCGGATTTAACTTCTTACGCTTCTAAACGTTTTACCAATTTTAGTGCAACATACAATGTCACATTAGCAAAAGCTAAGGCATTTTATCCTAATACTACAGATAAAGCGGCAATGATAAATGCGGTATTAGATCTGAAACGTACAGAATTTATCCATGATGGTTTAAGATGGTTTGATATGCTAAGGCATAAAATACCTGTAAGACATAAAGTGATAGATGTAACGGACCCTACAAAAGTGACTTATATCGAAATTTCGGGTGATGATAACAGGAGAGTATTTCAGATTCCTGAAATCACAGCTATTGCAGGCCTGCAGCCAAATCCTCGATAAACATTTTAAATTAATTGTATGAAATATTTAAATAAAATTATATTTCTTTTGTTTGCAAGTATGCTTTTCATCACTGCTTGTAAAAAGGAAAAATTAGATACCTCTTCACCTATCGTGGACCTGGGAGGAGAAACATGGGCACAAGGGCCTATTGATAAATGGATTTTAGATTCCCTGACCATGCCTTTTAATGTAGAAGTATTATACCGGTGGAATCAATATGCAGTTGGTGATTTAAATAAAACCATGACGCCACCCGATGAAGCAAGGGTTTTACCATTATTAAAAGTAATGAAGAAGATATGGATTGATCCATACATCATAGCAAAAGGTGGTGATTCCGCATTAATGAAAAGGTATATTACCAAACAAATAGTACTGGTAGGTAGCAGAAGTTTTAATACGAATGGTACTGAAACTTTAGGTACGGCAGACGGTGGTAAGAAAATTACATTATTTGCGGTTAATGAAATTGATTCTTCAAACAGGGCAGTTGTACAGCGCCGTATGCGTACAGTACACCATGAGTTTGCACATATTTTTCATCAGACTGTAATGTTTACGCCGGATTTTGAAAGGATCTGTGTTGGAGATTACACAGGAGACTGGACGAATCAGTCTGAAGCAACAGCCTTATCAAAAGGATTTATTTCGCCTTATGCAATGTCAAATAAGGATGAAGATTTTGTAGAAACAATAGCACACGCTTTAGTCTATGGTCCTGCAGGTTTTGATTCTATCGTGAACAGAACGAATGATGCTACCGGTAAATCTAAAATTTACAGGAAAATTGCGATGGTAAAGCATTATTATAAATCTGTTTGGGATCTGGATTTTGATCTTTTACAGGCAGAAGTACAAAAGGCTTTGAATGCAGTAGCGCCATTACCACCACCACCACCACCCGCTCCATTAAAAGATATATTCGGATTTAACTTACGGTATAAATCTTTAAGGATAGATGCTGTAACCACGCAGGCTTCCAGTATTTATAATACCGCATTCAATACAGCAAAAGCAGGTTTGGCGGCATTCAATAACAATGGCGGACGCTATATGGATTCTATTTTAATCAGCCTGACGACAGCAGATTCTTTATTGCTGAGAGTAAGATATATTAATCCTGCCAATCCTACTTCATTTTTATTGGCTGATTATCTATATAAGTACACTAGAAATGCTGATGGCTCTATTACATTGGGAACAGCTACTTCATTCCCTTCAACAAGGACGACTGCCTTCGGAAACGGTACCACTGTAAGGACTTCTATCCTGGCATTGTTGGAATATTTCCAGGGTAAAACATTATTACCTAAATATCCTTCCGGTTTGCCAACAGGATCGAATCCTGAAAAAGGAGGTTTGTACGATAACAATAATGCGAATTCCTTCTTTATTGGCAATTTAAATGATACTTATATAACTTATTAAAATAATTGTATATGATAAATGTAATCAGAAAATTATCTATACTATCTCTTTTAGTATTGATGTTTGGTTGTAAAAAAGAAAACGACAGAGTTTTTGAAGAAGAACCAAGCGAAAGACAAGCTAAGGTAATAGATAAATTATATACCATGCTAACAACTTCTGAAAATGGCTGGAAGGTCACCATCTATCCGAAGGGTGGAAAGGGTTTCAGACATTGGATGAAGCTTAAAAGTAATGACAGGGTAGAAATGGTGTCAGATTTTAACGTGACTTCAGCCACTGTTCCTAAAGAAAGTACTTTCAGAATATCGGCATTGCAAACACCAACTTTGATATTTGATACCTATAATTATATCCACTTACCGTATGACCCAACAGCTTCTATTAGCGGCGGCACAACGAATGGTACAGGATTATTGTCAGATATAGAGTTTTTTCCGGGAGCCGGTTTGGTAGATTCTTTATTAAAGGATTTGCCGGTAAGCAAAACTACTTTAATAGGAAAGTATAATGGCAATTATACCATATTTGAAAAAGCGACAGCTGCCGAAGAGGCTGCTTATAAAGCGGGTGGCCTGGATAAAACAAGAAATAATATTGCCGCATTTATTTCGACAACGCCAAAGTTTTTATATGTAGAACTTGAAGGCACTCAGAAAATTCAATTTAATTATGCGGCAACAACAAAAACAATTTCTTTAAGTTATGAAAAGGATAATGGTGTTGTAACAGAAGGTCCCGCGACATTTGCGCATACACTGAACAGCCTGAAATTATCTAAAGCACTTAAATATAATAATATAAGCTTCGATGAAATTTTTTATGATGAAGCAACTAAAGTATTATATATATTAAATGGCAGCAACAGGATTGTTGTAAAAGGAACCAGCGCACCGATTTTACCACTGCATTACTTTTTAGGTTCTACAGGATATATGAATATTGTAGCGCCTGATGCCACTACCTATGCAGGCTGGAGCCCGGACTTTATGGCCAGGAGAGCACAGGCGGTGACGAGTCTGAAAAATGGCGGTTACAATCTTACTTTAAAAGCAATCACATTCGGCTTTAACAGAACACTAAAAACATTGACCATTACTGCCAATATTCCACAGAATACAACTAATTACAATGCCTTGTTTTACCTGAATTTTGAGAAAGATGCGAACGGTATTTATAAGTTTAGTAAAGCTGATCCGTATTTGGGAACCAATGGAGGTATTACTGAAACTGGTTTAGCACCGATTATCGGCAACAGGATCCTGACTGATAAATTTGTTATAGAGTATTATTCTGACCCGGTTCTGGGCAATTTAGGGATGTTTAAAAGCGTAGAAAATCCTGATTTCTATTTTACAGGAACGATTAACTAAGTTTTTAAATAACTCTGCATATTTTAAAAATGAAAAGAGACTGTCTCATATAGAATTGAGATAGTCTCTTTTTTTATTGTATTTTAGTTTAACCCAGATTACGCATTAGAAAAAGGGAAATGAAAATTTTGAGATTGATTCCATAGTGAAGAGAACCACTTTCGTCG
>JAQGEF010000043.1 GCA_027854065.1 Polluticaenibacter yanchengensis | reverse complement strand
AACCTGAGTGCGGTGAATACTGCAGGAGATGATGAAGCGCCGTTCTACCACGCCCCATCCAAATCGCTGGTATTTGCTAGTAATGGTCTGGTAGGTTTAGGTGGTTATGACTTATACATTACGAAGGGCAGCATTGGTGGTAGTTTTGAAGCGCCAAAGAATATGGGTTACCCTGTTAACTCAGTAAAGGATGATATTTATTACCTGAGTACCGATGCGAAATCTGTATGGAACAATGCTTACCTGAGCAGCGACCGTAACAGTGAATGTTGCCTGGATATCTACAGCTTTAACCGTGCCTCTGTGATGAAAACGATCAGTGGTACCGTAGTGGATTGTGCAACAGGCAGTGCTGTTGGGGGTGCGATGGTACAGGTGAAAGATGGCAGTGGCAAAGTGGTGTACAGTGGTACAACGAACAGCAATGGCCGTTACGAGTTTAAGGTGAACGACTATGCGGCATTTAACACAACCGCTACTGTAACGGGTTATGAAGATGGTAAAGTGGCAATAGCGATACCTGGTGATGCGGAGCAGGAGACATTAGCCGCTTCTAATCTTTGTGTAACGAAGATCAGGAAAGAAGTGGAAGAAAAGCCTGTTGAGAATGTTGCAGTGGTATTGGATGATGTGAAATACGACTACGACGCCTATAAACTATCTAGCGCTTCTATTAAGAGCTTAGATGTGTTATTGAAATTAATGAAAGATAATCCGAACATGAAAGTGGAGATTATCGGTCATACGGATGGTAAGGGTACTGAAGCGTACAACCAGGCTTTATCTGAGCGTCGTGCGCAGAGCTGTGTGAATTACCTGACAAGTAAGGGTATTAGTAAAGACCGTTTGGTAGCCATTGGTAAAGGTACATCCGAGCCTGTAGCAGATAATGAAACTGCTGATGGTAAGGACAATCCTGAAGGCCGTGCCAAGAACCGCCGTACGGAATTTAAAATATTGAATTAGTAGTTACAGTAATAATTTGATGTCCAGGAAAACTTACAAAAGAGCTTCTCATTTTTGAGAGGCTTTTTTGTTGGTATTAAGCCGGATTTGGTAGGGTGATTTTTAGTTCCGTCACATTGTTCAAATTTACTGTGCATATCTTCTCCCGGTTTTCACCCTTTTTTTTCAAATATTTGCAGTTGATTGTAAAATTTATTAGTACATGAAACTTTGTATAGCTGAGAAACCAAGTGTTGCCAGGGATATAGCTGAAGTGTTGGGTGCAAAAACCAAACATAGCGGGTATTACGAGGGCAATGGCTATTATGTTTCATGGACTTTCGGGCATTTTTGTACACTGAAAGAGCCGCATGATTATACGGAGCACTGGCGCTACTGGTCGCTTGACCATTTGCCGATCATTCCGCCTAACTATGGTATTAAACTGATTGATAACGGTGGGGTTGCTAAACAATTTGCTGTCATAGAATCTCTTTTAAGCAAATGTGAAGAAGTGATCAATTGCGGGGATGCGGGCCAGGAAGGGGAATTGATCCAGCGCTGGGTTTTATTAAAGGCTAAATGCCAGATTCCTGTAAAAAGGCTCTGGATTTCTTCTTTGACTGAAGATGCTATTAAAAAGGGATTTGAACATTTGAAGCCGAGCGAGGATTACAATAATCTTTATGCAGCGGGTAGCGCGCGAGCTATCGGAGATTGGTTGTTAGGCATTAATGCTACGCGGTTGTTTACTAAAAAATTTGGCCAGAATAAGGTGATTCTTTCTGTTGGCAGGGTACAGACGCCTACGCTGGCGATGATTGTGCAGCGGACAAAGGAGGTGGATGCGTTTAAGGCTGAAACTTATTTTGAACTGAAAACAATCTACAGGGATGTGGAATTTACGGCTACAATTGACCGGTTAAAAACCCAGGAAAAGGCTGAGAAGGGGGTTGAATACTTAAAGCAACACCTCTTTGAAATAACTGATTTTGAAATAAAGGAAGGTAAGGAAGGGAATCCTAAATTATTTGACCTGACGGGCCTGCAGGTGGAGGCCAATAAGAAATTGGCTTTGTCGGCAGAAGATACTTTGAAAACGGTACAAAATCTTTATGAGAAGAAGTTTGTTACCTACCCGCGTGTAGATACCACTTATTTATCGGAAGACCTGCACCCGACCATTGAGGGGGTGATGCAGAATCTTTCGCCATATTACGGACAGTTTACAGCACCTGTGCTGGCGGCGCCAATCCCGATGATCAAATCGGTATTTGATAATACTAAGGTGACAGATCACCATGCGATTATTCCTACGGGTGTATTGCCGCCAAAATCCTTAAGTACGGATGAGAAAAAAGTGTATGACATGATTGTTCGTCGCTTTATTGCTGCTTTTTATCCTGAATGTAAGATCAGTAATACCACTGTTTTGGGTATGGTTGGCCAGATTCCATTTAAAGTAACGGGGAAACAAATACTGGAGTCGGGCTGGAGGGTATTGTATAATAATGAGCCTGATAATAACGATAAGGACGGTGATAAAAAGGATGAGGCTAATACGAATAAGGAAATTCCTATGTTTGAAATAGGTGAAAAGGGCCCTCATGAGCCGAGGTGGCACCAGGGAAAAACGTCTGCTCCGAAATATTTTACGGAAGCGACTTTATTGCGTGCGATGGAAACGGCGGGGAAGCAGGTGGATGATGAACAGATGCGGGAACTAATGAAGGATAACGGGATTGGCCGTCCTTCTACGAGGGCAAATATTATTGAAACGCTTTTTAAGCGGATGTATATTGAAAAACGCAGGAAAAATATTATAGCGACCACTACGGGCATTGAGCTGATTGATACGATCAATTATGAATTACTTAAGAGCCCGGAATTGACAGGGACCTGGGAGAAAAAACTGCGGGAAATAGAAAAGGGTACTTTTCAGATAGATACTTTTAAGCAGGAGCTGGTGGATATGGTGAATAACCTGACGCAGGAAGTGAAGAACAGTAAAGCAAAAAGTATCTCGGTACATGTACCTGCAGCGGAAAAACCTGCTGCTGAAAAGGTGGCGAAAGTGCCTAAGGCTTCTGCTCCTAAAACGAATAGTGTGGATGATTTGCAGTGTCCAAAATGTAAAGGTTCTAACCTGATAAAGGGGAAGACTGCTTATGGTTGTCTCAATTATACCCAATGTGACTTTAAAATTCCATTTGAGTTTGGCCAGGTTTCAATTACGCCCAAGATAGTGAGGGACCTGGTAATGAAACAGAAAACGGGTAAGCTAAAGCGGTCTGGTGGTGACAATACAAATGATGCCAGGCTGGTATTGAAGAGCGATTTTACATTGGAAGTACAGGATGTTTAGCTTTTTGTTGATGTTGTAAAGCGGGTTTTACATTTTATGAACTTTCTCATCCGGGGCTTTGTTTCATAGATATTCAAATGTTGAGAAGCTGCGGGATATGCAGGGCGGCGAGGAACGAGCCGGTGCCTTAGCACCGAGCGACAGCGAGCCCGGAATAGCCCGGACTGAAGATGAATTTGGAAAATATTGCTGAGAGCCCCAAAATTAAAAGGACCTGGTATTTAGTTGCCAGGTCCTTTTAATCTTAATTCCATCTGTCTGTATATGCTTTTTCTATATCAAGTTTATATTTTTCCGGGATTCTGCCATTGATAAAATCGCCGGGGGTTAAGCTCGGGAAAATATCTTCGAGCGTTCTTACTTCATTCATAAATACACGGCGGTAAATATGACTGCGGGTTAACTTGTGCGGATCATCGATACCTGCGGCACCCAGTAGTTCGGAAAATGCTTTAACGGTTTCATGATGGTAGTTGGCCACGCGCTGTTTTTTATCTGCTACCACGAGGCCTTTTACCAAGGCCGGATCCTGGGTAGCGACACCTACCGGGCAGGTGTTTTTATTACATTCCAATGCCTGGATGCAGCCTAAAGCCATCATCATGGCGCGGGCACTGTTACAGGCGTCTGCACCAAGTGCTAAAGCACGCACAATATGAAAGCCTGAGATAATTTTGCCGGATGCTATTACTTTGATGTGCTGGCGGATATTGAAGCCTACCAACATATTGTGTACGAATGCCAACCCGTCTAATAATGGGGCTCCCACATAGTTACTGAACTCCTGGGGCGCAGCACCGGTGCCGCCTTCGCCACCATCTACGGTTATAAAATCCGGGTAGATATCGAGTTCTATCATGGCTTTACAAATGCCGATGAACTCGGATTTATGCCCGATACATAATTTGAAACCTACGGGTTTGCCGCCACTTAATTCTCTTAAGCGGGCAATGAATTTTATTAGTCCTAATGGGGTATTGAATGCTGTATGATATGGCGGAGAATCGATAGTGGTATGTGGCTCTACATTCCTGATGGCTGCTACTTCTTCGTTGTTTTTTGCTGCCGGTAATATACCTCCATGCCCTGGTTTGGCACCCTGGCTGATCTTTAACTCAATCATTTTTACTGAAGGCTTTACGGCATTTGCAGCAAAAGTTTCTTCGCAAAAATTACCATCTTTGGTACGTGCGGAGAAGTAGCCGGTGCCGATCTGCCAGATCAAATCGCCTCCCGGTTCTAAATGATAGGGGCTTAATCCTCCTTCTCCGGTGTTGTGCGCAAAACCGCCGATTTTGGCACCGCCATTGAGCGATAAAACCGCGTTTTTACTTAAACTACCATAACTCATAGCGCTTACATTCAGTACACTACAGTTATAGGGTTGTTTACAGTCTTTATTGCCTATTAAGGTTCTTGGTTCTGTATTTAGCTTATGAAAGTTCAACGGTGCGATGCTATGTGTCATCCATTCATAACCTTCGGCGTACACATCCAGCTGTGTACCAAATGGCATTGAATCTGTTTCTTTTTTTGCCCGCTGGTAGATGGTGCTTCTGTCTATACGGTTAATCGGGCGGCCGCTGGTGTCACTTTCTATAAAATACTGGTACATTTTAGGGCGCAGGTCTTCCATGATCCATCTCAGGCGGCCTACCACCGGGAAGTTGCGCATTAAACTGTGCCTGCTTTGATAAATATCGAAAACACCTAATAGTGTAATGATAATGAAAATACCTAAAAACCACCAAAAACCGCTCCATACAAAAATGGATAACAATAAGAAAGCGATGTTGATTACTACTGCGAATCTTATAAACATCTTCCGCATACTAAACCAGTTTATTAATTAAAAATTAGTTCTCAGCCGGAATCTTAAACTCTTGTCTGAGAGCCGGCAATCGTTCCTGTCTTTAAATTTACAAAAGAATTAAACCGTAAAATTGGGAGTTATTAATAACAAAAAAAAATTGACATAGGGTGTGCATTATAATATTTTTAAAAGGTAGGGGTTAAAACTGAGAATATGTAATTTATATTTAAACAAGACAACAATTAATTACAAATTATTGCTTTAAACTGCGTTATTTTTCGTTGATATTGAACCTTAAAATATTACTAAAAGTGGTAGCAATATGTAAATAAGCTGATGACCAATGTAAGAGTGCCCCGATATTGAATAATAAGTGTTAAGTACCTAAAAAGATGGTCTATGAGAAAAATGCTACTTATTGCTGGTTTAATAATGTTATGTTCTTTTTTAAAAGCGCAACCACCGGTTTTGGAAGGAGGTGAATTCAGAGTGAATAAAACAGCCTGCCTGACCTCTGAAGAGCGGGAGAGAATAAAGGCGGCGCTGAAAGTGAAAATGGCAGAACTTAACCTGACGAAAACGTTTGTACAAAATGATGATCCTGTAAAATTTATCTGGCCGGTTGTACCTGCTCCTACTAATACGGATACGGGTACCTGGGGTATTTCAAACTATGTAGATCATGATGCGGCTTACCCAAATAAGGTAAAGGACTACAACTGTGGCACACGTACTTATGATACGGATGGTGGTTACAATCACCAGGGTATTGATATCTACACATGGCCGTTCGGACAATTTAAGCAATTGAACAGTGAAGTGCATATAGTGGCTGCTGCTGCGGGTGTTATTATTGCGAAAGGTGGCAGCCAACCGGATAACAATTGTTCATTTTGTACCACTGCCTGCCAGTGGAATGCGGTTTACCTGAGGCATAACAATGGTTCTGTAACCTGGTACGGCCACATGAAAACAAATTCTCTGACGACAAAACCGGTTGGAGCGACTGTAGCAGAAGGGGAGTTTTTGGGTGTAATCGGTAGTAGCGGCAACAGTACGGGGCCACATCTACATTTCGAAGTTTATGAGAATGATACTTATACTAAACTGGTTGACCCGTATGCAGGTAGTTGTAATACCATGAATGGGACAACCAGCTGGTGGAAAAACCAGAGGGCCTATAATAAGCCCACTATAAACCTGCTGCAAACACATTTTGCACCACCTGTAATGCCGGCATGCCCAGGCGTGGAAACGCTGAATGATAGAAATGTTTACAAACTGACGGATACTGTTTATTATGCTGCTTACCTGATAGACCAGTTATCGGGTAATTCTATGAGCTGGCGTTTATTCCGGCCGGATGGCACTCAATATGCGATCTACAATCAGCCGTTATCGGCTAACTATTATTCCAGCTACTGGTATATTTACTGGATATTGCCTAATAATACGGAGGGATATTGGAGAATTGAATTGACTTATAATTCAACCGGCCAGGTAGCTAAACATACTTTTTACAGGGGAAATAATCCACCTGTTTATTCTTTGAAACAGGGTAACTGGCATGATGGCAGCACCTGGAGTACGGGCGTAGTGCCGGCGGGAAATGAAGAGGTATTCATTCAGCACCATATAGAAGTTAATGGCAATGCTACCTGTAAATCATTAAGAATCGGGGAAAAGGGGAGGACTATTGTAAAAGCAGGGGTTCAACTGGATGTTCTTAAATAGCATTTTAACAGTAAAAGACCGGATCCCGGTCTTTTACTGTTATGATTTATACCAAGGCTTCGTACATGATCTCTACGGGGTGTAAAGCATGTTTACTGGTACCATCATGTATCTGGTGCCGGCAACTGGTGCCTACCGCTGCTATAATGGTTTCACTATTTTGCTTTCTTACTGTGGGGAATAATACCAGTTCGCCAATTTTTTGTGAGATATCGAAATGTTCTTTTTCAAAGCCGAAAGAACCGGCCATGCCACAGCAACCGCTTGGTATGGTTTCAACTGTAAAGTTTTCCGGCAGGCTCAGCATTTTTACGCTGTGGCTCACATTCGACAAGGATTTCTGCTGGCAATGGCCATGAAAAACGATATGCTGCTTTTTAGTAGAAAAACAGTCTTTGTTTATAAAACCTTTTGATATTTCTGAAGCCAGGAACTCATCTACCATAAACACGTTTTTGCTCATCGCTTTAGCCGTTTCAAAATTTTCGTCTGTTGCTAAATCGATATACTCATCGCGGAAAGTTAAAATAGCAGAAGGCTCGATGCCTACCATTGGTGTTACGGCGCTGATATGACCTTTTAAGGCATCAATATTTTTGTTAATAATCACTTTTGCTTTTCTTATGAGTCCTTTGCTTAACCAGGTCCTCGAACTTTCCAGGTGTTTCGGAACGACCACCTCGTAACCGAGTTTATTTAATAGCAAAACTGCTTTTTTCCCAATTTCCACATCGTTATAGTTGGTAAATTCATCACAGAATAAATTCACTTTTTTAATGGGAGACGGGTTATTGGTATTGACGACCTGCCTGTAGTTTTTAAACCATTTTTGGAGTGTTGTTTTACCCAACATCGGCATGCTTCTGCCTGCTGCGAAGCCGCTTAAGTTCTTTATGGCAGATCCGATGGCTTTATTGCTAACGGCCCAGTTATACAAACCCGGCGCCAGCATCCCTAATTTAGCGGTCATGGTAAAGTTGGCAATCAGTTTACTTCTGAACGGTACCCCGTTTTCATCATAGTATTGTTGCAAAAACTCAGCTTTCAGCTTGGCCATGTCCACATTGCTCGGACATTCACTTTTACAGGCTTTGCAGCTAAGGCATAGGTCCATTACCTCATAAATCTCTTTATGGTTAAAGCGGTTTGGTGCATCACTCCTGGTCAGGAATTCACGCAGGATATTCGCACGTGCGCGTGTTGTATCTTTTTCATTTTTTGTAGCCATATAAGAAGGGCACATGGTTCCCCCGCTGATATGTGTTTTTCTGCAGTCGCCACTGCCGTTACACTGTTCCGCATGTTGCAGCACATCCTGGTTGTAATACCGGAAAACCGTGTTGAACTTTGGTGTCTGCTGGCCAGGCGTGTAACGTAAAAATTCGTTCATGGCCGGGGTGTTAACGATCTTATTGGGATTGAAGATATTCTTCGGGTCCCAGGCCTTTTTTAACTGTCTGAGCAGTTCATAGTTTTTATGGCCGATCATTTCTTCTATAAATTCGCCTCTCAGTCTGCCGTCACCATGTTCGCCGCTAAGCGATCCCTTGTATTTTTTTACCAGTGTAGCTATTTCCTGCGCAATCATTTTAAACTGCGCATTGCCTTCCTCGGTCTTCAGATTAATAATCGGGCGTAAATGAATTTCACCACTGCCTGCATGTGCGTAATGCACGCAAGGCATCTTGTGTTTATCCAGTATCTTATTAAAGTCAACAATAAATTCCGGTAAGTCGTTTACATCTACAGCAGTATCTTCTATAACCGGTACCGCTTTTTCGTCACCAGGTAAGTTGCTCAGTAATCCAAGGCCTGCTTTACGCAGTGTCCATATTTTTTTGCAGTCATCGCCAAATAACAATGGGAAATGGTACCCCAAACCTTCTGCCCGCATTTCGGCTTCCACCTTTTTGCAAATGGCTTCTATTTCAGCCCTTGTTTCACGCGCATATTCGATGACTAAAATAGCGCCCGGGTCGCCCTGCACAAAAAAGCGGTTTTTACTTTGTTCTATATTATCCTTGGTACATTCCAATATGTAATGGTCTATGAGTTCACTGGCGCTCACACCATATTTCAAACCGATGAGGTTTGCCCTTAAGGCCTCATTTACCGAGTTGAAATGCACACAAAGCAGGCCACTTTCTTTTGGTGGTAAATCATTGACATGCAATTTAATTTCCGTAATCAGAGCAAGAGTACCCTCGCTACCCGCAATTAGTGCACAGAAATTAAAGTCCGGGTAACCCGCTTTAAAAGGAGCTGTGTCCAGCAACAAATCTATAGCGTAACCGGTATTCCGGCGTTCTACTGTTTTTTTGGGAAACTCTTTTTCTATTTCCACCTGGTTATTATAATCAGATAGCATGGTGCGGACCTGCTTATACAATGTGGCTTCCAATGTAGTACCCTCACATTTGCGATGAAACTCATCTGTAGAAACGGATTTAAATACAACCTGTTCGCCATTGCTCAGTATGGCTTTTATTGCCATTGTATGTTCACGGGTACTGCGGTACACCACACTATTACTGCCACAACTATTATTACCAACCATTCCGCCAATCATAGCGCGGTTGGCAGTACTCGTCTCGGGCCCGAAAT
The DNA here is from genome assembly GCA_027854065.1 of Polluticaenibacter yanchengensis. Classification (GTDB taxonomy): domain Bacteria; phylum Bacteroidota; class Bacteroidia; order Chitinophagales; family Chitinophagaceae; genus Phnomibacter; species Phnomibacter yanchengensis. Next base: position 13,993 of record JAQGEF010000043.1, on the reverse strand, counting down.
ATTTGCCGTAAGGTTTCAGAAATTTATTAAGCTCATCCCTTATTACGCCCGGCTGTACCCTTACCCAGCTTTCTTCGGCATTTATCTCCAGTATTTTTGTAAAGTACTTTGATACATCTACGATAATACCATCGCCCACCACCTGTCCGGCTAACGATGTACCAGCTGTTCTTGGTATAATGGAAGTATGGTTATCTGCTGCAAATTTTACCAGTTTAAGAAGGTCTTGTTCGTTTTTGGGAATTGCCACTGCCAACGGCATTTCACGGTATGCAGATGCGTCCGTTGCGTATAATATCCGCATCGTATCATCCGTATATAAATCGCCTTCCAGGTCGTTTGCTAATGCGCTCCAGTTTATAGCCATTGGTACGTTATAAGTAATTCTGTAAAATCTTAGTTACAAAAATAAAGGCTTTATTAAAGTATTGGCACTTACATTCTGCAATTATTACAATTCCTAAAGTGTGGGTTATATTTTTTAAGATAAATATCATTGTTTTAAGATGCGGTATACTTTAATAAGAGACACCCTGTTTTATGTTGTTTCCTAATAACCCGCTTCCCTTCACCATGTGTGCCAAACATCATTTTATAGTTGCTTTTAACATAGCTGGTGTCCGTTGACGTAAAGGCAAAATATGATGGGCCCGGCTGTCAAAATTTCAGGAATTTTACATTTGTATAATTATTGAAGTGTATGTTAAACCGTGGTTAAACTGCATTTTATTAATAATTTAGCATCATGCGATTAACTACTTTAGAACTTGAAATTTTTTAAAAAAACAAACCAATAGATAAGAATATGAAATTAGGTCAAGGATTAGCTGTGGTAGGCCTAAGCGTGGCCTCTGCTTTTGCAGCCATTTGGGGGTATAATAAAGTAAACACCAGTTATATTGGGAATGCTTATAATAACCCGACACCGGCAAATTATGCCAGTTTTGACGATACCAATTTACAGGCGCCCTACCAGATAGATTTTACGGCAGCGGCATCTGCTGCAACGCCTGCGGTGGTACACATTAAAACAAAAATCAGCTCCAGGACCGTGGTGGCGCAAAACAGAAGCCCGTTTGCTGACTTGTTCGGTGACGAGTTTTTCGGTGACATGTTTGGCGGTGGCGGTTCCAGGACCATGCAGATTCCTGAGCAACGTGCCAGCGGTTCCGGCGTACTTATATCCGGTGATGGCTACATTATTACCAACAACCACGTAATAGATAAAGCTAACGAAATAAACGTGACGCTTACCAATAAGAAAACTTACAAAGCCACCCTGGTTGGTGCGGACCCAAATAGTGACCTGGCCGTATTAAAAATAGAGGGTTCAGGGTTCCCGTATATTAAGTTCGGTAATAGCGATGATGTAAAATTAGGACAATGGGTGCTGGCCATTGGTTATCCATGGTCTTTAGATGTAACGGTTACAGCCGGCATTGTAAGCGCTAAAGCACGCACGTTGGATATGCCAAGGCGTGGGAGTTCAATGAATGATTCTCCGGTTGAATCTTTTATACAAACGGATGCTGCGGTAAACCAGGGTAACAGTGGTGGTGCTTTGGTAGATGCGAACGGCCAGTTGATCGGTATCAATGCTGCCATTGCTTCTCAAACCGGCTCCTATGCTGGCTATAGCTATGCTATTCCGGTGAATATTACCAAGAAAATTACTTCTGATATTATAAAATACGGCGCGGTTCAAAGAGCTTACCTGGGTATTAACTATACCAGCGAAAATGCTCAAAATGAAGAAAGACTAAGGGAAAATAACATAAAAATAGGTGAAGGCGTTTATGTTGGTGGTGTAACAACCGGCGGTGCCGCAGAAAAAGCCGGCATTAAAGTTGGGGATTATATTACTGGTATCAACGGCGTAAAAATTACTTCAGGTTCCGAAATGGTAGAGCAGGTTGCCAATTACCGCCCTGGCGATAAAGTAAATGTAACTTACCAACGTAATGGTTCCGAAAAAACGACCAGCGCGGTATTGTTAAACAGGAATAACGATGTAAGTGTCGTAAAAGCTGATGCTAAGTTAACCCTGGATGAAAAACTGGGGGCTGAGTTTGCCACATTACCGGCTAAAAAAGCAGAAGAGTATAATGTAAACGGTGGTGTACAGGTTAAAAAAATCAAAGACAATGGCGCTATAAAAAGAAGTAAAATTCAGGAAGAATTTATTATTATTTCTATCAACGGGCAGCAGGTAAAAACGGTAGAAGAGTTAACGGCCATATTAAATAATGCGTCCGGCACAGTAAGAGTAGAAGGTATTTACCCGGGCTTTGACAGCATGTATGCTTATCCGCTTACGGTCAATTAAAAACATAATCATATATTCATTAGAAGCTGCTTCTGTTACAGGAGCAGCTTTTTTATTTTGGGGCTCTCTGCGTTAGTACCCGCAGGAACATTTGTTCAGGCTGCTTAGGGGTATCGTGCTCCTGCGTCGCACCGGCTTCGTTCCTCGCCGCCCACGCATCCTGCAGCCCTGCGGCTACAGGTATTCCAATCCGGCAACGGGGAAAAATAAATGCAATATCCTTAAGACCGGCACTCCGGTGAAGATGAAGCCGGCAGAGATCTTTGCTTTCTATAGCCACAATGGTGAATGTAAATGGCTGATCAACCCCTCTTTTAATGTCAATCTATTTACAATCATTTTTGGAGATAAAAGAGCGCCCGCTTTAGCGTATATCATATACACAAAGCGGGCGCTCTTTTTTTAATCAATCAGTTACAGTTAACTAATTGCTTTAACAGAATTATTAGCTTAAAAGCGTTGCGCTTGAAGTAATTTCTGTATTCAGTAATTTAGAAATAGGGCAGTTTTCTTCTGCGTCTTTTACTGCTGTTAAGAACTGTTCTTCAGTAATACCTGGTACTTTACCCTCCACTACAAGGTGAGACTTTGTGATAGCACCACCTTCAAAAGTAATTTCACATTTGGTGCTAAGGTTATCAGGCGTAAAGCCTGCTGCACCCAGTACAAAGCTTAATTTCATTGTAAAACAACCGGCATGTGCCGCTGCTACTAGTTCTTCAGGATTTGTACCAATACCATCTTCAAAACGTGTGTTAAATGAATATGGAACACCATTTAATACTGTACTTTGTGTACTTACTATGCCATTGCCTTCTTTACCAGAACCATTCCAAACTGCATTTGCTGAACGTATCATAACTAATAATGTTTTAAAGTGAAAAAAAAAGACAAATAAAGATAATCATTACAGACTAGAAATTCCCTGCAAGGGGTAATTTTTCCTGAAAAATTATTCGTAAATTAATATATGCCGTACTTTAGTTGGCTATATGCAGGAATTCTTAACAGCATTATCCGAAGCTATTAAAAGCACCACTTTATTGGAATACTTTGCAGTATTAATGGGTATTTTAAGTGTCTATTATTCCAGGAAAGAAAATATTCTTGTATTTCCTACAGGCCTTATTAATACCGCTATTTATATTTATCTGAGCTACCGGAATCACCTGGTAGGAGAAACAAGTGTGAACTTTTATTACACCATTATGAATATCTGGGGCTGGATTGCCTGGAGCAGAATGAACAATGAAGGTGAGGGTTTGAAAATATCTGTAAGCACCAATAGAGAAATAATTTACCAGTTAGGATTCTTCGCTTTTATAGGCACTACCTATTATATTGCTATCACCCAACTAAAAGCGCATTTTTACCCCGGAGCACTGCCTTTGCCGGATGCCATAGCCAGTGCTGCAGCATTTACAGCTATGTGGCTGATGACTAAAAAGAAAATTGAAAACTGGTATTGGTGGCTATTGACCAATATTATTTGTATGCCTATTTATTTTTCAAAAGGCTTAATGCTTACGTCTGTTCAGTACCTGGTATTTTTTATTTTTGCTGTTTTAGGACTGAAAGAATGGCGGATAAAGCTGAAGAACAACATTTAAACAAATGTAGATACCGGATGTTTTGTCAAAACTGTTAATGATCAACTTTGAACTATTAAAAAATGACAGACTTAATTAAAATAGTTGTTCTGGGACCGGAAAGTACAGGTAAAAGTACGTTGTGTGAAAGCCTGGCCAGGTATTTCAATACTATTTGGGTACCTGAATATGCAAGAGCGTACTTGCTGAAAAACGGTACTGATTATGTGTTTGATGATTTATTGACCATAGCCCAAGGGCAATTGAATTTAGAGACTAATTATACAAATATTGCTATAGAGCAAAATAAAGCACTTTTAATTATTGATACCGACCAATATGTCATGAAAGTATGGTGTGAGTTTGTTTTTAATGATTGTCACAATTGGATTCTTAATCAAATAGTGGCGCAGGATTATGATTTGTACCTGCTATGTAAACCGGATTTGCCATGGGTAAAGGATGAACTGAGGGAATACCCGGATGAAGGGCCCCGTCAGCAACTATTTCATATGTACAAAGACCTCCTTATTCATCAAAGTACGCCTTGGGTGGAAATTAGCGGCAGCTATGAAGAAAGAACGCAAAGAGCCATTGCTGCGGTTAAACAAATTCTAATAAAATAACTCAAATACTATTTAAAATTTAACATATAGCCTTTTTTCTGTTGGTAACGTTTGCGCAAAAATGATCGATTCAATCCTTTGTTAAGAGTTTTTTTTTTAATTGTTTTACACAACGATTGAAATCACGTTTAATACATCAACTAAAAAAGTCTATATGAAATTGAAATTTTACACTAAAAAAGTATTGGCCTTACTAGCCTTATCTACAGTCATAAGTACCTCTTCGGATGCACAAACGGTTTATTTCCGTGAGGGATTCGGTGATTTTGATGCCATTAGCACCACCAATCCTAATAATGGCGGGCCTAAAAACTATTTTGCAGAAGGTCCTTCCGGTACCTGGTATTTTTATGGTGCATATAAAACAACTGGTACAGGATGTTCTGCCCCTCATACTGCCAATCATATCCGTTTTGCTAATGGTGGCGCCAGTGGCGTAAGTACACCATTCACCGATTCCGGATATATTGTAACACCGGTTTTGAATTATGGTGTGTCTGAAGTGAGAGTTTTCAGAAGCCGTGCGAGCAGACGTTTACACATATTTGCAACTACAGATACTGCTGCCACCTCTACCAACTGGACTAATGTAGGTTACCTGCACGTAGATGCGCCTGGTAGCTGTACTTTAGAATCTGTTATTCCTATTACAGGTGGAGACAACTATAAAAGGCTGAAAATAATGGCAAGAGGTGGTACTGATTCTGATTTTGACAGTATAACAGTGGTAAGTGTCAGAGATTTCTCTTTACCGGTTAAGTTCAGTGCTACACAGGTAAATGATTTAAACGGAGCTTCCCAGGTAACCTGGAATGTCGCTTCCGAATCTAATGTGAAGTCTTATATCATCGAGCGTTCTACCAATGGTATCAGTTTTGAGAAAGTTGGTGAAGTTGCAGCAAATAAATCAAGTGTTTACAGCTTTACGGATAAATCTCAACCGGCAGGTGTGGTATATTACCGAATTACAGCTGTTGACCTGGATGGTAAACTGACAATGAGCTCTATACTAAGAGCGGCCGCTAAACTTTCAGATAAAACGTTGACTATTAACCCAAGTGTGGTGGAAGGCCGTACTATTAATATTGGCCTGAACAAATTTGAAAAAGGTAAATTAGAGGTAAAAATCTATAATAGCGTGGGCCAAATGGTACAAGCGACATCTATCTTAAATAACAGTGATTTTGCTAATTTCCAGATCAGTTTAAACAGCCAGGTAAGTACGGGTATTTACAGGGTTGTTTTAGCCGGAAAATCAGGACAACAAGTAAGAAATATTATTGTAAAATAAACGTTTCTCTCATCGATTCACAATCAAAAAGCGCATGTTTATACATGTGCTTTTTCTTTTTTGTCAAAAAAGACGTAATAAATAAATAATTTTTGCAAACTGATAAATTCAGTAATTTTGAAAAGAGTTTTAAGTACGTTAAACAAAATAGACATTTATGAAAAAAACTTTTACACTATTATCTGCATTATTTTTAACAGGAGCGGCGTTTGCACAAAACTTTACCGCCGGCAACTTTATCGTTATGCGTATAGGTGATGGTGCTGCTGCTCCCGCCAATACAGGGGCATTGGCATTTTTAGATGAATATACTTTTACAGGTACACTGGTACAGTCTGTTGCCATACCTGGTACAACCAACGGTGCCAATAAGGGGTTAATTATTAATGGAACTGCGACTGCTGACGGCATGATCTCACGTTCTGCCAACGGTAAGTACGTTGCTTTTGCAGGCTATAATACAAAAGGTGCTACTATTAGCGGCGCTATCAGCAGTACTACAGCTACAGATGTTCCAAGGGTAGTGGGATCTATTTCTTATAATAAGACAATCAATACTTCTATAGAAGTTACAGATTTTGCCAGCGGTGCTAATATAAGATCGGCCTATACCCCAAATGGTACAGATTTTTATATGGTAGGAAGCAATTCCGGTGTAGGTTACAGAACGCCTTCACACGATACTACAGTGCGTATCAGTAGCGCAAGTACTGTTGTAAACTTACGTACAGTTGGTGTTTTTGATAACCAACTTTATATTACGACTTCTTCCGGAACTGAAAACCGCCTTTCTTCTGTAGGTACAGGTATGCCAACTACGAATGGTAATACAATAGCTTCTTTACCTGGATTACCGGTTACAGGAGTTACTTTAAACCAGGTTGTATTTTTCGATTTAAGTACCACTGAACCCGGAGTAGATGTTCTGTATACAGCAGATGAAACGACAGGTTCTACCGGTGGTGTTCCAAATGCTAAAATTCTTAAATATTCTAAAGTAAATGGTACCTGGGTGGCTAATGGCAGCATTGGTACTACTAATGTTTGTTATGGAATTACAGGTAAACTGGCAGGCGGAAAAGTTCAGTTAGTTGCCAGCAGAAATAGTGCGAACTTAATTTTCTTAGAGGACGCATCTGGTTATAATGCGACGATTACGGGTGATATTAGCGTCATTGCTACTGCTGCTAATAATACACGTTTCCGTGGTGTTGCTCTTACTCCGGAAGAGGAAGTGCTTCCAGTTGGTATGATCAACTTTACTGCAAGTAAAACATTGGGTAATAATGTTCTTTCTTTCACAACTACTAATGAAGTGGATGTTATCCGTTATGAAGTTCAACGCAGCAGCGATGGTATTAGTTATTCGACTATCGGGTCTATAAACGCACGTAATCAACCTAATAATGAATATAGTTTTACGGATGTATCTGCTTCAGGTAATGTCTATTACAGGATTAAAATTGTAAACAAGGATGGCAGTATCAAATATAGCAGAATTGCTAACTTATCTGATATTACAAGAACTGATTTTACAGTTTCTCCAAATCCTGCAAAATCTAACCTGACAATTACGCATACCGCTATCAAAAATAAAGGTGTTGCTAATCTTTTTGCTAACGATGGCCGTTTGGTTGCCAGCTTTAATTTAGCACCAAATGCTACTCAGACTAACTTAGATATCAGCAATATTGCTAATGGTACTTACAGGTTAGTAGTGATTGACGGTACGACGAAAACCAGCAAATTATTTATTAAACAATAGTTTTATTGTTCTTTCAATGTTAAAAGCATACATCCAGGGGTGTATGCTTTTTTTCTGCCTGATAGTTTGTTTTATTATACCAAAATGGGATTGTATTGCAGCAGGGATAGGAACAAAGTACCCCACAGGCGGCATAGACAACTATGATTGGCGAAGCTAAGCTGGCTGATATGCCGCCGAGGAGTACTGTGGATAGCCCGGCGCCCGGGGTATTTTATGCTGATTGATATTTTTCAGAAAGCTTTGAACAGAACGACTACCGGGCGGCTGCCCTAATAAAAAAGAGCATACCCTGTGTATCCGGGATATGCTCTATACATTTAGTTTAATAGTATATAATATTATCTTCCGCCTTGCTCGGGTAACTTAAGATCGCGCTTAAGCATTTCGTTTTTATTGGCTATTTCCCATGCAGTGTAGAAAACCAGTTTTGCCCGCTTCTCCATAATATCGAAGTTGATTTTTTCTACTTTATCGCTTGGTTGGTGGTAATCGGCATGAGTACCGTTAAAATAGAAAATAATAGGTACGCCGTATTTGGCAAAATTATAATGATCGCTGCGGTAATAAATACGCATCGGATCTTTTGGATCGTTGTATTTATGATTTAAATGAAGATTGGTTAATTTGTTGGCTTTGTAGGTTATGGGATTTAATTCTGTGCTTAGTTTATCGTCACCTACAATGTAAACATAGTTCGTTTTATTTTCGGCAATATGAGTACTGTCTAAACGACCGATCATATCTATATTTAAGTTTACTGAAGTTTTTTCAAGAGGAAAAACGGGGTGGCTGCCATAATACGCGCTGCCTAATAAACCTTTTTCTTCTCCGGAAACTGCCATGAAAACAATGGTACGACGCGGACCTTTTCCTGCTTTTTTGGCTGCGGCGAAAGCTTCTGCCAGTTCTAATATGCTTACAGTACCACTGCCGTCATCATCTGCGCCATTATAAATAACCCCGTCTTTAATCCCCTCATGATCGAAATGTGCAGTAAGCACCACATATTCGTCTTTTAGGTCGGTTCCTTCTATAATGCCTAATACATTGCGGCTTTCGAGTGTTTGAGTAGTGCCGTTATAGGCTAAACTTATTTCTGCTTTATATGTTTTTACCGGCAAATCTTTAATAGCGTCAGCGTCTGCAAAATTTATATTGGTAATGGCCTGTGCTAAAGCAGGGGATATGGAATAGTTGCTGATATTTACAGATGAATTGTATTTGGAAACTTTTAAACGTCCTGTTGGTTCCGGTAATTTTTTGGCCGGCAGATTATTGGATACGATCAGCACAGCGGCGGCGCCTTTGCTTTGCAATTGTGACATTAACCTGAACTGCTGCATCATTGAAGCTCTTGGGTTAGACTCGCTTTGTGGACTGATAAGGACGAGTTTTCCCGTGATATTTACTTTGTTATTGAGAAAAGCAGTGTCTTTAGGGTTGACAAAAACGACTTCGGAAAAGTTATACTGGGCATTGCTGTTTCCTGCTCCAGGTAAGAAATCTGTACCATATTTATACTCCTGGTTGTTAATGGAAAGATTGGTACTGATAAGGCTGTCCTGGTAAATAGGCCATAATTGGAAATAGGAGCCATTGTTGCCAGGCGTTAATCCAATGGATTTCATGTAACCGGCTATATAGTTGGCTGCTTTTATTTCGCCTTGTGTGGCAGTGCCGCGGCCTTCCATTTCGTCAGACGCTACAATGGTCAAATGCTTTTTTAAATCGTCAGCAGTAATGGTATTGGCAAATTTTGATGCCGATTTTAAATTGATATTCTGAGCACCGGCGATATTGGTTAAACCAATGAGTGCACAAAGAGGAATAACTTTTCTTAACATTATATACAATTAGTTTTTAGAATTTGACGATGAATATTAAATATTCAAGCACAAGAATACAAAATAGACATAAAAAAAGAGGCACTTGCCTCTTTTTTTATGTTGTACTGCTTTATTTTAATTATTCTGTATACTTGCTTTGGAAACTTCCTTCTGTTACAACAAGTTTTTTACTTCCATCTATTAGTGTACCTGAAAAGGTTCCTGCTAGTATTTTATTGGTTTTGTCGTACTTTGTAAATTTAAGAGAAAAAGAAGAGCCGGGATAAACAAGACTTGCTCCATAAGTGCCTGTAGCATTGCTTACGCCAAATTCTAATAAATATGGTTGTGAGTTATTTGAGCCCAGATAGGTGGTATTTAGATTAATATCTCCAGCCATTAAAGTCAACGAAATAGTATATACTTCACCATTTTTACCTTCTGCATTTACTTCGAAAATATTAATACCACTCATAGATGTCTTGTCTGCCTTTAAACTTGCAATGGTATCAATTAATACACCGTCGCCTTTATATTTAAAGTGATCTACATTAGGAACTGTACCTGGATTTGTGCCAGGGTTCGTTCCAGGATTGGTACCTGGAGTGGTGACTACTGTATATAAAAATTTCCCTTCTTTGATGTCAATGACATCTCCCAATGGGTTTCTTACGGTACCGCTAAACGTGCCGGATACATTATTGGAATCTATGGAAATGATTGTGACAGTGAGGTTTTCTCCAACACTGTCAATATTATCTGCCGCATAAATTTCCACGCCTGATTTTTTATAGCTAAAAGTAACCTCACCAAGTTTGGAGGTATAAGTACCGCCTGGAACAATCGTGTCTGCTTTTAAATCTATCTGAATAAATTCGGATGCAGTGGCTGTTTGCCCGGAATAAGACATCGTTCCATTGTCCTTATCAAATTCGTATAGACTGGCGATGCCGCGGTAGGTTAATGCAGATGTATCGTTGAATTGCCAGCTTTTCCCGGCATACAGTTCATCGCTACCTAATTCAAAGCTTTTTTCTTTTTCGCATGCAACAAAAAATAAGGTAATTGCTGCTAATGCTGTTACAAAAAATTTACTAAACAGTTTCATATATTAACTTAAGTTATTAACCTCTGGGGTTTCTTGGTTTGTAATTTCTTCTTCTTTCTTACTAAAGAAACGTTTTTGCATCAATATTATTATAATTAGTCCGATAGAAATGCTTGCATCTGCAATATTAAAGACGGGACTAAAGAATTCAAATGTCTCTCCACCCCAGATTGGCAACCATTCCGGGAACCTGCCATTAAATATCGGGAAGTAGAGCATATCTACGACTTTACCATGTAAAAATGTGCCATATCCACCGCCTTCAGGAATAAATTGTGCCACATTTTTTATATAGGGATCGCTATCACTGAAAATCATGCCATAAAACAGGGAGTCAATTAAATTGCCGATTGCGCCTGCAAAAATGAGCGCAACACATAAGATATAGCCTTTGTGTAATTTATTTTTCAGGATACTTCTTATATAAAAACCTCCAAAAATTACAGCTACTAACCTGAATAAGGTAAGGACGAGCTTTCCGTTGGTGCCGCTCTCTCCCAGTTTCCAACCCCAGGCCATTCCCTCATTTTCAATAAAAAAGATTTTAAACCAATTATTGAAAACGGTAACACTTTCCCCTAAATAAAAATTCGTTTTAATATAAAACTTTGAGGCCTGATCAATTAATAAAATCAATAGTATTATAAAAACAACCGTAGATTTTTTCACGTGTTTCGTAAATTTTTAATTCAGCAAAGATAATAGCTTACATTGAAGCATAACGGATATTTACCAATATATTAAAACCGGGGCATGAAATACTGGTGACTTCTTTAAACCTTTTAACGCTTCCAAAGCTAAAATTCAGCAAATATACCCGTTCTTTGCAGACTCCAAGTTTAGTAATAGTTTTAGAAAAATGTATTTAATGTTCATGAATTGGTTACGTCACTTTTTACAGATTCTTATTATTTCCGTGTTCATTTTTTCCTGCAGTAATAAATCTACCGCAAATGATGCTGTAAGCAGAATTATAAGTGATCCTCAAATAGATAGTTCGGAGTGGCGTTATTATAATCAAAGGCTTAGTTTTTACTTTGACTCTTTGCTTAATAATACGGGTTTTTCCGGAGGTATCCTGGTAGCTAAAAACGGGCATATTTTATATGAACATTACCAGGGGTTTACTGACGGGCCTAATACTGGTTTGATAGATTCTTCTACTATTTTTCATATTGCCAGTACTTCTAAAACAATAACCGCACATGCGATATTCCAGTTATACCAGCAGCATAAATTTGAACTGGATGATAAAGTGAATACAGTGTTGCCTGATTTTCCATATGAAGATATTACTATCAGGCATTTATTAAATCATAGTGCGGGGTTACAGAATTACGCGAACTTCCTTGAGGCGTACAAGTGGGATAAGAAAGTGAATGCTTCTAACCAGGATGTGCTTGATGTTTTGGCAGAAAAGAAACCGGTGTTGGATTTTAAACCGGGCAGCAGGTTTCGTTATTGCAATACGAATTTTGTAATGCTGGCATTAATTGTAGAGAAGTTGAGTGGCCAGGCATTTCCGGATTATGTAAAGGCACATATATTTGAACCTGCAGGTATGAGCAGTTCCTATATTGTCGGGCCTGATTCTGCTCATGTATTTACGAACTCTTTTAAAGCGAACGGTGTTCTATACGCGTTTGAATTTGTTGATGGTATTTATGGAGATAAGAATGTATTTACCAATGCGCGGGATTTGCTTAAGTATGATAATGCTGTCCGCCATAATATTTTATTGGACCAGGCCACTTATGACACTTGCTGGACTGCAAGTATAAGGGACGTTTCTGACAGGACGGGTGTTGATTACTATGGTCTTGGCTGGAGAATTAAAATGTTGCCAAACGGATTGAAAATTCCTTATCATAATGGTTGGTGGCATGGTAATAATGCTGTTTATCAACATTTAAACCTGGATAGTGCGGTTATAATTGTTACCGGTAATAAGTTTAATAAGGCGATTTACAAAAGTGTGTATGCGGCAAATGTGTTCAGAGATTACTACCAGGTTCCGGAAGAAAAGCCTGCTCCTGCACCAAAACAGGTTGTGCCGGCTAAAAAGAAAGCAGACGCTAAGAAGAGCAATACTGCAAATAAATCTAAATCTGCAAAAAATACAGCGAAGGCATCTGTTGTTGCCAGTAAAAAAACAACTGCAGCTAAAAAAGGCAATGCTGCTACAAACAAAAAAGCACCGGCTAAAAAGAAGAAATAGATATTGTTAGAGTATATAGTAATGATAAAAATCCGGTCGTTTAACGATGCCGGATTTTTTTATTGGGGATGGACGGCGTATAATTAAAGGTGATTTATATCAATTAAATATTTTCCCGCTGATGGCGCAGAATCATACTATCACTGATCTGCGCAGATTTGTTTGAAATAGGGTTTGCCTATGGAGTTGAATTACTGAGATAATGATTTTAAAAGCAACTCTTGTTTCATATTATGACTAAAAATTGCTTTATTGAGACGCCAAACTATAGTGGACATATCCTGAAACGGTTGATTTTAAAGTTGATGATTTCATTGCTTTATGCACACAATTTGATATAGGGCTTTAAAGGGCTCTATATGGACTTCAACAGGGCGTCAACTACGCGTCAACTACGCTTCAGGTACGCTTTATCAGAGAACTTGTTTTAAAGTTCTTAAAAAGCCGAATCAACTGTTGTTTTAGTTGGGTATTGTTATGTTGGATGCAATGAATTGCCCGCTATTTATGTTTTATACGTGGATGAACTTCCAGGAATGGTCCGATTCCCATCATTTTTCAAGATCTTGTTGATATCCAATATTTAAGATCTAAAGTTCATGTATGTAAGGAATACCATTGTTATATCTTATTTAAGGATACTAATTTAAAGTAGTGATCTTCTTTTTTCAATAAACCTGTAAAAAAGATTTGCTGGTATGGTTTAAGACAGTTACTTTTGCACTCCCAATAAAAATGGGTGTTAAAAAAATTCTTTAAAAGCGAAGTGAAACGTAATACAGCAAAGGGTTTTAGAAAAAAATAATTTAAAATTAAATTTGCCGGTTTCAAAAAAGGTATTTAGTTTTGCACCCCTGCTTAAAAGGGAAAAGAAAAGAGTTCTTCGAAAGGAAAATAAAGTTGCGAATAAATTTGGTTAGTAAGGTTAGAAGTGTTTACCTTTGCAACCCGCTAGCAACGAGAGTGGTAGCGGAGAGAGGGTTTAACTAAGATAGATTTTAGTAGACACACAATAAATAAAGATCTTTGAAATTATGGGAGAGATAACTATTGATAAGTTATCGGACAAATTTTAAAATAAGTAAGGTTTTAAGCGAGGTATTAAAGAATACAAATTATACCGATGTTTAATTTTCAATGAGAAATATTAGATGTCAGGTATTAAACTATACATTATTTACAATGGAGAGTTTGATCCTGGCTCAGGATGAACGCTAGCGGCAGGCTTAATACATGCAAGT
>JAQGEF010000042.1 GCA_027854065.1 Polluticaenibacter yanchengensis | reverse complement strand
GCAGCCGTTTTTCTAACGACCTGCTCTTTCCTTATAGCCAATAATTCTTTTAGAGCTAAAATATTCTTGTTCAATGGCTTGTCTTTTACCAGGCTATCTTGCTTTTCATATCCGAATTGAGCAATTCTTTTAGCATCAACCATATCGCTTTTCCCTCTGATAATACCCATGGATCGTTTTATTGCCAACCCTGGCATTCTTACATAATCAATAGAATAAAGAGATAAAAAGTGAATGAAACGATATTCATAACCTCCTGTAAACTCCAGAACAACAAACAACTCTGTGTTTAACAGCTTTAGTTCTTTAATTTTTTTAATTAAGACCTTAAAACCACTAAAGTTGTTGTCAATTTTCAAATGTTGATTTTTTTGATGGAAATGAATATCTAAAGTCAACTTAGAAATATCTACACCAATAATTTGTTTAACTTTTTGCATAGCTTTACAATTAAGTTTTTTGAAAAAAGCTCTTAATCTAATGCCTTTGATACCACTTGCAATGGATTAAAATTATAGTTGGATCTAAGAGCTGTAAAAGTGAAATAGGGACTAGAACCTTTCTAAGAACTTAAATTCTTGGCTGCGGCATAGTTCACCCTATTTCCTTTTATAAAATTATCCACAAAATTTGAGATATTAACACCCCCTTGGAAACCCCCATTGTAATAGTAATATAATTTGTAAAATAGCTGTATTTAAGTCCAAAGGCTGCGGTGGACAGCAGGCGGGCGCGTCTTGCGCCCGGTACGAGCCAGGAAGCTTTTAACTATAGAAGCCCCTAATGGCGAGTACGATCCCCTGCAGTACACCGTTCCAAAGCCGGTAAAGGAACTATTGTCGAGAGCCCCATAAAAAATTATTTCAATAAATAATCCAGTTCATTATAATTCAACCCGTCAAACGTACCGCTACTCATCAGCAGCAAAGTGGCATTTTGATAATCATTGTTGTCCAGCCAGGTTTTAAAGTCCTCCGGTTTGGAAAAAACAAATAGATCAGGGTTATTGAAACCTGCTTTTACCGTTTCCACATCCAATGGCGGCATTTTTTTTATTTCCAGTGCATGCCGGCTGTAATACACACAGGCTACGTTAGCAACATCCAGTGAACCGGCATATTGCGGTAGAAAATCCCTGTTCAGACTGCTGTAGGTATGCAACTCCAAAGCAGCAATTAACTGCCGCTCCGGGAACTGCTCTTTAACCGCCCGGATGGTGGCATTCACCTTGCTTGGCGCATGGGCAAAGTCCCGGAAAATAGTGGTATGCTTATTTTGAGCCACAATCTCCAATCGTTTTGCGGCTCCTTTGAAACTTGCGATGGCCTCCATAAACCCGCGGGCATCAATGCCCAATTCTTTACAGACATAATAGGCGGCTAAAATATTCATCAGGTTGTGATGCCCGAAAACATTTATATCTGAAGTAATGCCTTCAATTGTAAGGCTTGTTACACCATTATTGATTTCGTGTACAGGCACGCTATAAGGCTGGTACCGGATATCATCCCGCTTCGTACTTTCTACCAGTGATTTCAGGGTCTCGTCTGATTCATTATAAATTAATATACCATTTGGTATAATTTTATTAATAAAGATCTCGAACTGTTCCAGGTAATTGCTGAATTTAGGAAAGACATTGATATGGTCCCAGGCAATGCCGGTTAAAACTGCCACCTGTGGATGCAGGAAATGAAATTTCGGCCTTCTTTCAAGGGCACTTGCCGGGTACTCATCCGCTTCACAAACAATGGTAGGCGCATCAGTAATATTGACACTCTGAGAAAAGCCTTCCAATGCGGCACCGACCAGGTAATCGAATGCTTTGTGGTGAAACTGCAGCACATGCATAACCATACTGGTCGTGGTAGTTTTGCCATGACTGCCACCAATAGCCACCCTTGTTTTATGAATGCTCTCTTTATAAATATACTCAGGAAAAGAATAAATAGGCAATCCTAATTCCCGGGCTTTTATCAATTCCGGGTTGTCTATGCGGGCATGCATCCCCAAAATAACAGCATCCAGGCCGGGAGTGATCAGCTCCGGTTGCCAGCCTGTTTTTTCCGGCAGCAGTCCATGTTTTTTAAGATTGGAAGATGCCGGTTCAAAAATATCATCATCTGTACCAGTTACCTGGTAGCCTTTCAGCTTTAAGGCAATGGCTAACTGGTGCATTACACTGCCTCCTATAGAAATAAAATGAATACGCATGCAGACAATTTTAAGAAAGTATTTTTTGTGCGTAAAGGTGTAAAGAAAAATTTAAATAAAAGCACTTTATAGACTTCTTAACGTGGATTAAGTATATTTGTTAGGAAAAAACAGTGTAAAAATGAAAAGTATTTTGAAAATATTGCTGGCAGTAAGTGTGATTGCCGTTTTTGCTACGAGTTGTAGCAGTAGCCGTGGCGTAGGTTGCCCGGGAAACCCACATGTTGGCCGCCGTTAATTTTTTGTAGATGGATTGGAATTATTTAGAATCAGAAGAGGGTTTAGCAGCACTGAACAAAAAATCGGCAGATAAACCCCAAGTCATTTTTAAACATAGTACCAGGTGCATCACCAGTAGTATGGCTAAGAACAGGATGGATAACAGTAAACAGTTACTGGATAAAGCAGATGTTTATTTACTGAATGTTATTGAACACAGGCCGGTATCTAACCTGGTAGCGGAACAGTTTGGCGTAACGCACGAAAGTCCCCAGGTATTGGTTATAAAAAACGGCAGGGCCGTTTATAATGAAAACCATATTGGCATTCAGCCGGCTATGATAGCATTGGAACTTTAAATCTACAACCATGAACATAACAGTATTTGGTGCAAACAGTTTAGTTGGCAGGCAACTGGTATTACACGCCCTTACAAAAGGATGGCATGTAAATGCTTTTGACAGGGATGTAACAAAACTGATAGATAGGGAAAATGATAATTTTACGCCGGTAAAAGGCTATTTATTTAGCAAAGATGACATTAAAGATGTGCTGAAAAAATGTGACGGTGTATTATGCGCATTAGGTGTAGCAGCAGATGGTGTGGATAAAAGCCGTAGTGTGGGATTGGATAACATTATACACCAGATGCAGGCTAACGGTATTAAAAATGTGATGGTTTTAGGTGGATTCGGCGTGTTACTGGACGAAGAAGGTATTCCTTATATGGATGATGAGGAATTTCCTGCAGAGTGGCAGTTGATCAGCCAGGAACATTTGAGTGCACTGCAAAAACTAAAAAACAGCGGGCTTAACTGGACTTTTGTTTGCCCGAAAGAAATATTTAAGGCTGATGCGGATAATCACTTTGTTACAGCGGAAAATCATTTACCAAAAGAAAACGCAACTTCTAGCGGCAACATCGCATTGTATATGGTAGAGCATTTATTTGAGGATACCGTCAATGAAAAAGTCATAGGTATCGCTAATAATTAATTACCAAATTAATAAACGTTTTTTGTAAGGTGGAAATCATAATTCCACCTTTTTTTGATAATATTGAGAATGAAAAACTCCCGGGAACAATCCATTTCGAAATTAACGGCTTTATGGGCATTGAGCGAGTGCGGGCTCGGAGGAGTATTGCATGCGCTCAAAATTCCCGTTACCGGTTTTGTGCTGGGCGCTTTTTCCATTATCATTTTGTTTTTCATAGCCAGGTATTCAGACAAAGTGTGGAAAGATATACTCAAAGCCACTTTAATTGTCTTACTGGTGAAGTTTACCATCAGCCCGCATACACCCGTTCCCGCCTATATAGCGGTTGGGTTCCAGGGCCTGATGGCTGCAGTGTTGTTCAGTACGATTGGTACATACCGCACAGCCACTGTATTGCTGGGTTTTATAACAATGGTAGAATCTGCACTGCAAAAAATACTGGTAATGACATTTATTTTCGGGGAAAGTATCTGGAAAGCATTTGATGTGTATATCAGTTCTATTTTAAAGAGCTGGCGCATATTAGAAGGGGTCAGTAACGCGTATGCTATAGCTGGCATTTATGTGCTGCTATATGGTACCTGGGGCATTTTTATCGGCTATAAAACAACCGGCATCTTTAGTAAGGTAAACGCAGAGGCTGATGACGTATTAACGCAATATGCCCGGTTAAATCATACTGATATCAATTTGGACAAACCTGTTGTAAAGCAGAACAAAAAAAAGCAGTTGATGATTCAGCTTACCGGTATGTTATTATTGATCGTGATTGCTTATTTCTTTTCCAATAACCAAAGCGGGATTGGCTATATACTGCTACGCAGCATTAGTGTGGTCCTGTTCTTTTATTTTGTATTGATGCCGCTTTTAAAGTGGGCGGTGCAAAAATTGTTTTATAAAAAAAGTGTACAACACCGGGCCGCGATAACGCATACAATAGAAGAAGTAAATACATTAAGAAAGGGCATCAAACCGGCATATCAACTGGCTTCGGTCAAAAATAACCGGCTAAAGCGGTTTTTCTATTTTGTACAAATTATGATAACACTGTCCCTTTACGGACAAAGTACCTCAAATGAAACCATTACAACCAATGTCTGAAAAAAACATCTACATATTAAGCATGCCTATACAATCCGGAAAAACCACCGGGTTGCAAAACTGGCTGAGCATTCATCCGCAAAAAACGATCAGTGGGTTTTTAACGCCGGATGTTGATGGTAAAAGGAAAGTGCTGGAATTGCCTGACAATAATATCATTGATTTTGAAGTGGCGGAAGCGGGAAATGATATCATTAATATCGGCAGGTTTTACTTTAAAAATACTGTTTTTAAATCTCTCAAAGCAGCTATTAAGCGCTACATCAACAGTAAGCCGGACTGGATAGTCATAGATGAGATCGGCCCTTTGGAAATCAATAAAAATGACGGGTTTGAACCGGAATTCAGTACACTGGTGGACCAGGTAAAACAGGCGGATTCTAAAACCAAATTACTGGTAGTGGTACGCAGCTCAATGCTGTTCGACTTCCTGGAAAAATACCAGCTTAAAAATGACGCACTGGTATTTAACCGTTCTTTCTTTTTACTACATAGCTGATTGATGCATCTATCGCTGTCTCTAAAGCAGGTACGGATAAAAAAGTCTTTAAACGGTTGCCTGAAGCCTCTTTCAATGCTTTTTCGAGGTCGAAGCCTGCCTGTTTATAAGCCAATGATAGTTGCCCGGCACTCAGGTAATCCGCCAGGTATTCCTGTTCGGTCTGTCCTGGCGTGGGAATGAATATACAGGTTTTATTAAGGGGTAGATAATCCATCACCGAACTGTAGCCTGACCGGCAAATAATAATGCTGTTGTTATTCAAAATCGTTTCCAACTCCCTGCTGCCGGCAATATTTACCACTTTACAGCCCGTGAAAGTAGTATCCGGTCCATTATTGGTACCACGTACCAGGGTAAATTCAAAATCCTTACAAGTACCGGCCTGACTCATGATTACTGATTCCAGGATGCTCCGCTGCGGTTCTATGCCACTTAGGATGACAGCTACTTTTTTTGCGCTATCCGGGGAATGGATACCGGGTTTGAACCTGCCCAAACTGCCGATATAAACAAGGGGCAGGTCTGTATGGCTGGAATGTGATAAGCACCCGCCCATATTTGGTTGCCCTTCATTATCGGGTACCCAGATATTGTTAAAATGCGCCAGGTATTTTTTGATGAATTTATTGGCCACTGGCTGGAAAAAACTTAACCAGCCGGGCAATTGTAACTGTAACTGGTGTGTTATAATGGTGGAGAAAACCTTTGGGTGAAATAGCCCATACCGGTTATCCGATATGATCCAATCAATGTTGTACTGCGTCAAAATCTCTTCCAGCACTTTATTTTCTGCTTTGATCCTTTTTTTAATCTTTAGGCTTTGTGAGGCGATTTTTAAGAACAGGCGATTTTTAGAGTATTGAATATTGTAGCCTTCCAGTTTAATATATGTTAAATTACCACACTCCCGCTCTAAAAAGCTTTGCTGCCAATGATTACACGCAATAAACACATTGCAATGCCGTTGTAATAATGCTTTAACGACAGGGATGCACCTGGTGGTATGTCCCAGGCCCCAGTCAAGCGGGGCGATTAACACATTCAATGAATTGGCATTTGCGGTATTAAATTCGTAATTTTGCAAAAACAAGAAATTAAACAACAAATATACAGTACATGAAATACATAAAATTTTTATTAATCGCTGTTATTTCCTGCACATTATTAGTAGCATGTTCCGGGTCCAAAGGTGGTTCTAAAGGCTGCAACTGTAATAAAGGAATGTCCGGGTATTAAACCTTTGACAGACTCACTATACACACTTTTACAAGACTTATCCAGTGTATTGGTGTGGCAGGCTGTATCCGGTGCCTTTTTGCAGGACGAACTCTAATGAATATCCCGGTTGTTCCTGCAAAAAACAGCTTTTCTTCCCCGTTCATGCAGGTATGTTTCCTGTATTTTGCAAAACGCCTTTATAACTATTTTACGGGTTCTCTCAATATTGTCTTTAATTTTTCAGGCGCTGTTTTCCTGAAATCAGATAAGTAAATTTCGTGGTGCAGGCCATTTTTAGCAAACCGGTGTTTTTCAATAAAAGTGCCTAATATTTCCAACGTTGCTGGTTCATTTGCAAACGGCCCTATATGCAGTATCTGCACACACTTGCCTTCTTTCATTGTATAATAACCGACCGTTGCTGCTTTCTTTAAGCCTTTATTTTGTACGACAATCTCCTTTGCTATCGCTACATCATTAGCAGTCACAAAATCCGGCAACCTTATTAACAACCTGTACTCCCACTCTGATCTTGGCACATCTGAGGATGCCGTTTTATAATTCTTACCGGGAAACCTTTCTTCGTCATACCACCAGAGTCCTTCCAGCTTTGCCACCACAAAGTCCTTATCAATAGCTTTGAATGCGAATTTTATTTTATAAGCGACAGAATACAATGCTTCAATATTTTCAGCAAATGCCTTATCCGAGGGATCACCTTTTCCTGTTAATGATAAATAGGAACACTCCCCTATTTCTGTAATTTCCGGGGTTATCCCTGCGGTATAGTAAGCTTTATCTTTTTTTGCAAGATCAATTTTTGTCATATTATTTATTTAAAACGATTTAAAGAACGGAGATTATTTCTTCAAAAATATTGTTTGATAATGACAACAGTATGTCAATTACTAACAAAAGTACGTTCGGATATTTGGGCTAAAGCTGAATAGCCGTTTTCTATAAAAAGCTCAATAGAAAATCTGCTGCTGAAGGGCTGCCGGATACGGCGGGCCTGGTGCGAGCGCAGCGAAGCACCGAACGAAGTGAGCCCAAAGTAGCCGGAACTGGTATTCAACAGGATTACCAACGTTCACAGCCCCATAAAACCATCATAATTTTACATATTCCTTACATGGTTACCGTATTTTAGTTTTACCTTTCAGCCCCAATTATGTACTTCAATTTTAACGACACGGTTAACCTGACTTCGAAACTGACACCAAGACGTCTTTGGAACGCTTCTAAAGTGTGGGCAAGTTACCAACTGAGCAAGCTGATGAAAAAGCCGGTGCAGTGGGGTTTACCAATATCCATTAGCTTTGAGCCAACCACGAGCTGTAACCTGCGTTGCCCGGAATGCCCGAGCGGCTTAAGGGAGTTCACCCGGCCGACCGGTATGCTGGAAAAAAGCTTTTTTAAACAAACCATTGACGATATACATAAGGAACTGCTGTACCTTGTATTTTATTTCCAGGGGGAACCTTACCTGAATCCCAACTTCCTGGAAATGGTAAAATATGCCCATGAAAAGGGGATCTATACTGCTACCAGCAGCAATGCGCATTTTTTAAATGACGAACGTGCTAAAGCGACTGTAGAAAGTGGCCTGGACCGGCTGATCATCTCTATTGACGGTACTACGCAGGATGTATATAAGCAGTACCGTGTAGGCGGCAACCTGGAAAAAGTACTGAACGGCGCACGCAATATTGTGAAATGGAAAAAGGCACTGAACAGTAAAACACCATTTGTTTTTTTCCAGTTCCTGGTGGTGAAACCGAACGAACACCAGATTGAAGATGTGAAAAGGCTTGCCAAGGAAATTGGTGTGGACCAGGTGCGTTTTAAAACGGCACAGGTATATGACTATGAAACCGACCCGAATAATTTAATACCGGATATTGATAAATACAGCCGTTACAAAAAAGATAAAGATGGTAAAATGACCATTAAAAGCGGGCTGCAAAACCATTGCTGGCGTTTGTGGAGCGGTAATGTGATTACCTGGGACGGATTAGTTGTTCCCTGCTGTTTTGATAAGGATGCGATGCACCAGTTGGGTAATTTAAAAAGGCAAAGCTTTAAGGAAACCTGGCAAAATGATAATTACAAACAGTTCCGCCGGGAGTTGATGACGAGCCGAAAGAATATTGATATATGTGCGAACTGCAGTGAGGGACTGAAAGTTTGGGAGGAGTAGATTGGGGTGTGAGATGTGAATAGTGAGATGTGAAAAGTTAATAGTGAGAAGTGAATAGTTAGTGGTAAATTGTATCAAATGAACATATCATTAAAATCAGCATTGCCTGAGGATGTACTGGCGTTACAGCTTATTGCCCGGCAAACGTTCCGGGATACTTTCCTTGAACACAATACGGAAGAAAACATTAATGATTATTTTATTACAAAACTATCTGTAGAGAAGCTGACAGCTGAACTACTGGATCATAACAGCCGTTTTTTCTTTGCTGTTATTGATGGAAATATTGTTGGCTACCTGAAAGTAAATTTCGGCCCGGCCCAAACTGAATTGCAGGATAGCAATGGACTGGAAATTGAGCGCATTTATATTACTAAAGAATACCAGGGCAAAAAAGTGGCTCCTGTATTATTTGAAAAAGCCCTGTCTGTAGCAAGAGAAGCTGCACTAAAATATGTGTGGCTGGGTGTATGGGAAGAAAACAAAAGGGCTATTAAATTCTACGAGAAGAATGGCTTTAAAGTGTTCGATACGCATGTCTTTACGCTTGGAAATGAACAACAGACGGATTATTTAATGAAACTGGCATTATAAGCCAGGTTTTAAGCCAACACCCCAATTTTCCTGGCGATGGCATCTACTACCCTTTCACCATCCATTGCCGCACTTACAATACCACCGGCATACCCGCTGCCTTCGGCACATGGATACAGACCACTTACCTGAACATGTTCCAGTGTTTCCGCATCGCGGGGAATTCTTACCGGTGAAGAAGTCCTGCTTTCTGTGGCTACCAGGATCGCATCGTTTGTATAATAGCCGTTCATTTTTTTGCCAAAAGCTTTTAAGCCCCCCTGCAATGTTTTATAAATAAATGGTGGCAAAACCTTAGTCAGGTCCTGGGAGCTGATACCGGGGATATAAGAGCACTCCGGTAATGTGTTGGATGTTTTGTTATTGCAAAAATCTACCAGGCGCTGTGCCGGTGCTACAAATTTACCACCACCGGCAGTAAATGCCGTTTGTTCTACTACCTGCTGAAAATACATGAGCGCCAACGGTGATTTTGCCTGTTCCCTAGTAATAAAAGGCAGCGCATCTTGCAGGTCCACCTGCACCACCATGCCACTATTGGCAAATTCATTGTTGCGTTTACTCGGGCTCCAGCCGTTTACTACTAATTCGCCGGGGTCCGTAGCGGCAGGGGCAATAATGCCACCCGGGCACATACAAAATGAAAATACGCCCCGTTCATTTACCTGCTGCACCAGGCTGTAAGATGCCGGTGGCAAGAAGTCTGCCCGGACATCACATTTATACTGTGCAGCATCTATCACTGACTGCGGATGTTCCACCCGCACGCCTAATGCAAAAGGCTTGGCTTCTATCAGAATTTTTTTCCGGTCAAGCAGCCGGAAAATATCCCTGGCAGAATGTCCGGTCGCCAATATCACATGTTTTGCGTTAATAACATCTCCACCGGCAGTAATGACCGATTTTATGGTATTGTTTTCAACGCCGAAATCAACCAGTTTCGTTTCGAATAATATTTGCCCGCCAGCATCAATTACCTGGTCACGCATTGCCGATATTATATGTGGCAACTTGTTGGTACCTATATGCGGGTGCGCCTGGTACAGAATTTTTTCTTCCGCGCCAAACTGCACAAATAGTTGTAAAATGCGGTCGATATTGCCACGCTTATTACTGCGGGTATAAAGTTTACCATCACTGTAAGTACCTGCGCCGCCTTCTCCAAAGCAATAATTACTTTCGGGGTTTACCTCGCCTGTACGGTTCAGCATGGCCAGGTCCCTGCGACGGGCACGTACATCTTTACCACGCTCCAGCACAATTGGTTTTATGCCCAGTTCAATGCAACGCAAAGCAGCATATAAACCGGCAGGCCCCGCTCCGATGATCACCACTTCATGCCTGGCCCGGGTCACATCTTTAAACGAGTAAAAGCTTTTACTACGGGGCACAAAAGGCTCGTTAATAAAAGCTTTTACAGTAAGGTTCGTCCAAATGGTCCTGCTCCTGGCATCCAGGCTTTGTTTTAATATATGAAACCCTGTAACCGCCGTTACAGGTACACCGGCTTCCTGTGCTATTCTTTCTTGCACCAAATGGCCGGAACCCGCCTCCGAAGCCGGTAATTTTAAAACAAAGTCCTTTTGCATAAGTATCTATTCAGTCGAAAAATATATTAGAACGGCAAATCGCTCTCGTCATTAGCACTTGCCACCGGTGGTTGAACCGGAGCGGTGCTGCCGCCGCCATTGCTGGCACCTGCAAAAGAAGATTCTATGCGCCATGCTTCCAGGTTGGTAATATAGTTTTCTCTACCGTCTTTTACCCATTTGGTACCTCTTATGTTAAAGTTTACTTTTACGTTATCGCCTATGTTTACTCTATCCAAAATAGAAGTACGGTCTTGGGTAGTTTGGAATTTTGCGTAGCTGGTAAATACTCTACCTGCATTTTCTTCGCTATTTTCTATTACAAATTCACGCGTTTTAAAGGTCTCTGTACGTTGAACAGTATCGTAGATAGCAACAATTTTTCCTGAAATTTCAAAAGCCATAATAATAAATTCTAATTAAAATTTGAATGGGCAAAGATGCCGTTTTTTTGCTTTAGTCCTGTGGAAAGTTTTATTTATTTTTCAACATTCCAAAAACCTTTGATTTTTTTCTTTTGGGGCTTTCAGCATTTATCCCCTGGCCCCACTTCAGTTCCGGCTACAAAAGGCGCGGTATTTTGTCCGCCGGCCCATTCCCATACCGATTGCTCAACAAATAATCACACACTGCCATTCAGGCGGACAAAATACTGGCTCCTGCGTCGCCACCTTTTGTATCCTGCAGCCTTTAAGCTGCTGTAATACTATTATGCAAACATTATAACGTTACGTTATGTCCGGTCAACATCGATTCATCTCCCCGGTATTTCCGGCATTCAATACTGTTCAAACAATGCCCGGTTGCTATTACCCTCCAGTTATAAAAAAAGCAAACCTTTCAGTTTGCCTTTTACATTATTGTAATTTTTGCTGTAAAATATCGGTAGTCTTTTTAGGGTCAGCCTTGCCTTTACTTATTTTTTTCACTTCACCTACAAATAAACCAATCAATCCTTTCTTGCCTTTTTTGTATTCCGCCACTTTATCCTGCATTTTGGCCAGTACCTCATCTACCCAAACCTCAATATCCGATTCACTGTTCACCTGCACTAATCCGAGCTCCGATGCCAGCGCCTTCACATCTTTATCATTCCCTAAAATTGCCGGCAGTAACTTGCCGGAAGCCGTACTGAAATTTACTGCACCGGAAGCTACCAGGTCAATAATATCAGACAATTTCTCCGGCGACAATGCCAATTCTTCAATGCCCACACTTTTCTCATTCAGTAAGCTTTTTACCGGTCCTAAAATCCAGTTAGCTACCGCCTTGTAATTATTATTCTTTCCGGCAACCGTGTTAAAAAAGTCGCTGATACTTTTTTCTTCTGTCAGCACCTGTGCGTCCTGTGCGGGCAACTGGTACTCGTTTACATAATTATCATACAGGAACTGTGGCAGCTTCGGAATAGTAGCTTTTACCCGCACCAATTCTTCTTTGGTTATTTCAAATGGCGGTAAATCCGGACATGGTAAATAACGGTAATCGTTCGCCAGCTCTTTTTCACGCTGTCCCAATGTAATATTTTTATCCGCATCATAACCGCGGGTTTCCTGTACCACCGCCCCACCGCTTGTTACCAGCTTTACCTGGCGTTCCACTTCGGCGTCTATTGCACGGCGCACATTCCTGATACTGTTCAGGTTTTTTACTTCCACCTTCGTACCTAACTGAACAGCACCTTTCGGTTTGATGGATACGTTCGCATCACAACGTAAACTGCCCTCTTCCATATTACCATCACATACCTCTATCCAACGCACCAGTTTTCTCAATTCGGTTAAAAAAGCAAAAGCTTCTGCGCTGGAGCTCAAAACCGGTTCAGTCACCAGTTCCATTAATGGCACACCGGCACGGTTTAAATCAATACAGGTGTATTTAGGATCGGCATCATGAATGCTCTTGCCCGCATCTTCTTCTAAATGGATATGATGAATGGCCAAATATTTTTCTTCACCCTCCACATTTACTTTAATGCCTCCACCCAGGCAAACCGGGTTGCTGCTCTGGCTGGTTTGGTAACCTTTTGGCAAATCCGGGTAGAAATAGTGTTTCCTGTCGAAAAAGCTGTGTTTGTTTATTTCACAGCCTAATGAAAGGCCTAGTTTGACGGCATATTCCACCGCCTTTTTATTGAGTACAGGTAAAGTACCCGGCAATGCCAGCGTAACCGGCGAAATATGACTGTTAGGCGAGCCGCCAAAAGCCGCGCTATCACCACAAAACAATTTGGTGTCGGTACTCAATTGTATATGTACTTCCAATCCTATTACTATATCAAAATCCATGTCCTAAAAGTAGTTGATTAATGGGTTCATGCAAATATGGGATTTTATTGCAAAAAATTCAAAATATCTTTCACAATATTAAATTTTCATTACCACAAAACACCATTTATTAGACAAACAAACAAAAAGACTACTAAATTATCCATTTATCGGCCGGTACCGCATCGGAATCCATCTAAACTTGTAAAATGGTCATGTCTGTCATGTAAGTACTTAATTAACGCCATTCCGGAAAACTAAATAAAGAGGCGTTTGTTCTCATTTGGTCAAATCATGCCAATACTACCTGATATAAAAACCGGGCATCATTGCTGTTGAAATACCCGGGGATTATTTTACAGGATGGTCAATAGCCGGTCAAAAGTGTCCGGTGTTCCGTAACAATACCTGGTAGTAGCACAAATGCCTGATCAATAAAAAGAAAAACGCACAAAAACCGGCTGGCAATAATTTTACAGGCAATGTCTTTATTTGCCAATATTTTTGCCGAAAGTTTTCCATTTTTATGTTGTCCTCTATCAGAACCGGTTATTCTCCACTTAATATACGCACAGAAATTTTAGCAGGTTTAACAGTCGCCATGACCATGATCCCTGAATCACTGTCATTTGCTATACTAGCGGGCTTATCGCCATTGAGCGGTTTGTATGCAGCATTTATTATGGGGTTAATTACTTCCGTACTGGGTGGCAGGCCGGGATTGGTTTCGGGCGGTGCCGGTGCTACCATTATCGTCTTAATTTCCCTGATGAAATCACATGGCACCGAATACATTTTCGCAACGGTTGCCCTGGCCGGTGTCATACAATTACTGGTCGGATTTTTTAAACTGGGCAAATTTGTGCGCCTCGTACCGGAATCGGTGATGTACGGCTTTGTAAACGGCCTTGCTGTCGTGATTTTTATGTCACAGCTCACACAATTTAAAAAAGAGGTCAACGGGCAAAGTGTTTGGTTACAGGGCCAGGAATTATACACCATGGCAGGACTGGTGGTATTAACACTCATTACCGTGCTGCTGGCCTCCAGGTTCCTGAAGAAAATACCATCCGCATTGCTGGGTATTATCGTTGTATTCGCCGTCACCCTTATTTTTCAGATCCCGACAAAATCAATTAAAGACATCGCAGACATCAGCGGTGGGTTCCCGGCATTCCATATTCCGCAGGTCCCTTTTAGCTGGCAAACCTTTATGACCATATTGCCATATGCAGGCATCATGGCCTGTGTGGGTTTAATAGAAAGCCTCCTAACCCTAAACGTGGTTGATGAATACACCAATACAAGGGGCAATACCAACCAGGAATGCCTGGCGCAGGGTACCGCCAACCTGGCAAACGGTTTTTTTGCGGGTATGGGCGGCTGCGCAATGATTGCCCAGACCTTTGTAAATATTACTTCCGGTTCACGTACGCGGGTATCCGCCATTATCAGCTCATTGGTCATACTCATAATTATTATGTATGCCTCGCCGTTTATAGAGAAAATACCAATGGCTGCGCTTACCGGTGTGATGATGATTGTGGCGATAAAAACATTTAACTGGGGCAGTGTAAAAATTTTCAACCGCATGCCATTGCCCGATATTGTTGTCATGATTATTGTCACTTTTGTTACCATCATTTTACATAACCTGGCATTGGCGGTATTAATTGGCGTGGTGATTTCTGCACTGGTATTTGCCTGGGAAAACGCAGTGCGTATCAGGGCAAGAAAATACATAGATCACCAGGGCATCAAACATTACGAAATTTACGGACCGCTTTTCTTTGGATCCACAAAAGTTTTCTTAGACAAATTTGATGTAGAAAACGACCCGGAAACAGTGATCGTTAATTTCCAGGACAGCCGGATATCGGACATGAGCGCCATTGAAACCATTCACAAACTTTCTAAAAAATACAAGGAAGCCAACAAAACACTGGTACTAAAATATCTTAACCCCGATTCAATTAAATTGCTAAAAAACGCAGAAGCCATTATCGAAGTAAACATTGACGATGACCCGACATATAAGATTCCTGTAAATTGATGGTGTTGTTCAATTCAGGTATTGTGCGATTAAGAGCCTGTATTTTCTTTATTAAATAGGACACGTTACTTAATTTCAATTCAAATATTGTACGATTAAAAGTTACAGAAGGATTTAAAGGAAGGCTGAAGCCCCTAAAATTTCAATTCAACTATTGTTCGATTAAGAGAATAGTCACAACTTAAAAACAAAATACTTACAAAAATTTCAATTCAACTATTGTTCGATTAAGAGAAACAGTTTAAGCATTTTATACACTTACTAATAGAATTTCAATTCAACTATTGTTCGATTAAGAGTTTCCGAAATACGCCTGATCTGAATATAATTCAGCACATTTCAATTCAACTATTGTTCGATTAAGAGTTGCAGAAGTGCAAGTACATGAAATCCTCGAGGGGAATTTCAATTCAACTATTGTTCGATTAAGAGAAAAGGAAAGGATTATGAAGCGTGTCACTATGGAATTTCAATTCAACTATTGTTCGATTAAGAGCCAGTAGGATCAGACGTACCAACACAAAACGTAATAAATTTCAATTCAACTATTGTTCGATTAAGAGCCGTCTAAACGACGACTAAAAAAAGCCTGTTATCAAGGCTTCCAGGAAATAAAAATACGGTTTTTCTTGCAAAAAAGTCGTCGATGTACCATAACCCAATTATACGCTTACATCGACGACTGACTAAGACCCTCTATTTTATTAGTTTTCTATTTTTTTTCCAATAATGTCAAAGAACATTTTCCTGAGTTGCTATATTCGCCGACGACCTATACTATCTATAAAAACGTATCCAGTTCATTCTTTTCTTTTCCAATAATTCTTTTATCCAGCCACTTTTCATTCCTTGTATTAAATATAATCAGGCTATCCACTTCCTGATCCATTATTTCCCTGGCTTTAAATTCCAACTCTTTTAACTTTACTTCTGTTATCTCTCCTTCAAACACTGAATTTTGAATCCAGTTCAAGTATTTCCTGCAAAGTTTCAGCATTTTACCCACCCGTTTTTCTCCTATATCATAAACTAAGATTACATACATATCACCACCAGGATTTAAACGGTTTATACTCCTCCATACCCAAGATATGTTTGGTTAACTTATAGCATTCCAGTTTCACCAGGTGCTTATAGCTCACACTACGATTTAATGTCCTGTGTTTAATTGTTTCTGCTAATCGCTCTTCAAAAGCACGTACAAATTTCTTTTTTCCACTTTCCTTTAATATCACACTATTTACCTGCACATCAAAGTCGTTTGCCTGAATTTCTTTTTTATTCAACACTTTAAAAATCGTTCTATCCACCAGAATCGGTTTAAAAATCTCTGCCAGGTCTAATGCCAGGGAAAAACGCCTGTAACCCGGCTCATGTAAAAAGCTGATTGTAGGATTGAGTTGAGTATGATAAATCTGTCCCAGGCACATGGAGTAACACATCATATTCCCAAATGACACCAATGCGTTCACTTCATTTTTAGGAGGTTGCTTACTTCTACCATTCATAGAAAAATCATTCAGAATAACATCAAAAGCATCATAATATTTCTGACGGATATTCCCTTCAACACCCATCAACTCATCAATATCGGTGGTGGTTGCAATAGAGCAGCTATATGACTCGATTATTTCTATAATCGCAGAAAGATCTTTTCCCCGGGATTGATAATAGCGTAAATTTTTCAGGATATTAAACGCCGCCCCATCTATAAATTTCTGAGCAATTATTACCCGTTTTGTTTTGTTTGAATAATGCTTTGTTTGTTCAATCTGCATTTTCCCTGCCAGCAAATATTCCTTAGGCATAAAACTACCGGAATATTGCTCGTAGAAGTCAAAAAAATGTACTGCAATTTGTTGTTTACCTAAAAAATTATACAAAGCACTATTCGCATCCAACGCCCCAAAGCAATAGAAATCAGACACCCCCTCTACTGGAATATATTTTGGTATTCCCTCTACCCCATCCTCATCTACCGGTGTAAATTTTAAAGTATTGTCTTTACGGCTCATTCTGCCAGGATTAAATAGATAGTAGGTCTTTTTCATCATTCATTAATGTAACAGAGTTCGTAATAGCTGCAATTCCTACAAATCTTTCCATTGATAACTGGAGGACAGTTTTCGGATGCTTGCAAATTTGTTACTTGTTCTACCAGTTTTTGTAAATGCAGTTCGTCTTGGATAGATAGCTCTACTGTATCGGTTTGTCGGAGTAATGGATATTCGATGATACCAGTAGCACTGTCGATGCCATTAAGTTTGAGTAACCACAAATAGAACTTCACTTGCCAGATATGTGCTTCTTCTACTTTGTTGCCACGTTTTGTTTCATGAATAATTTTGCGTTTGGCATCGTAGAAATCAATTTGACCATAGAGATTGATTCGGTTAAAACTAGCTTCAATGGACAATTCCGAATGTTTCATATTCCTATCTGCATAGCTGGTTTCATGCAATAGTTTTCCATCCGCTACAGTATCGCTCGTATGCTCCATACGCACACCATTGGCATGTAGCCAACATTCTCGTGGACACACGTTGTAAAGATTGATAAGTGTGGCGTTGATGGTCATAGAAATTGGGTTTCATTACTATTAAAATCCGAGTCACGCATACCAGTGTCAATAGCATAAAACATCTTCCATTCAGTCATATATTTATATCCGTATTGACTTTTTTCAGGATCTCCAATGAAATCATTAATTTTCCTTTCTACTTTATCTGTAGCAAATAGCGAAAACACATACTTGGACATGATACTTTGCAATATTTTATCATCGGTTTTACTTTTAGCAAAATCTTCCTTTTTACATTCTCTATTACTGTGAATTAACCTCAAAAAAATATCAAAAACTTCAGATCCTTCTACCTTATTATTTTCATTAGCATATACATGATATTCTTTTAAAAATGTTAATTCTGCATTAGTAAACACTTCATCCCTTTTTCCTACTACAGCACCATCAACTGTAATCGGAACTGCAAGAGGGACGAAACATGAAAGATTATGTTGGTCTATTAACTTAAATTCTTCATGTACTGATTGATATTTTAAGCTCTTGATTTTGTCTTCGTATTCTCGAAAACCGATCACCATGTCTTTTTTATTCCACTCATTTCTATCATTCAGCACCAAATCGTAGAGCTTATCAAAATCTTTATTTTTTAAAATAGATTGATATTGTTCAAGATTGATATGATCACGTGTAAGTTTAAGTCGTTTATCTTTTCCATAAATGATAGTTTCTTTATTATAATTGAAAAGGAAAAGCGTGCAATCTTCTTTGTTTACATTTCGATTAATTCTTCCTGCCAACTGCTCATCGCTATCTATCAATGAGCGATCTTTAAAGCCTAAATCCATATCGATATCTACGCCAGCTTCTACCACTTGAGTCGTTACCAAAAGGACTTTCTTTTGTCTGTTACTTTTATTTTTCAGAAAGTTGATAATTTCTTTTCTGCGATGTGGCAATATGGTTCCAGACAACAACAGAATTTCATCAAAAAAATCAGATTGATTGATGAGCTCATAAAATTCCGTTGCGGTTTTCTTAAATATAAATTCTATAATGGTATAAACACTTCCCAATGGTTTTGCATTACCAAAATCTTTCTGAGCATAATTCTCTGATTCAGCCAAAAGCTTGCTCGCTATTTCTGACAGCTGCAAATCACTACTTTCAAATAAATCAAAATTGAACGTAACTCGACCTGCAAAATTTGGATTGTTGAAATAATTCTTTTTGGCATCTGGCAATAAGTATACAAAATTCTGAACCCGATCTTTTATGACATCCAACTTATCCAGCTTAGGTAATGTTGCAGACATCAAGATAAATTTGATATTAAATTTGTCGGCATATTGTTGAATAAAATAAATCACCTTATCCCAATGCTGAGGTGAGTAAGACTGCAATTCATCAATTACAACAATAGAATTAGCTATTCGGTGCAACAAATAGTTGGGTTCTTTTTCATTGGTTTTAAGGATATCGAAAAAGCGAATGTGCGAAAGAAAAGCAAATGGATAATTGACAAATAAGTTATTGATATAATTCAGTTTGTCTTCTCCATATTTATCATCTTCCTTATTTTCTTTCACCTTCATGCCTGCATTGGAATGCAACTCTACCATTTCATCATCATGAAGAAAAAGGGTTTCCTTTAATGATTTATAAGTTTGCGTAATCAAGGTAGTAAATGGAAATACATAAAATACTTTGTTGTATTTTCTCTGATGTAGCTTCAACAATTCTAACGCCGCTAAAGCAGATAGATTGGTTTTTCCTCCGCCGGTGGGAGCTTCAATGTAGAATAAGTTTTGATCACTGTTTTTGCGAATATTACGGATGACTTCAACCGCCATCTCTGTTCGTAAGATGTTCAAATTATCACTTGTAGCATCAGTAGGATATTGGAGTTGATAATCTTCTGTTTTTTCAAATACCGCTTTATTATAATTTCTTTTTCCTTCTGCTTCATTTATCCATTCTGCTTCGGT
Source organism: Polluticaenibacter yanchengensis (assembly GCA_027854065.1). Classification (GTDB taxonomy): domain Bacteria; phylum Bacteroidota; class Bacteroidia; order Chitinophagales; family Chitinophagaceae; genus Phnomibacter; species Phnomibacter yanchengensis. The sequence goes on along the minus strand of JAQGEF010000042.1, from coordinate 7,100 downwards.
TACTTGTTTATAGATTTCATTAATTCTAGCCAATGACAAAGTGCCAAAATCTGTTAATGGAGCTTGGTTCATATATTCATTGGTCGCCAAATAATCTGATGCAGTGAGCAAAGAAAAGTTGAGTCGGCAAAGAGCATAAAGCGAAAATGTAGTACTTTCTACAAGTCTCAAACTAGACCTCAACCATTCATTTTTACCGATCATTTTTAAAATATTCGGATTAACTTGAAATCCAAAATGAACTAAATAATTGGATAAAAAGTTAGCAACATCTTCAAACTTATATTTAGCCTGAAATTCATCAAAGTTGGTAGTACCTAAACTTTCATCTGTAAAACGACTGCCATGATGTTTGAAAATGGAATAGGACAAATAAATACACGCTGTCAGTAAACGCTGATTCCAATTGTATTCTGAACCGATTTCATTTAGATGTTTGGTTAAATAAATATAGGCTCCTAAGGCTGAATGGGTAGAACCAATTGGACTATTAAGTACAGTACGATCCTTAAATGAATTATTTTTCATTTTATCCACCTGAAAATGTTCATTGATCTTACCAAAATCATGGAAAACAATGGTGTTGATGAACAATTTCTTTAGATAGTTGGAGATCTTCTCATCGTTAGTGACAACATAATCAGCAATCATATTATTAATTACATCATCTAGTCGATGTTTTTCGATTAACCTGACTGCGTAATTATTCACCAAATTAATATGCTCTTCTAGTGTTTCCTTTGGTATAGTGAGATCCGACTTTGGTAAATGGGCATAATAATTACCTGCAGCATTCAGATAATCTGACAATGCAGGTAATTCTTTTATTATTTCTCTTGCCGACTTAAAATAACTGAGCATAAGCCTTTAACTCTTCAATGAAATATAGATTAGGTAACTGTTGAGCATTTTTAATATGATAAGTGGAGAAAGCAAATTCTGCCAATTCATATTGCATAAGCTCTTCATCAAACTGTTTAGGCAAACGTTCGAAATAGACAAATGGCATTTCCTCAAAATTGATATCACCTCCTAGTGAAAAATCAGGAAATGGAGCTTCCACTTGCCCCTTCAGCTCAATATCTTTTTGGAAAACCGTTGCTATTTTTACACTTTGATTTGCATCTATATCTTTCGTCGAAAAAGCATATTCCTTAAAACTTGAAGGCTTCCACCAAGCGGTAAATTCATTTTTCCCAAAATAGGGTACGAATACAGATTCTCCCTTGTGAAGAGCTTTCAGTAATTTGACTTGCAAATTATCATTTTCATCCAAAAGCAAATAAATACGATAAGCTGGATTAATTAAGGTCAATTCTTCGGTTAAAAAATTAGTTCCCTTGTTAGCATATCCCACTGTGTTAGTGTATTTAATATTGGTTTTCGAAAAATTACCTTTTTCATGCTGTAATGGCTCAACACCCACTTTTAGGTCTTTTAGCTGCTCATAATATTCTGGCAATTTGCCTTTTTCTCTATAACCTGCCAGACCAATAACAGCACCCAAAAATCCCAATATAGCAGGTTTGTGGATAATGTTGTACGATAGATTAATCGTATTATTGGTTTCTGGTTTTCGAAAAAAACCAAAGTCAGCCTGTACATCAAATGATATCAGTTTCATAAGCTGCTTTTTAAAGTTCAGTAAATACAGCTCCTGCTGGTTCACTTAGTACTTTCGTATTGGATTTGTTATAATAGATTTCTATTTTTTCGATTTCGCTTTTTACATGAGGTTCTGCTAACAAAGAAGCCACTTTTGAAAGGTCGATTTCCTTTGCTTCATTTACTTCAATCAAACTTACAAATGAAGGCAAGACCAGTTTCGAGTCTGCTTTTAGTTGTACCCACAGCAACAATTCGTTCTCAGTGCCTGCTTTTGCTGCTGAGTCATAATAAGTCGCCCCTTTTCTTAAACCCTCTTTTAGTTTTGAAATATCATTATCAGTCAAACCTTCTCTAGCTACACGGGTTACATCTTCTTCAATATTTTTAGGGTTTACTGAAAAGTGATGCACATAATGCCCCTCTTGCAATCGAGATTGAGACCCTAAAGTTGTCATGGTACTATCTTTACTGTCTGCATTAGAATTTTTAAATGGAGACATAATTTGCTCAGAGTAAATCACATTTTCGGTAAACTTATTAAGCCCGTGAGTTATTTGACAAGTCCCATGAATAGAAATATTGGTTTTACCGGCATAGGTACCTCCAAAGAGCTTCACATCTAAGCACTTTAAAATATTGCCTAACACCTCTAATCTCAACTCCGGACTTTTATCTTTCCCTTTAAAATCACCAAAATGCAAGTTATAAGTTTCATCCAGAGTACGGGGAGACATTTCCTCACTTAACGATTTAAAGTAAAATATCTTTTCAGCTAAAGCATCTTTCCAAAAGTTACGAATGGAATATTTCAACGCTTTATCCGTAGCATAAACTGTTCCATTAGGCAGTTTACGAGGTTGACCAGAAAAATCTGCATTATAGTTGGAGTTGATAGATTTTATAATAGCGGCTCCGTAAACACGATTGTTAAATGTTGTCATAATATTTTATTTTGAAGAATTAGAACTGAATAGTTGATTTTTGGCAAATGCTCCTGCGAGGATTTGTGGTAATAAATGTTTTAAGTTAGCATCGGTTTCATAGCTTAAAACAAAAGCGGCAACTTTCTCAAAGTTTTTAGAGAAATTCTCATGTTTGTACCGACCAAAATCATTAGCAATTGCTTTTTTAAACTCCACACATTTTGATTGCTGTAAGTAAGGCTCAAGCAAGTTGAAACTGTTATCAGCCGATTTACTTTTACTTAAAATGTATTCAATCACTTGACCTGCTGCAAAAGCGAACTTCTCATCTGTGATGTCCGTTAACTCTTCCTCATCGATAAGCTGACGAACGAAGTCTTGGTATTCTTTTAATTTATTAACCATATATATATTTTTTAGAGGATTAAAATAGTTGAAAAGGCTGTACCATATATTTAGTTTTTCTTTTATTCCGTAGTCATTATTATTCTTCACATCATCCAAAATGCTATTGAAAACCATTTCGTAAAATGTATTTCCATCAATACTGTTTCTTTGCGATTTGTATACATAATCATAAACGGCTTTGCGGTATTTGGAGAAAGACGAAAAGGTCAAATCCAATTTTGCATAATCCTCCTTATTAAGGTCTCCAAAGAAATCTACTCGGTGATATTTACTTTGAATCAAGGGCCTCAGCACTTGAAATTCGAAATCAAAAATGTTCTTAATTAGAGGATAGTGCTTGTCTGTTTTGCCACCTTTTTCTTTTATCTCAAATAGATTATGAATAATGAGGTTTTTGATCTCGTATTCAAATTTCGATACATAATCAAAATCTATAACTTGGAAATCTTTGCCATAGAACCAATTGAGAAGATAATAATTGTGTAAATCATCGTTATTGTTTTCAAGTAAACTTTCTATAATTTCTCGATACCCAAATTTTCCATTTTCTTTAAAAATAGATATTACGTTCTTGTTTAATTCATCCTTGTCTATAAAAATAGGAAGAGGATTAGGAAGTATCTTAGGTTTTGTTTTTGCAAACCCCTCAAATTTCTTTATAATCGTAGCGTCAATTCCTTCAAATTTAAAACCATCGAAACTTGCTGTTTGATGAATTAAAAAAGGTTTTTTCTGATTGTATGTTGCTGCAAAGAAGTCATTTACAACATTTTTATCTTTTGGATACTCACTATTAAAATAGTATTGATAAGCCTCTATCCAATCATTTACAGAAACACAAGTCAAATAAACCTTTACATAGTCTTTTTCTCCAATATTCACGTACCTTTTTAAGTATATTTTGTTGTCAACATCACCGTATTTAATGAATTCAAACAAATTGTTGTTACAAAAAACTTCAAATTTTTGGAGCAAATTTGCATACTTACTTGGCTCTTGCAAACAAAGCCTCTTAGCATTATTAAAATAGCTATTAATTGACTTCTTTACTTCTTCAATCTTAAAATTTTTAGACTCAATTTTTAATGAATTATTTAATTCCTTTCGATCTATTTTTCCTTTTAGAGTGGACTCTATTTCCTTTTTATTATTACCAAGACTAAAATTAAAAGCGAAGCTAAATGGATTGGCAGAATGAATTTTTTGATTTTTGTCAAACTTTTGTTGCTTATTCATATTTAAATAAGCAGAATATTTTTCGTAGACTAGAATTTTCTTTAAGTCTTCTGATTCTATTTCTTCAGAACTATCAAAAATGTTAGAAATGAATAATTCCTCATTATCATCCTGTTCAATAAAAATATGTACTCCGTTTGTTATATTTTTTGAACTTTCAGCAGTTTCACTGTCAATTGATTTTGTAAAATTTATAAGTTCTTTTATCATTTCTGAAATAGTTTTTAATTTACTAATTCACTTCACTCTTTTTTAAATTATACCCAAACCTACCCCTTACAAAGTTTCCATTTTTACGGTTTCCCGTATTCGCAAAGCAATTCATAATATTAGTTTTTAGCAAACGTGAAAATAGACAAATATTTCAATATTTCATTACGTATAACTACGTAATTTTTATAAGCAAATCTTATTACTTTATCATATTTGTTAAACATCCTTTAATTGTAACAAACATTATTACAATTATCAAAATACCGTCCTATCTTTACACAACAATGAACAATACAAGATTTGCAACCGCGATACATATTTTAACCATACTGGCAGCAGATAAAGATGCCTGGTTAAATTCCGACTACATAGCCGGTAGTATCAATGTGAATCCTGTTATTGTAAGAAAAGAGCTGATTGTGCTGCAGCAGGCAGGTTTGGTAGAAAGCAGGAAAGGAAAAGACGGAGGTGCCAGGTTAAGTAAATCTCCGCGCCAAATCACCCTCACAGATATATATAAAGCAGTGAAAAACTCAGATATTTTAGGCAAAAAGAATCTCAATACAAACCCAAAATGCCCGGTAGGTAAGAACATTAATAACCGCCTGGAAACATTGTATTCAGAAACGGATTTACTAGTGGTAAATTTTCTTCAGAATAAAACACTTGAAGAATTTGCCGGTATGTTTCAATAATTTTTTTCAACATAAATGTAACAAAATTTATTACAATTAAAACTTTAAAGTATGACAATCGGGATCACAGGAGCAACAGGTCAATTGGGCCAGTTAATCGTCAACAAATTAAAAGCCACACAAAAAGACAACCTCATAGCATTGGTACGCACGCCCTCAAAAGCAGAAGCATTAGGCATAACGGCACGTGCATTTGATTATAACCAACCGGAAGGTTTAGCCGCTGCGTTAAAAGGCATCGATACATTATTACTGATTTCCGGCAATGAAATTGGCAAGCGAAAAGAACAGCATGAAAATGTAGTAAACGCAGCTAAGGAAGCGGGCGTAAAAAGAATTGTTTACACAAGCCTGTTACGTGCAGATAACTCCACCCTGGTACTGGCACCGGAACATTTAGCTACTGAAAATGCCATCAAAGCATCCGGTATTGAATATACCATTTTGCGCAATGGCTGGTACACCGAAAATTACGGTGCGTCCATTCCCGGAGCTGTTCAGGCAGGCGCGTTTGTTGGCAGCGCAGGCAACGGTAAGATTTCCTCTGCAACAAGAGAAGATTATGCAGATGCCGCAGTAAAAGTTTTAACAACCGAAGGACATAACGGCAAAATCTATGAATTGGCCGGAGATACCGCTTATACGTTGGCTGAATTAGCCGCAGAGATCTCAAAACAAACCGGGAAAGAGATTCCGTACCAGGATTTACCTGAAAATGAATATGCCGCTATTCTTGTGAAAATCGGGTTTCCGGAACCGGTAGCGCAGGCATTTGCAAGTTTTGATGTATCTGCCTCCAAAGGAGACTTATACAGTGAAGACAATACCCTGTCTACACTTATTGGTCACCCTACCACGGGTTTGGCGGCAGTAGTAAAAGCCACTTTAGCTTAAACACAACCTGATAGTATAAAAACAGCCACCCGTATTAATCGCGGGTGGCTGTTTTATGATCAGTCCATTTATTTTATTCAGAAACCTGTTTAACAAACTGTACTTCCGCCTCCAGTTTCACCTCTTCACTTACTAAAACCCCGCCCGCTTCCAAAGCTGAATTCCAGCTCAGACCAAAATCCGTTCTGTTAAACTTACCTTTCACTTCAAATCCAATTTTCTCATTGCCCCACGGGTCTTTTTTAGTCCCGCCAAACTCAACTTTTAACGCCACCGGTTTTGTCACATCCTTAATAGTAAGATTACCATTTAAAACATACTCATCGTCATCTTCCTTGTCCATAGAAGTACTCACAAATTTTATCTCAGGGTATTTTTCCGTATCAAAAAAATCACCACTTTTTAAATGCGCGTCCCTATCCTTATTATTTGTAGAAATAGACGCAGATTCAATAGTAACAGTAATGACAGATTTCTCAAAATTTTCGCCATCAATAGTAGCGCTAAAAGAAGTAAACGAACCCTTCACGTTAGTAATCATCAGGTGTTTTACCTTAAAATAAAGCTCGCTATGCGCCGGATCAAGAACCCATTTGGATGTACTCATAATTAAAAATTTAGATAGATTAAAGTTACAAACAAAATCAACGTCCACATGCACTTTCTTTAAAAACATAATTTGATAATACAGGACAAAATTATTCGGGGCTGTCAACATTCACATCTGTACGAGGCATTTGTCCGGCGTGCTTAGGGCTCCGCTGGCGCTCGGTGTATTTTGCAGGGTCTTATTTCATTTTGAACACCTCTCATTTTACCCTGCAAAAATACACTGGGCTCGTGCCTCGCCCACCCACACATGCCGCAGCTTTTCGGCCATAGAATATTTATTGGGCAAGTGTTGAAATACCCACCCCCTGCCCCTCCCTGGAGGAGACAAGAAGCGCTTGGTGAAATAACTTAAGTAAAACTGAATCTCGTTTTTCATACTACTTTTATGCTTTACTCAAAAGGCCTAAACCACATAGGTCTGTCCCCTCCTGGGAGTACGGCTGTTGTATTCTTAAGATATTAATTTACAAATAGTTTGAATGTCATTTGAGCCTAATCTTATTGCTTGAGC
>JAQGEF010000041.1 GCA_027854065.1 Polluticaenibacter yanchengensis | reverse complement strand
TATGGAAAACATAAAACTCAAAAAAATTATAGAAACAATATTTAGCAACAATCCTTAGCTAAATGACATTGGGCTGCGGCATGCGTTGGTGGCGAGGCACGAGCCAGTGTATTTTTTGCAGGATTGTTGGGGGTAAATATCAGTGACAGGTTATTCCTGCAAAAATACACCGAGCCAAGCGAAGCCATAAGCACGCCGTACAAATGTGTATCAGAATTACTAAAATTGAAAGCCCATAAAGAAAAAATAGTCAAAATCTCTATATTTGTTTTACTAAAAAATACAACGATGTACGAGAACTTGCTTACAAATGAAAGTAATGGAATATATACCATTACTATAAACCGGCCGACCAAACTAAATGCGCTCAACAGCCAGGTGATTACTGAGTTGGGGGAGGCAATCCTGGAAATTTATAACAACCCGGCTATAAAATCTGCCATCATAACAGGTATAGGGGAGAAGGCTTTTGCGGCGGGAGCAGATATCAGTGAGTTTACCGAACTGGATGGTGAGGGAGGCAAACAACTGGCCTTACGTGGTCAGCAATTGGTCTTTAGCAAAATAGAAAATTGTCCGAAACCGATTGTGGCCGCTGTGAATGGTTTTGCTTTGGGCGGTGGTTGTGAGCTGGCGATGGCCTGTCATTTCAGGATAGCGAGTAATAACGCTAAATTCGGACAACCGGAAGTAAACCTTGGCCTGATTCCGGGATATGGCGGTACACAACGGTTAACTCATTTGGTAGGTAAAGGGAGAGCGATAGAATTATTGATAACCGGTAATATGATTGATGCGGATGAAGCTTATAGAATAGGCCTGGTGAACAAGGTGACAGAATTAAGTGATCTGATACCTACTGCGGAAAAAATATTGGGTGCCGTTAATAAGAAAGCGCCATTGGCAGTATCTAAGTGCCTGACACTGGCAAACATTGCCGTATCAAAACCATTGGTGGGACTGGAACAGGAAATACAGGAATTTGGTAACCTTTTTGATACCAAAGATGCGAAAGAAGGTGCTGCGGCATTTTTAGAAAAAAGACCGGCTAATTTCATTGGCGAATAAATTATCTTTTGCTGTTGGCTGTCAGTACCCGATTGAAAACTTTTGGGTACTGACAGCTACAGTGTGATGTATTATTTACCCCATTCCGATGGGTTGTTACGCCATTCTTTTAATAGTTCTAACTGTGCTTCATCTACATTTCCTGCTGCAACAGCTTGTTGAATTAATGCTTCATAATTGGATAATGAATGGAATTCTACACCTGCTTTTTGGAAAGCTTCGGTAGCTTGCGGGAATCCATAGGTGAAAATACTTACCATACCCACCACGTTTAAGCCGGCAGTTTTTAAAACTTCTACCACCTGTAAACTACTTTTTCCGGTACTGATTAAATCTTCAATTACCAATACTGATTTTCCTGCTTCGTAGTGGCCTTCTATCTGGTTACCCATCCCATGCTCTTTTGGTTTCGGGCGCACATATATATATGGAAGCTTTAACTGGTCGGCAGCCATTGCGCCCCAGGCGATACCGGCGGTGGCCACACCGGCCAATAAATCCACATCCGGGTAACGGGTGAAAATTTCATTACACAATTCACTTTTTACAAAGTCACGTATAAATGGAAAACCAAGTACTTTTCTGTTATCGCAGTATATCGGGCTTTTCCAACCGCTGGCCCATGTAAATGGCTCGTTTGGACGTAATTTTACTGCTTCTACCTGTAACAACTTTTCTGCTACCGCTGTTTCGTTCGATTTCATGTAATTGTTTTATATGGACTGGAAAATTTGCGCAAATATCGGATAAAGTTCATTAAGATTCTATTTAAGATTTGAATAGCATAAAGGATTTTAATCAACCGGCTTCCTGGTTAATGTTTCATATTGAGGCCATTCCGAAGAAAATTTTTAACCGGTGTTGGTTGTAGCTACAGGTTATTTAGCACTGAATTCTATAATGATTGGAAATTTGAAAAGATGGATGTAATTACTTCAGTTGAAAAATAAGAAAGGGTATTATAAAAAGTAGCAGTTGTTACAGTTCCATTTTTTTTCATCAATAAAAATTAAATAAATAGAAAACATATTTTAACTTTTTTAGCCATTTTATAGAATTATTCTCCAATATTTTAATCTGTTAACTGAAATAAACATTTTGTCATAGAATTACAAATTCAATTATTCATATAGGTAATAAATACTTCTTTGCTTTCTTCAGAAATTAAGTAATTATTATTTGCTTTGCAGGGAATTGCTTGGAAATTATATATAAAAATTATTTGGAAACGTTATGGTTAAAGAAAAAATACTAGTAATAGGCGCTTCAGGCCAGATTGGCGTGGAGCTGACGATGGCTTTAAGAGAGATATATGGCAACAATAATGTTATTGCAAGTGACTTAAGAGAGCAGAATCCTTTATTGGAAGGTACCGGCCCATACGTAAGTCTGGATGTCATGAACAAAGAAATGCTGCATGTACAAATTATCCGCCAGAATATTACGCAGGTTTATTTACTGGCAGCAATATTGAGCGCCACCGGCGAAAAAAATCCTAACCTTGCCTGGAACTTAAATATGCAGGCATTATTAAATGTGCTGGATATTGCGCGTGAAGAAAAATTGCATAAAGTCTATTGGCCGTCATCTATAGCAGTATTCGGACCAACCTCTCCAAAAAAAGATTGCCCGCAACAAACCATTATAGAACCAACTACCGTTTACGGGATCAGTAAATATGCCGGAGAATTTTGGTGTAACTATTATTTCCAGAAATTTGGCGTAGATGTAAGAAGCCTTCGTTACCCCGGCATTATCAGTTACAAAAGTGCGCCGGGAGGCGGAACGACAGATTATGCCGTAGAGATTTATCATGATGCTCTAAAAGAAAAAAGCTATGAATGTTTCCTGAAAGAAGATACTTATCTCCCGATGATGTATATGCCGGACGCCATTCGCGCCACGTTAGAGTTGATGGAAGCAGATGCCGCCAAAATTTCTGTGCGCCAGTCCTATAATTTAAGCGGTATGAGTTTCTCTCCAAAAGAAATAGCAACCTCCATTAAGAAACGTATTCCGGAATTTGAAATATCTTACAAGCCGGATTACAGGCAATCAATTGCCGACAGCTGGCCGGCAAGCATTGATGACAGCGTTGCCAGGAAAGATTGGGGCTGGAAAGAGGCATTTGATTTGGATAAGATGACAGAAGATATGCTCCTGAATTTAAAAAAACAATAATGTTGAACAGACAATCCGTTATTAAAACAATCCTTATTGCCATTACTGCCACGGTTACGGCATGTAATGGCAATGAGACCGGTAAATCACCTACCAATAAGCCTGTAAATGATTCCGTGGTTTATATTGATGATAATCGTACAGGAGAATGGAGTGAGGCCCTGAAAACGGAAATAGCCGGTTATAATGCTAAAATTGCGGCAGCGGACGAGAACTTCCATTATTGGATAAAAAAAGCAAATGCGTTTAGAAGCGCAGGCATTTACGATAGTGCTATTGCCAGCTACAGGACTTATTTAAACGCACAGCCACAGGACGAACAGCAATGGCTGAACCTTGCAAATACTTATGCAGAGGCAGGGGACAGTACTACTTTAAAAGTGGCTGAAATTATCAATAAGCTTTTTCCCGATAAATCCATACGTACGGACGTCAACTATATTAAAGGCATCTATTATAGCCAGACAAAACAATATGCAAAGGCACGGGAATGGATGGATAGTACCATTGTAAACAACTACAACTACTACGATGCCTATATGGAAAAAGCGTATAGTTTCTACGATGAAAAACTTTATGACGACGCCTTAAAAGTATTGACCCAGCTTACTAAGATAAATTTTAAGCATGCAGATGCCTGGTATTGGAAAGGCAAATGCTATGAAGCCTTACATTTGCCTAAAGAAGCGATAGAAAGCTACAATGAATCACTAAAATTTAATCCTCAGATCATAGAAGCTCAGGAAGCCATTGAGCGATTAAGCAAAAAATAATGTTATGGCAATAATTGCACCATCACTTTTAGCGGCAGATTTTTTAAATCTCAGTAAAGACATCGAATTATTTAATAATAGCGAAGCCGAGTGGTTACATTTAGATATAATGGATGGCCGCTTTGTGCCCAATATCAGTTATGGTTTTCCTGTTTTAGAAAAAATAAGAAAAGCAACTGATAAAGTATTTGATGTTCACCTGATGATAGAAGAACCGGAAAAATATACCGAATGGTTTAAAGCTGCGGGTGCCGATATTTTAACCGTTCACTATGAAGCATGCAGGCATTTACACCGGAATATCCAGCAAATAAAGAGCCTGGGAATGAAAGCCGGTGTTGCTTTGAATCCTCATACACCTATCAATGTTTTATATGAAATATTGCCGGATGTCGATATGGTTTTACTTATGAGCGTTAACCCGGGATTTGGAGGGCAGTCATTTATTCCAAACACCATCAATAAAATTAAGAAGCTGAGAACGCTGATAGATGAAATGGGGTTGAAAGTAGAGATTGAAATAGATGGAGGTATCTCTGCAAAAAATGCCAAAGAGATAGTCGATGCCGGTGCAACTGTATTAGTAGCAGGCAGTGCTGTATTCGGAGCGCCGGACCCTGTAGCAGTTATCAAAGAATTGAAATCATTTTAATCCGGGTATTATTAAAAATCCGACATAAAGAAAAACGGTTATCTGAATCATTATTCATTTAACCGTTTTTTATTAGGGGCTGTCTATATTGGTAATACTATAGCAACATTTGTCCGGTGTACTGCAGGGTAACGTACTCGCCAAAGTATTCATCCGATTAATATACTTTTAAGAGCTCGTACCAGGCGCAAGGCGCGCCTGCCTGCTGTCCACTGCAGGCCTTGCAGCATTTAATCATGATTCAGTAAATCCGATGTAAGGGCGTATTTGTGATCGGAAAACAAAGATGATCACTATTCAGCTGCCCAAAGGCTGCCTGATGCGGCGGGTCTGGTACGACGCAGGAGTACCGAGCGACAGCGAGCCCAAAGCAGCAGGAACTAAAGCCCGGACAATTAACAAATGCAGACAGCCCCCAATAAAATTATTTTGTCTTTCGCAGAAACCTTGTATTTAGAAATAAGCTGGAAATGGTTAAACCGGTTACAAATCCTATCCACATACCCTGTACACCAAAATTCATCTTAAATGTAAGGATATAACCCAGTGGAATGCCGATGATCCAATAAGCGATCATGACATATAATGTTGGTTTTTTGACGTCCTTCATGCCACGTAATAGACCTACGCCAATGGCCTGTGTGGCATCTGATATCTGGAAAATAGCAGCGAGCAATAACAGACCTGCGGCTAAAGCCACTACTTCCGGTTCGTGGTTAAATATTAACGGTAACTGGTTTTTAAAAGCCACGAAAACAACAATACAAATAATGCTGTAAACCAGCCCTCCCAGTAGTACGCTTTTCCCGATGGCGCGCATCAGCGGTTTATTGCCATGCCCGAATGCATTACTCACTCTGATGGAGGCGGCTGTAGATAAACCAACTGATGCCATAAATGTTAATGAAGCACAATTCAATGCGATCTGGTGTGCTGCCTGAGATACTGCTCCCAAATGCCCGATTAAAATACCGGAAATAGCAAATGCAGCAGACTCCATGGTTAACTGCAAACTGCTGGGAATGCCTATCGACAGTATTTCTTTTATATTGGCTTTGGATATTTTGACAGCTTCGCTGAATTTTCTTAAGTATGGTTTGTAAATAGGGTGCTTCATTACTATGATGAACATTACAATAGCCTGTAAGGTCCTTGTAATAAGCGTTGCCAGCCCCGCACCGGCCAGCCCCAGTTTTGGCAGTCCAAGATTTCCAAATATGAACAACCAGCATAAAAAAGCGTTTACAGGCAATGCTACCAAAGAAATGACCATGCCTGTTTTGGTATATTCCAGCCCGTCAGAAAATTGTTTCAACATTAAGAAGACCATCATGGGAAACAATGATGCTGCCATCAACTGGTAGTATTTAGGTGCCATTGCAGCGACTTCTGCCTGCTGGCCCATCTGCCCCAACATTGGTGTTAATAAAAATAAGGATACCACCAGTATTAAACCTACTATTAATGACAACCAGATGCTATTGTATAAATACTTTGAAATTTTATTGCTATCATTTTGTCCCAAAGCAAATGCCACAAGTGGCGATAATGCCAATGTAATACCGGAGCCGATTACCTGTGGAATGATTACCACGTTATTGACGAACGATGATGCCGCCAGTTCAATATGCCCAAGATAACCAACCATGGCACTATCAGTTAAATGCAGCAACATTTGTGTAATGTTACTTAATATAAGCGGAATGGCTAACGGCAAGGTGTTTTTGAACTCTTTAAACATAAGGGCGCAAAGATAAAGGCTTTAAGTTGCAGAAGATTTGATGCCGGCTTTTTTATTGATTATTTAATAAATTGCCTGCCGTTGTATAGCTTTAGGTTGTAAATTGCATCTTTAAAAGTAAAATTGTTGGCATTGAAAAAGATATTGGATAAAACACAGATAGACTTTAAAATAAAAAGATTGGGATTAGAAATTGCCGAAAGAAATGTTTTTGAAGCGTCCATTATACTGGTGGGTATTGCAGCCAACGGACTACTGATTGCCAACAAATTAAAACAGGAAATAGCACCATACTTTAAAGGGCAGATAAGTGTTTTACCATTAGATTTTAATAAGAAAACGCCACATGAAAACAATATCGCTATTTCACAGGATATTACCAATTCAAATGTGATTCTGGTAGATGATGTGGCAAACAGCGGCCGTACTTTAACTTATGCCGTTAAACCATTCTTAAATGCATTGCCTAAATCCATTCAGACATTGGTGCTGGTAGAACGGACGCATAAATTATTTCCTATAAGTGCGGATTATGTAGGACAAAGCATTAATACGACTGTACAGGATTATATAGAAGTTCAAAACGAAAACGGTGAGATCATCAGTGCCGTTATCCAGTAATTTATTTTTTTTATTGAGGGGCTGTCATCTGTTCACCACTGATCTAACGTTAGTTCCTGCTGCTTTGGGCTCGCTATCGCTCGGTACTCCTGCGTCGTACCAGGCCCGCCGCATCAGGCAGCCCGTCAACATCAGTATTTTTTTCAGCAAATAAATATTATTCTTTCATTATTTGTAAAAAAAATATATTAGTTTTGTCGGCGTAATTTTTGATTTTTAATCTATCCTTTCTTAACTCAATGAACAAAATTTTACCCCTTGTGCAATTTTTTGCACTGCTGCTGTTTTGTATGGTAATAAAAGCTCAAAATATTACCCGTATTTATACAGATTTTAATGGTTATTACACTTCAGGTGTGGGCTTTGTGGATACGGCTTCAAAAAGGCCGAATAAATCACATCATTTATTGGCATTTACATACACCAGGGATAATGTTACAAAAACATTTTCTACAGGAGTAAATGATAATATACTGGTGAACAACGGCGTTAGTTTTACGCCATCCAGTTTTAAAGCATTGCCTATAAACAGGATAAGCGGTACGCCAGGAACCAATACTTACATTGGAGTAGGAACATATTATAATAATGTGAACAACCTTACCACAAATGTAACATTGACAAACAACCTGGATTATTATTTAACGGATGGTACCAATGGATTGAACTTAGGCACTGCTATTTACAATCTGCCGGTATCAACCATTGACTTCCAGGTAGATAATTTTAATATATCAAGAATTAATGATGGCGTTGCAGATATCGTCGTGACACAAATGGGCGCTTATGATACACCGGATGAGTTCAGGTTTGTAGATGTAAATGGTAATACTGTAGGTTATAAACTCACAGTGAACATGGGTGCCGTAAATTCGGTAGGAGTGGCCAACTGGGTATTTTATAACCCGACTACCAAAACAAGGTCAGCCAGCCAGCCTACTTCCGGTACACTAGGTTCTGGTGAAAATAATGGCAGGGATATGCGTCTGAGATGCTGGGATCTTGCAGATTTTGGCCTTAATGAAACCAATGTGGGTAACATCGTTCGCTTCGAGCATATTCTTGGTGGTTCCAGCGATATGGCTTTTGTAGCATATAACACTTCTTCTTTCCGCGCATTAACCGATATTCAACCGGGGTGCATTACTGCAAGCAATACTTTCTGGCTGCAAAGTACAAGAGGTCTGACACTTAGTTCCGGCAATGTGACGACATGGAAAGACAATAGTGTGAAGGGACTAAACGTGACTCAGAATACAGCCGGCCTTTACCCGGCTTATTCCGATAATAACCTTACCAACAGTAACTATAATTCACAGGTGATTTTCTCACCCAATCAAAAACTGGTACATCCGAATACACCGTTTACAACAGATACTGAAAATATGGAGGTATTTGTGGTGGCAAGAAGTCATAATTCAAGTTCCCAACCAATTGTAGCATTTGAAAAATCATCAAGTGCCAGCCCGACCAATAATTTCTTTCCTTCTTTAAACTTAACGGCAGATAATCGCTTGACATTTGTTTACAACAGCACTTCTCCGTTAGTTACCAGTAATGCGGCAGGGGCCAGTGAGTTTGGTTTGTTCAATATTAACTATACAAGAGGAGGAAATCTTAATATTGCTTTAAACGGGGTAACCTCTCAGACGCTGGCTAACCAAACATTGAGCCTGGGTACATGGAACACCACTATGGGGGCTGCGAATTCAAATTTCAGGATTGCTGAAATTATTACTTATCCTTCCGTATTAAGCAATGCGGACAAGTTGAAAATCCAGTCTTATTTAGCGATTAAATATGGCAAGACCTTACCACAAAATTATTATAGCGGCGGCGGTAGCGTCATCTGGAATAGCACTGGTGGTTATCATAATCGCGTATTTGGTATTGGTAGAGATGATTGCCAGTCACTGATGCAAAAGCAGAGTCGTCCAACCATCGATACAGAGCCGGTAGTGGAGATTGCTATGACCAGTTTTACTGCTTCTAACTCTACGAACCTAACAGCAATGGCAGATGGCCAGTTTTTAATATTTGGCGATAATAATGGGAGCTTAACCTCAAATGCCATTAAACAATCAACTGCCAGTTGTTTTAATACGCCTTTAAGGACCTGGCAGGTACAGCGTACGGGAAATGTCATTAATACGCAGGCTGCCCAGGTGAAATTAAACTTAAGCAACATTACATGGAATAACTCTTCGCTGGTGAACAGTGCCAGTAATTTATACCTGCTTATAGACAGGAATAGCAATGGTGTTTACAATGATGCTGTAGATGTTGCCATTAAAGCAACAAGCTTCAGCAGTAATATCGCGGTATTCGATAATGTGGTATTTGATACTGATGGAAACGGCAGTGATTTATTTACTGTAGGTATTGTGAACGGTCCATTACCATCTCCGGGAGCTATTTCCGGAAACAATAGCCTGTGTGTTAATACCGGTACTTACCAGTTCACCAATTCCGTTACAGGAGGTGTATGGAGTTTGGATAGTGCTTATATAGGTACCATCAACAATAGCGGATTATTGACGGTAAACAATGCAGGGTTAAATACCGTTCGTTATACAGTTACAAATACTGTTGGTTGTTATGCTTCTACCACTTACAATATCCATGCTTACACCAACCCGGCCAACCCGGGAGTGAGTGCTACTTATCGTTTTTGCAGCAATGAAAATGTGACTTACAATTCTTTATTAACCTCAGAAACGAATACTAACTGGTATGCTACAAGTAACGGTACCACACCAATAAACGGCAACCAACCTGCACAAACCGGTACTGTATATGCCAAAGCTATAAGAAACGGCTGTTACAGTAATGCTGTTGCAAGTAATATTACCATCGATCCTTTTTATAGCGCCGGTGATGACATTACAGCAACCAGCTCTACCGTCACTTTAAATGCGGACCCATCTACAGGTAACTGGACGGTTCTTTCAGTTTCTCCTTTTAACGGGTATATTAATATTGCGGAACCTAACAAATATAATAGTACTGTTACATTAGGATGGCGTGTTTCAGCCATGTTGCAATGGAATCCTGCTAACAGTGTTTGTAAAGACGTAATGGAAATATTAAATGTCCAGGTATTAAGCGTAACCGGCTTAGAGTTCAATGCTAACTGGAATAGTAATTATCCGTTGTTAAGCTGGTCAACATTGACTGAGGAAAATAATACTGGATTTGATATTTACCGTTCATACAACGGTAGCGACTATTCTAAAATAGGATTTGTAACCAGTAAAAATGAAAAGCCTTTTACTTACCAGCTAACAGATTCTTCAATAGGAACAACTTCCAAAAAGGTATTTTATAAAGTGGCGGCAGTTGACAAAAATGGTAGTCTGACTTATTCCAAAACGATCCAGTTATCACAAAATGTGCAAAATCAACCGTTGGTAACACCGAATCCGTTTAGTAATTATTTGCAGCTAAGCAATCTGCCATTAGCAGCCACCGTATCGGTTTATAATGCTTCAGGTGCATTAGTATTATCTCAAAAAGTAACAGGTTCAGCCAGAATATCAACAAACAACCTGGTTGCCGGTGCTTATATCGTCATTATCAGGGATAATCAAACCACGTTTAATTTCAAGCTGATCAAGCAATAAAACAGGTTGAAAAAATAATAAAAGGGGTTGAGAATAATTTTCTCAGCCCCTTTTACAATCATGAAGATTCCTGGTTTTACAGTGATCCGGATATTTAAAACTAGGCGGTTATAATAATAATTTTCCCTGGTAGAAATCAAGAATTTTTGTTCTCAGGATCATGTCATACCTGGCGATAATCAGGTTGATATTGGCCCTGTCCAGATTATTCTTCGCAGTCAGGTAGTCAATAGAGTTACCTACGCCTTCACGAAAGCGGATCTCCGCAGCAGTGAAGGATATTTGAAATGCCTGTACCTGGTTGTCGGTAGTTCGCCTTTTTTCTGTTGCAGTCTGGAAATTGATATACGCTTCGTCTATCAGTTGTTCCAGTTGCGTCCTGGTAGTTTTAGCACTTGATTCCGCATTTCTAAGGGTAAGTTTAGCTAGTTTTATACGATTGTGCTGTTCCAGGTTATTAAACACAGGAATACTTAAAGTAAGCCCGATGGATGAAAACAAATTACCGGACAATTGCCGGTTGTATGGGATATTACTACTACTGTAAGTATTACTCTGTTTAATAACCGGGTATTGGTTGCCACTGATACTCACATATTCTGAAGAAGGCATTGGAGTAGAGGTAAGTAAAGTGCTGGTAGAAGCCGCACTGGAATAATTCGTATTCAGGTTGGCACCCAGGCGCAGGGTAGGCCACCTCCTGGATTTTTCAACACTGATATCTTTTTGGGCACTCAATACTTTAAAATCAGCAGCCCGCACGCTTGCATAATTTTTTAATGCCGTATGGAAAATGTCATCTGCGGATTCCGCATAAATGTCTTTAGCATTATCCGTGTTAATGGCAGCTACTGATAATCCCGCATCATAAGAAATATTCATTAATCGGCATAAATTTAACCTGGAAACTTCCAGGGCATTTTTAGCATTGATAACGGCCAATTGGTCGCCTGCATACTGTCCCTGGAGATCAGATAATTGAGAAGGAGGAATGCTGCCTTCCTTATTCATTTTTTCCAGGCGGTACACCTGTTGAAGACTCAGGTCCGCCTGGTTACTGGTTTGAGTCAAAATATCCTGGTTAGAAAGAATGGTCAGGTAGGCCAGAATAACCTCAATGATCAAATTATTTTTTGCCTGTTGCCAGTCCATTTCTGCTGCCTGCACATTATACTTTTCACGGGCAATGGAATTGCTTAAAACACCACCATTGAAAAGGATCATACCTGCATTTAATCCATAACTGCCATATCCCAATCGGCTATCCACATAATTATTGGTAAAGGGGTCTATACTGCGGCCCTGGTTAAATCCATGACCAACTGAAGCATTCAGGTTTGGCAACCTGTTCAGTTTGGATTGTTGATATTGTATCGTATTCACCTGCGATTGGACTTCTGCCTGCAGAATGGTAAGATTATTTTGTATAGCAGTATCTATACACTGTGTGAGTGTGAGTGTGCGTGTGTGTTGGCCGTTTGAGTAATGGAAAAAGTGTATAGCTGTAAGTGTAATAATAAGTTTCCTCATTGTTATGATAATTGGCAGCAGCATCCTGATGAAAATGCTGCTGCATGGAATGATAAATGTTATGGCATAAGGGTACAAGTTGCCATCTCCTTATAAATAAAGGCAGGTACCCGGTGCATTAAACATGGAACAGTTAACAGAGCAGGCTAGGTTGCCCGGCGCTGGATTTTATAACTTCTGTCCCTGGTATTCTAAAAAAATAACTAATAAATACAGAATAAGTGCAGACATACATTCAATTTATTCGGTTCTTAAACTTTTTACCGGGTTAGCGGTAGCTGCTTTAATAGCCTGGAAGCTGACAGTGATCAGCGCTATGGCGATTGAAAGAATACCCGTAATGGCGAATATCCACCATTCAATATCTATACGGTAGGTATATTCTTTCAGCCATTGCGTCATGGCATACCAGGCAATTGGAGATGCTATAATAAATGATATCACTACCAGTTTCAGGAAGTCGGTTGATAATAGGAACGTGATATTGGAAACACTTGCCCCTAAAACTTTCCTTACACCAATTTCCTTTGTCCTGTTGGCAGCCATATAAGCGGATAATCCAAATAAGCCTAAGCAGGAAATAATGATAGTGAGGGCCGAAAACAGCATAGATAAAGTACCTGTACGTTTAGAAGCGTTAAATTTCTGGGCATAGGATTCATCTACAAATTCATAAGAGAAAGGGTAATGAGGATTGAATCTGGTAAAGACTTTTTCAATAGCACTGATATTATCTGCAACCGGTTTAGCAGGATTTAAGCGGATATGAATCACATTGAACCAGCCACCCGGCCCCATAATAATCAATGGACTCACAGGTTCATAAGGTGATTCATAAATATAATCCTGTATAACGCCCACTACAGTCAGACCGTCCCTGTTATCTCCATTTTTTAATACTGTACCAATAGGATCTTTCAACCGCATTTTCTTAACAGCTGTCTCATTAAGCAAAATAGCATTAGAGTCCGACGGGTATTTCGTAATATCTATATCCCTGCCGGCAACGATTTTTGTGCCAAAAACCTTGGTGAAATCGGCATCTGTGCTAAAGCGGATAAAGTCCAGCTTTTTATCTTCTTCAGTTGATCCAGGCCATGAGTATCCCCAGCCGTCGCTCCAGCGTTCCGTTATCGGACTCATGGATTTTGTTACGGCAACCACTGCATCACTACTCAGCAACGATTGCTTGATTGCATCGTAATGTTTAGTGATGTCTCCTTGCATAAATGCATAGATCAGATTCTCTTTGTTATAACCGGCATCCCTTTCCTCTGCATACTTTATCTGGCGCTGAATGATAATTGTCGAAATAATCAACGCTATGGCAAAGGTGAACTGTAATACTACCAATATTTTCCTGGCGGTAATAGGCGAGCGGGCCGACTTAAAAGTACCTTTTAAAACTTTTACAGGATTAAAAGAAGACAGGTAAAATGCAGGGTAACTACCGGCAATAATACCGGTCAATAAAATGAAAACAATAAATGATAACCAGAAAAATGCATTGCCATAATCCAAAAACAATTTTTTGACAACAAGGTTGTTGAAAGGTTCAATGGTAAGCTGAACCAAAATGATAGCGATGATGCCGGAAATAAAAGCCAGCATGATCCCTTCACCTATAAACTGCCCAATGAGCGATGCCTTACCGGCACCGGCTACTTTTCTGATGCCTACTTCTTTCGCACGTTTTTCACTTTTAGCAGTAGATAAGTTCATGAAATTGATGCAGGCAATTAAAAGAATCAAAGAAGCTATTACCGCGAACATTCTAACGGTTACAATTCGGCCTTCCACCAATTGCCCGTTGACACTTTTACCGTATAAATGAATTTTACTGAGCGGGTAAGCAAATACCTGTATGGATGAAACTTCTGTATTTTGCGTATGCTTGATCGTAATCTCCCTTACTTTACTATTGAAAGACTCAAGGCTCACGTTTTCTTTTAACAGAACATAAGTTACTATAGAGTTATTGCCCCACCATTCATCGTCTTGTCCAAGTTTTTTCATATAACTCCACGGAAGGATGTAGCTCACGTCAAAACGGCTGGTATTCGGTACTTTCTTAAGAACGCCGGATACCGTAAAAATATCCACGCTGTCTATTTTTACAGTTTTTCCCATTGCCTCTGTGGTACCGAACAATTTGATAGCAAACTCTTCTGATATTACAATATTAAACGTGTTTTTTAAAGCATTCTCAGGGTCGCCTTGCAGCATTTCGAAATCAAACAGTTTCATATAACCTGAGTCCGCGTATAACCCGTTTTCATTGAGTTTTTTCTCCCCCTGGGTAAATAAGAATGAAGCATCTGCCAGGCGTACCACATCTTCTACTTCCGGGTAATCTTTTTTAATGGTCGTTCCCATTATTTTGGGAGTAGTACCCCATGCCCATAATTCACCGCTGAATTTGTCACGGTTATACATCATGTAAATGCGGTCTGATTTTGGATATTTTCTATCCATATTCATTTCATTCTGGATCCAAAGTAATATGAGTATAGCAGCCGCCATACCAATGGCCAGACCTGTAATATTGATGAAAGAAAATCCTTTATCACGGATCAGATTTCTCCAGGCAACTTTAATATAGTTCTTAAGCATTTAAATCTTTTTTGGTGTGTAATTTGAAAATGGCAGTTAGTCTTGGTCCGTCAATTACTTAGATAAGTATATTTTCAGTAACGGTCTGACCATCCAGCATACGAATAATCCTGTGACTGTATTTGGCATCATGCTCACTGTGCGTAACCATAATCACAGTCGTACCCAGTTCGTTTAATTCAGTTAGCAGTTGCATTACTTCATTACCATTATTGCTGTCCAGGTTACCCGTAGGCTCATCCGCCAATATCAGTTTTGGATTGTTTACAACTGCCCGGGCAAAAGCCACACGTTGTTGCTGGCCACCGGAAAGCTGTTGAGGAAAATGGTTCCGGCGATGCATGATCTGCATCTTATCTAATACCGCTTCCACACGTTTTTTTCTTTCAGCAGCAGGTACATTAGTATAAATCAATGGCAATTCCACATTTTCATACACGGTTAATTCATCTATTAAATTGAAACTTTGAAATACAAAACCGATCGTATGTTTTCTCAGTTCCGCCCGTTTCCGCTCGTTATAACCTGCTACCTCGGTTCCGGCAAACTCAAAGCTGCCACCATCAGCATCATCCAGTAAGCCCAGGATATTCAGCAGGGTAGATTTACCACAGCCGCTAGGGCCCATGATGGCGACAAATTCCCCCTCTTTAACGTCTATTGAAATTTTATTCAGTGCAATCGTTTCTACTTCTTCTGTACGATAGTATTTCTCTAAATTTTTAATCTTTATCATGGTGTCTTGTTTTATGTGAATGTTTTTAGTGTGAGATATTTTTATTATTAAATCATCATTTGTATTACTATTAAGCATTGTTGTGTCACTCCCTTGTGCGGCATTGCTACTATGACGCATATAGTCGTTCAGATTAGTTCATTGTGATTAGTTCTTTATGATCTTTTTTTTGACTACTATTTGCAATGATCTACTGACTATTCCCTATTTACTATTTCCAACTTACTCTTTATAAATTCAGTTCATCTACTCCTTTATAATTATCATATCCCGATGTAATTACCTTGTCACCCGGCTGCAATCCACCCATTACCTCATAATACTGAGGATTTTGCCTGTTCAATTGTATATCTGCTTTAAAAGCCTTCTTGCCGTCTTTACTCAGTTTAAAGATCCAGTTACCACCGGTAGAAGAATAGAAGCCGCCTTTAGGCAGTAATATGGCTTTTGTTTCATCGCTGAGTGCTAAGCTGATTTGGAAAGTCTGCCCCCGTCTTAAGTTTTCCGGAACAGCATCTGTAAATTCAAGGTCCACCTGGAATTTGCCATTGGTAACCTGGCTATATACTTTTTTTACTCTCAGTATATATTTCTTACCGGAAATGTTCACCTCGCCTTTAAGGTCAGTGTAAATCCTGCTGATATAATGTTCGTCAATATCAGCTCTTATTTTATAACTGTTCACCACATCCAGTTGTCCCAGTCTTTCACCCTTATTTTTCAGTTGGCCAACTTCAGCGTCCAGGGATGTCAATTGGCCGTCAATTGGTGCTCTCACAATCAGGTCACCCACTTTTTTCCGCATCAATGCCAGCGTGTTCTGCATTTTAGTTAAAGATTCCCTGTCCTGTGACTGCATCAATTGAACAGATTCTCCGTCACGTTGTAATATATCATCGGTCAGTTTTTTTCTTCTCAGCTGGTAGTTATAATTGTTCTCTGTTTGCTGGAAATCCTGTAATCCAATTACTTTTTCTTCATAGAGCTTTTTATTCAGTTTATACATTCTTTCAGCTTCCTTCAATGCATTGTCTACATCAGCCATCTGGTTTAGTTTGGCAATAGTATTTTGCGTTGCATTGTTTTTAGAAATGTTCATTTGCGTAAGTACATTGTACACTTGCGTTTCCTGGCTGGCAAGGCTCAGCTCAAGGTCCGTATTTCCCAGTTTAAGTATCGGTTGTCCTTTTTTCATCATTGCACCATCTTCCACATATCTTTCTTCTACACGCCCGCCTTCGGTCACATCCAGGTATATAGTGGTCTGCGGCATAATAATACCTGTAACCGGGATAGATTCCCGGAAATTACCTTCTGTAATTTCACTGATAGTAATCCTTTCCGGGTCCACTGTTTGTGCCAGTCCGGTATTTCTATTTACAATGATATAAGTTATAATGCCTGCCGCCGCTATAATACCTGCTGTGAGCATTATTTTTTTAGCGTTCCATTTTTTCTTTTCAATCACTCTGTCCATAAGTGCGGTGTACTGTTTTGCTGATGCCAGAATATAGTGAGAATTGTGCCATAATGTTATGTTGTTGATTTTTAATAATTTATTGTTTTTGAAAAGTGTACGGGTGTTCGGAAATGATACAGTAAGTGTTCGCTGTTGATACAGTTTTGTTTGTCGTTTTGTTGTTTCATAAAGGCAGCTAACTTTGGAGAAATTTTACACACACATTATGCTCCTGAAAAATGCCTCAATCCTGGTAGTTGACGATGATAAGGATGTGCTTACTGCTGTCCACCTGCTGCTGAAAACAGAAGCGAAAAAGGTGGTTACAGAAAGTAATCCTGAAAATATCCGTCAGCTGCTACACACACAAGAATTTCATCTGGTACTGCTGGATATGAATTTTAAAAGTCCTGTTCACACCGGTAACGAAGGTTTCTTCTGGCTTAACGAAATCAAAAGATTAAAACCGGCGGTAGAAGTGATCATGATTACCGCTTACGGTAGTATTGACCTGGCTGTGCGCTCTTTAAAGGAAGGCGCTTCTGATTTTTTATTGAAGCCCTGGTACAATGATAAATTAGTAGAACATATTAAAGAAGCCCTGGGTGCAAAAAAACAAAAGAATTCAACGAAATTACCGGCAGATGCTATTATAGGTAACGAATTGTTAGGCGAATCGGATGAGATGCAAAAGCTCTTTATAAAAATAAAGAAAATTGCACCTACAGATGCCAATGTGCTCATACTTGGTGAAAACGGCACAGGAAAAGACTTAATAGCAAGAACGGTCCACCAGCAATCCTTAAGGGCAGGCAAGCCATTTATAAAAGTAGATGTAGGCGCTTTAACAGAGAGTTTATTTGAGAGTGAACTTTTCGGCTATAAAAAAGGTGCTTTTACAGATGCGAAAGAAGATCGTGAAGGCCGCTTTGAAGCTGCAAATGGCGGTACTCTGTTCCTGGATGAAATTGGCAATATTTCATTGCATCTTCAATCAAAGTTGTTAAGTGTTTTGCAGAACAGGCAGGTAATGCGCCTGGGAAGCAATGAGGCTGTGCCTGTAGATATCCGCCTGGTATGTGCTACAAATATCCCGGTGAGCGAGCTGGCAAATGAAGCTAAGTTCCGAAAGGATTTTGTTTACCGGATCCATACAGTAGATTTAATGGTGCCGCCTCTAAGAAAAAGGGACGAGGACATATTGATGCTGGCAGCACACTTTTGCAATTTATATGGACGGAAATATTTTAAGTCGGAGATCACCTTAAGCCAGGCAGCTATTGCAAAATTAAAAACATATCATTTTCCGGGAAATGTACGGGAGTTACAATACAGTATTGAACGTGCAGTAATAATGGCAGAAACAGATACTGTAAGTGCAGAAGATCTTATTTTCCTTCCATTGGAAACAACCGGTAATAGAGAAGAAAGCAAGGATACGAAATTGAGCTCTGTAGAAAAGGCAACCATATTACGGGTGATCGATAAAAACAATGGCAATATCAGTAAAGCGGCTAAGGAGTTAGGTATTACACGTACCGCTCTTTACCGGAGAATAAATAAATATGATATCGAGTAAACTTTTTTGGAAATTATTATTCAGGGTATTACTGCTTATATGCAGTATTGCTGTTATAATATTTTGTTTTATATACAGGCACTTTACTTATGCGGTTATCATATTGCCGTTTTTTATTTATCAGGTATATGTTTTGTTGCGTTTTCAGTTAAAAACCCAAGATGAGTTAGCCCAGTTTTTACATGCCTTGCAATACCGTGATTTTACTCGCCATTTTGATATCAACAAAGCAGGCGCAGAAGTCAAATACCTGCGCCAGAGTTTTAATGAGATCAATTTTACAATAAAGGCCATCAGCAGGGAAAAGGAAACCCAGTACCAGTATTTACAAAAGATGCTTGAATTTGTTGATACCGGCATTCTTTTATACCAGGAAGAAAATGGCAGGATTATCTGGATGAATGATGCACTCAAAAAAATGCTGGATATTCCTTATCTGCGAACTATTTATTCATTGGAAAAAAGAAACAGTTCATTATTTCACCAGATACTGGCATTGCAGGCAGGTAAGACGGAGGTGGCTGTTATTAGTAACCATGTTTCTGCGGATAGTAAAGTACTATTGTCAGCTACTTCCTTCAGCACCGATTCTGAAATTTATAAACTGGTGGCGGTGCAGAATGTGAATGATGCACTTGATGAAAATGAAGTTCAATCCTGGCAAAAATTGCTGCGTGTTTTAACACATGAGATCATGAATTCCGTGGCACCCATTTCATCTTTAGCAGATACTTTGAAAAAGCGCCTGCAAATGCCGCTGGACAGTACTTTACTTAATGACCTTGAACAGGGTATAGATACCATTAAAAAGCGCAGTGAAGGCTTGATCCGCTTTACTGAAGTGTACCGGAACCTTAATAAAATAAACAGTTTGCAAAGGAGCCAGATATTGGTACGTGATTTGTTTGAGAATGTTTACCTGTTATTGGAGCCTACACTGGAGAAAAAACAGATAGAACTTGAGATTATTCTTAAGCAGCCGGGTTTGACCATTGATGCAGATATCAATTTAATGGAGCAGGTAATTATTAATTTATTGCTTAACGCTATTGAAGCGGTAAAGGAAAGTCATGAACCGCTTATTACTTTTACAGCAGAAAAATCAGGTGCCCGTACAGAGATACGTATAGCAGATAATGGTTCCGGGATGCCGGAGGATATTCAGGATAAAATATTTGTACCCTTCTTCAGTACGCGCAAAAATGGCAGTGGTATTGGTCTTAGTATTTGCCGCCAGATCGTTTTATTGCATAAAGGAAATATACAGGTCCGCAGTAAAGAGTTCGACGGTTCTGTGTTTATCATTACGATATAAGATACTCTTCTATATTATGCTATAGAACAGGTGACCCAAGGTATAAATTGAATCAAAAGTCAAAAAATATTTACCGCGTTGTCAGATTAGTCTAACAGGTTTCAGCTAGAATTATTAAGCATGTTTTGTTGCGGATAATATTATTTTTTCGGCGATTTAAAGCGTTGGATATTCATTTATATGCCCTGAATTGTACAGACATTTCGGCAATGATAAATTTTCTACAACTTAAAGGCAATAAAAATGCCGATATAGTGGTAACTCACAACAAAGGAGTAAGCACTGATGGCATAAAACACCCTCATTCCTGGTCAATTATGGACGCAAAAAAATGTATGGCCCGGATTTTAAAACAAATGAAATAAAAAACACTAATCTAAAAGGGTTTAATATGCATGTCATATTAAACCCTTTTAGATTAGTGTATGCATGATTGAGATTATCGCATCATCCTGTTTTGTCTATCATTGTTATTGCTGGCAGGTGCTTTTGCTGAACCGAAGTTTTTAAGCGTATAAGTAAAAGTCAGCATGAAATACTGGCGCAAAACCACGGTCTGACTATCTTCAATGTAGTTATCATATACATTCCTGGCAATGCTTTGATTCTGGTCCAATAAATCGAATACGGTTAACTTGATCTCACCACGCTGGTTATGCAGTATTTTTTTACCAACACTTGTATTCCATAACCAGAAATTTTGGTTAAAACCATCAGCCAAACCACTGTAGAACTGATTATTGATATCATTCAATAGGAACCAGCCGTTTTTAGTGAGCAAGTTTACTTTTACACCGGCGGTATGATAGTAATACTTATTATTTAAAGTTGGTCTGATGGTGTTTTTTACTGTATTAAAGTTGGCCGTGTAGTTAATATTAAAGTCGATATACTCGCTGATATTGCTGGCAAATGTTACGCCGGCATTGTAGCTGTAGGTATTTGATATATTTTTTACATAGTTGTACATACCTGGTAAACGCGTATAATTGAATCCGGCATTGATGTTGATATTTGTTTTAAGTGCTTTAAGGGGTACACCATAAGTTACAAATAGCCTGCCTGCATAATAGCCGTCTAAATTGACTGGTTTAGAAAACTGGCCGGCTGCTTTAACGGTATCACCTGTTGAGAGAACAGAGTCTTTTGTGGGAATATAGGTAGCATTAGCAACATATCCGTTCACTTTTTGTACAAAACCATTTATAAAAAAGCTCTCTCCTTTAATCGGATTGGTATAATTGTACCGGGTGAATATACGGTGTGTGTAACTCTGGTCCAGATCTTTATTACCACTGCTTATAAACAGTGGGTTGGTTTTATTAACCACATCCTGTAGTTGGTTCACGCCAGGCGCGTTTACACTTGCCCTGTAGTTGAAGCGGAAATTACCTCTTGTGCCGATTTTTTTATTGTACATTAAGGATGGTAAAATGTTATTGTAGGATTTATCTACCATTGTCGGGTAAGGAAAGGTCCTGTCACTGGATAAATTTGTATTCTGGTAATTTAAGCCGATAGCTACCTGGTTATTATTATCTCCCAAGCGGTAAGTAACACCAGCATTATGCGCTAAAACAGTGTTCTCAAACAAGTTGGATTGACTGGTGTCAAATTTGGAGAATGAGTTGGTGGTTTCATCAAACAACAATGTCTTCTGGTCAGCATTGGATTTTGTAAACTGCGGATTATAGTTGAATTGTATAATGCCTTTTCCACTTACTGGCTCCGAGTATGTGATGTTTGAAGAAATATTATAACCATTGCTCAGGTTGTCTGTTTTCTGACGGGTAAGCGTATTGGTTAAAGTGCCTTTTTCGTATGCATCCAATGTTCCATCAATGCTAGAATAGTTATTCCTGTCGTTGGAACCACCTCTTACATTGGCGGTAAAACTTCTGCCTCGTTTCTTAAATCCACGTCTGTAAGTAATTTCCGAACTGAAATTATAAGCATTGGATTTCCGCATATTCCTGAGTAGCTGATCGCTGATCAGGGACCCGCTTTCGCCACTAGTGCTATTATTGCTTAATGATTCTGAATTATTATCCTGGAAACTAACGTTTGCATTGGCTATAATGGTGTTCATGGAATCGATTTTATATTCCAGTCTGCCATTAATCCTGTGATTGATATTTTTAGTAGTGCTATTTGTGAGCTCATTTGTAAAACGGCTCGTGTCACCGTCCATGAACTGCTCCCTGTTTATTTCGGAAGCCGTTGCAGTATTGCTGTTATTGAAAAAATAACTACCGGTGAATTCCATATTTTTCTTTTTACCCCATGTATCGCTGTAGTTGATACCAAAACTGTTTGTTTTTGCGATACCCGGAGTAGGGCCTACTGAGAAGTTGTTGCCTCCACCTCCAAAGTTTCCGCCACCACCTGGCCTGGAGCCACCGCTACCTCTTTGACCGCCACGTCCGCCACCGCCCTGGTTAGCGGCCCCGGAAACGCCGAGTAAATCTTCTGCACCGAAGTTTTGCTGATTGACATTATTAAATAAACCGATTAAATTAATGCGTTTGCTACCACTAAAAAAGTTAACGCTACCACCTGCGGAGTAGCGGTCATCGGTACCGTAGCCGGCATATACCCGGCCAAACTGGCCATTGCGCATATTTGCTTTGGTGACGATGTTTAACGATTTAGAACTGTTGCCATCATCAATACCTGTTAATTGGGATTGGTCGCTAAGCCTGTCAAAGACCTGTATTTTATCTACAATGTCTGCAGGAAGGTTTTTTAATGCGGCAGTAGCATCATCTCCAAAATATTGTTTGCCATCAATGGTGACCCGTTTTACTTCCTCGCCCTGTGCGGTGATGGTACCATTTTGTACAGTAATACCGGGTGCTTTTTTTATGAGGTCTTCTACTGTGGCGTCGGGGTTGACTTTGAATGCGGCTGCGTTTAATTCTGTTGTATCATTTTTTTGGCGGGCTGGTGGTGTAAGTCCGGTTACTACTACCTGGTCTAAGCCGGTTTTTGAAGTGGTGAAAATAAATATTTCTCCCAGTTCTACATGGTTGTTGATGATATTGATATTTTTTACGACATCGTCGTACCCGATAAATGATGCAGTAACGGTGTATTTTCCGGTATCCTGAACTGAAGTGGCGAAATTTCCTGAACTGTCAGATAATATGGTCCTTTCAAATCCTTTCTGATTGGTTATTTTTAATGATGCTTTGTCCAATGGGTTTTGCGAGTCGGCATCGAGTATGCTACCGGTAATTCTAAATGGTGGGCCGACGGAAACGACCTCATTTTTTTCAATATCTATCATGCCAAGGTCCAGGTCGGAATTTGTTATGGTGAAACTGAGATTTCTTTTAATAAACCCTGCTACTTCGGTGGTTATAATGTATTTGCCGGGCGTAAGGTTTTCAATCCTGAATTTACCGGAACTATCTGTTATGCTTTTTCCTGAAGGCTCGTTATTACTATTGTGAACTGATATGCTGACATTTGGAAGAGCGACACCGTTACTTTGTGTGACACCCAGGATCTTAAATGTCTGGGCATTCAGAAATGTTACGGTAAATAATAAAAATGACAATGAAAGTATTGAATATAGCTTTTGCATGTTTATATGACGTTGTAAAAACAATAATACTGCTGTACTGTGAAATATTTTAACATAATTTAGCATTGATATAAATAACAAAGCACTTCTGAAAAGAAGTGCTTTGTTATTGTAAATTAGATAATTATGATTATATATTATGCTGCTTTTTCTTTTTTCTTTTTAATTTGATTACAAATACTATCTAAAGCGTTGTCGAAAGACTCTTCGAAAGATTTGCTGGTTATTTTTACAAATAACTCACTTTTCGGGATACTCACTTTTATTTCTGCAATTTTATCTTTAATCTGGTGAACAACATTGTCAAGTTTTAGAAATACATCTACTTTGATAATCCTGTCGTGGAACGTGTTAATCTTAGCTATTTTTCTTTTAATGTGGTCAGTTAATTTTACATCCGCATCAAAGTTCACAGTTTGAATGTTTAAAGTCATAATAAAACATTTTAGGTGAAAAAATAAAAAGTCAAAAAAGAGTAGAAAAATGCTACATAGGCTATCGTTATTTCTAATTTGAAGGTAGATAAAGAGAATTGAAAAAACAAAAATTAATAGCTATAAATTTCATAATAAAATAATTTAGAAAATTGTTAGAATTCATTGTTTTCATTAGAGGAATTCTATCAACAGGGTATTGGATTGTTCTAAATCGTGATTGAAATTATTGCTGCCTGAATTTTATAGAACAGTATCACCGGCCGGGTGAGGGATAGTAGCAAAGTACCCCGCAAGCGGCTTGAGGAATTGTGAATGGCGAAGCTGCGAAGTATGAACTGCCGCTGCGGCGTACTGCGGATAGCCCGGCCCTTTTGCTGACCGGTTATCTGAATGTATTATATATAGTATGCCTGAAAATGTTGAGATTGCAAAAGGGACACCCCATAAAAAAAGAAATAATTTGATTATGGGTGTTATACCTTTGTGCAAATCGTTTTTATTTTATGCAACCGTTTTTGAAATTTGTTCTCATTTTTATATTGTTGCCGGTTATTGTATTTGCAAATAATGAAAAGAGTGGGGTAGTGCAAAATAAAAGCGGCGAGGGCATCTGGAATGCGGTGATATCGATTGTTGGGACGAAAGAAAAGGTAAATACAACTGCTACCGGCGGTTTTAAAATAAAGGTTAGGGAAGCAGGTATGCTGCTGAGGGTTGAAAAAAGTGGCTATTTGACTAAGGAGGTGGAAATAGGCAGTGAAGATTTTTTGAAAATTGTGCTGGATAGTATTACCGTGGAAGCGCCACCAGTTCTTAAAATTGATTTTAATGAAGCTGACCTGAATGGAACGGAACCTTATGAAGCGATTGCGAAACAATCGCGCAACCTGAAAGAGAATGATTTTAAAAAGGTTGAGGATATTCCTGTATCCTCTTTTTTTGTAAATGTGGATGGTCCGACTTATGCGAATGTGGTGGCGAGGAGTAAAAAAATGCAGTTGCCAAATGCGAAGCATGTACAAATAGAGGAGTTGGTGAATGCTTTTAGTTATGATTATGATTCGTTGAAATTTTCCGGTGAATCTCCAATTGGTATTTATTCTGAGTTGAGTACCTGTCCCTGGAAAAAAGGCCACCAGTTGTTACTGGTTGCTTTACGTGCAAGGACAGTTGTGGATGCTGCATATCCGCCAACGCATTTAGTATTCCTGGTAGATGTGAGTGCTTCGATGAATGACCCGCAGAAACTGCCTTTAATGAAAGAGGCACTGAAGCACTTAACTGCTCAACTGCGGGAAAAAGACAGGCTGTCTATGGTCTGTTATGCTAATAAAGCGGTGCTGGTACTGGAGAATGTGGCAGGAAATGAAAAAGATAAAATTATTAAGGCGATAGATGGTTTGGTGACATTGGGTAATACTGCAGGTAGCGAAGGTTTGAACCTGGCATTTGAAACGGCGAGGAGGAATGTTATAAAGGAGGGGAATAATAAGGTAGTACTTTGTACAGATGGCGGTTTTAACCTGGGGGTAACTGATAATGCCGGTATTGAAAATATCATAAAGAAGTATACGGACGATGCTCTTTTTTTAAGTGTGATTGGATTTGGCAATGCTAAATCGGATAATGCGCGGTTAAAAAGATGGGCTGAGGCCGGTAACGGTTTTTATAACAATATTGGCGGGCTTAATGATGCCAACCGATTATTGATAAATGAATATACGGGTAAAAATAATCTTGCTGCAATTGATGTAAGGCCGTTAATAAGGTTTAATCCATTGAAAGTGCAGGCATACAGGCTTATTGGTTTTGACCTGAAGACGACGCCATCGGGCATTAATACTGAAGAGTTTGGAAATATGGGAAGCGGCCACACGGTGACTGCCGTTTATGAAATTATACCGGTTGGTATAAAAAATAATTTTACGGAGGATCTGAGCTTTAAAAAATATAAAAAGCCTGATTATGATTTTAGTGGTTTAAGTGGTATTGGCAATATAGATGTGCGGTACGCATTGCCGGGGAATGCTAAGAAGGTTTACCAGGTTTTAGATACGCTGGCTGGTAATTTGGTACAGATGGACAAAACCACGGAAGATTTTAAATTTGTTACTGGTGTTACGGAACTGGGGCTGCTGTTAAGGGACTCTAAATATATGAGCAAAGCGAATGCTAAAAGTGCTTTTAAGCTTATAAAATCAGGGGCTGGAATGAATCCTTCGAGGGTTGCTTTTGCTGATGTGGCGGAAGATTATAAAACATTGTTTAAAGAACTTAAATAGGTTTATTGAGTACCGTCTTTTGGTTTTAATGAACCAGCGCGTTTTATTGCGCTTTTGCCAAAACTGTTCTTTATATTATCTATGGCTTTATACAGGTTATTTTCCTGTTCGATATTGTCGAAAATATTTAGCTGGAAGTTGGATTCTACAAAGTGGCTGCATCTTACGCCAATTAACCTTATGGGCGTTGTTTTATCCCAGAGGGCATTAAATAATTGTTTGGCGGTATGGATGATATTGGTATCGGAAGCGGTATAGGATACAATGGTTTGTTTGCTTACGACGTTGAAATTGTAGTACTTTATTTTGATGGCAATGCAGCCGGTCATTTTATTTTCTGACCTGAGATCGTACCCAACACGTTCTGAGAGTTTGGTTATCTCAGTTAATATATCTGTTTCATTGCTTTTGTCTTCATGGAATGTATGTTCGCTGCTGCAGCTTTTCTGCTCGCGAAAAGTGGCAATCCTGGTGCTGCCGATGCCATTACATTTAAGCCATAAATCGGCTCCGTTTTTACCCCAGATATTTTCCAGCTGCTCAATTTTTAAATCGGCTACTTCTCCTATTTTATATAAGCGTCTTTTATGTAATTGCTCTATAAAGCTATCACCGACACCCGGCAGTTTTTCTAAGGGCATTGGCGCCAGGTAAGATTTTTCAAATCCAAAGGGTATTTCTATTTCTCCATTGGGTTTTACTTCGTTGGTGGCCACTTTGCTTACGAGTTTATTGGCAGCTATAGCAAAAGAAATATTTAACCCGATCTCTTTTTTAATCTTTGATTTTAGCTGATGTGTAAAATTGAAGGCATTATGGTATTTGTCCATACCGGTAAGATCAATATAAAATTCATCTATGCTGGCTTTTTCGAATTCAGGTGATTCTGCCTGTATGATTTCGGTAACCTGGTGACTGAAACGTGAATATTGCCCGGAACTGCCGCTTAAGAAAATGGCATGGGGACATAGTTTATGGGCTTGTGCTGTAGGCATTGCGCTTTTTACCCCGAATTTCCTTGCTTCATAACTGGCAGCACAAACTACACCGCGTTGAGAGTTACCGCCGACAATAACGGGTTTACCAACTAAGGTGGGATCCAGAATCTGCTCCACACTAACGAAGAATGCATCTAAATCTAAATGGGCTATGCATGATTGAGCCTGATACATCATGCTGGCAAATTAGGTATTATTGTTATTATGATTCTGAAACAGGGTTGAAAATATTTTTTAAAAAAAATCTATTAAAAATTTTGCGGAATGAAAATAAATTCTATTTTTGCACTCCCAATTGAAACAAAGCCAATGGTTTAGAAGTTTCTAAAAAGAGGATCGGTAGTTCAGTTGGTTAGAATGCCGCCCTGTCACGGCGGAGGTCGCGGGTTCGAGTCCCGTCCGGTCCGCAAAATGGAGAGAGTCTCTCACTAAAACCCGCTGCTAAAGCGGGTTTTATTTTTTTGCACACGTTTAGTCGAACTTTTAGTCGAAGTCCTCATATTTTCTATTCAAATAACTTACTATATTATACTCAAGGTAACTTAGCCTTATAAAATTACATTTATTTTATCTTAGTTTTATTTAAGCTAATATTTTTATCATTTTTTAATGATTTTAAAGAAAGTTGAAACAAGATTAATCAATTAATAATTGGTGGAATAATTTACCTATTCTTACAATTTTTTATACAATTTTCGCAGCCAACCATAGCCAAGTTCGACCTTAAAGTATAGTTACCCCTACTCCTGTTTAACTATTCTCCATCTTGCCTCCATAAAATATTTGGCCATGAAAGAATCTGTGAACAAGGCAGCACCAGTAACTCCAATGCTTTTTCCTTTTGAACCGGAGCAATTTTGGTCAACTATCCGACAAATTATCCGGGAAGAAATAACAAGTATCAATAAAAATTTGCCAGCAAACCCTAGCTATGAAACACCAGGTTTGACTTACAAGCCACTTTATAAAATCGCAGAAGTTTGTCAACTCCTACAGGTTAGTAAACCCACTATTTACGATTGGATTAAAAATGGACAGTTAAAACCTTATAAAATTAGATCAAGAGTATATTTTCTCTGGCAGGATATCAATCATTTATTAAACCCTAGTATATAAGCAAGAATCACCTTATTAATAAATCTCAAACAATTGTAATAAAAGCTAAATAATATACCATTTGGCAAGGCAAACAGTTAATGGTTTAAGTTATCCAGTAATTTAACAGATCATTAATCTAAAAAGATTTAAAAGTAGCATTCCTTATATTAAATATGGTTTATTTATTTAAATAATATATGTACCTACAAAAATAGAAACGGCATTTATTAAAAAATAATACAATTGAAATAGTTGAACTTTATTGTGAAAAATACAAAATTAATTTTTCGTAAATCAACTTAAATTAATAACGTAAATTTTGGGCTAGGAAAGCATTAAAGTATGTCTAATGGACAAAATAGTTGGTAAAATCTATGCAATGTATATTGATATCTGTTTTGCAGAAATCAAAGGTATTGAATAAATAAACTGCTTTTATTTTCTCTCTTATAGTATAAACAAATTAAGGCTTTTTACTTACTCTCAATATGTTATCATACGAATTAACTAAAAATGAAATTGTCCAGATAGCCAATAGAAACAGCTGTTACACAATATTTCACATTTTCTAGTTTGTTCATTCAAAGCCCAATGATCAAACGCTTACTTCGAGGTTCATTATATGATTAGAATTTATATATATTTTTTTATTTCTAAAATTGTTTACTTTGTATAACACATTAAATACAATCAATAGACTATTTTATACTAACCTGCTTATTCACCCTATTAAATACCATAGTACGATGTCAGCTATCAACCAAAAATCAACATCATTAAAATATAGTATAACTACTATTTTTATTTTTTTTCTGCTAGCTTATTTGCCAAAAAACATTGCTGCACAGGTAAGTGTAAGCGGTACCGTGTACATTGATAACAATAGCCTTACT
>JAQGEF010000040.1:12100-30165 GCA_027854065.1 Polluticaenibacter yanchengensis | reverse complement strand
TATGGAAAACATAAAACTCAAAAAAATTATAGAAACAATATTTAGCAACAATCCTTAGCTAAATGACATTGGGCTGCGGCATGCGTTGGTGGCGAGGCACGAGCCAGTGTATTTTTTGCAGGAAAATAAAACCTGAATACTTTCTGAAAAGCCCTGCAAAAATAGACCGAGCGTAAGCGAGCCATAAGCACGCCGGACGATTATTCAATAGAATTACAAATACAGATAGCCCCAAATTAAAAATATCTCTACCGGATTAAAGCTTTAATTCAGTAGAGATATTTGTATTTAAATACTAATAAAAACTGGTTTTGTAAGGATAGCGAATGGCATAATGCGCTTTCACTTTATCTAGAATGCCCGTACGCAATGCTTCAATATTATGCTTTTCAGTAGCTGAAACAAAAATAGCGTTGTAATTGGTTTCTACATTCCAGCGTTCCTGCAGGTCTTTCAGCATCTGCTCTTTAATACTTGGTTCCAACCAGTCATCGAAAGTATTTTTCTCATACTGGTCCAGCTTATTAAAAATGGTAATAATTGGCTTGTCATGAGCATTTAGTTCCTGCAATATTTTATTTACCACCGCAATCTGGTCCTCATAGCGCGGGTGGCTTAAATCTACTACATGCAACAATACATCTGCTTCACGCACTTCATCCAGCGTACTTTTAAAACTTTCTACCAGGTGGTGCGGCAATTTTCGAATAAAGCCAACCGTATCACTTAATAAAAATGGTACCGTTTCAAACACCACTTTCCTGGTAGTAGTATCAAGCGTGGCAAAGAGTTTATTTTCTGCAAATACCTCACTCTTACTCAGCAGGTTCATAATGGTGCTCTTTCCCACGTTGGTATAACCCACCAATGCCACACGAATAAATTCGCCACGCTCCTTACGTTGGGTAATACTTTGTTTATCAATTTCCTGAAGACGTTTTTTCAGTAAACTTATTTTTTCTCTAACCAAACGGCGATCAGTTTCAATCTCCGTTTCACCCGGGCCCCGGCTGCCAATACCACCACCCTGGCGTTCAAGGTGTGTCCACATACCGCGCAAACGCGGTAAAATGTATTGGTATTGTGCCAGTTCTACCTGTGCTTTTGCCTGTGCCGTTTTTGCTCTTCTGGCAAAAATATCTAAAATTAAATCACTCCGGTCAATGGTTTGTATGCCGGTAGCTTTATTGATATTGGCTATTTGTGAGCCGGTCAATTCATCATCGAATATTAAAAGGTTAGCCCCTTTCGCTTTCGCATAATCCCGGATTTCTTCCAGTTTACCCTTACCCACAAATGTAGCCCTGTCCGGATGTGGCAATTTTTGCCAGAATCTTTTAAGCGTCACCGCCCCCGCGGTTTCTGCCAGAAAAGCCAGTTCGTCCAAATATTCATAGGTTTGGGATTCTGATTGGTTTTTATGTACCAATCCCACCAAAATTGCTTTTTCGTTTTCCTTTACCTGGTTGGTTTTATCAATCATATATGTTTACAACCGGCTTGTACACCGGTGTTATTTTTTCCCTTTTTTGTTAGTAATTGTTTCCTTTTCTTTTGGCCTGGCACCATCTATAACTGCCCTTATATCCGGGTCTCCTTCCAGGTTACGCATTTGCCTTTGTATCCATCCGCTCCTTTTAGCTACATAACTGCTCAGCGGTTTTACTTTGTACACTTTGGGATTAGGTAAACAGGCAGCTATCTGTGATGCTTCACTATAACTGAGCTGGGCCGCACTTTTACCAAAAGATGCCTGGGCCGCTGCCTCTATCCCAAAAATGCCTTCACCCATCTCTACTACATTCAAATACAGTTCCAAAATGCGTTGCTTACTGTACAATGTTTCAATCAGAAATGTAAAATAAACTTCCAATCCCTTTCGTATCCAGCTTCTGCCCTGCCACAAAAATACGTTTTTTGCCACTTGCTGACTAAGTGTACTCGCGCCACGGATTTTCGCAGGCTTTTTCTCGTTGTGGGAAATCGCCTTTTCTATACTTTTCCAGTCAAAACCACTATGGTCCGGAAACACCTGGTCCTCAGCTGCCAGTACAGCCAGCGGCGCTGCTTTCCCCATTTCACTAAAAGAAATATAGTCCCGTTTAATACCACCGTATTTTACCATATTCGTCAGTTGCGTAACGGTTATAGGAGGATTAAATACCCAGCAATAAAGCACAAACACAATATGTAAAGCAAGGACCCAGAAGATTATTTTTTTTAGTTTTTGAAGAAATCGGCGCATAATTACATGCAAGTTAATTATAGATTAATAATTGCTAATTTTTAGTTTAAATAATTTTTATAAATCTGCTTACTTTATAAAAAAATAAGCCTGCATGTCAGTAAAAAGAAGAGATTTCATAAAATCGTCCGCCGTTTTAGCTGCCGGTGTTGCCATCAGCAGCAATTCCTTATTCGCACAAAACAAACCTCAAAAGAAGCTCAGAATAGGCATGATAGGCGTTGGTTTACGCGGTCAGAACCACTTGAATCTTATTTTGAAACGCGATGATGTGGATCTCATCTCTATTTGTGATATAGATGAGATCATGCTGGCCACTGCAGATAAAATGATTACCAAATCCGGCAAGAAAAAGCCACTGGTATATAAGGACGGCCCCTATGCCTATCAAAAATTACTGGCTGCAAAAGATATTGATGCCATTATTATTTCTACACCCTGGGAATGGCATAAAAGCCAGGTTATAGAAGCCATAGAATCCGGCATTAAGTATGTTGGCGTAGAAGTGATTTTAGGCATTACACTACAGGACCACTGGGATGTGGTACGTGCGGCAGAACAATACAAAGCACAGGTAATGATGCTCGAAAATGTTTGTTACCGCAGAGATGTAATGGCAGTACTGAATATGGTACGTCAGAATGTGTTTGGCGAAATTGTACACCTGCAGGGCGGTTATCAACACGATCTGCGCGCTGTAAAATTCAACAACGGCATTCAGCCATATGGCGGTGGTGTGGAATTTGGAGAGAACGCATTTTCCGAAGCCCGCTGGCGTACAGAACATTCCGTTCACCGCAATGGTGACCTCTACCCTACACACGGCATTGGCCCCGTGGCCAATATGATCAATCTTAACCGGGGCAACCGCATGATCTCCTTATGTTCCTTTAGCAGTAACGCACGTGGTTTACACGAATATGTGGTAGCTAACGGAGGCGAAAACCATAAAAATGCCAAAGTTAATTTCAGGTTGGGAGATGTCGTTACCACTTCTATAAAATGCAATAATGGCGAAACCATTTTGCTGCAGCATGATACCAATTTACCACGTCCCTATTCATTAGGTTTCAGGGTGCAAGGTACAAAAGGCCTCTGGATGGATGTAGCCAAAGGCATTCATGTAGAAGGCGTTAGCAAAGCTCATGCCTGGGATGATGTACAAAGTTGGATTGAAAAATACGACCACCCGCTATGGAAAAAGTACGGTGAGCACGCACAAGGCGCCGGACATGGCGGTATGGATTTTTTTGTAGTACACGCTTTTGTGGAAGCCGCCAAACGCGCGCTGCCAACACCGCAGGATGTGTATGACGCAGCAGCATGGAGCGCAATTGTACCGCTTAGCGAAAAATCTATAGAATTGGGCAACGAAACCGTTGAATTTCCCGATTTTACAAGCGGAAAATGGATGACCCGTAAAAATGACTTTGCATTGACCGATGATTTTTAATTAAATATTTTTAGCAGCAGGATATCAACAGCCTGTCAATAGTATTGGCAGGCTTTATTTTTATATGGGGCTGTGAATATTTATACTACTTATAAACATTGGTTCCTGCTACTGCGGGCATGGTATTTTGTACGCAATTTCCCGCATTCAGATATTTTCAGGAATGTTCTATTACCCATACCTACGCGTACAAAATACTGGTTCGTTCCTCACCACCCGCTGTATCAGGCAGCCCATCAGCTTCAGAATATTAATTGAACATTTTAAAAATTGAGAAAAAACTAACCTTTTATATTTTGAAAATAGGCAGCACTCATCTTACTTCGCCTAAACCGTTTTAATCATGAATAATAAGAGTTTAATTAATCAATTCAGTGCTGTAGCTATTATAGAAGGCATATCTTATATCATATTATTGTTCATAGCGATGCCGCTAAAATATTGGGGCGATAAACCCGAATATGTAAAATGGGTCGGTCAGATACACGGTATTCTTACATTGATTTTTGTTGTCTATTTAGTATTATGCCATGTAAAGTATAAATGGCATTGGATTTTCTCGTTAAAAGGTTTTATACTTTCCATTTTACCATTCGGAGCATTCATTTTTGAAAAAGAATTAAAACAGTTAAAATAAAATAATATAAATATATAAAATATGATAATATTTATATATTACAAAAACTGTTAAATAAAATGGGGGCTGTATAAGCCCCCATTTTATTTATATCTATTATGTATATCAATAACTTACCTACCCATATACACC
The DNA here is from genome assembly GCA_027854065.1 of Polluticaenibacter yanchengensis. Lineage (GTDB taxonomy): Bacteria > Bacteroidota > Bacteroidia > Chitinophagales > Chitinophagaceae > Phnomibacter > Phnomibacter yanchengensis. The sequence goes on along the minus strand of JAQGEF010000040.1, from coordinate 25,698 downwards.
AACAATATCTGCACGTCGCTCGGGTTTACACCACTGATACGGCTCGCCTGGCCCAAAGTACGCGGGCGGATCTTTAAGAATTTAGAACGGCTTTCATTACTAAGTGCCGGAACTTTATTATAATCAAAACTATCCGGGATAATCTGGTTTTCCAGCTGGCTCATTTTATCAACCAGTTCCTTTTCCTTCTCTATATAACTCTCGTATTTCAGTTGAATTGAAGCCTGTTCCAGAGCATCAGCAGAATATTCAATAAGCGCCTCCTTTATCTTAGGAACAGCAGTTATCAGGTCCGCCAACTCAATATTCGGACGCAATAATAACTTAGCAGCCCTGTATTTTTCGGTAATTGGGGATGAGCCTATTTCATTTAAAAACATATTTACCTCAATAGGTTCTATCGGCAACTGCAATAGAATTTCTTTTACCCTTTCAGTTTGTTCACGCTTACTTACCATTTTCAGGTAACGGTCTTCCTTAGCCAAACCAATATTATAGCTCTTTTCTGTCAGGCGCAAATCCGCATTATCCTGGCGCAATAAAGTACGGAACTCCGCCCTGCTCGTAAACATACGATATGGCTCATCCGTACCCTTATTAATAAGGTCATCAATCAATACACCAATATAAGCTTCACTTCTGCTCAATGTAAACGGCTCCTTACCATGAGCCTTCTGGTGCGCATTAATACCAGCCATCAATCCCTGGCAGGCAGCTTCCTCATAACCCGTAGTCCCGTTAATTTGACCCGCAAAGAAAAGGTTACTAATCAACTTAGTCTCAAGCGTATAGGTCAGTTGGGTAGGCGGAAAGAAATCATATTCAATCGCATAACCCGGCCGGAACATCCGGCAGTTTTCAAAACCCGGAACCTTACGCATCGCAGCCAACTGCACTTCCTCAGGCAAAGAACTACTAAAGCCATTGACATATATCTCCACCGTATTCCAACCCTCAGGCTCTACAAACAACTGGTGACGCTCACGTTCCGCAAAACGATTAATCTTATCCTCAATACTTGGACAGTAACGAGGACCAACACCCTGTATACGGCCCTGGTACATAGGACTTTGATCAAATCCCGTTTTCAATATATCATGAACCTCCTGGTTCGTATAAGTAATCCAGCACTCACGTTGAGAATCAGCCTTAGGCTTATCTACATCCATAAAAGAAAAGCCAACGATCTCTTCATCACCATCCTGCTTTTCCATTTTAGAATAATCCAGGCTCCTGCCGTCAATACGGGCAGGCGTACCCGTCTTTAAACGATCACTCTCAAATCCCAGGCTAACCAATTGCTCGGTAATACCGGTTGCAGCACTCTCACTAATGCGGCCGCCACCCAATTGTTTTTCACCAATATGAATCACCCCATTTAAGAAAGTACCACTCGTAATCACTACAGACTTCGAAGCAATATGATGCCCCAAACCCGTAATAACACCCTTACAAACACCCTCTTCAACAATTATTTGTTTAACAGTATCCTGGTAAAAATCAACATTAGGTGTTTCCTCCAACATCTGGCGCCAGGTAGAAGCAAACAACATACGATCATTTTGAGTACGCGGACTCCACATAGCAGGGCCCTTACTTTTATTCAACATTCTGAACTGGATCATGCTCTTATCACTCACAATACCACTATAGCCACCCAAAGCATCTATTTCACGTACTATCTGCCCCTTTGCAATACCACCCATAGCCGGGTTACAGCTCATTTGGGCAATAGTTTGCATATTCATAGTTATTAATAAAACCTTACTACCTAAGTTAGCCGCCGCCGCCGCCGCTTCACTACCTGCGTGGCCCGCACCTGCTACTATTACATCATATTCTGGAAACATGGTGCAAAGTTATGTTACAGATACTGATTATAAGCTATTTTATAATGATTTTAATAATTTACAAGGCATAAACAAACATCCTTGCTACATTTATATAAAGCATACTATTTCAACAATTATTTACAATACAACCAACCGGGCAATACCTGCTCACACATTTTTGTTATAGAATAAGCCATAACAACTAGAGATTTAAAACATTATAGCTAAGAGGTTCCACGTGAAACAAGGCTGAATTGAAGATAAAACCATTATACTAGCCCTTAATTCAATAATAAATATCCAAATAAACCCACATTCAATCCTACCAACAGGCGGATAAAGACAATAATACCGGAACAATACGCATACTTTAAACAAATAAGTTCCACGTGGAACAATAAAGCAGTTATAGAACTAAAAAAAAGACACAAGGTCTAAATATTTACATTAATATAGAAAGGAAAGCAACAAACACCACCATCTTAAGATTGAAACCCACCAAAATCCAATGATAGATAAGAAAAACACAAAATAAACACTCACAGCATGTCATAATATCTATTATCTATTAAAAATAATAGGTAAACGTCATCACACCATTCATTATATACCAAAAGGTAAATCCTGCACATCTATAGCAGAATCTAATGCTCACATCACAGTAACAATTTCTAGTTAACCAATAGAACATACAACAAACCCATCAATTGAATAAACCTTCGCCAATTCAGAAGAATAGTAAGAATCAAAGTTCCACGTGGAACAACATTTTTGATATACCATAAGTATTAGACCAATCAAATTCACATTACAGGCAATCAATCCTACTTATAACCCATACATATAAGGTAATAGCAAGAACAAAAAAAGTAAATATAACACACATGTTTATACAATAACGAACCCAAACCCATCATCAAATAAACACCTAAAAGGTACTATTTAAAACAACTCATTAAACAAATACACTGGTACAGCAAAAAAGCAGATTTAGACATAAATACTAAGGCCCAATTACTCATACTGGCCATTACAAAACAATACCGCATACCTGAACATGCAGCTAAACTATATATTCAATCAACCATATCAAACAAATACAATATACGCCTCTCATAGAATAGCAGCATAAGAAGAGTAATAAACATCAGGTTCCACGTGGAACAATAGAAATATCCATTAAACCATCATTAATTACAAGCTTCAATCATTACTTTCAAGTAGTATTAAGAAACCAACAACACCATAAGTGCAAAAAATAAAGAATAATAGATGCAGCCGTTCCACGTGGAATAGTACATATAGTTAAAGAGAATCGAGTAGGATAAGCAGAAAATAACAATAAACCAGACAAAGAAGAGACAACCGTAACATATAGACAAGAAGAAAGTTCCACGTGGAACAATAATAAGCACTAAGACATAAGAAAAAGCACACCTATGCTTACACTCAATCAAATAAAAGCATCAATCATCACATATAAACTAATACTGCACAAACTAATATCAATAATACTGATGGTTTCACGTGGAACAAGATAGAACCTCAATATACCACACAGGCAACATTAAACCAAAACCAAACAAGTACTTTCAATCTCATAAAGCCAATAAGCCCAATAAAATAAACAAATCAATAAGTCAAATTGATTAATAAAGAGCAAAAAAAGGTTCCACGTGGAACCTAATTGCTGAAATCTATAACCGAAAGAACATTCATACTCCCCACCCTGGTAGTAAACAACCCAATAGAAGTATAATCAGCGTTCAAAAATGTCTTCCTGTGTCCCAAACTGGGTACGTCGAGATCCAGGTATAAGAGCACCAGCGTATAAATAGTATTATGAATACCCAGTCCAATATTCTCAGCGCCCGAAGTCAAACCCGCTTTAACAAACCTGTTCTGCATCGTCACACCATTCGCTCCATCATGAGACAGGTTAGGAAAAGTCTTGGACAGGTACTTATTATGATTAGTAGCCAACCTCATCAATGTATCATTCAAACGATACATAGAGGTAGCCCCTTGCTTGTACATATCCGCCTTCAAAGAAGTATAATACCGGTTATTAGTCTTAATCTCCTGCATAGAAGCAATAACAGGCACCGCTACAGAATCAAAAAACCTTCTAGGGTACAGCCGGCTATAGTTTATCCAATAATACAACTCCTTATCCGAAGCAGATAGCTTACTATACAAAGGCTGGGATTCACAAAAAGACTGTACAGCTTCATCCCTTAGTAAAGTAATAGTAACCGGGGTAAAACTCTTAAAAACCAGGTTAGCCTGCGCACCTGTACCCAATGCAAAAAAGACACTGATAATAATAAAAATTAGACGCATTATTCTTCAATTGATTCATTGTATAAACGCAAATAGTAGTCCTCTTTGTATCTCATTTCCTTAATTTCACTTTTTGTTTTGTCTTTATACCCACACAAGTGCAAAGCCCCATGAAATAATACACGCAATAACTCCTGGTCCACTCCGGCATCAAATTGCTTCGCATTATCCTCCACCCTCTCTAGGCTCACGTAAATTTCCCCACGAACAAAATCCTCATGATCATTACTCAAATCGAAACTAATAATATCCGTATAGTAGTCATGATTTAGAAATTGTTTATTTATATTGAGCAGGTATTCATCGCTGCAAAAGATGTAGGTAAGCTTAGGTTCATACAACCCTTCAGCATCAAAAATAGAATCAATAAAAGACTTAACTACACTCGCATTCTTAATAGAATGCTTCTTATCGGCGTTAGAAAATGTAACAGACATTTATACTTAATTGTTTGAATTATAAAATACTTTTGCAAAATAAAGAAAGAGAACTATGATAAAAAAATTATCGGAAATGCAATCAGGAGAGAAAGGCATAATAGACTCAATAGAAAACAATGATATATTTCTCAAACTCATGGAAATGGGATGCGTACCCGGCGAAGCCATCCAGGTAGATATCATTGCCCCATTCGGAGATCCCATCAGCGTATTGGTAAGCGGCTACCAGCTAAGCCTCAGGTTAAACGAAGCAGAACACATATCTGTAAACATAAACTTACAATAATGAAAATCGGGTTGTACTTCGGGTCCTTCAATCCCATACATATCGGGCATCTCATTATAGCCAACCATGCCAAACATCATACAGATCTCGACCAGGTTTGGTTAGTCGTATCACCGCAAAATCCCTTAAAACCCTCCAATTCATTACTCAACGAATATCACAGGTTACATCTCGCAAAAGTAGCCTGTGAAGACAATGACGCCCTAAAAGTAAGTGATATAGAGTTTACCATGCCAAAGCCATCCTACACCATAGATACACTCACTTACTTACAGGAAAAATACCCCGCGCACCAGTTTGCCGTAATAATGGGCAGCGACAGCATGCAAAATATCACCAGGTGGAAAAACTATCAATTGTTACTCAAAAATCACAGCATCTATATCTTCAAAAGACCAGGCTACGAATATCAAAAATTTGAGAATAGCAATATTGTAGAAATAAATGCACCACTGCTAGACATATCGTCCACCATGATAAGAAACTTTATAAAACATAAAAAACCAATCAAATATCTTGTAACAGAACAAGTAGAGAAAGAAATATTAAATAACTCATATTATATATAATTAAAATATAAATCCAAGTAATAAAGATACCAGCACAATCAACGGTGCCGGTATTTTTGTTTTATTCAGTAAAAAATACGTCGTAAGTACCACTATAATATTAGCCAGGCTTTCCAAATGATGCAGATCAAGATTCAGTGTTTTAGTAAGATAGATCGTACTCGCAAACATAATACCCACCGTCACTGCGTTAATCCCCTCAATAGACCGGTAAAGAACAGCATACTTCTTCAGATTATTCCAGATAGGATAAAAGAAAAGCACAATTAAAAAAGACGGTAAAAAAATAAAAAAGGCCCCCGCAACACAACCAACAATCTGCCAGCCCGTTCCCCACTGCCTGAATGCCATACCACCATGAAAAGAAGCCACGGAAAAAGTTGGTCCCGGAATAGCCCGCACCATACCACTGCCACTCAAAAACTGTTCCCCAGTCATATAAGCCGGCTCCTTCACCTTACGGTGTTGCGGCTTCAATACAAACTGTTCATACATCAGCGGCACCAATACATCACCACCACCAAAAACAATAGAACCAAAACGGTAAAAGTTCTCAGAGATATTCCATATACGGTATTCAGGAGAAGGAAACCCATCGTTCCGCTGTTTGATACGTGAAAACCCCGACAAAGCAGCCAATACCAGGAAAATAGCCACGAACGTAGAAAGGTTCAGCCATCTCACAGGCTTTCGCGTATTAGAATCAAAAGGATTCGGTATACGCCGCTTACCATAGTTAGAGCAAATACCACCCAAAACAATAAGAATAGGCACCACGATAGGATTCTTAAAAAAAAGAAAACAAACCACAGCAGACGCCAGCACAATCAATAAAGTCAAAGGCCGCTTCACAGTCAGTTTACAAGCCTTAAAAGCCGCGTAAAGAATAAACCCGATTGCCATTGGCTGTATATACTTCAAAAAATCATACGAAAGATGATTCTTATCCAGGTAAACAAACAGAAAGCTAAACAAACTCATTAAAATACAGGCAGGCAAGACCCATATAAGCAACGTCGTAAACGCCAGAGAAATGCCACCCTTCAGATAACCCAGTAAAACAAGCGTTTGCGTACTGCTCGCACCCGGTAACAGATTAGTAATAGCATTAATCTCCAGTAATTCATCCTCCGTAATATCCTTACGCTCATGCACAAACTTCCTTAGCAGCATACCATAATGGCCCTGCGGACCACCAAAAGCAGTAAGGGTATAAAGAAATACAGACTTTAAAAAAGAAAAATGCCTTTTTAAATACATTATAATCAATTATAATTGTAGAAGCTTAAACATACTTATATGAAACATAAAAATACAAGCAAAAAGAATACAAGAAAAATTCTAAATCCGTTTGAGTTTATCAAAAATGAAAGCGATACCAAAATATATAAGTATGAATATACAACAGAACACGCTATAACAGAAGAAAAGAATAATTTAGAAAAAATAAATGAACACAAGCTCACTAACAGCATAGTCTGGTTAAACATAGATGGCAGCGATAAAAACATCATAAAAAAAATAGCAACCATCTATAACATACACGACCTGTTAATAGAAGACATACTAAGTCATGGACAAAGACCCAAATACGATGAAGTAAATGAAGTCATATTCACATTACTGTACATGTTGTATTATAATGATGACACAAAAGAAATAGAAATAGAACAGATCAGCATCGTACTCACAAAAAGCACCATACTCACTTTCCAGGAGAATGCCGACAAAGACGTCTTCAAAAACATCTCCACACTCCTAAAAAATAAAGCCGGCAAAATAAGAAACCGCAATGCCGATTATCTTTTCTATGCCTTACTGGACACCATAGTAAACAGCTATTACCAGGTAATAGAAAAACTTGGAATAGAAATAGAAAACCTCGAAACAACCATTATTGAAAACCCCAGGCAAGACGCCTTCAAAAGAATCAATCAGCTAAGAAAAGAACTCATCCTCCTAAAACGCAACACAGTACCCGTAAGAGATCTCATAGCATCTATCATGCGCATGGAAAATGAATTACTCGAAGAGCGCACCAAAAAATACCTCAAAGACGTATACGACCAGATCATGCAGGCCAATGAACTTGCAGAAAACTACCGCGAGTTCACCATGAGTCTCCAGGACCTCTACCTCAACACCGTAAACCTTAAAATGAATGAAATAATGAAAACATTAGCCATACTCACAGCAGTAATGGCGCCCGCCACAGTAATAGGCGGCATATTTGGCATGAACTTCGAAAAAATGCCCATCATACATAATAACCTCGGATTCCTCATTACCGTAGGTCTAATGATACTCATCCCCATATTCATGCTATGGTGGTTCTTCTACAGAGGTTGGTTTAAAAAAGAATACTAAAAATATTCAATCCCATATAAGGTTAAAAGAGCATCCCTACAATGCCCTTTTAACCTTATAAATAGGCACAGTACTACAAGCCTCACCAAACATCAAACTATTCACCACAGGCAGAAAAATACCCGTCGCCGTCAAATAAGCACGCTCCTTTTCCAAAAGATCACTGCAACCCTTCAAAATCAATTTCTTACCCGCGTAATCTTCCAGAGCAATATTATTCAGGTTCCTGAAAAACATATCATTCTTCGCCTGCTCCTTAGAACCATAAAAAACATCACCCGTAACCGGCGTCAGGTAAGAACTGATAAGCATATACGCCCACATCGGAATAATCGCATCCGCACTGCAAAAAACATTCACCACCCTATCCTTATACACCAGCCAATCATGCCCTTTCAAAGATTCCCGGAAATCCTTCTCCTTTAAGATCATGCCCATAAAAAGAAAAGGTTCAATATCAAAAGCAATAATATCCTCATCCTTAGGAATAAACTCCTCCAGATCCAAAGTAACCAGACTCTGGTTCAAAGCCACTTTATTAACAATTTCATCCTGCATACCACAAAGTTAGCAAAAAAAAAGCCGTAAGCATTACTTACGGCCCTTCCCTATAAAAATGACAGGCAGCTTACATAAACTTAGCACGCTTATCCACAATAGCAACAGTTTTCTTAATAGCCTTAATAACAGCAGGAGAACCATAACTCATTTGATTCTGTAGCGTTTGTACAGCCTGGTCAGTCAAACGTTGTTTAACCGCAGCTACATCAGTAGAAGCATTAGCCTTAGTACCGATAGAACTTGGGAAAACCAGGTAAACACCCGAATTACCCGCAATAGCAGGACTCAGTTTATTTACAGCATCCTTATTAGAAGCATAAGCCACCACCTTAGGTTCAAATGCACCCGTAGTTAAAGCAGGTTGGTTCAAACTAACACTATCAGCATTATAAATAGGCGAAGTAAACTTCTCAGAAGCCTCCTCCAATGTTTTCACATCTTTCAATTTAGCAATCAACAAATTAGCCTTCGCCTTATTCATCAATAAAGGCTCAATTTGTGCACGCAATTTATCAGCACTTGGTAAACCCGCTTTTTGTTCGCCCGTTACAGCCACCACAATGTATTTACCATCCACTTCCTGAGGAGCCAGTACATCACCAACATCAGCCTTAAAAATATCATTAACCAGTTTTCTGTCAGCACCAATACCAGGAACAACAAAAGAAGTTGCACTGATATTATCACTGATCAGTTTAGTTAAACCATCAGCCACAACCGCCTCATTAAATTTCTTCAGATCACCCGCTTTACTGTAAAAAACATTCGCCTTATTAACAGCATCATTCAAAGTAGCAGTACTCACTTCAATAGATTTAGCCAGGTAAGCAACCTTATAAGCAGGTTCAAAATTCTTTTGGTCTAATACCTCAACCACATGGTAACCCATTTGAGTTTCTACAACTTCTTTAGTACCTTTTGGCTTATTAAAAGAAAAGTCATTAAATTCCGGAAACATCTGACCTTGTGGGAAAAAATCAATAACACCAGAACTCTGCTTACTGCCAGGATCATCACTAAACTGTAATGCCAGATTAGTCCAGTTAGCACCTGGTGCATTTACAACCTTTAATAAACTATCAGCCAATTGCTTTGCTAAAACAGGATCTTTAACCGGTTGATTCTGACGATCTTTTGTTTGAATCAATATGTGACGAACTTTCACACTGTCAGGTAATGTTTTAACATCCACCACTTTACTAATCACATAATTATTACCATCCAGGTAAGGACCATATACACGGCCAACAGCACCTAAAATAGAATCCTTCTGAGGAATCTGGATACGCGTTTTAGAATAGTAAGCATCCTGGAAAGGCAATGTACTCGCATTACGCATTACGTATAAAGCAGCATCAGTACTTTCAATCAATCCCTCTTTCAAACCATTTACCGCATTTAAAACATTAGCAGAATCCTCCTTAGACGGGTTAATGCTGTAACTAACATAAGCAATATTTCTCGAAGCATCCTTCACCTTATACTCATCAGCATTCTTATTAGCAAAATCTAAAATCTCCTTATCAGAAATTTTAACCGAGCTGTCAGCGATCTGCGTAAAAGGTAAACCCACATATCGGAAACTAACAATAGTATTATCATCAGCCAAAACCTTTTCAGCCAAAAACTTAGGCACATAATAGCTTTCAGTAACCAGGCCGAAATATTTTTCTATCCGCTTATTCTCCTTCAAAGAATTAAAATATTGTTCAGTTTGCTCACGCTCACTACCACTCTGTTTCTTCAGTTGAGCAATACGTTGACGCAAAGCATTAGGATCGTACACACCCGTTTTAGGGTCAGTAAATGCCTGGCGCAATTCCTGCGGAGGATTATCACCAAACAACATATCAGTTAATTCCTTGTCTGTAACTGTTAAACCAGCTTTATCCAGTTCAGTATCAATTAAAGTCTTATCCACAATACTGTTCCAAACCTGGTTATAAATACCCTCACGCGCAGCATCATCCACAGCACGGCCTTGCGCAGTGTAGTTTTGCTCCATCATTTTTACCTGGTCCTGGAACTCACGGTAACTCACTTTTGTACCGTTCACTTCTCCAACAGCATCAGTGCTTTTAACACCTTCACCGCCACCGCCTTTACCGGCGTCCATCAGTACAAATGCAATTAAACTAAGTGCAATAAAGCCAAAACCTACTGCAGCATATTTTTCTCTTAATTGTTCAATTATAGACATACTTTTCCTATATTATACTTTTATAAGGTTGGCAAATATAATATAAACAGCCATATCAAAAAATTGTGGATAAGTTTAAGCCAAAAAAAAATTAAAATTATTATGCAAAACAATGATTCTAAACCATTAGCCCAATAGAAATTCTACTGCCAAAGGGCTGCGGGATACGATGGCGGCCAGGCACGGGCCGGTACGACGCAGGAGTACGAAGCGCAGCGCACCCATAAGTAGCCCGGACAAAAACTCATTAAAAAATAAATGACCACAGCCCCAAAATAAAAAACACCGGCTCTATAAACCGGTGTTTTTTAATCATTTATCCCAATAAGCCTGCAGCTTTACTAATCTCCAGCATTCGGTCTATCGGCTTTTTAGCCGCCAGCCGCAAAGTCTCGTCCATCAGCAATTCAGGCTTTTCGTACTTAAGCGCCAGGTAAACCTTTTCCAGGGTATTCAGTTTCATATAAGGACACTCATTACACGCACAATTATTTTCCGGAGGCGCAGGAATATAAGTCTTATTCGGGTTATTTTTTTGCATCTGGTGCAAAATACCCGTTTCCGTTACCACTATAAATTCATTAGCATCACTCGTATCCGCAAATTTCAGGATCTGCGTTGTACTGCCAATAAAATCTGCCAGCTGCAGCACCGGCTCCTCACATTCAGGATGCGCTATTACCAACGCACCCGGATGCTCCTGCTTCAGTTTAAAAATCTTTTCACGGCTGAATATCTCATGCACCATACACGCACCGTTCCACAAAACCATGTTACGGCCAGTCTCCTTATTAATCCACGCCCCCAGATTTTTATCCGGGGCAAAAATAATTTTCTGGTCAGCAGGCAAACTATTAACAATCGCCTTCGCATTACTGCTCGTACAAATAATATCGCTCAGCGCCTTCATACCCGCACTACAATTAATGTACGTAATCACAATATGGTCAGGATACTGCTTTTTCCACTCAGCAAAAACTGCCGGAGGCGCACTATCGCTCAAACTGCAGCCCGCATTCAGGTCCGGCAACAGCACCTTTTTCGTCGGGTTCAGAATTTTCGCCGTTTCCGCCATAAAATGAACCCCCGCAAACAAAATAATATCCGCATCCGTTTCCTTAGCCTTTTGTGCCAGCCCCAGGCTATCCCCAATATAATCCGCAATATCCTGTATATCCGGCTCCTGGTAAAAATGCGCCAGGATAATCGCATTCTTCTCCCGCTTCAGTTTTTCTATCTCCTCAAACAAGTCCAGGCTCGGATCAACTTCCAAATCCAGGTATCCAACTTCATCAAGATTTTCAATTGCAGTTGAAATGTTAGTATCTACCATATTAATTAATTAATAATTATTTATTTATAAACAAGCTATTACTATTAGGACTGTGAATTCGTTAATAACTTTATTCAGTATTTTGTTCGTTCACATTAATTTATCAGTATCCATAGGTTATCCACAGTCATTTCACATGCTAAGGTATTAATTTTATTAGATTTCTCCCCCTTTATACACAGTTGAGGATAAAATTACGTTGGGAGTAAAATAGCCCATGTTAAAAATGTGAATCAATGTGAATAGTGTCGAATAACTTTTCAGCAAAACACCCCATGGGGTTTTACACCATATTAACAAGTCCTTATTATTCTATACTTATACCCCGTTCCAAATCTCAAAAAGCACAGTTATACACCCAAAAACGTGGTTATTAACATTTTGTGTTTAACAGCCGTTTCACGCAAAAATTAAAAATAGCCCGCCCCATATCCTTATGTGCATCCAAATGTGGATAACCCCGCCCCAATGTTTAAAACCCCCCAATTAACATTAACAATCACTGCGCCAGGCCACCATCAGTCATATTTATTAACAAATTCATAGTGTGTATAACCCCGCATACATGCACCAGGCTGTGGAACGTTTTTTCTTTTTTTCAATTTTGGCTCTCGTCCATGTGCATAACCCCGCATCAGCACGGCGTGTTTAGGGCTCCGCTCACGCTCGGTATATTTTTGCCGGAGTCCTACAGTATATAGAATAGCTTACAGCAATCCGGCAAAAATATACTGGCTCCTACGTCGCCACCCACACATGCCGCAGCTCTTCATCCCCCGGAACATCATTCAACAGCTTTAGCCTTTAATTATTAAGAAATCCCCTTAAAGTGCGTCAGTCATTGTGAGCGCAGCGAAAAAATCCCCTTCCAACAATTTAATTTTACTGCAGCCATATCCCCAAAAGGCTCCTGTCCCCTCCGGGGGATGGGTTAGGGCGTGTTTCTAGCCTTAATCATCAAACCAGCCTTTCAAGAATAAAACCCGATCCACAGTCATTGTGAGCGCAGCGAACAATCCCCTTACATTTTCTAATCCCAGTGAAAAAACGAAGAATCAGGAAGCTTGGGGATTTCTCCTCGGGCTGTTTAATTTCAAAGAAGTCTCGGTTTTCCTCGTCGAAATGACCAGACTTCTAAATATTCTTAAAGCGCAGCGAACAATCCCCTTTCAACAAATTTTACTGCAACGATATCCCCAAAGGCTCCTGTCCCCTCCGCGGAAGGGGTTAGGGTTGGGTTGCTATCTTTAACCATCAAACCAGCGTTAATTTAAAATACAACACACCACAGACATCCTTCAAAAAATCCGCGCAAATCAGCGATTGTATTCATCCGCGTAAATCAGCGGGAAACATACAATCCATACAATTGAACCTAATAAACCTCAAACTCAATCATCATCAAATAACCCCATCCAAAACTCACTATAATTTAAAATACAACACACCACAGACATCCTTCAAAAAATCCGCGTAAATCAGCGATTGTATTCATCTGCGTAAATCAACGGGAAATATGTAATCCATACAATTGAACCTAATAAACCTCAAACTCAATCATCATCAAATAACCCCATCCAAAACTCACTATAATTTAAAATACAACACACCACAGACATCCTTCAAAAAATCCGCGTAAATCAGCGATTGTATTCATCTGCGTAAAT
>JAQGEF010000040.1:0-11805 GCA_027854065.1 Polluticaenibacter yanchengensis | reverse complement strand
AATCAGCGATTGTATTCATCCGCGTCAATCAGCGGGAAATATGCAATCCATACAATTGAACTTTATAAACCCCAAACCCAATCATCATCAAACAACCCCGTCCAAAACTCACCATAATTTAAAATACAACACATCACAGACAACCATCAAAAAATCCGCGTCAATCAGCGATTGTATTCATCCGCGTCAATCAGCGGGAAATATGCAATCCATACAATTGAACTTTATAAACCCCAAACCCAATCATCATCAAACAACCCCATCCAAAACTCACTATAATTTAAAATACAACACATCACAGACAACCATCAAAAAATCCGCGCAAATCAGCGATTGTATTCATCCGCGTCAATCAGCGGGAAACATACAATCCATACAATTGAACCATATCGCAGAATAAATTAAAAATCAGCCAAACAGACTGCCGAAGATGCCGTTTGTTTACAACCCGCTTTATAGAATTAACGACCCGCTTTGTAATGTTAGCTACTGCCGTTGCAATGTTAGCTACTGCAATTGTAATGTTAGCTACTGCTATTACAATATTAGTGACTGCTATCATAGTGTTAGCTACTGCCGTTGCAATGTTAGCTACTGCTATTACAATATTAGTGACTGCTATCATAGTGTTAGCAACTGCCATTGTAATGTTAGCGACTGTCATTGTACTATTAGCAACTGCCATTATAATATTCACGAGAATTTTTTTTCAATAACTACACAATTAAAAAATAAGATCATCGTTATACCATTTATTAAATAATTAATTTGTCGTTATTATATTTGCTTCAAAAAGATAGAGTTGCACTATTAATTAAATTACTAAACCACTAAACTAACTGTAATGTCGGTTTTCCGTAAATTATTGTTGCTATTTTTTATAATAAAAGCCATTGGCGCATACAGCCAGGACAGTCTTTCCAAAAAGGACATCATAAAATATGCCGCAGCTACAGAAAAAAAAGCATCAGCAATTACCCGTAAGTTAGAAGCAAAAAATGCCGCCACCATAAAGCAGCTCCAACGCCTCGAAAAAAAACTCAGCAAAAAATTGCAGGCAACAGACAGCATCCTCGCAAAAGAATACAATGCCGCCATTACTAAAAGTTACGCCGAAGTAGAGCAACGCTTAAAAAAAAGCGAAGAACCACTGAAATCATATACAGCAGCCATTGACACACTCACAACCAGCCTCCACTTCCTCAAACAAAATAACCTCGTAAATACCCTTAACACAGACAATGCATTAAGCGCAGTAAAAAAGCTCGGAACAAACCTTCAGAAAAGCGATGAAGTAGAATTATTCATCCGCCAACGCACCAATAACATCAAAGCCCTCTTAAGCACACAGCTAAACAACCATGCGCATACCAGGCAACTCAGGGCCATCAATAAAACAGGCCATTATTATTCCGCACAGTTAAAAGAATACCGGCAGCTATTAAAAGATAAAAAAAAGCGCGAAGAAAAAGCCCTGTCCATATTACGGCAAAGCCCGTACTACAAAAATTTTATGCAGAAGAACAGTTGGTTCGCCACACTCTTCCCCGCTGCAGGCAACAGCAATATCACACCCGCCAATATACCCGCAGGCATGCAGACCCGTACCCAGGTAACAGCATTTATACAGCAACAGTTACCAGCTTTAAATAACACCATGCGTCAGCAACTGCAGCAGAATGTGCAGTCCGCACAGCAGGCACTCGGCAATTTGCAAAACAGCCTGTCCACACAAAAGCATTTAGGAGATATAGACTTACCCCATTTTAAGCCCAATGATCAAAAAGTAAAACCATTTTTAAAACGGCTCCAGTATGGGCTCAACGTACAAAGCCAGGGAAATAACCGGTTTTTACCCGCTACTACAGATATTGGCACCAGTATCGGTTATAAATTAAATGACCGCAGTATAATAGGCATCGGTTTAGCCTATAAAATAGGCATCGCCCACCGTTCCGGTAAATTTAATATCACCCAACAAGGATTAGGCTTAAGGTCATTTATAGACTGGCAGTTAAAAGGCGGTTTATGGATCACCGGCGGGTATGAAAAAAATTACCGTCCCGACCTCAGGCAATTATCCCTGGCAGGCAGCAGTGGATGGCAGCAAAGCGGTTTAATAGGCTTAAGCAAACAAATACCCGTTCAGTCCACATTTCTCAAACATACCAAAGTACAATTGCTTTGGGATTTTCTAAGTTATAAACAGACACCCCGTAGCCAGCCCGTACTATTCCGCATCGGCTATGGATTTTAAAATAATAGAATGAATATGAATTATTGTAGATTAATTATCTGTTGGTTAGTATTACAGTTTTCCTTTTACAGCAGCTTTAGCCAGCAGCAGGATTTTATAGTGCCCCCTCCCGAAATGGCATCCATGACCAAATCCGTAGTAGTGCCCGTATCACAGTATTCAGGCCTCGCCAATATCTCCGTCGATTTTCATACCATTACCACCAAAGAATTGTCCATACCAGTAAGGCTCAGCTACCATTCCAGGGGCGTACTGGTAGAAGAAGTCGCCTCCAGGGCCGGTATAGGCTGGTCACTCCAATATGGCGGTATGATCAGCCGCAGTGTAAGAGGGCTACCCGATGAATCTCCAAAGGGCATCATGTATAAAACCAATTACAATCAGGCATTTACCAGCCAGACCGAACGGGCCATACTCGAAGACGATGAGATTCAGAACGTACTGGACCTCATACCTGACCAGTATTTTTACGACTACAATGGCAACGGCGGCAAATTCATATTTGACCCCACCGATAAAGCCATCATTCTTCAGAAATTTGCCGATATCAAAATAGAGCGCGGAACCTTAACAGCAGAAGGATTCGATAGCTGGATCATCACCGACGAATTAGGTAACAAATATTATTACGGGAAAAATAAAAACAAGACCCGCACCGCTATCGATTACGACCAGACCATCAATTCCTATTCATACTCCAGTTATGATGGCATGGCGCAATTACCCAATGCAGGATATTACAATTACACCGGCTGGCATCTTATGGAAATAGAGACCTACCTCAATGAGCGCATCGAATATTTTTATGAGCAGGAAATAGTATCAAGATACACCCGGTCTTATGATAAAGTACTAAATGGAGTCGAAGTAGCCGGCAGATGGTATCCATATGCACCACGCAGGGCCCTTTCATATTTTTCCCAGCAGTGGTCTTACCAGTATCAGGTATCCGAAATAAGGTTTCCCGAAGGCAGCCTGCATTTTGAAAAATCGGAAACCACCCGCAAAGACCTCACAAGTGGTCATGCCTTAAAGAAACTCGTTTTAAAAAATTATAACAACGAATTCGTTAAGTCATACCAATTGTACCATTCCTTTCCTCAATCAGATGTCAGTACGAATACATTGAACTATTTGCAGACCATAGATCCAAGCTCACACTACAGGATGTTCCTCGACTCCGTGGTCTTTCAGGGAAAAAACAGTGAATCACAGTTACTCTATAAATATGAATATAGCAACGTAAAGCTGCCCAACCGTTTTTCCAATTCACAGGACGCATGGGGCTATTATAATGGAAAGAACAACGGGCAGTTCCTAACCTTCTTCGATTTTAATTTCCCGCTGGACAGAACAGTCAATCCCGAAATGAACGAAGCAGGCCTTTTAAAAAAGATAACCAATGCCACAGGAGGAGACATATTATTACATTATGAACAGAACGTGACAAAATATCCTGATTTTTTTCATCTCCTCGAAAGTTCTGTCATTAACCCCGTCGTAAGTAAAGATACCATGAGCGGTTTTATTAAACATCCCGATTATTATTCATCAGGTGAATATGCTCACGATATTACCATTGGACCCGAAATCACCGGCCAGGTTCAACTGGTATTTGACAGGCCATGGTTTGGAATAGCCCCGTCAGGAACAGACATGAACTATGAAATCAGGATCAACCAGACTGATGGCCCCTGGGGCGTAATACTACCCGTTCATCCGGATTCCCAGTATTTCAGGGTCAATCTACCATTGCCGCCAGGCACATTCAAAGTAAGAGTCATACCAAATAGCCTTCATAATCCGGCGGACTTTTACAATACCTTTTTTATAACCCTGAACTGGCATATAAGTTATGTCGTAGATAAAGATGTACTTTATGCTTCAGGCAAAAGAATTAAGAAAATAGAGCATAAAAACGGCAGTACCGTAATCCTGTCAAAAGAATACGAATACAAGGATGAGACAGGAATTAATTCAGGCGCAATATTTGGATTGCCACCATTTTATTATAAAAACTATTTGTTTAGAACAGATCCAAACCTGCCATTGCTCGATCAGTTTGGTTCAGTACCCGGCAGCCCCTTTACCTTTTTAAAAGGCAATGCACTCGGTTACTCCATGGTAACAGAATATACTAAAAGTGCAACCGGTACAACAGGAAAAACAGTATCCAATTTCGCAATAGATGCAGATGGCGGGGAGTATTACAAATTCCCTTATCATCCGTCTGTTGATCTCGATTGGTTGAGAGGCCTTTTATTAGAACAAAAAGAATATAAATCACTAGAGGAAGGATACGAATTACTCAGGAAAACTAAAAACTATTATAAATATGCCGGTTTGGTAGATAATGCAAGCATTTTTACAATGCCGTTAATGAATGAAAATGATCCTAACTTATTGTATAAATACGAAAAAGGAAGAGGCATAACCTATTTACCATTAATAACCCTGGCACCAAACCCCCTGTTAAATACCGTACCGGCCCATTTACTGCCCGTAGGTTTCAAAATATATTACCAGACAGCAGGAACCTGTGATATTGATTCCACCATTATTACCGAATATAATAATGGCAATCCTGTATCTGTTCATACTAAGTATGGTTACAATTACAGTAAACATTACCAGCTATCGTCCAAAAAATCTTATCTAAACAATGGCGACCGCCGCGTAGAAGAACTCATCTATCCTCTAAGCAAAACCACGCCCACTACCCTCGAAACCGCTTTAATAACCAGTAACCGGGTAGCACAACCCGTAGAACAGAATATGGTCGTGCAAAATACTGCAGAACAGCAAACAGGCAGTACACAGGCACGCACCATCTTAAAAAACTGGAGCGGCAAAGTATTCGCGGAAAAAATGGAAACAGCCGTTAACGCCAATCCATTTAAAACCGATCTTACCATCTTTAACTATGATGCCAAAGGAAGACCCTTGTCACTCGAAACCACCGCCGGCGTAAAAGAAACCGGCTTACGGGGATATAAAAACAATTACGTAGTAGCCAGGGTCATTGGCGCAGACTGGAGCACCGTACAGGCACTCGTAGATACAGCCGTCCTCAATAACGGTACCCAGGCGCAGATCAGCACCCAGTTGCAAAACCTCCGTAACGGCTTTGCCGCCAATCCCCTCGTACAGGTATTTACCTATACCTACGATCCCCTCGTAGGCGTCACCACACAAACGGACCCTTCCGGCAGAAAAACCACCTATGAATATGATAACTTCAAC
Organism: Polluticaenibacter yanchengensis; assembly: GCA_027854065.1. Classification (GTDB taxonomy): domain Bacteria; phylum Bacteroidota; class Bacteroidia; order Chitinophagales; family Chitinophagaceae; genus Phnomibacter; species Phnomibacter yanchengensis. The sequence goes on along the minus strand of JAQGEF010000040.1, from coordinate 6,305 downwards.
CGCTTATACCTCGTAAGAGACCAGGACAACAGGATCGTCCGCAAAATATGTTACAACTATGCCGGCCAGCCCGAAGACTGTTCCGGTATCATATCCACACCGGACTGGCAGTTTACCGCCACTGCCACCCGCTGCAAACAGAACAGCAGCAGCCAGAATACAGGAGAACAGGAAAGAGAGCAAAAAGACATGAATCCCAACTCCCCCACCTATAACCAGCTACGCTGGATAGTAACCGCCACCAATTTAACCGCCTGCCCGCTGCCACAGGTATGCAACAGCAGCAATTGCAGCGATATCGGCTATAAATGTATCAACGGCGTTTGTGAACAAGGCATCAGGGTATGTACCGAATCTGTGTATAACCCCACAACCATGATGTACACCAATACCTTCCATTACGAATTCAGCGATAACAGCTGGAGCAGCAATTATACCGTCACGGAATTTTTCGCCTGCGCCGTATTATAGCACACAACCCCAAAAAACACAAGCATGAAAAAGAAAATAGTCATTACCATCATCACCATAGCCGCCTTAGCCTTCAACGGCCGCGCCGCGTCCGACAGCCTCTCAGCCCGTATCGCCCACAGGATGCAGGATTCACTCGCATTAAGCGACGAACAGAAAAACAGTATTTATACCATCAACGTATTACTCCAGCAGCGCAAACAGGCAGCCCGCAATAAAGAAACAGATATCACCGTATTAAAAGCCGTTTTCCAGGAAATAGAAAACAGCCGGGACAGCCTTTACCTCCCCGTATTAGGCCAGAACAAATACAACCAGTACAAACAAAAGAAAACAATACTTCTCCGTAATAATTAACATTCCGGCCATGAGCAACTATTTAAGATATTTACCCCTGCTGCTGGCACTTTGCAGCACAGGTTTTACCGCAAAAGCACAACGCGCCGTACCGGCAGCTTACCAGGCCGGTGCCCCTGTTAATTATATCAGGGTCTGGGATGTCGTAAAACCCGTCACCGATGCCACCACCCTCGTACTGGCTACCGATGTCACTACCGCCCGTATCACCACCCAATATATGGACGGTGCCGGAAGGCCCATCCAGTCAGTCGTTAAAAAAGGCGCCATGATCACCGGCCAACCCGCCACCGATCTCATCGATATGACCGAATACGATGGTTACGGCAGGGAAAGTTATAAGTATTTACCGGCACCGGCTACCACCACCGCCATCACCACCAATGTAAACGACGGCAGTTTCAAAAGAGACCCCTTTGCCCAGCAGGCCGCCTTTTACACCAACAGCTCAGCCGCTGTTAATCCCCTCGCAGGCCAGGGAGAGACCCACTTTTACAGCCATACAAAATACGAAGCCTCCCCATTAGGCAGAACAGAAGAACAGTTTGCCCCCGGCAACAGCTGGGCAGGCACCGAAAACGCAGCCAATGCCGCTGACAGAAAATCCGTAAAGATCAGTTACCACAGCAATACCGCCACCGATGCCGTCCGCATATGGCAGGTCACCGACCAAACCAATAACTGGGGCACTTACAGCAGCCCCGGCAGCTATACCGCCGGCAGCCTCTTCAAAACCATCACCGCAGACGAGCATGGTAAACAGGTCATCGAATTCAAAGACAAACGCGGCCTCGTTATCCTCAAAAAAGTACAGCTCACTGCCACCCCCGATAACGGCAGCGGCAGCAGCCACAGCGGCTGGCTATCCACTTATTATATCTACGATCCCTTGAACCGCTTACGCTGCGTGGTACAACCCGAAGGCGTTCAATGGCTCAGCCAGCCCGCTGGCAACTGGGATCTCACCAATACCACCGTACTGGCAGAGCAAAGTTTCCGTTATGAATACGACGCCCGCAGCCGCATGGTCCGCAAAAAAGTACCCGGTGCCGGCGAAACCTATATGGTATACGACCAGAGAGACCGCCCCGTCATGATCCAGGATGCCGCCATGCGCGCCCAGTCTGCCGGCAAATGGCTCGTTACCATTTACGACGTACTCAACCGCCCCATAGAAACAGGCATTTACAGTGGCAGCGCCGCTACCACTTTCACCACCCATACCAGTAATGCCGCCGGTAGCAGCAACTATTATTACCCCTTCAATACCCCGCCCGGCAGCGGATGGGAATCACTTACCAAAACCAATTATGACACATACGGCACCCTGCCTGCCGGCCTGGATGCCACATACCTCAGTAGCTGGAACAGCCAGTTGCTGCCACAGGACCTCACCAATACCTTTCCATACCCCGTCACCCCCGTCAAAAGCACCATGACCAAAGGAATGGTCACCAGCACACAGTCCAAAGTATTAGGCACCACCGACTGGATCACCACCGTCCTCATCTACGATGACAAAGGCCGCGTCATACAGCAAAAGACCAAAAATGAAACCGGGGGCATTGATGTTGTTACCACCCAATATGGCTGGCAGGGCCTCGTCGCACGCATCGTAGAGAAAAAAGCCGGTGTCGGCAGCGTCCAGCAAATACTCACCACTTATCTGCACTATGACGCCTTAGGTCGCCTGTTAAAAACAGAAAAGCAACTCAACAGCAGCCAGGCAGGCCTGGCCGCCAACAACGAACTAAAGACCATCTCCGAACTAAGCTATGACGCCCTCGGCCGGGTCAAAAGAAAAGACATCGGTAAAGGCACCGGCAGCACCCCGCTCGAAACCCAGGCCTTCGACTATAACATCAGGGGCTGGCTGCTCGGCATCAACAGGGCCGAACTTACCGCCAACAATAACAGCACCGGCGCCTGGTTCGCCTTCGACCTCGGCTACGACAAACTCAACAATAATACCGGTGCCAAAGCCTATACCGCACAACAGCTCAACGGCAATATCACAGGCATGGTCTGGGAAAGCAGGGGCGACGGCATCCGCCGCAAGTACGATTACAGCTACGATGCCGCCAACCGCATCATCAAAGGAGACTTCGAACAAAACGATGGCAGCAGCAACTGGAGCAACAGCAGCGTTAACTACAATATCAGGATGGGCGACGGCAGCGATCCCCTCAGCGCCTATGATGCCAACGGTAATATCAAACGCATGCAGCAATGGGGCCTGAAAGGAACCGCATCCGCCCAGTTAGACGATCTCAGTTATACTTATACCGGCAGCCTCAGCAACCGTTTAGGCAAAGTGACCGATGCCGTGACCGGCACCGATAACGGCAGGCTCGGCGACTTTAAGGATGGCAGTAACGGCAGCAGCGATGATTACAGCTACGATGTTAACGGCAATCTCACCAAAGACGAGAACAAGAACATCGCCGGCATCAGCTACAATTACCTGAACCTGCCGGCCACCATTACCATGAAAGACAGCAAAGGCACTATCAGCTATGGGTATGACGCCGCCGGCATCAAGCTCCGCAAGACCGTAGTAGAGAACAGTGCCACCGTCAACCACAATGGTACCGCCTATACCGGTGTCACCATCACCAGTACCACCATTTACCAGGCAGGCATGGTGTATGAAAGCAGGCAATACAGCAATAGCACCCTCAACAGCGCCATCGGCTACACCAATGAATTACAGTATATCGGTACAGAAGAAGGCCGCATCCGTTATGTAAAAGCAGAACCATTATTATCGAAGCCCGCTGCAATGGTCTATGATTATATGCTGAAAGACCATTTAGGGAACGTGCGTGCCGTACTGACAGACGAAGTAAGACAGGACGCTTACCCGGCCGCCAGTATGGAAACAGCCAATGCGGCAATAGAAAACAGTTATTATGACCGGGTAGATGACACCAGGTCAACAAAACCTGCTGCTTTCCCGGCAGGGACATCAGGTACAGAAGTTTCAAAAATCGGGGGCAGTAAAGCAGCCCCGTTTAATGGTACCGGAAAATTACTGAAAGTGATGGCCGGTGATAAAGTCAACTTATCTGTCTATAGCTGGTGGCAGAGCAGCACTTCTTCTTCCAACACCGGTCCGGCATCCGGATTACTTAACCTTTTATTGAATGCTATTCCTACCGCAAGTGGAGGTAAGATTGTGAGCGGTGACATCAGCAGTGGTTTGCTAAATCCTGGCATAACATCATTCATTACAGCAAACAATCCGAATGTTAGCAACAAGCCGAAATCCTATGTGAACTGGCTGTTATTAGATGAGCAGTTCAATTATGTAGAGAGTGGCAGTGGAGCGGAGATGGTAGGGAACAGTGGAGTACTGACGCATCATGTAAAGAGCAATCTATTAATGCCTAAGAATGGTTATCTTTACGTTTATGTTAGTAACAGTTCTGTGAATATCCCAGTTTATTTTGATGACCTGATGGTGACGCATGTGCGAGGACCGTTATTGGAGGAGACACATTACTATCCGTTCGGATTATCAATGGCTGGTATCAGTTCTAAAGCTTTAAATGGTCTAGCGGAGAACAAATACAAGTACAATGGTAAAGAAGAACAACGCAAAGAGTTCTCTGATGGTAGTGGTTTAGAGTGGTTGGATTATGGTGCAAGGATGTACGATAACCAAATTGGAAGATGGCATGTAGTAGATCCGTTGGCAGATATTGCGAGGAGATGGACTCCTTATCAGTATGCTTACAATAATCCGATCCGATTTATTGACCCAGATGGGATGGTTGTTGATGATTATTATAGTAATAAGACAGGAAAATATTTAGGTAGTGATGGAGCATCTTCTGATGAATCAAGACTTATAAGTGATGAGGAATTTTATCGAGTTGTGAATGATTTTGAGCAAGGTGTTGAAGGAAGTCCAGGAACAACTGAGTTGCAAGCGAATAGCAAACTCATAACAGTTGATAATACGAAAATTCAATCAGATATTCAGACACAGAGAGATTTATCAGTTGGAGATTTACTGGAACATCAAGTTTCAATATATTTAGATTTGAAAACAGCCGTAATATCATCATTAGTTGGGAAAATAGGAACTAACGATGAAACTGAAATGGAGTATTATCCAGCGAAAACTATAGGTGTTAATTTTGCAAATACCGATGAAATGCCTCGAACAAAAATTTTACTAGCTGGATTGCATTCTCATCCAACTTCAACAACTATAGATATGGAAACATTAAGCAATATGTCTGAAAAAGATAAAAATACAGCTCAACGGATGCAAATCCCAATTTACGGTATTGATGCTATGAGTGGAAGTGGTAGAATAGGACGACCTGCAAATATAAATAGAGCTAACCCTAATGGTACAGTTGATTTAAATGTTGGAAGTTCTATTGGAAGTGGATCTCGAGTGAATCCTAAGCCATTTAATATAGCTTTAGATGCCCTTAAAATTTGGGGAAAAAGTGAAAAACCAAAATGACGTTATTATGCGAATTATTTTATCATTATTATTAGTTCTATTTGCTTTTAAAGCAAATGCACAAGATAGTAAAATTATATACATTCTTCCTGATTCAGTTGAATTGTTATTATTTAATAAAACAACTGAAGATAGTGTCGATTGTTCGAAAATTTTGTATTATTTAGAAAAAGTAAAAGATGATACTATGCAAATCACTTTAATTCAGTTTGATAAAAACAAAAAAACAAAGTCATTTGCATCTCAACTTGGAATGTTGACTAATCGGGTAGTTCAAATAGCAGACAAATCTTATCCGCTAATATTTGATTATGATTTTATCTTTTCAACTCCAAATAATAAAGATATTGGTACTATAGGAAAGCGAGAAGGATATATTTTGAAATCAATGTTATTGACACATGGATATAGTATAATATTCACACTTGATGGCGATTTTATACGTAAAGGAAGAGGCCAATAATTAAAGATAGTTATGTTTATAAATTAATGAACTCGATATCTCCCTCTCTAGCAAGTTTAGCGTAACGTAACTTGTGATTTGTATTTAGCCATATTGGCAAAGTAATGAGTTAAATAAAACTCCGTTTGTAATAAAGTACAAACGGAGTTTTTTGTGGAGGATATTATGAAGAAGCGCAAAACCGGCTGCTTTTATGGCAGGAATATCATGCACTGAAGTGTTGTGAGTTGGAGGAAGAAGTTTACATGATAAAGTCAACTTATCTGTATATAGCTGGTGGCAGAGCAGCACTTCCTCTGCTAACACTGGTCCGGCATCCGGATTACTTAACCTGTTATTGAGTGCTATTCCTACTGCAAGTGGAGGTAAGATTGTGAGCGGTGACATCAGCAGTGGTTTGCTAAATCCTGGCATAACATCATTCATTACAGCAAACAATCCGAATGTTAGCAACAAGCCGAAATCCTATGTGAACTGGCTGTTATTAGATGAGCAGTTCAATTATGTAGAGAGTGGCAGTGGAGCGGAGAT
>JAQGEF010000004.1 GCA_027854065.1 Polluticaenibacter yanchengensis | reverse complement strand
AACTGGCTGTTATTAGATGAGCAGTTCAATTATGTAGAGAGTGGCAGTGGAGCGGAGATGGTAGGGAACAGCGGAGTGCTGACACATCATGTAAAGAGTAATCTATTAATGCCTAAGAATGGTTATCTTTACGTGTACGTTAGTAACAGTTCTGTGAATATCCCCGTTTATTTTGATGACCTGATGGTAACACATGTGCGAGGACCGTTATTGGAAGAGACGCATTATTATCCATTTGGATTGACAATGGCCGGTATCAGTTCTAGGGCCATGAATGGAATAGCGGAGAATAAATACAAGTACAATGGTAAAGAAGAACAACGCAAAGAGTTCTCTGATGGTAGTGGTTTAGAGTGGTTGGATTATGGTGCAAGGATGTACGATAATCAGATTGGAAGATGGCATGTGGTGGATCCGTTGAGTGAACAGTATAGGCGTTGGTCACCCTATAATTATGCTATTAATAATCCAATTCGATTTATAGATCCTGATGGAATGAGGTCTGATGATGTCGTTCTTAGAGGGGAGGAAGCTCAAAAAGCTTTTCAAGAATTGCAGGCTTCAGTCAGTAGCTCACTAACATTATCAATGGATGACCGGGATAGGGTAAAATATACTCGAAATTTTAGTGGAGTTACTTTAGATAACAAAGCTCCATTAACAAAAGATGCTATAGAATTAATGAATGCTATTGATGATGCTTTAATAGAAATATTAGTTGATGCTACTAATGATAAAACTACTTCAACAGGGGGATTGTTTATTGGTGGAGCATTTATGGGAAATCTAGTAATACAGCATGATGATATGAATTTTGTTCAGGCATACCAAGAAATTAATCCCAATGTTTTAAGTGCGATGAGTACTGCTCATGGAAAGCCAGGTGCAGATGTCTTACATGAAGTCACAGAGGCTTATCAGGGTGCTTTGTTGTCACAAAAAAGTGGAGTTTCTTCAGGTGCTTCAAATCAAAGTGATTCAGTTTACCCTACAGCACATAATAATGCAACAAGCCAATCTGGTGCAGTATTTGAAAGAATTTATGACGTATCAGGAAATGAAATGAAAATGCTACCAGGCAACATCTATCCGACAGGAGTAAAAAAAGCAGACTGGTACGTAAATGACAAAAAAAATAATAAAGTTGTAATTCAAACATTACCATAAGACATGAGATATTTAATAATAATTTTTCTTGCATTAATAATGTATTCTTGTTCAAATGGAAAAAATGCACCGAAGGGAATACAGGTCAATATGTTGTATTTAATAAAGAAAATAGATAAAAAAGATTCTTGGTATTTGATCTATGCTGAGAGAAATGATTCTTTGTATAAAATAGTTTCAAAAGATCAAGGAAAGGAAAATGCCAATTGCAATGAGATTATGATTGGGAAATTTTACAACATTGTATTAAAATCAAGAAAGGACAATGTACCTGAAATAAATGGAATCAAATTAAAACCTGTTAACTATATTGATGCTAGAAGTCCTGCATACGATAAAGATGGAATTGAATGTTACTTGTATGATGATAAAACTGAGATTTGTATAGAGCCAGAAAAAGGAATATATGATTTATATTACACAGATGATTTGAAAGGGATTTGTTACAATAGATTAAGAAATTGATATGCTCTCTCTTAATATTGATATCTCAAGTTTACTACATAAGACTTATGATTTTTATTTATTAAGAATCTAAATTGTTAAAGCAACGAGATATATAAAAATTTGTTTGTTATAAAGGGAATCTGGAATTTTTGTGAAATGAGTATGGAGAGGTATAAAGCCTACTTTTTCCTTATGAAGCAGAGGTTTCATTTAACTTAGATATTTTAGAATATTGCTAAGATATTTCAAGGTAGTAAAGGCGTAAAATTCACTACCATGAATGCAGAAGGTCGTACAATAGTTTAGTTTTAGAATAAAAGGCAATTACAAAACCTGAATGATATTGCAACGATAAAAAGAGAAGATGATGTCTACTGATATTAAAACGAAATCTTTGCCATATAAAGTTCTTCTTTTGGAAGAGCTGAACAAAATAGCAGAGGAAAAACAGGGAATTGTTGATACTTTTTATGTTAACGATTATAATGCTGTGTTTGTTACCATTTTTAAGGATGGTACAGCTATTCTTAGTCCTCCTGTTTTGGGAGGCCCGGAGGGAATATTCTTTAACGATATTTCCTCGATGCATGCAATGATTGCATCGAGGAAATATCCTGTAAAAGGTACAGGATCTTTTTGGGAAAAGGAGAAAGAGCGTATAGAACATATAGACACATCAATATTCTATTATTGTACAAAGCTATCTGAGTTACTAAACTTTAAAGTAGAGGTGAATGATGATTCCGTATATTTAAAAGAATTATCTTCTGTAATCGATAGCAAAATAAAGAGTAGGAAGTTGCCTAAATTTTTAAATGAATATCTATCTATTTATATAGGAGAACTTATACGTAAAAAAGTAGCAGGAGAGTGGAAATTAGCTATAGAATATGCTTTCCATATTTATTATACACCAGATGTAGTAAAGGATAACAAACATTATGATTTGTGGTTTATACTAAGTGAGCTTGATATGGCTAAATTTATACCATTCGATATAATTTATATAATTGATAATGCAAAAGAAAAGTTTTATCCATATAATAAGGATCGATATATCAAGTATTAAAGAATAGAACTCACATATAATCGCAAGTCTTACAAAATAAACTTGTGATTTTTATTGATTAATGCTCTGATTTGCATTTATCTAAATTAGCAAAGTAAAGAGATATAAAAAACTCCGTTTGTTATAAAGTGCAAACGGAGTTTTTTATGAAGAAACATAAAGCTTTCTGCTTTCCTGGCAGGAATATCATGTACTAAAATGTTGTGAGTTGTAGGAAGAAGCTTATATAATACTATTACTGGCAAGTTTCTGAAAGTGATAGTCGGTGATAAGGTCAAAAATAATCAATTATGTATATATATGTTGTATTTCGTGAAGTCGACCATCTGCAGCAGGCAAAGAATACTAAAGAAAACCGGCTTTATGGAAGCGTGAGGGATAGCAGTAAAATACACCGGCGGCGCGCCAGGATAACTGCTAATAAAAGCAACGCGACCATTCTACTAAAACAATCGCGCCGCAGGAGTATAACGTATAGCCCAGCCCTTTGCCTGAATTTGAAAAGATACCGATTGGTATAAAAACTATAAAGCTCGCACAAACAGCAAAGGGACACGCCCAAATAAAATTACCTGAATATAAACTGTGGAATTTTACGCAAAGGTTTTAAATACCGGAATAAAAAATGAGGCTTTAACCCGTTAACAGCCCATGCGCGGGCATCTTCATTATTCGCTTTCACCCGGTTATTGATAGTAGCATTAGAGTAACCGCCAGCACGCATTTTCACCAAAATATCAGGAACATACCCGGCGCTGAATTGATGCAGGATCAAGATCCGCAACATGATTTCGTAATCGGCAGCACTCCTGAAACCCGTATTATAACCCCCGGTTTTATCGTACACTTTTTTAAGCGCAAAAAAAGCGGGATGCGGAGGCATCCATCCATAGAACATTTTTTTAGGATTGAATTTTCCCGAGCGCCAGGTTCTTTTTATTTTACCCGTTTTTATTTTGTCCACGTATTGTAAATCGCCGTAAACAACGTCTGTTCCCAGTTTCAAGAATGCTTCTGCCACTGTTTGTAAAACGTTTTTATGCGCATACCAGTCGTCGGAGTTTAAGAAACAAACAATATCACCCGTCGCCAGTTCCAGGCCTTTGTTCATGCCATAATAAATACCGTTATCTTTTTCACTCACCACCTTAGCAATATGCGGGTAAGCAGCAACAATGGCCAGGGTATCATCCGTAGATTGATTATCTATAATGATATGCTCAATATCCGGATAGGTTTGCATGGCTACGCTATCCAGGGTATCCCTGATGGTGCCCGCACTATTAAAACTGGTGGTTATAACAGATATTTTCATGAATGGATGTCCTTTCTTGTAATAACAAAATCTTCCAGCACCAGCATGTCCATACTCGTCCTTAAAAAACAATCAATGGCCTGCTGCGGTGTATTGACGATGGGTTCGTTCTCATTAAATGAAGTATTTAAAATAACAGGGACCCCCGTTTTTTTAAACAATGTTTCAATCAGGTTATAATAGTTTTCGTTGATATCCTTAGTCACCGTTTGTAAACGGCCTGTACCGTCGGCATGCGTTACAGCCGGTATCAGCGCGCGTTTATCTGCTTTTATAACAAATACTTTTTCCATATAAGGCACATCAGCTGTTTGTTCAAAGTATTCGGTCACATGCTCCTGGAGTATCGATGGTGCAAAAGGTCTAAAACTTTCGCGCCGTTTTATTTTACTATTAATAATATCCTTTGCATCAGCCCTGCGAGGGTCTGCTAATATGGAACGGTTGCCCAATGCACGGGGACCGAACTCACTTTTTCCGCTGAACCATCCTACAACACCACCATCCGTTATACAATTAGCGACAGCTTCATACAGTTCCGGTTTACTGTAAAGGTTAAACGAAAGACGATTGGCTTTTATGACGGTCGCTATTTCAGCATTGCTGAAATAGGTACCGGTGTAAGGAGATGCGATTTTAAGGGAACGTTCCTGCTTTAAAATATGATGCTGGTAATATAAAGCACTGCCCATAGACAAGCCGGCATCATGGCCGGCGGGCGGTATATAAACCTTTTTGAAAGGCGTGTTCGCATAGATTTTACCATTGGCAACAGAGTTCTGCGCCACACCTCCGGCAATGCACACTTCCGTTAAACCGGTTAGTTGATGCAGGTGATTCAGTAAATGGAAAATCACTTTTTCAGTAACCGCCTGTACAGACGCTGCCAGGTTTTTATGATGTTCCGTAAGCGGCTCTTCCTTTTTCCTGGCCACACCGAACTTTTCTTCTAATAAACGGCTGTATAAAACAGGAATAACAGGAACATGATCTTCATTATAATGCACATATCCTTTCTCCGGCGCACGAAAATATTCTAAGTTTAATTTGAATTTTCCGTCAGGCAATATTTGGATCACCTGTTCAACTTCCCGGTTATACACCGGCTTTCCGTATGGTGCCAGGCCCATCACTTTATACTCATCGCCATAATGAGGAAAACCGAGTAACTGTGTAAATGCGCTATAAAAAATACCAATGGAATGCGGGAAGTCAATATCGTCAATCACAGAAATATCCAGGTCTTTGCCCACTCCCAACATGGTGGTCGTAAAATCGCCGGAACCATCAACAGACAACAACGCCGCATGTCTGAAAGGAGACGCGAAATAAGCCGATGCCAGGTGACTGCGGTGATGCTCTATAAAATGGATTTTATGCTTAAGCGTATCTGCCGATTCCGGGAAATGATGCCTGAGATCATCCGTAACATTTTGTGATTTTTGCGCATTGCTTAACCTGCCCTTAATAGCATATTGCAATGCTTTAGGTTTAGCCAGTGCAAACTTTAGTTTGTTCGCAAACTTTGCCTGCGGGTCCCTGCCAAAGGTAACAGCATCTACCTGGTTAATATTGACGCCCGCTTCTTTTAAGCAAAAGTCTATTGCTAATTTAGGAAATCCTGCAAAGTGCTTTACACGCGTAAACCTTTCTTCCTCAACCGCCGCTAGCAGTTCCCCATTTTTATAAATTGCCGCCGACGCATCAGCATGGTACGCGTTAATGCCCAATACAATATTCGTTCTTTTAGAATTTGCTATCTTTTTATATAGCTGCATATAGTCGTTTATAATACGGTCGTTTGTGAATTTATCCGCTGCCAGTTGTTGAGCATTCGCCGCCTTTCTTTCCCAGAGATGCTTTTCATTAAACGCCTGGTTAATGACAGCTGCGGTACTCTCCGGGGTTGCTTCGCATAACCAGCCTACATCGTATTGTTCCACAAAGTTACTTAAACCCACTTCCGGTGTAATAATGGTAGGTTTACCGGCACCCCAGGCTTCCGCCACCACATTCGCAAAGTTTTCATGATAAGACGGCAATACAAAAATATCAAAGGTTTGGAAGAAGTCCGTTTTCATGTCATCAGATATCCAGCCCACAAAATTTACTTTATGGGCAATGCCCAGCCTGTTCACTTCATCCTTTAAACTGTTCACATATATTTCATCGCCATCCCCACCTATAATCACTTCATCCACATGCGGACATCCTGGAATGGCCTGAAGCAAATTATCAATCCCTTTTTTATGGTGCAGCCGGCTTAGAAATCCAATTTTAAATCCGGGTTGATTGCCCAATGTCATGGTGGGCCTTATTTTTAAATTGATCAGGTTGGGCAATACAGGAATCTCTTTTAAGGGCCTGCCGGTGCGCTCATTCACTTCATCAGCTTCCAGTTTGCTTGTTGCCAGTATGGTAGCGCTATTAAGCAGTTTATTGCCAAATTGTTCCTGGAAAACTTTCTTCAATAATGTTTTTCTATGTGTAAAACTGTATTGACCCAGCATGCCCCTTAAAGAAATAACGATTGGTATATCCAGGGATTTAACAATTGCCAGCGATTTAAAAATTAATAAATTCCACCAGGTATTCAAATGCACAATATCATAATTGCCGGCTTCCTTTTTTAAGGCGTCCAGCAGTTGTTGCGACCATTGGCAGGGAGTTCCGAAATCCCCTTTAAAATAAACAACATTCACACCGTTGATGATTGCCTTTTTAGGCAGTTCATCTTCTTTATGATAGCTTACTGTAAATACGGTGACTTCAACATCGCTTTTTACCAACGCTTCACAAAGGGAAGAAACCGAAAATGTAGGCCCGCCAAAATTCGTGTCCGGTAAATAATAGGGCGAAATATGTAATATTTTAAATGTCATTGAATAGACTGCTTCGTTATATTATACTTTTTCAATTAAATCTTCCAGGCGCCGGCGCATTTTTTCCAAACTGAAATGTTCATCGATCAGGCGCCTGTTGTAATCTGTCTTTTGTAGGTTCTTTTTAAAACCAATACTTCTGAGCATCGCGTCATAAATTGCTTCCTGCAAATGCGGGTTCACCAGAATTCCCATTTTGCCGTTTAAAACAGCTTCTTTAGATCCATCCTCGTTTCCTGCAATAACCTGCAGGCCATACCATGCCGCTTCAATATATACAATGCCGAAACCTTCTTTTTTACTTGGCATTACAAATACATCTGCCAATGCATAATAGGCAGGTAGATTGTCATCGCTTACATAACCGGTTAGAATAATATGGTCAGCCAGTTGATTATCTTCAATTAAACGGTGGATATAAATTTTCTCTTCCGGAGTTATCGTACCAATTAAAAGATGTCTCACCTCTTTACCCTGTTTCACCAGTTCGCCCATCGCTTTTATCACTAATGGATAGCCCTTGCCACGCTCCTTTTCACTCATCCGCGACACCGTTATAAATACCGTTTCTTCTGTGCGAATATTATATTTAATTCTAAGCTCCTGTAATAAGTTTTCATTAGCATTTTGCAGCCGCTCCTTATCCACTGCATTGTAAAACAGTGTTACCTTATTAGCGTCAACCTCCTGTTTATTAATCAGCGCATCTGCTGTAAATTGGCTCACACTTAATATACCCGTACATTTCTGCAATGCACTTCTCTGCCTTGCCGGTATATCGTTCCATACTTCAATGCCATGCGCAAAAAAATACCATTTGGTATTTTTGCTCACAAGATTTAGGATCTCCCCGATGGGCCATAACAATACATGTCCCAGTATAACAATATCAAAACCCCTTACCTGCCGGATGATATCAAGTACCGCAAAAATCTTTCTTTGTTTATATCCCTTAAAGTGTTTCGCATCTATAATGGCAGCGTCCGCTTTATCGTCATAAACACTGAATACTTTTACTTGGAATTGATGGCTATCAGCCAGCTCCTGCAGGCATTTTGTTACGTATTTATTGAACTGCTCAATACCTCCTACACCGGAAAAAGTCTTTAATGTGATAAATGCTATTTTTTTCATTAGATGGGGCTGTTAGCAGTGTAATTCCTGTTGAAAATTTGTTCCGGCTGCTTTGGGGTTCGCTGCGCTCCGTGCTTGTTCCATACGTATTGTTACAGCTTCGGGGTATCGCACCGGCTCGTGCCTCGCCGCCCACGCATCCGGCAGCCCTTCATCATTTGATTTTCTATTTAACAAATGAAACATTACTATCTAATTCAATAATGAATGGCAGGTCATCTTAATGGAATGCCACACTTTTTCGTAGCTCCAGCTGCCAAGTATTTTTTTATTTGTTAGCAGAACAGAAGATTTATCCAGTTCAATTGTTTTAATTATCTTTTCAGTGAGTTCCGGCACATTTCCCGCTTCATAAATAAAACCATTCTTATTTGGCTCTATCAGATCATAACCGCTGCCCACGCCGGTACTGGCAATAACCGCACATCCCCCGGCCATTGCTTCCTGCACGCTCACGCCCCAGGGTTCATCTATTGCCGGGTGCACAAATACATCAGAGATGCGATAAACAAACGGCAGCTCCCGGTAATTGACATATCCGGGGAAGATAATTTTTAAATGGGCATGTTTAGCGGCCAATGCTTCCATTTCATTTCTTAAGTGCCCATCGCCTACCATTAATAACTGCAAATCTGTACGGTTAATGGCTATAAAAGACCTCAGCAGATCTAAAGGGTTCTCCCTTTCAATAAATTTACAGACACCCGTAATCGTAATACTGTCCGTATCTATTTTATTCGTTTCCAGCCACTCTTTATTGTAAGCAGGACTGGCGAAAAAATCATTGTCTATACAATAAGGAAACCAGCTTTGCTGATGCTTTTTTATACCAATATAATCCAGGTATTCAAACCCCTTTTTACCCGTTGTCATCAAAGTTTTGAAATAACGGTATTGGTATGCCATCGTCATTTTCCTGGCCAGTTTACTTAAGCCGGATTTACCAGATAATACACTGTCTATCCTTAAAGCCAGTGGAATATTCAAACGCTTAAAAACATCAATATAGGGCTTGTAAACGTTCTGGTAGCCATTTGTAATAATAATGTCCGGGGCCACTTGTTTTACAAATTGCTCTATTTCCAATGTCCCCGGTTTATCCAAACAATGCCAGTTATAATTATTGACTAAATCAATACCCCATTTGGAAATGGTGCCCAATTCTTTATCGCTTGATAGTTCTGACGGGTTTTCTATATACAATACAGTAAAGGCTACCTCGTCATTCAGTGAACAGATATATTGAAAGAGCGGGACATCAAACTGTGCCGCTTTTTTAACGAGAAATAAAATATGTTTACAATGCCGCATCCCGGTTCAAAATTTCTTGCGCAATAGATTTCCACCGCTCTCCGTAAGCATCCCATGTATATGGTGTCACGCTTTCATAAGCTGCCATTCCCATCGGTTGTATGGCTTCTTTGTTTTCAAGGAAAAAGCGCATACTGTTATACAACGCATCGTCATCATCAGGCGCTGCCAGAAAACCGTTTTCCGCGGGTCTTATTATTTCCGGCCCCACTGTATGGGTCGTGGTTATAACCGGCAATCCACATGCCATTGCCTCAATGATCACCTGGGCAAAACCCTCAAAATAACTCGGGAAAACAAATACATCAGCTTGTGCAAACAAGGCATTGCGTTCTTGCGGGTGTATTGATCCCAGTATTTTTATACCGTCCGGTATTTTATAGGCAGATGGTATAACGCCATGTCCTGCCGCTATTAGTTTTGCATGAGGATACCTGGCAGTAATTCTTTGCCAGATCTCGCAGAGCCAGGGGAACCCTTTGCGTGCGGTAAGGCTGCCAAAAAATAAAAAAGTAATCTCTTTTTTTTCTGTTATGCTGTTATCAACAGTGTTCCATTTATTTTTAAAATACTGCAGGTTTGTTCCATAGGGATTTACAAATATCTTGTTTGGGTTCACCCCATTTTCCAGGTATGTTTTTTGAGTAAATGCTGTTGCCACAACAAAATAGTCGGCCTTTTCTATTTCACTTAATTCCGCTTCTATATTTCGCTGTTTTTTAGGCTTTAGTTCCGTGCTCCAGTCAGGAAACCGTTTCCTTACCATTTCAAAAACCTTTTCTTTGTAAACAGGGTGCGCAATGCTGACATCCATTATATACGGTTTGTTATACGCGTGTGCCCTGTCTATTAAAAACCGGCTGCTGGTATCAAACCCGATGACGATATCCGCCGACCGGATCAAATGCGCCGGGACCTTTTTTTCAAACCATCCGTTGGTATGAAAGAAAATATCATCATTATGCCAGCCTCTCTTTTTTAAAACCACAGACAATAGATCGTGTGCCTTTAAAGAAAGTATTTTGTTTTTGGGAACGCCCCATACCTTTCTTCTGTCTGCCTTTATTTTTTTATGGACCCATGAAGATAATGCCTGGTCTTCTCCATAAGCTATACCGGTAACAAAATGATGCAGGATACCTTGTTTGTACAACTGTGCTGCTAATAATGGCGCATATTGTGTTCCAGGATGTGTAAGTAACAGTTTCATTTTTTATTAGAAGATGCGAACTTTAAATTATTGCACCGGTGCTTATTGGTATGCGGTACAAGGGAGTGACACAACGACGCTTAATAGTAGTACAAATGATTACTCAATAAAAAATTATGTATTTCGTATGGCACTCATTTCTTGCTGCTGCCGCCAGTAAATATTGTCTACTAAAATTAGGCCCATTAATAAAAATGCGGCATTATGTACATTAAATGTAATAGGCAAAGCGTAAACGATACTGAACCAGATAAGATACCTGACCGGCCCTTTAAATGAAAGGTTACGGATCAACAGTGTGGCAAGGCAAATTTTGAAGATGAGGATTATAATACCACCTTCCAGCAATATTTTTACAGGTTCACTTTCTACATATCCGAAATCGCTTACCAATGGAGAAGTGCCAAAAGTAATGGTCGCACCCTGGTAGGTTGCGCCAAGGCCAATACCCATTACGGGGTGTTTAAATGTTTTTTTTTGGAATAACTGTACATCCCATACCAGCCTTTGCGCCTGCTCCCCCGATTCCTGCGTTCGCTCCACCCGTTTAAAAAAGTTGCCGAACGCGCTGTCGATCTGGTTAAAGAACGCTTTGGGATTGGTGATAGAGATAATGGCGACCCCTATCATTAAAGGAATGAACAGCTTGATTAAATATCTGGTAAATGTTTTAAATGTAAAATTCTGGTAAAGGATTACCGCCAGGAATGCGAAGAACAATACAAAACAGCTCCTGGAACCTGTCATAAAAACGGCGAAACAACCGAATATGATAGCGACAGCGGTAAACCATGAACTATATTTCAGTTTAAACATGGCCCATATTAAAAAGGGGTAAAACACCATAAAGGCAGTAAACCCGCTCAGGTAACTGAAGGTACCGGAAACCCTTACCCTGTCTTCAACCATCGCCACACCTGCATCTATTTCCCGTGCATATTTATTTAAAAAATGGTCCTGCGGCAACTGGTATTGTATAAATGCCAATACCATTTCCAATGTACAGACTATGAGTATAATATTGATGAATTTTGCGGGGTTAAAAAGATGGCGGTTACTCATGTAATAGAATATCCCCAGCCAAAAGCTGCCATAGATAATAAATCCCAAACCCCCGTGGAAAAAAGTGTACTGGAGGGGATTGATGATATGAAATGCCAGGTATAAAAAATAAAATACCAGTAACCGGCTATAGTTAAACGGTGTATTTGAATTGTTGCTTCTGAAGAACATCCAGATAAACGGCATCAGCATTTCTACCAGTAAGATACCGTTGCTAATGACGCTGCTGTCGGTAAACCATTTGCGGATGGCTGCGCCTAAAGTGGTAATTAAGAAAAGGAACACATAACCTCTTTCCTCCAATGTCGTATTTGAAATTTTCAACGGTCCCTTATTTTAAATATGTATAGATGGTTTGTTCCAGCTTGCTTACAGTTTTTTCTAAACTTAAGCCTGACAGGTAAGTGTCAAGTGACTGGTCGCGTTTGTTGTTTTTTTGCGAAAAACAAGATTCCAGCACATTTGCCAGCTCCTGGTAATTTTCTGTTTCAAAGATGTTTGCATGACCGCCCGCTGCTTCCTGCAAACCTCCCTGGCTGCTGATGATCACTTCACATCCGCAAGCCAGTCCTTCCAGTACGACAATGCCGTAAGGCTCGAAGCGGCTTGGGACAACCATTACCTGATGGCTGTTTAGAATATCTGCAATTTCTTCGGATGTTTTTGGCCCGGCCCAGTTGATCACATCGGTTAACCCGGATGCTGCGCTTAATTTTTTTAAGCGTTCCTCCTCTGCTCCTTTCCCAACAATGGTTACAGAGAATGAAACGGATTTTGACTTTAAAACAGCGGCAGCATTGATCAATAGATCGATGCCTTTATCTGTAACGAACCTGCCAACAAAAACAACCGAATTTTTTATTCTTGGTTTGTGTTTATTATAAAACACATCGGAGTTATATGGGTTTTTTAGTACCGTACAGTTTTTGTACAATGCGGCAATATACCTGCTGCAGGCTATATTATGCCTGGCATAGTAGTTTGCTACCAGTTGCTTCATCCTGGCGTTCAAATTGAATGCTTCATTATCGTATTTTAACCCGGAGTGATGAATAACAAACAATGGCTTGCCTGCGAATATTACCTGCGGCAATGCCTTTAAACTGACATTGTTCATGATAACCAGGTCACATTTTTTAATGACTTTATATTCCTGCAGAAAACTAAGATTACGGTGAACAGTAAAACTGAACGGTTCTTCGCCGGTATAGCTTTCATTGGTAAGTACGATCACTTCATGTCCCAGGCGGTGTAATCCACCGGCATAGTATTGCACCACATTTTGCAAACCTCCTATCGAGGGATGAAACTGGGGACTATGAATGCAGATTTTTAGTTTATTGTTCATTATAGTTTACAGAACTTCAGTCGCAGGAATCTTACTGAATCAGGCACCGGCATTAATAATATTTAGTATCCGGGATGCAATTACCGGCCAGCTTAAATGTGTTTCATAATAAGCCCGGGCGTTTGCTCCGACTGCTTCTTTCAACACTGCATCACTATACAATAGCTTAATTGCTTTGTAATAGTCATGTTCTGTCGTACCATTTGCAAAAACAATATTTTGTAAGTGTGTAAAGCCTTCATCTGTCATATCCCCTTTGTTACTAATTATGGGTAACCCCATTTGCATGGCTGCAATTAAAGAGCCGTTTTTAAAAGAAACACCCCCTTCCCCACGTACAACAGTACCTGGCTGTAAAAGTATATCACAAGTGCTCATCGTATTTGCCAAATCAGTTGCCTCTAGAACACTTCTGTAATCAACTACCGAATTTAATTGATATTTAGAGATACCGTTTTGTATAAAAGATTGCTGACTTAATGTACAGTTTCCGGCAATCACCACTTTAAATTCTTTAATATCACGACTCAGTGTATAAAAACATTTTAATGCCTCTACGTTTAGTTTATTTGAAAAACAAAATACCTTAAACCCGCCATCTGCTTTCAGCATTCTTGCAGGTGCCATGATATTCGCTCCGACAGGTATTACTGAGACCTGCGCAGGATTTAAATATTGCTTATTGAACGCAATATTGGTCATACTTTTTGTAGCCATTAAAGCGAGTCTCCTGCAAATAAATTGTTGCATTACTGCCAATAACCATTGCTTTATTCCGTGTCCAAAGGCTCTGACTGATGCTTCATGAAAGAATATATCCTGGTGGTATCCGCCTTGTTTTATTTGTCTGAATATATTTAATATCTGAAATGGCAGGCCCCTTTTACTGTACAGGTTAGGGGTGTATTGCCATACAATGGCCGTCGTATGTTTATCAAAACATTTTTCGATATAGTTTTTCAAACTACTGTCTATGTTTTGTTGATGTAATTGAATGTTCGGATTCCGAAATATCTGCCTGTTGTTAAGAGGAACAGTAAAAAGAATATGAATATTAACGTCCATATTACTTAAAGCTTCTGCTAAGCGTATTGTATAATCGCCAACACCACATGCGCCGTCATTAATATTATTAGTTATGAGTACGATTGTTTTTAACGCCATACGTTTAACTAAATAAATATGTATATAAATTTTAGCATAGAAGATTCTAAGAAATAGAGCGTGCCTTTAAATCTAAACTTAATCAACTTCCTGAAATCAAAATATAAGGCAGCCAGGAAGATCTTGGATCTTCCAATCCTGTATTTCATTCTTGTATGGAAGTCTGAATAATGCAGTTGATTAAAAATTTTACGGTACTTTATATTTTTGCTAATGCCTTTAAAAAGATTGACCCTGCGCCAGGGATGTATTACAAAGGCTTCTTTAGTGAATAATATAAGATGGCCTGCAGAAAGCCGTTTATGTAAATCCACATCTTCCATTGCAAACTTCAATTGCTCGTTAAACCCTCCTATACTATTGAATAATGACTTGCTTATACAAAAATTACAGGACCATAGACAACCGCCTGTTTCATTAACCGGTGCTTCTTCATCAAATCTCTCCTGTGGCCGGTCTGCAATTGTTTTACCTTCGAAAACAGAAATGCCGTCATTTCTGGTAATTGCATCATGATATGCTTTGATCCAGTTAGAACCAGGTATACAATCATCATCAGTAAAAACCAGCCATTTGCCAAGTGCTGAACTTACTGCATTATTCCTGTTTGCTGCGATCCCGTTTTTAGGACCTTTCATCCACTTCACCCAGCTAAAATCCTTTTGTAACATCCGGAGGGTCTCTTCATTGTCACTATCATCCGTTACAATAACTTCATACAATACAGGATCTACATTTTGTACATCCGGATGCAGGGCATTTAAACAGCGCCTGAGTAAATCCGGTCTGTTGCAGGATGGTATAATTATAGAGAATAGCATTATCTATTTACTGTAAACTTTAATACGTTTGCTCTAATGGTATCTGACCAGTTTCTAAGTTTTAAAGAACCACCATTTAGCCAACCTGTTAGATTAAACGCCGTAAGGCTTTCTCTAAATAAGGCTAATGCATTCGATTGGAAATTCTGTATGGTAAAATTATCAGAATATTCCGGGTATGTCTTTTTACTGAAACTCACTTTATGTTCATAGGGCAACGAGTGAAATTCTTTCAAATGTATCTCTGTACCGTAATCTTTATCAATTGTAAAGTTGACTCTTATATGTTCCCATTGAATTCTTTCTTTGCGGCTGGTCCACTTTTCAATAGCTTCCTTGCTGGATTTATAATGTAAAAAGTGAATCTCAATATCATCAAGTACCGCTATGGGATATTTTTTTGTGGCATGGAGGGCGTCACAGTCTTCATATTTGCTTACATCAGTAAACTGTAAATCTAAAGACAGGTAATATTTGGGATTTTTCAAAAATTTAATATAGCAGGGTGCCATTAGCATTAATCCCACAAAGGGTGTTTGATAAGGAGTTCTTAATGCCTTGTATATTTCTGCGCCATAGCAATCATTAGAAAATATGGTAAAGCTGTTTTGCTTAGTGCCATTTTTCAACACTTTATAGCCGATGCTATTTAAGAGTTTTCTATATATTGAACCCAATACCAAAACTAGTTTTCTTTTATACCGGTTATAATTTCAGCGACATTTTTTTGCCAATCAAAATGTTCAAGTGCATAATCATAAGCAGATAAGCAAGTTGATTCGTATAATAATTTATCCTGCCATTTTTCCAGGATTAATTCAGCAAAATTCTTTGCATTGGCAGACTCCGGTAAATGCCATCCTGTAACATTTTGTTTAATGGATTCAGTTACTCCCATAATCCCAAAACCGACAGATGGTACTCCTAAAGCAGCCATTTCTGCATTTACGATGCCAAATCCTTCTGCAATGCTTGGGGCTAATGAATAATGCATCTCATAAATTATTTTTTGATATTGCAATTCTCCGGCAATCTGGCTTTTATCTATTTTGCCATGTAATACAATGTTCGGATCTGCATTGAAAAGCGCAGATTGTACTTCGTCCACCTTGCCAATAATATTTAATTCGACAGGTAGATGTTTACTTAGCTCTTTGTAAATAGCTAAAACCATATCCCCTCCCTTACGTTTCCACCAACCACTATTTACATATACCAGTTTTAATACACTGCTATTGATTTTATGTTTAACCAGCTTTACAATGAATTCACGCTCCGGCCGATGTATTAAGTTTGCGCCCCGGGGTAAAATCTTGAATTTACTTTGTATATCCGGATATTTTTTTTGAAGAAATATTCTCAAATAAGAAGATGCGACATACACCGTTTCAGATTTAGCTAAGCCTGAGTACTCATTAAATAAAGCTTCTTCCTTTGTTTTAACTACATAGTTATTCACATCCGGGTATAGACTAAAAGTGTCAAAAGAATTATCTAACCACAATATCAACGGGATTTTAGTTTTTACATGAGCAATTAAGTTTGGATGTATGCTCAAAATAAAATCAGGCTTTATATGGTCTAATTGCTGATGCACCTGAGTGGCATATGACTTACTTGTTGCAACAGAATAAAAGGAATCATACAAAGACTTATGTATAAATGTAGCGTACCATTGCCAAAGCCTGGACCAAACTCTGTGAAGAAGATTCCTTTTATCTTGGACGAATACTTCTATAACATGTGCATTATTGGATTTGAATGCTTCGGAAATAAAAAAAGGCACACCAGATCTTAGTTTCCCGTCATTTAACGGATAATTTGTAACAAACGCAACTATCATCTTCAGATCCTGATTTGTACCGGCATTATGACCTGGCAATAACGACCCGTTTTAAAACACTCCAATAATGTTTATTATACAATGCAGATACCGGGTATTTAAAAAATGTGTGTATTGCTTTTTTTATTGTTTGGTTATCGGGATAATGTACAAATGATGACAACCCTTGTTCATCTCTTATTAAACGTTTCAATATAAATCTCTGCCATACATTCAAATCGGGCCATTTACTATATGCGACAGCTTTAGATTCTTCTTTAACAAGATCAACATCTTTTGTGCTCTTGGCATTGACATGATGGCGATAAAAACAGATGGCATTTTTATAAAAAAACCTTCTGTCAGTCTGTTTATAAATCCGGTAAAACCATTCCATATCCATTACATAATGCAAATGCTCATCTATAAAGCCTGATTTGGCTAATATGGACTTCCTTATAAATACAGATTGTGATGGAATAATATATTTTACTGCTAAAAAGAAGAGCAATAATTGAAAGGGAGCTTTTTTATAATTCTTTTCTTGAATGACACAATTACGGTTCTTGATAGATATACCGGATGAACAAGACCCGTGTAAGAAGTCGTATTGATGATAGTCTATCTCATTAAAAATATAATACAATGCGCCTTCCAGATAACAGTCATCGCTATTCATCCATGCGACCCACTCCCCTGTTGCTATTTCCAACCCTTTGTTAATAGCATGACTTTGCCCTCTGTCTTTCTCACTTACCCAATAAGCAATATGTGTTTCATATTGTTTAATAATACTAACACTATTGTCTGTGCTGCCGCCATCTATTACAATGAGTTCCAGATCCGGATAATTTTGATTGATTATTGATAGTAAAGTTTCCTCCAAAAATACATCCTGGTTATACGAGGGAACAATTACAGATAATTTGGGATAACTTTTTTCAGTATCCCATTGGTGTTTATTTGGTGTTACCCATGGAAATTCGTTTTTGCTAAACAAGTTTTCTATATTGCTCATGTTTAAATTATAAATGGCCAAATACCAGGTTATTCAGCCGCTTAATATCATATTTATTTTTTACGAATGCTATTCCTTTTTCACCCATTTTCTGTCTGAGATTTGCATCTTTCAGCAGGATTAATAATTTCTCTGCCAAGGCATTGGTGTCTTTTTCTGCTACAACAAACCCACTCTGTTCGCCAATGCCCTCTGCAACCCCTCCGCTATCGAATGCCACAACGGGCTTCCCAAATAATTGTGCTTCCTGTATTACTAAGCCCTGTGTTTCGGCGCGACCATCGGTATCAGAAACAGAAGGATGTAAAAAAATATCACAGCTTTCTAATGCTTCGTAAACCTTTTGCCTGGGTAAGCCTCCTAATAGGAAAACATGCAAGCCAAGCTCCAGTTCTTTGATTCTTTGAGTTAATAGTTCATAATTGTCACCATAACCAATAATGTTATAAGTGATATTGCTGAATCCACTGTTGATAATATTTTTAATAGCCAATAATGCAAACTCATGCCCTTTTAAAGGGATCAATCTACCGATACTTAAAATTTTCAGGGGTCCATCACCGGGCCTGTTTTGCAAATATTTTTTTTGAGATTCCTCAATATATAATCCCACAGGGCAAATCAAACAGGTTTCCATTCTTGCACCTAAATCCAAAACTTTTTTTAAACTAAAGGCAGTATTTACAACATTTAATTTGCCATTGGCAAATTGTAAAGCGTATTCTTTTTGCCGTTGCTTTAGTTCATTATTGTTTCTAACATGTATGTCATACCCATGATAGAATGTTACAATGTCACCTGATATAAACCCAATATGTTTTAATAAAGATATTCTTATTGCAGTTTCACCAAAATGACAGAAGTGATAATCGTAGGGCTTCTTGTTTAAAAAGCAAAGAGCATAATAAAAGGCTGTTAAATCAACGGCTGGTTTACCAATCTTTTTTGCGTTAAAACAGCGAAACAACTTCGGTGAGTGCCTTATATTTTTTAACAGGTAATAAATACATTTTAAAAATCGGACCGCTTTGTTTTTTGGTGGAATTTTTACCGGATACACATGTTCCTGTAAATTGTACGTTTTAACTTCTTCATGTATATTATCGTAACTGCATTCGAAGTATGGGAATATATCCACATGATATCCCTGGTCGATTAATCCGGTGATCTGGTTGAGTATAAAAGTTTCTGATAAAACAGGAAATCCTACACAGGATATGGCAATACGTTTGCTCAAATTAAAGACTGCTGTTAATGCTATTGTACAGGGTTATGTATTTGGTAATGTTACGTTCATCAAAGCTTTCTGCGGCATTTTTTGAAATACTGGCAGCATCAAATTGCCAGTTATTGATATTGACAAGTACATCAGTCAATTTTTCAATATTAAACGGTTCAATCAAGATGCCATTTTCATGGTCCTTTATAACATTTGCTATTCCCCCGATTCTAAATGCAATAATTGGTGTTCCGCATAATAATGCTTCTATCATTACATTAGGTAAATTATCTTCTAAAGAAGGCAGCAAGAGGAAGTCAACGCCTGAATATATTTTACGCAAATGGTCTTCATTATTTATTTTGCCATGATACACCACTTCGATATTACTGAACGAATCAGAAAACTCTGCACCAACCACATGAAGCCGTAAATGATTAAATCTTGTATTTAAATTAAATATTTCTTTTAATATGGCAGCCCCTTTTCTTTCATTTTTCAGATTGTCAGCAATGATCAGGATATTGATCTTATCAGAACTGAAATTTAAATCCGCTTTATTAAGTTCCGGATCATTAAAAAAGACTTCAGAAGAGTGAATATTAGGTAATACAGCTATCGTTTTGTATCTCATTTTACCATTATTGAGCACTTCATGATACATCCATTCATTAAGACATATTACATTAATACTACAATGCTTATTCTGAAACCGGGCTTTAAAGTCTACCATTTTGCTTTCAAAGTGGTTTACGGCCTGGTTGTTTATAACATCATTCCTATAATGAAAAATGCCTTGAATAGGATTTAAATCATGAAACGTCCATGCAATCTTTTTGCCAGCCAGCTGCTTGAAAAAAGAAGGATAGTGTATCATATTAGATACCCAATGCAAATGAATAATATCCGCATCCTTTATGATATCCAGAAATAAGGGATCATTATCGGTAACCGGTAAAGTACAATTTTCCGCAGTAATTAATTTTAAGCAATGCCTGAACTCTCTTTCCAAAGCCCTTTTTTGGCGGTTGAAAACTTTAAACAGTTTTATTCTGAATCTTTGAATTTTAGAATAAGGCTGCAGCGAATAGGCATTGTTAATAGAGGATTTATCATTTGCAAATCGTTGAACAAAAATTATAGAAGAATCCACGCCACTTTTCAGCAATGCATTATGAAGCCTGATTGCTGCAATTCCTGCCCCTCCTGTATAATAGGTTGTTAAATGAACAATTTTCATTATTTAAGAATTTTTTTCAAAAACAATTTAATTGACTCATTTAAACGCCATTTTTGATATCTCCTCTTTATTTCCGGAATAAAGACATTCTTATCTAATATTTCAGAAATTGTTGTTACCACATCATTTTCAAAATGACTTTTCTGAATATTGAACCCTTTATATTTTAAATAATATCCTTCTAAATATTCGTCTTTGTTTATTACCCCGTCCTTATATAAAATATCCAAAACATTAAATTCTTCAATAAAATTCATCCCGCTTGAGTTAAATCTTGTGCTGACATCTGCATTATGATTTAAGAAGAAGTTTAAATGTTTACCGCTAATAAACACATTGCCCAGTAATGCTATTTTTGACCAAAAAAGCCAATCTCCGCAATACTTAAAAGCAGTATATTCTTTAGATATATTATGATATGCTTTTCGATTAAATATTGCCATACTGGCATTTTGTACAGCATTTTCTTTAATCATTTTCTTTTTAACGAATTCAGGACCCTCATATAGTTTTGAGAGATAGTCTTCACGTTTAATAAAGCTGATCTTTCCGTCTAAATTTATAAAATAGGATTGAGCATATGCTAAAACAACATCATCATTCTTTACAATGCCTTCTATTAATGTTTCAAGAAAGTTTTTTTCACACCAGTCATCGCTTTCTGCTATCCAAACATAATCACCGGTTGCTAATAAAACGCCTTTTTCCCATTGTCTGAAAGTGGATCCGGAATTATATTCATTGTAAACAATTTCTTTGATTTTAGGATGATGTCGATAGTTCTCAATAATTTCTTTACTGTTATCTTTAGAACAATCATCCAAAATAATAACTTCTATGTTTTGGTAACTTTGGTTAAGAACAGAATCAATTCTTCTTTTCAGAAACCTTTCATGATTGTAATTGGGAATAATAACAGAAATAAGCGGAAGGGTCAATTGCAATATTTTATCCTTAAGAGGCTCTTGAAACTATTTTTTACAGATCTTTTAAATCTGCGAAATTTGCTTAAAAGCATTTTCTGCTTTTGCTCTTTGCTCAGTTGCCAAAATAATGTATTAAACAAAAAGTCGTTATAGTATTTACTTTCATCTAGGTTGCTTTCATTATTTACAGCAGTGGTTTGATTACTGTGCAGCCTGAATTTAACCAATGGCTGATTAAGTAATCCTATCGGGTATATTTTCAATATCCGGTACCAATATTCATAATCAAGGATTTGCTTCAGCTGGGTATTAAATGCTCCTATTTCATGATATAGTGCCTTTTCAAATAACAGGCAAACCGGTTCTCCAATTTTATTAAACGGATTTTGAAAGAAGTTGGCGTGTTTGAATAGTGACTTGTTTATAATAGCCAGTTTCTCTGAATTAAAATGAAGGTTTAAATCTTGTTGAAGGTTACCAAATCCCTTTACCCAGTTTTTTTGACTTTCGTTATTGGGATCATAAATAATTTCCCTTGTTGATGCAATACATTTCAACTGGTATTTTGTAATATAAAACATCATCTGCTCGATACAATCATCAAAGAGGACATCATCCTGGAATAAAAACTTTATGTATTTCCCGTTTGCTTTTTCTATTGTATTATTCCAGTTGGCACCAATGCCGGCCGGAGTATGATGAAAAATATAAACCGGAAAATTGACAGTGTCTTTAAATGCTTCTACAATTTTAAGTGTATTGTCTGAAGACTGGTCATCAGAAATAATCAATTCAATATTGCTGTAGGTTTGACTTTTTACAGAATCCAGTGCTTCTTTTAAATAAACTTCACCGTTATATGTTGGAACGCAAATAGAGACCAGGTCCATAATAGAAGGTAATAAGGAGCGTTTATCTACCCTTTATTATTCGCAATATTTTGTTTTTAACCCTGCTTATAAATTGTTGGATTTTCGAGGGTTGTTTGATTTTGTAGGAATTGAAGTTTTCCCGGTGTGTCCTGTAATAAAGTAAGCCTTCGTTCAGGTATTTTACAGAGGCTCCGGCATCCGTCATCCTGTGCCATAAAACACGGTCCTCTTCTGTTTGTTTACTTTCGCTATTACGAATGTAGCCGCCAACACTTTTTGCCAGTGCAACATTATAGACCATGGAGCCATGATGTTGATGGTCTCTTGACCAGTAAAAATCTCCGTGGTGATTTTGCATTTCGTGCCGGTGATGAATAAGCCTGTCCTCTTTTAAATCTCCCGTCAAAATAATATCATAAGTAACAATGTCTGCGTCATCTTTAGAAAGTAACTCTAATGCATCAGACCGTAACCAGTTATCGGCCCCTAAAAACAGGCATTTCGAAGATTTTACTTTGTTCAACATATCATTGAAATTCTCTACAATGCCGAGGTTTTTCTTTCTGAAAGTAAACTTTACTTCCGGGTAACGCTCTTCCAGGAAAAAGCAATCACCCGCAGCGTCATCTACAAACAGTATTTCATAAGGTGCTGCGGTTTGTGACCTTATGCTTTCTAAACAATGTGCCGCTAAGTGACCGTAATGGTAGGATGCAACAACAATTGTAATGTCTGTTTTAGCTTTGCCACTCATGTTGTACAAAGAATTTACTTGGGGTCAGTTCCGGTAATTTGTTCTGGTGGTAAAAGTCGCCGTTCACCACTTTAAATACGAGGCATTTGCTGTAGTGGCAAAGGGTTTGCCCGGCTCGCTTCAGCAATAGGTTTACATAATAATTTCCTTCCGGTAAGTTATTGACCGGAACGATGCATTTAACCGATGTTGACTTTATTACATCTTCAAAGTAATCTGTGGCAAGATTAAAAAGTTTTTCATCCTTAAAATCATAAATGCCAAGGTGTACCACCAGATCTTTTGTAAACTGCTTGAGTTCTAAGTTGAATGTGATTGCATTTCCGGTTGTAATTAATGCTGTTGAACTGGTTAATTGTATATGGGAGAGAAACGGATTATCAGCAGGCTCAAATATGAGTTGTTCATCTGAGTTCCCGTCTTTTACATATTCGTTGATCACCGGCATCAGCAGGCCGTTGGCAGCGATCATCCCATTTTTTAAAAGGAGCCCTTTGTTGCAGAGCGTCTGGATACTTCCCATATTATGACTGACGAATAACACGGTCCTACCCTGCCCGCTGGAAACATCCTGCATTTTGCCGATGGCTTTCTTTTGAAACTCTGCATCGCCTACGGCCAATACTTCATCTACAATAAGTATCTCGCTTTCCAGGTGTGCTGCTACAGCAAATGCCAGGCGCACATACATACCGCTGGAGTATCTTTTTACCGGTGTGTCAATATATCTTTCTACGCCTGAAAATGCAACAATTTCGTCGAATTTTGAGGTGATTTCTTTTTTAGTCATTCCCAGGATGGCGCCGTTCAGGAATATGTTTTCGCGCCCGGTAAGGTCGGGGTGGAATCCGGTACCTACTTCCAGTAGGCTGGCCACACGCCCCTTCATTTTTATAGTGCCTGTGGTAGGTGTGGTAGTACGGCTCAGCAACTTCAGCAGTGTACTTTTACCGGCGCCGTTCCTGCCTATTACGCCTACCACATCTCCCTGTTCTATATTAAAATTGATCTCTCTTAATGCCCATACCCAGTTACTGTTGCCTTTCCGGCTTCGGTCATTGGTTTCTCCGATCCGTAAAAAAGGGTCCTCTTTTCCGCGGGCCTTGTACCACCAACGCTTCATGTCGTCTTTAATGGTACCTGATCCTATTTTACTAAGGTTATATTGTTTGCTAACGTTTGTGGCTTCTATTACTATTTTCCGGCTCATTGTTATACGCTATACTGTATCCATAAACGATTTTTCCACTTTATTAAAAAGCATGATGCCAAACATGAGTACAACGACTGTAATACCGGCGGTATAAGCCAGCATTCCATATTGGATAGGCCCGCCTAACATGATGTTTCTAAAAGTATCTACCAATATGCTGAGTGGATTATAAGCGACCAGCTTGTATATCATGCTGTCCGTTCCCAATCGGTTTGCAATGGTACTTATCGGGTAATTAACTGCTGATGCAAACATGAGCAACTGTACCCCAAAAGTAACTAGTACTGCCAGGTCCCTGTATTTAGTGGTCAGCGAGGAAACGATGATGCCGAGTCCCAGTGCGAGTAACGCCATTATTGTTACCACGATTGGCAACAGTAATATGTTCCAGCTTAAATGGTATTCGGTGTTTATAAATATGTTGACGATAATGGCTGCTATCAATACGACAAACTGGATGGCCATTTGCAAAAAGCTGCTGATAACGACGGATACGGGCATCACCATGCGGGGGAAATATACTTTTCCAAAGATGCCTGCGTTGGCTATAAAGGTATTGGCAGTGCTGGTGAGGCAGGTGGCAAAATAACTCCAGATAGTGATGCCAGCCAACTGAAATAAAATGGCGTTTTTACCTTCTGTGTCAATATTTGCTACCACATTGAACAGTAAAAAACTCATTGCGGTAGTCAGCAATGGCTGTATAATATGCCATAGGGGGCCTAATATTGTTTGCTTGTATTTTGCTATATAATCCCGCTTTACCAGTAGTGCTACCAGGTCCCTGTATCTCCATATTTCGTTTAGTTTAAAACTAAACCAACTGGTTTCCGATGCTATTTCTATATCCCATTCAGTTTTTTTCACGGTAGTTTTTCTTAATATCCTGGGCGCATCCCCCGGCCTGGTGATCGCTGGTTGATATTTTATACCAACCGGTATATTTTTTATATTGCCTGCCGGGGGCCGGGCTATCCGCAGTACTCCGCGGCGGTAATGCTTATTTCTTAGCTTCGCCGGTTGTGGTCGTTTATACCGCCGCGGGGTACTTTGCTCCTATCCCTTGCGCTTCCATATTCATGCCTTTGTTCAGTTATTGTAAGTATCCTGTTTTTTATCGCTTAATTCTTATTCTACGGCTTACGGGCTGCGGGATACGCAGGGCCTGGTACGACGAAGGAGTACCGAGCGTTAGCGAGCCCGGAGCAGCCCGGACTATTGCTCAATTTTGTTCTTGTGCAGACAGCCCCAAAATAAAAATTAGTTTTGCCTGTTAAAGAAGCGGCTGATTTTACTGCGCCACTTTTTAAAGACATTCGGCATCTCTATATCAAAGTACTCATTGCTTCTGCCCTTGCCCTGTGCTTTTGCACCGTAACCATAATAGTAACCGTAACCATAGCCGTAGCCTTTGGAATTGCCATAGCCGTAATAGCCATAGCGGGCACCTATGCGAAGGTCATTTACTACAATATTTAAGTTCGGAAGTTTACCCTCCGTTTTTAAATCTTTTATGAATGACAACTGGCGTTTGAACGTATAACGGTGACGGACGATGTACAGGCTCATGTCCACGAATTTAGTAAGCGACAATGTATCGCTCACGAGGCCTACTGGCGCACTGTCAATAATGATATAGTCGTAATTGGCTTTGAGGTAATCGAAGAGTTTTTCATTGTTTTTACTCAGCATCAGTTCTGCCGGGTTGGGTGGCACTATGCCGGAAGGGTAAATGTCCAGGTTTGGAAATGCTTCGAACCGGGTACAGATCTCAGATTCGGAGTTCATACCCAGCAGGTAGTTGGAAATACCGATACCGGTTTTCTGGATGCCTAAATTGCTCAGGATTTTCGGGCGCCTTAAATCGAACTCCAGCAATGCTACTTTTTTGCCGGCCAAAGCCAACACCGCAGCCATATTGATGCTTACAAAACTTTTACCCTCCCCTGAAACGGTAGATGTTACCAAAATGGTTTTTACATTTTTCGTTTCGCTGAGAATATTGATATTGCTTCGGATAATTCTGAACTGTTCGGATATAATGCTCCTGCTTTTATGGGCAACCACCAGGCTTTTGTTGTTATCCACATGCCCTACTTCTCCTATAATCGGCAGGTTTGTTTCGTTTAAAATCTGGTCGCGAAGCATTACCCGGTCGTTCAGCTGATCTTTTACATAGATGATACCGATTGGTATTAAAAGGCCGATAAGGAATGAAAAGAGTTTTATTTTATCTGCATCCGGCTCAACCTGTTTTTTTGCGCTGCTTGCAGCATTTAGCTGTTCATAGCTTGCAGAGGTAGATGCGGTGGCAATGGCGGTTTCTTCCCGTTTTTGTAACAGGTACAGGTACAGGTTTTCTTTTACCTGCCGCTGGCGTAATAATTCTGCCTGCAGCTTTTGCTTTTCAGGTACCTGTGAGAGGTATTCTTTATACAGGCTGTTTTTGGAGAGGATATCTCCTTTTTGTTTGGTAATACTTGTTTTGAGCAAATTAATGCTTTCTAAAATACTGGCTCTTACTTCATCAATCTGATTGTTCAATTGTTTCATCAATAATCCGTCTGCCGGTAAATTAGGCGCTTCTTTTTCGCGCTGCATCTGCAGGTCGTTATAGGCTGCAATCATTGTTCCTAACGTATTGTCTGACAGGCCAAGTGTAGAGGGTACAATTTTATTCCTTGTTTTGGGATTTTGTACATAATCGAATACTAGTGACGCTAATTCATTGTTGAGCTCCAGGGCTTCTATCTTTGTCTCGGATTCGCCCAGTTTCCCAAAAAACATGGCACTTTGCTGATCTATGGAGAGGTAGCTGTTTTCGTCGTTTTGCAGTTTAAAACTGTTTTCTAAATCCAGGATTTCCTTGGTCAATGAATCTAAACGGTTATTGATAAAACTGATGGTGTTTTCTGCGTTCGCATTCTTATATTCTATACTGGCATTGTTAAACTCACTGGCCATCGCATCCAGGATGGCGCGGCCTAATGAAGCGTTTTCATTAATGATGGAAATTCTAAGAATGGTGCTGATATTGTCTTTTTGCCTGATTGATATCTGGCTAAGTAATTCCCTTGTTCTTTCTGCAGGGCTTACCCAGGTGACAATGTAAACATCATTAGAGGGTTCTTCCCTATTGGGTTTTAAAACAATTTTGAAGACACTTCCGCCTATTTCAAATAGCTCATTCCACCTTGTTTTTTTATTGGATTTATCAGATCCTTTCATCAAATAGAAGCCTTCCTTATCATTGCCTGTAAACTTGATGGTATATCTCTTATTGCTATCTGCAATATTTACCGGGATTACTTCGAATGGTACCAGGTTGTGAAGATTGCTGATTTTGATTTTTCCCTGATTGAAGTAATAAATATTGAATTTATTCTTTTCAATCATTTTGATAAATGTCTTTTCCGATTTCAGTTTTTCAATTTCATTGTTGATATTGATATCGCTGTTACCATACATGGCTATAGACACCAGGTCTCCCTGGCGGCCTGTTATTTTATTGTCATTGCTGTTCTTCAGAAGCACCTGCATCGTGCTTTCATATTTAGGGGTGGTATATCTTAAATAGATGATGCCTGCCAATACGCATAGCGCGATGCTGATAATAAAATAGTGAATATGGGCCAGGTATTTATAAAAAATATCTGAAGGCGAGAACTTACCTGTTTGTGTATCTCCTGACGGATTATATTCTGAAGGGAATGTGGACATTGATTTTTTTTAAGTAGGCGTATCTATTTTATAAACAGATTCAGAAATAAAAAGATAGCGCTTGTAAGACTCAGGAAAAATGGAATATCTCTGTAAATAAGCGGATTGGTGCTGATTTGTCTTAATTTGTTTTTATTGGGGGAAACGTACACAAGGTCGTTTTGCTGTAACTGATAGAAATTAGAACCGAAAACTCTTGCATCGTTTATATTGAGTGTGTCTACAGTAAAAGCGCCATTGGAAAGATTCCTGAAAACCATGATATTGTTACGTTTTCCCTGGTCGGTAAGTCCACCTGCTAATGAAAGTACATCTATTAAAGTAGCTTTTTCGTTGGATATCCTAACCGGGCCTTTGCTGTTTACTTCTCCTAATACATTTACTGTAAAGTTTAAAAACCTGATATTAATTACGGGGTCTTTTACATATGGTGATATCAGTGCGACGAGCGTATCGTTCAGCGCTGACTTTGTGAGACCTGCGGCTTTTACATTGCCCACTACAGGCAACCGGATATTGCCGTCAAAATCTACCAGGTAACCCTGCGTCAAAAGGCCCATACCGCCAACTGCGCCTCCGGAATTACTGCTGTTGAGCAGGTTAAACACTTTTGCCTGCTCCTGGTTAAGGCTGGCGCTGCTTACAACGATGCTTAACTGGTCTGAAACCTGGATAACCGGTTCTTTAAGTTGTTTTACTATGAATGCTAATGAGTCCCCGTTTTTTTCAAAATAATTGAAATCCTCCATCATCTCTTTGGTTGTTTGACAACTTGTAAAAGTAATAAGGATAAGAGCAAGACTGTAAATAATATTTTTAAACATTCTTCTTTTCTATTTATAGCGCATCTTCGATGCTTTTTGTAATTCTGGCCAGGATCCTGATATCCAGTTTGTCAAGAATAACTTCTACGTAACTGTTGTAAATATTAGAGATGACGCCTGTATTGTTTAATAAAACGCCGGAGTTAAAATTGACAATATCACCGGGAACCGGATCATTCAGGCTTTTTACTTCAATATTGGTATAGCCTGCTACAAAGCTTTTAATGATTTCTATTTCATTGTGCTGAATAACAGCAGGTTTTCCCTGCCAGTACACAAAGTTTAAAACGCCTTTTGTATTTCTTACTTTTGAAAATTCACTTTGCTTTACATGTACGAATATATAGGACTGAAACAGGGGCACAAAAACCACCTTTTTTCTATCACTCCATTGTTTTTCTACTTTGTTGAGCGGGCAGAAACATTCTATTCCGTTTATTTCAAACTGTTTCGCCAATTTTTTTTCATGTCGCGGATAGGTATATACAGCGTACCATTTTGCAATATCTTCTATTTTATTTCCTACCGACATATTCATCTAAAGTTAGCAGTTGATACAGCTTCGCCAGCTTAGTCACAGGTATTATTTTCTACGACTAATCAATTTTTTGAAATTATTAATAGAAATAAACGGAATTGCACTCCAAAAATTATCTATCAACAAAATTTGTTAAAAAATTACTAATGCAATAATACAAAATCAATTTGCAAAAAAGAAAGTGAAATATGGTATCGATTGCATTTAATAAGAGGTAAATATAAGTGTATATCTATTAAATGTATTCAGTGGATTCTATTATTTAAACATGAATTATTTAAAAGCAAATGGCTGTCAGAATTTTGACAGCCATTTGTTTATATCTTAATCATCGTCTTCCTCATCATCGTCTTCGGATTTCTTTACTTTTTTTATTTCCGGTTTTGCATCTATCATAATGGTTTGCTGCAACTTAATGTCAACCGGTTTGTCTCGTATTGCCGGTGTCCATTTTTTCATGCTCTCAAAGCGTTCAATAATAATATTGTTGATCTCATTATTTGCATTATCCGCCACTTTTACATTATAAACCTGGCCTGTTTTATCGATGACAAAATCTACCTGCACAAATATTCTTTTTTTAGCAGATGGCAGGAACTCTGTCAGTTCTTTTGAAAGGCTGTCTAAAAATGATTGGAATGCTTCGTTTCCGCCAGGATAAACCGGCATTTTAAAGACGCTGTTATAAAAATCGCTGTCGCTGAACTGTTTGGTTTTGGTAGCGGTATTTCGTGCTGCGGTGTTTTCTTTGTAAACAATTTTTGGTTTTTTAACCGGTATGGAGTACGTAAATGCTTCTAATATTTCATAATGACCGTTTTCATCTACAATGATGTTTGGTAGTTGCTTTTTATTTTCAAAGTAAAAATAAACCTGCATAAAGCTTTTCAGTAAAGGATTGTAATCGGGATTTGCTTTTACATATTCCTCTACTTTAGCCCTGCTTTTTGCCAGCTTAAACCTGGCTGGGTAAATGTGTAATGGAATATAGTCTAATCCATTCGCTTTTGCCGCCATTGTTATAACATATAATTCTTCAATTGGTTCATCCATTAGTGGAATACAACCTACAGTCACACAACTGCCGTGTACCATTATCCTGCTACCGGGACGTCGCTGATCGCTTAAAACTCTATCGCTGGCATTTGGGTAATTGACGCCTAATGCCATATGATACTGGCTATTGGCTTTAAATTCATTGAAATAATAGAACCCTTCCGGTACCTGGTAATCTCCTTCGAAACGTTTGGGCCCTAAATTACCTGCAAACGCACATACTTTATAAGATTTAAATAGTTGGTAGGGTTCCGCATTGGTATTTTTTGCCCAAACTTCTAAAATGCCATCATATTTAAATGAACGGACGTAGAGATATTGGGCCGGCCATTGTAATCCTTTAGCTGCAAACTGTCTTTTTAAAGAATCTTCATTGTTCTGTAAAGCAGTAGTCACTGTTTTAAAGGATTTTTGAAACTGCAGAAAGTCCCTTACGTTGCCATTTTTTTGAGCACTTAAGTTTAATGAAAGCGTTAATAATATAAATAAGGCAATGTTTTTCATGTGTAGTAGGTGAACTAAAATGGCAATGATGCCTATTTTACTAAAAATTTTGCTATGCAAGATACACGATAAAATATCGATAATATTAAATTTAACATGGTGTAGGATTTTACCACTTAATAAAGTTTAAAGATAGGATGATGGTTATAATAGGAGAGAAGTATCCCTGAAATTGGATATTACTTAATGAACAGATGAACTAAAATTATTCAAATAGGGCAAAGGAGTATCATGGATAGTAAGCACTTTGGTCATGTCCTTCTAAAAACTCACCTGTTGTAAAAACAGCTAATGCATAAGAACATCATACTAATCGAAGCAGGGTGGTGGCAACAAGCGCAGCGGTTTCGGTTCTTAAGCGTGTAGGCCCAAGCGAAACAGGCTTAAATTTGTTTTCCAGTGCCAGGCTTATTTCAGCGGGTGTAAAATCTCCTTCTGGACCTATTAAGATAAGCGCATCCGAAATACTGCTATTTAAGTTTTGAGAAAGCTCTGATTTCGAGGCTTCGTCTATACAATGCGCTATAAATAAATGGTTATAAGCAGTGTTGGATGTTATCAGGTCGTTGATATTAACAGGCTGGTGCAATGTTGGCAACCAGGCCTGGCGGCTTTGCAGCATCGCACTGATGCAAATAGTTTGCAGTCTTTCATAGCGGAAATGCTGCCTTTCGGTCCGTGACGTGATGATGGGAAAAATATCAGCTATGCCCAATTCTGTTGCCTTTTCCAGGAACCATTCGAAGCGACTATTGTTTTTTAAAGGCGATACTGCTACTGCTACTTTTCTGCCGGTTACAACAGGTATATCCTGAGCCTCTAAAATAGCTACTTCGCAGGCTTTTTTATGATTATTGGTTATTTCTGCAGTTACCAGTTGCCCTTTACCGTTGGTTAGCAATATCTTTTCTCCAATTTGCATGCGCAGTACCTGCACCACATGCTTGCTTGTTTCGCTGTTTAATGTATGTGAACCCTGAGAAATATTTTCTTCGAAAAAAAATGGTAACTGCATAGATGCAAAAATAAGTCTAAATTTTTACGCCTTTTTCCTGAAGTAATTTGTGGTAAAGATTTTTAGTATCATTGATAAACCTGTTCAAAGAAAATTTAGCCTGTGCGTTTTCATAGCCGAACTGGCCCATTTCATTCCTTAAGCTTTCATTCTCAATCAGGGTTAACAATTTATCGCTGAAATCTTTTACATTATTACTTTCTGCCAGTAGCGCACTTTTTCCATCTTCTACCACATAGCCTATTCCGCCTACATTTGTAGAAACGATGGCCTTCTTTGCAGCCTGTGCTTCCATCAGGGCTACCGGCGTCCCCTCGTTCAAAGAAGTGAGCGCAACGATGTCTATGCCTGCCATGATGCAATCAATATCTTTTCTCCAGGAGGTAAATATCACCGGTTTAGAATAGTCTTTTTCATGAACAGAAGTGTAGGCCAGGTTTAACTGTTCCAGCTGTCTTTCTGTATCTTCCCTGGATTCGCCATCGCCTACTATAAAAAATTTAACTTTTTTATTAGTCCTTTGCAGCACTTCTTTTACCACGCGAACAAACATGTTCAGGTTTTTGATGGGGACCAGGCGGCCAATAATACCAATACAAATCGTATCGTCAGAAATTTTAAATTCATTCCTGAAATCAGCCCTGAGCCTGTCTGTATTTAAAGTAAACTTATCGATATCCAGTCCTATAGGCAGTGTAAATACTTTTTCAGGAGATGCGACTTTATAAATATTTGCAAGATCGTCATATTGTTCCGGGCTAATAGCAATAATACCATCAGTTTTGGCTGCCAGGTATCTTTCTATCCTTAATAGAACATTGGTCTTAATCGGGTGAAAATAAGAATGAAAATAATGTCCTTCAAATGTATGTAAAACAATCGGCACATTACAACTGATAGCGGCCAGGCGGCCCACAAAACCCGCTTTTGCCGCATGGGTATGTACAATATGAGGCTTAAAAGTCTCAATTATTTTTTTTATCTCTTTAAATGCGTTTCTGTCATTCCATGGCTGAGTAAGAGATTTACGCATGGAGTTAACATATACAGGATTTAACCCGAAGCTTGCTGCTAAATAATCGGAATTTTCTTCTCCATCGTCCTTATGCCCGGAAATGAGCACCGTTTCAAATTCAGAAGGCAGGTATTTTGTTAGATATGAAACATTGAATGTAGATCCACTAATTACAAATCTATTTATTATTCTTAATACTCTAATAGCCATTTAATATTTCTTAAAAACTTGTTTCAATTTTAACTTAAAACCTGCAAAAGTACAATACTAACACTATAATTTTTAAAAGAAGCTAAATTAAACGACATTTTTTTTGAAAATATAAAAGCATGCAAACCAATATTGCAAATGATATTTAAAAAGCTGCTTTTTCTTTTTCAATAAGTGTCAAGGGTTTAAATAAAAATCATTCAATAATTATAACATAGCAATCTCAATTCATTTCAAAGATATATAAAAATGTCATCCGTTAATCACGAACACTTATCCCTGATATTATTTCAGAAAAACTCTTAATTTATAAGTATATTTGCACCATTGTATAATAATGTTTCTTATATATGAAATCCGCAAAAAACTTAATGGAACATAATTGTGCTTCCTGTAATGCCAGGCTCCATTCGGTTTTTTCTGTGTTAGATACAGATAAGGTACAGGATCTTAACTACCATAAAAACTGTACTCATTACAAAAAAGGGCAGGTCATATTCTCTCAAAACGGTTTGCCTTACGGCTTATTCTGCATCAATTCCGGCAAAGTGAAACTTTCCACTACCGGTGCTGATGGTAAAGAGCAAATACTTCGACTGGCAAAAGGAGGTGATATTCTAGGCTACAGAGCGTTGTTATCAAATGACAGGTATCATTGCAATGCCATTGCCCTGGAAGACTGCTCTGTTTGCATTGTAGAAAAAAGCTATTTTCTGAACCTGGCTGTAGAGGATTCCAAACTCTGCACCGCATTATTCAAAAAAATAAGCGAAGACCTTAAAAAAGCAGAAGACCACATCGTATCACTTTCCCAAAAAAATGTTCGCGAGCGCATGGCAGAAGCCCTGTTGTTTTTTAAAGCCACTTATGGCTTTGAAGTGGACGGGCAAACCCTGGCATTAAAATTAAGCCGCGAAGAAATAGCGGATTTTGTAGGCACTTCCACCGAAAGCGCCATCCGTTTATTGTCAGAGTTCAATACGGATAAGATTATTGAACTATCCGGCAAGCAGATCAAAATTTTAAATACTGATAAGCTAACCAAAACTGCCAATATCAGTTACTGATAACTTTTCTTTTATTATCGCTAAACGGTTGATGGTTTCTTACTGTAAACCGTTTATTTTTATGTAATGACACATCCCAATCCTAAAGTACAACTTTGGCACTTCATGCTTCAACAACTGGCTGCTGATATCCCGGTCATGTTATTATATGTGCTGGAAAGCAATGGCAGCAGTCCCGGCAGGCAGGGCTTTGCCATGTCCGTAGCACCTAACGGGCAGATGTATGGTTCTATCGGAGGTGGCATTATGGAGCATAAGTTTGTGGAAATGGCTAAAGAACAATTAAAAAATGAAGAAGGGTTCAGTGTCATAAAACCACAGTCACATAGCAAAGACGCCGGTAAGAACCAGAGCGGCATGATCTGCAGTGGCAACCAGGTGGTTTATATATTAAAACTGACGCAGGCAGATCTTCCCGTTATTGAACAAATAATAGCAGCGTATAATAACAATAATAATCACACCTTAAAGATATCAGAAAACGGAATTAGTATTAATCCGCAGTCCATCAGCTCAAATTTTGAGTTCCGGTTTAATGCCGAAACAGATTTCCTGTATCAGGAAAAGCTCGGTTTTCACCAGGTTTTGCATGTTATAGGAGGCGGCCACTGCAGCCTGGCCTTTTGCCGGTTAATGGAGCAGCTACAGTTCCAGGTTCACGTGTACGAAACCCGCGATCATCTTAATACCATCGCGCAAAATATTCACGCACATACCATCACCATCCTTGATAGTTACACTCAACTGGCTGCCTATATCCCAGGTGGTATGAACACCTATGTTGTCATCATGACATTCGGGTATCGCACCGATGATGAGGCATTAAGAGCACTTATCAATAACCAATACAAATATATAGGTGTGCTAGGCAGTAAAAACAAGCTGGCAAAACTTTGGGAAGATTACAAAGCCGATGGTATTTCCCCAGAACTTTTAAACAAGATACATGCGCCAATCGGTATTGCCATTAAAAGCCAGACACCTGTTGAAATCGCTGTCAGCATCGCCGCGCAAATCATTGCCGTTAAAAACAGGTAGCATTTTTTATTTTGGGGCTGTCCGCATTCATTCTTTATTGAGCATTCGTCCGGGCTACTCCGGGCTCGCTGTCGCTCGGTGCACAGGCACCGGCTCGTACCTCGCCGCCCTGCATATCCCGCAGCTTTTCACCTTTTTAATATCTATTGAGCAAATTGAATTGCTAAAACAGCCAGCGTTGTAATTTGCTATAGAAAGAACATAGCAGGTGCGCCACTATTCATTTAAATGATTGAATAATAACGTTTAAAACACAAGTTAAATAAATACGTACACTTTGCGGTAGCCAATGTTTTTAAGGAAAGACTCCACAAGATTAACCGCTTTCGTATTGGCCTGAGAAATGATCTTCTGCTCATCAGCTTTATGCACCAGCAGGTTTTGAGCTTTCATTTTTACAAGATTAACCTCGTTTGTTGTCCAGGTGCCGGTTTCCACAAAAATATCAAAATCAGAAGGATTCGTGATGATATCCAGGTATTTGGCAGCAGGCAATTGCACACGGATAGAATCGTCCTGTACAAAAATGCGGGAAGAGTCCAGTTTTTGAAAGTCGATGCCGGCTTTAACAGTGCCCTTGGCAATAATCACCAATTTACGGTGCGTTCTTAAGGGTAATCCAACAAAACCCAGGGTCTTTAATGCAGTGTTCGCCATACCGACGCTGTTAATTTCACTACTGTCTGCCACCACTTCCGCATACATTTGTATCGTGTTCAGCTCTGCAATGTCTTTGATTTGTGTAATCACCGCAGCGGTGTTTTCAATGACAACAGGCTGGCGCTTAAACAGGTTTTTAAAACCGGAGAAAATATTTCCCGAAAGCAAAAGCCAAACAGCCACTATAATAACAGCGATATAAACAACAGGCTTCAGGATATTTTTACCGGAGAAGATGCGCATTTAAGAAAATATTATGGCGGTTTTAATCAAAATTAAACATATTAATTGTTTCTTTACGATTCATTCTCATAAAATTGCCATTTAATGAGGAAATTAAAAAAAATACTGAAAGTATCCGGCATTGTTCTATTAGTGATAGCCTTTATACTTTTTATAATACCAATAGTACTAAAATCTACCATTACATCCACTGTAAAAGCAGAACTGGAAAATAACTTATATGCAAAGGTCGAGCTGGATGGTGTAACCGTTTCAGCTTTTAAAAAGTTTCCTTATATATATGTAGGATTAGAAAACATCACCGTAAAAGGGGTCGATATTTTTAAGGATGACACACTCGTTTGGGCAAAAGATGCGAATGCCCAATTAGGTTGGGGTTTTGTATTTGGCGATACCAATACGGTCATAAAGATGGTAAATATCAACGGCGCCAGGGTAAACGCCCTGAAACTGG
The DNA here is from genome assembly GCA_027854065.1 of Polluticaenibacter yanchengensis. Taxonomy (GTDB): domain Bacteria; phylum Bacteroidota; class Bacteroidia; order Chitinophagales; family Chitinophagaceae; genus Phnomibacter; species Phnomibacter yanchengensis. Next base: position 237,001 of record JAQGEF010000004.1, on the reverse strand, counting down.
CGGATGGAAAAGCCAACTGGGAGATAGAAAAGCCGGCGATAGAAAAACCAAAAAAAATAAGAAAACACAAATACATTGTCACTTTAGAATATTATAAAGTGAAGGATATTGATATCAGGTATAAAGATGAAAAAGACAGTACCAATTTTGAATATAAAGGTTTCAGCTACGAAGGTCGTGGTGACTTTGCCGCTGAGAAATTCCTGATTGAACAGTTTACAAAACCTAAAAAGAAGAAAGAGAATGATTAAAATTGTGATGTTAGCTTTATTACTGACAAGTATTTGTGGAAAATTGATGGCCCAGTTGAATCAATCGGCAACAGGTTGGGCCGCTTATTTTAACAGCATTAAACTGGGAGATAAATACACATTGATCAATGACCTCCAGTTCAGAACAAACGCAGATTACCAGAAATTGCAAACATTACTGCCTAGAATAAGTCTTAACAGAAACCTGGGGGGAGGCAAGCAGGTCGGTATCGGTTACGCCCATATTTTTAATAAAACAGGCAACCCTGCTGAAACAGAATATGTAGCAGAAAAAAGAATATTTCAACAGTTTATTATATCACAGCAAATAAAAAATACTTTATTAAGCCACAGGTTCAGACTGGAAGAGCGTTTTTTACCGGTAACAACTTTAAACGGGGCGGGGAGTTCCAAGGTCACCGATCATAAATACAATACAAGGGTCCGTTATTTTACAAGATGGATTAAACCAATTAATAACAAAGAATCCGGTTTTAGCTCAGGTTGGTTTACCGGTGTACAAAATGAAATCTTCATCAATGCCACTCATTTTAAGAATGTTAACGGGAAGATTTTTGATCAAAACCGTTTATATGGTTTTTTCGGCTACCGGCTAAGCAAGAAAACGGATTTAGAGCTGGGCTATATGAACCAGTTCATAAAAACTAATGCGCCAAAAGATCAAATGAACCATATTGCACAAATCGCTATTTACAACCGGTTCTAATTAAACTTGGGATAGGTAATAAATAAAAGCCGCGGAAAATTTTCCGCGGCTTTTATTTATTACCTATAAAATGATTTCGTCACCTTCCTCATTGAGTATTTTAAACTCTACTAAATTCAGGGTATTATTAGGCGTTATTTTTATCAACTGCTTAAATTTCCAGCTCCATTGGCGTTTTTTAGACCAGATACCTTTGGTAAGAAACGCATGGAATATAGGGTTAACAAGCACATCCAGCTTTTTATGGCCCTGGCTGAATAAGTATTCCAGTGTATTATATATTTCGTCTTCCAGGATAATTGAACTGCCAACTTTACCCGTACCGTTACAGGTAGGACAAACTTCCTCCGTTTTAATAATTACCTCCGGTTTCATGCGCTGGCGGGTAATCTGCATTAAGCCAAATTTGCTAATCGGCACAATGCTGTGTTTACTCCTGTCCAGCTTCATGTGAGCTTCCATTGCTTCCAGCACTTTCTTTTTATTATCCGGAAGCTTCATGTCTATAAAGTCAACCACAACAATGCCGCCCAGGTCACGCAAACGCATCTGTCTGGCAATTTCTTCTGCTGCCTCCAGGTTGGTTTGCAGGCTGTTTTCTTCCTGGTTATTGCCTGCGCTTTTATAGCCGCTGTTTACATCTATTACATGCAATGCTTCTGTATGCTCTATAATCAGGTAAGCGCCACTTGGCAAACTTACCGTTTTACCAAAAGCATGTTTTACCTGTTTGGTCACACCATACGTGTCAAAAATTGGAGCTGCCTGGTTGTAAAAGTGTACAATATCAACTTTTTCTGGGGCTACTTTTCTAATATAGCCAACAGCCTCATCGTAAGTGTTTTTTTCGTTTACGACAATCTTATTAAAATCTGCACTTAACAGATCTCTTATAATAGAGGTTGTTTTACCCTGTTCGCTTAATATACGTTTAGGAGCGGCTGCTCCTTTCAGGCTCTGTTGGATATCTTTCCATTTAGCCACCAATGCATTTAAGTCGTCGTGTAACTCTGCGGTATTTTTGCCTTCTGCTGCGGTACGCACAATCACACCAAAGTTCTTTGGTTTGATTGCGTCAATAATTTTTTGCAGCCGGCGGCGTTCGTCGCTGCTATGTATTTTTTTGGATACTGCAACAATATCATTAAATGGTGTCAATACTACAAAACGGCCCGGTAAAGAGATTTCACAGCTCAGGCGCGGCCCTTTAGCGGCTATCGGCTCTTTTAAGATCTGGACAAGGATATTAGGTTTACCGCTCAATACCTCGTTGATCTTTCCGGATTTTACAATCTCCGGTTCTACCGAAAAACGGCTGAAATCATAAATCTCCGGCGCTTTCCAATCCTGGCTTATTTGTGTAAATTTAAGAAGGCTTTTTACATAAGGGCTAAGATCGGTATAATGTAAAAATGCATCTTTTTCATAGCCTACATCTATAAATGCTGCGTTTAAACCCAGCATTAATTTCCTGACCTTACCCAAATATAAATCCCCCACCACAAAAGCATTATCATTGGCTTCCCTGTGCAGTTCCACCAATTTCTTATCCTCAATAAGTGCTATATCCACACCGGTAGCACTTGAATTTATAATTAATTCCTTATTCAATCGTAATAATATTAAAAATTTCTATAAAACAATAATTGCTCTATTCACATCATACACATCTGCCGCACAATAAATTATTGCTGCAATAATGGCATCACACGCTTTGCTTTGTATAAATGATACAAATAAGAAAGTAACTCTTATGTATGTATACAACAAAGCATCTGCAATTTCATCGACCTAAAATATTTTTGGGGATAGTATAAAAGGAAGGATCAAATACAAATGACAAACGATCCAAGTCGGATCCACATTAAATCAACCTCAATAACAGAGGTTACCGAGGTTGACAATATAATTTGAAGAAAAACTATTTTTTCTTATGACGGTTCTTTCTTAAACGTTTTTTACGTTTATGAGTGGCTATTTTATGACGTTTTCTTTTTTTACCACAAGGCATACACTTATAGATTTACAGTTGTTAAAAAAAATATTTAAATTAATAAAGCTTGGCTTTATTTTTTAGTTTCAAGTTCTTTAATGCGTTTTTCAAGCTCAGGTTTCATTTGCGGATCAATGTTCAGCGCTATAATGCGCTTATACCAATCGATTGCTTTACCATATTGCCTTGCCAGTTCGCAGGACTCTGCCGCTTTAAATAATAACTCCACATTTGTTGGCTGAGATTTGGCTACGGTTTCAAACCTTGCAATAGCTTTATCAAACTGGCCGGATGTCATGCTGGCAATACCAAGCATATACTGAGCATACATATTTGTGCTGTCCCGCTGAGCTACTTCCCTTATTTTCATGATGCCTTGCATCAGGCCTTCTCCGCCAGCATCTGCACCATAAATAAGGCAGGCAGATGAGCCGATTATCAGGGAGTCGCTTTTCGCATTTATTGTAAGAGCTTTATCAAAAAGTGACTTTGCACTGTTTGCCAACCATTTTTGTTGTTCACCATTCTCTACGTACGGTAAGTATTTTAAAACAGATTGGGCGGCAAAGGTGAGGCTTTTTTCTGTATTTTCCAACTCTGCTGCCTTAGTTGTATAATAAAAATGTATAAATGGATTAGGGACACTGTCTTTCCAGAACTTTGCCAGCTGGTGAAAAGTGTGCAGGTCCTGTGTCTTTACATCGCCTCTTATTACGCTTTCTTTCAGCTTTGCCAGGTATTGCTGACGTTCCGGAGTCAGTTTACTTTCGTTTTGAGACAAATAAACATCCTCGCTAAATGTATGATTTCCAGTGCCATGGTCGTGACCATCGTGTTCATCATGATTATGCCCGTCACCTGCACTATGTGTGGTTTCTGCCGGTTTGTTCTTTTTACTTCCCGATTCGGGTACTAAAAAATACAATCCTGCTAATACAACAATTCCTACTCCTATTAAAATTAACTGCGGCTTTTTCATCAAGTCCTAAATTTTATTTTCTTCCTAAATAATACATGAAACCGAATTTCAAAATGGGTAATTTACCGCCGGTAAATGATCTGTAAGGAGAATACGGCTCATTTAACAAATCGAACATGATGGTCGTATAAAATCCTGAAGTTCCTATATCCCTGCTTCCGTACCCAACGCCTACTAAAAAGCTGGGAACGGTGGTGGTAAGGCTGATTTTTTCGGTGGTGCCGTTTGATGAAGTGTATTTTTCACTTCTGTTTATCCAGTTTAATTCAGGTTGCGCCTGTATAAATAACGATTGAAACGGGTAAAACCGGCCAAAACCCAGTAACCCCATGTTTAAATAGGTAGATTTGACTTCTTCTGAATATCTTGAATCTTTATATGAATAGTAATTCAAATTTAAGCCACCACCAAAATCAAATCTTTCAGAAACTGAATACCCGATTATTGGCGATAAGCCAAAACTCCATGAGCTAACATCTCCGCCCAGGCTTCCTAAACCTAAATCGAGACCACCGCCAATAAAAAGCCTGTTTCTATCGAAACCGGTTGTTTCAGTGGTTTTATTATTAGAAGTATTTGTATTTTGCTGAGTACTTCTATTCCAGTCAACCTGTGCATTCACCATTTGTGTGCACAGCCCGGTAATGGCTATGAGTAAGAATTTCTTTAGCATAATCTAAAATAAATTCCCGCAAAGGTCGTAAATCCCGATGAATTAAATCTATAAATAAATAATAAAATCTGTTAAGGAAAGGGGAGCGGTGCTGGTGATGACGCGGGAAAGTTTTTGAACGGATTTAGATGATTATTAATCTAATGTAGATGGGCTGCGGTGGGTGTGGGCAGCCGTTCCGGCTGGTGCGACGCAGGAGCACGGAGCGTAGCGGACCCCAAAGCACACCGGACAAATGTGGAATAGCAGGTGAATGCGCATAGCCCCAAATTCTTTTAAAACGGCGGCATCACATAAAGATAATTTCTTAAGGGGAATTGATATAGGGGCAGGAAGCGTAAAGCAGTAAGTAAAAGAGATTTACCTACTGCTTAATATTATAATTGGTTATGCTTCCGGAGCCGCTTCTTCGGCTACTTCTTCACCATATACCGGTTTTTCGATTTTAACGTCTGCTTTTTTAAGAATTTCATACCACTTGATCATTTTCTTTAAGTCGCTGTTGTAAATTCTTTCAAAATCCAGGTCCAGGTTTAATTTGCCAAAATATTCTTTAATGGCATTGACATCTTTACTGCCTGGTAAGGCTTCTGTGCTGGCTTCAATAGCTAAAAACACATCGGCCAGGTTAATATTGTCTGCTAAAGTGTACACTTCAATGCTTTCTAAATGAGAAAACTGGTGAATGCGGCTGCTTACAAATTTGGTTGTTTTATCTTCTAAAGATTTTACGATAGCACCATCGTTTTTTGATGATACCAATTCGAATAATCCTGATTGTCCGGTTACCGCAATTAAACGATTATATTTCATAACAATTAATTTATTCAATTTTTAAGGATGCGCAAAATAAAGGACAATTTTATATAAACCTTAAAATTATACTTATTTTATACAAATCTTTAGATGTATTAGGTATTTAAATCAAGTTTTTTGCTAAAACCTGATTGGATTAATTACTTTTACAGCTTTATTGACTTTGTACAAATATGAGCGATTTGAAATTTGGTTTAACAGAAACAGAGGCTGAGACCAAAGAACTATTTAAAAAAATAGATAAAACTAATATACCGGAGCATGTGGCCATAATAATGGATGGCAATGGCCGTTGGGCTAAGGAGCAAGGGCAGGATCGTTTGTTCGGGCATTTTCATGGTGTGGAAAGTGTGCGTGCTGCTGTGGAAGGTTGCGGCGAATTGCAGGTAGGTTATTTAACCTTGTACGCTTTTAGTACTGAAAACTGGGAACGCCCGGAAACAGAAGTGAATGGTTTGATGGAGCTTTTGGTAGAAACTATTAGGAAAGAATCCGAATCGCTGAATAAAAACAATGTAAAAATGCATGTGATTGGTGACAGAAGCATGCTTAGCGCATTTGTGAATAGTGAATTAGACTATAGCCTGAACTTAACCCGGGATAATACCGGCCTCAATTTAATTCTGGCACTCAGCTATAGCGGCAAAGCCGAAATTATACATGCCATAAAAAATATTGCCGAAAGTGTAAAAAATAATGAATTAGCGATAGAAGATATCAACGATGCCGTTATAAAGGCGAATTTATATACCAATAAATTTCCTGATCCGGAACTGATGATAAGGACCAGCGGCGAGCAGCGCATCAGCAATTTTTTATTGTATCAACTTGCGTATTCAGAACTTTATTTTACCGAGGTCCGCTGGCCGGATTTCAGGAAAAAGAACTTGTTTGAAGCTATTTTAGACTATCAGAACAGAGAAAGAAGATTTGGTAAAACCAGTGCGCAAATAACCAGCAGCTAAAAGAAGCCTTATAACAAAAAGAACTATTTGGTGAATTCCGGTAGATGAAATGTAAAAATTATGATAATTGTTTTGCAATTGTGCATTAAAAAACGAATTATTAATAGTATTTAACATTGACTTTTAAAGTTTGCCCTTAATTTGCCTCGCTAACTGTTATTTTTTTTAAATAATATTATCCAAAAACTGAAAATATTACGGATGTTAAGAATTGTAAACCGTATTGCGCTATCAATTACTTGTGCGTTATTAAGCTCAATAGCGGTAATGGCTCAGCAAACTACACCGGAGGTGACTTCTATAGATCCGGCGATAGAAGAAATTTTTAAGCAACGTAATCCTAAAGAATACGTTATTGCCTCTGTTACAATTGTAGGCAATAAGTTTTTCGATAATAATTTATTGACTTCTATTGCCAATATCAATGTTGGCGATAAAGTATCATTACCGGGTGGCGATAAATTCAGCCGCGCAATTACTAATTTATGGAGTCAGAACTATTTTGGTAATGTAACGGTTTACATTACAAAGCTGGAAGAACCTAATAAGCTTCATATAGAAATTGAAGTGCAGGAACGCCCGCGCCTGCAAAAAGTGATATTCAAGGATATGAAAAAGGGCGACCAGGATGAACTGAAAGATAAAATTCCTTTGGTTGCCGGTAAAATTGTAACTGAAAATAACAAACAAATTAGCAAGGAGATCATTGAAAAGTTTTATAAGGATAAAGGTTTTGGAAATGCATCGGTTACTTTAGAAGAAACGCCTAGTACCAGTATTCAAAATGCGTCGAATGTAACGATCACATTAACAAAGGGTGGTAAAGTAAGGGTTAATAATATTTATATTTTTGGTAATGAAAACCTGACCGATCGTGCTATTAAAAAGCAAATGAGCGGAACCAAGGAAAAGAGCCGTTTTACCCTTTACCCGTCTTTAGACACACCATTGCTGGCACCTGCTAAAAAGAATGTGGACCATCTCCTGAAAAACCAGGGATTTTTACAACCGTCAGTTGTTTTAAATGCACTGGACCCGTATTTCCGCTTTAAAGTATTTGCGAACTCTAAATATAATTTTAAAAAATACGAAGACGACAGGGAAGCGATCATCGAATTTTACAATACAAAAGGTTACAGGGATGCTCATCGTGTTAAAGACACCGTTTATTCCAATGCGGAAGGCAATAAGAATATTGAAATAATATTGGACGAAGGAAGAAAATACTATTTTGGTAAATTCACTTTCAGGGGTAATACCAAGTTTACCGACTCTTTATTATCAAAAATTATAAACATTGAGCCAGGCGAAATTTACAATAAGGAAATTTTGGATAAACGCCTTGGTAAACAAATGAGTATGGATGGTAGTTTAGACATCAGCTCATTGTACATGGATGACGGTTATTTATTCTTCCGTATAGATGCTTCTGAAACGCGTGTATATAATGATACGATTGACCATGAAGTAAGTATTGTGGAAGGCCCGCAGGCAACGATTAAAGAAATCCGTATTGCCGGTAATGACCGTACGAAGGAGCATGTGATCCGCAGGGAGATTCGTACGATACCGGGTGAAAAGTTCAGCCGCCAGGATTTGATCCGTTCCAACAGGGAAATTGCTTCATTGGGCTATTTCAACCAGGAAAAAATCGGGATTAACCCGATTCCTAACCAGGCTGATGGTACGGTAGATATTAACTACACAGTAGAAGAAAAATCAAGTGACCAGTTAGAGCTATCTGCCGGTTTTGGCGGTGGTATTGGTCTTACCGGTACTGTTGGTGTAAGTTTCAACAACTTCTCTATTAAAAATATTTTACGCAAGGAAAGCTGGCAGCCGTTACCAACGGGTGATGGTCAGAAGCTAAGCTTGCGTGTACAAAGTAACGGCCGTGCTTTCCGTTCCGTTAACTTTAGCTTTACGGAGCCTTGGTTAGGTGGAAAAAAACGGAATGCCCTGACTGTAAGTTTGTATAACACAAAATTCTCCAATTCTTACAATCCTTACACAATGACGTATGAGCGTAATCCTAGTTCATATATCTCCACAACCGGGGCAAGTGTAAGTTTGGGTAAACAATTAAAATGGCCGGATGACTTTTTCAGTTTCATGACATCTGTAAGTTACAGCCGTTATAAATTGAAAAACTATAGTTTCTTCAAGGACTTCAATAATGGTGTATCCAATGATTTAAGTATCAAATTCGCCTTACAGCGTAACAGCATTAACCAGCCTCAGTTCCCAAGTTCCGGATCATCATTCTTGGCAAGCGTGCAGTTAACGCCACCTTGGTCTTTAATGCGTGATAATGTTAACTACAGTTCAACAGAAGAAAAATATAAATTAATTGAATATCATAAATGGCGTTTCAACGGTGAGTGGTATGTGCCATTAGGCCGTCCTCACGGTGAGGATAAAAACAAAAACTTCGTATTGCGCTTAGCTGCTAAATATGGTTTTGTAGGCCGCTATAACAGTGATTTGGAAGTGTCGCCGTTCGGACGTTTCCAGGTGGGTGATGCAGGTATGAGCAACCAGTTTGCGTTAATCGGTTACGATATCGTGGCACATCGTGGTTATCCTGTTTACCAGACCAGTAATGTTAAGTATAATCCTGATCAGAGTGGTGCCAGTGAATACTTTACCATATTTAATAAATATACAGCAGAGGTCCGCTACCCGCTTAGCTTAAATCCTTCCAGTGTAATTTATGCCTTGACTTTCTTTGAAGCTGCCAATGGTTGGTACAGCTTTAAAGATTATAATCCATTCAAACTGCGTCGTAGTGTGGGTGTTGGTATGCGTTTCTTCTTACCAATGTTTGGATTACTTGGTTTCGATTATGGTATTGGTTTAGACAGGATGACGCCGGGTAATGGTATTAAAGGTGCAGGTAAGTTTACATTCATGTTAGGTTTCGAGCCGGAATAGTAGGAAACCTTTAACAGAATGTTTTAAACGAATGCTGTATAATAGTTGTCTATATTTATATTTGTGGATAAGAACAATTAAAAAAGCGTAATCATATGAAGAAATTACTTTTATTCTGCTCTATAATTTTAACTACAGCATTTGCCACGGTAAGCGCACAACGTTATGCCATTATAGATACGAGATATATCCTGGATAAAATACCGGATTATAAACAGGCGCAAACAACCCTGGATGCTACTGCGCAAACCTGGCAAAAAGAAATAGACGCCAAGCAGGAAGTATTAAATAAGATGTATCGCGATTTTGATGCGGAAAAAGTAATGCTGACTGAAGAGTTGATAAAAAAACGTGAAGATGAACTTTTTAATAAGGAAAAAGAGGTTCGTGACCTTCAGAAAAAACGCTTTGGTTATGAAGGGGATTTGTTTAAAGAGCGTCAGCGATTAATTAAACCAATCCAGGACAGAGTGTATAATGCCGTACAAAAACTGGCTGCAGAACGCAGTTACGATTTCATTTTAGATAAAAGTGAAGGAATTACTGTTATATTTGCCGACCCAAAGCTGGATAAAAGCGAAGATGTTTTAAAAGTCTTGGGCGTAAAAAGCTAATAAAATAAAACACAACAAGTATTAAAGAACACACATTCAAAAACAAATGAAAAAATTACTTTTAGCCATTTTAGCACCAGTATTGTTAATGGCTGCTACATCTGCAAATGCACAAACTGCTGGTAAAAAATTCGGTTATTTCGATCACGAGTACTTATTACAATACATGAAAGGTATTGAAGAAGTTGGTAAACAATTACAAAGTTTCCAACAAGATTCTTTAGATCAGGAAAGAGAATTCCGTATGACTGAATTGGGCCGTTTAGATTCTACACTAAGAGCTGACAGTGCTAAATTGCCTAAAAAAATATACGATCAGCGCTTAGCTGAAATGAGAGAGCATTTTTACATTGTTCAGAACTGGAGCCAATATGCTCAAAATTTAGTGGAAGGTAAACAACAACAATTATTAGCGCCATATTACGAAAAAATCAGCGCTGCTTTCCAAAAAGTAGTGGCGAACGGTAAATATGATTATGTTTTCAAACGTGAAGCGTTTTATGTAGCACCTCCGGCTGATAACCTGAACGTAGCAGTAGCTAAGGAGTTAAATATCACTATACCGGAAATGCAACAAGCAGCGCCAGCTGGTGGTAATGCAGCACCAAAACCAACCACTGCACCAAAAAAATAAGGAATCGCCATTAAAATATTTTGAGTCACAACCGAACAACCGGTTGTGACTTTTTTATTTGGAATATCTTTTCAGGGTTCTTCCATACAGGATCAATTGTTCACTTGATACTTTGTCAATTAAATACCCGCTTATAAACAAATAAACATCCAACCAAAAGGGGTTAGCTCAATAAGAAATCGATATCATCCAGGTCTAAGTTTTTCACAAAACCTTCTTCTTCCGTAATCAGTGAGTCACTGGTAATTTGTTTTTTGCTTTGCAAGGCAATTATTTTTTCTTCCACAGTGCCTTTACATACCATTTTGTAAGCGTACACAGGTTTGGTCTGGCCAATACGATGCACACGGTCGATAGCCTGGTTTTCTACTGCCTTATTCCACCACGGATCGAACAGGAAAACATAATCTGCCGCTACAAGGTTCAGGCCGGCATTACCGGCTTTCAGGCTTATTAAAAATACGTTACAGGTAGAGTCTTCCGCCTGGAATTCATTGACCAGGTTTTTCCGTTCTTTGGATGCGATAGTACCATCCAGGCGTAAATAAGTGATACCTGCTTTTTCAAAATCGCGCTCCAGTAAATCAAGCATTGAGGTAAACTGGGAGAAAACAATGGCTTTATGCTTATGAGGAATAATGTTTTGCAATTCCTCAATCAACATATCTGTTTTGATACTATCATAATTGAAAACATCTTCATGTTTCACCAGTTCGCCACTGTTACACATCTGGCGAAGCTTTAGAAGCCCGTTCAGAATGCCTAGTTTTCCCTTTTGCAACCCATCACTTTCAATGGTAGAGTAGATATTGTTGCGCACACTATCCCTTACGGTGTCGTAGGCATCGCGCTGGTTGGGGCTCATCTCGCACCATAAAACAGTTTCAGTTTTCATAGGCAAGTCCGTCGCCACCTGGCTTTTAGTCCGTCGCAAAATAAACGGTGCCGTTATGCGGCGCAATGTATCAGCTTTTTCTTTATCCGCTTTTAAATCTATCGGATCGGCATATTCACGCTTAAAGAATTCGCGGCTGCCATATAATCCCGGTAAAGCATAGTTCAGCTGGCTGTACAGATCAAACGTATTATTCATAACCGGCGTACCGCTAAGCGCAATGCGGGTTTGACCATTTACCTCCATTACAGCCCTGGTAATCTGCGCGGACGGGTTTTTAATATTATGACTTTCATCAATTATAACCGCTAAAAACTGGCGCTCTTTTAACCCCTCTACGTCCACACGAACAGCACCATAGCTCGTAATAATAATTTGCGCATCATTAATAAAGCATTCACCGCTTCTGCCGCTGCCATGATGCACTTCCACCTTTATACTTGGGGCAAATTTTGTCCACTCGTCCAGCCAGTTATAAATCAATGAAGCCGGCGTGATAATCAGGCATTTTCCTGTTGGGTTCAGTTCCAGCTGGTTGGTCAGGAAGCAAATCGTTTGCAAAGTCTTACCAAGACCCATATCGTCTGCCAGGCAAGCTCCGGCACCGGATTCGCTTAAGAGTGTCATCCATTCATAACCCTTTTGCTGGTATGGCCTCAGGGTGGCGTTCACCACTTCAGGCACTTTGTATATAATATCATCAGAGCTTTGCCAACGCCGCCATTTGTTCCACCAGTCAGGAGTAATAATCGGCTTGGTAATGACTTCATCATTGTTGCCGCTACTTTCAACAGCCCGTTCGCTGATAGCCATCCATTTGGCAATGCGGATCTGTTTTTTATCTACTTTACCATGTTTGAAAATAGTACTATAAGCAGCCAGCCATTCATCATCGAACACCCCGAAGCTGCCATCTTTCAACATGACTACTTTCTGGCCGGAAAGCAGTGTTTTCTGGATATGCGCCAATGGCACCAATTCCTTACCAAAGGCAACGGTGGCATCAAAAGTGATCCACTGGTTCTGCTGATTGCCTTGCACTAAACTGGTAGTAGCTTTATGGGGAGAATACCGGAAATGCTTTAGCAAATCCATGCCGCTGATTTCTATATCCTCAGCCAGCAGCTTTTGATAGGTTTTCAAAAACCAATGCCCTTTTTGAGCGTCCGAAAAACTCAGGTAAAAATAACCCTTACTTAACTGGTTTTTGAAATTGGCATGTAACCCCAGCAGCTTATGAACAAACGCATCCTCCTTCTCTTTGTTGCGCTTAAGAATAATTTCTTTGTCTGCACCTTTGATGCTTATCGTTTCCTGGTAAACACCTTCCACCATTTCAGAATCATAGATCCATTGAGGCGTGAGCATTAAAAAAGAGTTGCTTAATTCACTCAGCATCACACGGTTAATCGGTTCTACTTCCAGGAATGTCTGCTCAAATAAATTATTCCTGTTTACAGAATAATTTTCTTCAAGCTTATTGACAATGGTTTTTAAAAACTCGCTGCCATCATTGCCCAGTTTATCCCAGTTAACTGTATCCAGCCATTTTAAAGTGTGGTAATCACCATACCTTAAAATAAAATATTCAGTATTGCTCTGGATCAGGAATTCATAACGGAGAAAATCTTCAACAGGATATTCACCTTCATTAATTTGTACAAGGGTTTGTAGGCAAAAGTTATTCTTATCGTTCTTGTAAACATTGAATTTTAAGCCCGGCCAGAAAGTACTGAGACTACAGGCATTCGTTTTAGTAGCCAGCTTACTTTCAATTTTCTGGTACCAGGAAAATAAAGACGCAAATGGTTTAATAGAGGTGAAAAGTTCATGCATTGCCCGCGAATACGCGTTGTCAAAAAAAGAGTCAAAAGCAACACCGGCACGGGATTTTTTATACTTTTCAGTAATGCCGTTTTCAATGTCCGAAATACTTTTGCTGTCAAAGTTCGCCAGTGTCAGCTTAACGGCATCAGGCAGTTTCGGTAAAAGCTTTCTTATAACTTTTATATTGGGGTCATAAACATAATAATCCTTAGACCTGCCGGTATCTACTATTTCCATTAATTCTATTACATTCGGGGCCTTTAATAATCTTTGTGGAGATAGTAATACTTTTATGTTAGTAGCTGACTTTGCTGACATTATTATTCAATCTTTATCTATAAAAAATAAGGGGCGTAAAGTTACACTTTCGCCCCTTATTCCCCGTAATTTTTATGAACCCGGCGGTTATTTTCCTGTTATTTCTGACGCAGTAAATATTGCCCATAGCCACTTTTCTCCAGCTCTTTTCCTAAAGTATGCAACTGCTCTTTAGTTATAAATCCCATTCTGTAAGCCACTTCTTCAATACAGCCGATTTTTAATCCCTGGCGCTTTTCTATTACCCGTACATATTCTGTTGCGTCATGCAGGCTGTCAAACGTACCGGTATCCAGCCATGCCGTGCCCCTGTCCATCACACCAACTTTCAGCTTGCCATTCTGGAGATAATGATTATTTACAGTCGTAATTTCATATTCCCCTCTTGCAGACGGTTGAATATTTTTAGCAATTTCTACCACATCGTTGTCATAAAAATACAAACCAGGTACAGCGTAATTACTTTTAGGGTCTGCCGGCTTTTCTTCTATAGAAACAGCATTGTATTTATCATCAAACTCCACCACACCATAACGTTCCGGATCAACCACTTCGTATGCGAATACTGCTGCACCCTCTACATTATTAAATGATTGGACCAGCTGGCTGAACTTACTGCCGTAGAAAATATTATCTCCCAATATTAAACACACTTTATCATTCCCGATAAACGCTTCTCCTATTACAAAAGCCTGCGCTAAACCGTTAGGGACCGCCTGTACTGCGTAACTGAAACGGCAGCCAACCTGCGCACCATCTCCCAGCAAGCGCTTAAATTGGTCACTATCTTCAGGCGTTGTGATAATAAGGATGTCCCGGATACCGGCAAGCATCAGTACGCTCAGCGGATAGTATATCATCGGCTTATCATATATAGGCATTAATTGTTTGCTAATACCTTTTGTAATAGGATATAACCTTGTACCGGAACCTCCGGCCAATATAATTCCTTTCATACATTTAGTTGTTTAAATAGTCTTCAAACGAAGGAGCGTTACTGTCTTTTTCAGACAAAATAGCATCGGCCGCATTAATACGCCAGTCTATATTCAATGTTTTATCCAGGGGATGTATACCACCTTCTGCACTTTTATTGTAGCCGTTGTCACATTTATACAAAAACGTAGCAGTAGGGCTCAATACAGAAAAGCCGTGGCCGAAACCCCGGGGCACAAATAACTGGTATTGGTTATCGTCACTAAGCTCTATACTAAAATGTTGGCCATAAGTATCACTGCCCGGCCTCAGGTCCACGGCAACGTCCAATACTTTGCCCTGTACCACACGTACTAATTTCGCCTGGGCAAATTCTCCTTTTTGAAAGTGGATGCCACGTACCACGGAAAAACTGCTCTGGCTTTGGTTATCCTGCACAAAATGCCCGTCCCACCCGGTTAATGCCTTAAATTTCTTTTCATTAAAACTCTCAAAAAAGTAGCCCCTGTTGTCGCTGATAATATTATTTTTTATGATCACGCAATCTTTTAAAGGCGTTTTAATAATCTCCATTTATTAAGAATGATACTGTTGTTCGTAATATTTTTGGTAAGCGCCGCTGGTAACATTCTCCAGCCACTCACTGTTATTTAAATACCAGTCTATCGTTTCCTCCAGGCCCTCTTCAAAAGTTACAGACGGTTTCCAGCCCAGTTCCTTATTAATTTTAGTGGCATCAATTGCATAGCGCTTATCATGTCCCGGGCGGTCCTTCACAAAAGTAATCAACGGTAAACTTTCTCCCGTTGCCCGGCCTAATTTATGGTCCATTTTCTCAACCAGCAATTTTATAAGGTCAATATTAGTCCATTCATTAAAACCACCGATATTATAAGTATCATGCACCTTGCCGTTGTGAAAAACCATATCAATAGCCAACGCGTGGTCTTTCACATACAGCCAGTCCCTGGTAAACAAACCATCGCCATATACCGGCAAAGGTTTATTATTGATAATATTATTTATAAACAGCGGAATCAGTTTCTCTGGAAAATGGTATGGGCCATAGTTATTACTACAGTTACTGATAACGGTAGGCATACCATAAGTTTCACCATAAGCCCGCACAAAATGATCGCTGCTTGCCTTGCTGGCACTGTATGGACTATTCGGAGAATAGGCCGTGGTTTCAGTAAAGAAACCACCATTATCCAGGCTGCCATAAACCTCATCGGTACTTATATGATAAAAACGTTTATTGTCATAATTACCGTTCCAGCTTTTTTTAGCAGCCTGTAAAAGGTTTACGGTACCAATAATATTAGTATATACAAAGTCCAGGGGACTAAGAATCGATCTGTCTACATGGCTCTCAGCAGCCAGGTGTATCACATCCGAAATCGAATGTTTAGCAAACACCGCCTCCAAAGCAGCATTGTCTAAAATATTCACATGCTCAAAAAAGTAATTAGGAGCATTTTCAATATCCTTAAGGTTCTCCAAATTGCCGGCATAAGTAAGCGCATCCAGGTTCACAATATTATATTGCGGGTATTTCGTCACAAACAAACGTACAACATGACTACCTATAAAACCGGCACCACCGGTAATTAAAATATTTTTAGATTGTTCCATTTTTATATTTCAATATGGCAAATTAACAAAAATTAAAATTAGCCATTTAGTTTTTTAAGATTGCGGCTACCAGGTCAACGGGATTAGTATGTATTTCTATATTTTCATTCAGGTTACTATGCAAAAAACCATGCTTCTGCATTTTTTGCATCGATGTATAAAGGTCGTTGTAGTAACCCAATGTATTTAAAATATACACTTTTTTGCTGTGTATGGCCAGCTGGTTCCAGGTAAGCACTTCAAACAGTTCATCCATCGTGCCAAAGCCGCCCGGAAGGATGATCACCGCTTCACACAGGTTATACATCTGCTTTTTACGCGTATGCATATCCGGTACCAGCAGCAGCTCCGTTATCCCGTTATGGCTATGATCATATTCTGCCAGCCTTTCCGGCATGATGCCGATAACCGCCCCGTTTTGCTCCAGTGCCGCATTGGCTACCGCACCCATTAATCCCTTTTTGCTGCCACCATACACTATCCCAAAGTTGTTTTGTGCAATTAAGCTCCCGATCTGCGATGCATGTATACCGAACATTTCATCGTTGCCGTTTTGGGACCCGCAAAAAACCGCGATATTTCTCATTGATATCGTTATTATGATTGTAAAAATATATTCTGCTAAAGTACTTAAGAATTATTATAAAAAAGTTAGGCTAAGGTTAAGGCGCTTGTTTTTTTAGGGGCTGTCAGCTTTAGTACAATATTCAGCTTCGGTCCGGCATGCTTATGGCTCCGCTACGCTCGGTGTATTTTGCAGGAGCGGTTCACAGGGTTCCATCGCTCAGTTTTATCCTGCAAAAATACACTGCCTCCTTCGTCGGCACCAACGCCTGCCGCAGCCACTCACCATTTGACATACTATTATACAGCATCGCGACGTATTAAATAAATTGAAGGGGTATCACCCGAAATCATCTCATGGAGTAAATATTTCAGATAGATTTAATTTTACAGGCAGCAAAACTTCAAAAGACGGTATCTATTGTTATAGTCGGCTAAGCAACAAAATACTATAACATAAAAGCATCAAAAGCCAAACATGCATGTTCCTTTTGAATGATTTTAAATATAACATTAAATGAAAAAAAATATAACAAAATTAATTGCATTCATTTTTATCACCCTGGCTTTTTTCAGTTGCCAGAAAATGATATCAAGTGAAGAATATAATCCGGATGAAAATGCTTTCAAACCCGACCTGGGCAAAACGATCCGGACAAACGTCAACGGCTATGTGTTTAATAGTACCGGAGAACCAATTGCCAATGCTATTGTAAAATCCGGAACAAGTCAAACCCTTACGGACAGGTTTGGCTATTTCAGTTTCGACAATATTTCTTTACCCGAAGCAGTTGGCTTTGTTACCGTCAGTTATAACGGGTATATCACAACATTAAAATCATTCAAACCGGTTACAACACGTGCAGCAACGGTCCGCTTCCAGTTGCAAAAGGATGAAGCTGCAGGCAGTTTCAATGCCGTGAATGGGGGTACCATAAAGTTAAGCGACGGCAGCCAGGTGGTATTCGAGCCCAACAGCATTGTAAATAAAGCCACTAATGCAACATATAGCGGATCGGTTGCCGTATCCATGACATATATTAACCCTGCAGAAACCGCTAATAATTTATTGGATATACCTGGTGGGCAAATTGGCCTGGATGAGAACGGTTACCTGAAGTTTACCGAATCTTTTGGCGTACTCGGCGTGGAATTAAAAAGTACATCAGGGGAACAATTGCAAATCGCATCAGGCAAACAAGCTGCAATTACAATCCCGATCCCTTCAATAAAACTAAGTGCGGCCAGGCCGGAAGCAGTTTTGTCTTCTCTTGACTTCACAACCGGTTTATGGAAACAGGAAGGAAAGCTTACAAGATCGGGTAATAATTATGTAGGCAAAGTCAGCCATTTTTCATTCTGGCAGAGTTCAGATAACCTGCCGCTGGTCAGCTTCGAAGCACAGATTGTCGATCGTTTATTAAATCCTATCGCAGGCGGCGGTGTTGCTGTAGGTCCGCGGGATAATCCTTATTATTTCAAATATGGTTTCACAGATAACAACGGTTATGTAAGCGGTTATATACCGGCAAACAGGAACCTGGTGCTGAAAGTAGGAGGAGGCTATGCAATATGTGCCAACCAAACCACTAATTACACCAACTTTACTACTTACAATCAAAATATCGATTTGGGTACCATTGTAGGAAGTGTAGAGCAGTGGAGCGTTTTAATAAAAGGAACAGCGGTTGATTGTAATAATGCACCTGTAACAAACGGCTACATTCAAACATTTGGGCAAGGCTTCTATAACCGCATACCGATTACCAATGGGGTTATTCAGTTTACAGGATTATTATGCGCACAATCAGCAGTGAATTACATTGTTGTCAATTCAGGTACCAATACACAGTCGCAGGCAATAACAAAGACCTTCAACTTAGGGACCAACGATCTGGGAGAAGTTAAAGTTTGTGCAGTAAGTGCTATAAGCAGCCTGCTCCTGACTGTAGACGGACAAAAAATAATGGAAGCCACAGAACCATCCAAATATACGCTTGCATTTCATCATCTGAGTACCCATCCTGATAGCGTGGACCTTAACTTTACAACAATTGTTGTGGGAGATATTAATGCAACGAATGTGACATTCTCCTTCCAGTTTGTAGGAAAATCCAGCGCAAGCAATGCCAATTATATTGAGGAAATATTCTTAAGTGGTACTGGAAATGGTGGTGCCGACGATAAACGGTTATTAGCAAAAACAAAAGTACCGTTTACAATTACAGAATTTGGAAATGTCGGGGAATTTATTACAGGTAGTTTTAACGGTGTTTTTTACGATTGGATAGCAGGCCAGATGGGAACGACACCTAAGCAGGTAAGCGGAACTTTCCGGGCAAAACGATTGAACTAACGAATGTGCTGAATACTTAAAGAGTAAAAGTGGCAGGCTGTTTTATTATAAACTGCCTGCTACCCTTTAAAATGGTAAGTAAAATTAACGACATTGACTGAACAGGAAATCATAAAAGGATGCATAAAAAAGAAGGAAGCATGTCAGCATATGCTATTCAAACAATTTGCCGCAAAAATGATGGCAACCTGTTTGCGTTATGCCAGGGACAGCCACCAGGCAGAAGACTTCCTGCAAATGGGCTTTATCCGGGTATTTGAATGCATTCATCAATACAAAGCAGAAGGCAGTTTTGAAGGCTGGATGCGGCGGGTATTTAGTAGCATTGCCATCAGGGAATTGTCAAAGATTAAAATGCAGTTTGTGGAAATCGGGCAGAATGAAATAGAATTTACCGAACCTTCCGGCGCATTACAAAAAATGAGTGAAGGCGAAATAATAAAACTTATCAGTACCTTACCGGATGGATACCGGATCGTATTTAACCTTTATGCAATTGAAGGCTATTCACATGATGAAATTGCAGAAATGTTATCCATAAAAGCGTCCACCTCCAGGAGCCAGTTAGTAAAAGCCAGGAAGATGTTACAGGAAAAAATTATTAACCAGCAAAAAGCAGTTGCAGTATGAGTCAGAATAATTTATTTGACGAATTGATAAAAAATAAAGCGTTGAATTTTGATGCTGATGTACCTGCTGATATGTGGGAAAGAATTCATCTGCAAAAAAAGAAAAAGAAACGGATAGGCTTTTGGTGGTTTTTAATACCAACGGTGGCAGTAATAGGCGCTTCCGTTTTCTGGCTGTATGACCTCAAAAAAGGGACAATGACCGCCACTGCAAATGTATCGGGTATGGACAGTTATGTACCTGCTAATATGCCGGATGCTGAAAGCGAAAACAGTAGCTTTGAAAGCCATGAACAAAATATCAATAATTCAGTGCCCGAAAATAAACACCGGGAAAATAGTATTGCCGCTGAAGATGGGGATAAATCGAGCGAAAGCTTAGTTTCCGGGCAAGAAAAACGCCAACAGAGCGGAAGTGAGATCGAACCATCTCCAATGACATTTAATAAGGATAATAGCATTTCAGCAAAGGGAAAAAGAGATAATGTTAACTATTATAAAAATAATCCTGTAAACAATACGGCCAGGTTTTCCAGGAAAAGGTATCATAAAAATAACAGCGATAAAGCAGTTTTCCTTGATCAGTCTAAAGACAGAGACCTGGCAAATGATAAACAAAAGCTGTCAGATAACTCAATCAGTAAAGGTAATATTGGAGAGCCGTTGTCATACAAAGAAATAAAGTCTGCAGAAGCGCTCTCTGAACCAGTATATCCTGAAATTTTACAGGCAAATGTTGATAGTACCCATCAGGATTTAAATACAAATACTCAAAATAGCAATTCCGGTATTGCCACATTTAAAGAGGCTTTAAGTGCCGATACTTCTGTGAACGAAGAAGAACCGGTTATACGCATTGAAGCGAAGGAGAAACAGTCCAAATCCATGTATTTAGAAGCAAACTTTAGTTTATACAATACATTAACCAGGGATAACGGGTTGTTAAGAATAAACAGGGAGTTCAATAATCCTATACTCAAATCTAAGTTTATATCGGATGAGGTGCAAACGAATATCCACTCCGGGTTTAGTGCCGGTATTATGATTAAAAAACAGTTTGGCAGGAATTTAAAACTCGGTGCCGGGTTTAGCTACTCTCAATTACATGAAAAAATAAGTATACGTGGCAAAGACTCTACTACGATGGCTTATATTGTTGACAGGTTAAACAGCAGCGGTACCGGGCTGTACAAGGACACATTGTATCAGGTAGTGACAGGCACGAGAAAAATAAGAGCAGAAAATGCTTCATATATCTATTCAATTCCCGTGTTTGCGGAGTACATGATCCTCTCAAAAAATAAATGGACATTTAGTCTGAACGGTGGTTTATACTTCAACTATATGATGTACCAAAACAGCTTAACAGGTGAGGTGCAAAGTATATTCCCGGAAGGTGCCAGGCAATTGAATAATGTGAAAGGAATTGGTTTGGACGGACATCTGGGATTGAGATTGAGCTATAATATATGGCAAAGAGTAGGCGTGTATATTGAGCCAAATGCGAGAATGAACCTGGTACAAATGAAAGACGGTGTATTTCTGAATACTAAAAGCCTGGAGCGTATAGGCATCATGTTTGGTACAAATATCCGGTTGAATAAAAAGTAACCGGCTCTATTGATGCTACCGTGAATTACTGAAACAAACAACGGGATGAAGCCAAGGAAAGATGCTTCATCCCGTTAATATTTTATTTAATAAAGAAAGAGTCTGCCAACCTTTTACCTGAAGATACATGAGCCGCGTTTGAGTAAATTTGTTGACAGTTAATTCTTTATATTTGATGATAAAAACTGGTAATGACATATAGCGTGTACAAAGTTTTTACAGATCTGAATGATGCGGAAACTTTTGTAGAATATTTAAAAGAGCAGAATATTGATGCTTTTATTGCAGAAGATGATACTCAAATGAACCTGATTTTTGAAGAAGTGACTCAAAATAAGAAATACTATCTTAAAATTAATCAACAGCATTTTCAATTGGTTGATGAACTCTTAAATTAATAAATTTATATAGGATTTACAGAACTACACAGTAAAATAAAGAAAACGTACATCTGAGAGTGTTGAATATGCCGGAGGTAAAATTGATTACCGGTGATAAATGTTCAACTGATGACGGGCTGCCGGATACGCCGGGCCTGGTACGACGCAGGAGTACCGAGCGTAAGCGAGCCCAGAGTAGCCGGGACAAAAGTTCAGCAGAATAATAGATGATGACAGCCCCAAACAGATAACTTTTATTAATGTAAAGGAATATAAAAAGGAGAACATTTTGTGTTCTCCTTTTCTGTCAATTTGTTTTGTTATGCAAATGGCGCTTTCGCTACTTTAGCTTTTAGCAGGCGACCGCGGACATCAATGAATATTTCACTATCAATAGCAGATAGTTCTGTAGCTACATAACCCAGTCCGACAGCTTTATTGAGGCTTGGGGCCTGCGTACCGCTGGTAACCACACCAATTTCATTGCCACCGGCATCCTTAATAATATAACCGTGGCGGGGAATTCCTTTGTCAATCATTTCAAACCCAACCAGCTTGCGCTTTGGTCCTTCTGCTTTAATGGCTTTGATGGCTTCTGCATTTACGAAATCTTTGGTGAATTTTGTGATCCATCCAAGACCAGCTTCAATGGGATTTGTTGTGTCATCAATATCATTGCCATACAGGCAATAGCCCATTTCTAAGCGAAGTGTATCGCGGGCACCTAAACCAATTGGCTTCATCCCTTGCGGGCCTCCTACTTCAAAAATCTTATTCCAGATCTTTTCAGCATTACCATCCTTATCTTCAAAATAGATTTCAATACCGCCGCTGCCTGTATAACCTGTTGCGCTTATTAATACATTATCCACACCGGCAAATGTGCCTTTGGCAAATGTGTAATATTGTAAGTTAAGAATATCTACATCAGTTAAGGGTTGCATCATTTTGCAGGCGTTCGGGCCCTGGATCGCCAGTAAAGCGGTTTTAGCAGAGATGTTGTGCATTTCTACATTGTTGGTATTATGAGCAGATACCCAATCCCAATCCTTTTGGATATTGCTGGCATTCACCACCAGCATATACTGGTTGTTTGGCTCTATGCAATAAACGATCAGGTCATCTACAATACCGTTATTATTGTTCGGAAAACAGCTATACTGAGCTTTTCCCGCCGTAAGCTTGGAAGCGTCGTTAGACGTTACCCTTTGAATTAACTCCAATGCATCCGGTCCTTTTAAAATAAATTCGCCCATGTGGCTTACATCGAATACGCCAACGTTGTTTCTTACTGTAGCGTGCTCATCGTTGATGCCTGTGTAACTGATAGGCATATTGTAGCCGGCAAATTCGGCCATTTTTGCACCAAGACCAATATGGATATTGGTAAAAGGAGTATTTAGCATAATTGAATAAAATGATTAATAATAACAAAGCATGTAATAATGCAAATGTAACAGAACTATCATCTATTAAAAATACCAGTGCCAAATTTTAATGAAAAGGTATATATTGGTAAGATTATTGTAAAAAAATACCGGCAAACCTAAAAATGCTGTTTGATTTTTTAACTTCGACGCGATTGTTTAGATATCTACTATTTGGAATGTGAACTGCAGACAGGCAGAAATAGTATTTTAGAGTAGTGAAAACGAATTCTCATAGCAAAAAAGATGAATAGAAATTTTTTATTTATAGTAAATCCAATATCAGGTACAAGAACGAAAGGCGGGTTAGAGTCATTCATTAAAACGGTTTGTGAAGAGAAAAAATACGTACATACGATCATTCATACGGAGCCCCAGATGGATATGGACTCGTTGAGTGATTATATCCTTAAAAGTAAATTTACAGATGTTATTATATGTGGCGGTGACGGCACTGTAAACATGGTTATAAACGGGTTGAGGCATTTAGGTATCAACTTTGGTATAATTCCGGTAGGCAGTGGCAATGGTCTATCGCGTGGTGCCGGCATTCCCATGAAGCCACGTGAAGCATTCCAGATAATTGAGAAAGGAAACGTACAACTGACAGATGCTTTTTTTGTAAACAACCATTTCAGTTGTATGCTTAGCGGCATTGGTTTAGATGCGGCAGTAGCACAGCGCTTTGCAAATGGTACTAAACGTGGTTTGTATAACTACACCAAGCAAACCTTAATACAGTTTTTTAAAGCACATCCGTACCAGTTTGAAATAGAGCTGGAAGGGTTCCGTTTTTTTTCAGATGCCTTTTTTATAAGCGTGGCCAATAGCAACCAGTTTGGCAACAATATGACTATTGCGCCGCTGGCAAGTTTGACAGACGGTTTGTTAGATATCGTGATCGTACAAAAAATGCCGAAAGCAGGAATGCCATTAGCAATACTAAAACAAGTACGTGGTAACAATAAATTGTTTAATTTGGCGGAAGATGTCGGCAAGAAAAATATTATTTATTTACAGACCGCATCTTTAAAAATTATTAATCACCAGTTGGCACCTTTCCATATTGATGGTGACCCTGTTGAAACGGAATCGGAATTGAACATTAAGATATTGCCAAAGGCTTTTAAAATGTTGGTTCCTTAAACGAAAACTTATGTTGAAAATTGATGTTTTTACTTTAAACCCTGTTCAGGAAAATACAATCATTTTAAGTACGGAAAACGGTGAATGTGCCATTATCGATCCCGGTGTTTATTCCCACAACGAGAAAGTTTTTGTAGAAGGGTTTATTAAGAAAAACAATCTGAATCCGGTACAGCTTCTAAACACGCATACACATATTGACCATGTTTTAGGCTTGAATTGGGCGGCGAAAACATATAACCTGGTCCCTCATTTTCATGTGTTAGACATGCCTATATATGAACGTGCCGCCATGAGTGCAGAAAGATGGGGCATGAGTTATGATAATTATGATGGCGCAGTTAATTTTATTAAGGAAGGGGATGAGATTAAGCTGGGTGAAGACATCTTGAAAGTACTGTTTGTGCCGGGTCATGCGCCAGGTCATGTCTGCTTTTACAATACAGCGCAAAACTTTGTAATAGCCGGTGATACCCTTTTCCGCCATAGCATTGGCAGAACGGATCTGCCTTATTGTAACCACGATGATTTAATAAGAACGGTACATTCAGAACTCTTAACCTTGCCGGACAATACAGTTGTTTATCCTGGTCACGGGCCTACAACCACAATAGGTGAGGAAAAGGAACATAATCCGTTTTTAATAAATAAAAGAGCATAGGAGTTCCTATTGTGTAGATCACACATTTACCAGGTGCTTAATTGGTCGCAGTTTGACTGTATTTTAATGTGGTATTGTTAAGATTTACCCGATTGGTCTTGTATCTGGTTGTTAATCTGCTTTTGTGATGTAACATTCAAACAGAAATGATTTATGCTATTAACTCATTGTAATTCCAATTATAACCAGTTCTTGAATATTTGCCTTTATTTTGCTATGTTTAAATTAAATCATCAATGAAGTCGCCCATTACACAATCAGGAAACGTATTATTAGCGGATAGTTTGGAAGTTTCAAAAATTATCGAACAATATCAAAAGGAATTTAAATTAGACGTTTCCGGTTATTTTAAAGGATTACAGAATATTAACATCTATGAGTGCCTCGATACACATTTGCGGTATTATTATCCTTTTGGACTTTCGGGAGATGGTGCATTCTATGATTATTTAAGCAACTTTCAAAATGAATATTATCCCAAAGACAAATGGGATTTTGAAGAAGCCTCAAAGTATATAAAAAAAGACGATGCTGTTTTAGAAATAGGCTGTGGCGAAGGCCATTTCCTGAACAAAATACAAACTGTTACAAAAAATTGCATTGGCTTAGAGCTTAGTTCCAGAGCTGTAAAACTTGGTCAGGACAAAGGACTGAATATTTTGAATGAGTTAATTCAAAGCCATTCTTCGAAGAATGCGGAGGAATATGATGTAGTGGCAGCCTTTCAGTTATTTGAACACGTAGAAGGTATTGTTGAAATGTTTCAAAGCTCAGTGAAAGCATTGAAAAAGGGAGGTAAATTAATCATTACTGTGCCGAATAATTCCAGTTTAATTTTTAAATTAAATAAATATCAAACGTTAAATACACCTCCTCATCACATGTTACTTTGGGATGAAAAATCATTAACTGCTGTAGCTGGAATATTTGGACTTAAATTGATAAGCCTGGAAACTCAGCCGCCTACAAAAATATTGAAAAGCGCAGTGTATAAGCTACAACTGGAGAAATGGTTTGGAAACGGGGAACTGGCCCCTTTTATTCATAAAACTAGCAGATGGTTCGTTAAAATGCTACCATTAAATTTGATGAATCATTCTATTTTAGCTGTGTATGAAAAGCTGTAATCAGTGAATAACGGTAATAAAATATGTTTGCTTTGTCATTAATTAAGAACTTCAGAATACTATAAAAAGCCGGGCAGCATTTAAACTACCCGGCTTTTTATAGTATTTATCTACATTATTAATTCTGATTTTGATAGGGAACAATCTTATAACCGCTGGTTGGTTTATCAAAACGGCTGGCACTTACAGGAGCGAATAATACGTTCACAGCAGTGTATTTTACCGTTACATCACCATTTATCACCTCGTACTCCAACGGTAAGCCATTAAGATTTTTGAATACATAATCATAACCTTTAGCCTGTGGTGTCAATTGAGTAGAATACCAGACATTAATTTTCTCGCCGTTTGCAGTGGTACCGCTTGCAAATACCGCCGTATGTCCTGCTATTGTTTTTGTTTTTGAATTATCTGTGGTAAAAGTCATGTTTATATAGCGCTTATTGTAATTGATCCAATTCTCGCTGGTAAGCTGAAACATGTATTTTTCTTTGCCTGACTCTTTTAAAATGGTTGCGGTACTGTCTGCACCGTTGTAAAAAATAGATTGGGTACGCAACAGGCTCTTAAAATCAGTACGCACATTATTGCCTTTTAATAAAACAGTAAAGGAACTGCCATCAAAAGCATCAACAATGGTCGGGTTCTTAGATTCAGATATTGCCTGTATATTATAGGTAATACTGCCATCACTTATGACACGTGCCTGCGCTATGCCAAACTTTATGCTAAAAACCGTTAATAGTAACAATGCAACTTTTTTCATTTTCACTTTTTTAGAGCAATACTGCCTCAAATATACAATTTGTGTAGTAAACTTTCGGTAAATATTGCCGGTTATAAATAAGACAGCCTGCAAACGTAAAAGTTGCAGGCTGTCTTATAAAGTTATGTTACTATCTGTAGGTTATTTACCCTGAGATCTTTTTTTCATTTCTTCCAGTTTACGCTGGCTCTCCTGCATTTGTGCTATACGCTCCTGAAGTTTGGACTTCTTTTTAGGCGCTGCCCTGTTAGCCTTAATCTGCTCATGAATTTTGTCATTATCAATTACATAGTTCTGAATAACAAACTGTAATAACAAAGTAATAATGTTAGAAACTGTATAATACCATGTTAATGCTGCCGGCATGCTATTAAAGAAGAATAACATCATAAAAGGAAATATATAAGGCATATATTTCATCATCGGATTTCCAGTATCTGGCGCAGAGTTCATGCTGTACAACGATATGGCAAAGCTGGTAATAACCGCAGTGATTGTAAACAGGCTGACATGATCTCCATAAAAAGGAATTGTAAATGGCAGCTGAGCGATAGAATCATAGTTACTTAAGTCATCAGCCCATAAAAACGGAACACCTCTCAGTGCAATATTGCTGTTAAAGAACGCAAAGAGCGCAAAGAATATCGGTATTTGCATCAATGCAGGCAAACAACCTCCCGCCGGGTTTACTCCTGCTTCGCGGTAAAGTTTCATTTGCTCCATGCTTTTAGCCTGCGCATTGTCGCCAAATTTTTCATTTAATTTCTCTATATCCGGGCGTAAAGCCTTCATCTTAGCCGCACTTTTGTAAGAACTGTAAGTAAGCGGTGTAATCAGCAAGCGGATAAAAATTGTTAATACGAGGATAGACCAACCCATGCCGGCAGTACCAAACAAATTATTCAGCATATTAAACACCGGCATAATAATACCGCGGTTAATGTACTTTACGAATGCTGTAATACCACTACCAAGATCCACAATATTGTGCATATCGTTATCGTAGCTCTTCAGCAACTTATATTCATTTGGTCCGTAGTATAACCTTAAAGGCACTTCTACCACATTGCCCGCCGGAATCTGCATGGAGGCATTCACCTGCATTACCGCTATTTCATTGTGTACGGTATCCGGCATGCTTACTACTGCAGCCGTTACGTTAGAAAACCCCTGTGCATTATTAGCCAGCAACGTACTGTTGAAGAAATGTTGCTTTAAACCAATCCACTTAGTGGCAGTACCAAAAGTTTTGGTCACACCGCTGGCAGCAGAAAAATAATCATACTCATTATCAGTTTCCACCACCAAACGCGTCTGGTTATTTTCATATTTTTTATCATGTTGCTGGCGTCTGGCCAACACATCCCAGGTAAAGTTCAATGATTGTTTGCTGATAAACTGGTCTGCGCCATCTAACTTAATATTGGCATCTACCATGTAATTATCTTTTGGTACAAGAAACGCATGAGACAAGCTTTTTCCTTCCGCCGCTATCTGGTAACTGATCGTTTGGCTGCCATCTGCATTCTTCGTAATTACCGCAGGGCTAAAGAAAAGCCTGTTAACATCCTGTGAAACACCCGCACCTGTACGCACAACATAGTTAAAATTATCTTTAGGGCTACCGCTCAATACCACTAAACCACTATCCGGGCCTTTAAAGTTTTTAAGTTCTACTTTCTTCAACCAGCCACCTTTATTGCTAAAAGTAAGTTTCATCACATCATTTTCCACATAGGAAAATGTTTCCTCACCACCCGCAAATGCAACAAAATCACCCGCATTTACGGAGTCCTTTTTTTGCTCGTAAACGGCCTGTTGCTGTTTTTGTGCAAGTGAATCCACTTTTGGTTGCAATGCCGCAATACTGTCACTTATACGTTTCTTTTCGGCCATTTGTGCTTTTTGCGTAGTAGTTGTCTGCCAAAACATTCCCATTAGCAAAACAGCCAGTAACCCGAAACCTATAAGCGTATTCCTGTCAAAACCCATAATTAACTTTTAAAATTGTGTGCAAATGTAACGCTAACTAAGCCGATTTCACCAAAATCATAACAAATTATACATTAATAACAGTTTTTTTGTTATAAACGACGTAATAATTGGTTTAAATGGCGGGTGAGGAATATCCGGGAGATGGGCTCTCATAAATTTAATAATCGGGGCTATCAGCATTTTCGCTTTTACAGGCATTTGTCCGGCGTGCTTAGGGCTCCGCTACGCTCGGTATATTTTTGCAGGAGGCGCACCGGGTTTATAATTGCCTTAGGTATTCCTGCAAAAATATACTGGCTCCTGCGTCGCCACCCACGCATGCCGCAGCCATTGCTCAGTAGTAATTCTATGTAACAACCAATACTCACCATAACCGCTTGAGTACCTGCAAGAGATTTTATTAAGTGGAGTGATGCAATGTTATACAACAAATGTTGAGACAATACTGACGCAAGCCATAAGAAATGTTCACAATCAATTGCAATGTTAAGCCCCGCTAAATAGCATTCCTGTTGCAAACCGGCTGCGGGATATGAAAGGTGGCGAGGTACGAGCCAGTGCCCGGCACCGAGCGTCAGCGAGCCTGGAATAGCCCGGACTACCGCCAGATAGCATTGCAAATGACCAGAGCCCCAAATTAAAAAAAGAAAATAATCTTAAGAAGCAAACTGGCGACGGACACGGCTTAAGGTTTCGGGCGTAATGCCCAGGTAAGAGGCAATTAAATGCTGCGGTACGCGTGATAACAGCCCTGAAAATGGACCATTTAAAAAACGGGAGTATTTCTCTTCTGCACTTAACCCGATCGTTTCTTCCATCCGGCGCTGTAGTGAAACATAAGCGTTCTGGTAAAGTTGCCGCATATAGGATTCAAATACCGGCATTTTTTGGAGCAGTTCGGCATGTTTCTCTTTGCTGATTAATAAAACTTCAGAATCTTCCAATGCTTCTATGCAAAGTTTAGAGGGCTCATTGGTGAAAAAGCTGAATAAATCTGACATCCACCAGCCTTCAAACGCGAACTGCATAATGTGGATGCCCCCTTTTTCGTCCGTTGAATAAGAAAATAATGCCCCCTTTTCAACAAACGCCACACGGTTACAGATATCTCCTTCCTCCAGCAATAATTGTTTTTTGCGGATTTTTTTTGGTGTGAAATGGCGATACATTTCTGTAAGCTCGCTCTCACTTATATTAACCCTGTTTTTAATGGCTTTTTCTAACTCTTCGAACATATATGATGTTGTGGGTGCTAAATTAAATCAGGAATTTAGAAAACTTTTAAATGTTATAAAAAATAAAAAATAGTTGGCAACTATTAGAATAACTTTAAAAAACTTATCGTCAAATAATTTATAGTGAATAAAATGCGCTGTTAAACTAAAACTAAAATCTTTATGAGAAAAATCGTCGTTTGTTTATCGGTATTGTTAGCAGCAATATCGGCAAGGGCCCAGGTGACGTTTCCTGTAAATGGCGTAACAGATAAAAGGGGAGGAGCTTATGCTTTTACGAATGTTACGCTTGTGCAGGATGCTAACACCACTATTAAAAATGCTACATTAGTCATTGAAAACGGGAAAATTGCAGCGATCAATCCAAAGCAGGTACCGGCAAATGCGATTGTAGTGGATTGTAAGGATAAGTATATTTATCCGTCTTTTATAGACTTATATACCAGCTACGGCATTCCTGAACAGGAGAGAAGGGCTGGCGGATTTCAGTTTGGTGCACCACAGCAATTAGACAATGACACAAAGGGAGCATACGGCTGGAACAAAGCCATTAAATCCTATATAGATGCTTTTGCCATTTTTAGTAAAGACGCTGCAAAAGCAGAGCAGTTAAGAAATGCCGGTTTCGGAACGGTCTTAACCCACCAGGCAGATGGTATTGTACGCGGTACCGGTGTGGTCGTTACACTTACCGATGAAAGTGATAACGCGGCTATTGTAAAAGAAAGAGCATCCGCACACTATTCGTTTAGTAAGGGAACGAGTACACAATCCTATCCTTCCAGTATGATGGGAAGCATTTCTTTGTTAAGACAAACATATATTGATGCTGCCTGGTATAAAAATAACCCGGGAAGTAAGGAAGGGACGAACCTGGCCTTGCAATCGTTTAACAATATCCAGGATTTGCCACAAATTTTTGAAGCAAATGATAAATGGGATGCCATCCGGGCGGATAGAGTAGGTGACGAAGCCGGCGTGCAGTACATTATACGGGCCGGTGGTAATGAATACCAGCGCATCAAAGAAGTTGCCGCAACTAAAGCAAAGTTTATTGTAGGGTTGAATTTTCCTGATGCGCAGGATGTGGAAGATCCGCAAAATGCCAGGTTTGTAAGCCTGGGAGATTTAAAGGCATGGGAACTGGCGCCTTCTAACCCGGCTTCATTTGAGAAAAATAATATCGATTTCTGCCTAACCGCCAGCGGCCTGCAAAATCCCAATACTTTCCTGGCCAATTTAAGAAAGGCGATTCAGTATGGATTAAGCGAGAAGGCGGCTTTAAATGCGCTTACGGCAAATCCTGCTAAATTGATTGGTATCTCTGATAAAGTAGGTAGCCTGGAAGTTGGCAAACTTGCAAATTTTATCATTACTTCAGAACCTGTTTTTAATGATAAGGCTGTGATATTGCAAAACTGGGTAAGTGGTGTGAAGTATGGCGTAAAAGAAGATGCCTGGACACCTTCCGCCGGTGTTTACAATTTGGTTTTAAACAGGATGACCGGCGCATCTAAATATGCTTTAGAGGTAAAAGCAAATAATGTGGCTAACGTTATTGGTACAGATACTTTACCAGCTAAATTAAGTGTCGCGTTTAAAAGTGTCAGCCTGTCTTTTTCAGAAAAGAAAGCGCCTCGTGGCGGCCGCGGTGGTGCTGCACCGGTTGCAGCTGCAAGCCTGCGTTTGAGTGGTGTGGACAATGGCAATGGTTATTGGCAGGGTACCGGTGTAGATACATTGGGTAATCCATTCACCTGGACGGCTATACTCACCGGTAATGAAGTTGCCAAAACCGCAGACAGCAGTAAGGCAAAATCTTTAAATATCATCAGCCAGGTGACATACCCGTTTGGGGCTTACGGTACAACGGATCTGCCAAAACAGGAAACCATTTTAATAAAAAATGCCACGGTCTGGACAAGTGAATCAGCCGGCATTTTAGAAAGCACAGATGTATTGTTGAAAAACGGTAAAATCGCTGCTATAGGCAAGGGGTTGTCTGATCCTTCAGCAAAAATAATTGATGGTACAGGCAAACATTTATCAGCGGGTATCATAGATGAACACTCACATATTGCTACTTCTTCTATTAATGAAGGCTCCCACTCAATGACCAGTGAGGCGCGTATTGGCGATAACTTAAACCCGGATGATATCAATATATACCGCCAGTTAAGCGGTGGCGTTACTACATCACATATTTTACACGGCAGTGCCAATACTATTGGTGGGCAGACACAATTGATCAAGTTACGCTGGGGTGCCACTGATGACGCCCTGAAATTTGCCGGTGCAGATCCGTTTATCAAATTCGCCCTGGGTGAAAATGTAAAAAGGACGACCAGTACCAATAATATCCGGTTCCCGGATACGCGGATGGGGGTGGAGCAGGTGCTAATGGACGCTTTCCAAAGGGCTTCCGATTACCAGGATGCGATTAAAGCTGCTTCAGCAGGTACTAAAAAAGGAGGAAGCGTGAATCCTTTTACCAAAGTCCGCAGAGATTTATCTTTAGATGCGTTGGTAGAAATAATGAACAGCCAGCGGTTTATCACCTGTCACAGCTATGTACAAAGTGAAATTACCTATACCATGCGTGTGGCAGAAAAATTCGGCTTTAAAGTAAATACGTTCACGCATATTTTAGAGGGTTATAAAGTGGCCGATAAAATGAAAGTGCATGGCAGTAACGCGTCAACTTTCAGTGATTGGTGGGGATATAAAGCCGAGGTGCAGGATGCGATTTCTCAAAATGCCAGCATCATGCATAAAGTAGGTTTAAACGTGGCTATTAATAGTGATGATGCAGAAATGGCACGTCGCCTGAACCAGGAAGCTGCAAAAAGCATCAAGCATAATATGAGTAAAGAGGACGCGTTGAAAATGGTAACCATTAATCCAGCAAAAATGCTGCATGTGGACGGTAAAGTAGGCAGCATAAAAGTAGGTAAAGATGCGGACGTGGTATTGTGGAGCCATGAACCAACCAGCATCTATGCGAAAGCGTTAACTACTATTGTGGACGGCACCATTTATTTTGACAGGGAAAAAGATAATGAACTGCGTGCGGCAATTGCTAAAGAGCGGAATGCTTTAATACTTAAAATGCTGGCAGAAAAGCGTGGTGGTGCGAATGTAACTGCTGCCCGTCCTACATTCAATGTTATTAATGAATGTGGCGACCATGAGCATAATCATGGTATCCTGGATGCACATGAAGAAAACTAATTGTAGTGATTATCCCAAACAACACTTTATGAAAAAAATATTATTAACTATATCATTTTTAGCAGCTATAGGTTGGGCGGGCGCCCAGGACAATATTTATCCGGCTCCGGCGCAGGCCAATCCTATTTATATTATTGGCGGTACTGTACATGTGGGTAATGGTACTGTATTAGAAAAGGCCATTGTACAAATTGAAAACGGGAAAATCGTCCGTGTGGGTAAAGATATTCCCGTACCTAAAACCGCCAATGTACAGGTGGTAAATGCAGATGGCCAACATGTTTACCCGGGATTGATCTTAGCCAGCACAGATTTAGGTCTGCGTGAAATAAGCGGCTCTGTGCGTGGTACGAATGATTATAGAGAATTAGGTGATTTAAACCCTAATGTACGCGCTATCGCAGCCTATAATACGGAGTCAGAATTTATCAATCCATTACGTACTTATGGCATTTTACTGGCGAATGTGATACCGCAGGGCAGCCTGGTAATGGGAACTTCTTCTGTTGTACAGTTAGATGCTTATAATTTTGAAGATGCTGCCTATTTAGCAGATAATGGCATGCATATCAGCTTGCCGTCTTTTATACAGCGCCGTGGCCGTCGCGGAGGATTTGGCGGTCCGTCGGCAGGAAATTCAAACCCGGCAGAAGCTGCACAGGAGCGCATTAATGTCATAAAAAAGTACTTTAATGATGCCAGGTCGTATTTTACAGAAACGGTACACCCCAATGGAAAAAATCTAAAGCTGGAAGCTGCCCGGCCGTTATTTGATAAAAAGCAAAAATTGTTTGTTCATGCCAATGAAGTAAAACAGATGCTGGTAGCCATAGACTTTGTAAAGCAGTACGGCTTTGATGTCGTGATTGTTGGAGGTACCGAGAGTTGGCAAATTGCAGATTTATTGAAAGCGAACAATATTGCGGTTATATTAAACAACACACATAACTTACCTACAATGGAAGATGATGATGTGGACCAACCTTACAAAACACCAGCTGTCTTACAGAAGGCAGGTGTGTTATTTGCATTGAATGACAACCACGTAAACAGTCGCTATAAAAACCTGCCTTTCAATGCCGGTACAGCTGCTGCTTATGGCTTAAGCAGGGAAGAAGCATTATCTGCCATTACATTAAATGCAGCTAAAATATTGGGTGTCCAGGATAAAACAGGGAGTATAGAAGCCGGAAAAGATGCGAACATTGTTATCAGTAAAGGCGATATCCTGGATATGGATGGCAATGTGGTTACTGATGCATTTATTCAAGGTAGAAAAATTGTACTGGAAAGTAAGCAGGAGCAACTTGCAGATAAGTATAAGCATAAATATAATGTGAAGTAGGCCAGTATTTAGCAGGCATTAATAGGCATTGTTATTAACCACTGACTTTATTAATGCCTGCTTTAATTTATTGGATCATGTGGCTTTTATATGGCGATGTTATTCTTAACCCTGATGTATTTTACCGAAATGGATAGTCATTTTGGTTTCTTTTCTGACTGAAAGCAGCTTTCGGTACTGTATTTAATATTCATCAAAGCACTCAACTTCTTGTGCATTAGGCAATTCTCTCAAATTTTCCGCTGTTAAAAATGCAGAATTGATGATTGTCATTATAAAAAATGGAAAATAGGGTCTTTTATATATTAAATCTTCAGCGCTTTTTGTCTAAATAATCTTGATATATTTATTTTAATAATTATTTGTTGTTTATAAATGTTAATTAAACGGCATCATAAAAAAATAACATTAGGATGATATTTTTTAACTAAGATTATAATTAAATAACATCAAATATCTTTCTGCCTAAAGATGAATAATTGATAATTATTCAATATACGCCTTGTTTTTTAGCTAAAAATTTAAATATGGAATTTTAATTTGATAATTAATTTCCTGTTGGTGCAAGTATTGAAGAAAATAAAAATCTTAAGGAAATGTAAATTCGTGCAGCGGAATTATAAAAACTGTTGTCATAACGTTAAGGAAAATTGGTGAATGTTAATACAACATTGAGTGAATTTAATTTTTTTGTTAAATTTTAATTTGGGATATTCGCTACCTCGAAATGAATTGGGATGGTTCATTCGGTACTAAAAAAACTATTAATAAACAAATCTAAACATGAAGAAAGTTCTATTAAACGTAGTTACTTTAATGTTTTTATCTGTGTCAGTGTGGGCTCAGAAGAAAATAACAGGTAAAGTAACTGACGAGAACGGTGCTCCGATTTCGGGTGCATCTGTTGTTGTTAAAGGAACCAGGGTAGGTACAACTACTGATGCTAATGGTAATTATACAATTACAGCACCGGAGGGTTCTAAGTCTTTAGTCATTTCCTATGTAGGGCAAGGGGAAAAAGAAATTACAATCGGTTCTCTGTCTACTTATAATGTAAGTTTAACAGCTGTGGCTGCCAGTACGGATGAGGTTGTTGTGGTAGGTTATAGTACTACAACAAAAGAAGCGTTTACGGGTTCTGCCAAGCAGGTTTCAGGCGAACAATTGTATAACAAAAGTGTTTCTAACGTATCTCAGGCATTAGCCGGTGAAGTTGCAGGTGTCCGTGTGATCAATACTTCTGGTCAGCCAGGTACTTCCGCAACAATCCGTATTCGTGGTATCGGTTCTGTAAATGGTAACCGCTCTCCATTATATGTTGTTGATGGTGTACCTTACTCAGGAAACCTGAATACCATTAACCCGGCAGATATTGCTTCTATGACTGTTTTGAAAGATGCAGCAGCAACTTCCATATATGGTTCACGCGGTGCGAATGGTGTTATCGTTATCACTACACTTTCCGGAAAGTCTAAGAAATCATTTATCGAGGTTGATGTTAAGTATGGTTCAAATATGGCATTATTGCCAAGATATGATGTTATTAAATCTCCGGAAGAATACATCGGTTTAGCTTGGGAATCAATTTATAATCACGGTGTGTTAACTGGTAATGCAGATCCTGTTGCTTTTGCTAACAGCCGCTTATTTAGTGCAAACGGTATCAGTCCGGCATACAATATGTGGAATGTTGCATCTGTTGCCGATTTAATTGATCCGACAACTCGCCAGGTTCGTAGCGGTGTAACGCGTAAATGGAGTCCTGAAAACTGGGAAGATTATGCTTTTCAGTCATCAAACAGAACTGAAGCTAATATTAAGTTAGGGGGTGGTGATGCTAAAACAAACTACTTTACTTCAATTGGTTATTTGGAAGATAAAGGTTACTCCATTAATTCTAACTTCAAACGTTTGAGTGGTAGGGTAAATCTGAATCACGAAGTAAAACCGTGGTTGTCAACAAAACTTAATGTTAACTACGCTAATGCAGAAACTAATAATAATGGACAGGGAAGTTCTTCAAACAGCGTATTCTGGTTTGTAGATAATATTCCTTCTATCTATCCACTGTACTTGCGTAACCCATCAACAGGCGTTCCTGTTGCTGATACCATTTTTGGTGGATATGAATTTGATTATGGTGCAGGTAACGGAACTCAACGTGGTTTTGGTGGTTTAACAAACGCCATTGCAGACGCTACTTATAATACATCCCGTTCTACCCGTAATGAATTAACAGCAAATATTTCTTTTGATTTTAAAATTACTAAACACCTGACTTTTGATAACAGACTAGGCGTTCAGTATTACAATAACTTAGCAGTTACACGTAACAATAAATTTTATGGTTCTGCGGCCGGACAAAAAGGTTCATTATTTCATACAAGAACTGATATGATGAATTTGAATTTGTTAAACATGCTTCGTTATTCACGCAAATTTGCCAGAGTTCATAATTTAGAAGTATTGGCAGCGCATGAAGCGACTAAATATAAATTTACATCAGCTTCAGCAGGAGGACAAAACCTTGTTGATAATTATGGTCTTAATTTAGATAATGCCATTGTTAAGATTCCGGGTGCTGTAGGATCATTTACAGACTTAAACAGGCTGGAAAGTTATTTTGCTCAGGCAAACTACGATTTTGACAGTAAATATTATTTATCCGGTACAATAAGAAGAGACGGTTCTTCAAGATTTTATAAAGGAGAACCTTGGGGTACTTTTGGTTCTGTTGGTTTAGCATGGGTTGTTACTAAAGAAAAGTTCTTAAACCAAAGTAAAATCTTAGACTATTTAAAACTAAAGGCGAGCTATGGTATATTAGGTGATCAATCAGGTCTAGGATACTACCCTGGTTATGACCGTATTAATATCAGTAACCTGAATGGTAATCCATCATTTGGTGTACCAACTCCTGGTAATGCTCTATTAACATGGGAGTCTTCCAAAATGTTCCAGGTAGGTGCAGAGTTTAACCTGGGTAAATTTATCACAGGTTCTGTTGATTACTACATCAAGAATACCTCCAATATGATTTTCAACAGGTCAGTAGGTATTTCTAATGGTTATGCGAATATTACTGTAAATGATGGTCAATTAAGAAATACAGGTATTGAGTTCGACTTAACAGGTCACATCCTGAAAACTAAAGATGCGTTCATTGATTTAACGGTTAACGGAGAAAACTTCAGTAACAGAATTATCAGAATGCCTTATGACCCATCCATCAATGGAGATAAACTGTTGGATATTCAAGGCAGTTACGCTTATGCTAAAGGAAACTCTGTGTATGATTACTATATGAGAGATTTTGTTGGCGTAAACCCTGCAACTGGTTTATCTCAGTATAAAGTGTTTTATGAAGATGCAAACGGTAACGGTGCATTCGATGCCGGCGAACAAGTTATAAACTTACAACAGTTTTATAATCAAAATCCGGATAAAGTAGGAACCCTGAAAGAAGGTGTAACAAGTACTTTTGCTCAGGCTACTCAATATTATGTTGGAAAATCATCTTTACCTAAATTACGTGGCGGTATCAATTTGAATGCTGGCTACAAAGGGTTTAGCCTTGCGGTGCAATTCCTGTACAATATTGGTGGTTATTCATACGATAATGTATATGCAGGTTTAATGGGAAGCGGTGCTGCTGGTGGTAATAACTGGCATAGAGACATCTTCGCAAGATGGCAGGCTGCCGGTGATGTAACAAATGTTCCAATGTTGTCTAACAACCAAACGCCAAATAGTTTAGGTGCCTCTACCAGATTTTTAACAAAAGCAGACTTCATCTCTTTAAATAATGTAAGATTGGCTTATACAATCCCTGCTTCTTTAACTAATAAAGTAGGAATTCAACAAGCAACAATTTTCGCTTCAGGAGACAACTTATGGTTAGGCGCTGCACGCAGAGGCTTTAATCCATCTACATCAGAAACAGGTAGTTCTGATACTTACAGATATTCACCACTATCGACAATCACTGCTGGTGTTAAAGTTAAATTTTAAAATAATCTTATTAAATAGATAATATGACAAAGAAATTTTTATTTATACCTATCATAGCGGCTGTTGCTATTGGTGGTTGTAAAAAAGACTTTTTAAAGGCCTTACCTTCAGAGTTCACTACACCTGAACAATTAGGTGAAGCAGCTTTACAAGATCCGTCTTTATTGAACGGAAATGTTGCCGGTCTTTATACCACAATGTTTACACCTGCGGTTGGCGGAACAACTGGTCACGATGACTTTGGTCAGAAGGGAATTGATATATACACAGATATGTTGCAATCAGATATGGTTTTAGCAGGTACTAACTATGGTTGGTATTCGAATATTGCCAACTATTCGGCACCAATCAATTTTACTACCAATCCATGTTATGTTCCTTTCAGATATTTCTATCGTCAGGTATATGGTGCAAACACAATTATTGACATTTTAGGTGGAACCAATGCGACTCCGACCGGTGGTAATGCGCGTACAATGGGACAAGCTAAAGCGATGCGTGCTTATGCATATTTTTACTTAAGTCAATTATATGCAAAATCATATGGAGACGGTTCTGAAAAGATACTGCCGCTTTATAATACTGCAGATCCTACTTTCCTGAATCAACCTAAAAGAACTGCAGCTGAGATTTGGAGTTTCATGATCCAGGATCTGAATGAAGCTATCACTTTATTAAACGGATTTACCAGAACGACGAAAGATCAAATAGATCAAAATGTAGCGAAAGGTTTATTATGTTATGTGTTGGCAGCAAGAGGAACAAATGAGGATTGGACCAAAGTTCAGACTTTAACGAGTGAAATAATGGCAGCATATCCAAAGACAACAAAAGCATATTATGTTTATGATGGAACGAATATAGCTACTGCCGGGTTTAATAAAGTAACAGCTCCAAGTTGGATGTGGGGGGTAGATTTAACATTGGACCAAGGATTGAACTTAATTTCTTGGTGGGGCCAGGTAGATCAATTCACTTATAGTTATGCATGGGCTGGTGATCCTAAAAGAATAGACAGAGGTCTTTACGATGCTATTAGATCTGATGATGCAAGAAAAGCTCAGTTTGCTGCGCCAGGTGCTCAATATCAGTTACAACCGGTTAACAAATTCTTTGCTCCTGCAAGAACTGCCGGTGGTGCCAGATATGTAGAAACAGATAACATCTATATGCGTGCAGATGAGTTTTACTTACTGAATGCTGAAGCAAATGCTTATTTGAATAAAGATGCAGAAGCTAAAACTACATTGAAATCATACCTGGCAGACAGGATCACAAATCTGTCTTACATTGATGCTTTAGCCGGGCAAGCTTTAAAAGATGAAATCTACCTGCAAACCAGGATTGAGTTATGGGGTGAAGGTAAAGTATATCTGGCTTTAAAACGCGACAAGAGAACTTTAACAAGAGGTTCAAACCATTTGTTCTTGGCAGGTCAAAGTATTCCTTACAATGACCCTCGTTTAACTTTTGAAATTCCGCAACAAGAGGTTTTAAATAATCCGAATTTAAATAATTAATCTATTTTTATTCGATCAATATAAAAGCTGACATAACATTATGTCAGCTTTTATTCTTTTAGGCTTTCTGATATTTTCAATATTTAATATATTGAAAATTATATATCTATTTCGATTTAATTAACTACAGGAATGAAGCATAATTTTAAAAAAGGCTTATTATTTCTAATTCTTCTTAGCCTTCAATTTAACTTGTTTTCTCAGAATTCATTTATTGAACAAAAATCTAAAGAGTTAGTAAACTCTCAGAATGCCGATTTTTGGTCAGGCAGAATGTTCTATTTCCCAATGAGTACTATAAAAGGATCCCCGTTTTTAGATTCCGAATTTGAAAAATCTGACTTTTATTACAATGGAAAATATTACGGAAACGTGATTTTTCATTTTGATATTGTCAATAATGAATTCATTGTAAAATCAGAAAATGGAAACTGGATTGTTTTACAGAGCGAACGTATAGACTCTGTTAAAGTTGGCAAATCTGCATTTAAGTATTTTGAAAATATTAACAAACTGTCTGTTAAAAAGAAAGCGAAACTTTATGAAGTGTTTGAAACGGATAAAGCAAGCTTAATTATTGATCACAATAAAGAATTAGAAGAAAATATCATAAATAATTCTCTTGAAAGAGAATATAAATATAATTCGAACTGTTATATCTATAAAGATGGAAAAGTGGTTTCAGTTTCTTCAGCAAAGGGAGTGATTAATTTATTTTCTGAGAAGCGCAAAGAATTAAAGGCTTATTATAAGGATAACGATAAGTTTAAGAATCTTTCAAGTGCGCAGGCAATAAAAGCAATGGTACAATACTATTCCGAGTTATAATTCTTGAACTAAACTATTATGAAGAAATTCTATATATTCTTTTTGGTCATGTTTTGCAGTATAATGGGATTTATAAATGCTCATTCACAAAATTACTCCTTCAATGCAGACTCACTTGATTTAATTTCTACAATAAGGACGCTGGAAAAATATTCCGGCAAGAAATTCTTTTATAGATACAAAGATATAGACACTGTGAAAGTTGAAGTTAACAGGGTGCCTCTGCCTTTAGATAAAATTTTTAAATTATTAGGCGATCAGACCAAGCTGAAATTTTCGTTAATAGATGATAATATCTATATCACAAAATTTTCGGAAATTATTTCCCTCGCAAATGTCAACAAGAATTTGGATATAGCAGATGTCGATCATCTGAATATACAAAAACAGACCAAAACTTTGATGGAAATTAAAGAATATACTATTGGTCGAAAATCTGCAAATAAGACCCAGGTTATTTTAAGAGGGTACATTAAAAACAAAAAGACCGGAGAATCAATTGACAATGCTGTTATTTATAACAATAGTATCAGTGTGAATGCGGATAATAACGGATTTTATAATTTGGTGTTAGCTCCCGGAAAGTACATTTTCAATATTCTTGGTAATGGAATGCATGAAATTCAGTTTAAACTAAACATTTATGAAGACGGCGAGCTCAATTTCGAGATGCTTGAAAAAATTACTACCTTGAAAAATGTAGTGGTTTCCGCGCAAAAAGTATCTAAAGTGAATACTGTATTAATGGGCGTTGAGAAGCTGAATATAGAAACGATTAAAAAAATTCCAAGCGTCTTCGGCGAACCTGATATATTAAGAGCAATCACCTCTTTACCAGGCGTGAAAACAGTTGGGGAAGCAAGTACAGGCTTCAATGTGAGAGGTGGTTCCGCAGATCAGAACCTGATCTTGTTCAATGACAATACAATCTACAATCCTTCCCACCTGTTTGGGATGTTTAGTGCTTTCAACCCTGAAATTGTAAAAGATATTGAATTATATAAAAGTAGTATGCCTGCCAGGTTTGGCGGCAGACTAGCATCTGTATTAGATGTAACCTCAAGGGAAGGTAATAAGAAGAAACTGACGGGAACACTGGGGTTAGGTTTAATTACCAGCCGTGTTACTTTAGAAGGCCCGATTAAGTCAGAAAAGACCTCATTTGTCCTTGCCGGCAGAACAACCTACGCCAACTGGTTGCTAAAACTTTTACCGGACGAATATGAAAAGAGCAGGGCAAATTTCCAGGACTTTAACTTTGCCGTTACACATGATTTTGACAGTACCAGTAAAATTATTTTCAGTGCTTATTATAGCAGGGACAGGTTTAAGCTTGCCAGTGATACCATTTTCGGCTATAATAATCTAAACTTTAGCCTTAGGTGGAATAAAAAAATAAGCAGGAAGTTTAGCCGGAACCTAATATTAGCTAATGATAATTATAAATATATAATAGGAAACGATTTTAATAAATATAATGCGTTTGATTTATCTTATAAATTGTCTCAATTAAACTTCCGGTCAGAGTTCAACTATATCTTTAATAGTAAAAGTGATATCGATTTTGGGTTCAGTACCATCAGGTATAATTTAAATCCTGGTAAATATATTGGTTCAGGGGATAGCTCAAAGGTAGTAGACGATATTTTACATAAAGAATCGGCATTTGAAAATGCCATTTATGCTGCGTATCGCTACAAAGCCAGTCAGAAATTAATTTTAAGCGGAGGCGTAAGGTTGTCTAATTTATTGGTAATGGGTGGTAAACCTTCATATACTTATATCCCTAATGGCCCAATATCTGAAGGAACTGTTGAGAGCGTAAAAAATACTTCATCCGGAGAGATTGTTAAAACATATTTTTATCCTGAAATCCGCAGTTCTTTACGTTATTTAGTGGACAATACCTTTTCCATTAAAGCCGGTATTAATACCCAGGCGCAGTATATTCATATGTTGAGTAATACCACAATGATGGCGCCAACAGATATATGGAAACTCAGTGATGAGCATATTAAGCCACAAAAAGGGATACAATATTCCCTGGGGGCCTATAAAAACTTAGCATCAAATACAATAGAAACCTCTGTAGAAGTTTACTACAAGCAAATTAAAGATTACCTGGATTATAAACCGGGGGCTCAATTAATATTGAATCATAATATAGAAAGAGATGTTGTAAATACGAATGGAAGAGCCTACGGCATTGAGTTGTTAATTAAAAAATTAACAGGAAGATGGAATGGCTGGATAGGATATACTTACTCCAGAATTGAACTAAAAAACAATAATCCACAGCAAGGCTTTATGGTGAATAATGGCAATTATTATGCTGCTAATTACGACAAACCGCATGAAGCCACCGTATTAATCAATTTTAAAGCCAGTCACAGGTTTAATTTTTCAGTAAACTCTACTTATAGTACGGGTAGACCTATCACATTGCCGATTGGTAAATATTATTATGAAGGATCTGAAAGGGTTTTATATTCCGACAGGAACGCGTACAGAATTCCTGATTATTACAGAACAGATTTTGTAATGAACATCGAGGGAAATCATAAAGTAAAAAAACTAGCCCATAGTTCATGGTCAGTAGGTTTGTATAATGTTTTTGGAAGACGTAATCCGTATTCTGTTTATTTCATCTCGGAAAATGGCAGAATTGAAGGTTACAAAATGTCAATCATTGGCAATATTATCCCATTTATTAATTTTAATCTTAGATTTTAATGAAATACTTTATTATAGCATTTATAGGTATAATTAGCATTTTGGGATGTAGAGATAAATACATGCCAGGTCTCAATGAAGGAGATACTCTGAATGTTTTAATTGTAGAAGGAGCCGTTTGGCCGGAAGGAGATTCCAAAATTACCCTGTCTTATGTTCTGGGCATTAATCAGCCTACCCGCGATTCGTACATAAACAATGCGACCGTTCTTTTAGAAAATGAAAGCGGGCAATTGCTCGCTACACTCAGAAATTCAGCAAATGGCAATTATAACTTAAGTAATACGCCCAAAGCCGATAAATATTACCTGAGAATAAAAACGGCTGTTGGAGACGAATATTTGTCAGAACCAATTATCCCGTTGGCAACACCAGCTATCGACGCTATTACATGGAGGCAAAATGCGGATGGCGTAAAGATTTATGTTTCTACGAAAGATCCGACCAATAATATCAAATATTATAAGTGGGATTATGTAGAGACCTATCAATATAACTCTGTTTATTCTTCTAACCTGGAATATTCAACTGCTACCAATAGTGTAATAGATCGGGATATGGTCAATAACAACATTTATACTTGTTGGAGAGATATTCGTTCATCTTCAATTTTCATAGGCTCATCTGCAAAAATTGAGGATAATGCTATTTATGATAACCAGTTAATAAGCATACCCGCCAATCACGAAAAATTAGCAGTAAGGTATAGTTTGTTGGTGAATCAGATTGGCATGACAAAAGAAGCGTATGCGTTTTATGAATTAATGAAGAAAAATACTGAAGAAATAGGCAATATTTTTGGTAATCAACCCAGTGAATTAGGAAGCAACCTGAAATGTGTGAACGATCCTGATAAAAAAGTAGTAGGGTATGTTCTAGGTGGAAGTATTGCTTCCAAAAGGATTTTTATCGCAAATTCCGAGTTGTCAGATTGGAGATTTAGTAAATTTTGTACAAAAGATACGGTAGCCCTTAACGAAGTCGCAGATTTCTTTCCCGCACAAGTGAAAATACCTATAGAAAAATTATATTCTGATAACGGCAGTGTCATTGGTTATGAAGCTGCAGACAGGATCTGCGTCGACTGCAGAGCTGCAGGAGGAACGA
Source organism: Polluticaenibacter yanchengensis (assembly GCA_027854065.1). Lineage (GTDB taxonomy): Bacteria > Bacteroidota > Bacteroidia > Chitinophagales > Chitinophagaceae > Phnomibacter > Phnomibacter yanchengensis. The sequence continues at coordinate 192,132 of JAQGEF010000004.1, read as the reverse complement.
ATGTAAAGCCTACTTACTGGTAAATCAATTTGAAATGAAGCATATTAAATTATTGATAGTTTGTTTTTTAATTATAGCAAAAAGCCTGGTTGCTCAATCTGGTTTCAGTTCAGAGAGAGTTTTTGTACATATAAGTTCCAATGAACTTGTTAACGGAGATATTCTATGGTACAAAGTATATTTATTCAACGATAAGGACTTTAAGTTTTCAGAGCTAAGTAAAGTCGTTTATATAGATATTGTAGGAAAAGACGGTAGTGTTGTCAATCAAAAGCTGAAAGTGAATGCAGATGGAGTGGCAAAAGGCTCTGTAATCATTCCCAAAAATACACCTACCGGAAATTATAAATTAATTGCTTACACTAACTGGATGAAAAACTTTAGTGAAACTAAGTTTTTCGATTCAGAAATTAACATTGTCAATGTTTCTGAAGTAAAGGATGAGAATGCTGAAAGTAATATTAATCCACAAAATATTGTAATAATACCGGAAAGTGGAGCATTAAACTCAGGTATCACCAGCAAAGTTCTGGTTTACCTAAAAGGCATAAATAACAGGAAAGATGCGATCGATTATGTAATCGTGAAAAATAGCGGAGATACGGTGCATGCCGGCCAGTTCCGGAATATGACAGGTAATTTTTACCTGTTGCCGGAAGCGAATACTGTCTATACTTTAAAAATAAATGCCTCGAAAGATAAGAAAATAGAAAAAACATTTAGCATAAATGATTTTTCAGGAGTAGCAATTTCGGTAGTGCCGGAGAATAATTTATTCAAGTATAAAGTAGGTTTCCCACAGCCTTCTTCAATGGACCAATACAAAATTGTACTGCAAAATGCCAATACCGTTACAAATTCAGTAGAAGTGCCGGCAATGCGGAACGAATTCGACTATAGCATTCAGAAGAGCGATTTAAAGCCTGGTTTAAATATTATTTCGGTTATTGACCAGAAGTTGAACCAGGTAATAGCTGAACGCTTTTACTATAATGACATGCCGGATAATAAGAAGAGTGTCAAACTAAATATTGCTGAAACATATGGGAAGAAATCAGAGATACTTACCACTTTAAATAATATCAGTAATGTTTTAGATTCAGCTTCATTCCAGGGCTCAGTGGGCATCTCTTTAGCTTCAGGGAAACAACAAAAGAGCATGGATTTTTTCAAAAATGTAGAATATAACTTCGGGAATATCACCAACTTTTCAGCATTTGATGATGCAAAATCTCAAAATAATTTAGATGACTGGCTGGTGTTAAATACTACCAGCAGAATTAAAGTAAAAGATCAGCCCATAACGGTCAGCTATCCGGCAGAAGTATTCGACCATATTCTTCATGTAAAAGCTAAGGACACGAAAAATGCTGCAATAGATCCTAACATAGGCGTAGTTTTGTCCGTTCCTACGAATTACTTTAGTGCATATTTCGAAAAGACCGGTAAGAACGGAGATCTTTATTTCCCGGTAAGGGATTTGTATGGCCCTTCTGAAATGTTTCTTCAGCCACGTTTCAAAGAATTATTAAAAACAGACTTAAACTTTGAAGTACAATCTCCATTTCTTGAAAAGTACAAATACCTGAATCTACAAACACCTTACAATTACGACAAGGAAAAGCTGGAGTATAAATTTAATAATGTTCAGTTCTCTTCCAACTTCTGGGAAGACAGTCTGAAAAAGTTTGTTATCCCTTCATTTAGAGACACGCTCAGGTTTTATGGCATACCGGAGGTCAGCTATAATTTAGATGCTTACAACAGGTTCTCTACCGTTGAAGAAACGTTGAGAGAGTATGTAAGAGAAGTAACGGTAGTAAGTAAAAATGGGAAACTGGTACCCAACGTTTTCAATAAAGGGTTTAACAGTTTGGTAAGTAGCAACCTTTTAATAATGCTCGATGGCGTACCATTAAATAATCATTCCGCCATTTTTGATTACAGTCCTTATTTCATCTCTTCAATCGACATCATTCCAAATGTGTTTATTTGGGGAGGAACAAACTATGAGGCCGTCGTTAACTTTATTACTTATGACAAAGTGTTTGACGGTTACGAAATAGAACCTGAATATAAAGCAATTGACTATAAAGGGCTCGAAATAGAAAGGACCTTTTTTCACATCGATCATAGTATCGCCACTAAAGATGTCATTCCGGATTTCAGGACCACGCTTTACTGGAACCCGGATTTTAAGCCAAATGATTTAATCAGGTTTTTCACTTCCGATGTAAAAGGTGATTTCACTATACAAATAGAAGGGGTCGATAAAAACGGCAATATCTTATCACACAAACAGAAATTTACAGTTAAGTAAATAAAGCGTAAAAGCCTCCGTTTTCTATTGAACGGAGGCTTTTTTTAAATGATGCTGATAGTTTACGTTTTACATTTACAAGGCCTGACAACAACAGAATCATTCTAAAAGGAATCAATGCCAATAAGGATTCTATCAGCATTAGATAGATTGGATAAGGAGTCTCCATTAATTGAAAGGAGACATCCAAAAGAATATACAACCGTTTTTTGAGCTTTCGACATCTAATGTTTATCAATTACTATTGAGAATAGTGTATAAAATCAACTGAGGTCGCATGTAAAAAGCAACGATTTCTATCTATAAACAGACTATCCTTTCAGGTGCTTACAACGTTGCCATTACTCAAAATACATACTAACGCTTAGGCCCGTCCCCTCCCTGGAGAGGTTAGAGGTAGGTTTGTATTGTTACTAACCAAAAATTACTTTGACAAGTTCCTTGTGCTTCTGATATTGGGAGCCTGTTTTAACGCTTTTTTTCTTTCGATTTTGGCTTACCGTATTTAGCCATCATTTTCTCTTTATGACTGACGCGCTTCTCCGGTTGCCTGTTATTCTTAGCCGATTTTTCATGAAAAGCCGCACCAACATTTTCACGTTTAGGTATCTTTACGTTCACCTCTTTCATAAATACTTTCGGCATTTCATCTTCTGTTAGAGCAGTAGATATTTCCAGGTTATCCGGCAGGGATCGCAATGGAATTTCATATTTCATCAGCGACTCAATAGCTTCCTGGTATTCCTTATCACGTTCTGTGATAAAACTGATAGCGATGCCTTTTTTATCAGCCCTACCCGTTCTACCAATGCGGTGCATGTAGTTTTCGGGCGCTTCCGGTAAATCAAAATTGATAACATGCGTCACTTCAGCAATATCTATTCCACGAGCCACAATATCAGTCGCAATAATAAAGCGATAGCTGCCTTCTTTAAATTGCTTTACAGTATCAAATCGATGCCCCTGCTCTTTATTGCTGTGTATCACGCCCACTTGTTCAGGGAAGCGGCGTTGCATTTGCGCATACAATTCGTCAGCCAGTTTTTTAGTAGCCGCAAAAATCAACACCTTTGAGAAACTGTCATCTTCATTCAGCAACAACTCCAAAAGATTAACTTTCGTGTAGAAGTTAGGCACTTCATAAGCCATCTGGTTAATGTTCTCCAAAGGCGTGCCTGTAGGCGCCGCTTCTATACGTACAGGCGTGTTGAAATATTGCCCAATCATTTCTTCAACCTCTTCGGTAATGGTGGCGGAGAACATCAGATTCTGCCTTCTCTCCGGCAACAACTCCATAATATTTTTAAGCTGCGAACGAAAGCCCAGATTCAACATTTCGTCCACCTCATCAATCACAAATTTCTTTATCGATTTTGTCTTTAATGCACCATTCAATATCAGGTCGTAGAGCCTGCCCGGTGTGGCCACCAATACATCTACACCATTTTCTACAGCAGCTACTTGTGGTTTAATGTTCACACCGCCATACACTCCTATTACACTCAATGAACGATACGCCGTTAATTTTATAGCAGCTTCCACCACTTGCATCACCAACTCGCGCGTAGGCACAATCACCAGCATTTGCGGAAACCGGTCTTTCGAAAATTCCAATTGACGCAAGCAAGGTAATAAGTAAGCATACGTTTTACCCGTTCCGGTTTGGGCGATCCCACATACATCCTTTCCCGACATAATTACAGAAAAGGCTTTTTGCTGAATCGTAGTGGGATGTACAAAACCCATCTCGTCCAAAGCTTTGAGTAGCGGGGCATTCAGATTTAAATCTTCAAAAGTCATGATGCGAAGGTAAACAATCATTGAACATTTCCCAGTGGCGGTTATGTTTTATTGAGCCATCTTTATACTACTATTTAGCTGTGTTGGTCACAAGACAATTATTGTCGTTAACTCAATCTCCTCTCCACTACGGTTTTCCGTAATTCTCACACTAGTAACGTTCATATGTTTGCTTACCAAAATGAATATTGTTGTAATAATCTTCTTTTAAAAAAAATCTATGAAGCTAAAACACTTTTTAAGTATTGCACTTTTTTTGCTGAGCACCTTTACATACGCTCAAAACAGTAGTAAATTAATAGCATCTTGTTGCGAAGATGATGGCGGCAGATGTACCGGATCGGCATATTGTTCGGCATGTACCAATTGCACAGGATGCAAGCATTGTAAAAGTGGAGGCACTTGTGGCGCATGTACAACAGTTAGTTCCTCATCCTCAAAAAAGAGTAGCAGTTCCGCTAATAAAAAGAGTGGTACTACAACTAAAACAGCTACTAAATCTACCGATGCTACCAGTAAAAAATCGAAAGGTAATACTATCGCTACCAACATAAATATCTATATAAATACCAATGAAATAAACTTAAGAAAAGGTCCGGGACTTAATTTTGATGTTATAGGCAAAGTTAAAAAAAATGCCAAAGTAGAACTTATATCCTACACGGGAGATTGGGCGAATATAAAAGTATTAGACAGCAACCTGATTGGATATATTGAGTCTGGTTATCTGAAACAGGAATAACATTATGGTAAAAATGTTAACGATTACCAGCATTTAAAGACCTTAGCTGCGACATTAAATCATTGTCATTACAAGTCTTCCCCTTCTTTGGGGGAATGGACTTGTATTTTTTATTTGAGCGATCATTTGTAATACTATTAAACAGCGTTGTGTCACTCCCTGCAACGGCAGTGCATATCTCATTAATTTCTATAATCAAGATATCCTAAATACCTAAACCAGCTTAGTAAGACTTGAGATAGCAGGTGATACAACTTTGATGAGATGGTATCCTATTTTATTTCATTTTCCAATCCATCTAATACTTCTGGCTTACTATTTTTTTAAGTTCATTGGCTAGTTTTAACTTAAATCCTGATCGTTTTAAAGAATATTATTTTATCCAACTTTACCCCATTCAACATAATCACAATCAAAATTCCAGTTGGAACAAGTATATCTAATATAGGGTCTTCCATACTTGTTTATTCCTTCATTCCTTACCTTCTCCCCCCTTTTACATTTAGGACATCTGGGGTTTGTAATAACAGTGTCATTAGGGTCTATTTCTCTTACAAATTTTGATTTATTGGAGACACTTGTCGTAATAAATGTTTTCTTCTTTGCTCTTGTTAAGGCCACATAAAACAAGCGCCTCTCCTCGCCATTTGGGAATTGGTCTGCTTTTGAAAGCAGTAAATTCAATAAAGGATCATCTGCCTGTTCAGATGGAAAACCATTTTTCCCCGATACACAATGTAATAAAATAGTATAATCAGCCTGAAGCCCTTTTGATCTATGAACAGTTAAAAATTCAACAGATAAATGTGGCATTGGCAAGTAGGTTATTACTTCATTTTTCTCTACAGGATTATATACTACAGAAAATAAATCTCTCCGATTTTTGTATAAGTTAATAAAGTGGTTGTATCGCGACAATGCAATAATTTTTACCTTTCCTTTTCTCTCAGCATTTTCAGCATTTATCTTAGTCAACGCTTCTATTAGTGGTAACGGATCGTCGTTTGTATGGCTATTGGAATATAATATTTCAATAGGTTCTATTGCCGAAACTGTAAACGGTCGCAATGATTTTGGTGTTTGATTAGGATTTGCCAGAATAAATTCACTGCTTAAATCAATCATCGCTTTACTAAAACGATAAGTAGTTTCTATTTTAGATAATGCCGTTTTGCCAAAATAGCTTTCAAATTCTGTAAAAAGAGAAATATCACTTCCGGCAAATCTATAGATGCTTTGCCAATCATCTCCTACTGCAAATAGCTTACAACACTTATTATTGTCCAATAAAGCCTTAATCAAACTAAAACGACCAATAGAGGTATCTTGAAATTCATCTATAATAATGTATTTAAATGTATTATTGAACTGATGATTCTTTATATACCTCGTCGCTTCATTAATCATATCACTAAAATCAATCAAATTATTTTCCCTTAGGTACGCATTATATTCATTTAATATTGGTTCAAAAATTGAAATGAATAAAAAATTCCGTTTACGAATTCTTCTTACTTTCATTTTTTCAACCTGCGCATTCAAGCTACCAATATCAATATTACCCGACTTAAAAAGAGTCAAGAAAGTGTTGATTAATGTATCAAACGCAGAAACATCTTCCTTGGCTACATCGTTAAGAAGGTCCCATACTTCTTCTGCCGATCTTGGTTTAAATATTACTTTGTGTTTTTCTAATTTTTCTTTCAAATTTTCCAGTAAAACATCTTCTCTATTTTCATAGGAATAAGTTTCTACTAAACAGGTTTCATGCTCTTTGTGTTTATTTCGTTTCCATTCTATATCTGCATTGTATTTTTCTTTAGCCGTCATTGTTCCCGAAGGCGCAAACCAAGACGGTACATTATTTTCCTTATCAATTAATCCAAAATGCTCTATATAAATATCATAATCCGGAAGATAAAAATCAGGCTTATACTGAGCATAAATACTATCCGATGTCGAATGCTGATAAGGCTCTTCGTATTTATACTTTACACCATTTAAAAATAAATAGTTCGCAATTTTCACTTCTTCCAGACTCTTACATACTTCCCTCAAAAGCGTGGTTCTACCATTAATTGTTTTTTCAATGGTTTTATACGATTTTATTTCATTGTCCTTAATATATTCTATGTATTCACCATGGTCCTCAAACTCTTTGTTATCTTTTTCCTCCAGTTTATACTCCGTTAAAAACTTAATTACATTATTCAGGTATTTTGTATCAACCATTAAGTCTCCAAAAATCTTTCTAATATACTTGCTATACTCTTTATCTTCTATAACCGAAGGCATATTTTTCGTTACATTACCTATAATCTTCCTGCCAAAAGAATGAAAAGTATTTACTTCAAGATTAATCCCCATTTTCTGCTTAATCCGTTCTTTCATTTCATCACTGGCCTTTTTGGTAAACGTAATTAATAGTATTTCATCAGGTAGTACTTTTAACCGTTCAATAAGGTAGGTTACTTTACCGGCTACAGTCGTTGTTTTACCACTACCCGCACCGGCTATAACCAGGTTATTATCTTCATCTCTTACTATTGCCAGTCTTTGCTGTTCATCTAAGCTAGCATTATCAATATTTGAAAATAAATGATCACATTCCTTAAGCTCATGTTGCATAAAAGCCTCATTACGTTCAGTCCTGATTTTTTCGCCCTGCTCATAGTTGGTTTTAAGGGTATCAATTACAGATACTATATCCGATTCTATATGTAAAACATCAACTTTTTGAGTTGCCAATTTAGAATATATCGGCCCCACATCCAATTGCCATTCTTTTAGTTTGTTATTATTAAAATATCCACTTTCATAGTTAAGCAAATTTTCAAATCTATAATTAGCATTAGATACTTCCGGCAATATTGTATTAACATATATTGTCGTCTCTTGTCTTTGGTTTTCTTCTTTTACTGCGTCTCGCTTCTTTTTCCATTTATAAAGCAGGTAAATTCCCAATGGAAAAAATAATATTCCTAACCAAATAACTGTATTTTTCATAGATTTTTTAAGGTTACATTTTTTGCCAATCAGACATTCAAAACAAATATAATCTATGAATTTTATTTATAAGACTAAATAAATTACAATAAAAACTGCACATCTTAATCAAGTCCCATTGGAGGACCTTACAGTAGATGTCATTATCGATATGATATATTCAGTGCCGTTGGCATGACCCAAAAGCATTCCCATCACCCATGGAATTGGTGGGTTGTATTTTAAAAATCTTTTTGGGCTATCATCTTGTATAATGCTATCAGCTTTTTGTTCTGGCTATTCTTGGCTCGCTACATTGTTGAATACACAAACATATAAAGAGTGCTGAATAAAAATTCTCTGCACCACCGCCCCTGTGAGTGACACAACGCTGCTTAATAGTAGCACAATCGCACGTTCAATAAACAAAAATTTATCTTACTTGCGTCACACTGCCTTTCAAAATACTATACTCATTATCATTTAAGGTAAGCACATAATAAACACCAACGGGAAAGGGTTTGCTTGCGCCCCATGGTTTAAAAATAATTCTGTATTCAAAAATGAGAGCTCGTTTTCGAGCTATCATCAGGATATTTTATCAATGGCATTTAAAATAATCAAAAGGCTCCAGGCAATCATTACATTTGAATAAGGCTTTGCAGGCAGTGCTGCCAAAAGCGCTGACCAGGGACGTATTGTTACTCTTACACCTTGGGCAGGGAACGGTAATTTTTTCCAGGTCTATATTTGAAAGATACCTGTTTACCGGGGGGGCGATGCCGTAGTTTTCCAGTAGCTGTTTGCCAACAGGTGTAATATCATCTGTTGTCCAGGCAGGGAAAATAACATTTTCTACCACCGCATTCTCAAAGCCGGCAGCCATTAACGCAGCCTGTACATCAAATAAAATAACATCACCTGCCGGGCAACCGGAATAAGTGGGCGTAATCTGCACATGCAGTATGCCATCTTCCAGGAATACGGCTTTTACAATTCCTAAATCGGTAATGGGTAATACCGGTATTTCGGGATCACTTACAGTAGCCAGTACCTGCCATACTTGTTTTATATCTATTTCTTCACTATTTACCATGTCAGGTTGGGATGATTGCGCTGGATAACCTGCATTTCGGCCAATATGTAACTCAATTGTTCTGTATGAATACCATACATGCCTTTTGCATTAAATACGAAATGGGCCGGCAATACCAGCTTTGTCTGATCAAGCGTTGCCGAAACGTTTTTTGAGAACTGTTCTTCTAATTGCAATTGAGATAAAACATTCTCAGCATAGGATGGCACCTGTTTTAATTCATGCACATAAGGCCAGATATGATTAATGGCTTGCTGCATTTTGCTGAAGCTTTCATCGGTACCATTACTGAGTCGTAACATCCACTGGCTGCTCCATTGTAAATGATATTTTGTTTCTTTAATGGCTTTGCTGGCGGCTTTTTTAAGAAATTGCTCATCGCTTAATGCCAATAACCGGGAATATACAATTTGTTGCCACTCTGCTAACAGGTAAACCTTTAAAACGGTTTGTCCCCAATGCCCGTTCGGCAGCTCTGATAACTGCAGGTTGAGGTACTGGTCTGCATCCCTGAAATATGCTAAACTATCTTCGGAAGTGACACCGGAAATTTCTGAAGCCGCCTGTTGATAAAATAACCGGCCCTGTCCTAAATAATCTAATGCAATATTGGTAAGTGCGATATCTAACTCTAAAGTTGGCCCTTTGCCACACCATTCCGCCAGTCGCTGGCTCATTATTAAATTCGTATCCGCCAAAAACAGTAATAGGTTTACTGAATCATTGTAATCATTAGCAAACATGTAATTATCTTAATCGTTTAGGTAAATATAGGGATAAAAATTTTATTCCTGCCGGCCGATCATGTTGCTGCTGTTTTTCCAGATGGTATTCATCTCTTCAATTTCTTTCTTATCTGCTTCCGATAGTTCTTTGTTGGTAAGTGTGGTTAAATCAGGCTGTCCTGCGTCTACCCAGGCGGAGTACCAGAAACTCGCGGTGGCATAAATGGACTGCCTCATCCGGCGCTCCACCATACCCAGCATCATGTTCTGATAAGCCCTGCTGTAGGCGGTGCTGTATTGTTTGATGATCTTGCCACTGCGTTCTTCGAAAGAGTACTTCTGGTCTGCCGGGAATTCTTCGTTTAACTTTGCTTCGAAGCTTAAAACCGTATCGGCCGCCCTGGCGCTTTCAAATACTTTCGTCCAGATGAATGCTTTCCTGTTGGTAATGTATTCCGCTTTTCCAATAATGAAATCATATTCTTTTTCAGCAAACAATTCCGGTAACCGGCTTTCCCAAAAGCCATGAATACCATGTTGATTGGTTTGCTGACCGTTATAATTGCTGGTAGCGTGTAGTGGTACATGCATATCGCCCAGGTAATGCCCTAGCTCGGTGCTTAATTTTAGTATTCTGATCTGGTCTTTATTTTTGAAAGCCTGAACGAGCCTGCCGTACATGGTTTGTACCCACCAGGGTACAATACCGTTGTCATGTACATGTGCTTCGCCGTATTTTTCTAATGCGTCATTGTAACTTTTAGGCAGGGAGTCGAAAGGGAAGTGGCCATAATTGTCCAGGTCAATAAAATGACGGGGCGCTTCTTCTTTTATGGCATAGCGGCGTTTATCCGGGTCAACGGCATGTTCTTCTATAAAATCTATCTGTGATTTATAAAGCATCATCATTTCCGGAGGTAATAAATAAACGGCGGACCTGTTAATGAGCCTGTGTGCGTAAAACCCCCAGCTATACACATTGGAGAATGAGCAGATCGCTATAATTAATGTTGCCGTTAGTTTTAGTTTCATAAAATGACATCGTTTGATGTTTCAATATATGAAAAAGTGATTTAATGGAAAAATATTTTAGACCCGCATAAGAAATGCATTTAAATATGCCCGGGAGTTGTTTTCTGTGAAAATGTCGGTTCTTATTGCTTTTTAATGGTATTTATTGATAAAAAAATGATAAAACGACTTATTGAGTAGATTTTTTGCTAATTAAAACAGTTTTTAACGTAACATTTAGCACAACACAATTACCTTAGCGCACATTATTGTACAATTTATGAGAAAAATATATTTTCTATTAGCATCTGCATTATTTTTTTCTGTAACCACTAAGGCTCAATTAGTAGATAGCACAGTAGCAGTAGAAACTAAGAAGGTAAAAACTGACTGGACTAAAGTAAAGCTGAACAATCGTCCGAATGACCATATTATGCTGAGTTTTGGCCATGAAGGCTGGAGCGGCTCTACGGAAGGTTTAAATATCGGTGGCGGTATCTCCAGGCATTTTAACCTGGCGTTCATGTATGATATGCCTTTTAAAACCCAGGCGCAATTTAGCTTTGCCGGTGGTATCGGAATCAGTACAAGTAATGTGTTCTTTAAGGATACTTATATAGATATAGCCGGAAAAACAAATGGTAATCAAATTACTTTTAAAGATGTATCTGATGAGGATCATTTTAAAAAATATAAATTATCTGCCAACTATGTAGAGATCCCGGTAGAGATCAGGTGGGTACAAAATCCATTGAAATCATCAAAAAGCTTTAAAGTGGCAGCCGGTGTTAAACTTGGATTGCTGGTAGATGCCCATACCAAAGGTAAAAACCTGGTAAATGAAGATGGCAATACTTTATACGGCACTAAGTATAAGATGAAAGAGAAAAGCACCACTTTTTTCAACAGCACTAAATTTGCAGGTACCTTAAGAGCAGGTTATGGTCCTATCAGCCTGTTTGGTTCTTATAATATCCTTACATTATTTAAAGATGGCAGAGGTCCTTCGGTAAGGCCGTATAGCATTGGTATTTGTATCAGTGGCTTGTAATTAAGCTGCTCTGAATGATATATAAAATGTCTGGTTTTTTTAAAACCAGACATTTTCTTTTGGGAATCTCTTGTTGGAAAGAGTACAACTGCCTAAAGGCTGCGGCATGCGTTGGTGGCGAGGAACGAGCCAGTGCGACGCAGGAGCACCGAGCGTAGCGGAGCCATAAGCCCGCCGGACGAATGTTCAGCAGTATTACAAATGTTTACAGCCCCACGTTTTTATGAAAAAGATGGCTTAATATAGTAATCTTACTTTCATGGTACCTTTAACTTCTTTCAGTAATGCTGTAGCGCTTTTGCTTAACTTGGTGTCAACATCCAGCACCACGTAACCGATCTCGTTATTGGTACTTAAGTATTGTCCCAGGATGTTTATTTTAGCATCGCTCAGCAATGTATTGATCTCACTTAATACACCCGGCACGTTTTTATGGATGTGTAAAATCCGGTGTGCACCATCCAGTTTTGGTAAATTGATAGGTGGTACGGTATGAGAGCCGTAAGTAATGCCGCTGTCCATAAAGTTTACCAGCTTCATGCTCACGTCCACACCAATGTTTTCCTGTGCTTCCTGCGTGCTGCCGCCAATATGTGGTGTTAAAATAACATTTGGTAACCCCTGCAATGCGGTAATGAACTCATCTCCGTTTTTCTCTGGTTCTACCGGGAATACATCTATGGCGGCACCGCCGATATCGCCTTTTTTGATGGCTTCGGCCAACGCCTCAATCTCAACTACTTCCCCACGGGCATAATTAATGAGGATGCTTCCTTTTTTTATTTGTTTGATGGCAGCAGCGTTCATCAGGTTCCTGGTGCCCGGTAAATCCGGTACATGCATGCTTATAATATCTGCTTTTTTAAGCACATCTTTCATTGTTTTGGCCGGCACCGCATTTCCTAAAGGCAGTTTTGTAAGTTCATCGTAATAGATCACGTTCATACCCAGTGCTTCTGCAAGTACGCTTACCTGTGTGCCGATATTGCCGTAACCGATGAGGCCCATTGTTTTACCACGCAATTCAAAACTGCCCCTGGCATCTTTCAGCCATTTGCCGCTATGCGCTGCGTTGTTTTTATCAATAATTTTCCTGATGAGCATAATGCTGCTGCCAATTACAAGTTCGGCAACGCTTCTTGTATTGCTGTAGGGGGCATTGAAAACCGTAACGCCGTGTAAAGACGCATTCTTAAGGTCTACCTGGTTGGTCCCGATGCAAAAACAACCGATGGCCTGTAACTTAGGTGCATGTTTTAAAACATTCTCCGTAATATTTGTTTTACTTCTTATCCCAATCATGTGAACGTCCTTGATCTCCCTGATCAATTCCGGTTCACTTAATGCGCCGCTAAAAGCCTTTATATTGGTGTAACCGGCTTGCTGCAAATTGTCTATTGCTTTCTGACTAATGTTCTCCAGAAGGAGTATTTTAATTTTATCTTTTGGATAACTGGTTTTTTCTATTGCCATTGCCGGTAGAAGTTTGTATTTAATCTGTATCAAAATAATTCTGAGGGCAAATTTACTTATAATCGTACCGGATTTTAAAGCATAGGGTATTTTAAATTTACCGGTTTTTACATTGTGTAATCCTGTAATTGATGCGATAAGTCATATATAAGGATTCCTTTAATTTTTCTATGTTCATTTTTTATAAGAAAGCATTCGAAAAAAATAAATTTGGTAGTTGTTTATACTCAAATATTCTAATTTTTTAAAGGTTCTGCTTTTGTTTTATGAATTATCCCGCTTTTTTTAACAAGTTTGCATGCTATTAAAATACTAAAAGGGATTAATAATATGATTAAACTTAAATGGACGTTGCCCTTGCTTGCTGTAACTTTAGGGTTGGCCGTTACAGGATGTAATAACAACAATACCAGCAATAGTGATGTTGCTGATAAATCCGAAGGAAAAACGTCTTTTTTAGACGTCGCTTCTATCGACAGTGCGATTTCCCCGGCCGATAATTTCTGGATGTATGCCAACGGTAAATGGTACAACACTGCTACCATTCCGGGTAGTGAGTCCGGCATAGGGGCATTTTTGGATTTAAGAAATAAAACCAGGGAAAACTTGAAGTCCATATTCGAGGACCTGACCAAAGGCAGCTATAAAGCAGGAAGTGTGGAGCAGAAAGTAAAAGATTTTTACTTGTCCGGTTTGGATAGCGCTACCATAGAAAAATTAGGTTACGAGCCAATTAAGCCGGTTTTAAACACCATTGACGGGTTGAAATCCAACGCGGACATTATGCCGTTTGTGGCTAAGGAGCAGACCAATAACATGAATTTCCTGTTTGATTTAATGATTGGCTCTGATGAAAAAAACAGTACCCAATACCTTCCTTCTTTTTACCAGGGAGGCCTGGGTATGCCGGATAGAGATTATTATTTTAAAACGGATGCTCAAAGTGTAGAGACGATTAATGCCTATAAAAAATACATTAATACTTTATTCACATTAACGGGCTTAAGCGCAGAAGAGGCGGCTAAAGCTACTGAAACTGTTTTTAATGTGGAGAAGCAATTGGCCCAGGCGCATGCCACCAATGTTGAGTTACGTAACCCGGAAAGCAATTACAATAAGGTAAGTGTGGCAGCTTTTGCCAAAGCGAATCCTGAGTTGCAATTTGACTTAGTACTGAAAACAATGGGCATTAACATTGATTCGGTAAATATTGGCCAGGTGAAATACTTCCGTGCCCTGAACGCTGCACTGAAATCTGTACCATTGGATGCCTGGAAACTGTACCTGAAATCACATTATATCCAGGCTTCTGCAAATGAATTAAGCAAAGCTTTCGTGGATGCGGATTTTGCCTACAACGGTGTGGTATTGGAAGGCTTAAGTCAGCAAAAACCTCGCTGGCAGAATATTATTGCAGCAACGAACGCGATGCTGGGTGATGGCGTAAGTGAACTGTATGTAAAAAAATACTTTACACAGGCATCTAAAGATAAAATGCTTGAGTTGGTAAACAACTTACAAAAAGCATTTGAAAACCGCATTAATAATTTAGACTGGATGAGCGACAGTACCAAAGTGCTGGCAAAAGAAAAACTGCATACCTTCATCAAGAAGATCGGGTTTCCTGACAAATGGAAGGATTATAGCTCTATTAACATAAACCCGGCTACATATTCTGCAAACATCCTGGCATGTAACCAGTACCTGTATAAAGAGAGCATCGACAGAATCGGCAAGCCGGTTGACAGAAGTATCTGGGAAATGACCGCATCTACTGTAAACGCTTATTATAACCCAACGTTCAACGAAATCGTATTTCCTGCGGGCATCCTGCAATTTCCGTTTTTCGATCTGAATGCGGATGATGCTATTAACTATGGTGGTATCGGTATGGTTATCGGGCATGAAATGAGCCACGGCTTTGATGACCAGGGCGCACAATATGATAAAGATGGTAACCTTAAAAACTGGTGGTCCCCTGAAGACCTGAAAAAATTCAATGAGCGGGGTAAAAAACTGATCAATCTTTTCAATTCATTTACCGTATTGGATTCTCTGCACGTAAACGGTGCACTTACACAAGGGGAAAACATTGGTGATCTGGGTGGTATTGCAATTGCTTATGACGCATTCAAACTGACCAAACAAGGACAGGATACCACTAAAATAGATGGTTTTACGCCTGATCAGCGCTTTTTTATGAGCATGGCCCAGATTTGGAAAGGTAAGAAAACGGATGCTGCATTAAGGACCCAGATTTTTACAGATGCGCATTCACCTGCCATTTACCGTGTAAACGGACCATTAATGAATTTTGAACCGTTTTACAAAGCATTCAATGTAAAAGAAGGCGACAAAATGTATTTAAAACCTGAAGACAGGGTTAGGATCTGGTAATTCTGTTTCAATAATAAAAGAAAGCTGCTTCATAATTTTGGAGCAGCTTTTTTATTCGGGGCAACCGTGTTTTTTAAAAATATTACATGTTGCCCGGGGTTTTATTTGCAGCTTTTGAAATTCCGTAGTTTTGTTTGCATTAAATCTGCTATCTTTATAAAACGCTTATAAAGAAATTAATGAATTACTTATGCACTTCTATCTTTTGTATGGCTTCCAGCCATCTTATTTAATCTTCACAAGGAAGGCTATCTTCCATATTTGCATAGTTTTATCATTGTATTAAGCTATTCAGTTTTATTATTTCATTAGTTCAGTTATTTTTGTGTTTCTGTTAAGCACTTGCTACAGGTATTGTTAGTTAAGTGCATAGCTATATAATTATATAATAATGTCGTTACAGGTTTTTAATTCTTACACACGTCAGAAAGAGTTGTTTACACCCATTACACCCGGTCACGTGGGTATGTATGTGTGCGGCCCTACGGTCAGTGGCGAAAGTCATTTAGGGCATGCACGTCCGTACATCACTTTCGATGTTGTATTCAGATATCTCCAGCATTTAGGGTATAAGGTCCGTTATGTGCGTAACATAACCGATGCCGGCCATTTTGAAGAGGAGGGTAGGGAAGCCCAGGATAAAATAAGCGATAAAGCCATTTTAGAAAAGCTGGAACCCATGGAACTGGTAACAAAATATACCAACCTCTTCCGCTGGGCCATGAAGCAGTTCAACAACCAGGAGCCTTCAATAGAACCAACTGCAACCGGCCATATTGTAGAACAGATAGAGATGATCAAAAAAATCATCGCGGAGGGGTATGCGTATGAGAAAAACGGTTCTGTGTACTTTGATGTAAAAAAATACGCAGAGCATTATCCTTACGGCAAACTTAGCGGCCGTGTATTGGACGATATGCTGGAAACCACCCGTGACCTGGATGGCCAGGACGAAAAAAACAATAAAGTAGATTTTGCCTTATGGAAGGCCGCTCCGCCAAAGCATATCATGCGCTGGCAAAGCCCCTGGGGCGAAGGCTTTCCCGGCTGGCATATAGAATGTTCCGCTATGAGCAGCAAATATCTTGGCGAACAGTTCGATATACATGGCGGCGGTATGGACCTTCAGTTCCCGCACCACGAAAGTGAGATCGCACAGAGCAATATTTGCCATCACGGAAAATTAATGGCCCGTTACTGGATACATAATAACATGATAACCATTAACGGCAAAAAAATGGGTAAAAGCTATAACAATGTGATTAAGCTTACCGAGCTGTTCGATGGTTCCCATCCGTTACTGGATCAGGCATATCATCCCATGACCATCCGTTTCGCCATATTACAGACCCATTATCGCAGCACATTTGATTTTAGCAACGAAGCATTGCAGGCTGCAGAAAAAGGGTTGAAACGTTTATGGGAAGCTTATGAGGTTTTGCAAAAGCTGGAACCTTCAAATGAAGAAGCTGCAGACAAAGCATTGGATGAAAAAGTCGTGAAACTGGCAGATGAATTCAAGCTTTTCATGGACGATGATTTAAATACGGCCAAGGTTTTAGCCAATATGTTTGAACTTGTACCTACTATTAACAGCATCAAAGACAAACACATTGCTGCAGATGCGTTAAGCAGTAAAACGGTTGCCTACTTAAAAGAGCAAATGTACTTGTTTATAGAAGTGATATTTGGTTTACAGCCAATATCCGCCAGCGCCAATAATCATATTTTGAACGGTGTAGTAGAGTTATTGATAAACATTCGCAAGCAAGCCAAACAAAATAAAGATTACCAGACCAGCGATAAAATCAGGAATGAACTGCTCGGGCTAGGTGTACAGCTAAAAGACGAAAAAGACGGTTCCGTTTCCTGGACCATTTAGAACGTATCGGTAGAAAGAATATTAAACAACGGGTTTAAATAGCCAGATACAAAGCAGGTTATCCAATTTTATGGACAGCCTGCTTTTTTTATGGGCTGTCTGCATCGTATCATTCTTCTACATTTGTTCCGGCTACTGCAGGCACGGTATTTTGTACGCCGCTACGTCCTCAGACACCGTCAAACATAACAACATAGAGCTTTTTTTCAGGCGTACAAAACACTGGCTCGTGCCTCGCCACCTGCTGTATCCGGCAGCCATTCAACATTCGGACCCCTGTTCTGCCAACAGAATCTGCTTTTAGAAGCGATTCCCCTTAAAGCGCCTTCAAATCATTGGCGGGCAAAGAAACACAACGCCAATCTGTGGGTAAGTTTGCAATTAACTATCAAAGTCAGTTATAACCTCTCGCACTATTTCATTCAGCAGATCATTATTACCATGATAACTCTCCAATAAACGCAATTGGTTTTTAGCCCTAACCAGGTTATGCCCAGGATATTTTGCACCATAATATTGATCATCATTTAAGTAATCGGTAAAGAATCTCAAGGCCTGCATGTAAATCATAAAAGCGCCCGCATAAACAATGTACCGCTTTTCAGTATCCGTAAGAATAGAAGCCATTTGTTTCAGATAGCCCCTTACTACCGCTTTAAAATAAGAGGGCCTGATTGCAATCAGGGAAAAGTCCTGCGCTTCTTCCGTCACCTCGCAGAGGTAAGTCCTCATCATATCGCCCAGGTCACTTATAAAATAGCCCGGCATTACCGTATCCAGGTCTATAACACAAATGCCCTTCCCATCGCTATTGAACAGTACATTCGATATTTTGGTATCATGGTGCGTCACTCTTTTTTTAAATGCCGGGTTATCAAGAATCTTTTCATAATCCTCCACGATCCATTTGTAAGAGTCCATCGCATCAATAATGTCTTTGCAGGCATCAATTTTTTGCCGGTTGCCATTATTCAGCACATCAGCATATTGTTGATAGCGCATAGACAGGTTATGAAAATCAGGAATTGTAATATTCAGTTGGTCTGCGTCGAAAAATTCCAGTTTTTTAGTAAAAAGCCCGAACTGTTCCGCAGCACTCGCGGCAAAACTTTCATCGCACAATACATTATAGGTCACTGAATCATCAATATAAGGCATTAGCCGGTAGCATTCACCATCGCCTTTGTACACCAAAGACTTGCCGGTAATGGTAGTGATAGGGTTTGTAAAAATATATTCCGGGCTTTGATTCAGCAGGAAGCTACCTATTAACGAGATGTTTTCAAGAATCAATTCAGGCTGTTTAAATACCGATGTATTAATCCTCTGCAGAATGTACTTTTCGTTATTGCCAATAGTTACTTTGTAGGTATCGTTAATTAAACCATCATGCAAAGATTCCATAACAATGCTGCCCTCACCTGTCCTGAATTCAGCCAATACTTCATATAACAAATTGGTCATAACACTTTCAAATGGTTTTGTACTGAAGACTGAAATTATATAAAATTTGTCAGAGCGGCATATCTGCCAATAAAATTGACAATTATTATTTATTGAATGACATGAAGTCAGGATTACGGAGGAATCTATTGTAAGATTAAAATTTAGAAAAGAAGGAGAAAGTTCTAAATCATATTGTATTTATCCGTTAGCTGCAAAAAAATAGCCCCTGTAGACACAGGGGCTTTAACCAAAACTAACTGCTTATGAGAAAATCTTTATATAAATCTGTCTTATTTCTAAGACGTATACTTTTTATAATTTGTTTAATTTACCTTGATAAATTGTTAGTACAAAATTCGTACTTTTCAGTCAAACTTCCATCCCCTTTATGAGGATTAACCCTGAATTAACATGAAGTTAATAGAAGTCTAAAATCTTATTTACCAAAGAACCCCTTAATCAAATCGCCAATACCACCGCTTTGTTGTTGGTTATTGGTTTGATTACCACCTGTAAACTGGCTAATGATATCAGCGATGCCGCCGCCACCATTTTGTTTGTTACCGGTGAACTGTGATATAAGACTAGCAATATCTATGCCACCATTGTTTCCGCCACCGGTTAAACTACCTATAAGTTTTGTTAAATCAAAACCGGAGTCCGCTTCACTGGTACTATTAGTTTTCTTCACCAGTTTGCTAATGATAATCGGAATCAGCGTTGCAGCCAGTCCCATTGCCACATTTTTATTGATGCCAAGTTTAGACGTAATGTTGTCAATGAAATTGCTTTGAATGTTTTGCGCCACCGGGCTGCTCATTATCTGGGCAGAGCTGTTCGTTTGAAACATCTTCAGCACATCTTCCGCGCGGCCATTTGCCAGTTCCTGCTGCATAACGCCCGTTACAGATTCTGCTGCCATCGCCATTACATTATCATTATCATTGTCCGGAATATCGGTATTCTCTACTACCTGCTCCTGGCCAACCTCTTTTATAAGTTGTAATAAATTTTCTAACATTTTAATTTTTATGTTTTAGTTTGATACAATGAATAATAGACTGAATAATTGACCAGTTGGTTGTATAAAGATAAAGATTTATTTAATTAATAATTTATTGCCAAATCATTAATTTTCTGAATTCAAAAACTTATTTACTGATTTCTAAAAATATCGGGCAATGATCACTATGCTTAATATCCGGTAAAATGTAAGCGCTTTTTATATCATCGCCCAGGTTAGCGGTCGTACAGATATAGTCAATCCGCCAGCCCTTATTCTGCAATCTTACACTCGGAAACCGTTGCGACCACCAGCTGTACGCCCCTACAGCCTCCGGGTTCATCTTTCTGAAAGAGTCCACATAACCAGAGCCTAAAAACTTTGTGAACCAATCTCTTTCCTCCGGCAAAAAGCCGCTGCTTTTCTTATTACCCTTTGGGTCGTGTATATCTATTTCCGTATGAGCAATATTATAATCGCCGGTAATAACCAGTTTCGGGTTTGTTTTCTGCAATTCCAGCAGGTACAGTTCAAATTCAGAAAGCCATTGATACTTATAAGTCTGGCGCTCATCGCCACTGGTACCGCTAGGAAAATAAGCATTAACAATCGTAATGTCCCCAAATGAAGCCCTTATAACCCTGCCTTCAAAATCGCTCTGTTCAATTTTAGAACCATATACCACCGCGTCCGGTTCCACCTTCGATAAAATGGCAACACCGGAATAGCCCTTTTTCTGTGCACTGAACCAGTAAGATTTATAGCCCAAAGCCTCTATTTCCGTCATATTGACATCTGTACTCATCGCTTTGGTTTCCTGTAAACAGATGATGTCCGCAGGGTCAGAAGCCAGCCATTCTATCAATCCCTTCTTAATAGCCGCCCTGATACCGTTTACATTGTATGAAATTATTCTCATGTGAATCGTTTATATAGGATACAAAGAACACTATTTTTGCCGAAAAATTATTAAAAGATTATGTCAGGTAATGTAACCATCCGTTGGGCAGAAGAAAGAGATTGTGAGCGCATGCTCGAACTCGTAAAAGAATTAGCGGTTTATGAGAAAGAGCCCCAAGCCGTAACCGTTACATTAGACCATTTTAGACAGTCAGGTTTTGGGCCCGCTCCCGTATGGAAAGCGTTTGTAGCCGAAAAACTTATTGATAATAAAATGATCGTGATCGGTTTTGCACTGTTTTATATCCGCTACAGCACCTGGAAAGGACAAATGGTTTACCTGGAAGATTTTTATGTAATGGAAGAACATCGCGGGCAAAAAACCGGCAAGGAACTGTTTGAAACCGTTGTAAATTATGCCAAAGAAAACGGTTATTATGGCATGATATGGCAGGTGCTGGACTGGAATGAACCCGCCATCAACTTTTACAAAAAATACCATTCACATTTCGATGCCGGATGGATCAATACCTCCATCCGATTTTAAGTAAACTTTAAGAGTTATTCACATTTACTAACATTTCAATGAAAAGAATTAACTTTTATGTTTTAAGTAATTGAAAATAAATATTCAATGAATTGTAATTTGTATTATTTGTTGAAAAATTCTTATGTGATACCGGCATATAAGCAGTTTGCAGCCAACTTATTCATCATCTCTTTTTACCGTCCAGCAAGTTATTACACAATTCCTCGTCAAACAATTGCTGGATTTTCATATAAGAATTAGTTTTGTCATAAATTTTGTATAGCATACGCTTGCATTCTTTCCAGGAGACTAAGAATACTATACGAAAATAACAGACTGAAATACTATAAATTAAACAACATGTTCAAAAAAATTGGCTTCTTGGCAGTATTGCTGGTAGCTGTAATGAGTGCATTTGCACAAATGGGTGGCGGAATGAGTTCCGGAAGGTTTTACGGAAAAATTGTTGATTCAAAGTCAGGCAAAGGAATTGAAGCAGCTTCTGTTCAATTGATCAGTTCAAAAATAAACCCGGCTACCGGGCAAAAAAAAGATACCATCATCAATGGGATGCTTACCAGGGCAAATGGTGATTTTGAACTGGAAAGCGTTCCCTTCATGGGCAGCTATAAACTATACGTTACTGCTATGGGCTTCAAAGAGTACGAAGAAAAAGTATCTTTTCTTACACCTGAAATCCAAAAATCTTTAACCGAAGCCATCGCAAAAGGCTCCAATCCAATGGAAGCATTTAAAAAAGCGGTAGGTGGCGACTTTTCAAAAATCGCTGCCATGGCAGATAAGGATTTAGGTAACATAAAATTAGAAGCAGACGCATCTGTATTGGAAAATGTTACTGTAACTGCCACAAAAAGCATGCAGCTGGCAGTAGACCGTAAAATATTCAATGTAGAAAAAAACCTTGCTGCATCCGGCGGTTTAGCAGTAGATGTGTTACGCCAGATCCCATCATTAAATGTAGATATCGATGGCAATGTAACAGTAAGAAACAGTACACCAACATTATTTATAGACGGTCGCCCGACCACTTTAACCATCGAGCAGATTCCTGCAGATGCCATTCAAAGCGTAGAACTCATCACCAATCCAAGCGCCAAATATGACGCCAGTGGTGGAGCCGCCTCTATTTTAAACATCATCTTAAAGAAAAACAGGAAATCCGGTTACAACGGAAATCTTAGAGCAGGTATCGACAGCCGCTGGAGGCCAAATTTTGGTGGCGACATCAACTATCGCCAGGGGAAATTAAACTTCTTCGCTTCCGGTATGTACGGCCAGCGCAAGTCCATCAGCGAATCAGATATCGATACAAGGTACAATGCCACTGAAAATTCACCTACTACCTTCATTACCCAGGATGTGGATGGTACCAATAAAGGTTCTTTCCGTTTCATAAGAGGCGGTATGGATTACTTTATGAACAACCGTACCAGTTTCACTGTTGGCGGTAACTATATGAAAGGCAATTTTGGCAACGATGAAGATAACCGTCAACGCTATGACAGCATGTACAGCCCGGCCAAAGTTGAATTCGGTACCCGTAAAACAGTCAGCGACGGCTATTTTCAAAACGTGGGCGGTTCTCTGGGCATGAAACACAATTTCGCCAAAACCGGTCATGAAATAACAGCAGACGTTAACTATAGCCAGAACAAGTCCGAAATGAATGCTGATTATCGCAATCGCAGGACCGATGAAAGTGGCACACCACTTTACAACGATATCTTGCAGCGCACATTCGGCGGCAGCAAAAGCACTTACATCGTTGCTCAGACAGACTATGCCAACCCAATTACAGATAAAATAAAATTAGAGTTCGGTTTAAGAGCACAGGTAAGAGATTTTGAAAGCAATAACTACAATGCCTTCTATAATTATGTGACACAGAAATATGAGGAAAATGCTTCCATCAGCTCCGATTATAAGTTCAAAGATGAAGTATATGCCGCTTATGGTACGTTGACCGGCAAAGCAGGTAACTTAGGGTATAATGTTGGTTTAAGAGCAGAGAGCTCCAACTATACCGGTACTTTAGTAAGAACCAACGAGTCTATTAAAGTAGAATACCCGATCCAGTTATTCCCAAGCGCATTTTTAAGTTATAAAGTAGGTGATAGAAGCGATGTTCAGTTCAACTATTCACGTCGTGTAAACCGCCCTAACTTCTTCCAGTTAATGCCGTTCATTAATTACGACGATCCGTTGAACCTTCGCATCGGTAATGCCGGTTTAACACCCGAGTTCACCAACAGTTTCGAAGCCAACTACAGTCACCAGTTCAATAATTTCCACAACATTTTATTAAGTGGTTATTACAAAAGAACCAATAATTTAATAACCAATTACCAATATAAAGGGTTAAACCCCGCAAGTGGCGACAGCGCTATTTACAACTCCTATATCAATGCGGATAACAGCACCCGTTACGGCGCAGAGTTCACTGTCCGCAACCAGTTCACACCAAAATTTGATATAACGACTAACTTAAATGTTTATCATGCCAATATCACTTCTATCAACAGTCAGGGAGAAAGCATTGATAACGGTCGCTGGAGCTTCTTTGGTAAAATGACCATTACACAACGTTTAGGCAAAAACAACGAGTGGACCCTTCAGGCCAACGGAGATTACCAGGGTAAAACCGTTGTTCCTGTAAATACAGGTGGCGGCATGTTCCGTGGTCCAATGGGCGGGGGCATACAACCGGCCGGTAGCAATGGCTATGTAAATCCTAACTACGGCTTAGACCTGAGTGTTAAGCGCGATATCATCAAAAACAAAGGCGGACAAGGTTACCAGGCATCAGTTACCCTAAGTGTAAATGATGTATTCCGCACCCGTATTTATGATATCGTAACATCAAGCGATTTCTTCTACCAGACCTTACAACGCCGCCGCGACCCGCAGGTATTCAGGTTACAGTTTAACTGGCGTTTCGGTAAAGTAGATGCCACCCTATTCAAACGTAAAAACGTAAAATCAGGCATGGACGGCATGCAGGACGGCATGAGCAACCAGCAATAACCAGGTGATGCAATATTTAAAAGGAGGTAGTTTCGCTATCTCCTTTTTTATTGGGGGCTCTCAGCTACAGATCATTCATGAACCTCAGTCCGGCGTGTTAAGGGCTCCGCTACGCTCGGTGTATTTTGCAGGGCCGGTTTAAAATCATATCATTCCCCCGTTCATCCTGCAAAAATACACTGGCGCCTGCGTCGCCACCCCCACCCACCGCAGCCCTTCAACTATTGTAATGCTATTTTACATTGCTTTTACACTTAAATATTTATACGATACTTCTTCTACAGAGTAGTTATTGCCAGCGATAATCAGGGAATAAGCACCGGCTATTTTTTACCTGAATGTTTATTAACGTGAATTTTGGATCTTAAATAATAACGATCAATATATGCGGATAAAAATCTCTTACGAAATATAGGAAATGGCACTTTTACCAGGCACCCATACCCCTGTAAAGCATAAAATACAGTGAATGGTTCCTGCATCCATAATAACAATAGCAAACTGGAGCAGCAGCTGAATCCTTTTTCAGGAAAACTTTAAAACCAGGTTTCGGAATAAAGCCCACATAAAGCCCTATATCAGGTTTGTTGTACATTAAACATGATATCACCAACATTAAAATAAGCCATTTAAGGATAGGTTAACCCGGTTTTTAGGTCTCAACCTGAAATATCCAAAACTCAGGTTCATTTAATGCCGGTAATCAAAGATACCGTTCAAAAAATCAGCGTAAATCAGCGATAGTATTATTCTGCGGAATCAGCGGGAAATAGACAATCTATATAATGAATCAATTTATTTGTTT
Organism: Polluticaenibacter yanchengensis; assembly: GCA_027854065.1. Taxonomy (GTDB): domain Bacteria; phylum Bacteroidota; class Bacteroidia; order Chitinophagales; family Chitinophagaceae; genus Phnomibacter; species Phnomibacter yanchengensis. Next base: position 166,922 of record JAQGEF010000004.1, on the reverse strand, counting down.
ATTGAAGTTGTTTGTTATCATTCAATTAAGCATTAACATTGCAATCAATAATATACAAAATCAAAAGAACTGATAAACAATACTCAATCTTGCTGCAAAAATCAATGTTATGGACCAGGTAAAAGTCTCTGATTCTTTTAAAAAGCAAGCTAAAAAGGCTATTTCTGCTATTCTTGTTTTTATGGCAGTTTATGCGATGCTGCTATTCCTCAGTATTGTATTAATTGCACTCTGTGTCTTCGGTGGTATCTCTCTTATTACGGCCGTACCAAACTTATTTACTGTTATCATTGGGCTGGGTATAATTGGTGCAGGTATTTTTGTATTTATCTTTCTTATTAAGTTTCTCTTTTCCGCTAATAAAACAGATAAGAGTAATATGCGTAGAATAACCAGGGAAGAAGAACCCCGGTTATTCAATTTGATCGATAAAATTGTTGCTCAGACGGCAACGCAACCACCAAAAAAAGTTTATTTAACACACGAGGTAAACGCCTCTGTTTTCTATGATTCTAACTTTTGGAGTATGTTCTTTCCCGTTCGGAAAAATTTGACCATTGGAATGGGATTGATCAATGGCATTTCTGTATCTGAACTGGAAAGTATCCTTGGGCATGAATTCGGACATTTTTCTCAACGAAGCATGAGAATTGGCAGCTATGTCTACAATGTGAACAGGGTAATTTATAACCTGCTTTACGATAATGAAAGTTATTCCAAATTAATAAGCGGCTGGGGTAGCATTAGCGGTTACTTTTCTTTTTTTGTCAGTATTGCTATTAAGATCATTTCCGGCATACAATGGTTACTAAAGAAAGAATATGATGATGTAAATAAAAGCTATTTAGCACTTTCCAGGGAAATGGAGTTTCATGCCGATGAAGTTGCCGCAAACATTGGAGGAGAGTCGCCAATGAAGTCAGCACTCCTGAAAATAGAACTGATCAGTAATGCATACAATGCAGTACTTGAGTTTTACAGTTCCCGCATCAATAAAAATCTCATATCCAATAATGTGTTCCAGGAGCAAAAATTAGTTATAAAACATTACGCTGAAATTAATGATCTATTATACATAGAAGGCACACCCGTTGTGACAATGGACGAATTTAGCAGGTTTAATAAGTCAAAATTAGTCCTTACCGACCAATGGTCTTCACATCCCTCAACAGAAGATAGAGTGGCTGCATTAGATAAACTATCCATTCAAGGCAAAGAAGTAAACATTCAGCCTGCTGTTACTTTATTAAACAACTTTGGTGCAATTCAGAAAGAATTGAGCGATGATCTGTTTTCAAAGATTCAATATAACAATGCTACAACCACATTAGATATCAATACATTTGAAAAATTATATTTAGAGGATTATCAGAAACGATCATTTCCACGGGTCTACAATAGCTATTATAGCAATAAAAATATTGAGAACCTTGAGATTAGCCATTTAAAAGATAAGTTTATCCCCGGTAATGTTTGCTTTAAAACACTTTATTCCGATGAGATGGTAGATGTTGTTTACACATATCACTCACTTACTAATGATATTACAGCCATTAAAAACATAGAGAGTGGAAACTATGACATTAAATCCTTTGATTATAATGGCGTGAAATATACCAGGGAAGATATCGCTAGCCTGATGCCCATCTTATTACAGGAGCAAACAAGGTTATATGAAATAATTAAAGAGAATGACGAGCTTATCTATGCTTATTTTCTGAAACTGGAGACAACAATGGCATTAGAGCCTCGTTTGGAAACATTGTATTTATCCCTTTTAAATTTTGATAAGTTCTTTTCCGATAAGGTAAGTATATTAAATGAAATGTCAGAGGCATTAAACTTTATCAATCAAAATACCCCGCTTGAAAATATTATAGAAAATTTCAATCAGTTTGAGCTTATTGAAAATAAATTTAAGCGCCAGGTAAACGAGGTATTGGATGATGATACATTAAAAAGAAGTGCGAATAGTGAGGATATTGAATTTTTAAACAAATACATTGTAAAAGATAGCACCGCTTACTTTTATGATAATGCTTATGATGAAGAAAAGCTAAAAGTATTATTTACAGCAATTGGAGCCTATGAGTCAGCAATGTATAATGGTTATCTGGGGTATAAAAAACAATTGCTGGATTACCAGGTTGAAATAGAAAATAAGTACTGTGATGTCGCAAAAGCAACCGGGTAATGATTATAGGAATCCAAGCCGGCATTTGAGATCATTATAAATTTTTGCCATGGTAGTATATAAATTATATAAATAAAGCGGGCCACACCAGTTGTTACCCCGTGCAGCCCGCTTTATTTATTATAAAAGTCCAGTCTATGACATATGCTTTTTAAGGCTGTTTACCTGCTGTTGCAAGTTCTCAACAACCGAGCTCAGTTGATCCACGTTCCAGACAGGAGAAGTCGTCGGTTTACTGATAATCATCTGTGCCTTCCAGATCTCGGCAATTTCACCCGCAGGAACAGTATAAGCAGGATATTGCGGGTTATCGCTTACCAGGGAGTACACCGCATTCGTATTTTCAGGCTTTATGCGTTTATACACAATGCCGTCCCGCATCGAAATAATAATATAGGTATCCGTATATTTTACATCGGATAGTTTTTCAACTTTCTCACCCACAATCACACTACCGCTGGGCGTAGGCAACATACTGTCCCCAATAATCTCAAAAGCCCTGTAGTTACCATGCTTCAGCATTGGCAATGTAAATGTGTTCAGTTCATCTACAAATTCCGGATCGTTATAACCTGCCAGGTAACCGGCAGCCGCTTTCACAGGTACAAAGTGGATCACCGACTGTTGCTGCTCATCACCCATTTTTAAACGACGGCGGCGGGATAAATAAGATTCGTTAGCGCTGCTTAAATCTGTCAACATAATATCTTCTAAAGACAAGCCGAATATATCGCTCACCGTTTGTACAACATCCAGGCGCGGGTCCGCACGGTCTTCTTCATAAGCGCCCACAAGGCTGCGTTTAATACCCAGTTTTTGGGCAAATTCATCCTGTGTCCATCCTTTTTGCTTGCGCAGATACTTCAAATTTTTACCAGCTAAATTCATAGATACTAAAATTTGAATGCAAAATACTAATTTTTTTGGGATTTTTTAGTTTTTGCTAATTTTTTTTGTTTTATAACGGCTGCACATCGAAATAATTAATAAATAAATGCGTTTATACAATTACTTTTATGGCAAATTTTTTTGCATAAATAACAGCAGGTAATTTAATATGAGTATAGCAAAGGCGGATAAACCTATAATACTGGTTACAAATGATGATGGTGTTACCGCACCGGGTATTAGAAATTTGGTAGAAAGCATTAAAGATTTAGGAACTGTTTTAGTAGTATCGCCCGATAAGCCTCAAAGTGGCATGGGGCACGCCATTACCATAGGGCAACCATTAAGAATGCAACGCGTACATAATTTTGGTGATGATGTAGAAGCCTGGCAAACAACAGGTACCCCGGTAGATTGTGTAAAGCTGGCCGTAGATAAATTATTGCACCGCAAACCGGATATCTGCATCAGTGGCATCAATCATGGGCCCAACCATTCTATAAACGTTATATACAGCGGCACAATGAGTGCGGCCATGGAAGCAGCTATTGAAGGAATTCCTTCCGTAGGGTTCAGTTTACTGGACCACGGCATTGATGCGGACTTTAGCGCAGCGCAGAAAGTCGCCCGCAAAATTGTACAACTGGTTTTAGGCATGGAAACGGAAAAACACTTCCTGCTGAATGTAAATATACCGGCAATACCACATGAAATGCTTGCAGGAATGAAAGTATGCAGGCAGGCATATGCCAAATATGACGAAAACTTTGATGAACGCAAAGACCCGAGAGGCAGCAGCTACTACTGGCTTACAGGCGAATTCATTAATATGGATGAAAAAACAGATACCGATGTATGGGCTTTAGAAAACAACTACGTAAGCGTTGTACCGGTAAGCATTGATTTCACCAATTATAAACTTAAAAATCAACTGGACGAACAGTGGCAGGAAACATTATAAAAACCAACAAAATCTCATTTGGAGTTGTAGTGGGTTTCTTAGTGCCAATACTAAGCTTATTCATTTATTACTTCATCAAATTCCGTTTGTTTTCAATCGGTGACTTTTTCCGGTTGCTGATCAATAACAAACCATTCTTAACCGGTGTTACCATCATCTGCCTGGTACTTAATATCATAGTCTTCACACTATATATCAATTCCAATAGAGATAAAACAGCCATCGGGATATTCATATCGACATTCTTATATGCCGGTACCAGTATTATTTATAAATACTTTTTTTAACCTGGATGAAATATTATGTAATAGCAGGAGAAGCATCTGGCGATCTGCACGGCAGCAATCTGCTAAAACAGCTATTTGCCAAAGACCCTGCAGCAGAAGTCAGGTGTTGGGGAGGCCATTTAATGGAGTCCGCCGGTGCCACACTGGTAAAGCATTATAAAGACCTTGCTTTTATGGGCTTTGTAGAAGTACTGGCCAACCTGCGGACCATTTTTAAAAACATTGCCTTTTGCAAAGAAGATATAGAAAGCTACCAACCGGATGTGTTGATACTGATAGATTACCCCGGCTTTAACCTGCGCATTGCCAAATGGGCCAAAAGCAAAGGTTTAAAAGTCATCTACTATATCTCCCCTCAGGTATGGGCATGGAAAGAAAACCGTGTCAAAATGATGCGGCAGTGCATCGGTTTAATGCTCGTGATCCTGCCGTTTGAAAAACCGTATTATAAAAATAAATGGCAATGGGAAGTAAACTACGTAGGACACCCGCTTTTGCCCGTTATTGAAGATTTTAAAGCCAATAATACAACGTCAGTCATTAAAAAGAACAGGCCATTAGTAGCCATATTGCCGGGTAGCAGGAAGCAGGAAATAAATGTCAAACTGCCGGTAATGCTCGAAGCCACAAAACAATTTACAGATTGTGATTTTGTAGTTGCAAAAGCCCCGGGTTTAGACGAAAGTTTTTATAACGGGATGCTCGCACCGTACACCAATGTAAAATGGGTGAGCAATCAAACCTACCAGTTGTTGTCAGAAGCAGATGCTGCAATTGTAACCAGCGGAACGGCCACTTTAGAAACAGCCCTGTTTGAAGTACCCGAAGTGGTATGCTACAAAGGCAATTCGGTAAGTTACGCTATTGCCAAAAGAATTATCACCATCAAGTATATCTCCCTCGTCAATCTCATTATGGACAGGCCGTTGGTAAAAGAATTGATCCAGTTTGATATGACCGCAGAAAATATCGTAAAAGAATTAAAACTGTTGCTTTATGATCAGCAATATCAACAAAAGATAAAAGCCGGGTATAAGGAATTGAAAAATATACTTACAGTAGATGGCAACGCTTCCGAAACGGCCGCAAATGCCATCCTGAAATTTATGGATCAGCAATAGGATTGATAAAGATAAACAGCTTAAGAAGGATATCACAAAAGATATCCTTTTGGCATTCCGGCTCTTCCGTTTATACAAGATCTCCATGATTTGCGCTGCACAGAATGATCAAAGTACAAGAGTGCGACGCAACGGCCGCTTAATAGTAGCACCAAAGCCCGGATCATAATAAAAAAACAGCCGTCTCACCCAGAATGCCATATCAATGCCGTAAAATAATTAACGCTTTTTTCGGATCTGCCAATTGTAAAAACAGCTAATTAGCATTGCTTTATTTCACAAATTTATTACAGTTTCAATCATTTGTTGCAAAGTTTTCAATGGCGTTGCAAATCGGTCAAATGGGCGTCTTACAAAGCGCAGCGGCATAGTTTTTTATCGTTTTTCGGGCTACCTTTGCATCTTCTTTCATACATTATTAATCCGATGAGCGACGAAATTAAGCACGAATGTGGGTTAGCAACGATCCGTTTACGCAAGCCATTGTCTTACATAAAGGAAAAGTATGGTACAGTTATGTTTGGTTTGAATAAGATGTACCTGTTAATGGAAAAACAACACAATCGCGGGCAGGATGGCGCCGGGTTAGCTGTTGTAAAGTTAGACATGGCCCCGGGCACGCCCTACATGCACAGAATACGCAGTAATGTACAGCAGCCTATCGCCGATATTTTCGCTTCCATTGGCAACGATGTAAAAGAACTCGAAAAATACCAGCCGGACCTGCTGTCACACCCGGGATTTGCCAAAGGCCATATTCCATACCTTGGAGAACTGATGCTGGGCCACCTGCGTTATGGCACACAAGGTAAAAACCTGGTAGAATTTTGCCACCCTTTCGTACAGCGCGATCTGACTCCCAGCCGAAACCTCGCACTGGCAGGTAATTTTAACCTGATAAACGTAGATGAGCTGAACCAGATGGTAAACGCTGAACTGACCGAACTGGAAAAGAACAGCGACCTTAAAGCAATGTTGAACGTGATTCATCACTTCCTGGTTATTGAAGACGAAAAAAATCCTAATACGCCCGATATCGCTGCGGTCCTAAAACAATCAGCAATCCATTTTGACGGCGGTTATAATATTGGCGGTTTAGTAGGCAATGGTTACAGTTTTGTAATGCGCGATGCCAACGGGATACGCCCGAGCTACTACTATATTCACGAAGATTATATTGTTACAGCCAGCGAACGTGCTGCCATACGCACCACCTTTAATGTAGGTGAAAATGAAGTATTGGAATTAATGCCTGGTTGCGCATTGATCATCGATAAGGACGGCCACCATACCATAGAGCAGATACTCGAGCCAAAAGAGCGCCGCGCCTGCAGTTTCGAACGCATCTATTTCAGCCGTGGCAACGATGAAAAAATCTATCGCGAACGCATTCAGCTGGGGTTACACCTGAGCAAACCGGTATTGGAAGCCATTGACTACGATCTGAAAAATACCATTTTCGCCTATATTCCCAATACCGCAGAAGTATCGTTTTACGGACTTTGCAAAGGCATGGAAGATTACCTGAATAAGCGGAAAGTAGAACGCATCCAGAGCTGGAACGGTTCTTATTCAGAAGAAATGCTGGCAGAAGTAGTGAACAGGAAGATCCGCCAGGAAAAAATAGCAATCAAGGATGTAAAAATGCGCACTTTCATTACAGAAGATGTGAGCCGCCAGGATATGGTACAACACGTGTACGATATTACTTACGGTACCCTGCGCCCCAATGAAGATACCCTGGTGGTAATAGATGATTCAATTGTACGCGGTACAACCCTGCGTGAAAGCATTATCCGCATGCTGGGCCGCCTGAAACCCAAAAAGATCATCGTCGTAAGCAGCGCGCCGCAAATCCGTTACCCGGACTGTTACGGGATCGATATGAGCAAAATGGGCGAATTTATCGCCTTCCAGGCAGCCATAGAAATTCTTAAAGAACGCAACGAGCGCCACGTACTCACCGATCTGTACAAACGTTGTAAAGAATTAAAACGCTCCAATGAACTGCATACCGAAAACGTGGTTAAAGGCGTTTATGAAAATATCAGCACCCAGCAATTAAGCAGTAAAATAGCTAAATTAATAACCACCGAAGGCGTCAATATTCCCATACAGGTTATTTACCAGACAATAGAAGACCTGCATGAGTGCTGCCCGACCAATACCGGGGACTGGTATTTTACAGGTAACTACCCGACACCTGGCGGCAACAAGGTTTGTAACCAGGCTTTCATGAACTATATGGAAGGTAAAAATGTACGCGGGTACTAATTAAGATTAAAAATACGAACATAACCAGGCGGGTAAAATGCTGAAAGCTTTTATCCGCCTTTTTTAAGCGCTATTGTACCAGGCCGGTTTCTAAAGCCACCCTTACCAGTCCTGCCACATTTTTTACACCCAATTTTTGAAGCAGGTTCGTCCTGTGAAATTCCACTGCCGAAACACTTAAGAACAGTTCCGAAGCAATTTCCTGCGTTGTAAATTCTTTTACGATCAATTGCAGCACTTCCTGTTCCCTCCGGGTAAGTAATATCTTGTTTTTCTTATTATTTTTTTCCGTGAATGTTTCTTCCAGCAGCGCTTTTTCCACTTCCGGGGACAGTACCTGCCGGCCTTTATAAACCTGCTCAATAGCATGATACAACATTTCGTTGTCCGCATTTTTCAAAAGATAGCCCAGGCAGCCCGTTTCCAGCATTTTCTTCATCTGGTAAAGGATGTCGCTGCTGCTGAATACCAGGATGCCCACAGCCGGCCTGGCTGCCAAAACCTGCCTGGCAACATCGTAGCCCGTGCCGTCAGATAACTGCATATCCAAAATAAGCACATCAAAGTCCAGGCCCTTATAAGCCATCATAAAATCATTGCAGGTGCTGTATTTAGCCACAATGGCCATATTTTTATTCACCGCTAAAGCATTGCTTAGCCCGTTGGTTACAATAGGATGGTCATCCAGAATTACTATCTTAATCATAATACATTCGCTGATTCTACAGGTATTTCAATGTTAATACTTGTACCATCGTTTATTTTAGATGATACCATCATTGTGCCGCCAATACTTTTTATCCTGTTGACGATGGCAAACAGTCCAAGCCCGCTTTCATCACTCGTTTTTTGTTTATCCGTATCAAACCCCGAGCCATTATCATCTACACTAATACCCAGTAAGTGATTAGTATAAGCTATTTGTACAAACACTTCAGAAGCGTTGGCGTGCTTTACAATATTATTCAATAATTCCTGTAATGCCCTGTACAATACCAGCGATTCCAGGGATTTTAACGGAGGTACCGGCCCCAGCGATTCAAAATGTAAGTCGAAGCGGGCACCCTTAGCCATGTTTTTACAGTAAATCTCAGCAGCCTTTACAAACCCCTCGTGCAGCAATACTTCAGGTATCAGGTTATGCGATGTTTTTCTCAGTTCATTATAAGTATCATTAATCAGCAGCTTTAAATTCCTGAAATCGCCTTTCCGGTCTTCAACATTGCTGTTCATTAAAGCCGTGTCCAGTTGCATTTTTAAATTCCCTATTTGTCCGCCAATACCGTCATGCAGTTCCCTCGCAAGCCGCTTTCTTTCCTTTTCCTCCCCATCAATCAATGCCTGCATCTTAGCATACTCAATCTCCTGCGCCGTTTTCATTGCAGTAAGCTGCTGACGGTAGCGCACCCTGGAGTAAAAAACAAAAATACCCAATACCAGAAAAACCATTCCCGAGCCGAAACCCAGCAGCCAGAGGTTCTTTTGTTTTATCTTATTATCCTTGGTAATAATCGCCAGTTCCTTTTCAGCAATCTCTTTATTCATTTCCGCCACCTGGTATTTCATTTCCATCTGGCTGATCGTCTGTAATTTACTCACCTGCTTCAGGCTATCATTAATCGAATTGTAAGCCGTTAAGTGCAAAAAAGCCTTTCCAAAATCCTTTGTTTTATTATAAGCGTCAGCTAATGTGCGGTGTGCAAACTCCCTCAGGAAATAAATATTTTTATCACCCGCCATTTTAATTGCCGCTTCCGTTAAAGATACCGCCCTATTAAAATCCGCTTTCAGAAAATAAGCCCGGCCTTTATAATAACCCGCATATACCAGGTAAGGAATCATCGTCTTATTCCCTTCAGTTGGCAAGTCCTTAATGGCCAGGTCGGCATACCAGATAGCGCTGTCCGGCTTATTTTGATACAAAAACGTATTGCTGATATTCAGAAGCATCGCACTGTTCCAGGATAATTTCCGGCTATGATGTATGCCGCCTTTCTCTTTCAGTTCCAGGTACATTTTATAATAGAACCTTGCGGAATCATAATCTTTCTGCATCTCCTTTATCTGCGCCCTGCCATATACGATCTGGCTTTTCATAGCCGGGTTGCTCAGTGTCAGCAACTCAGCTTTATTCAGGTAACTGATCGCATTATTAATATACTTGTCATTAAAAAAATGTTCCGCACCCTCATTCAGGTTCAGCCATAAATGCAATATTTTTACATATACCGGCAAAATCGCTTCAGCCCGCGTTATTTGCCGCTTCTCAATATCTTCCAAAGCCTTATAACAAAAATAGGCCGTAGAGTCCGCCTTGCCCATATACCAGTAACAGGAGGCAATGGTTACCAGGTAATTCAGCCGCTTCGCATTGCCCGCGTCCGTTTTTATAGAATCACAAAAAACAATACCCTCTTTCAGCGCTTTTATTGCCGGGGCGTATTCACTTCTCACCATATACTGAACCCCGATCTGTCCAAGGCTTTTTACCACCCCGGTATAAAAATTCATGCTCCGGCTGCTGGATAAAGCAAATTCCGAAAGCCGCATCGCGCTGTCCGGCTTTGTTTCTGTTAAAGAATCAGCCCGCTTAATCGCCTTATTAATGCTAAAAGTATCCTTGTAAATATTTGTATTAAGTTTCTGCCCCGATTCATATTGCCCCCTGCACACAGTTATAAAGCATAACAATGAGAGCCCGAAGCAAACAATATTGCCGGGAACACGCCAGTTATAATGCTTTAATGCTTTCCTCAGTCTCAATGCACACATTCCGGTCAGTATTTTTAATTTTCGGGGCTGTCTGCAGCCGTCATCCCATCCGACATTGGTCCGGCGTGCTTAGGGCTCCGCTGGCGCTCGGTATATTTTTCAGGAGTCACTTCCGGTAGCAGGTCGTATTCATTTCATCCTGAAAAAATATACTGGCTCGTACCTCGCCACCCACGCATGCCGCAGCCTCTCTTCATTTTAATCTGTACTCAACTTTCTCCCGGCAGAAGCAAAGTGCCGGTACTTTCAATACATGCCCGGTAAAGTTAAAACAAATGTAATATTTAAGAACAGCACCATTTCGTATTTTTACTTTTCTATGCCATATTTCCATAAGGGTTTATTCAAAGAGAACCTTTAGGGAAAACATTAGTTTTCCTACCTCCTGATAAGTATAGCTTTGTTAGCATCAAAACAAAACTTACATTATTAAAACATAACCATTATGACTGCTAAAAATTTTATGCTCTTTTTTGTATTGTTGGCATTGACGCAAATAAAGACAGCATTAGCACAAAAACCGGTGATCGAGTGGCAAAAAGCCATAGCGACTGATACTGTAAAAGCCATTTATGTAGGCAATTATTTAGATGATGTCATCGGATTGCAGGAGACTGTACGCGATGTATTGCCGCTGCCGGCCAATGAAACCGCCATTTTAATGGCTTCCCAAAATAAATTCAAGCTGGTAAAGCTTAATAAAAACGGCGATACCAGTTTCACCAGGGTTTTAAACGGTTATTTTAAAAAAATAGCGCCCACTTCAGATGGCGGTATCGTGGCCATAGGCCGCAACAGTAGTTTAACTAAAACAGTCCTGAGCAAGTTTGATAAAAACTTTAACCTGCAGTGGGAAGAACAATATGCCGGTGGTGCCCCGGCCCCGGATACATATCCTGCAGATGAGCCTGTGAGCGTGGTACAGGCCCCGGATGGCGGCTACGCACTACTGCTAAGCAGTAATACAGATAAAGGGAATGATAAAACAGAAAATGCCAAAGGAGAGAATGATTTCTGGCTGATCAAAACAGATGATACCGGTTTGCCGGAATGGGATAAAACAATCGGGGGTAGCAAAAATGATAACCCGAATGACATTATCAATGCACCCGGCGGCGGTTTCATTCTATCAGGCGTATCGGAGTCCGGCAAATCAGGAGATAAATCAGAAGACACCAGGGGCACCTTTGATTTTTGGATAGTAAAAACAGATGCCAAAGGCACCGTTACCTGGAACAAAACACTCGGTACAAATGATTGGGAGTCCACTGCTAAAGTATATCCTGTAAGTGATGGTTTTATTGTAGCTGGAAACACTGACGGAGGCAAGTCCGGCGATAAAACAGATGCTTCTTTAGGCGGATCAGATATCTGGATATTAAAATTCAATAACAGCAACCAGCTACAGTGGCAAAAAACAATAGGGACGGCCAATAATGAAGACCTGGTATTAACCCCGGTGGCAGTAACCGGCGAAAACCTGGTACTGGCCATCAGGACCACCAATGTAGAGCCCGACGAAAACAACAACATTGGCATGGACAATGATATTTTAATATTGAAGCTGGCTGCCGGTGGCAATGAAATATGGAGAAATTTATACGGAGGTAAAGACAGCGAAAGTTATTTAGCAGGGATCACTGCCAATACAGACGGAACAGTTTTACTGGTAACCACTTCGTCATCAGGTATTGGCAGGAACAGAACGGTGCCGAATAAAGGCACACATACTTATTGGGGCAATGAAGTGATGGGACTGGATATATGGGTTGTAAAAATAAAAGAAGAAGAAGGCAGCCTGCCGGTGAACCTGGTAAGCTTTACCGGTAAAAATGACAATGGAAAAGGGCTGCTGCAATGGCGTACGGCAGAAGAAGAGAACTTCAGCAAATTTGAACTTCAGAAATCGACAGGTCCGTTATTTACATCATTTAAACTCATTGCAACTATAATGGCCGCGGGCAATAACAGCCAGTATGATTACACGGACATTTTAGACAATGATAAAAACTATTACAGGCTTAAAATGCTGGATAAAGATGGCAGCGTTGCTTTTAGCCAGGTTGTAACCATTGAGAATGTTGAGAACAACCATTTCAGAATATTACCAAATCCCGTTACTGCAGGCAATAACATATCCGTTCATTTCAATAAAGCCCGGGCCAATGCTTTTTATCAGTTAACAGGCATCGATGGTAAAGTGCAGGCATTTAAAAATGTGGCAGAAGGTAGCCGGTCCCTTCAATTGAATACAACCGGGTTGAAATCCGGTATATACATTTTCATATACCATAATAACGGCAGCATAGAGCGTAGTAAACTGGTCATTCAATAACGCGCGCTGATACAAATCTGCCGGTGCCATTTCATGTTCAATAAAATGGTGCCGGCGGGTATATGAGCAAAAGCACAGTTAGAAATATTACTGTCGCAATGGTTCAGTAAAATTACAAATGATGAAGGGCTGCGGAGGTACGGGGGCAGCCGCATGGCGGCTGGTGCGTAATACGGGAGCATGCAACTATTCTTTTAAGGCTAGCACCGAGCGCAGCGAGCCCCGGAGTACCCCGAACAAAAGTCCGGTAAAGAATGGCAGATGCCAGCCCCAAATAAGAAAAAGAAAAATGAACGGTAAACGCATTATAAGCATTTTTAGCAGCTACCTGCTATTCCTTGTATTTGCATTAAAATTGCAGGCACAGGTACTGCCACCTATGCAGCCGGAACAGGATGCCTGTGGCGCTTTAACGCTTTGTAATAACGAATTTTTCACCCCGTTTTCTTATACCGGGCCCGGCAGCAATGCTTTTGAAGTAGATAATAATGGCGGCTTTAATCAACGGCTGGAGAATAATTCTGTCTGGTTCAGGCTAAAAGTGGCTACTGCCGGAAATATTGTGTTTACAATAACGCCGGTGAATCCATTGGAAGACTATGATTTTACAGTGGTAAACGCTACAGGCTTAAAATGCCCTTACAGTACCAGTAAGCTTGCAGATGCCATTATTCGTTTTAACGGCAACTGCAACGGCAATTGCAGCGAAGCACCAATATACCCGGAAGGTAAAATCGGGTTGAATTATGTGAGTACCGACCTCACAACAGAAGAAGGGATCAATGGCAAGCCGTTTTTAAAATTTATAGAAGCAAAAGCAGGAGATGAATACCTGGTTCTTGTAGATAATTTTTCCGGTTCTCCGGCAGGTTTTTCCCTCAGTTTTTCCGGCTCAACTGCCACATTTGAACAGCCGGAAAGTGGCGTTGACAATGTTACGCCAATCTGTGCCGCAGGAGATGATTATTTTACAACAATGCAGGTAAAACTGAAATCGCCCGTGTTATGCTCGTCGCTCGCTTCAGATGGCTCAGATTTTACATTGGGGCAGATGAATCCCGCAATCATAAAAGCCAGCGGCGTAAACTGCAATACCGGTTCCAATGCATATACTCATGAATTATTATTAACGCTCGGTGGCCAGCTAGTGCTGGGTAAAGCCTATACTTTAAATATTAAAACAGGTACGGATGGCAACAGCCTCCTGGACCTGTGTGGTAACAGCAACGGTTTTGCCACCGGGAAAGATTTTACAGTAAAACTGCCTTACCAGATAAACATCAGCAAGGACACTGTTGTATGTACCGGTGGGAGTGTTCAGTTAAACGGCGTATTGCAGGGAGAAGGAAATGTGCGGGTACGCTGGCAGCCGAACACTTACTTAAATAATAATACCATTGCCAACCCGCTGGTAACCCCATTGGAAGATATTGAATACGTGGTAACATTGGCACCCTCCGGTCTGCCAACGGTCTGCCAGACCAAAGAAACCGTAAAAGTGAAAGTCTTGAAAGGTTTTGATATTAAAACGCAGGACACGGTACTTTGTAAACCGGGCCCGGTATTAATATCCCTGGATGGAAATGCTGAATTTAAATATAAATGGGCACCGACATTATACCTGGACGGCACTTCCGGTATGAAAAATACTACCACACCGTTGGCAGATATCAGCTACACCATCACTGCAAGTTACCCGGGATGTAAAGACAGCAGTCAGACAATAAACTTATCTCTGGTAAAATGGCCGGAACTGCTGAATAATGATACGGTTGTATGCGTAGGAGCGCCTGTAAATATGAGAATAGCAGGCGGGGCCGGCTTTACACACTCCTGGACTCCGGCAACCTACCTGGATAATCCCTTGTTGTTAATGCCCGTTGCCAGGCCGCTGCAATCCACCGGTTACCGGTTCACTGCCAGCCAGGCAGGATGTAAGGATTCTGTACAAACGGTTACCATAAAGGTAGAAGAACCGGCTAAAGTAGCGTTGGGTGAACTAAAGTTATGCAGCGGTGATGCCATCACATTAAAGCCGGTAGTAAGCCCGGATTCATACAGTAAGTACCGGTATAAATGGCTGCCGGAAGGCGTTTTTAGCAGGAACGATATAAAGAATCCTGTATTCAGGCCCACGAAAGATACAACGGTCACCCTGGAAGTATCTACCGAAGCCGGATGTCTGTCTGCAATTACTGCCCGTGCCACCTTATTACCTTTGCCCGTGCCCGATGCCGGTGCAGATATTGAATCATCCGGCACCGCTCCTGTAAGATTAAACGGTCGTGTTGATAATATAACAGAGTCCTTTAGCTGGGCCGCTTCCCCTTTCCTGAGTGACCGTTTAATACTGGACCCGGTTGTATCGGGGGAGGGTATTTTCAACTTTGTATTGCTGGCGGAAAGCAAAGACGGTTGCAAAGCCACCGATACGGTGAATGTAAGAATAATAAAGGCACTGCAAATACCCAATGCCTTCAGCCCGAACGGAGATGGTATCAATGATACATGGATCATCACTGGCCTTGGTATTTATCCCCTGGCAGAAATCACCATTGTAAACAGGTGGGGCCAAACTGTTTATACCTCTAAAAATAACTACCGCCCGTGGACAGGTATTCACAATGGTCAGCTCTTGCCTGCAGGTACTTACTACTACCTTATTAAAACCGGTAACGAAAAAAGTGAGGTCATTTCCGGCAGTATCACATTAGTGCGATAGTGATAGAAGGTTTTGTACACCCGGTGCGGATTCTTCCGGGGACCGGTAAGCACACCTTGCTTAAAATCTGCAGACCGAAACAATAGTAATTGTCATATTCAGCGTCCAATTTTTCATAATCATGCTTTAAATTAAAAAAAACGCTATTTATGAGAAGATTGGGTGTATTCACAACAATGATGCTGTTTTCTGTTTCTGCCGTTTGGGCACAGGAGAAAACGGACCTGAACATGGTAGAAAAAATCCGTAAAGAAGGCTTGGAAAATTCCAGGGTAATGGATTTTGCTTTTTACCTGACAGATGTAAATGGCCCGCGTCTGGCAGGCTCAAAAGGTTACATAAAAGCAGCGAACTGGGCGAAAGATGAACTGTCTAAGACCGGTTTAAAAAATGCCAAATTAGAACCGTGGGGAGAGTTTGGTAAAGGCTGGGAACTGCAAAAGTCATACGTAGCTCTAACGGCACCCTACTATAAGCCATTGAATGCTTATCCTAAAGCATGGACTGCCGGTACCAATGGTTTAAAAAATGCCGAAATTTTACTGGTAGAAGCAAAAGATACAATAGAGCTGGAAGCCAAATACAAAGGAAAACTTAAGGGTAAATTATTAATTCCATATCGCACAGATACGTTATTGCCGAGCTTTAAAGCAGATGCCTCCAGGTACACCGAAGAGGAGTTGACAAAAATGGCGAATGCAGAACCACCGGTTGCACCGCAAGGCGGCAGGCGCACACCTAACCCGGCTGCAATGGCGGCCGCCAGGGTGAACGCACTCTTAAAAGAATGGGCCGAAAGTGAAGGTGCGGTTGGTATTTTAAGTTATAGCTTACGTGGCCGTGATGGTACGTTGTTTGTGCAGGGTGGTGGCTCGTATGCAAAAGATGCCCCGGACAGTTTCCTGGATATTATGCTGCAGGCAGAAGACTACCTGACCATCGCCAGGTTAGCAAAGGCAGGGCAGCCTGTAAAGCTGGATGTGGATGTAAAAACACTTTCTTACAACGATGATACAAAAGGCTATAATGTAATAGCAGAAATTCCTGGCACAGACCCGAAATTAAAAGATGAAATAGTAATGTTGGGCGGCCACCTGGATAGCTGGCATTCCAGTACAGGCGCTACGGATAATGCGGCCGGATGCGCAGTAATGATGGAAGCCGTGCGGATTCTGAAAGCAATAGGAGCCAGGCCCCGCCGGACCATCCGGATCGCTCTTTGGGGTGGGGAAGAACAAGGTTTACACGGTTCCCGCGGTTATGTGAAAAACCATTTTGCAGACCCAGCTACCATGGAACTAAAACCGGAACACGCCAAACTGTCTTCTTACTTTAATATAGACAACGGTACTGGTAAAATCCGTGGTATCTATTTACAGGGAAATGCTGACGTGAAAGATATTTTTACAAAATGGCTGGAACCTTTTCATGACCTGGATGCTAAAACGGTGACCATCTCTAATACGGGCGGAACAGACCACCAGGCTTTTGATGCGGTGGGCTTACCGGGATTCCAGTTTATCCAGGACCCTATTGAGTATAATACCCGCACGCATCATACCAGTGTGGACAGCTACGATCATTTAATAGAAGCCGATCTGAAACAAATGGCAACCATTGTAGCGGCATTTGTATATAATGCGGCTACAAGAGATGAAAAGATTCCGCGCAAAGAGTTGCCTAAACCAAGACCTGCCACTCCAAGACCATAAGCTTTCCTTTTTAAAAAATACCGTTCCGTATAAAATACCGGACGGTATTTTTTTGCCTCAAAGGGTCATGATGTTTCCATTAGGATAAGTTCCTGTGAGTAACAAACGGGAGTCGTTGATTTGTACGCTCATTTCTTTTGAAATATACCAGTGATGATGTGTGAGCCAGAGCGGGGACGTCTGCAGGATGTAATAATTATTGTATGGTTCGTTCATGCTTTTAATATCCAATATTCACGTTAAATAGCATCGTGGTCTAAGGGTTGAAATATAGAGTATGTTAACGCAAAGGTGATTATTGTAATCACTATTTGCCGGTTGGTACTTTATAATAAATCTTAAATATATGAAATAATTACTTATATTTGATTTGTTCATTCTGATCCTTTATCGCTGACTGCTTGATCCAAACACAGTTAATACTTATATTTTTTAAATCCAAAAGACGACTGAAAATGAAAACGACATTTATCCTGACCGCGTTGGTAATGCTGATGGCATGTACCAATGATACCGGTACTAAAACGGCAGATCAACCTGCTGACAATAACATTAAAATACTGGATTCTGTTACCAGGGGCAGGTACCTGGTGACGATCATGGGCTGCAATGATTGCCATACTCCTAAAGTGATGACGCCTAAAGGCCCTGCTTTGGATGAAAAAAGATTGTTATCCGGGTATGATGCCAGCAGGCCATTTGAGGGCTATGATAAAGCCACTGCCAGCAGTGGCGCTTTTGCTGTAATGAACGGTGAAAATACAGCGTATGCCGGACCATGGGGCGTTTCTTATGCATCGAATTTAACTTCTGATGCTTCCGGTATTGGAAACTGGTCTTTGGAACATTTTAAACGGGCTATGAAAAACGGTAAATATAAAGGGTTAGAATCTTCCAGGGATTTGTTGCCGCCAATGCCATGGCAGAATTACATCAATATCAGTGATGAAGATCTGGAGTGCATTTTTGCCTTCCTGAAATCGACAACTCCTGTAGAAAATATTGTACCGGCACCGGTGCCGCCTATGCAATAGGCTCTGCCGGGCTGTATTTTGATATAGACAGTGAAAGGTTAGAATGCCATAGCCGGTAAATTATTGAATAAAAAATTAAAGCGCATTCCATTCAGAATGCGCTTTGATTTTTTACAATGACAGCGATTACTGCCAGCCGCCGCCTAAACTGCGATACAAATGAATGGCACTGATAAATAAATTACGTTTGCTACTGGCCAGTGCCAGTTCTGCTTCCAGGGCGCCTTTTTGCGCAGTAATAATTTCAAGGTAGTTCGCATAACCACTCAGGTATAATTCCCTGGCCGTGGTTATGGATTTGTTCAGTTCGTTCAGTTCCTTCTCTTTGGTATTGAAATAACCTTGCGCATTTTTAATATTATTGAGATTGGTCACCACTTCGCTGAAGCCGTTTATCAGGCTTTTCTGATAATTATAAACAGACTCATTGGCTTTTGCCGAAGCCATCTGGTGATCGGCTTTTAATCCCTTCTGGTTAATTAAGGGTGCAGATACGCCTCCTAAAACACCGTAAACGATGGATTTCGGATCGAACCATGTACCGGCGCTAAAGGAGTTAAAGCCGACCTGTGGTGATAGTGTGAGCGATGGAAAGAATGCTTTTCTTGCTGCTGCCACATCTGCTTTTGCGGCTTCCATTTCCAATTCAGCCGAGCGGATATCCGGGCGGTTATTTAATAATTCAGATGAAAATCCTGTCTGCACCATGTTTGGTAATTTCTGGCGCAGGAAAGAAGTATCTCTTGTAATTTTCTGCGGGTACCTGCCTACCAGTGTGTTCAGGTAGTTTTCTGTAATAACGATCTGTTGCTTAGCCGTATGTTCCAGTGCCTGTGTATTCAGCAATTGTGCCCTGAATTGCTGCACGGCTAATTCTGTTGCACGACCGGTTTCTTTCTGAATCTTCATAATATCCAATGCGGATTCCTGGAGCTTGATGTTCTTACGGATCACATTCAGTTCATAATCTACCGCCAGTAAATCATAATAGGCAGAAGCAACTTCTGCAACCAGAACAGTAGTGGCTAATTTAACTTCCTGTTCGCTGGCAAGCAGGCGGTTGATGGCGGCATACTTCCTGTTTTTAAGTTTTCCCCAAAGGTCTATCTCCCAGTTACTCCGCAAGCCAATAAACAGGTCCGGGGTAAAGTCTTCATTGATCTTTTGTTTTTCCTCTATATTCTGCGAAAGGTTGGTATCGAAGTTGCCAACACCCGTTGCGGTGTATTTACCAAACTTGTCAAACTGCGTATTGAGGACACCGTTTACCAATGGCTGCATAGCGCCTTTTGCCGACAACAAAACGGCATTGGCAGATTGTACCCGCTGCTGGGCAATGCGCAGATCCAGGTTATCGGAAAGTGCCGTATTGATCAGGTTTACCAGGTGTTTGTCGGTAAAAAAATCCCGCCATACTTTTTGCGCTACCGTATTGCTGTCTGTCGCATTTTCTGTGTCGTAATTAGTTGGCAATGCTTTTACGGTTGGTGTTTGCAATGGCTCCGGCAGTTTACAACTTACTACCAATGCACAGGACGCCGCAATGGCCCAGTGTTTCCAGCTAATATTTTTACTAATCATTGTTAATCTCGTTTTATATTTTTAACCCACCCCTGCCCCTCCAGGGAGGAGATATGACTTATGTAGATTTTTATCTTTTCAGTACTAGCCAGGAGATTTTTCCTCGGTCTATTCAATTTTAAAAGAACTTCAATTTTATCTCGTCAAAATGACCGCAATCAAAGAATTGTTTATCTTTTATACGGGTCATTCTGAACGCAGCGAAGTATCTTCAACCATTACGCCTGGTGCATTTCCGCACCGTGGGAATTCGTTATTTTCTTCTTCCGTTTGGGCTCCGCCAGACCGGCAAAAATGACGTACAAACCAGGTATGATAATTACCCCGAAAATGGTTCCTACCAGCATGCCGCCTGCAGCAGCCGTACCAATAGAACGGTTACCCATGGCCCCGGCACCTGTTGCAATACACAACGGGATCAAACCGGCAATAAAGGCGAACGAAGTCATTAAAATCGGGCGCAAACGCGATACTGCGGCTTCTCTGGCTGCCTGCAGGATAGGGTGGCCTTCCTTGCGGCGCTGAATGGCCACTTCCACAATTAAGATGGCGTTCTTACTCAGCAAACCAATTAACATGACCAGGGAAACCTGCGCATAAATATTGTTTTCAAGCCCTAATAATTTTAAGAACAGGAAGGTGCCGAAAATACCTGTTGGTAAGGACAGGATTACAGGCATCGGCAGCATGAAACTTTCGTATTGGGCCGCTAATAAAAGATACACAAATATTAAACAGATAATGAAAATACCTGTTGCCTGGTTGCCGGATAATACCTGCTCCCGGGTCATACCACTCCATTCGTAAGTATAGCCTTTCGGCAGTTTATCTTCCGCTACTTTTTTGATGGCTTCAATGGCTTCACCGGTGGTATAGCCAAGTGCGGCATCACCGGTGATCATGGCAGCCGTGTACATATTATAACGGGTGATCTGTTCCGGTCCGTAAATGCGCTCCAGCCTGATAAATGTTGAGTAAGGTACCATTTCGTTAAGGTCGTTCTTCACATATAAGCTCAACAGGTCTTCCGGTTTGCTGCGGTATTGCGGCAATGCCTGGATCATCACTTTATACATTTGTCCGAAGCGGATAAAGTTGGTTGCATAAAAACTACCTACCAGGGATTGCAGGTTATTCATGGCATTATCTATATTAATACCTTTTTTAGCTGCCATATCCTGGTCCACATGAATAATGTATTGTGGAAATGTAGGGTCAAAGCTGGTTGATGCGGTGGCAATAGCCGGTTCTTTGCGCAGTTCTTCCAAAAACATTTGTGTCACATCGGAAGTTTGCTTTAGAGTATTGCCACGGTTTTTATCTAATAAACGCACTTCATAACCGCTGGCGTTACCAAAGCCAGGTACAGTTGGCGGTGAGAAAAATTCGATCTGGCCATCCGTCAAATGCTTTGTCTTTTCTTTTAGCTCAGCCATTACCTGTTCTATTGTTTGCGTGCGTTTGTCCCATGGCTTTAAGTTAATCATGGCCATCCCGTAAGACGCACCGGTAATTTCACTCATTAAGCTGTAACCCGCCAGGATACTGATGTTTTCAACTGATTCTATAGATTTGGAAATCACTTCAATAGAGTCTAAGATCTTCTCTGCACGTTCTACAGTGCTACCCGGTGGTGTGGTCACATTCACGTTTACCATACTCTGGTCCTCTGTAGGAATAAAACCGGATGGCAACACTTTGCCCGTAGCCCAAACCGCAATGCCAAATACGACCAGCAAGACTAATGTCACCGGCTTACGGGCTGCAATTTTAGTTACAATATTCCCGTACTTTCTCTCTGTTTTGTTATAGGCAAAATTGAATTTATCGAAGAACTTCTGAATGATGCCTCTCTTTTTATGGGTATTATGTTTCAGCATAATAGCGCATAATGCAGGGGTCAGCGTTAAGGCGTTGATACCGGAAATGAAGATGGAAATAGCCAGTGTTAAAGAGAACTGGCGATAGAATACACCCACAGGGCCACTTAAGAATGCTACGGGTATAAATACGGCTGACATTACCAGGGTAATGGCTATAATGGCACCACTTATTTCCTTCATGGCGCTAATGGTAGCGTCCATGGGAGATAAATGGTCTTCGGTCATTTTTACATGCACGGCTTCCACTACTACAATGGCATTATCCACCACAATACCAATGGCCAGTACTAATGCGAAAAGCGTAAGGATATTAATGGAGAATCCTAATGCGAGCATAAATGCGAGCGTGCCCACCAAGGCCACCGGTACGGCCAGTGCCGGTATTAATGTAGAACGGAAATCCTGTAAGAAAATAAAGATAACGATGAATACAAGGATCAGTGCTTCTATTAAAGTGGCAACCACTTTACTGATACTGGCATCCAGGAAACGGGATACGTCGTAAGCATAGTTGTATTCCATTTTAGGCGGAAACGCATCTTCTTTCAGTTCAGCCATTTTGGCCTTAATATTATCGATGATCTCACTGGCGTTGGAACCCGGGCGTTGTTTGATCATGATGGAGGCAGAAGGCCGACCATCAGTTTTGGATGCCATATCATAGCTGAGTGTACCAAATTCCACATCGGCAATATGTTTAAGTTTCAGCAGGGAACCATCCGGTTCTGCACGCAATACGATGTTCTCATATTCATCAGGCTGGTTAAATTTTCCGGTGTATTTCAGTACATATTGCATCACCTGCTTATCTCTGCCGGAGTTTTTACCGGCTACGCCCGGCGCAGCTTCTACGTTTTGTTTACGCAGGCCTTCTATCACTTCATCTGCAGAAATATTGTAAGCCAGCATGCGGTCCGGTTTCAGCCATACGCGCATACTGTAATCCCGCACGCCCATGATCTGTGCAAAACCGACACCGTCAATCCTTTTTAACTCCGGCAAAACGTTGATGTCCGCAAAGTTGTATATAAACTCTTCGGTGGCTTCATTGTCCTGGCTAAAAATATTCAGGTAAAGCAGCATACTGTTCACCTCTTTTTCAGTAACTACGCCGGCTTTTATCACTTCTTCCGGTAGTTCGTCCAGTACGGTGGTTACACGGTTCTGAACGTTTACAGCTGCCAGGTCCGGGTCGGTCCCTACTTCAAAAAAGACCGTGATAATAGTGGTACCGTTGTTACTGCTGGTACTGGTCATATAGGTCATGCCGGGTACGCCGTTAATGGCGCGTTCCAAAGGTGTGGAAACGGCATTGGCACATACTTCCGCATTGGCGCCGTTATAGTTGGCGGTAACGGTTACAGAGGGCGGCACAATGTCCGGAAACTGTGTAATCGGGAGTGTAAATAATGCTAAAACACCCAGTAAGGTAATAATAATTGATATTACCAGGGAGAGTACGGGGCGTCGTATAAAAGTTTCAACCATGATTGATATAATAGTGGTATTAATAATAATTTGGGGCTTTCGCCTTGTCGTTCTTTATGGTGCGTTATATCCGGCTGCGTTGGGGTTCGCTGCGCTCCGTGCGTTGCACCGGCTGCTGTGCAGCCGCCCGTTGCATCCGGCAGCCCTTCGGTATTTGTAATGCTAATGAACAGCGAAATACATTGCAGCACTCACAAATATTAAAACCTGGAATTGAGAACGGACTCCAGTGTAATCATTTTAGGGGCAATTTTGGCACCTTCTTTAATGTTCATTACACCTTCGTACACAATTTTATCACCGGGCTTCAGGCCGGATTTGAGTAAGAAAAATTCATCGATACGGGACGATGTTTCGATACCACGCATTGATACTTTGTTCGACGCGTCCATTACAAATACGAACTGCCTGTCCTGGATTTCCATTATGGATTTCTGAGGTACCAGTATGGCGTCGTCTTCCCTGGATGTAATATTGATACTGCCGGTTGAGCCGTGTTTCAGTAATTTGGCATCGTTGGGAAATTTTGCACGGAAAGCAATCGCACCTGTGGTCTGGTCGAATTCACCTTCCATTGTTTCTATAATACCGGTGTCTTTATAATCGGTACCGTCCGCAAGTTTTAAGGTGACAGACTTTTTTAAAGCGGCAAGATTGGCATTGGTGGACGCTAAATTGAGGTATTCGTTTTCCGAAACATGGAAATAAGCATAAACATCGCTAAGATCGCTGGCCGTGGTCAGTAAGCTGCCTACTTCTACCAGGCTGCCCAGTTTTAAAGGAATCCTGTTGATGCTGCCGCTAAAGGGCGCTTTTATCTGTAACAGCGACAGGTGTATCTGGGCTTCTTCTTCCAGGGCGTGGGCTTCTGCTAATTTTGCTTTGGCCGCTTTTATTTTTGCATCTGCTAAATCAATTTCGGATTTGGTCAAAACATTTTTGTCCACGAGTGTTTTTACCCGCACCAGCTCCAGTTCGGTGGTCCTGAGCTCGGCGTTTGCCAATGATACACTGGCCCTTGCTTTGGCCAGCTGTACGGCAAACTCAGGGTTATTGATGGTGAATAATAGCTGGCCCTGTTTTACCGGCTGTCCTTCATCGACCCATATTTTTTCTATGAATCCATTTACTTTGGCCCTGATTTCAACGTTTTTAATGGCTTCAATGGTAGTAACATAACCTTTGTTGATGGTGGTGTCGCGCTGTTCCACCGTGATAACGGAAAA
This sequence comes from Polluticaenibacter yanchengensis, assembly GCA_027854065.1. Taxonomy (GTDB): domain Bacteria; phylum Bacteroidota; class Bacteroidia; order Chitinophagales; family Chitinophagaceae; genus Phnomibacter; species Phnomibacter yanchengensis. The sequence continues at coordinate 142,444 of JAQGEF010000004.1, read as the reverse complement.
AGCCTGAACGTCTTCTTCCTTCGTTACATTTCCTTTGGCTTTGCATCCTACCATGGCTATGGTTAATAACAAATAGCCATAAAAAAGGGAATTTCTCATGTTTCTTAAATGTATGTATGTGAAAATGTGTAAGAAAATATCTTACAACTTGTTTTAATATGAAAACTGATATAAATGAAAATAACGGTGCTTCATTATGTGAAATGAAGTATGCCGGTGTATAGATACAATAAATGAAAAGCGGGGATTATTTAGAACAATGTTTGTCTAAATAAATGGTTGTAATAAGTAGGCTGGGGTATGGCTGCATTCAATTGTATGTAATGCAAGTTGGTACATTTTTCTGTAAATTCTGAGAACCAGATGTCGAAAAAAGCTGTCATCAGCTTAAAGTCTTCTACCTGGATATTAATGATACTCTCCCTGTTATTCCTGATGGCGCATTCTTCGGATTCAATATCGCGTTCGTCTACAGAAATTTCGGTATCATAATCATGGTCTGATGATAATTGTGTGTGGTAAATGTTTTTGCAAACATGTTTTTTTTCCGTTAGTACTTTGGAAAAAAACGGAGATATGGATTTAAAACCTGACCCATATACATTGCTTAATAGTAACTGTAATACAATTACGAGTAAGAAACTGAATTTTATATGTTTGTAGGTCTTAAACACTTATGTTGCTGATATTGTGAATATTTTTTATAATATGGACAAATTTATTAAAAAAGATGCACAAAGGTATCCTAAACTGTTGTTAGGGAAATAATAAAATAAAAAATGCAGGTTGTCTGCTGAAATATTTTTTATATTGTATTTTATTTAAATGTATTTGCGCTTGTCTGTCGATGTCTGGCCACAGGTGTGAAAGCATTTTTTAGTGGGGCTTTGCACGGGCGCGGGTGAGGGATAGCAGCAAGTACCCCACAGGCGGCATAAACGGTTATGGATAGCGGAGCTTTGAAAACTGATCTGCCGCCGAGGAGTACTGCGTATAGCCCGGCCCAACTGCCGGGTTGGATGGGCTTAATGAATCATTGGCAAGCGGGCTACTGAAGGAGGCGGCAGTTGGGACACCCCCAAATATAAATGATTGAAATTGGCTGAAAGCGGTAACGGGACGCCTTCTAAATCGAAAGTCTTAATGCTTCGCTAAAACTTTGATTCAAGGATATTTAATTGCTACTTTTGTAGGCGTTCTAATGATTAACCGGAAAGTGATGCGTACAAAAAATAGAATTTACTGTATAGTTTGCCTTTTTTTGGCTTTAATTGTATTGAGCATAACGGAAGGGGCGGCGCAAGGCTGTTCTATATGTACACGTACAGCGATGCAACAAGGTAAAGAGGCTGCGGAAGGGTTAAACTTTGGCATCGTTTACTTAATGCTAACACCATTTGCTGTTGGTGGTTATATTTTTTACCGCTGGTGGAAAAGTGAAAAGGCGGACAAAAAAGCTGCCGGAAAATCTTAGTTTACCCGGCATTTCGGACAAATGCCTGTTATGACCATCTCAATTTTATCTGCCTGGAAATTTTCCGGCAAACTGACTTCCGGAACGGAAATATGATCTAAACATTGGGTAGAGCCGCATGAGGCGCAACTGAAATGTACGTGGTTATCCAGGTGGTGGCCATCTGTGCAACCGCTATGGCAGAGTGCATACAACGCGGCGCCGTCTGTACTTGGTATATTGTGTATAATGCCTTTTTCTTTAAAGGCCTGTAAATTCCTGTAAATGGTTACCCGGTCTATATTCTTCAGCTCACTTTCGATATCGCTATGGCGCACAGCTCCCTGGGTACTGTTAAGAAACAGATCTATCATGGCGCAACGGCTGGCCGTAACGCTCATGTGATTTTGTTTCAGTAATTCTTTTGCATCGGTATATTTTGCTGCCATAATTTATTCTTTAAATAAAATATTGATATCGTCTTTCAGGTCTTTCATTTCGGAAGGTTTCAGTCCATCGTAAACGCCGCGTACGCGTCCCTGCCTGTCCACCAACGCCAGGAACTGGGAGTGTAAAAACTGATCATCAATTGTGCCAACGTTGTTTTTGGGGTCATCTATTAAATAGGAAACCCTGGCGAGATTATAGAGGGCGACTTTGTTGCCGGTTAAAAACTGCCATTGGGTGGGATTGGCCTGCATGCTATCGGCATAATGTTTTAAGAGTGGTACGCTATCTACCTCGGGCTGGCAGGTAAAGCTCAGGAACTTAATGCTGTCATTGCCCTTAAAGGTTTCGTACACTTCTTTTACGTTGTTATTCATAATCGGGCAAATGCCGGGGCAGGTTGTAAAAAAGAAGTTGGCTATATAGATTTTGTCTTTTATAAATTCTGGATTGAACGCTATGCCATCCTGTGTGGTGGCTTCAAATGGCTTTACAGAGCTTAATACCGGTAATTTTACTTTATAGTTTTCTGTACCACGAAATAAAAAATACCAAAATCCAAATAACAATACAGCAAATAAGCTGGCTGCAATAATGACATTCTTCTTACTGATCATAACATGGCAAAATTACTTAACTATAATGAGATTAGCTAAGTTGTAGAATGCTTTAACAGTTTGACTATTTTTTTGATTTTTTGGGTACGGGATATTTTGCGGGTGCGCTGATATTATTGTTTAGTGCGGACATGAGGGATTCTTTCAGGAAAATAAATTGGTTGGCTTTAAAGGTTTCCATTTTATCTTTTGGCAGCCTGATCTGTACGCCATCATTGGTGCTTACCATTTTGTCGAATGCGGGATTGAGCCGGTTGAAATCTTTGACGTCCATGTCCAGTTTTTTGGCGATGACGTTGCTGTTGTACCTGCCTGAGATGGCGTAAGTCTCTGTATTTTCAAGAGTCTGTGCGTCCAGGGCTTCTCCTGAGCCGGAAGTTTCAATAAGGTTATTTACCTGGTGTTGTTTCCATTCTTCTGCGGTAAGGGTTGTTTGCCCGCCTCCGCCTTCCATTACATAGTGTGTGCCAATAAATTTTTTTACATGGTTACGGCTTTCTAATGGGAGGTGCTGTTGTAGTTTCCAGAAATTCCTGCTGCCGGATTTATTTATGGCGGTGTACACTCTGCCGGGGCCGCCGTTATAGGCGGCTATTACCAGCAGCCAGTCGCCCAGCTGGCTGTAAAGTTGCTTTAAGTATTTGGCTGCGGCGTGGGTACTTTTTACATAATTGGTGCGTTCATCTATATAACTGTTTACAATTAAGCCCATATCCCTGCCGGTACCGGGCATGAACTGCCATGGCCCTACAGCGCCTGCCCAGCTATAAGCCCAGGGGTTTAAATGGCTTTCTATTACTGCCAGGTATTTCATTTCTGTAGGAATGCCGTAACTACGAAGTATTACGTCCATCATTTCGAAATACGGTCTTGCCCAAAGTTTCATTTCACCGAGTTTTTTCTGGTGCTTATCCATGTAATCCTGAATGAAACTGATTGCTAAAGGATTGATATGGCGTTCGGTGGGCATGTTTGGGTTGCCTTTGGGATTGGATTCGAAGAGGTCTTTGAACCCCATATCTTCCAGCCCGTTCGCAAGGGTGTCTTTTACTTTCTGCTGGTTCTGGAGGGAGTCTTTTTTTGAACTTTCTTCCTTGCCGTCAAATGCATGAACTTCATAAGCTGATATACAGATGAGTATTATACAGAATAATTGTTTCATGTATTGATAATAAGTTTAGTTGATGCCATAACCGTACAAAGCAAAGATTATGCCTTGTACGATTCGGCCTACAAAGGTACATATAATCATTAATTGACGTTTGTTAAATAATTGGCGATATTCAATAACTGGTTGTCGGCCTGGGATTTTGTATGTACCTGGAAGCCGAAGGGCATGCCATTGCTATGTGTAAACTTTGGTATGGAAATGGCGGGAATGCCTGCAAGGTTTGCATAAACTGTATAAATATCAGCAAGGTACATGCTTACAGCATCCCCGGATTTTTCGCCAAACCTGAAGGCGGTATGCGGGCTAACCGGCATTAAGAGGGCATCGTAATTGTCAAAAATATTTTTAGTTTTATTGGCAATTAGTCTTCTTATTTGTTGCGCTTTATTAAAATAGGCGTCATAATAACCGGCACTGAGTACAAAACTGCCGAGCATGATGCGTCGTTTGACTTCTTTTCCAAAGCCATTGCTGCGGTTTTGTTTATAAAAATCGTCCAGGGCTAAGGACCCGCCGCTATTGTAACCATAGCGTACTCCGTCGTAGCGCGATAGATTGCTGGAAGCTTCCGCAGTGGTTAGTACATAATAAGTTGGTACTATAAAGTCCAATAAATCAAACTCTATGGCCGTTACTGAATGCCCCAGATCTTCTAATTTTTTAAAATAGCTTTCTAATGCGGTTTTTATTTCCGGGTTTAATCCTGGTAAATCGATGGTTGGCTTTAAATAGGCAAACCTGAATTTCTGGTCTGTTGCGGTTATCTCCCCGTTATAAGTTTCGCGGATAGAAGTGCCGTCATGAGGGTCTTCTCCGGCTATACAGTTTAATATTACCGAAATATCTTCTACATTATTGGCAAAAATACCAACGTTGTCAAATGATGAGGCATAGGCAATAAGGCCGTAGCGGCTGATGCGGCCATAAGTGGGTTTGTAACCAACAATGCCGCAAAAATCAGCGGGTTGCCTAACAGAACCACCGGTATCACTGCCCAGGCTGGCCATGCATAAACCGGCCTGGACTGCTACTGCGGAGCCACCTGAAGAACCTCCGGGAACGCGTGACTCGTCTGCAGCGTTCAATACATTGCCAAAAGCGGAGTTTTCGTTGGAGCTTCCCATGGCAAATTCATCACAGTTGCAGGAACCAATAATGATGGCACCGTTATCCAGTAGCCGTTGTACGGATGTTGCGTTATAAATACTGGTATAATTTTCCAGCATCCTGGAGGCTGCTGTTACGGGGAATCCTTTGTAATTGAGAACGTCTTTTATGGCAATGACCACGCCGTGCAGGGGTTTCCATTGGTTCTCCGGCAATGCGTCCAGCTCTGCTGCCTGTTTTAAAGCAGCTGCTTCGTATGTATTGATAAATGCGTTTAAGTGTTTTTTGGTTGCTATCTGCTGTATATAATAGTTTACAGCTTCTACACAAGTAATAGATTTACTGCGGAGGGCCTGCTGGTATGCAGTAATATTTTGGAATTGTTGCAAAATGATTCTGTTTAATAATTTCTAACAAAAGTACTTAAATGTAGAATATGTAAAAACTAAAAAGCTGTTTTATTTGGTTTTAACAAATAAAACAGCTTTAATTTATAAACAAACAAAATGATTATTTCTTTTCTTTGTCGGCATCTTTTTCGTTCATGCCATCCTCAATTTCCTTTTTCACGTTTTGTTTGGCATCGTTAAATTCACGGATACCTTTACCTATACCACGCATGAATTCCGGAATTTTTCTACCCCCGAAAAGCACTAAAACGGCTAAAACAATTAAGAACCATTCAGAACCTCCCGGCATTGATATAAATAACATAAGACTAATTTTTGACAAAGATAGTTTCGTTTTCTTAAATAAAATGATAAATATAGAATTTTAAGAAATTCAGAAATCAAAATTAGGAGAGTAAAAACCTAAGAATTGTTTCTCTGAGGTGGCTGCTAGTTGCCAGTTTTCTATGTTATAACTGACGCCGAAGGCACCTGAAGTGGGCATATCATCTATGCTTGCGACTGCTTGTTTATTGGCAAAATCTGTTATGCCGGGATTATGACCTATGATCATAATGTTTTTATACCTGGGGTCTAAGGATTCCAAAACGACCTGGTAGCGTAAATAATCCGCATTATATAAATGATCTAAAGGAATAATCTGTGATACATCTACATTAAAGGTTTTGGCAAACACGATTGCTGTTTCATAGGTTCGTTTGGCCGAACTGCAAATAATGATATCTAAAGGCAGCTTATTTTTTTTAAGCTTCTCCGCTACTTTTGAGGCATCTTCTTTTCCGGAAGTTTTAAGTTTTCTGTCATAATCTTTTTTTGTCCAGTCGATTGCTTCTGCTTTTGCATGACGGACAATCCAAAGTGTTTTCATACTGTAGTTAATTAGTTTAAAGTATTTTGGCTTTTAACCCTGGTCCGGGGCCTCGAAAAGCACAGATATATTATTGGATTTCGATGAACAAATCTACTGAAAATTAATTGAGACATTTTTACTTTTGGAAACAAATAATAGATAAGTTCTATTTTTACTGCAGTGGTCATGTAAATCTATTTATTCAATGTTCAAGTATTTATTAATGTTATTGACAGCATTTTCAGCCCTATGTATTGAGAGTTTTGCCCGGAAAGATGAAGAGCGTATTGCAAAAAGAGATAGTATTTTAAAAAATATTGTGCCGCCGTCGTTCCCGGACAATCATTTTGTGGTAACGAAGTTTGGTGCTGTAGGAGATTCTTTGAAAAACAGTAAACCGGCATTTGATAAAGCGATGGCTGCCGCTAAAAAGAAAAATGGCGGTAAAGTAATTGTTCCGCCAGGTGTTTATATTTTAAACGGGCCGATCCACTTTGTAAGTAATGTTAACCTGGAATTACAAAAGGGCGCCACCCTTGTTTTCGGTACTGATGCTAAAGATTATTTGCCTGTTGTATTTACAAGCTGGGAGGGAACGATGCTTTATAATTACAGTCCTTTTATTTATGGCTACCAGTTAGAAAATATTGCTATTACCGGAGAGGGCGTTATTGATGGCAATGCTAAAGAGTCATTCAACACCTGGCATGGTTTACAGAAGGAAAGCCAGTTGAGAAGCAGGAAAATGAATCATGAAAACACGCCTTTTAATGAACGTATTTTTGGTGAAGGGTATTACCTGCGGCCACATCTTATCCAGTTTTTCGAGTGCAGGAATATTTTAATTGAAGGCATTACTATTAAAAATGCACCGTTCTGGTGTGTCCATTTATTAAAATCGGAGAACATAACTGCGCGCAGGGTGAAGTTTGACGCTTATAATAAAAATAACGACGGTTTTGATCCTGAATATTCTAAAAATGTTTTGATAGAAGATATTGATTTTAATAACGCAGATGATAATGTGGCTATAAAGGCAGGCAGGGATTACGAAGGCAGAAGACTGGGGTTGATCACTGAAAATATCATTATCCGGAATTGCCGCTTTAAAGGGTTACATGGTGTGGTTATCGGCAGTGAGATGAGTGCCGGGGTTAGAAATGTTTTTGTGGAAGATTGTACATATGGTGGTTACTGCAAGCGGGGCATTTACCTGAAATCGAACCCGGACAGGGGTGGGTTTATTAAGAATGTCTTTATTAATAATGTGGCGTTTGGCGAAGTGGAGGATTGTTTTTTTATCACGTCTTACTACCACGGGGAGGGCAGTGGTTTTGAAACCGAGATTAAAGATGTATTTGTGAACAATCTAAAATGTAAAGCTGCCACCAACGCCGGTATCGTTATACAGGGATTTCCTACTAAAAAAGTGACCGATATCTATTTTAATAAAGTGCTGATTGAATCCTGTAAAAAAGCGATCAGTTTTACCAATACGGAAAATATTGTTTTTAATGATGTGATTATCGGGGAAGAGGTTTCTGTACCCTCGCACGTAAAATAAGTGGTAATAGAAAATGGTGTTCCAAACTTTTGAAACACCATTTTTATTTGGGGCTGTCAGCATTTGTAATGCTATTGTGCCTGAGTCCGGTGTGTTTTGGGGTTCGCTATGCTCCGTGCTCCTGCGTCGCACCAGCCGCTCTGGCGGCTGCCCACACCCACCGCAGCCTTTGTAAAGTAACCATTCTATGTAGCTGTTAAATGACTATTCGTATTGGTTTTTTATTTTATACCCGTTTTCTTTCAGGAATTTTTCTTTTGTAAAATGGTCCACATCGGCTTCTACCATTTCCTGTATGAGCATTTGTAAATTATATTTAGGGTACCAGTTTAATTGTGTGTTTGCTTTACCGGCATCTCCTATTAATAGATCTACTTCGGTTGGCCTGTAATAACTGGCATCTACCTGTACCACCGTTTTCCCAATTTCCAGTTGATACAAAGGATGGTTGCATTTTACAACTTTTGCGGATTCATTTTTGCCTTCCCCGGTAAATTCAAGTTCGATGCCTACTTCGTTAAATGCCATAATAACAAAATCCCTTACAGAGGTTGTTTTGCCTGTAGCAATCACATAGTCTTCTGCTTTCTCCTGTTGAAGGATTAGCCACATGGCTTCCACATAGTCCTTTGCATGTCCCCAGTCGCGCCTGGCATCCAGGTTGCCCAGGTATAAAATGTCCTGGAGGTTCAGGGCAATTTTTGCCACGGCCCTGGTAATTTTTCTGCTGACGAATGTTTCGCCTCTGAGGGGGCTTTCGTGATTGAATAAAATACCGTTACAGGCAAACATATGATATGCTTCTCGATAGTTGACCGTAATCCAGTAGGCGTATAATTTAGCCACGGCATATGGAGAGCGTGGGTAAAAAGGGGTGTTTTCACTTTGCGGTACTGCCTGTACGAGTCCGTATAGCTCAGAAGTGGATGCCTGGTAGATTTTTGTTTTCTTTTCCAGGCCGAGGATACGGATAGCTTCCAGTAAACGCAACGTGCCGATGCCGTCAGCATTGGCAGTGTACTCGGGTGTATCAAAGCTTACTTTTACATGGCTCATGGCGCCAAGGTTATATATTTCATCGGGCTGTACATCCTGTATAATTCGTATTAAATTGGTAGAATCGCTAAGGTCGCCATAATGAAGTTTTAACCTGACATTGGGTTCATGCAAATCCTGGTAGAGGTGGTCTATCCTGTCTGTATTGAATAAGGAACTGCGTCTTTTAATGCCGTGGACCATATAGCCTTTTTCCAGAAGAAGTTCTGTTAGATATGCGCCGTCCTGACCGGTAATTCCTGTTATTAATGCTACTTTCATTGAATATTATTTGTCGGAATTGTTGTTTAAAAAATCATTATATGCCAAAGCAATTCCTTCTTTTAGTTCTGTTTTGTATTGCCAGCCCAGGGCGCTCAGTTTGTTTACATTCATTAACTTCCGGGGAGTGCCGTCTGGTTTGGTGGTATCAAAATCGATATTGCCGTTATAGCCTGTGATTTCTTTTATAAGAATGGCTAAATCTTTTATGCTGATATCTTTTCCGGTACCTATATTAATCAGGCCTGGCTCATTGTAAGTTTTCATTAAAAAAACAGAGGCTTCTGCTAAATCCTCGGAGAATAAAAATTCTCTTAACGGGGCGCCTGTTCCCCAGATGGTAACGGTTGCTGTATTATTTACTTTGGCTTCGTGAAATCTGCGGATAAGTGCGGGTAGTACGTGTGAGTTCTGAGGATGGTAATTGTCTCCTATGCCAAATAAGTTGGTTGGCATGACGCTTATAAAATTGCAGCCATATTGTGCCCGGTATGCATCACACATTTTTATGCCTGCAATTTTCGCGATGGCATAGGGTTCGTTCGTTGGTTCCAATAAGCCTGTTAACAATGCGTCTTCTGTTAATGGCTGGGGTGCCAGTTTGGGATAGATGCAGGAACTGCCTAAAAATAATAGTTTGGTGACATTATTTGCATAAGCTGCATGAATCACGTTGGCTTCTATCATGAGGTTATCATAGATGAAATCTGCTCTATAAGTATTGTTGGCAATGATGCCCCCCACTTTGGCGGCTGCTAAGAAAACGTAAGCGGGTTTTTCCTGTTCAAAAAAGGTATTTACCGCGTGCTGGTTCCTCAGGTCCAGTTCTTTTGAGCTTTTCCTGAGTATATTGGTATAGCCCAGGTTTTTTAATTGGCGACATATTGCTCCTCCTACCATTCCGTTATGCCCTGCTACATATATTTTATCGGTTAACTCCATTTCCTTTTTTCTTATGATATTAAGAATGGTAAAAGTAAAGAATTATTAAATGGATATATGTAGGAATATCTGAATTGTATATTAAGAATTAACGGTATCGTTTGCTTTGTAAATATTGTGGTTTGTGCGTCTTAATTGAATGCCTCTTATTTTAATGTAACAGGGGGTTGTTATGTAAGATATGCCTGTTACCTGCAGCGGATAGATAAATATGCGAAGATGATTGCACTCGCGGTGGCTTAGGGATTGGCAGCTGTACCCCGGATTCCGCCCTGAATGGAAAAGATAGGAAAACAGCGAAAGAGACTTGTGTGTGAATAGCCGGCGGAAACGGCGTACGGCAGAAAGCCCGACCGCCATTGTGAATAATGCGAGGGACGAGCATTTTTCACAATGGCGGGAAGCCCCATATAAAGATATTAACGGTGTTTGCTTTGCTGGTATTTTTCGTATATAACCTCGCTCATTGGTTTTCCGGATACTTTGCCTTCTACATAACTGATGATGTCGAGATATGCAAATGCCCTGGTTTCAAAACGATTGGTTTCGAATTTCTTAATTTTTGTAAGCAGGTTTTCTAACTCCGGCTTCATTTTGCGTGGAGAAACATTGAACGAGTGTCGCAGGAATTTGAAAATTTCTTCTTCTACGACGGTCAGGTTTTCCATTTTTGCCATGAAGCGGTACACGGACTTGATGAGATATTCTATGATCTGATCGTTGCCTAGTTCGAAATGGCACATTAAATGTACCAGGCGGGCATAACATTGTATATCATACCTCAAATCCACATTATCATTGATGATCTTGTGCAGGTAATCGATAGATGTATTGAAGTCGCCGCTGCCAAAGTAGAGCATGGCTATTTTATAGTTGAGTACCAGTACCCTGTGAGAGTCGATGGATAAGCCATACTCGTCAAGTTGTTCTTCGATGTATGGTACCAGTTTAAGCCCGTCTTTGAAAGTACCGGTGATTAAATGCTGGTTTATTTTGGCGCTGATGATGTATACAAAACAATAGATCTTGAAATTATCGTGTTGTTGTGCGTAAGGTGTAGCGGCAAATTCCTCGAATTCCCGGAGTGTTTTATCGAACTGTTTGTAGTTGCGTAAATCGAAGTGGGCATTTAATAAGTTATGCATTGATTTTATGTAGTGCCCTGTTTCCACTTTCTGCATGCGTGGGTCTTCGTTAAACAGATCGACCCATTTCTGGCTGTAACGGTAGTACATTAAAAAATCCTGGCGGATGAACGCATACCATACTTTTGCCTGGTAAAAGTAGAGGCGCTCATAAAACCCTGTTTGCTCATAGGCGCCTTCAGGAAGGTTTTCCTTGAAGATTTTTTTGATAACAGATTCCTCTTTTTCGTTCCGGGCATGGCCATTGGTAACGTATAGTACATACATACGCAAGGCGAGGTTGCTTAATACGGATACGGTAGAAATATGATTGCTTACTTCAATAGCTTCTTCGGCTAATGCAGTGGACTTTTCTAAGGAACGACGGGTTATATGCAGGGTCTCTATTTTCTTTTCTAATGAAGTTACCTGGCTTAAGAAATTATATTTCTGGTTGGCCCTGGCCAATTCCCTGGCGCGTTCCAGCATTTTTAAACTTTGCTGGAACAATCCTTTGTTATATAAAATACGGGCATAATCTAAAAGCTCGTTCATTTGTAGTTCGACGCTTTCGGTACTTTTGAGTACTCTTAAGCTGCCCATGATCTGTTTGTACAAATGTGCTTTTAAATTGGCCAGCTGGGGTTTCTCTACAGTTTTTAGCTTTTTTAGTAAAACTTTATCGTCATATTCTGTGAGCTTGTCAATAGCGTCGAATAGTTGTACGACTTTCAAATCCTCTTTACCTGAGCTGCGTGTTATGTACAATTTAAAATTGCGTTTCTCGGCCTTTTCCAGGGATTTAATTAATTGAAATAGTGTGTCTGTATTTGATTTGCTAGGCATTTCTACAAATATAATTCGTATAATTTATGATAACAACAAAAAGGGGGCAGTTGATGTAAATTTTACACATTTAATTAATATTTAGTTATCAAAGGTTTAAAATGGAGAGATACTGAATGCTTTTGGAGAGATTTTTTAGTAATTTTTTTAAAAAGAATTGTTTATTTGGTGAAACTTATTACATTTGCACCCCGATTAATTCTGTATAGAGAATTAGTCAATCGGCGAGGTAGCTCAGCTGGTTAGAGCATCGGATTCATAACCCGAAGGTCGGCAGTTCAAGTCTGCTCCTCGCTACTAAAAAGGTTTCAAAATTGAAACCTTTTTTTATTTATGTTATTCTTTTGCTTTTTCTACTGCCTGTTTTAAATCGTTCAATAAATAATCCGGGCTTTCCAGTCCTACATATATCCTGATGGAACGGTGTTCCTCATTTTTAAAATCGATATTGTTTTTGTTTAATGCGGCAATTTTTGGAATGATTAAACTTTCGTATCCGCCCCAGCTTACTGCCATTTTAAAGGCTTTTAAATGATTGCATAGTTGTTCAATATATGGGGCGTATTCTTCTTTTACGATAATGGTGAGTAAGCCGCAGGCTCCCTGCATTTGCTCTTTGGCTAGTGCATACTGCGGAAATGAAGGGTGGAACGGGAATATTATTTTTTCTACAATATCCAGGGATTCCAGGCCAAGGATAAATGCACTGGTATTATCGTTTACCTGCTTTAGCCTTGCGGGTAAGGTGCGTAGCCCTCGTAATAGTAACCAGGCGTTGAATGGTGTACAGCCATTGCCTGCGGTATTGTACTCACTGTTAAATATTTTCCGGATGTTTTCTTTTGAGGAGCAGATAACGCCTCCTAAAACATCGCTGTGGCCGCCAATGTATTTTGTGGCGGACTGTATGGCAATGTCTATTCCGAAATCCAGTGGTTTCTGGAATAGCGGGGTGCAATAACTGTTGTCTATAATGGTGGTTATATTTTTTGACTTTGCAAGTGCTGATACTGCTTTGAGGTCCTGTATTTCAAACATCCAGCTATTGGGCGATTCTAAGTAAATGATGCTTGTGCCGGGTTGGATGGCGCGTTCAAAATTCAGGATATCAGTGCCATCGATATAGGTGGTGGTCACACGGAATTTTGGCAGGAAATCATCGAAGAGTTTTTTTGCCCATGAGTATGGGTTTTTGACGCTTACTATATGGGCACCTGCTTTTACGAAGGGTAACACGGAATTGAAAACGGCGGAGGAGCCGCTGTTGACTACCAGGCAGTCTTCGGCATTATCCAGTGCTGCAAGTTTTTGTTTTAGTATTTCTACCGTCGGGTTGTTGCCTCTGCTGTAAATATAAACATCATATTCGTGGCTGAATGCGTGCCGCATGTCTTCTACTGTAGAAAACAAAAAATTACTGGTTTGTACGATTGGCGGGGCTATGGCATTGAAGTAGTCTTCGTGGTTTTCGCCTAATTCATTTAGGATGTAAGAAAGATGTTCGTTTTGTAATATTTTATCCTCCATAAGAGTTTTTTAATTTGTAACCTGGTTTCCTGTCTTTTGCTGTTCAAAAACTACGCTAGATTTTATGAAAAAGCCTCCGGTGATAAATATATTTCCGGAGACTTTTTTAACAGTCTTATCTTAATGTTGAAATATCTACCCTGGTTGGTGTATCTGCTCCGCTTATGATGGATTTTGCACTTATGGCAATTGCTTTGATTACCTGTGTCATGTTTTCCATGTCGAGTGTTGCAAACTCATCACTTGGCTTGTGGTAGTGTGGTTCTATATCCATTTTGCTGGTACTGATGGTGTGTGCGGGCACTCCTAACCTGGCGAGTGTGGCATTGTCGCTTCTGTAAAATAATTGCTGCTCTGTGTATGGGTCGGGATAGAATTTAAAAGCGGTGCCCTGCAGGTTTTTGTTGAGTATTTCGCCCATATTGGTTTTTTCGTATCCTGTTATGTATGCGCTGTTTTTGCCCCATTTGCTATCGGTACCTATCATTTCTAAGTTGAACATGGCGACTACATCTTTTGGATTGAGCTGTTCGGAAAAATATTTTGAGCCGAAACCTCCTATTTCTTCGGCTGTGAATGCGGCAAAAATAATGGTGCGTTCATTATTGTTGAGGGCTTTAAAATATTTTGCGAGTGCGAGTATGCCGGTGATACCTGCTGCATCGTCATTGGCGCCGTTGTAAAGTGAATCGCCTTTTTCGTTTGGTTTGCCATACCCGATATGGTCGTAATGGCCTGAAAAAATAACATATTCACCGGCTTTGCTTTTACCGGGGATGATGCCAACAACATTTGCAAGTTTTTTCTCTGTTAATGACTGCTGGGCATATACGGCATAATTTTTAGCTTCCGGCTGGCTTGTAAAAACGACAATGTGTTCTTTTTGTGTTTTAAACTGGGCGCTGCCTTTGAACCTGTTGACTAATTGTTTGTATTTGCTAAATGATGAATCTACGAGTATTACCTGGTTGTCTGGTTTGCCAATGGCTTCCCTGAATTTCACTATGAAATTATCTTTTGATGTGATGCGTGTGACAATGGCATTTTTGGATCCGTCATTGAGGTGGATGGTGCTGTTGGGTGTTAAGCAAACGACCTCTTTTTTATCTATGGTCTCTGTGCCGATCATACCTGTTACTTTTTCCAGTTTGGCTGCGTACATGCTAAATGGCTGACGGTATCCGGATGCGCCTTTAAGTGGTTGTAAACCTGCTTTTTTCATTTCATCGGCTATGAAATCTGCTGCTTTTTCTATGCCGGTGGTAAAGGTCTGGCGGCCTTCCATATCATCTGCGCACAATGTTTTTTCTATACGGGATACTTCTTTGATATTGATTATCTTATCAATGTTTTGTGCGTGTATGGTACTGAAAAAGCCCAACGTGAAAAGGGCTGCAGTAGTTAGTTTGTTATATTTCATGCCACCAAATTAATCAATTATTTCACACAAAAAAAGCCGGAACAACGTTCCGGCTAAGTACCCCCTCAACATGAATCTAACTTATTGCTTATTTATTGCTCTTGATTCAATACTATTTTCTGATTTATACATCCATAACCACATTAAAGAAAATGATGGTACAAAATCTGTGAATGGTAATGCTTCTTCTATAAAATTGAATATACTTCCAAAAAAACCTTTTGTGCCGCCAAATGTTTTATAAAAAATAATGGCTGATACCGGTGCCCAGAATATGTCTCCGAACTCTCCGATGCCTGGAACCGCAAATGTTAAATAACCTGCCAGATCCATTAAAATGCAAAAAATCAACGACGGCGGTTTTTTGTTCATCTTCCTTATTTGTTTTTATTTAAACGTAAATTTCCTGAAAAAGTTGAAGACACAGCGTTAAAAATAAATTAAAGCACATCTATAATTTTTATGAACAATATAAATGGATTCAATTGTAAGGAGTTATGAAATATAAATGAAATGTAAAATTTGTTTGACGGATTGCCGGTATTATGTGTGCCCAATCTTCAATTGGCGGAAATACTGTGACAACCTGTACATGGAACGTTGTTATAGCTATCTCCTGAACAATTTTAGATGGATTTGCCTGGCCTGACCTGAACAGACAGAATTTTCAAAATTGAAAGCCGAAAACATTACTTTTGCATCCTAATTATTATAAAAAACTGGAAAATGACTTCTAACGAGATACGTTCTCAGTATTTGAACTTTTTTGCAAGTAAGGAACATACTATTGTGCCCGGCGCACCGGTGGTAATTAAAAACGACCCGACTTTGTTATTTACGAATGCGGGGATGAACCAGTTTAAAGATTTCTTCCTGGGGAATAAAGTGGCACCGTTTAAAAGGGCTGCTGATACTCAGAAATGTTTGCGTGTAAGTGGTAAGCACAATGACCTGGAAGAAGTTGGTGTTGATACTTACCATCATACATTGTTTGAAATGCTGGGTAACTGGAGTTTTGGCGATTACTTTAAGAAGGAGGCGATTGCATGGAGTTGGGAGTTATTGACAGAAGTTTACAAATTAGATAAAGACCGCTTATACGTTACCATTTTTGAAGGGGATGCTTCGGAGAATTTGCCGAAGGATGAAGAGGCTTATAATGAATGGAAAAAATGGATTGCAGAGGACCGTATTTTGTTGGGAAATAAAAAGGATAATTTCTGGGAAATGGGTGATACGGGGCCTTGCGGACCATGTACTGAAATCCATTTTGACAGCCGCCCGGACGAGGAGCGTCAAAAGGTGGATGGTAAGACGTTGGTAAACAACGATGATCCTTTGGTGATAGAAATATGGAATAACGTATTTATGCAGTTTAACCGCCTGAAAGATAAGAGCCTTGAGCCTTTGCCTGCGATGCACGTGGATACGGGTATGGGTTTTGAGCGTCTGGTGCGTGTGATACAGGGTAAAACGAGCAACTATGATACTGATGTATTTACCGGAACGATTGCGGCAATAGCGCAAATTACGGGACATCATTATAACTTTAGCGATACGAAACAGGATATTGCTTTTCGCGTTCTGGCGGATCACATTCGTGCGATCTGTTTTACAATTGCAGATGGGCAGTTGCCTGGTAATACTGGCGCCGGTTATGTTATCAGGCGTATTTTGAGACGTGCTGTGCGTTACTATTATACTTATTTAAATTATAATGCGCCTTTGTTGCACCAGCTGGTTGGTGTTTTGGCTGCCCAGTTCGAATTTGTGTTCCCTGAGCTGAAACAGCAGGAATCTTTTGTGGCGAAGGTGGTAAAAGAGGAGGAGGAGAGCTTTCTTCGTACTTTGGAAAAAGGGCTGAAGAAAATTGATGATATTATTGACGCTTGTAAGGGGGCGAATGAAACGGTGATTGAAGGTAAACTGGCCTTTGAATTGTTTGATACTTATGGATTCCCGATAGATCTGACGCGATTAATTGCGGGTGAGCAGGGGTTATTCATTGATGAAGCGGGCTTTGAAACTGAACTGGCGCAGCAGAAGGCGCGCAGCCGTGCGGCTACTGCTATTGATACTGATGACTGGATCGTATTGAAGAATAATGAGGATGTGACGTTTGTGGGTTATCATGATTTTCATGTGCCTACAGTGGTAACGAAATACCGTAAAGTGAAGGCGAAGGGTAAGGAGCAATTCCAGATTGTACTGGAAGCAACGCCTTTTTACGCTGAAAGCGGCGGACAGGTGGGGGATATTGGTACATTGACATTCAGCAATAATAATGAAGTGATAAGTGTTGTGGATACTAAAAAGGAAAACAACCTTATTATCCACCTGGTAAATGAATTGCCGGCTGACCTGGATGGGGAAGTGATTGCTGCGATTGATTTTACGACGCGTATTAAGACGAGCCTGAACCATACGGCGACCCACCTGATGCATGCGGCTTTGAAGCAGGTGTTAGGGGCGCATGTGAACCAGAAGGGTTCATTGAATAACAGTGAGATATTGCGTTTTGATTTTTCTCATTTCTCTAAGTTGACTGATGAGGAAATTCGTGCTGTGGAGGTGATCGTGAATGAAAAAATCCGTGCGAATATTCCTGTTGTAATTAAGGAAATGGCTAAGGAAGATGCTATTGCTGCCGGTGCGACTGCATTGTTTGGTGAAAAATATGGCGATACGGTGCGTGTGGTTACAATTGACCCTGATTTTTCTGTGGAGCTTTGTGGTGGTACGCATATTGGTTATACGGGTATGATTGGTTTGTTTACGATTACTTCGGAAGGTGCTGTGGCTGCGGGGGTGCGTCGTATTGAGGCATTGACGGGTGCTGAGGCGATTAATTTTGTTGCCAACCGGGTTTCGCAATTTAAGCTGGTGACGGAATTACTGAAAACGAAAGATCCGTTGAAATCTGTTGAAAAATTATTGGCGGATAAGCTGGCGCTGGAAAAGAAAATAGAACAATTGGAAAATAAGCAACTGGCGGTTGTGGCTAAGGAATTAGCGGCTGAGGTTGAGATGGTTAATACAGTTGGATTTATCGGGGCAGATGTGGAAGTGAGCAGCCAGGATGGATTGCGTAAGCTTTGCAGTGACCTGAAGGGTTTACTGGCAAATAATTTTGTGGTTGTACTTACTGCGAATATTGGTGATAAGGCTGCTGTTGCTGTTTCAATAAGTGATGATGTGGCTAGCGCTAAGGATTTGGATGCGGGTAAGATTATTAAGCAAACGGTATCTCCTTTAATTAAGGGCGGCGGTGGCGGCCAGAAGACGCTGGCGACCGCGGGCGGTCAACTGGTAGAGGCATTGCCGGGTGTTATTGCGGCTGTGAAAGCTCTGATAGGATAATTGTTTTTTAAAGTAGGCAGGCATTATGGAAGCGCGAGGGATAGTAGCAGAGTACCCCGCAAGGCCGCCTGAAAAGTGTAGGATATATTTTTTGTTTTACCTGCTATAAATGAAAGCACCTGGCGGCCGCGGAGTACTGCGGATAGCCCGGTGCTTTTTGGCAACTGAACAAGATATCAATGGTTGCTGTGGCTGCTTGCCAAAAGCACGCGCCATAACAAATATTATTACTGCATGTTGCTGTTATTTAAGTAGCTGTTTAGTCCTTTTATGTATTTCCTGGTCTGGATATCGAAAGCGCCGTTCCCCATTAAACAGAGTACGGATTGTAACAGTATGCCAATGCCAATACCTTTGAGGAGTTGTGTTTTATTGTTGTTGATATCGGGAGTGATGTAGCCAAATTTTATTAAAAGCAATAGCCCTGTTATGCCTATTGTGATGAAGGCATAAGTGGCGTATGTACTGAGCCTGGCTATGTTGTGTGCTTTTATCAATGCTTTGTTTTTGACTGATTCGGGGTCGAGGCTCATTTGATAAATGACGGCTTTTCTTTGGCTGTCGCTTTGCGAATATTCTTTGTATCCAAAAAACAACTGGAAGATGGACATGAGTATGAGCCCCAGGGCTACGCCTTTGAGCAATGGGGTTTTGCCCCAGATGCAGAGCCCGCCTGCTACTAATATGGCCGCGGCGCCAATGATTAAAAATACGAGACCAATTGTTTTGCTGTACACAAAATATGCTTCGGCATTTTCTTTTGTAAACATAAGAGTACAGGGGTTGGGTTTATTTTATTAATTGGGTCAATGCTTCATCGAATGGTGCGACGCCGGATGCCATTGTTGTCTGTAGCTCGCCGTTTGTATCAATAAAGTATTTATAAAAGTTCCAGGTTGGTTCCTGGCTGTTCCATCCGTTTAACGTAGCATCTGTGAGCCATTTGTAAACGGGTTGTTGTTCGCTGCCTTTTACGTCTGCTTTCTTGAATAACGGGAATGTTACGCCGAAATTTACTTTGCAGAAGGTGGCTATTTCTTCATCGCTGCCTTGTTCCTGGGCCCCGAACTGATTGCATGGGAACCCTAGTATCTCGAGTTTACCTTTGTATGCCTGGTATAGTTTTTCGAGATCTTCATACTGCGGGGTATAGCCGCATGCTGAGGCTAAGTTGACGATTAATACATTTTTGCCTTTGAGGGATTCAAATGTGAATTCTTTGCCGTTATTTAATGTGGCAGATAGACTGTAAAAACTTACAGGTGCCTGGTTTTCTTTGGTATTAGACATTTTCTTATTTAGTTTTAAATATTTACCTACAAACATAATGAGTTTGTATTTGAAGTCTTTTAATTTATTCACCGCTTAATTACTTTAGGATAAAGTTAGATTTTTTATTAAACTTATCCAGACCTGATTTGCAGGGGACTGAATGTATGTTTATTTTATTAATATATATGTAGCGTTGTACTAATTTTTATGGTTATCGTTTATTTAGAAATATCTTTTTAAAACAATTTGTTTATTTTTCGATTATGAACAAAAAATATCTTTTTTTTGTACTAATTAGTACTTATGGGTAATAACATTTGGGTTGTGCTACCTGCATATAATGAGTCCCTGGATTTATTGAATTTAATGACGCGTATAAGTAATTATGCGCAATGGCAAAAAAGATGGCATATCAATTTATTGGTAGTAAATGATGGTAGTACCGATAATACTTCTGAAATTGCTAAAAATGCGGATGTTTTCTGTAATAAACATGTTTTAGATATTATTCCTAATAAGGGCCTGGCGAATGCTGTGCGCCAGGGTATCAATTATGTTTTGTCTCAACCGGTGTGTGATGATGATATTATTGTTATCCAGGATGCTGATGATACTCAGAGCCCGTTTTTGATAGATGATATGGCGTACCAGATATTAAAGGGTAGTGATGTTGTTATCGCTTCCCGCTACAGGGATGGTGCTAGGATTTTAGGATTAACTGCTTTTCGCAAACTGACGAGTTGGTGTGCGGGCGCTATTTTCAGGATTTTTACGCCTATAAAGGGTGTAAGGGATTATACCTGTGGCTTCAGGGCATACAGAGTGGGGATTCTTCATAAGGCGAAGCAGGTATTTGGTGAAAAGTTTATTGAAGAGGAGGGGTTTGCGTGTATGGCAGAAATTCTTTTAAAGCTGAAAAAGGTGGGTGCTATTTTTCACGAAGTACCGATGATTTTAAGATATGACAGAAAGCAGGGTGCGAGTAAAATGAATGTGGGAAGAACTATTAAGCAAACTTTAAATCTCGTTAAGAAACATGCTTTCCGTTAGTCGTATAAAACCATCTGTTGTTTTTGTTGCTTTAATTCTTGTAGCATTTATTACCCGTTTGGTAGGATTGGACAGTCATGGGATCTGGGTGGATGAGCGGGTTTCTTTTTTAATCAGCCATGGATTAAAATATGACGAATTGCAGGCTCTGCCTAATGGTTTTGAACCGAAAGATCTGTATGGTAATTATAATATGGCAGGCGTGGTTAAAGCGACGATTGAAGATAATGGCAACAGTTTGTTATTTAACTGGGTTTTATATTTTCAGACGAAGTTGTTTGGTTCCAGTGACTGGAGTCTGAGGTTTCCATCTGTTGTTTTTGCTGTTCTTACGATATTGTTGGGTGCAAAATTTGCGAACAGGGTATTTGGTAAAGATGCGGCGTTAGTTACTATTTTATTGCTGATAGTGAGCCCGATGCTTTTGAGATATTCGCAGGAAGCGCGACCTTATTCTATGGCGATGTATTTTTCTTTACTGGCTACTTATTGTTTCTGGAATCTTTGTTTTTTTGAGATCACAGGTAAAACGAAGCGTATTTATTTTATAGTATTATATGGCCTTGCGGTTGGGGTGTCGTTGTTGAGCCATTATCTATCTGTATATGTTTTCCTGGCTCATATTGTTATCTCTTTAATTTTTGTAAGGAAGGGGCAAACATGGTTGCATTTGTTTATAGCGGCGCTTATTCCATTGTCTTTAATGAGCTACTGGATGCTGAATGGTGGTATGGAGGGCTCAAAAAATATGAATGCCATAAATGACTACTATACCAATATGCTAGCTACTGATGTAAACCTGGCTTATAATAATGGTATTGAACCGGCTTCAATTGGCAACCTGATTAAGTGTTCTTTTAATTATATTACCCTGGAATTGGGTTTAAAGCTTCAGAAACTGACCCAGATCAGGAACTTTTTATGGTTGATTATAGTGCCGTTGGGGGCTGTGTTTTATTTATATAAAATGAACAACCGTTTTATACAAAAGCAGGTAATGGCTTTTTGTATATTGGGGATTATGCCGGTGGTTTTTAGTCTTTTATTGTCCTTGAAAAACGGCCATACTATTTCTTTTAATATGCCATATTCCAGTTTTGGAGTTGTGCCGGTTACTATTTTGATTGGTGGTGCACTGGCCTACCTGGTTAAGAGCGGGGTGCCTGGTCTTGTAAAATTCTTATCGTTGCCATACCTGGCAGCAATTGTATTGTCTATGTACCTGGTATATTTGGATTATCCTGATTTCCGCTTACCTAATAAGACGAGAGAAATGGTTACCAAAGTGGAAGCATTGCCGCTTACCAATAAGGATACTTTGATGACTCCGGGAGTTCCAATTGCTAAAATGGCCGGTTTGTATTTACCTGCTGAAAGTGCTGTTGTGATAATGGTGGATACTTCTTTGCCAACTTTTAAAGCTGTTTTAAAAAGAAATAATAACGAGAAAATCCCGTTCAGTGTTTCTGATCTTAAAAGGCACCCTTATAATTTGAATAGTGATAACCTATGTAAATAGTTTTTGGAGCGTTTGGTGAACTTTGTTTAAAGTAATCTGTGCTTTGAATGCTATTCTGCTTGTTTTTACAGCATGGTCATTCCTACGGGAGCTGGCTCATTCATTTAATCTTAGGTATTATTTATACTTTTTTGTAGAACGGGCTTGTTATCTTTGTAATCTTAATTAAATAATCGTAGATTTTTAATAATGACGCAAACAATTCACCGTTTTACGGACTTAGATATCGCTGATATCCGGGCGCAATTCCCTATTTTGAAACGTGAGGTTAAAGGCAAACCGCTGGTATATTTTGATAATGCTGCTACCTCGCAGAAGCCTCAGATGGTGATTGATGCTCTTGTTGACTATTATTCTAACTATAATGCGAATATCCACAGGGGTATTCATACATTGGCAGAGGAGGCAACGGCGGCATTTGAAGCGACGCGTGATATTGTTCAGAAGCATATTAATGCGGCTGACCGTTCCCAGGTGTTGTTTACAAAGGGTACTACTGAAGGGATTAACCTGGTTGCTCAAACATGGGGCAGGGCGAACCTTAAAGCTGGTGATGAGGTGATTATCAGTGGGATGGAGCACCATTCGAATATTGTTCCGTGGCAAATTGTTTGCGGAGAGAAGGGGGCTATTTTGAAAGTGATCCCGGTAACAGATAAGGGGGAGCTGGATATGGAGGTATTTTACGGCTTGCTTTCCGAACGTACGAAATTTGTATCGATTGTTCATGTTTCTAATGCGTTGGGTACGGTTAACCCTGTAAAGGATATTATTACTGCTGCTCATAATGTGGGTGCGTTGGTTTTGGTGGACGGCGCTCAGAGTACTGTGCACCTGGATATTGATGTACAGGACCTGGATTGTGACTTTTTTGCATTCTCCGGCCATAAGATGTACGGGCCAACGGGTGTGGGTGCTTTGTATGGCAAGGCGGACTGGCTGAATGAAATGCCTGTGTACCAGGGTGGTGGCGAAATGATTAAAACGGTAAGTTTTGCTGAAACTGTTTATAATGAAATTCCTTATAAATACGAAGCGGGCACGCCGAATATTGCGGATGTTATTGTTCTTAAATCGGCATTTGAATTTATTGAGCAGCTGGGCAAGTCTAAGATCCGTGCGCACGAAGATGAGTTGTTGGTTTATGGCGAAAACCTGTTGCTGGATATTGATGGCCTGAAGATTATTGGCCAGGCTGCCAGTAAAGTGAGCCTTACTTCTTTTGTGATAGATGGTATTCACCCGCAGGATGTTGGCATTTTACTGGATAATAAGGGGATTGCTGTTAGAACGGGTCACCACTGTGCGCAACCTTTAATGGACCGCTGTGAGATCCCGGGAACGATCCGCGCTTCTTATGCGGTGTATAATACCAAAGAGGAAATTGACGTATTTGTTGACGCTTTGAAAAAGGCGGTGAGGATATTGAGGTAGCCGGTGAGGGGATTATAGGATTTCTAATGCCGGGTGGCTGCCGGATGTGTGGGCGGCGCTTTAGCGACGGCCCCGCGCTGAATGGCTATCTGTATAAAATATACTGATTGGTATAAGACCGGAAAAGTGCGCGGGGCGGTACCCCAAAGCAGCCGGGACAAATGTTGAATAGGGGCCTGATGTTTGAACGCCCCGAATAAATGAAAAGAATTTTATGAATAATACCATCGCTGAAATTGAAGATGAAATAGTTGAAGAGTTTGCTCTGTTTGATAGCTGGGATGACAAGTACGAATACATTATAGATCTTGGTAAGAAGCTGAAGCCTTTGGATGAAAAATACAGAACAGCCGATAATATTGTACGTGGATGTCAAAGCACTGTATGGTTGGGGGCAGATTATGAAAACGGTAAGGTAATATTTACGGCGGATAGCGATGCTATTATTGTAAAGGGGTTGATTAGTATGCTGATCCGTGTATTGAGTAATCATACCCCGGATGAAATACTGGAAGCGCCACTGACTTTTATAGACAGGATAGGTATGAAAAGTCACCTGGCGCAAACGCGTAGTAATGGTCTGTTAAGTATGGTGAAGCAAATGAAACATTATGCATTGGCATATAAGGCGCAAAGTTTACAATCTTAAAAAGAAGAAAAATGGCAAATATTCACGAAGAAATTGATGAGGTTTTGCATTCTATATATGACCCGGAATTACCGGTGAATATTTATGATCTCGGTTTGATATATAAAGTGGAAATCAAGGATAATAATGTCGTTTTTGTTACGATGACACTGACTGCACCGAGTTGCCCGGCGGCGCAAAGCCTGCCTGTGGAAGTGGAGGAAAAATTGAAGGCGATAGAAGGCGTGACTGATGTGCATGTACAAATAACCTGGGAGCCAAAATGGGATAAAAGTATGATGAGTGAAGTGGCTCAACTGGAACTTGGATTTATGTAACCTCCTGACTTTTAAATAATGAAGATAACGGCACACGAAGAGTATGGTTTAAGGATTTTATTGCGTATTGCTAACTGTAAGGATAGCGAGGGATTGAGTATTGCTCAGTTGAGTGAGACTGAAGGCCTGAGTTTTGCGTATGTGGCAAAAATGACCAGGTTGTTGCGGTTGGGTGATTTTATTAAAAGTACACCGGGTAACAGGGGTGGTTATTTACTGGCACGTAGTGCTGATAGTATTGCAATGAAAGAGGTGATAAAGAATCTTGGAGGTGACTTATTTGATAATGAGTTTTGTAATAGCCATAATGGTGGTGATGTTCCAAGATTATGTACTAACTCGGCCGATTGTAGCGCAAGGACGCTTTGGACAATGCTGCAATTGGTAATGGATGAGTTCCTGGAGAGGATTACTCTTAAAGATCTTATAAGACCGGAGCATGAGTCTGCGGTAATACTGAAAAAGATATTGGAGAATTATAAAGTAGAAGTTAACGGATAAAAAGAAAGCGGCATTTTGGATTTCCAAAATGCCGCTTTCTTTTTATGAGACTGTTGCTTTTCGAGGTACCTGTAAATATTTCTTACGTAAAAATAAAAGGGTGTTATCTGGTTTCCTGTTTTGATAAAGGGCACCTATTTTAATGTCTTTTATATTGGGCAATACGGTGACTTTAACGTTGGGATTAATGGATAATGCTTTTACGTTAAATGGCACATTGATAATAATATCGTGATTAATCACAATAGAGTCGCAGGCTTGCGGTACCCGGTTTTTACTCCATACTGTGGGATCATTAAAGTTGCCTGTTTTTACGGTTTTGTTGAAGCACTCCGGTTCCGGTATTTTTTGTGCAATCAGGCTTATTTCATCTGAAAATCCTTTGTAGGTGATGGTGGCAATGGTGACGCCGCTATTAAGGGCAACAAATTGTAATGCGGTGTCAACAAATGTTATAATGGAGGGATCTTCTATAGTAATGCTTAGTTCGGGACTGCTTAATGGTACGCGGTACCAGTTGGTATCAATGAGCGCTTCAAGGTTTGGCCTGAAGGTTTCAGATGCGACGCCTTCATCTTCAATGATCCTGAATCCTTTTACGGGTTTACTGTTGGTAATCTGCGGAAAAAGAGTGTCTATATAGTAATGTACGCCATCTGGTTTGTCATACACGGCGCTTACAGTAATAAAGCCGAGTCCCGACGCCCTGTTATGTATGGTGAATTTAAACTCCTGGCGGTTGAAGCCTTTGGTAACATAGACCGGTGTATCTCCTGCTCTTACTTTAAAATAGGCTAAATCGGCAGAGTCATTTAAATTAAGCCTGAGTGTATATTCCTGGTCTACATTTACATTCCGGATTTCGGAAGCATTGGAAATGGATATTTTATTTTTATTGAAATGTTGGTATATGCCCATTGTGTTATTTTGCTGAGGCTGGCTTTTGAGTAACGGGTTTGTTACCTGCCCCGGCAGGTAGGTTTTTTCCAGGTCAACATCGTTATTGGCGGGAATGATGTCTGCGAATTGTGAATTATTGCTCCGCTTCGCATTCAGCAATTCTTTTACTTTGGTGCCTACATCATTCCTGGTTGTAATGGAAGTGTGCATGGCATCGGCAGTGCCGGGCGTGCTGTTAAAAAAAGAAATGTTTGGTAAGGTGTTGCTTTGGTTGGCGAGCTGGCTTTTTATTGGTACTATAACATCACTTTTATTTAAATACTGCTCTATTCCAAACCTCCTGCTATACCAGTTGATGAAATAAGCAATTTTTGTGGCAATGGGGATGTCATTGGGAACGAACACAAAATCCTGAAATTTTTCCGGGGCTTCTGCTTTGTATAAATAGGCGTAATCCCTGAACATTTCATAACCGAACTCTGTTATAATCGTTTGTAAAAAGATAGCATAATCACCGTACTTGGTAAGTGAGGCTGCTTTTACCACCAGGTCGGCGTTGTATAAAAAGTTCGTTGCTTTATCTAATAGCAACCTGTAGCTTTCACCCATTTCTCCTACTATCAAATGATTTTTGAACCGGGTGTTTTTTAAGTTGGTACCCCCGGTTTTATCACGGATCTGGAGATTGATGATAGCATTGGTTGCTTCAAAATCTGAAGGGTACTGAATCCAGTATCTTTCATCATAGTTAAACCCGGTAGGTCTCATGAAATCGAATGGTATTTGTGCCGTTGGTGCCAGTTCGTACAGGTGCGATAAATAAAACTTTGAATGCATATTCATATTCGGAGCAATATCATACACCAGGTCGGCTAAAGGAGAGCTGTTATGGGGTGTGTTGAGGGTAATGTATTTGTGTACATAGCCACTGTCATAGTTGTTGTAATAGGAAGAGGCACTATTGGTATAAAATAGGTTTTTATACTCGTCCGCAGCATGTCTTATGGTCATACCGCCCATACTGTGAGATACATAATCGACCTGGTTGCTGGCATAGCCCATTATTCTTAGCTGGTCTATTACCCACTGTAGTGAATTCGTTTTTATATCCGGAATATTGGAGGAAACGCCCAGCAGCCTGAAAGCGTTTTCCCGTATTGCTCCCTGGCCGTTCATGGTGAGGGCTTTTGTGTATTTAAATATTTTGGAATCTTTTAATAATGTGCCGTTATAGGTATCGTTTAACCCATCCCAGCAGGCGGGATTACTGGCTAGGCCATGTACAAATACAACGGGAGGCCTAACTATTTTTAGTTTGTAATTAATGGTATCTATCCTGTTATCTATTGTATTATAATAAACAAATACATCGAACTCTTCGAACCGCTCTGATACGTTGGTATATAGATCGCTGAACCCGGTATTGAAGTCTTCGGGGGATTTATACCAGAAGACGAACTCTCCTTTTGAATTTGACTCCAGATCCGTGGCGCTGAGTAAACTGGCATTAGAAGCCTCGTCGGAATATGTATTTTCAATAATGGCGACTTTTAGCCTGCCACTGGCACTTTCAATACCGGACCTGACATTTTTTATGTTTAAAACAACCTGTTTGATGGGAGGGATGGTATCTGAATTTCTTTTCACTTTTATATACACTCTGCTTACGCCATCTGCCGCTACTCCTTTTGGATTGGAATAAGGCTTTGGAAAACTAAAGTCCCAGTCTAAACTGATATCTATAGGCTTCATTATATTCCAGATGGCAACCCCATTATCTGTGGCAATTATTACTTCTTTTTTTAGAGAGTCGTAAGCAATGCCATTAATATTATTGGAAGGCAATCCATTGGCTGTAGTGTAGAGTTTAAAACTCTGAATGAATTGGGGGGAGCTGTTGGCTTGCAATACTAATAATCCGTTAGTGGTACCAAAATAGATATTGCCGTATTCATCTTCTGCTATGGCATTATTGTTTACTGCAAAGCTTTCCGGTAGCAGGTTTGTGAGATTGAGAATACTCCAGTTATTGTTTTCTACAAGAATCAATCCTCCTGAACTGCTGGCTGTACCCAGCCAGCGCCTGTTATCGCTATCGCAATACATGGCGTTGATTCTAAATCCGGCCCGTAAAATGCCTGCTGTTGATTTATTCACGATGGCCTGTGTATCATTTGAATAATATCTTCTTGCATTGCCAAATTCGCCGTTAGGTCCGTAACCTCCAAGGAATGTTTGACCTTGTGCACTGTATTTGAGAATTTCACTGCCACCATAGTTGGTTCTTACAGATACCCACACTTCGCTTTGATTGCCACAGACAGCATCTACGCTTGGTGTGCCGGAGCTCACAGCATTTGTGTAAGGGAAAATTTGTAATCCTTTTATTTTTTTAGCAAAGAACCATTGTCCCGGTGGATTTTCGCCAATGGCAATACCACCCGGGCTGGTGGCGCCCCCTGTTAAAAAACTATTCTGCGTTACCCATAATTTCGGCCTTCCCGCTATTTTATTGACGCTGTTGGTGTCAATCCAGATGGAACGTGCCATTCTTGAGTTTAAGCCTCCGTTACTTTTAGAACCAGTACCATTGACACTCAGGTAAATATAATCTTCAAATTTTGAATTTTTAAATCTCACAACGCCCCCTTGACGGTTGCCTTCTCCCGCGGCAGAACCGGACGTTCCGGATTGTGCTATATAAATACCGGAGGCAGGATCCACTTTTATATCGTTGATAAATACATTGGTTAAATAGCTGCTTTTTGACCAGTCCTGTGTGGCCGGATGATATACGTATAAACCACCATACTGTGAACCTGCCCAAATAACGCCTTCTTTATCAACAGCAACTGTTTTAAAATTACTGGTTGTAAAAATCGGTTCAGTCAGAGAATTATAGATTTTTAGCTTTAATTGTTCCTGGCTGTTTGCCAAAAAGAATAGCAGAAAGTAATTAATGGTAAAGAGTAATACTTTTTTCATACCTATTAAATTGAAGTAATCTAATATTTGTTAAAAATACGATTTGTATATTAGATAGCCCTGTTTTATTTATTTCTTAATCGTTTGAGTAAATACATATATCATATCGTAAAAATTGAAAAAGGTCGCAACATTCCCGTAATAATATTTCAGTTTACGCAAAAAGTCAAGAGTTGATTTTTTATAAATTCAGGCTCAATTAATTAAATATCCGACCGGTAATAACAAATCTTTTCCTCCCGCATCAACAACTTTGTATGCATATCTCCCTGCAGCAAATCCACAAAATTCCGGGCTTCAAATATTATCAAACTAAAAAGGTTGCTCTTATTCAGAACAACCTTTTATAAAAATTAAAATTCAACTATGTTAATGGCCGCCTTCAGCCGTTACAGGCTTTTTATCACTGCTCTTGGTTAATTTACCCACTGTTAAGCCCTGTACAATAATAGAAAATACTACTACAATATAAGTGATTGCCAGTATCGGCATTTTAGCAGGTAAGTCTTTATCGATGCTCATCGCTAATGCTACGGAGACGCCTCCCCTTAAACCTCCCCATACCAAAATAGTAATGGTCTGTTTATTATATCGTTCCAGGAATGGCAGAGTAACAGAAGGCACATAAATCGAAATAAATCTTGCAAATAAAACGATCATAATAGCCACGCCACCAACATACATATAGCCACTTAAATTTGGAATTAACAACAATTCAAAGCCGATTACAAGGAATAATATCGCATTCAGGATCTCATCCAGTAATTCCCAGAATTTTTTCAGGTAATCCCTGGTTATTTCGCTCATCGCGTATTTGGTGCCATAATTTCCTATCACCAAACCCGCGGCAACCATCACCAGCGGACCGGAAATATGCATGGCGCGCGCTAACAGATGCCCGCCCATAACCACTGCTAATGTAATAAGAGCTGCCACATTATGATAATCAACTTTCTTAATAGCATTAGAGGCAATATATCCCAATAGTAAGCCAACACCTAAACCGCCAATCGCTTCTTTAACCAGCAACCAGGAAACGGCACTGTAATCTACCTCCGCACTTTTATCAAGACACATGCTTAATATTACTGTGAACAATACAACTGCGACACCATCATTAAATAAAGACTCCCCGGCAACCTTTGTTTCCAGGCTTTTAGATACACCGGCCTGTTTTAAGATACCTATCACGGCAATCGGGTCAGTAGGAGATATTAAGGCACCAAATAATAAACACTCTATAAAATGCATTTCTATTTTAAAGATTGGCAATACCCAATACAGCAGCCCGCCTACTATGAACGTAGATAAAATAACCCCAATGGTTGAAAATACCATTACAGGAATCCGTTGTTCTTTTAAGTCTGTAAATCTTAAATGAATGGCACCGGCAAATAGTAAAAAGTTAAGCATGGCGCCCATTAATATCTCGGTAAAATCCAGTTGGCCTATAAAGCCGGAGAATTTTGAAAAAGTCTGGGGGAAAATATTTTCTGTAACCAGTAAAATAATAGAACAGGTAAGCGACATCACCATGATCCCGATGGTAGCGGGCAACTTGATAAAACGCTGGTTCAAATAAGCAAATAAGGCAGTTAAGACAATTAAAAACGAAAACGAATAGTACAATTCCATATTAAAAAAACTAATTTTTTAAAGGTTTTTGTATTTTTTCTAATGCTATCCGAGACATAAGATATCTAAGCAGTGAAAAAAATATAATTTCAGTAATAAAAAATAAAAAATAAACAGTTGCTGATTGCAAAAAATAAACTGTTTTCAGATTCATTCAAAAATAGAATAATTTTTAAAAAAATGCCGTATTTATTGCCAAATTATATAGTTCAATACCAAACTTAGGTTGTAATTTTGCCCAATTTTTATAATATGCCGAAAGATAATTCTATAAAATCCGTATTGATAATTGGGAGTGGTCCCATTGTTATTGGTCAGGCCTGTGAGTTTGACTATAGTGGTTCTCAAGCAGCCAGAAGTATTCGTGAAGAAGGTATTAAAGTAACCTTGATAAACAGTAATCCGGCTACGATCATGACCGACCCAATGATGGCAGACCGCGTTTATTTATTGCCATTAACGGTAGAGAGTATCGAGCAGATTTTAGAAGAAAATGATATAGATGCGGTGTTACCTACTATGGGTGGACAAACAGCACTCAACCTTGCAAAAGAAGCCGAAGAGTTAGGTATCTGGGAAAAATACAATGTGCGCCTGATCGGGGTGGATATTAAAGCCATTGACAAAGCAGAAGACCGTGAATTATTCCGTAACTGGATGATTGAAATGGGAGTACCGGTAGCTCCGGCACATACTGCCAACAGCTTTTTAGAAGGTAAAGATTTTGCCCAGCAGATCGGCTTTCCTTTAGTAATCCGCCCTTCATTTACCCTTGGTGGTGGCGGTGCAGGGTTTGTGCATGATAAAAGTGAGCTGGATGAAGCGTTGAACCGTGGTTTACAGGCGTCACCTATACATGAGGTACTTGTAGAAAAAGCGGTACTTGGCTGGAAAGAATTCGAGTTGGAGTTATTACGTGATAACGCAGATAACGTGGTGATTATTTGTACCGTCGAGAATTTCGATCCAATGGGCGTACATACCGGTGACAGCATTACCGTAGCTCCGGCTATGACATTAAGTGACACTGCATTCCAGTTAATGCGCAATACTGCCATAAATATGATGCGTGACCTAGGTAACTTCGCCGGTGGTTGTAATGTGCAGTTTGCATTAAACCCGGAAACAGAAGAGATCATCGCCATTGAAATTAACCCACGTGTAAGCCGTAGTTCTGCACTGGCAAGTAAAGCAACCGGTTACCCGATTGCAAAAATTGCGGCAAAACTGGCCATCGGTTACAACCTGGATGAATTAGAAAACCAGATTACTCAAAATACAAGTGCCTATTTCGAACCCGCTTTAGACTATGTTATCGTTAAAATCCCACGCTGGAATTTCGATAAGTTCAAAGGAGCAAACGACGTTCTCGGACTTCAGATGAAAAGCGTAGGCGAGGTGATGGGCATTGGCCGCAGCTTCACCGAAGCCGTTCAGAAAGCTTGCCAAAGTTTAGAGAACGACGCCATCGGGCTTGGTACTTACAACAAGAACCCGGCAATGCGCCCTGACGATTTGTTACAATACATCAGCATCCCGAAATGGGACCGCCTGTTCCGTATAAAAGACGCTTTAATGGCAGGTGTATCTATCAAGTCCATCGTAGACGCCACATTGATAGACCCTTGGTTCTTACATCAGATCAAACACCTTTGCGATATCGAAAAGCAATTGATAGAAGCAGATCTGGACACATTAACCATCGATCTGTTGAAAGAAGCAAAACGTCATGGATTCAGCGATTTGCAAATAGCAAAAGCATTAGGAAATAAAATTACAGAAGACCAGGTGTACGAAAAACGCAAAGCCTTAGGCATCACCCGTGTATTTAAAATGGTAGATACATGTAGTGCGGAATTTGAGGCAAAAACCCCTTATTTCTATAGCACATTCGAAGGTTAGTATATACTTTTCACAATAATAAAAAAGCTACTCAGTCTAAAATTGAGTAGCTTTTTTATTATGCAAAATCCCCTATAATTATTTGTTCAAAGTATCCCAAAGCAAATCCTTCAAAGGTTGCAGGCCCTGGTTATTAATGCTCGATATAAAAATTAAAGGGTAGTCCGTTGGCATTTCCGCTTTAATGGCCGCCTTCAGCTCATCATCCAGCATATCGCTTTTACTAATAGCAATAACGTATTGTTTATTCAAAATTTCAGGATTATAAGCTTCCAGTTCACTCAGTAATATTTCAAAATCCTTACGATGGTTATTACTATCAGCCGGAATAACAAACAATAAAGCAGAGTTCCGCTCTATATGACGCAAAAAGCGATGACCTAAGCCCTTACCCTCTGCGGCACCTTCAATAATACCCGGTAAATCAGCAATAGCGAAGCTCCGGTTATCACGGTATTGCACCATTCCAAGCTGAGGCGATAAAGTAGTAAAAGCATAATCTGCTATTTTAGGTTTGGCAGCTGTAAGAACACTCAACAGCGTGCTTTTGCCCGCATTAGGAAATCCCACCAGGCCCACGTCAGCCAATACCTTTAGTTCCAGTAATTTATAACCCTCCACACCACTCTCACCCGGTTGCGCATAATCAGGCGCCTGGTTAGTAGCAGTAGCAAAGTTTTTATTGCCCAACCCGCCACGGCCGCCACGCAGCCAGATGATCTCTTCACCATCATTTAATATTTCCGCCTCAATCTCCCCCGTTTCCTCATCTCTTACCACTGTACCCAATGGTACTTCTATAACAATATCAGCACCATCAGCGCCCTTCATCAGGTTTTTATCCCCACCAACACCACTGTCTGCCACCACATTCTTATAATAACGCAAATGCAACAATGTCCATAAATTACGGTTACCCTTAAGTTTTATATGACCACCCCTGCCGCCATCACCGCCATCAGGGCCCGCTTTAGCATTAAATTTGGTCCGTGCAAAATGCCTGCTGCCGGCACCACCATTTCCAGTTTTACAAAATATCCTTATGTAATCTATAAAATTCGACATCGTATTTAGTTTACTTTTATTGCATCAGAATCAATAAAATAGTATGCAAACTTAACACCTATTCACTACTTCAGCCGATATTGCTGAAATTTTAGCAAAAATATCTATATTCATTTTTGTATCTGTTTCATTTTTAATGTATTGTGATATTTGTTAGAACTTTCTAAAAAAAATCTTAAAAAAAATAAAACTTTATGCAGCATAATTAAATTGTCCGCTGTCTTATATATTTGTAGACATACAATAATAATCGAAACTAACTGCCTAATGGTCAATTATGTGAACTCTCACTAATTGGCCATTCTCTTTTTACACAATTTCCGAAGCTAAAACCTCAATATCGCCCAGGATTCCCTTATAAGTATCACCCTTTACAGTACTGCCCACACCCTTAGGCGTTCCTGTAAAGATCAGGTCACCCGGTTCTATCGTAAAATACTTCGTAATCTCCTCTATCAATACATCAATCGTATATATCATCAACGCAGTATTGCCATCTTGTACAGTTATACCATTCTTAATCAACTGGAAGCCAGCATTCCTGATATCCTTAAAATGATCTTTATCAATAAAATGGCCAACAACAGCACTACCGTCAAAAGCCTTCGCTTTTTCCCAGGGCAACCCCTTTCCCTTCAACTTATCCTGTATATCTCTCGCTGTAAAATCAATACCAAGCGAAATCTCTTCATAATATTCCTCAGCGTCCCCCCGCAATACATTAAAGCCGGCTTTGCTTACTTTCAGCACCAACTCACATTCATAATGCAGGTTTTTAGTAAATGCAGGGTACTTTAGCGCCCCATTCACTAACAGCGCCGTTGCCGGTTTTATAAACAATAAAGGTTCCGTGGTTATCTCGTTGCCCAATTCATGCACATGTTCCACATAATTACGGCCTACACATATTATTTTCATACTATAATAAATTAATCTTTTTATCATTTGGGGCTGTCAGCACTATCATTCTGTTCAACATCAGTTCCGGCTACTCTGGGCTCGCTCGCGCTCGGTGCTCCTGCGTCGCACCAGGCCCGGCGTATCCGGCAGCCCTTCAGGCATTAGAATAAACTTCAACAATCGCCTTACATCAATCGCCTCTTTCACAAAAATCCCTGTCAACAAATATAATTAATGCCCGTTCCCCGGCCCCAATTAAGTAGAAGAAATTTAATTACTATTGACCATTCAAAACATCAGGAAGAAAGCGCAGGATAGTTTTAAAGAATTCTTAAATAACTTTAAAGCAATAAGTTGTTATATGAAAAAAGCGATTATAATAGGCATTTTGCTAATAAGTGCCCTAAGTTCAGTGATAGTGACGGCACAAAGAAGAATAAGCACAAAAACAATCCTGAATAAGCCGGCCGGAAAAAAACAAGATTCCGTGCTCGTGCTCAAAAGCGCACACACAGGCCCCGTCATCAATGCCACACATCCGGATGTAGTAGCCAGTAACAATAAGTCCGGATTTGAAACCGGCCAGGTAATAAAAGTAAACGACGTTTACCACATGTTTGTCAATGAAATGTTTGGCAGGCCCCACAGGGATTTACGAATTGCGTACTGGACAAGCCGGGATGCCATAAACTGGCAGCGCCAGTCCACCATCGTAGAAAGCATCCCCGGTAGAACGCCCGCAAATCCACGCAGTGAAGTATGGGTCAACGGAGTCGTTTTTAACCAGGACGAAAATGCCTGGAATATTTTTTATACAGCCTATAGAAGCGGAGACTCCACAAAAGGAGAAATACAGGCCAATGATTATGCCGGCAGGATCTGGCGCGCGAAATCCGTAATACCCGGCACAGAAGGTATTGCCGGCCCCTATGCGGATATGGACGTTGTTTTGCAACCCGATGAAAACTCCCAGCCATGGGAAGGAGACCAGGCAATAGCCAGCTTTAATCCATATTTGGTAGGCAATACCTGGTATGCCATGTATGATGGACACAACCATCGGCCAATTACAGGATGGCCAACCGGCATGGCTTATGCCAATAAGCTAAGTGGCCCCTGGCACAGAATGCCGTTAGGGTTTAATCCCATTCCCGTTGTAGATCATTTTATGGAAAATGCAATTGTATCCAGGCTAAAAGATGGCAGGTACATAATGGTCTTTGACTCCTACGGAGATCATGAGATCGGCTATAGCATTTCAAATGACGGGATCAATTGGGGAAAAGAAACGCGGATAAAAATCTTTACAAAAGAGGATGAGTGGGCAGAAAAAGGCGACCATTATACAAGAACACCCCTCTGCGCTATAGAAGAAGAGGATGGTACTTTCACAGTCGTTTACACAGCAATGTATTTAAAAAATGAGCAACGGTTTTATGCTATAGGAAAGTGCGGTTTACATTGGAAAAACTAATGCCGGATTTTATAGAGAATCCTTGCAGGTTTTTATGCAATCACCAGTTTCCAATACAACCGAACGTCAAAACATCCAATTCAATATAATAAAAATGCCCGGCACATGCCCGGCATTTTTATATATTGTAAAACCATTTTATTTCAATTCAGCTACCACTTTACTCGTAGGTTCTTTTACTTCCTCCGCCGGTGGTGCTTTAGGCGTTAAGCTGTCAATAGCCTCTTCCAGGATATCGATAAACTCATCTATTTGTTTACGCGTAATGTTTAATGCAGGCAATAAACGGATAACATTTGGTTTTGCCTCCCCGGTAAATACAAAGAAATCGTAAAGCAATGTTTGCTTCAATCCGCTCAAATGCTCAGGTACATCAAAACCAATCATTAAACCACGTCCCCTGATATTTTCAATACCATTAACACGCTTTAATTTATTGATAAGATAAGTACCTCTTGTTTTAGCCGTTTCCAGTAAATTATCTTTTTCTATGACTTCCAATACCGCTACTGCAGCCGCGCAAGCCAAAGGATTGCCGCCAAAAGTAGTGCCTAGCATACCAATCTTCGGTTTGATAGAAGGAGCAATAAGAATACCGCCAATCGGGAAACCGTTACCCATACCTTTAGCCATGGTATAAATATCAGCATCTTCACCTGCAATATCATGAGAGAAAAACTGACCACTGCGGCCATAGCCACACTGTACACTGTCCGCAATGTACACAGCACCATATTGAGTCGTTAAACTACGGATCAGTTTAAGAAAAGAAGGCGTCGCTTCCACAATACCGCCAACACCCTGGATACCCTCAATAATAACAGCAGCCACATCCTTACCGTTTTTCTCAAACTCAGCCTTTAAAGCCTTCTCGTCGTTGAATGGTAAAAAAGTAACATTATCGGTTTCATTTACCGGTGCCACTATTGCAGGATTATCTGTACAGGCTACAGCTAGGGAAGTACGGCCATGAAAACTCTTTTTAAAGGCAATCACTTTTTTACGCCCTGTATGGAAAGAAGCCAGTTTTAATGCATTCTCGTTCGCTTCAGCACCGCTGTTGCATAGGAACAATTGGTAATCTTTTTTTCCGCTTACTCGCTCTAAAATTTCGCTCAGTTCCTGTTGGATCGGCAGAATCACAGAGTTGCTGTAAAAAGCAATCTGGTCTAACTGCTCCTTAATTCGGGCTGTCCAAAACGGGTTGGTATGTCCGATACTGATAACGGCATGTCCGCCGTACATATCTAAATATTGTACGCCGTTGTTGTCCCATACATAGCTGCCGTTAGCTTTTGTAATAGTAATGTTGTTTAGCGAATAAACGTCGAAAAGTGCCATTGTTATATAAGTAATTCCCTTTTAAAATAGGTGGGAATAATCTTTTAATTTTTCAAAGAAAGTGCAAATATACAGCAGTATTAAAATGCACTCGTTTTTAATTTTAAACCGGTTGTTTCCGGAAGGTCAAAGATCAGGTTCATATTTTGTACAGCCTGGCCCGAAGCACCTTTCAGCAAATTATCTATTACAGAGTGAATCACAAATTTATTACCCACTTTCTCTATCTGGATAATACATTTATTACTGTTTACCACCTGTTTTAAAAAAACAGGTTCAGTAGTTACAAAAGTAAAAGCAGCATCCTTATAGTAGTCACTGTATAAATCCTGCATTTCCGCCAGGGATAAATAACTCGTAATCGTACTGCTTATAAAAATACCACGGGCAAAATCACCACGCCATGGTACAAAAGAAATACCCTTTTCACCATTATTAGTATCAGCCAGGTTAGGTTGCAGTTGTACCAGGGATTGTACAATCTCTGAATTATGTTGATGCGTCAGGGTTTTATAAGCCTGTATATTGTTCGTGCGCCAGCTAAAATGCGATGTCGCACTTAAACTTTGTCCCGCGCCTGTACTACCGGTAATACCTGTAGTGTAAACTTCAGTCAATAAGCCCGCATCTGCCAATGGTAATAATCCCAGCTGAATAGCCGTGGCAAAACAACCTGGGTTCGCAATATTTTCGGCGCTTCTTATCGCTTCCGAATTCAATTCAGGCAAACCATAAACAAAAGTTCTGTCCCCGATAATACTATCCGATGTTAAACGGAAATCATTGCCAATATCAATTAAGCGCACATGTGATGGAATTGCATTTGCAGCTACAAACTTCTTCGCCTCACCATGTCCGGCACAAAAAAACAATACATCAATATCGTAATGGTGTTTAGCTACAAATGTAATTTCAGTATCACCAAATAAGTCGGCATGAACTTTATGAATAGGATTTCCGGCGTTACTGCTGCTTTGTACAAAAGCCAGCTCTACATTTGGGTGGTTCAGTAAAATACGGATTAACTCACCGCCGGTGTAGCCGGCACCACCAATAATGCCTGCTTTAATAATTGAATTTGTCATGGATAATATGCTATAAGCATCTTGAAGATGCATATAAGTAATGCACAAAATTATTTTATTTTTTTTATATCACCGCTGTTTTTATTAATACTTGAAAATATTAAGAATTCAGTTTTTTTAGTATCCCTATGCATGTATAAAACAAAAGTATTCCAGTATTGCAGGCCGGGTTTAAGCCCCCTCGGTCAGCAACTATTGGCATGTTAAGTAGCCCCGCTTAGCCATGTAAGAGCATTTATGAGTATATAAATTGCCTTTCTTATGGCGGTTAAATGCTAATAATTTAAAAAAAAGTTCATTTTTAATATTGTTTATCAATTAATTGCAGCGGTTGTGTGAAAATAGTTGTTATAATATGCAGTTTTATGCACATTTTATACATACCTTTGCCATCCAATTTTTAAATAGGATAATAGTGCCGGGATGGCGGTGCTATACAAAAATCAAAAAAATGAGCAAATTACATTTCACAACCAAACATGCGAACGAGGCTTCCGTACAGCGTAACTGGTATGTTGTTGACGGCACCAATCAAACCGTAGGTCGCATCAGTGCAAGAATTGCCGCAGTATTACGCGGTAAGCACAAAGCTATTTATACTCCTCATGCGGATACTGGGGATTATATCATTGTTATTAATGCTGATAAAGTTAAATTCAGCGGTAACAAATTAGAAGAAAAAATCTACCAAAACTATAGTGGTTATCCTGGTGGTTTAAGAGAGGAAACAGCTAAAAACCTTCAAAAGCGTCGTCCGGAAAATATTATTGAGCGCGCTGTAAAAGGGATGTTACCTAAAAACAGATTAGGACGTAAAATGTACAAAAAATTATTTGTATATGCAGGTAGCGAGCATTTACATGCGGCACAAAAACCGACAGAACTTAAGTTCTAATCTTAATTAAACTAAATTAATTTAACCACTCACATTTTATTATAAATGGAAAAGCAAAAAAATTCAGTAGGACGCCGTAAAGAAGCGGTTACCCGTGTTTTCCTTACAAAAGGTACTGGTAACATTACTGTAAACGGTAAAGACTACAAAACATATTTCGCATTGCCATACTTACAAAACCAAGTAGAGCAATCTTTAAAAGTAATTGAAGGTCTTGATAAATTCGATGTAAAAGTTAACGCAAAAGGCGGTGGTGTAAAAGGCCAGGCTGAAGCTGTTAAATTAGGTATTGCCCGTGCGTTAATCGCTCAGGATGCTGAATTACGTCCAACTTTAAAAGCGGCAGGTTTATTAACGCGTGACCCTCGTAGCGTTGAGCGTAAAAAACCTGGTAAAAAGAAAGCACGTCGCAGCTACCAGTTCAGCAAACGTTAATATCGTATTTGGGCAATTGGTTTTGCTGGTTGCCTGAATTATATATTTCTGTTTAATACAAAATATATTACCACAAACAATTTAAAATATCTCTCAATTAAGTTTTATTGAGAACTAAATATTAAAATGGAACAAAATACATCTCTTCAACAGCAATTACTTGATGCTGGTGTTCACTTCGGACACTTAAGAAAGAAGTGGAATCCAAAAATGTTACCTTACATCTTCGCGGAGAAAAAAGGTATTCATATCATAGACCTTAACAAAACTGTTGAAGGTTTACAAGATGCAGCAGCTGCACTTAAGCAAATTGCTAAAAGCGGTAAAAAAATCATGTTTGTTGCTACCAAGAAACAAGCAAAAGAAATCGTTACCGAGTGTGCACAACGCGTAAACATGCCTTACGTAACCGAGCGTTGGTTAGGTGGTATGTTGACGAACTTTAACACTGTTCGTAAAAGTGTTAAGAAAATGCAAAGCATCGAAAAAATGTTGAACGATGGTACTTTAGACAGTATCACTAAAAAAGAACGTTTAACATTAACCCGCGATAAAGATAAAATGGAAAAAGTATTAGGTGGTATCGCTAACATGGGCCGTACTCCTGCTGCTTTATTCTTAGTAGACATCGGACACGAGCATATCGCTTTAGCAGAAGCTAAACGCTTAGGTATTGCTACTTTCGGTATGGTTGATACAAACTGTGATCCTAATAAAGTAGATTTCTCTATTCCTTCAAATGATGATGCTACAAAATCTATTGCCATTATCGTAAACTACCTTGTTGCGGCAATTGCAGAAGGTTTAGCAGAGCGTCAGGCAAATAAAGATGAAGTAGAAGAAGAAGAAGTATTAGATGCAGCTCCAAAATTTGACTTCGATAAAGACGAAGCGGGTAACAGCAAAGAGCGTGGCGGTAGAGGTAACGGCCGTGGCGGTAATGGTGGTCCTGCTGGTGCTAACAAACGCCGTGTACCAAATGCTGGTGGCGGTGGACGTCGTCCGGCTGGTAAATAGTTTTTGTCAACAGTAGCATTTTTATAATAAATACTGTTTTTTGATAATGCATTTGCCTCGTGTAAATGCGGAAACTATAATATTAGAAATATTATTCTATTATAAATGCCTCAAACTATATAGCCGATAAGCTTTTACGCATCTGCATATATGTTTGAGGTATTTTAATTAATTATTAAGCCGGCATTTTGTACAATGCCAGCTATTACTTTTGTAAACTTAAAATTTATATACAATGAGCGCTATAACTGCTGCTGATATTAATAAATTACGTCAGGCTACCGGAGCCGGTATGTTAGATTGCCGTAAAGCTTTAACTGAAACAAATGGTGATTTTGAAGCTGCTATCGACTGGTTACGTAAACAAGGTCAAAAAATTGCTGCTAAACGTAGCGATCGTGAAGCAAAAGAAGGTGTTGTTATTGCACAAACAACTGCCGATCACAAAACCGGTATTGCAATCAGCGTAAGCTGTGAAACAGATTTTGTATCTAAAAATGCGGATTTCGTTGCTTTTGCACAAGTTATTGCTGATGCAGCTATCGCAAACAACGTAAAATCTGTAGAAGAATTATTAGAATCTTCTGCTAATGGCGTTAAAGTATCTGAGATCATCAATGATAAGTTAGCTCAGATTGGCGAAAAAATCGGTGTATCTAAATTCGAGCGTATCGATGCGGATTATGTTGCTTCTTACATTCACGGTGCTTACCGTATGGGTGTATTAGTAGGTTTATCTGCTGAATCTGAAGAAGTTGGTAAAGATATCGCTATGCAGATCGCAGCAATGAACCCATTAGCGATCGATCCGGCTTCTATTGCTGAAGATGTAGTAGCACGCGAAAGAGCAATCGTTACAGAGCAAATATCTATGGATCCTAAAATGGCAGGTAAACCTGCTGAAATGATCGCTAAGATTGCAGAAGGCAAATTAAACGCTTTCTTCAAAGAAAATACTTTATTAGCTCAACCATTTGTAAAAGACGCTGGTAAATCTGTAGCAGACTATATTTCAGGTGTAAATAAAGATTTGAAAGTGGTTTCTTTCAAACGTGTTGCTTTAGGTTAATATCCTAAAATTTAATATTATATAAAATAAGCCGGTTTTATTTAAAACCGGCTTATTTTTTTAAAGGATTATATATTAAATATATTTTTAAATTGTGTTGTGGATAACAAAATTTATATTTTTATTTAAAAAAAATCATTTGTTTAAGTAGTTCATAATTATGTTATTGTAATTTATTTGAATGAATGAGCCTGATTGCATAAGGTATTTTTATGTAAAATATAATTTTTAATTTCCTGATCAAAATTGTAATTTAGCAGGGAATTTAATAGGTTAGTAAGTAAATAAACCGGGTGTTTTCACACTCGGTTTTCTTTTAAAAGAAAGTTTTCCCTGAGCTCTGAAACGGTGTTGATATTAATGGGTGCGGCTGAGTGCGACGGCTCACCTAACCCGGCAATTATTAGCAAGTTCGCTCAGTTACTTACAGATATAATCCTAAAAGTCATTGTCAAACAACAATGGTATTATCCAGCATCGTCAGCCGAAAAGTTATCTAATTGCTTTAACAAGAATATTGTTGATTCTATAGGTTTGTGGGCATTCAATAATTTCTGATAACCAAATAGTACACAAAACAGGCTGTAACAGGTTACTGTTGATAAGCTACCAGGTTTTATGCAATAAAAAAGGGGCTGTCCAACCTTTTCAGACAGCCCCTTTTACATAGGATGGATTCATTTATTAGTTAGATGAATCCTTTGTTGTTAATTTCTTTTGTTCAACATTAACTTCTTTTGCCTTTTTATAATCGCTCTCGATCTTCTGAAGCATATCAAGCAAGTACCTGGTACTTCTCATCTCATACTCCATTTTTTCCTGTTGCGAAGCAGATAATTTCTCGAAATAATTCATTTCGGCAGTCAGTTCTTTTTTCACATCTGTTGCTATCTTATCTGCAAGTTTGGTATGATCAGCGCTCAATGCAGCCTGGTATAACATTAAGCTGCTTTGGTTATGCTGGTTATAACGGCTGACCATGCCATAAGGCATATTGGCTTGTAAAATACCATTATCCACTTTATCAAGTAGTTGCCTGGCTTTCTCTTTGTCTCCCGAACCAGATAATGATAA
Source organism: Polluticaenibacter yanchengensis (assembly GCA_027854065.1). Lineage (GTDB taxonomy): Bacteria > Bacteroidota > Bacteroidia > Chitinophagales > Chitinophagaceae > Phnomibacter > Phnomibacter yanchengensis. Next base: position 99,770 of record JAQGEF010000004.1, on the reverse strand, counting down.
CGCAACATCCGCAAATGCCTGGCGCATACTATTTAAATGACGGCGATTCTCTTCGTCAAAATAAACACCCGGAACATCTGCACTGCCAAATTTAAACTTCTCCATCATTACTTTAAAGGAATGCTCTGTATTAACATCGTCTTTTAAAGGAACCAGGCGGTAAGTCATACCATCACGGCGCAGGTAATCTCCAAATCCTAAAGTGGTAAATTTAGAAGTAAAGTATATTGGTCTGTCCCATTTATTAGTAGCAATAACAGATAACACGGTCAGGTCTGCTAAAGTCAGGGCATTTCCTACTTCCAGGTTAATCTGGGGCTCTACAAACAAGCTATCGCTGGCATTTACCGTACCATTTTTAAATACTTTCTCTCTGTCCACAGGAATAGAGAAGCGTTTGGTAGGGTAGGTCGCTGTAAAACTACCGTCGCCACGTACTTCCACTTTAGTAGATTCGTCGCTGGCAACCCATGTTCTGAAGGTATTTTCAATATCCCTGAACTCTTCCTGGTTACCATTTGGCTTCAACCGTACATAAGAGCGTTTGTTACCTTCCAGTTGTTCCGCAGAGAAAATCACATCAAACGGCGCACTTTCATTCACTTTATACCGTAACTGGTTCACATACCAGTCAATACCCAATAAGCTGTAGTTCACTACACGGATATCCGGTCTTACACCCATTACTTCCTGGGCATACCATAATGGATAGGTATCATTATCGCCAAATGTAAATAACATAGCATTTGGTTCACAACTTTCAAGGTAGTCCACCGCTAGATCAGGTGCGGTCGTTTTACGGCTTCTGTCGTGGTCATCCCACTCCTGGGCCGCCATCAATAACACCACCGCCAAACCTAAAACAGTTGCTGCTTTAGATACAATACCTTCTTTTTTCAGGGCACCGAACCCGTACACCAACGCATAAATCACACCAATACTTAGCGCACCAAGTATTAACAAACCAACAAACGCCCCGTCACTGTTACCCGCTTTAGCAGTAATAGCAAAAAGAACCATTAAGGCAGCAACACCAATGGCGATTTTCGGCATGAATTTTTTCTCTGTGCTCCTGGTAGCCAATCCCACGATTGCAGGAATCGCCAGGCCAATCCAGATAGCGAAAGCGTAGAAGCTACCTACATATGCGTAATCACGCTCACGAGGCTGGTTCCCTGCCTGGTTCAGGTATAATACAATAGCCAGGCCGGTAAAGAAGAATAACAGGAATGTTACTATAAAATCTTTACGGTTTTTATAATACTGGTAGAAGAATCCTAATAAACCCAATATAAATGGTAAAGCATACAGTGTATTATGCGCTTTATTCTCTTTCAATGTATCAGGAAGGGCAGACTGGTCGCCATACATCACATTATCTACCAGGCTGATACCGGTAATCCAGTTACCGTCACGAATATTTAAAGGATCAACCCCTTGCACATCATTCTGTTTACCTGCAAAATTCCACATAAAATAACGCAGGTACATCCAGTAATTCTGATAACCCAGGAAATACTGGATATTATCGCGGAAGTTGGCACGGCGTTCGTAAGGGTAGTGGCCCTGGTTCTCCAGGTCGCTCCAGAAGTTTTTATCACTTTCAGGAACTTTGCCAATACCCAGGAAGCTCGCATAATAGTCAGCCCTTCCCTGGTCATTGCTACCGTCCCACATACGTGGTAAGAACATCATGTCCGCGTCATCATATACATATTTAAAGTCTTTACCTATTTCAATATACTTGCCTTTTTCACGGCTCATCTGGTATTTCATGGCACCTTCCTGCATATCTATAGGTCTTGCAGAAAACACCTGGCCATATACGAGCGGGAAATCACCGTATTGTTCACGACCCAGGTAACCCACCAAACTGTTAGGATTATCTACATTGTACATGTCCACAACCGGGTTCGCACTACTTCGGATCATTGTAGTAAGGTAGCTGGAGTAACCAATAAACATAAAGGTGATGCTCCACAATCCAAGTCTTACATAATACCATTTTTTCTTAGCTGCAACGCGTAATCCAATCGCAATAATCACTGCCATTAATATAAAGAAGAATGCAAAACCGCTAAAGAATGGCAGGTTAAAACTGTTTACAAACATGCGGTCGAAACTACCCGCAGTATTTACAGAAGATTGTATCACTACTTTTTGCACCACACCCGTAATAATACAACCCAAAATAAACGCGAAAATGGTACCGTTCCTGGTTACCTTAAAGCGTTTAAAATAGTACACCATTACAATGGCAGGAATGGTTAAGAGGTTCAGTAAATGGACGCCGATACTTAAACCCATCATAAAGAATATGAAAACCACCCATTTATCAGCATTAAAGTGATTAGAGTCCGTACTGTTAATGCTACTGTCTTTATCCACCTGCTGTTCCCATTTAAGAATAGCCCAGAATACCAGCGCTGTAAAGAATGAACTTAAGGCATACACTTCGCCTTCAACCGCACTGTACCAAAATGAATCTGAAAAAGTATAAGCTAATGCACCAACCACACCGGCACCTATAATAGAAACCAGCTGAGTGCCGTTGATCGTTTCAATGATCGGGTTCACCAGTTTCCTGGCCATGTGGGTAATACTCCAGAAAAGGAATAATATGGTAAAACTACTGGCTAAAGCACTCATTATATTAACGGCTTTGGCAGCAGTGGCTGGATTATCTCCAAAAAGGATGATAAAAATCCGGCCGATAATGACAAAAAGCGGCGCTCCCGGAGGGTGCGGTATTTGCAATTTAAAGCAACATGCAACGAACTCGCCACAATCCCACAAACTGCCATTCTTCTCGGCAGTCATAACGTACACAGCTGTGGCAATAAAAAACACCAGCCAGCCGGCAAGGTTGTTAATCTTTTTGAAATTCATACTTGTTTTGGTTTTATTGTGCCTTCAGGCACATATTTACCCTTAATTTAAAAAACTATAATTGGCGAATATAACAAGATTGTTGATTTTGGATGCGATATTCATTAGCTTTTAAACCGTTTTAATAAAAAAACAACGAATAGCTCTGCTCTTTTTTCTGAAAAGGAACGCATTTTAAAAAAATAGTATCTTACTGTAAGTACTTTTTCTTTTTATTAAGCCGTCTTTTGTACTGCTATGAAACATCGTTGCGACGCTCCGTTCATCTGTCGGGCACCTATTAACCATCTCCTTAAATATTGGGGTACTCATCTTTTACGCCTGAAAATGAATATTTCTCTATTTTATTTTTTCCTTGTGCAAAGTCACTTAAATTTGTGGAATATCAGAATGGGTTATAGATTTAAGAGTTGCTTAATCCTTTTATTTTGTATGCGGCCTCACAGAGCGTGAGGGATAGCAGCAAGTACCCCACAGGCGGCACCAGCTATATAAATATGCGAAGCCACGATGCACCCATTGCCGCCGAGGAGTACTGCGTATAGCCCGGCGCATTGCATAAAAAAAGCGAAGAATGAGCTTATTTTTATGCAATGGGACACGCCCGGATAAAAAAAGAAATTTTTACTCATCATTTTATTATACCACTTATCTAAAAGTTTATTGAAATTTCACTGAATAGTTACAATATTGAAACATAAATTTTTTAAACAGAATTTTTTATGAATAAAAGTTGCTTATTAATACCGGCAATTATTTTGGCGACCGCAACATCTGTGGATGCGAAAAAGAAGAAAAAGAAAGACGAACCGGCACCGGTAGCCGCAGTTCAGGATACTACTAAAAAAACGCCTCCTGCAAAGTCTATTAAAGATAAAGTAAAAAGCAGTAAAAAAATTGATGGTTTATTTACATTATACCAGGATACCGCTACAGGTAGCCTTCAGATGTACATCAAGAAAAACCAGTTGGGTAAAGAGTACATTTACCAGAGTTTTAGTATGGGAGGCCCAACCAGTATGTTCCTGAATCAAAACATGATAAGAACAACATGGGTGTTTGATGTAAAAAAAGTAAATGACAAACTTGAGTTTGCACAAAAAAATACCAATTTCTATTTCGATTCTACAAAAGCCATTAGCAAAGCCGCTAACGTGGATGTATCGGATGCCATTTTCTTCAGCGATAAAATAGCATCTGAAGATGAAGATGGTTATTTAATAGCAGTGGACGGCTTATTTTTAAGCGAAAAACTGGACCCGGTAAAACCGGCACCGATCATCGGCTTACCTCCGGGTATGATGTTTACATTGGGAGGTTTAAACCCTTTGAAATCTAACTACCAGGGCATTCGTTCTTTCGATAAAAATACAGATGTGATCGTTAATCTGGCATACGATAATCCAATGCCAATGAACCAGGGTGGAAAAGATATTACAGATGCGCGTTATGTGCGCGTAAAAATGCAACATACATTTTTAGAAGTTCCTCAGAATAACTATAAGCCTCGTTACGATGATCCACGAGTAGGTTATTTTACCAGCGAAGTAGATGATATGACCTCTTTGGCCCCTACGCCATATAAAGATGTGATCCACCGCTGGAATTTAGTAAAAAAAGATCCGAACGCAGCATTAAGCGAACCGGTTGAACCAATCGTTTTCTGGATTGAAAATACCACACCGGTAGAATTACGCCCGATTATAAAAGAAGCAGGTGAAAAATGGAACGAAGCTTTTGAAAAAGCAGGGTTTAAAAATGCGGTAGTAATGAAAATAATGCCGGATGATGCTAAGTGGGACCCGGCAGACTTAAACTATAACGTTATTCGCTGGACAAACAGTGCTTATCCTTCTTACGGCGCCATCGGTCCTGTATATACCAATCCTAAAACCGGCCAGATCCTGGGTAGCGATATCACGGTTGAATGGAAATCCGGTGCAGGTGTAAGTACCTCTGATGAATTATATAACAGCAATACAGGAGCATTTACAGCAATGCCTTGGGACAATCCTGCCGAAGCAGCAACGACGGTTCCATACAAATTCTCTGTAAGTAAAAACGGGCTGTCTCATTGTAATTTAGCCAATGAAATTACTGCACAATACCAGACTGGTGTGGCGGCTATCGCTACTTTAGATGGTGATGACAATTACGAAGTAACCGGTAAAGTATCCGATTTGCATAAACAATTCCTGTATTATTTAATACTGCATGAAATGGGGCATACTTTAGGTTTGAACCATAATATGAAAGCATCTCAAATGCTGACACCTGCACAATTAAACGATAAAGCATTAACTGCCAAACTGGGTACGCAGGGTTCTGTAATGGACTATCCTTCTATTAATGTAAGTTTAGACAGAAGCAAACAAGGCGATTACTATACAACGAAACCTGGCCCTTATGATTTATGGGCAATTGAATTCGGTTACCGTCCGTTTGGAAGTGCTGCTGAAGAAACTGCTGGATTAAATAAAATATTGAGCCGCAGTAATGAACCATACCTTGCGTTTGGCAATGATGCAGATGATATGCGCAGCTCCGGCAACGGTATTGATCCACGTGTAATGATCAACGACCATAGTAGTGATATGGCTACTTTCGGCGAAGAGAAATTTAAACTGGTGAACGCCATGTTACCAAAATTAAAAGCACGTTTTGCTACAGAAGGTAAAAGCTACCAGGATTTACGTACACGCTACAGCCAGTTGGTGCGCCAGCGTGCAGATATGGTAAGTGCACTTAGCCGTTATGTAGGCGGTGTATATGTGGACAGAAGTTTTGTTGGCCAGCCTAATGTTACTAACAAACCTTATACACCGGTACCTGCAGATTATCAAAAGAAAGTAATGAGCGTGTTAAGTCAATACGTATTTGCACCAAATGCATTTGATGCGGATACTGAACTATTCCCTTATTTGCAAGGACAACGTCGTGGATTCGGTTTCTTTGGTTCTCCGGAAGATGTGAAACCACAAAACACGTTCTCAAATCTTCAGATGACAGCATTAGCCCATTTATTACACCCGACTACATTATCAAGAATTACCAACAGTGGTACTTATGGTAATACTTATACAGTAGCTGATGTGATTAATGACTTGAATAAAGCTATATTTAATGCTGATTTAAACGGTAATGTGAATATTTATCGTCAGAACCTGCAAACCAACTATGTAAATGCTTTAAGCAGAATTGCTTCTGCAACTGTAGGTTATGATAATATCAGTAAAGCAGCAGCATTACATAATTTAAAGAAAGTAAAAACGCTTTTAGCTGGTGCGGCTAGCCCGAACGAGTCTACAAGAGCGCACAGGACTTCTTTAAACTTTATTATTGATAAAGCGCTTAGCGTAAAATAATCTTGATAAAGGATCAATTTTCCGGGCTATCTGTACCATGTACAGGTAGCCTTTTTATTTAATTTCAGGAATCAGATATTGTTTATTACAGAATTGGTGTTCCACTTATGCAGTAAATAACCAGAGTTTTAGGTCCTGATAGCGCTAATATTATCAATAAATCACAGGTTGAATAGCTATCAGGCAATAATGTTAACTTCCCTTTCTAGCCTCACCTGGAATTTAGAGTAGATATCATCGATGATTTTAGCAGACAGTTCCAGGATTTCGGCACCTTTTGCATTTGCGTAATTTACTAATACCAACGCTTGTAATTGATGGACGCCTGCATCATTTTGCCGGAAACCCTTCCAGCCGGCTTTTTCAATAAGCCAGCCTGCAGCCAGTTTTTTCCCCGTCAACATGCCATTTTCAATAATATCGTAGCCAGGTATTTCAGGGTATACCGCTTTTAAGGTTTCATAATGAGCAATGCTGACAACCGGGTTTTTAAAGAAACTGCCCGCATTGCCAATTTTGGCCGGGTCAGGTAATTTGCTGCTCCGGATATTGATCACCGCATCACTGATCGCCTTTATTGAGAGCTCATGAATCCCCATTTTATCTAATTCCTGCCTGATAGCGCCGTACTCCGTTTTGAATTGCGGTGTTTTAGATAATTTGAATGTAACACTGCTTATAATAAACTGGTTTTTAAGTTTTCTTTTGAAAACGCTCTCCCTGTATCCAAAATCACAATCATCCAGGCCAAAGCTAACCAGAACATTGTCATTAATATGATAAGCCTCCAGGCTATGAAACACATCTTTAATCTCTACGCCGTAAGCACCAATATTCTGCATAGGAGAAGCACCCACACAACCAGGAATTAAGGCAAGATTTTCTATGCCTGCATAATCATGCTGAATACAGTGCATTACAAACCGGTGCCAGACTTCACCGCTGCCAGCCTTTATATAAAAATGGTCTTCTGTCTCATTAACAACCTGTATGCCTTTAATATTGTTTTTTAAAACCGTCCCGTTATAAGTATTGTTTGTAAATAACACATTACTGCCGCCACCCAAAGGCAGTATATTACTTTTATCTACCAGCGGAAGAAGCATTTCCAGTTCCCGGAGATCATTAAATTCTGCATATTGTTTAGCCACAACATCAATTCCAAATGTGTTGTACGGCTTTAGTGAAACGTTTTGTTGTAGCATTCAATTACTTTTGTATGGCGCTGACAAAGCTAAATATATTCAATTGGAAAAGATACAATCCACATTATTAAAAAGAATTGAAGATCCTTTATTTAATGAATACAACCTGGAGGTAGATGTTTTTTTAGGATACAGGCTTCACCCGGTTATTTCTGGTAATAAATATATGAAACTGCACTTCTGGATGGAAAAAGCCCGACAGATGAATGTAAATCATATCATTACAAAAGGAGGTCCTTATAGCAATCACCTGCACGCCACCGCATTCGCGTGTAAAGAATCAGGATGGCAATTTACCGCGGTTGTTAAAGCAAACGAACATACTAAGTCCCCAACTTTAAATGATTTGAAAAACTGGCATGCCAATTGTGTGTATGTTAACAGGGCAGCGTATTATAATGAAGAGAAATGGGAAAATTACTCGAAAGAGTTAAACGCCTTATATATCCCGATGGGTGGGGAAGGTGAAGAAGGGATGGATGGGGTTAAAAAATTTTTTAACGAGCAACTTTTTCAGCCTTACGACTATCTAGTCTGCAGTATCGGCACCGGCACTACTATAAAAGGTATTGCCGGAAGTAATTTAAAGGCCGGAAATTTAATTGGAGTGCAGCCGGGCATTAAAAATTATGATACAGAACGCCTGGTTAATGATATAAAAAAAATAAAACCTGAAATATCCGTAAAAATAATTGAAGATAAAACACTTAGACCTTTTGGACAGTTTCCCGGTTTCCTGCTGGATGAGATGAATAACTGGTATTTACAATGGGAAATACCTACCGATGTAGTGTACACCGCCAAAATGTTCCGGGTACTGATGCTGCAAATAGCAGCAGGGAGAATCAAAAGCGGAAGCAGGTTGCTTCTGATTCATACCGGCGGGTTACAAGGCAACAGGTCAGTAGAGTCGGGTAAGTTAATATTTTAGAGATATGAGGATTACATGACGGAAAATTGTATTGAAATGAAATATGGAATGTAAAAAACAGTGGTTAACTTGCGGGCGATTCTGAACCCATTTTAATACTAAAGGGATGAAATCATAAGAAAATGTGAATAATTGCTTTAAATGGTTAATAAAAATTATACATTTGTAATTACAATCAGCTTTCTTAGGTGATTTTCTATGTAAAAACAGGGATATCTTAAATGCAATATCAGGATTAGTGGATTATCCAATTTCACTAAGTATGGAGTTACGTTATACTTCGGGTATTTTGTAAGGAAATTTATAAAGAATAAGTATGTGTAAATCAGTTTATAGTGCGTTAGAGGAACAGATTTTAGTAATAGATGGGGCCATGGGAACAATGATTCAGAAACACCATCTCACAGAGTCGGATTTCAGAGGAGAGCGTTTTAAAGACTGGAAAATGGATTTAAAAGGCAATAATGATTTATTAAACATTACCCGGCCGGATATTATCATAAATATTCACAAAGAATACCTGGCAGCAGGAGCAAATATTGTAGAAACAAATACTTTTAGCAGCACTACTATAGCACAGGCAGACTATGACATGCAGTCCCTCGCTTACGAAATGAACGTAGCCGGAGCAAAATGTGCAAGAGCTGCTGTAGATGAATTCCTTTCTAAAGATCCTTCCACTCCAAGATATGTAGCAGGGGCCATCGGGCCATTAAATAAAACACTGAGTTTAAGTCCCGATGTAAACAATCCCGGTTTCAGAGCAGTAACATTCGATGAAGTAGTAGAAGCATATATTGAACAAATAAAAGGATTGGTAGAAGGCGGAATTGACATCCTTTTAATAGAAACCATTTTTGACACCCTGAATGCAAAAGCAGCCATCTACGCCGCCAAAAAATATTTCACTGAAAATCCTGTATCAGAATCAGATAATATAAATGCCAGGAATGGCGAATTGCCAATTGCCATTAGCGGAACTATTACCGACGCAAGCGGACGCACATTATCCGGGCAAACTCTCGAAGCTTTCTATGTTTCTGTATTACATGCCAATCCCGTTTCAATAGGGCTCAATTGTGCATTAGGCGCAAAAGATATGAGAAGCCATATAGAAGAATTAAGCAGCATCGCAGAGTGTTACGTATCAGCGTATCCCAATGCAGGACTGCCCAATGCCATGGGCGAGTATGATGAACATCCACATGAAACGGCAGGTTTTATAGATGATTGGGCTAACAATGGCTGGTTAAATATTGTAGGAGGTTGCTGTGGCACCACGCCTGCGCATATTAAAGCTATTGCGGACAAAGTAAAAACAATAGCCCCCAGGAAAAGACCCGTTGTAGAAACGGCATATTAGTCTTATTTGTTGTTTAATAAATTAAAGTTTGTTTCAACCTATTTAAAAATTAATGAAGTGCATAGAATAAGAAATTTTTTACTTATCAATCAGGTAGCTCCCAAATGGGCAGTATTTATATTCGATAATGTTGTTAGCGTTTTCGCTATACTGTTTTCCTATTGTTTAAGATATAACTTTCATTATACTGAATTAATAGAATTAAACTTATACACCCCCATTGTACTCGTTTTCTTAACCAATACCTTATTCTTCTATTTTTTCAGAACTTACCAGGGAATTATCCGTTTTTCCGGTGCCACAGAAGCCATCAGAACATCAAGTGCACTCTTCGGCTCTTTTTTATTATTGATGGTACTTACGGTATGTTCTAAGTTATTCTCAATAGAAAAAAACTTCCTCATACCACCATCAGTTTTAATTATCAACCTATTTACGTCCACCTTTTTAATGGTGTCTTACAGGTTGCTGGTCAAATTCCTGTATAAAAGCACATTTGTAAAGCAGGAATGCCACAATGTCGTAATTTTTGGAGGAGAACTAAACGGTTCAAAATTAAAACAAACAATAGAGCAGTCATCCGATATGCAATATAGGGTGGTAGCCTTTATTGATGATGATCCCACCTATATCGGCAAATCCATTGATTCTGTAAAAATTTACAGTTTCGAGCAGGCAAAAACATTATTAGCCAACTGGGATGTAAAAATGCTTCTGTTTTCAAAACAGGATATTTCTGTAGAAGATAAAAACAAAGTCGTAGATTATTGTTTATCAAATAATATTCAATTAAGAAACATTCCACCGGTTAACCAGTGGATCAAAGGACATTTAAGCATCAGCCAGTTAAAAAATGTAAAAATTGAAGAACTGTTAGGCCGTCCGCCAATAAAGATCAAAAATCAGAAAGTGGTGGATTTAATGAGCACAAAGCGCATTCTCATCACAGGAGCGGCAGGCTCCATCGGCAGTGAGCTGGCAAGACAGATTGCAGCCATCAACCCCGCCCTTTTAATTATCTGCGATCAGAACGAAACAGGACTGTATGAGCTGGAATATGAACTCAAAAACCACTTCCCCGAGTGTGAAAAAATAAGTGTTTATATCGGCGATGTAAAAGATGAAACATCCATGCAGGCATTGTTCGATAAGTTTCACCCGCAGGTAGTATATCATGCCGCCGCTTACAAGCATGTCCCAATGATGGAGTACCATCCGTCAGAAGCCATCAGGAACAATGTTTTAGGTACAAGAATATTAGCAGACCTCTCCGTTAAGTTCGATGTAGAAAGATTCTTATTAGTATCTACTGATAAAGCCATCAACCCTACCAATGTAATGGGAGCTTCCAAAAGAATTGCCGAAATATACGTACAGTCTTTAGGTAAAAAATCCTTAGACGGGTTACAGATCGTTCAGTCCGAACTGGATTCAAAACCGGTAAAAACCAAATTTATTACCACCCGCTTTGGAAATGTATTAGGCTCCAATGGTTCTGTAATTCCAAGATTCAAAGAACAAATTGAAGCAGGAGGGCCTGTAACAGTAACCCATCCCGATATTATCAGGTTCTTTATGACAATACCCGAAGCATGCGGCCTCGTATTGGAAGCCGCAACAATGGGTAACGGTGGCGAAGTATTCATTTTTGACATGGGCGCACCGGTAAAAATTGCAGACCTTGCCAAAAAAATGATAAAACTGGCCGGTTTCATCCCTAATCAGGATATTGAAATTAAATTTACAGGATTAAGGCCTGGTGAAAAGCTTTATGAAGAGCTTTTAAACAAAGAAGAAGAAGTACTGCCTACCCACAACAAAAAGATAATGATTACCAAAGTCGTAGAATACGATTATTTCAGTGTCAATAAATCGTTGGACAACCTGGTAGATTATGCCTTCCAAAACAGGGATCTGGATGTGGTTAGACAAATGAAACGTATTGTTCCTGAGTTTATTAGTAAAAACTCGATCTATCAGGCCATTGATGAGATCAATCAGGCCCATGTAGCCAGTACCAATTAATAAACCAAGTGTAAAATGTTTTCGTTTTTTAATAAAAAGCCAAAGATTCGCCCTTCATTTGATATGGTTGGCTTTGACATGCATAACCATATGTTGCCAGGCATAGATGACGGCAGCCCCGATGTAGACACCTCCCTGCATTTAATGGATACCATGCAGGAACTTGGGTTTAAGAAATTTGTATGCACACCACACATATTATCAGATGTACATCCCAACAACAAGCATACAATATCCACCGCGTACCATCAATTACTGCAGGCCCAAAAGCAAAGATCAGGATTTACAGATTTTGATTACGCCGCCGAAATAATGGTCGATTACGATTTCGAATCTTATTTTGAAAAAGATAAAATTTTATCCTTTACCGATAAGAAATACGTATTGGTAGAAATGAGCTTTGCAAGTGAATCTCCAAATATAAGAGATGCCATTTTTAAACTCATTTTACAAGGATATTCCCCCATATTAGCACATCCCGAAAGGTACAATTATTACCATCATAACTTCGATGTATATGAAGAACTCGCCTATACAGGTTGTGACATGCAGATAAATTTATTGTCCTTAGAAGGATATTATGGCAAGCCCGTAAAACAAATAGCAGAAAAACTGATCGACAAAGGGCTGATTAGTTGGGTAGGTTCGGACCTGCACCACGAAAATCATTTAAATGCCATGATTAACCTGGCCAATAATACCAAAGCATTAAAATACATAGAAAAGATCAAACACCTGAAAAACCAGGAACACGTTTAGATGCCAGTTTTTTCCGCAGAATACTTACCTTTAAGCAGGTGAGGGATTGGCAGCAGTACCCCCCGGCGGCATAACCGGTTGGTTTTGCGAAGCCAGGCAGTAAATATTGCCGCCAGGGAGTACTGCAGAAAGCCCGGCCCTTTGCCGGCGCTCAACAGGTTTCTTACACAGAAAGCATCCGGGCATCGGAAACGTGCAAAGGGACACCCCCAAATAAAAAAATAATACGTGCAAACAATAGCCATTATAGATTACGGCATGGGCAATCTGGCATCTATAGCCAACATGATCAAAAAAACAGGCGGTAAATGCAACATTGTCAACAACGCAGGACTTTTACCAATGTACGATAAAGTCATCCTGCCAGGCGTAGGCGCATTTGATACAGCCATAAACAATATAAAAATAAATGGCCTTTGGGACGCGTTAAACAAATTTGCACTAGAAGATAAGAAACCCGTTTTAGGCATCTGTCTCGGCATGCAGCTACTGTGCAATCAAAGCGAAGAAGGTGTAGAAAAAGGTTTCGGATGGATAGATGCAGATGTCAGAAAACTTCAGCTCAATAACAGCAGTTTAAGAACTCCCCACATGGGATGGAACACCCTGCATGTACAAAACAAAGCATTCCCGCTATTTAAAAATACAGAAGCCGAACAACGCTTTTACTTTGTACACAGCTACGCCGTAGCCTGTAATAAACAGGAAAACATAGCTGCTACCACCAACTATGGCGGCCATTTTCATTCAGTTATCTGGAACCATAATATCATGGGCTTCCAATGCCATCCCGAAAAAAGCCACAAGTTTGGCATGCAGATTTTTAAAAACTTTATAGAATTATAACAAATGCTCAAACAGCGATTAATACCCGTATTATTGTTACAGGACGAAGGGCTTTATAAAACCATAAAGTTTAAAGATGCCAAATACCTTGGCGACCCCATTAATGCAGTCAAACTATTCAACGATAAAGAAGTAGATGAAATTATCATATTAGACATCAATGCCACAGCCGGAAATCATCCCCTCAATATTGAGTATATAGAACGCCTTACAAGCGAAGCATTTATGCCCCTCGCCTATGGCGGAGGTGTAAAAACTGTCGAGCAGGCAAAAAAATTACTCCGCCTCGGCGTAGAAAAAATAATTGTCAATTCCGCTATTTTTACCCATACAGACAATGTAAGAGAAATGGTAAAAGTACTCGGCGCATCAACCATTGTCGCCTCCATAGATGTCAAAAAAAGCTTCTTAGGCAAATACGAAGTATTTTATAAAAACGGCACCCTCAAATACAAAGGCACATTAAAAGAAGCATTAGAGCTCGTAAACGACATAGGAGTAGGAGAAGTAATGGTAAACGCCATCGATAAAGACGGTACCATGAACGGTTACGACCTCGGGTTAGTAAAAATAATAGAGCCCTTAATAAATGCCCCCATAATAATATGCGGTGGTCTCGGGCAACTGGAGCATTTAAAACAGGTAACCAATTCCGCCATCAGCGGCTTTGCAGGCGGCTCATTTTTCGTCTATCACGGCCCACTCAAAGCCGTATTAATTACATACCCCGCTTACAATACACTTCACGAAATTTTAAAATAGAAAACTAACAGAATAATTTACTTTCGTAGCCATGATTAACTTTTTAATAGTTACGCACGCCGAACATAAATACAACAAACAAGCACAATTAGGCGGTTACGCCCCCTATGTCCGCGAAATGAATATCTGGGCAAAACACGTAGATACCATTACAATTATCGCACCCTTGCTCGAGAGCGATTACGACAACCTGGACATTCCGTATCAGCATCCCAACATAAAGTTCGTACGCATACCACTTACCAACGTCTCTTCAGTCAAAAATATTTTATACTCACTCATTTGCATCCCCTATATCCTCTTCGTCATTATCCGGGAGATGCGGAAAAGCAATCATATCCACCTCCGTTGCCCCGGCAATATTGGATTATTAGGCAGTATTGCCCAAATATTCTTTCCACGCAAAAAGAAAACAGCAAAATATGCCGGTAACTGGGACCCAGAAAGCAACCAGCCAAAGTCTTACAGGATCCAGCAAAAAATATTGACCAGTACCCTTCTCACCAAAAACATGAAAGTACTGGTATATGGCAATAGCTGGCCAAATGTGTCCAAAAACATACTCCCGTTCTTCACCGCCACCTACAGCAATAACCAGCGCGAATACATAGCACCGCGCCCGTTGAACAAATTGCTCCATATCCGTTTAATCTATGTAGGCGCATTAAGTACCGGCAAACAACCATTGTTAAGTGTAAAAGCCGCCGAAATGCTCACCAGGAAAGGGTATAAAATTCAGTTAGATATGTTTGGCGAAGGACCGGAGCGCACCAGCCTCGAAAATTATATCCGCAACAATGCATTAGGGCATTACATCACTTTACATGGCAATCAATCAGCCGAAACCGTTCGCGGTTACTTCAGGCAGGCACATTTTCTCATCTTTATTTCAAAAAGCGAAGGATGGCCCAAAGTAGTAGCAGAAAGCATGTTTTGGGGGTGCGTGCCAATCACTACCAAAGTGAGTTGCGTGCCGGACATGGTAGACAATGGCACACGCGGCACCTTAGTCGTAGATACGCCCCAAGCCGTAAATGACGCCGTGGAAAAATACCTGCACCAACCCCATCTATATGTAAAAGCATCCGAAAACGGGCAAAAATGGTCACAGCAGTTCACACTCGAAAAATTCGATGAAGAAGTCAAAAAACTCGTTTAATACAATATGGGGCTCTCAGCAGAGGAAAAATAATCGAACAGTTGTTCCGGCTACTAAGGGGTTCGCTGCGCTCCGTGCTCCTGCGTCGCACCAGGCTCGTACCTCGCCCGCCCACGTATCCGGCAGCCCGTCACCGGCAGAATAAAAATCAACATTCACACCGTTGATAATTACGTTCAGGTGTCAGGTCCGCAAACAGGAACAATTCAACTTTAGAATATAAAATAAAACGCATTATGACAATTATCCAGGCTATTATATTAGCAATTGTAGAAGGGTTAACAGAGTTTTTACCCGTATCAAGTACAGCCCACATGATATTTGTAAGCTCTATTTTCGGCATCAAAGAAGATGAATTTGTAAAAATGTTCCAGGTAGCCATCCAGTTTGGCGCCATCCTCGCAGTCGTAGCCTTATATTGGAAAAAATTCTTCGATTTTACACGCTGGCAGTTTTATGTAAAACTCATAATAGGCGTAATGCCCGCACTCATTCTCGGGTATTTGTTCGATGATAAAATAGAAGCAGTATTAGAAAAACCAGGCCCCATTGCAGTCGTGCTTATTATAGGAGGGATCGTATTATTGTTTATAGATAAGATGTTTAAAAACAATCACATCGACAACGATGATAAAATCTCGAACAAAAAAGCACTCACAATAGGCTTCTGGCAATGTTTAGCCATGATGCCCGGCACCAGCCGAAGTGCCGCCAGTATTATTGGCGGTATGCAGCAAGGGTTAACCCGTCGTCTCGCCGCCGAATTCTCCTTCTTTTTAGCCGTACCAACCATGATGGCCGTAACCTGCTATTCCATATTCCTCAAAAAATGGAATGTAGGAGGAGTAGAGCAAAAAGGCTACCAAATGATCATGAGCAGCCAGGAACACATCACCGCATTCATCACAGGCAATGTAGTCGCGTTTGTAGTAGCCGTTATCGCCATCAAATTCTTTATTGGAATTCTTACTAAATTTGGCTTCAAAGTTTGGGGCATATACCGGATAATAGCCGGAGCCATTATTCTTTTGCTCATTGCCAATGGAACAATAGCTTAATCTTATTTTTATAACTGTATTCAAATTCATATAAATGATTACGTTCGATAGATTCGTGTTGGATAACGGGCTAAAAGTGCTGGTGCATAAAGATGCAGCCACACCAATGGCAGTAGTAAATGTAATGTACAATGTAGGCGCACGCGACGAAAATCCCGAACAGACAGGCTTTGCCCATTTGTTCGAACACCTCATGTTCGGCGGCAGCATCAATATAGAAAGCTACGATGAACCATTACAAATGGCAGGAGGCGAAAACAATGCCTATACCACCAACGACTTAACCAACTACTATTTACAACTACCCGTAGAAAACCTCGAAACAGCATTTTGGCTCGAAAGCGACAGGATGTTATCCCTCGCATTCAGCCCCCAAAGCCTCGAAGTACAACGCAAAGTAGTATGCGAAGAATTCAAAGAACATTACATAAACAAACCCTATGGCGATGCATGGCACAACTTCCGCCATCTGTGTTACAAACAACATCCATATCAATGGATGACCATCGGGGAAAAATTACAACATATAGAAGATGCCAGGCTGGAAGATGTAAAAAGTTTTTTCAATAAACATTACACACCCTGCAATGCCATTTTAGTAGTAGCAGGAAATGTAGAAACAGAACAAATAAAAGAACTTGCCGAAAAATGGTTCGGTCCCATTCCATCAGGAGAAGAATATTTACGCAATCTGCCGCAAGAAGCAGAACAGGCAGAAGCACGCGTACAAACAATAACAGCCAATGTACCATTAGATGCTTTTTACCTAGGGTTTCACATGGGAGGTCGCCTGTCCGATGAATATTACACAGTAGATTTAATTACCGAAATTATGGGAAATGGCGGTAGTAGCCGATTATTCCAGAAATTGGTAAAAGAAGACAAACTCTTCAGCAATATCTCCTGCTATCACATGGGGTCAATAGAACCCGGGCTAATAGTAATAGAAGGCCGCCTCATAAAAGGCATCACAATGCAAACCGCAGAAAAAGCCGTCTGGGAACAAATTGATACACTCGTACAAAACGGCGTAACAGAAGCCGAGTTGCAAAAAGCCAAGAACAAATCCGAAAGCGTAATCGCATTCGAAGACATGAGCTTAATGAACCGCGCCAACAGTTTAGCCTTTTATGAACTCCTGGGAGATGCCACTTTAATAAACAAAGAGCTCGATCGTTACAATGCAGTAACAACAGCACAGTTGCAGGCAACCGCAGCAAAAATATTAAACAGGAAAAACAGCAATACCTTATACTACCTGGCACAGAACAATTAAGCCAGATAAAGACCGGGGGTAAAAATACATCAACCAACAAAATCATTATTAGTAACCGCAGATTGTTGCAGCCATATTCCAAAAAATCTGCGCAAATCTGCGGTTCTGTTAATCAGCGTAATCAGCGGGGAATATTTAATCAATCCACTGAACAGTCATTCAGAGCGCAGCGAAGAATCCCCTTCCAAGAATTTTACTATAGCTATTTCACCGCAAGCTTCCTGTCCCCTCCTTGGGAGGGGTAGTGGTGGGTTTATACATTAAAATCATCAAAACTGCTTTTTGAGAATAAGACTCAATTCGCAGTCATTCATAGCGCAGCGAAGAATCTCCCCGTTTCTGAACGAAGTGAAGAAAAAAACGTTTAAATGAATTTTGTCAACGCTTTCGGTACTTTAGTAACCGCAGATTGTTGCAGCCATATTCCAAAAAATCTGCGCAAATCTGCGGTTTTGTTAATCAGCGTAATCAGCGGAAAATATTTAATCAAGCCACTGAACAGTCATTCATAGCACAGCGAAGAATCCCCTTCCAATAGTTTTACTCCGGCTATTTCACCGCAAGCTTCCTGTCCCCTCCTAGGGAGGGGTAGGGGTGGGTTTATACTATTTAATCATCAAAACTGCTTTTTGAGAATAAGACCCAATCCGAGGTCATTCATAGCACAGCGAAGAATCTCCCCGTTTCTGAACGAAGTGAAGAAAAAAACGTTTAAATAAATTTTGTCAACGCTTTCGGTACTTTAGTAACCGCAGATTGTTGCAGCCATATTCCAAAAAATCTGCGCAAATCTGCGGTTCTGTTAATCAGCGTAATCAGCGGAAAATATTTAATCAAGCCACTTCGCAGTCATTCATAGCACAGCGAAGAATCCCCTTCCAATAGTTCTCCGGCTATTTCACCGGAAGCTTCCTGTCCCCTCCCTGGAAGGGGTAGGTTTATACATTTAATCATCAAAACTACTTTTCGAGAATAAGAGTCACTTCGCAGTCATTCATAGCGCAGCGAAGAATCTCCTTCCAATAGTTTTACTCCGGCTATTTCACCGCAAGCGTCCTGTCCCCTCCTAGGAAGGGGTAGGGGTGGGTTTATACTATTTAATCATCAAAACTGCTTTTTGAGAATAAGACCCAATTCGAGGTCATTCATAGCACAGCGAAGAATCTCCCCGTTTATGAACGAAGTGAAGAAAAAAACGTTTAGATGAAGTTTTTCAACGCTTACGATACTCAATAAAATGCGCTTTAATCAATTGATTAATAAGTAACCGCTTATATTGTTCAGTGCCCCTCGCATCAGAAATTGGAGCAATTTCAGATTGAGTAATAACCAAAGCCTCGTCTATCACAGCATCTGTTAATGCCTTATCTTTAAGAAATGCACACGTCTTATTAAGCACCATAGGAGTCGGCCCCACGCCACCCGCAGAAATACAGATATCAGTAATCACCATATCTTCAACCACCATCAAGCAAGCACTATTAGCCGAAGCAATATCAAGATGTTGCCGTTTACTAACCTTCTCAAAATTAAAAAAAGAATGAGAAGAAGGGAGCGGGAATTCAATGGCAGCAATCCTTTCCTCAGCAGATTTATCAAGCTTTTTATAACCTAAATACAATTTATTAAGAGCGACCCTCCTATCCGAATCAAATATCACCGTCGCGTTCAATGCCAGGAAGAAAGCCGTAAAATCCCCGATAGGCGAGGCATTGATAAAGTTGCCCGCAATAGTCGCCATATTCCGGATCTGCGTACTCGATACCAGTTTAGAATGCTTTATAAAAGAAGGAAACAAACGGCTAAACCCTTCATGCTCACGCAAATGAGTAACGGTTGTAGCAGAAGACATCACCACTTTGCCATTAGAAATCTCAATGGCAGGTATATTTTGCAAACCAGCAAAATCCAATGAGATCCTTTTAACAGTATCATGCTTTTGCACATAAATATCGGTACCGCCACCCACACGTTGCCCCTGTAGATCCAGGGTTTTTAATGCCCCATGCAATGCAACAATCTCTCCCGGTATATTCTTAAAATATTCAGGAACAATATTGTTTTCCACTGCAAATTCAACAGGAGAACCAAATGCCGTTTTTTCAGGAAACCGCGCTTCCAATTCCTTGCAGGCACGCATAATCGAATGATAACCGGTACAGCGACAAATATTACCATCAATCGCAACTTTAAGATTAGCACTCGTGTTAGATTGCTCAGATAAACAATGTCCCGTCATGCTCATCACAAAACCAGGAGTACAAAAACCACATTGCGTCGCATAATTATTACACATCGCTTCTTGAACAGGACTAAGCGGCCGGTTTTGTAATTGTTGCGGACTTTTAGCAGGGCTGATACCTTCAACAGTTACCACATGCTTACCATGCACATTTCCCAAAGGAGTCAGGCAACTCGTTTGCGATTGATACTTTATATTACCCCCGTTTTGCAGCTCGCCGATTAAAACCGTACACGCACCGCAGTCACCCTCATTACAACCAGTTTTCGTACCCTTTAAGTTCAGGTTGTAACGAATAAACTCCAATAGCGGAGTGTTCGGATTATGGCCGGTATTCACCGGCTTATTATTTATAATGAACTGGATCACACAACAATTAATTTGATGGTTTATGTGAAGTTACTATATAAAAAAGAAAAAAATGTAAAAATAGATTGTCAAAATGCAGAAAATGTAATAGACGATTAAGAGTAACTATAATCAAGATACCTTTTATAAACTCAACCCGGCAATGCTCACATTGATATCATGTTTATTAGTAACTGAAAATTTAAAATAAATTAAATTAACAAAAATTTGATAGTTACAATAAAATAGGTTTAACTTTATTAAACTAACTGTGGATCCGGGATACTAAGAACTAAAAAACAGACTTTCACTAAACCAGCTAATTAACCCATCCACAATTTTATTAATACAAAAAAACTGCGAAATGAAAAAAGTACTGCTGAATGTAGTTGCTTTAATGTTTTTATCTGTGTCCGTATGGGCTCAGAAAAAAATAACAGGTAAAGTAACAGATGAGAATGGTGCACCAATTTCCGGGGCATCAGTTATCGTAAAAGGAACCAGTGTTGGTACAACAACAGATGCAAATGGTAATTATTCCATTACTGCCCCTGAAGGCTCAAAAGCATTAGTGATTTCCTATGTCGGACAACAAAATAAGGAAATTACAATTGGAAGCTCAGTCCAATACAATGTCAGTTTATTAAAAGCACAAAGCGAAATTGATGATGTTTTAGTAGTAGGTTACGGAAGAAAAAGCGTTAGAGAGAATACAGGCGCCGTTTCTAAAATAGATGGCGCCAGAATAGCTGCCACACCCTTACCATCTTTCGACCAGGCATTAAGCGGTAAAACCGCAGGCGTCGCCATTACAGCAGCAGGCGGCTTATTAGGCGATGGAATGGCCATACGCATCAGAGGTATTAACTCCATTTCCACATCATCCCAACCCTTAGTAGTCATAGATGGGATCCCACAGGTAGCTGTAACCAACTTAAACGGTTTCAATAGTGGCGATGGTACAAGGTTCAATCCTTTAGCATTAGTCAACCCGAATGATATTGAATCTTTAGAAGTCTTAAAAGATGCAGGTGCGGCCGCTATTTACGGAAGCCGTGCCGCCAATGGTGTCATCTTAATTACCACAAAAAAAGGCCAGAAAGGAACCGGTAAAGTAAGTTTAGATGCTAAGTTAGGTTTTGGTAAAGCCACCAAATTACCCGAATTACTAAATGGTGATCAGTTTATAGCATTAAATAATGAAAAAGCAGTAAACAGGTATGGTGCAGGCACATCAGTAGCAAAAGAAAGCGATCTGAACGGAGATGGCGTCAATGACAGAACAGACTGGATGGATTTATTATACCGCCAGGCTAAAACACAGGATTATACCATCAGTGCTTCCGGCGGATCAGAAAAAGCACAGTTTTATGGCTCAGCCCGCTACTCAGACCAGGACGGTATTTCTATTAACAACCGTTTAAGAACCGGTCAGATCAGGTTAAGCGGAGATGTTACCCCGAACAAATGGTTCAAAGCCGGTTTCGGAGCTTCATATACAAAATCTTTAAATCAAGGCGTATTATCCAATTTTTACACAGCAGGTTCCACTATTGCATGGCAGGCTCCCCCTACATTATCTCCATATAATCCGAATGGCCCGTTAGGTTACAGCTTAACCACTGTTGCCCCTATCGGTGTGCTTGCCTGGGGAAATAATGTCAGAAATGCCACTACAGGAAACTTCCAGTTCTTTCATCCGCTAAACTCCAATTGGAATGTCAATGAAAATACAGCAGAAGATCTAAGAGGGCATGCGTATGCAGAGATCCAGCCCATCAAAGGCCTCAGAATTACAACAAAATATGGTGTTCAGTATTTAACCAACTATGAACATCAATATACACCACCATTCCAGGCAGGTTTAGGCAATCCCTATAATGGATTAGTTCAGGATCAGACACAATACAGAGCATTATGGGATTGGCAAAATATCCTCAGCTATGAAAAAGCATTCGGATCGCATAAAGTGTCGTTTGTCGGAGGTTCAGAATATCAGAAAAACAATTACAGGTATAACTATTTAGGAGCCGCCAACTTCTCCGATCCCTTCTTTAAAAATATAATAGACAATGCTTATACAAACGTACAACCAGGTACAACAGGCGTACTCAACCTTACAGGTGGTGATATGACAAGTAGCGGTGTTGAATCTTACTTCGGCCGGTTAGGATATTCATTTGCCAATAAATACTTCATTGAAGGGTCATTCAGAAGAGATGCGTTCTCAGGATTTGGTATAGACTCCCGTTGGGGTAATTTCCCTAGTGTATCAGTAGGTTGGGAAATAACGCAGGAAAAGTTCATGCAGGGTTTAACATTCCTGAACTATGCCAAATTAAGAGGTAGTTACGGTAAAGTAGGTAACTCTGCCGGTGTAGGCGCTTACAGCTCCAGAACATTATACAGCGGCGCCGCTTACACAATTTTAACAGGTTTAGGAAACTCACAGGCAGGTAATTCCAATTTACGTTGGGAGAGCTCAGATAAAATAAATGTAGGTTTAGAAGCCAATTTCTTAGATAGCCGCATAGGTTTTGTCTTTGATTATTTTGAAAACGACATCAATGACCTGATTCTGGCAGCGCCCACACTATATACAGTAGGTGTACCGGGATCTTCCATTACAACTAACATAGGTGGTATGTACAACAAAGGCATAGAGTTAACCATAAACGCAACCCCGGTTAAAACAAAAGATTTTGAGTGGACAACCTCCTTCAACTACACTGTGATTAAAAACAAGGTAACAGGCCTGGTAGCAGCAAATGGTAATGCCGATATTACATCAGCAAATAGCGTTGCCAGTGTTGGAAAATCTTTAGGTACATATTTCTTGTATGAGTGGGCAGGTGTTGATCCTGCAACAGGCAATCCACAATGGTATGCAGCAAATGGTACTATAAAACGTTATAACTTTGGTGCGCCGGCAGCTACATTATGGACAGACGATAAAGGCACACCGGTTAGCGCATTAGGAGCAGCAGACTTAAAATATATCGATAAAGTAGGTTTGCCAAAATGGTACGGCGGTTGGGATAATAATTTCCGCTATAGAAACCTGTCATTATCAATGTCATTCTTCTATCAGGGAGGTAACTATATTTATAATGGAACAAAAGCCGTTATGTTATCCAATAACTTCCTCAATAACTCCACAGAGATTTTAAACCGTTGGCAAAAAGCCGGAGATGTAACAGATGTGGCCAGGTTATTCATGTTGGATAACACAGCCAATACAGCATCTACCAGGTTCTTAGAAAAAGGCGATTTCTTACGTTGCAGAACAATGGCGTTAGCATATGATTTACCAAGAAATATCCTTGGTCGTGCCGGGTTAGATGCCGTGCAATTTAGTGTCACTCTGTTAAACCCGTTCACGTTCACTAATTACAGTGGCGCTGACCCAGAAGTCAATACAAACAGGTTTAGCAATATCGCCGTTGGGTATGATACCAGGAGTATCCCGCAAACAAGAAGTGTAGTAGTAGGTCTTAGAGCTAATTTTTAAGAGTAAACATTAAATTTTAAGTCATGAAAAAAAATAAATTATTAATATATACGCTTTTTGCAGCAATCGCTTTCACCAGTTGTAAAAAAGAGTTATACGAAGAGCCATTTAATGCTATCTCCGATGACGCAGCTTTCAGCACACCGGACAGGATAGACAAATCAGCAGTAGGCATGTACGATGCCTTACAAAATGCCAACTATTTTAGTGGAAGGATACTGATTTATGCGGATATCCGCGGTATAGATGCTAACCCGAATAATTTCTTCGGGCAAATGAATCTTTTTAACACGTTAACAGCCGCCGATGCAACCGTAGCCTCTGCTTACCAGGGTGCATACAGAACCATTTATGAAGCCAATTTATTCGTTAAGAACTTTACGCCAAAAGCAAGTTTAGTCACAGCAGAAAAAGCAAACCAATACTTGGGAGAAGCAAAATACATAAGATCACTTTGCTACTTCTACCTCGTAAATTTATGGGCACAGCCATATGATTTCACGGCAGATGCGTCACATCTCGGTATCCCATTGGTACTCGAAGCAGCTTCAGATCCCTTTGCCACATCCAATAACATCGCCAGATCAACCGTTAAACAGGTGTATGATCAGTTAGAAGCAGATTTATTAGACGCTGAAGCGAAACTACCTCTAACAAACACAGACGCCTTTACCAGGGTAGCCAGAGCAACAAAAGGTGCGGCAAGAGCATTATTAATGCGTTTATATCTTTATAAAAAAGATTATACAAAAGCATTACAATATGCAAATACCATCATTTCTTCAGGCATTTATGCATTACGTCCCTCTCCCGAAGTACCATTCAGGAACTACCTCACAACAGAATCTATCTTTTCTGTAGCATTTAATGGCGGTGATAATCCAAATACCAATAATGCCATTGGTCAACATTATGGAGCGTCTAAAAGAGGCGATATCAGTGTAGCAGACGAGTACTTAACCATATTAAATATGGCTACCGATAAAAGGTTCTTAAATTTAATAGAAAAAGTAGGAACCAACTATTGGACAACAAAATACAATGCAGGAACAACAGATTACGTACCAGTTTCCAGGTATGCAGAAGTCCTTTTAACAAAAGCAGAAGCATTAGCCAGGAATACCACAACAGGCGTAAATGCCGAAGCCGTTGGCATAATCAATAATATCCGCTCAACCTCAGGTGCCGATAATATTGCACCTGCCACAAGAGATGATCTAATTAATCTCATACTCAGGGAAAGACGCATAGAACTGGCTTTCGAAGGCCATGGTATTCTCGAATTCTTAAGAACCAGGAGAAGCATTCCTGCACATTCAATTGTTCCCGAGCAAGCATGGGGAAGCAATTATGTCGTATTCCCGATTCCGAAATATGATATGGATAAAAATCCGAATTTAGTACCAAATCCAGGGTATTAATTAAGATTTGTTTTATTAATTGATCAAGAGAGTGTCCGAAGCCGGACACTCTCTTTTTTGTTGCGATATTTTCAATATAAACAACATGATTCAAACCCCAATCCAATTCAAATAAGTAGATCAGGTCCCTGAAGCATAGCATTATAAAAGAAAAGATTAGAATTAGCGTAGCCAAAGCAATATATAAGCGGAGGCCATTGATATTAACCACGTATTCATAGATACCCAAATTATAACATCCAAAACTCACATTAAATAATTAGAGTTTAAAGTCTTAAAAAACATTGATGAGCAAAACAATAATTAGCAAATATGCTACACCACGCCTATTTAATACGGCAGATAATCACAGGTACATTCCAAAAAATTAGCGTCAATCAGCGGTTGTATTATTCTGCGCCATCAGCGGGAAACCATTCAATTAGTATAACCAGAGCGTTATTTGCTCAGAACCAAACAACCCCAATACCCACTTATAAACGAATAATAACATCCAAAACTTACGTACTTAATTGAAAGCTGTAGAGCAGCCACATATTTATAGCAATTTCGGGTATACAAACGCCGCGGATTGCCGCAGCACAACAAAACAGATAGAAAATCCCACATATCACGCCGGTACAATACCAATAAGATAACAGAGACATTCAAAAAATCTGCGCTAATCAGCGGAAAACCATTCAATTAGTATAACCAGAGCGTTATTTGCTCAGAACCAAACAACCCCAATACCCACTTGTAAACGAATAATAACATCCAAAACTCACACAACGCAATTTAAAGTTGCAGAGCAGTCACATAGTTGTAGCAATTTCGGAAATATAAAATGTAGAATTGCCGCAGCACAGCAACACATTATTACATTAAAATAGGAAAATAACCCTTAGTTGAAAGTATTCATTAACCATTCTGCAATGCACATCTTTAGCCTTCAGTATTTTGCTGCTTATATTGCATTCGCTTAGAGTACTATTTCAGTCAATGCATACGCTAAAGTAAACCTTAGTAGCGTATATATAATTTTAGCGACAGTCATTGTAATGTTACCAACTGCCATTACAATGTTGCTAATTGACGTTGCAATGTTTATAGCTGCCATTATAATGTTTGTACATGCCGTTATAGTATTAGTGACTGCCATTGTAATATTACTGACTGCCGTTGTAATGTTATCAACTGCCATTACAATGTTGCTAACTGCTGTTGCAATGTTTATAGCTGCCATTATAATGTTTGTACATACTATTATAGTATTAGTAACTGCTATTGTAATATTACTGACTGCCGTTGTAATGTTACCAACTGCCATTATAATGTTTATACATACTGTTATAGTATTAGCGACTGCCGTTGTAATGTTTCCAACTGTCATTGTAATGTTTCCAACTGTCATTGTAATGTTTACAACTGCCATTATAATGTTTGTACATGCCATCATAGTATTAATGACTGCCATTGTAATGTTACTGACAACTGTTGTAATGTTAGTAGCTGCAATTATGATGTTAATACATGCTGTTGTAATATTCCTGACCGCCACTATAATGTTAGCACCAGAAATAGTCTTTAAAGTGCCATTAATCAAAGTGACTTTAAGGAACTTAAAAGGATTAACGAAGAAACAATTATGAGTAGATATCACAGATCACACTGAAGCCGGTAAGCAGATAATTAGAGCGGTATTCCAAAAAATAAGCCCCTGTCAGCAGAAAATGACTTAAAAATACAGTAAAAACATTAAGACATCAATGCAGTGTTAATCCAACATACACTCACAGCCAATTAACAACATCAAAAACTCAGGCATATTAGGACTCTCACTCACAGCAGCAAAATATTAATAGCATTCGTAAAACGAAATGTAAAAGAAAAGGTCAGCAAAGAAAAGTAAAAATGGCCCATGCAACACTGCTGCAGAAGATTAAAGAACATTTATATTTTTAAATTTTAGAGAACTTAACTGTTGGAATTGTGGGCTCACTGCACCAAATATTGACTTAACATATTTCTTTACTTCCGAAGCCCTTTTTATTACCCCCCATATTGGGCTATATAGAACATCATCACGTCTTATCCTTCTATTACTCAAATTAGTAAGCGCATCTGTTACACCAGTATTCAATATCATCAAATTAGCCAGGGTTGCTTGCAATGTCGTCAATTTTAACTCAGGTTCATTAGGATTGTAATGAGCATCTTGCGAAACCGTCTCTAACAGTTTTGTAAAATGATCAATTAAACTGTCATAACTCTGTTGACTCGTAGAGATCGTTCTCCTTGCCGTTACTTCCTGGT
This sequence comes from Polluticaenibacter yanchengensis, assembly GCA_027854065.1. Taxonomy (GTDB): domain Bacteria; phylum Bacteroidota; class Bacteroidia; order Chitinophagales; family Chitinophagaceae; genus Phnomibacter; species Phnomibacter yanchengensis. Next base: position 72,315 of record JAQGEF010000004.1, on the reverse strand, counting down.
TAGTGGCCTTTGTACGGCCACTAGCCCTTCCACCCTGTATTTTGCGATTAATGCCCGTAGCGTCAGCAATGCCCGAAGCGCCCGCGCCGGAAGAAGCAAAAGCGTTAACAATTTTTGTTCCCAGCGGCTTCAATGCCTTAAAAGCTATTTGTCTCGCGTTCGTAGCATTATCAAAGCTCGCCTTCGCCCTCTTTGTTTCAAGAAGACAATCCTTCGCCAACGTCAGTAAAACATCAAGTTTAGCAATGGTCAGCTCCACATTGCTCGGGTTATATACAGAACCATATCCATTACAGAATGAAATTAAGATAGCTAAGTTACCAACGTTTTTAGCGTGCCCTGTTTCCGATATGCTTGACATAGCTTTCTGTTTTTGATATAAATAAGAATTGTCTGGGTAAAACAATAGTCAATAACCGTCATTAAATAAAGCTAAAATAATCAATCTTCCACTTAGTTTACTGATCCGGATCCATTTTATGAGAAATAAGATAATGATCGAAATAAGTCTCATAATCATTTCTATATCCCATCGCTTACATAAAAATCAATAAACAGGTAAATAAAATCCAGTAAGCACAACATAATAAAATAGAATTAGGATAGATGTAGCCAACGCGCAACAACACATAATAAATCCCAAATATCTTGTTGATGCAATAGGTAGATAATCACATAGATGTTCCAACAAATCAGCGCCAATCAGCCGTCTTATTATTCTGTGCCATCAGAGGAAAATATTCAAACTCAATAACAGGACCATTATTCGTGCAATAATGTACAAATCCGGTAGTCAATAAAAAGTCATTAACAACATCCAAAACACACCATTATTTAATTCAAAGTTGCAGAGCAGCCACAAAATCGGAGCATTTTCCGGTATTTGTAAATACATAATGGCCGCAGTCTGGAAACATTTTATCATCGATCGTAAATCGCCCTCACGTTAGAATATAATATTGAATTAAAATTCAATATACTCGTTATCAATAATATCAGTTAAGTAGGAAAAATGAAAGCTGAATTTGAAGAATAATTCTTAAAAAATAATTTAACAAAAATTTGGTATATATCATAAAGTTAATAACTTTATAACAAACTAACTGTGGCTCGGGGTAATTTAATACTAGAAAAACCAGTCTTGCGCTAAACCTGTCAATCACCCCTCCACAATTTAATTAAAACTAAAAAACGCTTAAATGAAAAAAGTACTACTCAAGGTAGTTGCTTTAATGTTCCTCTCTGTGTCCGTGTGGGCCCAGAAGAAGATATCAGGAAAAGTAACTGACAAAAATGGAAATCCCGTAGAAGGAGCCTCCGTCCTTGTTAAAGGCACAAAAGTTGGTACCACAACCGACACAAATGGTAATTACACCCTTACCGCGCCAGAAGGCTCAAAAATCCTCATCGTCTCTTCAGTCGGCCACGAACAGATGGAAATGGCAATAGGTACCGGCAATACTGTAAGCTTTACATTAAACCAATCCGTAGGCAGATCCGAAGATGTTGTCGTAGTAGGGTATGCCACTCAAAAAAGAAAAGAATTTTCAGGCTCAGCCGCCATCGTAAAAGGTTCAGCTATCGCAGAAAAGCCCGTTCAGAGCTTTGCACAAGGGCTTACTGGTCAGGCCTCAGGCGTAAACATCATCCAGCCAAACGGATTGTTGAATAATCCCCCTGTCATCAGGGTGCGCGGTTTAAGTTCCATCTCATTAAGTTCATTTCCCTTAGTAGTTGTAGATGGGATCCCCATTTCCACAGGAGACGTATCAACAAGTGCCGTAACCAACAATCCACTTTCAGATATAAACCCCGCCGATATTGAATCCATCGATATCCTCAAAGATGCCGCATCAGCATCCATCTATGGTTCCAGGGCCGCCGCAGGCGTCTTGCTCATTACAACCAAAAAAGGAAAATCAGGAAGAACAACAGTAAACTACGATGGATGGCTAGGCCAGACACAAGCAGTACGCCTGCCAAAAATGCTCAACGCACAGCAATACGTCACTCATAAAAACGCCGCTATAGCAAATGCCTTAAGTGTCAATCCCAATTTCAGCGCCGCACCAAGAGATGCATTTGCAATGATGAACGATGATAAAGGCAATCCTGTAGATGTCAATTGGCAGGATGTCGTTTATCGCTCAGCCATTTCACACAACCATAACTTAACTTTTTCAGGAGGAAACGACAAAACCAACTTTTACCTCTCTGCCGGTTTCTCCGACCAGGAGGGCTTTTTAAAAGCAAATACCTTCGAGCGACGCTCAGTAAGAGTAAATATCAATCATAAGCTAACCGATAAAATAAAATTATTCACAGTAGTAAATTATACCAACGGCATTAACAACGCACCAAATAGCGGCTCCTATGCCGGCGGGGCATTTGCAAGCTCAGGTTTAGGACGCATCGCCAATGCCCAAGCCCCCAATGTACCCATTTACAATGCCAATGGCACTCTGAATATAGAAGCAGGAGCAATCGGCAGAGGCGCAAATAAAATTTCACTGCAATTTGTAAACCCCATCCCATTAATAGAACAAGATAAAAACCGATCTGAAACAAATCGCATATTCGCCAATTTAGGAACAGATATACAGATTGTAGACGGGTTAAGTTTCAGGACCTCTTACACCTGGGATTTACGACTAACAGATAACCAGCGTTTTTGGAATCCGGTACAGGGAGATGGTTATGCCTCCACCGGACAGGCATATAATAATTCAGCACGCTCAGACAACTGGAACTGGACCAACATCCTCCAATACCAAAAAACATTCAAAGACGCCCATAATCTAACCATACTGGCAGGCAATGATGTTCAGAAAACCCGCACCGATAACTGGGGCGGCAACAGAGACTTTCTTGCAGATCCATTCTTCTCCCAGTTCCAGGGCACATTTATTAATAACACACCAGGAGGAAACGGCATCTCAGAAATTTCATTCGAAGCATACCTCGCCAGCTTAAGCTATAATTTTAAAAATAAATATTATTTCTCCGCCAATGTCAGAAGAGATGGAAATTCCGCGTTGTCTACCGATAACAGGTGGGGAACATTTGGCGGCGCTTCAGTAGGCTGGACACTTTCCAACGAAAACTTCTTTCAGAACAGTTCCCTAAGCAACGTCTTTAATAATTTAAAACTAAAAGCCAGTTGGGGAAAAACCGGCAACGGGAACCTGGCAAACTACTATGGTGCCTACAACTTGTATGACGCTACCATTTACGGAACAAGCGCAGGCGCCGTATTTTATGCCCAGGCAGGTAACGATAAGCTAAAATGGGAAACAAGCAAACAAACCAATATCGGTTTGGAATTAGGAATCATCAAAGGCAGGTTGAACTTTGAAATGAACTGGTTCAATAAAGACATCAACAATATGATACTCGCCGTGCCTCAAGCCCCTTCAAAAGGCGTTCCCGGCAATACCATCTTATTTAATGTCGGCTCAATGTACAATAAAGGGTTAGACTTTACCATCAATATGGTACCCGTTCAAAAAGGAGATTTTAAATGGAACACCAATATAAACTTCACCACCATTAAAAATAAAGTAACAGCACTCGTAAGCAATAATACACCCATTCTGGGATACACCAGTTCTTTAGAGCTGTCAAGTATCACCGAAGTAGGCGCTTCCGCATCCAGCATTTTCGGAGTTCAGTCCAACGGCGTCAATCCCGAAAACGGCAGAAGGATCTTTATAGATAATCAGGGACGCCAGGTGCAGTATCAACACCAGGGCGGTGCAGATGCCTGGACATTATTAGATGGCACACGCGTTTCCTCAGGCAGCGTCACCAGCGCCGCCAAAAACCTTGGAAACACACAACCAACCTGGTTCGGCGGTTTCAATAATACGCTTACGTACAAAAGTTTCGATTTAGGATTAAATATAACCTTCTCAGGAGGCAATTACATTTATAATGGTTCCAGGGCAGGCCTTTTAGACCAGCGCGTATGGAATAACAGTACCGAAATACTAGGCGCATGGAGTCCGCAAAATAAAAACAGCAAAATACCAAGACCAATATATACAGATAACATTTCAAATGGCTCAGCCTTTCTTATCAGCGACAATGTGGAAAAAGGAGATTTCCTGAGGTTCCAGAATGTGGTTTTAGGGTATTCAGTACCAAAATCAACCTTAGGCAACAGTGCCATTAAAAATGTCAGGCTGTATTTACAGGCAAGCAATTTATTCCTCATTACAGGTTATTCAGGCGTAGATCCCGAAATATCATCAAACGGTAATTCAAATATATCTTCCGGTATAGAAAGAAACTCCATTCCGCAGGGAAGAACACTCACCGTAGGCGTAAATATCGGGTTTTAACATTAAAATTATTATTATATGAGTTTGTTTAATTTAAAAATAAAAGGGCTGAAGATATTCATCCTCCTTCTTCCCGTATTAGGTTTGTTCGCATGCAAAAAAGACTTTTTAGACAACCAGGCAGAATTGTCCATCCCCGAAAGCAGAGTCTTCGAAACGCCCGCCCGTATTCTGGCCCAGGTAAACGGCCTATACTCATCCGCCAAAATAGGCAGCCTGTTTGGCGGCAGGTACCAGATTTATAACGATATCAGGTCTGGTGAATTTAGGAACAGGACCTCAAATGTTGTTACAGGGTTCGGGGTCTATCAGTTTACCAACGATCCCTCAGATACCTATATTGAAGGATTCTGGATAAACGGTTATCTAACCATCAACAGGGTCAATAAATTCCTTGCCGACTTTGAGCTTGCCAAAAACCAGGGAATTGTATCAGACCAGTTAAAAAGCCAGTACATCGCCGAAGCCAAATTTGTCAGAGCCTACTGTTATTACGCCCTCGTACAAATGTTTGCAAAACCATATACACAGGACGCCGGCGCTTCCAGGGGATTGCCATTACGCTTAAAAGCCCAGACAGACTCCGCAGACAATAATTTGAAGTCAGGCACAGTCGCCCAGGTTTATGCCCAGATATTGAAAGATTTAAATGAAGCAGAAGTCGCCTTGCCCGCATCCTACTCCACTTCAGTATTAAATACAACAAGAGCCCATAAAAACACCGTTGCCGCCTTCAAGTCACGCGTTTATTTAGCCATGGGCAAATTCCCCGATGTCATAACAGAAGCCAATAAAATTGTGTCAGCAACCGCACCGTTCAGGGCAGCCACAGGCGTCAATCATACCTTAAATGCAGATGTTACCAAAGTATATGGCAACGGAGCCGCTGAGTTGGAAAATGTATTTTCAGCACCAATGTCAGCAACAAATGCCCCCGGCACCCAAAACCAGTTAGGTTATTATTACAACGCCGGAAATATTGAGTACTTCTTAAACCAGGGGGCCACAGGCATTTATAACAATCCCGCCTGGCCCGCTTCAGATTTAAGAAAATCCAAGTTTGTACTCCAGTACAGTGCAGCCTGGCATATACTCGTTAAATACAGTAATGTATCACCTTTTACAGATTGGGTACCATTAATCAGGTATTCAGAGGTGTTACTAAATCTGGCCGAGGCCGAAGCAGAAGCCGGCAGCTTAACAAGAGCAGAAGAACTCGTAAAAGCTGTAAGACAAAGATCAGATCCGTCTTATACCATGCCGGCATTTACCACTAAAGCCATCGCCATACAAAACATACTCCTCGAAAGAAGGATCGAATTATTAGGTGAAGGCTTCAATGCACCTGATATTCAACGCCGTTTACAGCCATTTGTCTCTGTAGGCGCAGGTGCTTCCATTCCATACACAGATAGCAGGTACGTTTTTCCAATCCCGACCAGTGAAAAGCTGACCAATAAAATAGTTGAATAATGTTTATTAATAGTTCAACATCCCACAAGGCGGCCTGATTCCTCAGGCTGCCTTTTTTATACCCTTTAACACTTCCTCTCCCATATTTATTTAATTTTGAGCTAATTAAAAATATAGGCTCAATAATGACCATCAACCAACCGGTTTATATTAATATATTAGAGGATTGTGCCAGGTTCAATGCAACCTTGGTAGCAGTCAGCAAAATTCAGCCAAACAGCAAAATCCTGGAACTATACCAACTCGGACATCGTGATTTTGGAGAAAATTATGTACAGGAACTCCTGGAAAAACAACAGGCGCTGCCCCCCGATATTCGCTGGCATTTTATAGGACATTTACAAACCAATAAAGCAAAATACATCGTACCATTTGTACACCTCATTCACGGAGTCGACAGCCTGAAACTGCTTAAAGAAATCAACAAGCAGGCAGCAAAAGCCAACAGGAAAGTACAATGTCTCTTACAGGTATATATAGCCAGCGAAGAAACCAAATTCGGGTTAGATTATACAGAAGCAGAAGATATTTTGCAGCAAAAAAATCAGTTCGAAAACGTCAGTATAGTAGGCCTCATGGGTATGGCATCCAATACTTCTCATGAAATGATCGTGAAAAACGAGTTCGAACAATTGGCCGCCTTCTTCAAACAACACTTTGATCCGCAGGTACATCATTTAAGCATGGGTATGAGCAGCGATTATCTTTTAGCTTTAACATCAGGTAGTAATATGGTTCGCATCGGAAGTAGTATATTTGGTTTCAGAGTATATCAATAACGTAAAACATTTGCCAATATGAAGATCTCATTTCACGGAGCAGCACGTACCGTTACAGGGTCCAAGCATTTGATAACCCTGGACGATGGCAGGAAAATTTTGTTAGATTGTGGTATGTTTCAGGGATTAGGAAAAGAAACCGATCCGCTCAATAGAAATCTCGGCTTCGATGCCACATCCATTGATGCGGTCATCCTTAGCCATGCACATATCGACCATAGCGGGCTGTTGCCCGTATTGGTAAGAGAAGGATACTTAAAGCCCATTTTTTGTACCTCAGCCACCAAGGACCTCGCATCCATCCTGTTAGAAGACAGTGCTAAAATACAGCTAAGCGATGTCAAGTATGCCAATAAACGCCGCATACAGGAAGGTTTGCCTTTATACGAACCAATGTATGAAGAACGCGATGCCCTCGCAACCGGCGCCTTATTCGAAGAACGCAACTATAATCAATGGTTCCAGGTAATTCCCGGTGTAGAATGCATGTTTACAGATGCCGGGCATATTATAGGCAGCGCATGTGTCAATCTCAGGATAAAAGAAAAAGGCCGCGAAGAGATCCGCATTCTTTTCAGCGGGGATATTGGACGTTACAATGATGCCATCTTACGCCAGCCCGAGCCTTGCCCGCAGGCAGATGTCGTAATAATGGAAAGCACTTACGGCGACAGGGTGCACGATCACGCCATTACACCTTTCGATACATTATACGACGCTATTACACATACCTGCATTAACAAAGGCGGCAAACTCATCATCCCCGCATTCAGTGTAGGCCGCACACAGGAAATTTTGTATGCCCTTAATCAACTGGAACTAGAAAATCGTTTACCCGATGTCGATTATTTTGTGGACAGCCCGCTAAGCAAAGCCGCCACAGCCATTGTAAAAAGTCATCCCGAAAACTTTAATGCTACCTTACAAAATATACTCAAGGTAGACAATGACCCCTTTGATTTCAAAAAGCTCAAGTTTATCCGCACCGTAGAAGAAAGCAAAATGCTGAACTTCCGCGAGAAACCATGTGTCATTATCAGTGCCAGCGGTATGGCAGAAGCCGGCCGCATCAAGCACCACATTATGAACAATATTTCAAACAGCAGGAACACGATTTTATTCAGTGGTTATTGCGAACCCATGTCCCTCGGAGGCAGGTTAAAACGCAAGCCCAAAGAAGTCAAAATATTCGGATTGACATTTGAAGTACATGCCGAAATAGCCGAAGTAAGCAGCATGAGTGCCCATGGCGATTACAATGACATGCTTCATTGGCTCAACGCCCAGAACCCCGATGTCGTACAAACAGTATTTTTGGTACACGGGGAGTTTGAAGTACAGCAGGCTTTTGCCAGTCGTGTCAGGAGCAAAGGATTTAAGCAAGTCAATATTCCGGAAATACACGAATCTTTCGAAATATAAAAACAGTTCTTTTATTTGGGGCTTTCAGCATCCGGATATGCGTCGGCAGCAGTCCGGGCTACATCCGGGGTGCCGCCCCGCGCGTCTTTCCGTTTCTATATACCAAATGGTACTTTATACCGTTCGGTATATAGGCGCGGGGCCGCCGGCAAAGCCGTCGCCCAATGTATCCCGCAGCCATTCAGCAGTTGTAAAAGCATCAGCCGGGCAAAACCTTAAGGTCACTCCGGCATAAATGGCAGGTCCACATATTTTAGAAACAGCCTTTCAGGCGCTATTTGGATAATGACATCGGCATAGAAACAGGAATGATGAATAAAGAATATGATTGATGCTACCTGTTGTGAGAATAAGCAGCAAGTTGCAATTAATAAGTTTTAAAAGATAATCCGGCAGTTTATAAATAAATTGATTAGAATTGTATGCCTTGTTAAATAGTAGCACAGCCGGTGCAGTGAGTGACACAACGATGCCCGATAGTAGCAATCAGGCGGCTCAATAAAAAAGAAAACAACACGTTATTAAGAAAATTGACTCAAACAATGAGTGTAAAAATAAATAACTTACTAAAAATATATGGCAGCCAGACTGCTGTAAACAATATATCATTCGAAGCCAATAAAGGAGATGTACTCGGCTTTTTAGGGCCCAATGGAGCCGGTAAAAGTACCACCATGAAAATTATTACAGGCTACCTGCAAGCCGATGGCGGCAATGTCGAAGTCTGTGGTATAAATGTGAAGGAATCCCCGCTGGCAGCAAAAAGAAAGATCGGCTACCTGCCGGAAAGCAATGCCCTGTATTACGATATGTTTGTAAAAGAGTACCTCGAATTTGTAGCAGGAGTGTACCATGTAGCCAATAAAAAACAACGCATTGCAGACTGTATAGAACAAGTAGGGCTGAACCTGGAAGCCTCAAAAAAAATAGGCCAGTTAAGCAAAGGCTACAAACAACGCGTAGGCTTGGCCGCCGCTTTAATACACGACCCCGAAGTACTCATCTTAGATGAGCCCACCAGCGGGCTGGATCCCAATCAGATTGTAGAGATCCGCGAAGTAATCAGGCAGTTGGGCACCCAAAAAACCGTTATACTCAGTACCCATATAATGCAGGAAGTAGAAGCCATTTGCAGCCGGTTAGTAATTATAAATCGCGGAAACCTCGTAGCAAACGATACCCTGCAAAACCTGAGAAAAGGGGCAGAAATACCACAGCTGAAAATAAGTTTTGCAGAAACGGTAGATATACATTTACTAAAGTCCGTATTAGGCAATGCCACAATACAGGCAGCAGATAACCGTACCTTCATCATCGGCATAAAAGATATAGAACAAGCAAGAAAAACATTGTTACAGGCAGCAGTCACCAATCATCTTAATATAGAATCATTGCAACAGGTAGGGTACAGTCTCGAAGCCGTGTTCCGGAATTTAACACAGAATAATTAAAGCGTATGGCAGATACAGTCAATGAAAAGCAGGCATTCCAAAGCCTGCTGAAAAAAATAAGACAGATAGAAATTAAATCCAAAAAGCTATCAACAGATACATTCAGCGGTAACTACTCTTCGGCATTTAAAGGACGAGGCATGAGCTTTAAAGAAGTCCGCGAATACGCAGCAGGAGATGATGTCCGCTTTATAGACTGGAATACAAGCGCCAGGTTCGGACACCCGTTCAGTAAACTATTTGAAGAAGACAGGGAGAATACCCTCATGCTGCTCATTGATTGCAGTGCCAGTAATTTAATAGGTACCAGCCACCAGACAAAACAGGAACTGATTACAGAGATATCCGCCCTCGTCGCTTTTTCCGCCATAAAAAACAATGACAAGGTAGGTGCCATTTTCTTTACCGATAAAATAGAAAAATTCATCCCCCCTAAAAAAGGCAAAGGCCACGTACTCCATATCATCGCTCAGATGCTTACCATAAACCCCGCTTCCAAGCATACCGATATTGCCGCAGCACTGCAGTTTTTAAACCAGGTAGTCCGTAACAAGGCTATTGTAGTACTCTGCAGCGATTTTGAAGATAATGACACTTATTTTAAAACATTAAAAGCCGCTTCATACAGGCATGATTGTGTAGGCATACAGGTTTACGACGCCATAGAAGCAGAATTGCCAAAAGCCGGGCTCATTCCATTTGTAGATGCAGAATCCGGAGAACTGATTTGGGTGGACAGTGCCAATAAAGACGTTCAGCAAAACTGGAAAAGCAGCTGGCAGCGCGATAGCCTCCGCATCAGCGATACGCTAAAAGCCGCCCGCTGGGATTTTATAAAATTTTGTACCGGCGATGATTACATAAAAAATCTCCAGTCCTTTTTTGTAAACCGCATCAAGAGAAGGTAATTTGGGGTTAAGACCTAAAACCGCTAAAGAAGGTAGCATTCTGTTCTCTATCACTAGATGATATCGCTTTATTGCTGCAAATAGGTTTTTAAATTATAAAAACTACCAAGGAATATCGAATTATTCCTTTTAACATTACCCTTGCCCGAATTGTAAATGGTAATGACGTAAGTATAGGTATTTCCCGAAATGCCGGATAATGCTTCAATGGTAAAAACCGTTTTCTCCGTTTCCTTAATGTATTTCGATTCAAACTTCGTGATTTTGTAAAACTGGTTATCGCTGTATTCCGACTTATCGGTCAGCACCAGGTGGGATAAAACCTTATCAGTAAATGAAAAGCTGTAATATTCATTACAAGTGCCTTCCTTTCCTTCTTCTGTTTCATACTTGTTGCTATAAAAAGCAATCCCCTTTAAATCTGTAAACTGTGCGAATAAGCCACTGCTCATTACCAGAAACAATGCAGTTAAAATAATCTTCATAAGATGGATTTTAAATGATATTTAAAGGTAATGTATTTGGCGATTACGCAAATAATTTTATGTATATATTTTTTTAATAGTATAAGAAAAAAGCTGTGCAATTATTGCACAGCTTTTTCAATATTTTAAACCTTTATTAGTATTACATGATATCCATTGCCTTTACAAAAGAAGTACAAAGCATTGGTAAAATTAACCAAAACCAAGGTCTGGCACTAGGAAAATACAACATTAATGAGATGATAATTAACCAAAAGAAAAACTGTAACCAATATTTTCCGGTACTTTTTTTAGTGTGTTCCATTGTTTTAATAACTTTTACCTTGTTTACGAGTGCAAATATAAGCCAGCTTTTTTCAATTTCCACACTTTTTTAGCTTGTTTTATTCCAAAATCCGTTTGGGTATAATATTGTCAGTCTTATTTTAGTTTTTCATTAGGTATGATGCATTCTAACTTTGCCCGCAGATTACAGGTTTGATAGAGCATATTAAAGGCCATTTCATGAATGGCTGTTATTATTAATAGTATTACTTATGAATGCGACAATAGATGTAGGTTTAAGAAACAGGTTAAACCGCATTGCCGTGAGTTTATATTTTTTCATTCCCGGGTTTGTATTTGGCAGCTGGGCCGGGAGGATAGTCTTTTTTAAAGAAAAGTTCAATTTATCTGAAGAGCAGTTAGGTTTCCTTTTACTCGCGTTGCCGGTAGGCAGTTTATCCGGCCTGCCATTTTCCGGCTGGGCAGTAAAGAAATTCGGCAGCAAAAAAATGGTCACTTTTGCCAGCATCGGTTATCCGTTAATGCTCCTCCTCATCGGCTTCAGCCAATCGGTAACCATGTTGGCCATATCGTTGGTCGCCTTTGGTTTTATGGGTAATATTACCAATATATCCAACAATACACAGGCAGTAGGGGTAGAAAGCAATTATGGCCGCTCCATCATGTCATCATTTCACGGAGTCTGGAGTTTAGCAGGCTTCGCGTCCGCAGGTGTCAGCTTTTTAATGGTATCAATGGCCCTCGAACCAAAGATCCATTTTATAATGGTAGCCATCCTCGTGTGGAGTATCATGCTATATTACAACAGGCATCTTTTAGAGCAGGATATCAATAATTTTGAGCACGGTGAGGCCGCTGCTGCAGGAAAGAAAAAAACAGGCTCATTGTTTACCAATAAAAATATCATCATACTCGGGCTGATTGCATTTGGCTGCATGTGTTGCGAAGGCACAATGTTTGAATGGAGCGCTATTTACTTTAAAACAATTGTAAAAGTACCCGAGAACTTAGCCATTATAGGATACGCATCTTTCATGTGTACAATGGCAATCGGAAGGTTCATCAGTGATGGCATTATTACCAGGTATGGCAAAAAAGCAGTTATGCGCGTCTGCGGTTTGCTCGTCGCGTTCGGGTTAACTGTAGCCGTATCATTTCCTTATTTTCCTACTGCCATGCTCGGCTTCTTTTTTGTCGGTTTCGGCGTCTCATCCGTTGTACCTACAGTGTACAGCATAGCAGGCAAAACAAAAAACGTCAATGCCAGTGTTGCCATGGCAGCAGTATCTTCCATTGGCTTCTTAGGATTTGTATTAGGTCCACCCATAATAGGATTTATTGCAGAAGCCTCCAGTTTAAGATGGAGCTTTGCCACCATCGGGCTATTAGGCATTATGACAAGCTTTCTTAGTCAGAAAATAGAATCAAATAATTAAAGTAAAACGGATAGCTTTCATTGAGCTATCCGTTTTACTTTATTAAAAAATATCTTCCAGTTCTTTAAGATGTCCGATGGTATAGGTCGGTTTTAGATCTGTTTTTGCCTGTATATGGTTAACAAAAACCGTGTCCATATCTACATTCATTGCCCCCTTTATATCCGCATCAAGATTGTCCCCAAGCATAATGCTCTCGTTTAAATTAGCCCCTGTTAACTTCAGTGCGTATTCAAAAATCTCCTTTTTAGGTTTCAGCGCCATAGCAGCTTCACTGGTGATGACCGCTTCAAAACTCTTATCCAATCCGCAATTAACAAGCTTTCTATTCTGTACTTTTTCAAAGCCGTTTGTAATCAGGTGCAGCCGGTAATCTTTACCCTTCAGGTAATCTATAATTTCATAAGTATAATCAAACACCTCATCCTGTAAAGGCAGTATGTCCAGATATTCATCACTCAGTTGATTCGCCAGGTGTTCATTATGAAATTTGAAATCCAGAAAAGTGTGCCACATCCTTTTATATCTCAGTTGCTCCTGCGTAATATAGCCGTGATGATAACGCTGCCACAGTTTATGATTATGGGCCGAGTAACTCGCGTAAAAAGCTTCAAAGTCAGGGGTGATCACTTCGTCCAGCCGGTTGTTTTTAAAAAGAATGGACCATGTTTTTTTACTGTTCGCTTCAAAATCCCAGAGAGTATGATCTAAATCAAAAAATAAATGTTTGTATCGGCTCATGATATTTTAAGCAGGAATTACCATATTGGTACCCGCATTTTATACATTTGTAGGTAAGTAAAAATATTACAAAATAAAATAACTCTCTAATAAATGAATGTTATTATTACAGGTGCATCTACAGGAATCGGGTTTAGTATAGCGGAGTCGTTCGCTGCGCTCGGCTACTCGCTTTTGTTATGCAGCAAAAGTGCCACCAGGCTTTACAAAGCCGTTGAAGATTTGTATAACCGTTATCCCGATATACGTATCAAAAGTTTTTTGGCAGACTTAAGTACTAAAGAAGGTTGTGAAGAGTTAACATCATTTGTAAAGGAAACAGGTTGGAGTATCGATATCCTGGTAAATAATGCAGGTACCTATGTACCCGGCAGTGTACACAATGAGCCAGAAGAACAGCTCAGCCTGATGCTCAATACCAATTTGTTTAGCGCCTATTATATTACCCGCGGCATCGTACCTTCTATGATTGAGGCTGGATCCGGGCATATATTTAATATCTGCTCCATTGCCAGTCAGCAGGCTTATAGTAATGGCGGCAGTTACAGCATCAGTAAATTCGCATTACTGGGCTTTGGTAAAAATCTGCGGGAAGAACTAAAACCACATGGTATAAAAGTGACCAATGTTTTACCGGGAGCAACCTATTCCCGCAGCTGGGAAGATGCTGATATTGATAAAAAAAGGATAATGGAAGCCGAAGATATTGCGAAAATGATTGTAGCAGCTTCACAGCTCTCCCTGCAGGCATGTGTAGAAGAAATTGTACTGCGCCCCCAATTAGGCGATTTGTAATCTATAAAATGACGGCAGGTGTATATGCGTATATTGAACACATATACACCTGTATGTCTCCTGGCTATACCTTAACACAACAGATTTACCCTCATTCCAATTTATAAAAGAACTTTTCAAGGACCTCCGACTCACAGAAATATTAAGATTTAATTTGGTTTATTTTATAAACTACTTTACATTTGATTTATAAATCACACAAAATGAAAAACTATTTCATTATCACTTTAGTAATTCTGGCTGCTTCCGCAAAGGCACAGGTCAAAATAAGTGGCAGAGTAACAGACAATAAAAAGCACCCGGTAATCGGTGCCAGCATCACACTAAAAGATACTTATGACGGGGGCGTAACTGATTCTGCCGGTAATTATTCATTTACCAGTTTAGAAAAAGGCGAATATCAACTGGAAGCCAGGAGCATGAATTACCAGGCAGCCATTCAGATAGTACAATTATCAAAAGAAAACCTCGTAATTAACTTCCAGCTTAAAGAAGTCCTTAACGAATTAACAGCGGTCACTATTACAGCCGGCGCTTTTGAAGCCAGTGACAGGAAGAGAGCTGCGGCAGTTCTTAATAACCTGGATATTGTAACAGTAGGAGGTGCCAATGCAGATGTTACTTCTGCTATTAAAACCTTGCCCGGTGCTCAGCAGGTAGGCGAGCAGGAAGGATTATTTGTTCGCGGTGGCGCAGGGTATGAAACCAAACAATTTATAGACGGTTCACTGGTAAATAATCCATTTGGAACAAGCGTTCCGGATATCGCATCAAGAGGCCGGTATCCTTCAAGCCTGTTTAAAGGCACCATATTTTCTACAGGAGGCTATTCGGCAGTATATGGCCAGGCATTGTCCTCTGTTCTTATATTAGAAAGCATTGATCTGCCCCAGCAATCAGAAGCCACGGTCTCACTTTCTACAGTATTTGCCGGCGGCGGATTTCAGCATCTCGCAAAAAATAACAGATCATCCTTTGGTGTAAATGCCGGTTATACCAACCTGGCCGCATACTTCAACATTGTAAAACAAAAGCCGGATTATTTTAAAATGCCATCTTTCTATAATGGAGATGCCAATGCAAGGTTCAAAACAAAAAAAGGAATGGTGAAGTATTATACCAATTTCACCAAAGGCGTACTCGGCTTAAGAAGGGGCAATATCAATGACCACTCTTTAAAAAATGCCATCGACCTGGACAATACCAACTGGTATCATAATTTAAGCTGGAGAGAGACCCTTAAAAATGGCTGGAAAATGCAGCTAAGCAGCAGTTTCAGTACCAACAAAGACTTAATCAACCAGCAGGTGCAGAACAGCGACAACAAGCCGGTATCTACCGGGTTAATTTATATAGACAGTACTAATTTTAAATTGAACCGGCTGGAACAACTCACACAGGCCAAAGCTGTTTTTGAGAAAAAACTGCCGGGAGTGAACGCGGTCAGGTTCGGTGCCGAGCATTGGTATAATAATACCCATACAATTGTCAACCAATACGACATATTGTTAAAAGATCATCTTACAAGTGTATTTGCCGAAACAGATATCCACCTGACAAATGATTGGGCCATAAAATCAGGCGCAAGGTTAGAGTATTCATCCATCCTGGAAAAGGCTAATATCTCCCCGCGCATTTCAATGGCCTATAAAACAGGACCCCAATCACAATTGAGTGCAGCCTATGGCACTTTTTATCAAAAGCCAGAAAACAATATACTACAATATACCACTCAGTTAGGATTTACTAAGTCCACTCATTATCTTATTAACTGGCAAAAAACAACCACAGCGCAAGTATTCAGGACCGAAATATTCTATAAAAAATACAATAACCTGGTCAAAACATATCCAACATTCAACACAGATGGAGATGGGTATGCACAAGGATGGGAAATCTTCTGGAGAGATAAAAAATCAATAAAAAATTTAGATTATTGGGTGAGTTATTCTTTCTTAGATACAAAAAGAGATTTTTTAAGATATCCTGGTCAGTTACAACCCACATTTGCCGCAAAACACACTGCCAGCCTCGTTACCAAAAAATTTATCATGAAGTGGAAAACAGGCTTTAATTTCACTTACACATTTGCTACAGGCCGGCCATACTATTTTATGCAGGAAAATAACGGCAAAATTGAGATCAAAGACCAGGGCAAAACCATTTCCTACAATAATTTAGGATTCAGTGCCAACTATGTACCATCAGCAGGCAACCCGAATGCCAAACGGCATTTTATACTGGTAGCAAGTGTCACGAATCTCCTGAATTCCAAACAGGTTTTCGGTTATAATTACAACCATAACGGCAGTTACAAAGAAGCGATCAATCCCCCTGCACAACGCTTCATTTTTCTTGGGTGCTTCATCACATGGGGATTAAACAGAACCGACGAAATCATTAATAACAATTTATAAAACAGCTATCATGAAAAAAATGATCCTTAGTCTGCTCCTGATAAGCAGTATAACATTAAATGCACAAAATGAAAAATATACCCAGATAATGGGCAGTACTTTAAAAGCATTTGACGAAGCCAAGACTTCCGCGGAGTTAACGGCACTTGCAGCAAAATTTGAAAGAATCGGCGATGCTGAAAAAACTGAGTGGCTGCCATATTATTATGCAGCTATGATCAAAGCCCGTTTAAGTATGATGGAGGCCGCCAACAAAGATCAAACAGCAGATGAAGCCACGGTCATCATTGGTAAGGCAGAAGCGTTAAGCAGTAACAACAGTGAGATCTATTGTGTGAAAAGTATGATTGCAACCGCCAAAATGCTCGTAGACCCAATGAACAGATGGCAGCAATATGGCGCAGAGTCAGCTAAAAATCTGGCTGCGGCCAAAGCTGCGGATACAACCAATCCCCGTCCTTATGTTTTAGAAGCAAATGCTTTAAAAAATACACCTGAAAACTTTGGCGGCGGTTGTAAAACAGCCAAACCCATTGCCGAAAAAGCCATCGCTCTTTTTACAAATTCGCAGCCGGTGAATTCACTCTATCCGGATTGGGGAAAAGAAATGGTAGAAAGTATTATTAAAGATTGTAAATAACCCGTATAAGTATAAACGCACTTTATGAAACAGGAGCAACCAATGACAGAACTTGAAAGCTTTGCCATTATCAGGAATATGATCAATGCGGCCAAAACTGAACAAAAAGACAATGGCAGAAGCTGGATCATCTGGGGCTGGCTTTTATTATCAGTAAGCCTGCTCACAGTAATGAATTTACATTTTGCATGGGTAGAGCAAATATATTTTTTCTGGAACCTGTTTGGACTTTTCTCAATAGCTTTGTTCACCTTTGAAGGCATAAAAAAGCTGGCAAAGAAAAACCAGGATGTAGTGC
Source organism: Polluticaenibacter yanchengensis (assembly GCA_027854065.1). Taxonomy (GTDB): domain Bacteria; phylum Bacteroidota; class Bacteroidia; order Chitinophagales; family Chitinophagaceae; genus Phnomibacter; species Phnomibacter yanchengensis. Next base: position 54,842 of record JAQGEF010000004.1, on the reverse strand, counting down.
GTACCTATTACAAGGACCTGTTTAAACTACTGAAAGTAGGGTTCTTTATCAGCCTTGCCTTTATAATACTTAACATGAATACGGGACTATCACCTTATAAAGGGTTTGGATTATTAATCAGCCTTTATGCATTCTGGATCCTGATATATGGTGCCGTCTCCAATTTTAAGCCATCTATTGTAGCAGCATTTATTTGCTGGATACTGGCCATATTGTGTTTGTTTGTCAAAAAAATTGAATACTTAATGTATGTGCATGCTGCGGCAGCATTAATTGGTTATATTATCCCCGGGTATCTGGCCAATAAAGCTTTCAAAAAAAATATTTGATAAGTGTTTAAAGAACTTGATCCCATATTACATTCTCAGCTTCGCCTTGCGGTGATGAGTCTCCTTATTGGGGTAAAAGAAGCCGAATTCACTTATCTGAAAGAAAAAACCAATGCCACTGCCGGTAACCTCAGCGTCCAGATCCAAAAACTAAAAGAGGCTGAATATATAGAAGTCGTCAAACAATTTAAAGATAACTATCCGCAAACCATCTGTAAAATTACTACAAAAGGCATTGGCGCTTTTGAAACTTATGTAAATGCATTACAGGATTATCTGAATATAAAATAACGACCATCCATACAATTTTTGCTCGTTTACGCAATGTTCATGGATCAATGGCTACGTTAATTATATTCTAAAAAACAGCACGGGTATTAGTTCTCAATTTGCAGTGGTAAATTTGCAACTTCTTATAGTATGCACAAATTCATGAAACATATAAAGGTGTTCGCGCTATGCCTGTTAAGCGTATCCGCTAAAGTACACGCACAAGACAATATCGACTGTCGGTCTTTTTATAGCTCAGATACAACACCGGTGAAACTGGAAGCACCAGCCGATGAAGTGCCGTCATCGCTTTCATTGGAGCCTGTTATATGGAATGATTTGGCAGAAGATACCTTTGCCGTTAAAAAAAACAGTACGCTTTACCGTTTTGCGGACGCGACCGTTCATACGCTCATTAGCCCAATACGGTGGAAAGGAAAAGACTGGCTAACCGTTGGAGGTGTTTTCGCCGGAACAGCACTTTCTTCGCTGGCCGATAAGCCGGTCAGGAAATTCATTACCCGCCAGGATAGCAAATTTTTAGATAACTTAGAGCAAGCCGGGTATCATTATGGCAAGCCCTATGCTGCCTTAATTATGACCGGAGGGTTCCTGGCCACCGGTGTCGTATTCAAAAACGAATGGGCCACAGAAACCGCGGCTATTTTAGGCGCCGCCTATTTAACAAGTGGTGCTGTACAATCTCTCATGAAGACTGCAATAGGAAGGGCACGCCCCGATATGGAAGAAGGCAATATGAGCTTCAAGCCATTTTCCAAAGAACCCGGGTTTCACTCGTTTCCTTCAGGGCATATTCAAATGGCAATGGTAAGCGCTATGGTACTCGCGGAAAGAGTTAAGAATCCCTGGTTAAAAGGTGCATTTTATACCACTGCTGGCATTACCTTTTTTAGTCGCCTGTATGTAGATGCACATTGGACATCAGACCTGGTATTTGGTACCGCTATCTCCTATTTCTGTACCAGGGCCATTATAAGAAGAATGGACCAGAACAAAACAAAAGTTCAGAATGGCGATAAAAAGCAAGCTTTTAAAATGCAGTTTTATCCAAATATTTCAGCCTATTCCAATGGCTTAACAATGGTCGCTACTTTTTAGTCTTTTTATTAGGGGCTATGTAGCATTGGTAATGCTATTCAACATTTGCCCGGGCTACATTTGGGGTGCCGTACCGTGCGTTTTCTGATTTTTATACCGTTTGGTATATTTTATGCAGGTTTTTAGGCCTGCACGGTACCAGCTCGTTCCTCGCTGCCCAATGTATCCCGCAGCCCTTTATCAGTAGACATGTTTATTTTGCATAATGCAATTTATAATGAAACAGAAACCCTGATCGCTTTTAAACCGCTCACACCCTGCATATTTTCCAGTATAATACCATATTCCAGGTTATACAATACCTCTTTTTCAATCGCATCATAAATATGTACCAGGCAATCCTGTACATCCTCCTCGTTCAGATAAACAATTGCAATTTTTCCTGGTTGGGTCAATCTTTCAGTAGTGCCTTTCAGGCATATTTTATCAATCCGCTTTTTCAACATCTGGTAACGGATATTATAAGACCCCTCTACATCAAAGCGCTTTTCATCTGCACGGAAAACAATATCAATAGTTCCGGGATTGATAAATATTAACTGTGTACTTAGCAGCTTAACGTCCAAGAGGCTGTTAAGTACATGATTAGACCGCGCGATCTTCGTCATATATTCCAACTGGATCTTATGCACGGCAAAAAGGTGCTCCGATTTAAGCGGGATATTTGGCGAAATACTCTGGCCCATATACAAATCGAACTCCACACCATCCGTCCGGAATTTACTGAAATAAAGCGGCAGTACCTGTTGCATTTCCTGCTTCATTTCTTCTACCAGTAAATCGATGGTCCCGATAACTTCTTTCATCGATTTATCCTGTAATCTTTTGTTCTGATTACAAATGCCCGTTTCCTCATCAATATCTTCCAGGTAGCGGCTAAGCTCGTTAGAAATTTGCGGCAATGATTGTATATACTGGCTAACGCTATTCCTTAAAACTTCATTAAGGTTATTAGCCTTTACCAGGATATCGCCGGATATAGCAATGTCCTTGTTGTTCGTTTCCAGGAACTGTATAAACTTTACAATAATTTTTGTGAGCGCCTGTGCTTCCGGAACGAACAGTAAAAATTCATTTAGAGTTTTCAGCAATTCTGTTTGCAACTGCCAGTCCGCACGCACCGCATTATTACGCACCAGCGATGAATTACGGATATCAATAGCACCATAAAACGGGAATACATTTTTGAATTCGATTTTTTCTATTTCCGGCGGCTTTTGATTAGTGTACTTTTCTTTAATATAACTCCAGGCAGCCTCCTCGAACTTCCATTCAACCGCAGGTTGAATCACCGTGAATTTATCAGAAATAACACTTCTTATTTTGTTAGAAAAAACATCATGCGCATATTGTAACAACAATGCGAATTCTTTTAACACATTTTCTACCCTTAACAACATTTCATTGGAAATGACATTAGGTGTAGAGGAATATAGCTCCAGTAATCCCAGAAGTTGTGCATTCTGAAATACAGGAAACACAACAAAATAGGCCACGTCCTTTTCCTCTAATATCTGTTTGATACCAATTGGTATATTTTTTTCAAGGCTTGTGTCCGGGTAATAGATTGGCTGCGGGTTGCTCACATACTCTTTAACAAACTCATTTATTTCCCCCAGCTCTTTATGTTTACTCGCCAATATCCCTTCCCCCACTTCAAATACCAGTTCATTATGCAACCTGAGCAATGGAAATATGCCGATATTTATCTTACTGGTCCCCAAAAGAGAACGCATGGCATTAGACATTTCCAGTGACCATTTTGACTTTTCTTCCATGGAATCCGCTATATACCTGTAATTAAAAACATTACGGATATTCTTGATCGCCCTCGCCATAGTGATGTCTTCAAACTGAACAATAACAAGTCCTTTAAAACTGAATTGTTCCAATGGCAGCACTTTCAGGAAATATTCCAGGTAAGCATTACCATTGCCATAAGGGTTAATCACTGAAATGTCTAATTTAGGCAACTGTCCGTGAAACTGAACGTCCACAAAACGATAGTCGGTAATGATCTTGTGGCATTTATCAATCTGGCTTTCTTCATCAAACCATTGGTATTCCACATCTTCCCAAAACACATCAGTAATATTATACAGTTGGTGAAGAATCAGGCTATAAGTATTCTTTAAAACAGTCGTACGTATGGTTATATCCAGTTCATGACTATTATTGATAGCACCTGTAGCACGGTCCACCATAAACTGGTAAAGCGGTTCGGTGCCATATACAAAATTTAGCTTAAACGGAGAGGTAACTCCCCATAATTCCTTGCTGGTATTAAACGTAAGATTCGTCACCGTCGCATGAAGGAGTTCAAAAATAGATGCGTATGTACAAAGGTCTGCCGTATTAATATCAGATCCCTTATGAATACCTTTTCGCTCCAGTATTTCCAGTACATAATTAGTAGCCACCTGGTGCAGGGCACTTATTTTACTGTAACGGGCTTGTAAATAATTGTAAAACGGCACAAAGGAAAATGTAGAATTCCTTTGTAATATATCGTAATTGTTGTGTAAAATTTCATCCATATCATTCGCCTCTTTAAAACCTGAATCCTGTTGTAAAATGTGGGTACCAGCCTTCCGTAGAGTAGCCCATCAGAAACTGGAAAACAACCAGTTTTGCAGGTGCAAAATACAACCCTCCGCCAACACTCATATGAACTTTAGGAGAATTTAAACTTTTTGCCCAAACTTTACCGGCATCAAAAAATGCAGTAGTGCCCAGTTGTCCAGGCAATATATAACTGCCAGTCTGTAATAGTTTCATGCGGAGCTCCATATTGTTGTAGATCATATGGTCGCCGGCAAAACGAAACTGCCGGTATCCTCTTAAATTACTTTGACCACCCAAAAACATAGACTGGTAAAAAGCAGCATGGCCAAAAGTAACACCGCCACCTAACCTGTTAGCCAGTGTTATATTGCCGGCTTTATCTAACGGGAAATACATTGCTAATGACGGACGCGCCTGCAACAACGTTTTACTATACCGGTTAACGCCATTTAAATACTCAATATCTAAATGTAGCTTACCCCCGGAAGACGTAAACATTTTATTGTTCCTGCTGTCACGTTCAAAACTAAACTTGATACCGGCAAAAGCCTTATCTTTTAAAATACTCGTGCTGTCATAAGAATTCAGCTGATCCTTTTCCAGCAGGATAAACCGGTGTTCATTCCTGTCCGTTGTCATATTGAAATACTGGAAAACAGGGCCGATTTTTATTTTTTGCTGCGGTTTGTTAAATCTCAGCAGTAGCTCAGATTCTACCAGGTTGTACCTGCTTCTGTAGTAAATAATACCCTGAGATTTGTCGTACTCAGTTTCATTGCCAACGCCAAAAAAGTTTTGATTATTCTTAGGCGTCCAGGCATGCGCATTAAACTCAAGGTCCGCTTTGCCAAATACATCTATCCAGTCATTCTTAAAAGAGGTCCAGTAAGCACCAGTCGCGAATGACCCCTGGATGATTAACTGGTGCTGGCTGGTATATGGCAGTTTCCTGAATCCTTTCTGAATAGTCTTTCTAAATCCTCCGCCAATGATCAGACCGTCATCTTTATTAAAACCGATATTCAATATCGGCATGGTCACATTATAGAGATTTGTTTGAACAAACGCTTTATTGGCGGAATCTGCGCTTAGATGTTTCCGGATATTAGAACTGTTACCGGAAAACTGTATATAATCACCATTGCCGTATAACTTAAAGCTATTAGCTTGTTCAGCACTGTAAATATGTTTTTGCTGTTTACCCGCAGTAATGACCCTTATCCTTATTTTGCTTTTTTGTACGTTATAAACAAGACTGTCGTTTCCTTTATCCAGGTACAATCTTATTTCTTTGGTTATAGACGCATCGTAAGTTTTGTCCATCAGCACTTTCTTGATCTCCCCCGATTTATTCACCCTGTTTACAGTGATATTCAGGTTGCCATTTGCTGCATCACTAATGGTAACGAACTCATTTTTTTCTGACAATTGTATATCCACAATTTCATTGATGAACTGATAAAAAGCAGTCATTGCAGCAGGAATCTGATCACGCCGCTGTTTCATTGTAAGTAATAATTGCTCATTTCTTATTGCATGAATATTGTAAGGCAACCTGTTTAAAGATTCCATTATAACAGAATCTGTAATAGCAGCAACAAATTGTGCCACCACTTTATCCCATTCTTTCCTGCTGAACTGAAACTCCGGTGTAGGATACACAAACCGGTGTTTGTACAGAGAATACTTTACAGAAGGAATATTGCCCTGGAACCCTTGAAAAGTTGGCATTAACCAGCTACGGGAAACCAGCCAGGGAATAATCCCGTTATTTACTTTCAACGCCTGGTCCCTGTCACGGGGAACGCCTAAATAATCTTTATCCTCGTTTTTAGATACATTTTTCCAGCGCCACTGATCTTCGTGGCGGTCCCAGTCGCTCACCAGCAGGTCCAGCATCATAGCACGCAAAAACGATTTCGCTTTAAATGTATTTTCATTATCCTTCGATAATTGTTTTTTAAATTTGATGGAATTATCAGAGTTTCCCAAAGGCTCCCGCTCTTCCAGCAATGCCATGCTGCCGACCATTAATGGCGTATAAACATTCAGGTTTGTATCCGGTGCTACGACCCCGATTCTCGGGTTGCTGTGTGGCACATCTGCAGCATTCGCTAATACTGGCATTACCAGTGCTGAATATGGATGCTGACTACTCATATAATCATCTACAAGGTCTTCTGCAAAAGAATTGGTCAGTCCTTCCGGTAAAACACCCTTCGGATTTTTTCTTACTTTCCTTAAGACCCATTCTTTACCGGATGAATCTGCTAATCTTAAAGAAATGGTTTGCATACCGCCGCCTCTTTGCAGTGGCACCATTCCCCCGTTCAGCGAACCCAGTTTCAATACCGGTAGTTTTACTGGAGTACTCCATTCCTTCCTGTAATTTTCGCCAAACCATGTCCTGTAAAGCCTGCTGGTCTCATTGTACCTTTCATTTGCAACAACCTCAATAGAATCCATGTTTTTAAGCTGCTCGTATTGTTTTCCCAATTCGCTGCTGTATGGTTTAAATGGCTGTGCATATTGATAAGCTTCTTCAAATACACCATTCTTATTTAATACGTAGTACCTTACTTCCAGGCTCTTATCTGCCAGTATATCCAGTACAGCGTAACCCTGGTGATTATTCGCATACAAACTATATCTGCCCTTTTTTATCGGTGTCGATTTAGCACCTGCGCCACTTACAATATGAAGATTTTTATCCTTTATCAATTGCATGCCATGTTCGTGTCCTGCAGCAAATACAATATTGGGTAAGTCATTTACAACATTCTCAATTGAATTGATCAGGTGTTTATAAGCAGGATGACCAATATCTTCCGGGTTCACAAATGCCGTCTGGCGTAACAGCGGGTATAATGAACCAATAACAGGCATCGGGATCATTAGTTTTTTATTGGCAGCAGTCAATGGAAACAAATGGTCTTTCCAGGTATATTTACCGCCATGTACTCCGTAGGTCCGGAATGGATGGTGCGATGCTAAAATGATATTTCTATCTCTGTACTTCCAAAGCAAATCCGATAGTTTCTCCAAAATCTCTGACTCCTCATTACAATTACAATCAGAAAAATCCTGGCTATTTTTTGATGGAAATAACCACCATTCCGAATCGTAAGCGATTATCACTGCGTCGTCTCCTAATGGAATATCAATCGGGTCCGGGCAGCCATTTTGAGGCACCAATTTTAAGCCACTGTCATTCTCCGCTTTAAAATAATCCGACATGGCAACAATATTTCTATAGCCATTCTTACCACTCTTGTCCCAGTCATGGTTGCCCGGTAAAAAATAAACAGGAATACCCATCGTTCTGAAATCTTTATACTGTGACTTCAGAATATTCACCCCTCTTTTATATTCCAAAGAATCGGCCGGATTTAACCCTCTCGGGTAAACATTGTCACCCAGGAATAGTACAGTTGTTTTGCCGGTAATGTGTTGCTTTACTGCATCCGGGATCAGGGTTTCCTGGATATTATTAATTTCACCGGCATCTCCTATCAATATGATTCTCTGAGATACCTGTTTTTGTCCGGAAACAACTATCTCCGGTAATATGAAAATAACTAAGAACAGAATACGTAAAAATTGATTCATGCTTAATCTTCTAAATAATCAAATCTTAATATATAACCACTTTTCAAGGCATCCCCCTCGCTACTGATATATAAATTCCCCCCGGAATCAAATACCATCCCCTCCGGCTGCAAAAGTTGCTTTTTCGCTAATTTATATACATTCAGAAGCTGCCATTCATTCGAGTACTCTACCAGGCAGTTATTGACGCTGGATAAAATATACCAGTTGGTATTTTTTATATTTTTAGTAATTGCGGATGGTTTGAAGCCAAGGTTTTTCTTACCAAGTTTCCCTGCAATATCATCAATAGATAAAGATTTTGTGTCTATTAATTGTAAACTGCCGTCTGTCAGCTTCAGTACGTAGATATTTTTAATGCCGGATTTTTTTTCATGTTTATCCTCTTTAGGCAATGCATAAATATATTGAGAACCGGCATCTACATAAAAGCCCTCATATTCAGCTTTCGGCAACACTTTTTCAAAACTGAACTTTACAGGAATAACCCCGGTTTTGCCAATACTATCCTTGTCAAAAGCCAATATGAGGCCATCACTTCTTAATACCAATACAAGGCTATCCAGTACCGAAATGTCCTCATAGTCCCCGGGCATTTCAAAAGAGCTTTGTTGAATCTGTTCCGTTTCTGTATTTATTTTAAATAAGATACCGTCTTCATCCTGTATGGCCAGCAGCTCCTTTTCGTTATTGGGATCAAAACAAATTCCCGAAATCTCTTTGAGAATTTCAGGCAGTTTTATTTCTTTAGGGGTCTTCCAGTTATAGCCCTTCAGCGAAATATAGTCTTCGTTCACGCTCACACATGCTACACAGCACCAGACTAAGATCAATACAAATATTTTCTTTAGCATCTTTTTCATTTTTTATTTGGGCGTGCCCTGCGGGCCGGGCTATCCGTAAGTACGCCGCTGCCGATAGGTGTTTAAATTATTTTACCGCATTTATTTGCACAATCATGTTCACAGTCATTATCGGCACCGGGGTACTTTACTACTATCCCTCACGCACTTCTGTCAAGCCTTTTACCAGAATCGGAGTATGCCGCTATTTTGAATTTGCCTTTATATGCTATGTCTCAATGAATGACTAAACTGCCAGGTATTTGAACATTTCAACCTGTGCCTGTCCTGTATTTTTTCCCGGTTTAAATACCTGGTCTTTTTTAATACCGGTTGCTTTTACACCATCGTTAAAATAGATGTCCAGTATATCTGTCAATTCCTTTTTATATCTTTTATCCAAAACAGGAAAGCACACTTCCACACGTCGGTCAATATTTCTTGTCATCCAGTCCGACGAGCCAAGAAAAACTTCTGAATCGCCACCGTTTTCAAAATAGAAGATACGTCCATGCTCTAAGTACCTGTCCACCACTCTGCATACAGTAATCAGTTCGCTCTGGCCCTTCACTCCTGGGTTAAGACAACAAATAGCGCGTACCATCAAATCAATTCTTACACCGGCATTGGATGCTTCGTACAATTTCTTAATGATCTGCTTATCTTCGAGGTTATTGAATTTTACCCTTATGTAAGCGTATCTTCCTGATTTTGCATGTGCGATCTCCCGGTCAATTAATTCATAAAACCGCTGCTTTAAATTAAACGGTGCTATCAGCAAAGAAGAAGGTGTAAAGTCAACTTCGCTGATCTGCTTTTGCTTCTTCTTAAGTACTTTAAACAGCTTGTCTAAATCATTAAGTAAAGATTTTTGCGAAGTCATGTAGATATGGTCCGTGTAAAAAAGAGCAGTTAATTCATTAAAATTACCGGTACCTAATATGCCGAATAATTGAGTTTTTTTCTCAGTCTTTCTTTTTACTAAAACAACTTTTGCATGCACTTTTTTATTGGGAATACTGTAAATGATTTTAACCCCTGCATCCCGCATTTTTTCTGCCCATACAATATTATTGGCTTCATCAAACCGAGCTTTTAACTCTACGAAAACAGTCACTTTTTTACCATTTCCCGCAGCACTTATCAGGGTTTCTGCTATTTGAGAAGTATGGCTTAAGCGATATACTGTCATATTTATTTCGGTAACAAAAGGATCCAGGGACGCTTCATTAAAAAAACGTAGAACCGTATCGTATTTATGAAATGGCAAATGCAGCAATACATCCTTTTTTCTCAATTCATCAAACAGGAAAGATTGCTTGATCTTATAATCGATCACAGGTGCTTTAGGGTAGTATAAAGATTTATTCCCGACCGCTATTTTGTTCAGATCTTTTAAATTGTGGTATCGGCCTCCTTCTACCAACATGGCATTTTCTAAACCAAATACTTGTTTTATTTTGTTCAGTATAGATGCGGGCATTTCAGCATCATACAATAACCTTGCTGCCAATCCTGTATCTCGTTTCGTTATCTGTGTGCTTACTTTTTTCAACAGGTTGCCTTCTTCCTCGTCCTCTAAAAATAACTCAGCGTTCCTGCTTACCTTTATACTGTAAGCCTTTTCAATACCTTTCCCGATCCATATCTTACCCAGGTTCATCCTGAGAATATCGTCAATAAAAGCAAAATAGGTTTTCCCGTTTTTCTGAACCACCAAAAATCGGTTAATATACTCCGATGGAATATTGACAACCGCAATTTCATTCCGGTCCTTTGCTTCTCCTACCAGATACAAAAAATGATTTTCCGGGAAGAATAGGCTTGATTCATCCAGGTACCGGACATGCAGGTAAGATGCTATTTTAGAAAAAAAATATTCATTCAGTACATCTGTTATTTCTTTATCTGCTTCTTCTTTGTACAGTATAATAACATCCTCTTTTTTCAGCAACGAAAGAATTTCAGCTAGCGTAGCACCGTATAGATTCTGCTGGGCTTCTATTGTTTCTTTTACTTTTTGGGCAATTGAAACCCCTCCTTCCTTTTTCAATGCTTTTTTCTCCGCATTAATGGAGGGGATGCGTACTCTTGAAAACTCATCGAGGTTAGAGGAAAAAATAGATAAAAACTTTAAGCGCTCAATTAGCGGTACATCTTTGCTGCCCGCTTCTAACAGAACGCGTTCATTAAATCCTAACCAACTGGTATCTCTATTTATAAATTTCATGAACTATAAAACAGTCTTTAATGAATGCTCATTATTGAAATAACAAATGCAATAACGGCTATAGCAACTCCAAACATAAATACATTGTAAGCAATGCGCAAAAGCTTGTACTTTCTACCCAGTACAATACCTTGTGAGTAAACGTCCCTAATAAGAGAACCATATAGGAAATCCTTATCATCCATTACCTGTAGCATACCATGTTTGTATTCTTCCAGGCTCATTTTATAAAAATTACCAAAGAACATCAGGTTCACATTTTTATTTGCCAGCTGATCCCGGGTAAATTTCCCGTCCGGTATTTTTGGTCTGGTGGCAAGTATGGCATATACCATTGTTACTACGGCCACGATTAAGATAATAATGGTTGGAATAATCAGGAACGTATTGCTGTCCAACTTTCGAACGAGCAAACTAAGAATGGCGGACAATAAGATTGAGTTAACGGTAATCAGGATATTGGATTTTCTGTCTGCCATATCACTCAGGCGTTGATTATTGGTAGAGGTGATCCTGAACATGGTCTCAATACCTTTATCAGGCTTATCGTTGTTTTTCTCCTTTTTATCTTTCTTCTCTTTATCCGTTTTTTTTTCTTTTTCGCTTTCTTCCAGTTTGGATTTAATAAAGTTCAGGTTAGCCGCTTTCAACGGCGCATACAGCTCATTGGCATAATCAGTATGGTACCGGTGCTTCTCCATCAACTCTTCTGCCTGTTTGCGCCAGACATCTTTATCAACCTCTTTACCGAAGCGTTGCATCAGTTCCTTACGCAGGTTTTTATTGCAGTCAATAAACTTTAAATTACCAAAATGAGAAAAATCAGAGTCGCAAACGATTTGCTCCAGTAAATTTTTAGGATTTTGTGGCATAATCGTGGCTAAAATGCATCCTTCAACTTTTTGAATGACCCTTTCATCCACATTTTTGGCTTTCAGAAAATCTCTTGCCAGGGCAGCACTGGACTTCTCATGTGCTTGGCAGTTTTCAAAATAACCCAGATCATGAAACCATGAAGCTGCTGAAACAACGAACATGTCTTCATCACTTAATTGATAATGATGGCCTAGTTTTTCAGCCGAAACAACGACACTTAAAGTATGTTCCTTATTGTGATATAAAAATTCCGGGCGGAAATTCTGATTGAAGTATTGTTGAGCATATTTCTCAACATCCAATGTCAACTGTTTAAAATCCATAAGTTGAAATTTTCCAATTAAATTAGTATGTAAAATTAAACATGAATAGGATAGGAAATCTAACAATTATCTACTCATAAATAAATTAACAATCCCAAATTTAAATCTAAAAGATATATTTAAGGTTTCTCCCTGCTGATAAAAGATCCATTATTGCAAATAGCTGAACGGAGCGTCGCCAATGTCGCTCAATCAGGGATGTACTGATGGCTACCAAAATATGTATTCTGCCTTTCTTTAGTGCCCCGGTTTCGGCAAAAAAACTGTTTTACCAAGCCAAACACCCCATTCACCCGTTTTTGTATTCCTGTTTTTAGTATTCAGCTAGTTTTACTGTTATAAATTATCGTGTTATGAAAAAAATACTATTTGGCTTAAGCATTTTTGCAGGGATTTATTCAAAAGCAGAATCTGTTATTCAAAAAGACATACAGGTAAAAGAAGTAACGGTGTACCTTAGGGGGGCTAAGGTTTATGGTAATACTTTGGTAGGACTGCAAAAAGGGAAAAATTTTATCAAATTGGTGAACCTGCCAAATGACCTTGACGATAATACTTACAAGATTAATTTAGATAAAAGTACCACCTTGTTATCTATTACTCCCCAGGTAAATCATTTAAACAATACCATTTTATCGAACGAGGAGCTAAAGCTGGAAGCCAACAGGCAGAGAATAAGCAGGGAAGCAGATTTAATAAACATCCAGATTAATAATTTAACCGGGGAACAAAATGTGATCAACAGTAATTTGCAGGTGGTTGCCAATGATAAGACTTCGCCACAGGAACAACTGGTAAAACTGACAGAGTTTTATAGGAAAAGAATGCTGGAAATTGAGACTCAAAAATATTTTTTTAATGAAAAGAAAGCGTTGTTTCTTGATTCTGTAGCGAATATTCAAAAGCAACTGGCAGCTTCTCAGACACATTTAAACAAAAATAAAAAAGAACTGATGCTGGAAATACTGGCAGAACGGGATATTAATCTCGACCTGGGTGTGAGCTACATTGTATCCAATGCCGGCTGGACGCCAAATTATGATTTAAGGGCCAGTTCTATTAAAAGTCCACTGGAGATTATCTATAAAGGGAGGATTTTTCAACGCACGGGGCAGGATTGGAAAAATGTAAAATTATATGTATCTACGTACAAACCGTCCTACAATCAGAATCGTCCTATTTTAAACCCGATGTATGTGTCAGAATATTCACCGGTAATAGTTACAGGTTATGCAAGTGCGGCGTATGAAAAAAAGAAAGAGCTGGCTTTTGCCAATGCCTACCAGGTTCGTGAGGAGAAAAACGAACAGGAAGTGTTGCCGGTCACTTCGGTAAATGATAACCAGATGAATGTATTGTACGAACTGAACTACCAGCAATCCATTTATAGCCAGGAAAAAGAACAGTATGTATTGTTGGATAAAAAGGAAGTAACAGCAGAGTATAAGTATCACACTGTGCCTAAAGTATCCAACCAGGCATACCTGCTGGCATTTATCAGTAACTGGCAAAATTTAAACCTGGTATCCGGTGAGGCGAATATTTTCTTTGAAGATAATTATGTTGGGAAAACGCGAATTGAAAGCAATTATCTGAAGGACAAATTTCCGGTTTCATTGGGCGTGGATGAGCGTATTGTTGTAAAGAGAATAAAAGTGGAAGACAAGGCGAACTCGCGGTTTTTAAATGCTAGTAAATGGGAAAATGAAGCGTATACGATCAATATCAGAAATAATACAAAAGAAGCCATCGATATTGAAGTTTTAGACCAGGTACCTATAAGCGAGAACAGTAAAATATCTGTAAAGGCATTATCTATTGATAACGGGGAATATGATGAAAAAACAGGAAGCATCTTATGGAACAAAAAAATAGCAAGCGGTGCTACGGAAAAAATCAACCTGTCTTATGAGGTGAAATATCCAAAAGACATGCAGGTACAATATTATAATCGCTAAATAAAAACGCAGAGTGTGGAATGCTCACTCTGCGTTTTTATTGTTGTTTATAGCGTAGATTTTTTAATATCTATGACCATGGTATTGGTCCATTTATCCTGCCATGGGTAACAAGGCGCTCCTAAAGCACTGAATGCACAAAATGGTACCGCCTTTATCATGCCTCTTTTAAATAGTGTACCTTTATCAATTGGATCTCCTTCTTCAGTAACAGATTTTGTTCCGGTAACAAATTTTCCAACAGTTCTGCCTTTCAGTAACATTTCAGTGATTCCCATATAAATACCAAATAACAACAGTGATAGAATCCTGTCTAAGAAAACATTCTGTTGAGACCATATTTCTATATCATAAATAGTTTGTGGCGCAGTAATTCCGATAATAACACCTAGCCCGAACAGTAAAGCATAAAATACAATAATATCAATCAGGTAATTTACAAATCGTTGTCCTGTGGTTGCTCTCTCTAAAATGCGTTCATCAAAAATTGAACTTTCAAATGTGTTCGTTTGGTCCATAAATTTTTTTACTAAAATAGGGCTTTATTAAATATGTTATATTTTTATTTTCAGTCAATTATTTTATTGTTTCACAAATTTCAATGTTTGTCTTTCTCCATTAATAGTTACAATCACTATATAGTCACCTTTTGAAAAACTATTTACATTAATCTGTTGATTCTGGATGCCTTTATTCAACAATAATTGCCTGCCCAAAACGGCCCTTCCTGTTATATCAACAATTTTGATATCTACAGTTGCCGGGTTTTCCATGTGTAACATTAATTGTACCTGATCACTGGCCAGGGTAGGATAAAGCTTCAGTAAATTGATATCCTTATAACTAAACTTTAATACCTGGCTGTAGGTAATATTCTGTAGTTTATCCGTTATTTTTAGCCTGTAATAACTGGCTGTGTGATTGGCTTGTGAATGCTCATAGCTGTAGTTATTGCCGGTATTAGGCGAGAGCCTTACTATCGGTAAAAATTGCATGCCATTTGTACTGTATTCCAGCTCGGTATATAATAATTCATTATCGCTGTCCGCTATTTGCCAGTTGAGGACTGTTCCGTTATTTTTTTGAATGCCATTAAAAGCCAATAGTTGTATAGGAAGCACCGATTTGGTTCCGAAACCAAAGGTAAAGGGACTGAAACTGCTCATTACTTTAGAAATGATATAGCCGTTTTCAGTAAGCGGTCTGTATTGGGGTGGCGCACCGTAATAGTCAAATCCCGGGGTGCCGTCACTGGTAAAAGCCCAGTTACTGCCCTGGTGTACAATAGCAACATTGCAGGACCCGCAAGGGGCAATTACCTCATTGTCGTAATCTTTCCAGTTACTATTACCAGGGTTCTGATAGTTAAAAGCTACCCTGGCATAAGTTGTTCCTGTTAGTCTGTCTATTTGCCAGTACTGGTTGCTTTGAATGCCCAATAGTCCCGGTCCGAAGAATCCGGCAGTATTTGGTGGGTTACTTCTCAAATATTCCACCCTGAAATCGGAGCCAAGATTGGTTTCTGTTAAAACATAGGCCGGATTGTAATACTCGGTTGTTCCAACCAGTTTTCCAACAGGAAACCAATATTGTCCAGCAGTAGCAGCAGAAGTCGATCTTCTTAATTCATGCATTACAAATGAACGGCTATTCCCTCCCTGAACGGCATCAATTGCAGGATTAGTCACATTTATTGAAAATCCGTTTTTATCTAACAAACCATTTTCCATCATAAGATGCCCGGTATCTGCTATTACTATTGCTTTAGATAGCTGTACTCTGTTGGCATTTACTGCTCCGGTATTGTTTATTACTAAATTACCATTCAAAGGTGAGGGTAAAGAAGTTGATGTCACCTGGTTGGAAGTTCCTGTGAAAATGTAGTTAGCTTTATCGCTGAAAGAAACCCGCGCAGCATTTAATGTAATAGCGGCAGTACTATTAGAGTTTGCATCAAAAAAAAGGCCTCCTGAATGAGCTGTTTTTATAGATGCTCCGGGCTCCAGTGAAAAATTGCTGTATGCGGTAGCAACTGTCCTTCTTATGGTATTGTTACCAAGGTCAAGAGTTCCCGAAACTTTTATTTCGTTGATATTTGATGAACTGCTATTCTTTGATGTCAGGCTTTCTGTAAGCTGCACCGTTTTCTCCGGATCTATATAAATATTGCAATTCCATATTTCGAATAATGCCGGAGGTGTAAATACAACGTTGGCTTTTTTACCTTCTACAAAACTGATTTTTGCTTTCCCTGCTGATGAAGATCCTGTCATAAAGGAAGTAAAGATTCCTCCCGTATTAATTAAAAAATCCCCTCCAATATTTAAAACTATTTTTTTTGACGTGGCTAATGTAGATGTACCATAAATTGTAAATGTAGCACTACTTTCAACTATTATATCACCAAATGTAGTAATTTCTACACTTGAGCTGTTAGGATTTATTACAGTACCGTTTTTAATATGTAGCTTTCCTTCCGAGCCTGCTTTAGTCCCTGTTATATTTATATTCATTGTGTTATTAGCACTGTTACCACTTAAATCAAAATACCCTCCATCAATAATAATATCACCCTCAATTGTATAGTTAAAGATTCTTGTGCCGCCGTTTTCAGGGTGTAATCTTCCGCCGTTAATAACTAAACTACCTTTAATGGTGAATGTATGATTGTTATCTGCTAATCTTAAATATTTAGTACCGCCACCCGTATTTTCAATTTCTAAATTCCCCTTAATTAAGGTGACGCTTCCCTGCCAGCCCCAATAGCTGCCATTATCTGTTATGTTGACGATAATATTGCCCCAACCTCCGGAAATGACTGGTAGTGCCGTTCTGTTAGTAGAAGTACCACTTCCCCACTTAAGGAATTCAACTGTTGAGTTATCGCTGAATATGCCATTAGTATTTCCCGGAAAATCTGCTGCGGTACCTGCACTAGTGCTGCCTATTGCATTATGTACATACCAACCATTTCCCTCAATCGTAAAATTTGTGACACCAACCGCTTGTGCATTACCGGCGTTATTCGTCACTTTGCCACTTGTTTTTATTATCAAACTGGCACTGCTAAATCGTTTTGGGCTTGTAGTGGTTAATGTGTTTGCTAACACCAGTTCACCATATACCTCGGTGGTAGTTGCTCCCAGGTTATATGTATTATTATTTAACGTTAATGCGCCGCCGGCTTCTACTACTATTTTAGATATGGTGCTTAAAGATGCGTCCAAAGTAACACTATGGCCATTCAATATATGTATTTCATCAGCCGCTACAGGGGCCACGCCACCCCATACAGCAGCAGTATTACTCCAGTTACCGGAACCGGTACTGTTTTTCTGTGCCAGCACATGATGCCATATCATGCATAGCACTATTATTAAAAAGGTAAATTTCATTTTCATACAATGCAGTAAATCGTTTGGTACCCGCTTAGCAGGATCTTTTCATATAACAGTTTATACTAAAATAATAATTGCCGGGGCTTTATCAGAATAAGTCTACGCAAACGTTTGCCGCAAACGTTTGCGTTATTGTTTTCTTTATTTTCCAGCCTTAATTTCATCAAAATCAGCAAATAGAAACAGGACAAAAATGATTCTGAAAAAATAAGTGTACAAATGACAATAAAAACCCATAATTTTGATACGTATTGTTACTTGCCATTTTGCTTTGCTTATAATTAAAGTACCTATTGCAGGTAATAGTGTCATATAATATACTATCTGACTAATGAAAAATAACTATGTAATTGGTGTGGACTTCGGTTCCGATTCTGTACGTTCGGTATTAATTAATGCTCAAAACGGACAGGAAATTTCAACATCTGTTTTCTATTACCCGCGCTGGAAACAAGGATTATACTGCAATGCCGAGGCACAACAGTTTCGCCAGCATCCCCTGGATTATATCGAAGGTTTACAAGCCACTATTACCAACTGTTTAGCACAGTCAGGGGCAGATATAGCGGCCAATGTGAGAGCGATATCTGTGGATACGACCGGTAGTACACCAGTAGCGGTTAATGCACAAGGCGTACCGTTGTCATTAACACCGGAGTTTGCCGAAAATCCTAACGCCATGTTTGTTTTATGGAAAGACCATACAGCAACAAAAGAAGCGGCTGAAATAAACGAACATGCTACGAAATTCCCCATCAATTATTTACAATATGTAGGCGGTATCTATTCTTCAGAATGGTACTGGGCCAAGCTATTACGTGTTTTTCGTGGCGATGATGCCGTTCGTCAGGCAACAGAGAGTTGGGTAGAACATTGCGATTGGATCCCGTTTTTATTAACCGGTGGTAATGATGCGAAAGCGATTAAGCGGGGCATTTGCAGTGCCGGTCATAAAGGATTGTATGCTGCTGAGTTTGGTGGTTACCCGCCAAATGAGTTCTTTGCAACACTTGATCCGCTGTTAGATGGCTTTGCTGCAAAAGTAAGCACCGAAACATTGGCGGCCAATAAAGCCGTTGGTACCATTAGCGGAGAATGGGCGCAAAAATTAGGCCTGCCATCCGATGTGGTTATTGGTATTGGTGCGTTCGATTGCCATATGGGTGCAGTAGGCGGACAAATTGAGCCTTATTATTTAAGTAAAATTGTAGGTACCAGTACATGCGATATTATGGTGGCTCCTGTTGAAGATATTAAAGGTACTGTAAAAGGTATCTGTGGCCAGGTGCCCGGTTCGGTTATTCCGGGTTTAATGGGACTTGAAGCCGGGCAAAGTGCCTTTGGTGATGCTTATGCATGGTTTAAAAACCTTATCAGCTGGCCATTACAGTTTGTAGAAAATGATGCCGAACGCGAAAAAATTGCCAATAACATCATTATAGAATTAGCTAAACAAGCCGAAAAAATTGAAGTCACCGAAACTTCTGAACTTGCTACGGATTGGTTTAATGGCCGTCGTACGCCTGATGCCAACCAGTTGCTGAAAGGTACTATTACCAACCTGCATTTGGGTAGTTCGGCTCCTCGTGTGTTCCGTTCTATTGTAGAAGCTACCTGCTTTGGTGCCCGCGCCATTGTAGAACGTTTTATAGAAGAAGGGGTTCAGGTAAAAGGTATTATTACTTTAGGTGGTGTGGCCCGTAAGTCTCCTTTTGTAATGCAAATGATGGCCGATGTGATCAATATGCCTATTAAAGTGCATAAAAGCGAACAAACCTGTGCGGCAGGTGCCGCTATGTTTGCAGCTACTGCAGCAGGGTTATATCCTACCGTAGAAGATGCGATGCAGGCAATGGGACAGGGTTTTGATTTGTTTTATGAACCAAATCCTGAAAAGGTAGCAGTATTCGAAGCGCGTTACCAGGCTTATAAACAATTAGGAGCATTCTCCGAAAATCAAACTAAACAATACAATCATTAATATATGTCAACACTTAATCCGGCATATGCTGCCATCAGGCAGCAGGCTTATGAGGCCAATATGCAATTACCGGCTTTGGGCCTGGTGCTTTTTACCTTTGGTAATGTAAGCGCTGCCGATCATAGCTTAGGTGTGTTTGCCATTAAACCAAGTGGCGTTCCTTACGAAAAATTATCCCCGGAAAATATGGTGATCGTCGATTTTGACGGCAATGCTGTTGAAGGCGATCTGCGTCCGAGCAGTGATACTAAAACACATGCGGTATTGTACAAGCATTGGCCAAAAATTGGCGGCATTGTACACACTCATAGCACTTATGGTACTGCGTGGGCACAATCTCAGCGCGATATTCCGTTGTTTGGTACGACCCATGCGGATTATAATACGGTTGACATTCCTTGTGCACCACCAATGGATGATGCCATGATAGAAGGTAACTACGAATACGAAACAGGCTTTCAGATCATGAACTGTTTCAATGACCGTGGTTTAGATTATAAAGAAGTAGAAATGGTATTGGTGGGTAATCATGCACCATTTACCTGGGGCAAAACTGCCGATAAAGCGGTTCATAACAGTGCAGTATTGGAATGTGTGGCCAAAATGGCATTGCTTACCGAACAAATTAATCCACAGGCGCCACGCTTAAAAGAAGCGTTAAAGCGTAAGCACTGGGAGCGTAAGCACGGCCCGGATAGTTATTATGGGCAGAGCTAGTAAATAGTAAGGAGTGAATAGGAGGTAGCTGATAATAGCCTGTGTCTCTACTTACTCCTTACTATTCTCTGCTCACAGAGTTCTTTCACATAATGGTTGTTTATTTTTTTGGGGGGCTATCAGCAGTACTTCTTTGCAGCAACTTTTGCCCGGCGTACTTAGGGGTTCGCTACGCTCCGTGCTCCTGCGTCGCACCAGCCGCTTAGGCGGCTGCCCACGTATGCCGCAGCCCGTCATCGGGTAGATCTTTGGGCATCGGAAGCGGGTTTAAATATGGTTTTTTGTTTGAACCCACCTCAGCCTCTCCCGGGAGGGGACAGGCGTTTGAATGGTTAAGCTGTTAAGTAAATGATATAGGTTTATACAATGTCATCTGAATTTACTAAAACGCATTGCTTTCACTTAGGTCATCTCCGCTCCAGGGAGGGGTAGAGGTGGGTTGAATATTTTTTGTACGTCATTTTGACGAGGTGAACTTGAAGCAGTCATGAAAAGAGAAATTCCTGGGAGAAATCCCCTGTTAATAATGATGGGTTTTCTTTTTTCGCTGTACTCAAAAGTTGAAAGAGATTCTCCGCTGCGTTCAGAATGACTGCCTGCTGAGACGCGCAAGGGATAGTAGCTAAGTACCCCGCAAAGCGGCGTGTATAAAACAATGTATGACTTTATACCGAACGGTATGCAATGAAACACCCGCCACTGCGGATAGCCCGGTGCTTTTATGCGCTGAATGCTAAAAGATAGCCTTAAAGGATAACACAACCAACAAATACGGTGCGCATAAAAGCAGGCGCCCCAAAAGAAAAATCTCTAAAATTAGAGGCAGCTATCATTTTAGAGATTGAACCCACCCCAGTCCCTCCAGGGAAGGTAGAGAGGCACGAGTAGTAAGAAGTTTGAGTAGCTTTTATTTAAACTACGAAAGTGTACGGAGGATAAGATATTTAAGATAATTAAAAATAATATACACAAATAATGAGCAGCATTATACCAGATTTAAAAACCTTCGAAGCATGGTTTATTACCGGTAGCCAACACTTATATGGCCCGGAAACATTGAGGCAGGTGGATGAGCATTCTGCAAAAATTGTAGAAGCGTTAAATGCATCTTCTATCATTCCTATCCGTATTGTGTTTAAGCCGGTAGTAAAAAGCCCGGAGGAAATTTACAGCATTATCAAGGAGGCAAATAATGCCGATAATGTTATTGGTATTATTACCTGGATGCATACTTTTTCTCCTGCTAAAATGTGGATCAATGGTTTGAAAGTATTGGCGAAACCAATGCTACACCTTCATACACAATTTAACCGTGATATTCCTTATGCGACTATTGATATGGACTTTATGAACCTGACTCAAAGTGCGCATGGCGACCGTGAGTTTGGTTTTATAAATACCCGTATGCGTATAGAGCGCAAAGTGGTAACGGGCCATTATGCTGATCCTGCAGTACAGGACCAGATTAACGTTTGGGCAAGGGCGGCCAGTGCCTGGTACGATTGGCAGGGTGCTAAATTTGTGCGTTTTGGCGATAACATGCGCCAGGTAGCAGTTACGGAGGGTGATAAAGTAGAAGCACAGATAAAATTTGGTTACGAGGTAAACACGCACGGTGTGGGTGATTTAGTTGCGGTAATTAATGCTATCCCAGAAGCTGATGTAAATGCGTTGGTACAAACTTACTTAAGTGAGTATAATGTTCAGGCTAGTTTACTACCGGGTGGTGAGCAACATCAGTCATTGATTGAAGCAGCCCGTATTGAAGCCGGTTTGCGTAAATTCTTAACTGAAGGTGGCTATAAAGGTTATACTAACAGTTTTGAGGATTTACACGGTATGGTACAATTGCCGGGTATTCCTAGCCAACGCTTAATGGCAGACGGTTATGGTTACGGTGGCGAAGGTGACTGGAAAACATCGGCATTGGTACATGCGATGAAAGTAATGGGCAGTGGTCTGAAAGGTGGTAATTCATTTATGGAAGATTACACATATCATTTTGAGCCGGGTAACGAGCAGGTATTGGGTAGCCACATGCTGGAAATTTGTCCGAGCATTGCGAATGCTAAACCGAACTGTGAAATTCATCCGCTGGGTATTGGTGGTAAAGCTGATCCGGTACGTCTGGTATTTAACAGCGGCGCAGGCGCTGCTTTGAATGCGACGATTATTGATATGGGGAACCGTTTCAGAATGATCGTGAATGAAGTGGTAGCTGTAGAAGCTGAACATGAGTTCCCGAAATTACCGGTGGCCCGTGCAATGTGGAAACCGTTACCGGATATGAAAACCGGTTGCAGTGCGTGGATTTACGCAGGTGGTACGCACCACAGTGGTTATAGCCAGAACTTAACGACCGAATATTTTGAAGACTTTGCGGCAATGGCAGGTATCGAAATAGTGGTTATAGATAAAGACACTAATTTACGCCAGTTGAAGAACGAGCTTAAATGGAGTGAGGTTGTTTATAAATAAACTGTTGCAAACGGTATTGTAACCAAAAGGATAAAGTTGCATTGGAATATTTTTTTCGATGCAACTTTATGCAATTATAAATTGATAGCTTTTAATACAATATATTCGTTTGCTTTTTATGTGAAAAAATCCAAATAAAGATTGCCTATGCAAGTTCAAGATTACATTGTATTCCTCATCTATTTTGTAATAGTTGCCACTTATGGTATATGGATATACAGGAAGAAGAAGAAATCTGAAATGAGTACTCACGATTTCTTTTTGGCCGAGGGTTCATTAACCTGGTGGGCCATTGGTGCATCATTGATAGCCTCCAACATTAGTGCCGAACAGTTTATAGGTATGAGTGGTGAAGGCTTTTTTGTTGGTATAGCTGTAGCTGCGTATGAATGGGTTGCTGCCATTGCCTTAATTATTATTGCGGTTTGGTTTATTCCAATCTACCTGAAGAATAAGATTTTTACTATGCCTCAGTTTCTGACGAAACGGTATAATAGTACGGTGGCATTGGTAATGGCTATTTTCTGGTTGTTCCTTTATGTATTTGTGAATCTTACATCTATTTTATACCTGGGTGCAATGGCCATTAGTGGTTTGACGGGTTATAACCTGCAGGCCATCATGGTCATCTTGTTAATTATGTCGTTACTGATTACTCTTGGTGGTATGAAAGTGATCGGGTTTACGGATGTTATCCAGGTAGCGGTATTAATTATCGGTGGTTTTGCTACGGTATGGCTGGCGTTGCAAATGGTAGATAAAAACATCAACGGTGTGGATAGTGGTAGTGCTATTGCCGGTTTTAAAACCTTGATGCGTGAGGCGCCGGAGCATTTTAAACTGATACTGGACAGACCGGAAGGCACGGCTGCCGCATCGGCCAGTGAAGCGGCGAACCTGCACGTACAACGTTATGTCATTGTTCCGGGTATTGCGATGTATTTTGCGGGCCAGTGGATTGTGAACCTGAACTATTGGGGTTGTAATCAATATATTACTCAACGTGCTTTGGGGGCAGATTTAAAAACTGCGCGTACAGGTATTTTATTTGCCGGTTTCCTTAAGTTGTTTATGCCTATCATTGTAATGTTGCCGGGCATTGCTGCGTATGTATTGCATAAAGGTGGTCACTTGGATGTTGCAGGCAAAGACAGTGCTTATTCTGCAGTATTGCAGTTTTTACCGGTGGGTTTGAAAGGATTGGCGGTAGCGGCATTAACGGCGGCTATTGTAGCGAGCCTGGCAGGTAAAGCAAACTCTATTTCAACCATCTTTACGTTGGATATTTATAAAAACTACCTGAAGAAAGATGCGAGTGAGAAAAAGCTGGTAAATGTTGGTCGCATCACTATTATCGTTTCTCTATTGATCGCATTGTTCTTTACATTGAACGATACTTTAGGTATTGGTGGAGAAGGTGGCTTTACCTTTATCCAGAAGTACACTGGTTTTATTAGCCCGGGTGTCTTTGCTATGTTCTTATTAGGATTCTTCTGGAAACGGACCACCGGTACAGCCGCATTGGTAGGTATTGTACTGGGTTTTGTATTGTCGGTATTCTTTAATGAATTCGCAGTAAAAATATTTGGTGCGGAAACCTGGTTATACACGGCTTTTGAATACACTAAAAATGGTAAAACATTTGTAGAGATTCCTTTCCTGATTTGTATGGGATTGTCATTCTTTATCACATTAATAACAATGATTGCGATAAGTCTGGCTGGTCCTAAACACAATCCTAAAGGACTGGAGATTGATAAATCGATGTTTAAAGTGGCGCCTCAACATATTATTATGATTGTAATCACTATCATGATCATATTCGCATTGTATGCGAAGTTCTGGTAACAGGTAATGTTAATAGCGAAAGGGGGCAGTCGTATTTCGGCTGCCCCTTTCTATTTACTCTTGTTGGTGGTTTCAGTTCATATCCTTACTCTACCACGGTATATTTATATTTTTTAGCCAGTTCCAGAATTGAGCTGGTGATGACTTGTCCTAAATCATCTACTGTCTTACTATTTTTGTTTTGCTGCTCAATGTAAAGTGCCCGTTGTTTGGCTAATTTGTCAATCTCTTTTTGCACGGCGGTTCTTTCTGTTTCTAATGATTTAATTTTTGCTTCCAGTGCTGCCTTGGAAAGGCTTTTGAGTTCTTCCGGTAGTTCGTTTTGATTGACTTTACTAACAAATGTGCTATCCTTTTTATAGGCATCTACAATATCCCATGAGGAATTGGAGTAATTTTTTTTGGACTTAGAAACAATTCTTTCTGCTTTTACTGAATAACCAAGAACAACTGCGTTATCATCTTGTGTTAACTGGTTGGATTTCCTGGTATTTCCTGCTGCCCCAAACCCGTGATAAGTGCTGTTCAGTTTGTTGTTTAAAACATCCAGTTCTTTGTCATATGGGGTTTCTATATAGCGGATTGTTTTATTATGGTCAATGTTGAAATATTTACCATTGCCTTTTTCGGCTCCTTTTTTCCACTCGAGATCGACTCCGGATACATTATCGCCGCAATAAATCGTGTTGATATAAATGTCTTTTTCAAGGGCAGCAGGAATTGCTTCTGCATATTTGATATTTCCCTGGTTGAAGCTTTCGTTTCCGGCTATATAAATCAGTTTCATGGAGCTTTGATTCTTATCCCAGGTAAGTTGGTCGGTAGCATTTTTTATGACTTGCCCGCAGTATTCTAATCCACCGTTGGTGCGCAATGCGAATAGTTTTTCTGATAACAGATCCAGGTCTGTTGTGAATGGTGTTACCTGGCGGATAAAGCCTTCACGAACATTCAGGCCATCATTGCCATATTCGTACAATGCTATTTCCAACAGAGGTTCTTTTCCATTATATTTTAAGGTTGTTAATGTATTTACAATATGCCATAACCGTGATTTTGCCTGGTCTATCAATCCATCCATACTGCTGGATGTATCCAGTAATAATGCTACCTGGATTTTGGGTTTATCGGTTTGTGGCAGTGGTGCATGCTCGTTTAATTGTTGTGCATGAGTATTGTTTAAGTTACATGCCGAAATATTTGTAACCACCGCTAAATGTGCCACCAGCATACATGCTTTAGAAAATTTCAGAAAATAATGTTTCATATGATTTGATTTTTGTTTCTATCCCGAAATTATAATTGTAAATAGCAGTTTACAGTCATACTTGGTGAATGTATCGTTTCACTTGGTGAATGAAAGTTATAATTCTAAAGCTTTTACCTTACTTTGTATTATGAATGGATGGCAAGGAAATACGATTAGAATTTTTCTGCTTTTTTGCATGTATAGTATTGTCATTGCAGGGGGGGCGCAGGATAGTTCTGCAAGAAAACCTGAAGTTGCTGAAAAAAAATCAGGTGGTTTTCTCAAAAGTAAGAAAAGCAAATCGGTAAGCAGCCTGAAATTCCTGGAGGCTGCGGTTAAAAATAATGACAGTTTAGCGATAGCCAGGCAGTATGAAGAAATGGGGGGCGAACTGGCAAGCCAGAAGGACTTTGAAGGCTCAAATGATTTTTACCAGAAGGCGTTGAATATATACAAGGAGAGAAAGGACAATGAAAAACAGTCTGAATTATATAGGAAAATCGCGTTTAATAATGAGGCATTGAATAAAGATGATGTAGCTGTTGTCGATTATGCCAGTGCTAAAAGGCTGACTAATAAGGACTATGTGAATACGCTGAACGCGAATGATATTTCACGCATCCAGAACCGGCAGAATGCGAATGTTCAGAAAGAGTTGATTGATGAGAATATAAAAATACTGGAAAAAGAGGAAGCGCCTGCTGCTGCGTTATCGCAGGCTTATTCTCAAAAAGCGGAAATTGACTTTATCCGTAAAGACACGATAGGAGCCATCAGTAGTTTGAAAAAGGCTGCAGAAACTGTAGCAACGCCGGAGGAGAAGATTTCTATTCAACAGAATATTGCTGATATATACGCCAATAATGATGATTTAGGAACTGCTATCAACATGACGGCAGGTAATGCTATTAAATCATTAGATATCGGTGATAATATTTCCTATTTTATATACCAGCAGCAATTGGCAGAACTACAATTTAAAAATGGTAAAAATGAGGCTGCTTTAAGTATCCTGGATACAACTTTGCAGCGGGCATACAAGGATAATAATACAGAGGCAATTGCGCAAATTACTCAAAAGTTATTCACGTACTGGAATGAGAAGGGGAATGCAAAAGAAGCAAATAAATATGCGCAGTTATTTTTGGAACGTATTTTAAATGTTATAGACAAAGACAGTTTAATTGTTCAGAATAAGCTGTATTCGGAGATATCAGAACGGGTTGCATTGCTGGAAAAAGAAAAGGAAACGCAGCGGTTACTTTTTCAAAAAACAAAAAAATACAATTTAGGGTTGTCACTTTTACTGCTGCTTACAGTGCTTACGATTATTGGTATTATCTGGTTCTTATATAAACTAAAACGTAAAAATTTACAGATACAGTTGCAATCTTTGAGAAGGGAAATGAACCCCCATTTTATTTTTAATTCTCTCAATAGTGTTAACCAGTTTATAGCAGAGAATAATGAGATGGCGGCAAACAAATACTTATCTAATTATGCCAAATTAATGCGAAATGTCATGACGGCATCAAACAAGGATTTCATAACACTGAATGATGAAAAGGATGGGCTGGCGCATTACCTGAGCCTGGAGGCGTTGCGATTCCAGGATAAATTCGATTACCGGATTAGTGTGGATGAGCAGATAGATATTTACCAGACGCTGGTACCAAATATGCTTTTGCAGCCATTCGTGGAAAATGCTATCTGGCATGGCCTTCGCTATAAAAATGAAAAGGGGGTACTGGATATTCATTTTTACCTGAACAATGGCAAGATAAAGGCGGTGATTAAAGATGATGGTATTGGAATGGCAGCCAGCAGGCAATTAAAAACAAAAAATCAGCAAACGTACCAATCACGCGGCATTCACAATATAGAAGAGCGGATCAACACCCTTAATAAACTTTATCGCTCAGAGATCAGTTATGAAATTGCCGCTGCAAATAAAGCAGATAGCAGTGGTACAGTTGTGATTATTTCCTGGTTAAATCCTAAACACTATGACATTTCAAAAAATTAGAACAATAATCGTTGAAGATGAATTGGCGGCAAGAAAAGTACTTTCTTCTTACATCCAAAAATATTGCCCGCAACTGGAAATTGTGGGCATGGCTGAAAATGGGCGAGAGGGGATCGAGCTTATAAAATCTGTCCATCCCCAGTTGGTATTTTTGGATGTGGAAATGCCGTTTGCCAATGCTTTTGATGTGTTGGAGGCTTGCAGGGAATATCGCTTTCAAACGATATTTGTAACGGCATTTACGGAGTATGCTATTAAGGCGCTTAATATGAGCGCAGCTTATTATTTGTTGAAACCAATAGATATAGAGGAGTTGATATTGGCTGTTACCAAAGTAGCAGAATCTATACAAAAGGAACAATACTTTAACCATAATCAAATGGTGGTGCACAATCTGCAGCATCAATCGGAACAGCAGCTGGTAATGCCCACTTTAGAGGGTTTTGACGTTATCCCGGTAAAAGAGGTGGTCCGCTTAAAAGGCAATGGCAATTTCACTAATATCTATACAGCTAATCAAAAGGAGTTTATGGTTTGTCGCTTTTTAAAGCATTTTGAAACCATATTACCTGCTCATTTTTTGCGAATTCATAAGTCGCATATCGTCAATACTTATTTCATTAAATCTTACAAAAAAGGAGCAGGCGGCTATCTTACCTTATTAGATGGGGCTGAGCTGGAGGTATCTGCCAGTTATAAAGATGCATTGCTTCTACATTTTAAATAGGCAAACGCTAAGAGGAAGCTTTCGGAATGGCTTAGGATGGGTTGTTTAATCGTTTTCTGATGTGGTCTTTCCAGGGAATGGATGGGTAAGTACTTTGTTTAAACAGTAGTTTATATTATCAATGATCAAATTCTGAAACATTTTTTAACACACTCATTTTTTTCTGAATTTGCATTTTATAACACATAGTCGTAAATTGCGCCATTATAAACTTTTATTATTAAAGAATATGGCAACTGTTCATTCTAAGTCAACTGCGAAAAACGCGAATAGTGGTATAGACCAGTCTCCGTTATTTGGTAAGTCTAATTACCTGTTTATGCTGATAGGTGCCGTGATTATTGCTATTGGCATGTTACTGATGGTTGGTGGTAAGAGTGCAGATCCTAACCAGTTTAATTATAATGAAGTATATAGTAAAACACGTCTTACGGTTGCTCCCATTCTTATAGTTTTAGGATTAATTGTAGAAATTTACGCCATCTTTAAAAAATCTAATTAGCAATATAATTATTTGGTGATTTTGAGTAGGGCTTATTAAAGTTTCATGTTTAATAAGCCTTTTATGATTCAAATTGCCAATTTATCATTGATACAAACGATAATGAATTTTTTTCTATCTCAAATGCCTGACCGCCTGATTAAGCCGCGTAAAAACGGTTTAACGATGGTTATGGACAAAGGTCTTAGTTTACAGGAAGCAAAAAACATGATGGATGTTGGTTTACCGCACATCGATGTTATAAAATTAGGTTTTGGCACCTCTTACGTAACGCCTAACCTAAGCCAGAAAATTGAATTATATAAATCTCACGGATTACCGGTTTACTTTGGCGGAACGCTTTTCGAAGCTTTTTTAATAAGGAATCAATTTGAAGACTATATAAGCGTTTGCAGGGATTACAGCATTGACTGGATGGAAGTATCTGACGGCTCTATTACTATTCCTCATGCCGAAAAGTGCGGGTATATAGAAAAGCTTACCAAGCATGGTACAGTGTTGAGTGAAGTAGGCAGTAAAGATGCGGCTCACATTATACCACCGTATAAATGGATTGAGTTGATGCGTGCTGAACTGGAGGCCGGAAGTTCATATGTAATAGCTGAAGCGCGTGAAGCAGGTAATGTAGGTATCTACCGTGGTTCCGGTGAAGTACGCGAAGGCCTTGTGCAGGAGATATTGACACAGATTCCCGGGGAACGTATTATCTGGGAAGCGCCACAAAAAGCACAGCAACTATATTTCCTGGAATTATTGGGTTGTAATGTGAACCTGGGAAATATTGCCCCCCAGGAAATCATTGCTTTGGAAACAATGAGAATCGGGCTTCGTGGTGATACTTTCGAACTTTATCTTGATAAAAAATAATGATAATATTAACCGGGTTTCAAACCCGGTTTTTTATTTTTGTAACCTATGGCAACTAAAGTTTTCGGCTTAATTGGCTATCCCTTGGGACATTCTTTTTCCAAAAAGTATTTTACACAAAAGTTTGCAGATGAAAATATTGGCAACTGTGAGTATCATCTTTTCCCGATAGAAGGCATCGATCAACTAACGGCTGTTTTATCGGCTAACCCCAACCTTGCCGGGCTGAATGTGACCATACCATACAAAGAACAGGTGCTGGCATACCTGGATGAGTCAGAATTACCGGCCGGGCTGAATGCCTGTAACTGCATTGCTATTAAAGATGGGAAGTTGATTGGTTATAATACGGATGTGACAGGCTTTTTAAATAGCTTTAAGCAACATTTGCAACCACATCATACAAAAGCCCTGGTGTTGGGTGCCGGTGGTGCTGCCAAAGCCGTTCTAAATGCTCTGGATTCACTTAATATCTCATACCAATTAGCCGGGCGCAGGCAAACAGTGCCGGGACAGATTTTGTTTGAGGATATCACACCTGCTTTATTAGAGGAATACAAAGTGGTGATTAACTGTACACCGGTTGGTACATTCCCTAATATAGATGAAGCACCTTTATTACCTTATGAAGCAGTGACTTCGCAACATTATTTCTTTGACCTGGTATATAACCCGGAAGTAACAAAGTTCTTACAATTGGCGAAAGAGAAAGGTGCTGTTATACAAAATGGTTATGATATGCTGGTGGGACAGGCAGAGGAAGCCTGGCGTATATGGAATAGCTAATTACAACAAACCGGTAAATGAAAAAAAGTAAGTCAGGCAATAATAATATTGTATGACTTATCCTTAGTAATAATAAAAAATGACTGTCATCGACAGTCATTTTTTATTATTACTAATTTTTTACACTTGCTTTTAACCATGGACCTAAATCGTCACATCCTGAATAGGATGGGTCAAGGAAAATGTAATAAGTATTAATTCTTTCTGCAAACCATTTGGTCAATGTATTTTGCTTTTTCTCAGCCAGTGCGTGTTGAGAGATCTTGTTGTAATCATCTTTTAAATTGGCAACATGCGGGTTGGTACGATTGCGTAAATAAATGATAGCTACACAATCTTTACCGTTATTATCTTTCATTTTAAGCGGTTGGCTGTATTGCCCCGGTTTCATATCTTTTATAACCGCGATCATGTTTTTATCCAGTTGATCGATGGTGACATAGCTGGAACCGTCCGGGCCGAGCACCATACCACCGGAAAATTTATCGTCATCATCTTCACTGTATTTGCTTACTGCTTCACCAAACTGAATGGTTCCTGCAATTAATTTACTACGCACGGAATCCAGTTTTTCAATGGATTCTTTTACTTCATCATCTGTTACCATTGGGATTTTAAGGATATGGCGTACGGCAATATCGTCCCCGTTTTTGCTGATCACTTTTATGATGTGGAAGCCAAATTTTGATTTTACAACATTCGAGATCTGGCCTTCTTTTAATTTAAATGCGGTTTGGAAGAATGCCGGGTCCCATTGTTTGTCATTGCGGTTTAAATTTAATACACCGCCTTGCTGCTCGGTTCCTTTATCTTCACTATACAAACTGGCAAGTCTTTCAAATGGTTTACCGGACTCAGCCTGCTTTTTAATATCATTCAGTTCTTTTGCCGCATAGCTTTCCACTTCCCTGTCGGGTTTGGGATACACGACAATTTTACCAATTTCCAGTTCTGACTCGTAATAAGGCAAACTGTCTTTTGGAATCCCGTCAAAGTATGCTTTTACTTCTATTGGAGAGATTTTAATGGTTTCCAGGATTTTCTCGCGCATTTTATTGGCAAGTTCACGCTCTTTGAAAGGACGCTTGAAATCTTCTTTTAGCTGGTCAATGCTACGACCTGCAATATCTTCTAATGCCTCACGGCTACCATAGTTTTGAATGAAAGAGCGGATCTGCATATCAATTTTCGCTTCAATCTCTTCCTCATCTATGGTTATGGAGTCTTTTTCAGCTTGTAATACCAATGCTTTTTTTACCAGTTCAGATTCCATGAATGCGCAATTCGGATTTTCCGGTAGTTCCATACCCTGGCGCCTGGCATCTTCTATGGCATTGCTGATATCGCTTTTAAGAATAATACGGTCGCCTACTTTACCTACAATCTGGTCCACTACAAACTTTTTCGCTTGTGCAGAAAGCTGAGTGACAGTAATAAGTATTGTGGCAAGAATAAAAATTATCTTCTTCATGCTAAATTTCTAATTCGTCAAATGTACCTTAAATGCAATAATATTTAATAAGATCAGCCGTTTTTAACCTTTTTTTACTCAAAATATTAAGGTTTAATATAGTTATTAGGCTATTATATACTATAAGGACTCTTTTTTGCGTTATATTCGAATCCATTACCAGAAAGCGAGACCAAACGATTCGATGAAATGCTGCTGATCCTATTAATTGCTTGTTTATTATTGTTCATAACCTATTTTTCAGGCTCCTGGATAATTACCTTTTTTGAGAAAACCGGCCATGTTAATTTATCCGGCAGTTTTTTTGATAAATTCCTGTTTGGATTAGTCCTCAGCCTGGTTTACTTCAATTTATGTTCTTTATTAATTCCGTTGAATTTTTATGTGCTTATTCCGCTTTTATGTATTGCTCTCTATGAGGCCTTTTATAAGCACAAAATAAAATCATTCAATAATAGCGTCAAGTCCGGCTTGAGTATCCTGTTCAACAGGAAATATGTGCTGATAACTTTAGCCTTCGCTATTTTATTAGTGGTGGCAGGTATTGTTGCGCCATTAAACTGGGATAGCGGGGAATACCATTATTTGAGCATTAAATGGTATGAGAGCTACAAATTGGTTCCCGGATTAGCTAATTTGCATGGAAGGTATGCATTTAACCCGGCTACTTTTGTATTAAGTGCACCCTATTCGTTTACTGATATTTTCGGGCAGGCCCTTTATACGCTTAATTATGTGATCGCTTTAATGTTTTATGCTTTTATCTTAAAAAGCATTTACCTGAGTAAGAACACAGCTATGCAAATAGCACTGTTTATTGCCGCTATTATTCTTTTAAAAGTAACCTTAGGTAATATCAGTTCGCCATCACCTGACTTGCTGGCAGCGTACATGGTTTTCTATTGTACCTACTTAATATTAAACGGAATTATAAACGATACCATTACACCGGGATATATTGTTAAGCTGTTAGTTTTTATCTCATTTGCGGTCACGGTAAAAATTACAACGGTGTTATTGGGCTTTTCATTATTTCTCCTGTTGCATATAGCTTTGAAAAAGGGGTACCAATTCCGGCAGATCTTTTTTGCAAGTATTCCATTAATACTCATTATTGTGCCGTTTTTAGTGAGGAATGTGGTCATGAGCGGGTATTTATTCTATCCTGTGGTAGGTACGAACTTTTTCAATTTAAGTTATGAAGTACCTCCGGAAGTCATAAGATTGGATTATGTATTTTGTAAGTTTGGCCCTTCACAAAATGGCAATCCTGATTATTATCTTTTTCAAACCTTGCCCATATTGGACAGGATTAAAAGTTGGTTTACATTGTACGTTTCTCATCATCCTACAGGACTAATACTCACATTGTTAGCATTTTTATCTGTAATACCCTGGATGCTGCTGCTATTAAAAAAGCGTAAGAGAAGCTGCAATTTAATTTTTACACTCTGGATCATATTATACCTGAGTTTAATTATCTGGTTTGTAAGTTCTCCTGAGTTCAGGTTTGGCATTTCCTATGTTGCCAGTACCATTTTTGTAAGTGTTTATTATTTTTCTTACAAAATCAGGTTTAGTGAAAACATTCAAAAGAAATTATTGTTTTCCTTTAAAGTATTGCTTTTACCGTTAACGATCCATTACCTGTCGTTTTTTCATTTGCATCCTGCCAGTTATCGTTTTATGTTTCAGTCGGTATTAATTAAGCCGCTAAAAGATTACAGGTACAAACACACACCGGATTTTCCGTTTGTTTTATTACGGAATGGGCAGAAATTATATATCCCTAACGATAAAGAAGGTTTTTCCTGCCTGAATGCGGAGGGACCTTGTATGAACTGGCCCTATGGCAAGCTTAAAATGCGTGGTGAAAAAATAGAAGATGGCTTTATTTTAGAAACAAATGAGGTAGAAAAGAACTTTCCTTATGTGAATATCCTGTTCAAAGAAAAATAGAATGTTATTTAAACGGGAATTTTATATAATAAAATGCGCATAATTGGCAGAATTAATACTTAGGCTTTATTTTTGTGGTTCATTAATAGCAGGATTTTTTTTAAATCTGTTTAACAGTATTATAAACATTTTAAATATTATTAATTATGGCATTTACATTAGCGCCTTTACCGTACAGCAATGATGCTCTAGAACCATATTTCGATGCGCAAACCATGGAAATTCACCATGACAGGCATCATAACGCATATGTTACAAACTTAAATGCTGCTATTGCAGGTACTCCAAACGAGGGTAAAAGTTTAGAAGAGTTAGTAGCAAATGCAGGTAGTATCAGCCCGGCTGTGCGTAATAATGGTGGTGGCCACTGGAATCATGATTTCTTTTGGAAGTCTTTAAAAGTAAATAATGGTGCTGCTCCTTCAGGCGCATTAGCTGCAGCTATTGAATCTGATTTAGGTGGATTAGAGAATTTTAAAGCGGAGTTCAAAAAAGCTGCTACCGGTCGTTTTGGCAGTGGTTGGGCATGGTTGATTGTAAAAGATGGTAAACTGGTTGTAAGCAGTACGCCAAACCAGGATAATCCTTTAATGGACGTTGCAGAAGTAAAAGGCACCCCGATCTTAGGTTTGGATGTTTGGGAGCATGCTTATTACTTAAAGTATCAAAACAAACGTCCTGACTTTATTGATGCATTCTGGAATGTTGTAAACTGGGATGTTGTTGCAGAAAGGTTTGCACAGGCAAAATAGTTTATAACAATTTAATAGAAAAGGAGAAAGCATTGGTTTTCTCCTTTTTTTATTGATTTGGGGCTATGGAACTTTTATATTCTATTTAAGTTTTGTCCGGCGGGCTTATGGCTCCGCTACGCTCGGTGGATTTTGCAGGACTCTTTTTATAATTGTAGAATTGTTTGTGTCGTCCTGCAAAAATCCACTGGCTCGTTCCTCGCCACCAACGCCTGCCGCAGCCCTTCATCCTTTGTATTCTGTTTATCATTGAGTAATGTTCTGCATTGAAGCTTGTTTAATAGTATTTCTGGTGCTTAAGGGCTGCGGCGGACAGCAGGCGGGCGCGCCTTGCGCCCGGTACGAGCCCCGGGAAAACCAGCTAACTAAAGCTATAGTGGCGAGTACGTAACCCTGCAGTACGCCGTACCATTGACGATTTTGGTTACAAATGGAGAAAGCCCCAAATGGCATTATAAAAAAATTAACATATCGGGAGGGTACTATTTCATGTGATTGTTTATTAACAGGTATGAAAGCGATATTTAAAATAATATTTAAAGGCATTGGTATTCTGCTGACTTTTTTTATCCTCTATTTTATTGCAGAATTTTGTTTGTCCCGGATATCCGTTAATGATAAAAACATCACGAAAAATGATGTGACGATTTATCTTACAACGAATGGTGCTCATACGGATTTGGTATTGCCTGTTGATAACGATATTAAGGATTGGAATACTGAATTTAAAATAGCTGATAAAAGTTTCCGCTATATCTCATTTGGATGGGGGCATAAAAAGTTTTTTCTGGAAACGCCTACCTGGGCAGATCTTAAAATATCTACGGCTATAACTGCGGCTTTTGGTATGGATAAAAACAGCCTGATGAAAATTGAGTTGCTTGCAAATGTGCCTGTATATAAAAAGACAGTGCCGATACAGCTTTCAGTGGTGCAGTACCAGCAGCTGGTCTCACATTTGAGATCTTATTTTGTGTTGGATGGAAAAGGGGACATTATTCCGGTGGAAGATAAATTGGGCGCATATGGTAAAGATGTGCAATTTTATGAGTCGCAAGGCAGGTATCACATGTTTAATACATGCAATACCTGGACTAACAATATGCTCAAAAAGGTGAAATTAAAAGCCTGCGCCTGGACAGCTTTTAGCTCCGGAATGTTTTATATTTATGAATAATTCTAAACGCGGTCAGAATCTTTAGTCCTTACTTTTAGCTGAGGATTGGAATATTGTTCCTCTTCGTTTTGTTTGATAACAATATAGCCCAGGTTGAATAACTTTTTATCGCCTTTGCTCTTGTCATTTTGTTTACGTTCAGGTTTGCTGTCATCAGCCTGGTCCGGATCATCAGTAATACCTGTAGAATCTTTAATTTCTTTGATCATTTGTTTACGAAGCCTGATGGAATCTTTCACTCTGTTCAGGCTGTCACGTTTTTTTATTTCATCCTGTATTCTTGCAGGAATAATGCTCATGTTTGAATAACGGTCAATCCACGGTTCTCTTTTTTTGCTGATGGTATCGTTAATGTATTTTTCAACCATTAAGCTTACCACCGGTGCGGCAATGGTGGTACCCCAGCCGCCGTTTTCTACCATACAGGCAATAGCTATTCGCGGATTTTCTCTTGGAGCGAACGCTGCAAAAAAGGAGTGGTCTTTTTGAGGTTTACCTTTATAACTATTTTGTACCGTTCCGGTTTTACCACACATGGTTAAGCCATCTATTTTAAAAGAACGGCCAGTACCGCTGATCATTACGTCTTCCATACCCTGGTGCACGGCTTCGAAGTACATATCCTGGATATTAATTGCCTGGATTTTCTTTTTATATGGCTCCAATAACCCAAATTTATCACCACCTTCAATACTGTCTATTAAATGCGGCGTGTAATACCAGCCTTTATTAGCCATCATGGAGATGGCATTGGCCAGTTGGAGAACAGTACTGTTTACCTCTCCCTGGCCAATGGAGTTGGATATGATATTACAACTGTTCCAGTTGACACCGAATTTTTTGATGTAATCATTTGGTACGGGAATATTGCCTCTTTTTTCGCCCGGCAGGTCGATTCCGAGGTTATGGCCGAATCCGAACGCGTACATATATCTGTCCCATACAGAAAGCCCGCTATCTACACGGCCATATTTTGACTGGTCCAGTATTTTGCGGTAAACATCTGCAAAATATGGGTTACAACTGGTGGCGATAGCGTGCCTTAAATCCGGTGCATGCCCGGCCCCGTGACATTTAGGTTTACCATTGCCACACCCGTTATACCTGCCAGGACACGGATACCCGTATGCCGGTGTAATAACGCCTTCCTGGAGTGCTACCAGTGCCTGAAGTGTTTTAAAAGTAGAACCGGGAGAGTAAGTACCGGTGATTGCCCTGTTATATAAAGGTAATTTCGGGTCTATAAAAAGTTCGGAGAAGTGTTTTCTTCTTTCGGCACCGGTTAATAAAGCCGGGTCATAACTGGGCCCGCTTACCATGGCCAATACACCGCCGGTTCTTGGGTCTATAGCCACAACGCTTCCGATTTTTCCTTTCAGCAATTTTTCTCCCAACATTTGCAGATCAATATCCAGCGTAGAGTACAAATTGCTGCCGGAAATGGGTAATGTATCAAATTCACCCTGCTGGTATCTTATTGTGGGGCGGTTCTTGTTATCACGCTGCCAATATTCTATTCCTCTTTGGCCAAGTAATACTTTTTCATAGCTTCTTTCCAACCCAGTCATGCCCGCATAATCGCCTTGTTGGTAGCCCTCTGTCGCGTTTTTTCTTAAAAAAGCGGTATCTACTTCACCCAGGTATCCCAATAAATGGGCTGCGCCATGATACGGGTACTTTCTGACAGGGCGCTTTATCAGGTCAAACCCCGGCTGTATCTTGTAAAGAAATTCGTTTAATCGGGCATAATTTTTCTCATCCAGTAATCCTTCGAACACAGAAGCTCTGTGACGGCCGTTTTTCACAATCGCAGTCACCACTCTCTTTTTAAATTCGGCAGTATCTATATTAAGGATCTTTAAAATAATGCTGGTATCAACTCCTTTTAACTGGGCGGGAATCACTACAAGGTCATACAAAGTAGTATTGTCTAAAATCAGTTTTTGATTTTTATCATAAATTAAACCCCGGCTTGGATAAATAGTCTTTCTATAGGTAGACTGGCTAAACGAATCTGGGCCATAGTTCTTGTTAATTAGTTGTAAATTAACCAACTGTATTATAACTACTAAAAAAGTAACGCCAAAGATTAACTTAATTATGGTACCTCTGCCAGAAAAGTTCTCAATCATAACGAATGTAAAAGGAATTGAAATGCTAAGGTATTACATTGCCATATCTTGATTAGTTAATTGTAGCAAAAAATTAGAAATTAGTTTTGGAGGATGGATAGGTGAAGGTCCTTTTTAAAATTAATAATTTAAGTATTAATTGACATAAATATCCTATTAATAACTTATTAAGAATTACTTTTGCCTTCTTGATTAAGTAAACATCATATTTTTTAACCAAATAATTGTGAGTACAAGCAACCATTTTGATAACGAAAGGCTCTTAATAGAGCAATGTGTGCAGCAAGACAGGGCCGCTCAGAAAGCGCTATACGACAAGTTTGCGCCTAAGATGTATGCTTTGTGCTTAAGGTACGCAACAGATCAGGATGAAGCTAAAGACTTTTTGCAGGAAGGATTTATAAAAATTTATAAAAATGTGCACAGTTTTAGGAACGAAGGTTCTTTTGAAGGCTGGATTCGCAGGATTTTTGTAACAACATGTACAGGATTTATTCAAAAGAAAAAACATTTTAGCGAAATTCAGGAATCACATGAAAACTTACCTGAAAATGTTAATGGCTATTCAGGATTAGAAAAGTTGTCCCTTAAAGAATTACAGCATACTATACAAGAGTTAAGTGCTGGATACAGAACTGTTTTCAACTTATATGCAGTTGAAGGCTATTCGCACAAAGAAATCGCAGATCTTCTTAACATATCTGTCGGCACCAGTAAATCCCAATATGCGAGAGCAAAACAAACGCTCCAGAAAAACCTAGAAACAAAAATGCTAATAAAAAACAATAATTAATTGTTAGAACGTAAAACCATATTGTCGTTAAATAACTACGAAGTTTCTCCCCCGGAAGAGTTGTGGAATAGCATCGCGTCACAATTAGACGAACATGCTATTAATAATGAGCAATTTGCTATGCTGGCGGAAACTGAAGTTGCATTAGCCGTGTTTGAACATGAGGCAATATGGCAAAATATCGTCCACCAATTAGATGCACCTGAATCAAAGCCTGCACCTGTCTTCCAACTCAAAAGGAAATTTATTTGGTTGGCCGCAGCAGCAGTTGTAGGTATTGCACTATTTTTATCCATAACGTTTAATACCAACCAAACTGATAGCCCGGCATTTGTAGATAATGGTAATAAAAGTCCACACCTTAACCAGGATGTACCATCCGCTATTGACAGCAGCATTTTAGATAGTATTAAAAACAACCAGCATTTAGCCCAGAACAATAAATTTAACCTAAAAGAAGATTCTAAAGCGCCTGAAGTATTTATTCCCAAAAAAGCACAGATAGACCTTTCACATTTTGATATAGAAAATGAAGATAACTTCTTTCTGATCCTGGCTAATTATATTGTGCCGGAGTCTAACGATTACGGACAGATAGAGGTGAAACTAGATAACTACTCAACGATATCAGTATCTCCAAGAATGGCGATGTTTATGAAGGGGTTATACGAGAAAAAAGGCCGTAGAAAACAAAGGCCGACCAGGTTAGCCAGGAGAAGTTATAAGAAACTCAGGTCATGGAAAAAATCGACTGAACAAACTTTTATTACAGAGAACCGCAACCTTGCAGACCCGTTTGAGCTGGCAAGCTTTTTAAACAAAAAGAGCTAATCTATTTAATCAGCTTTTTCACCCATTTTAATTTATTCTTAAAAGGCGGATATAATACAGGTATATCAAACCATGTAGCAGTACGCATAACAGCTTTTTTGTGCGATAATCTTTCGAAGCCATATTGGCCATGATAAGCCCCAATACCACTTGAACCAATGCCACCGAAAGGTAAATGCACATTGCCAACATGAATTAAGCCATTATTTATACAGCCGCCACCAAATGGGATCTTTTCAATAACAAAGTCAATCTCTTTCTGGTCCTCGCCATAAATGTATAAAGCCAGTGGATTTTTATTCTCAGAAACAATATTTACAATATCCTGCTCGGATTCATATTTAAAAACAGGTAATAACGGTCCGAATATTTCAGCCCTCATAATTGCAGACCCGGTTTCATTTTCGGATAAAACGGTCGGCTCTATATAACGTGAAGCGACATTATAATTACCTCCGTACAGTAATTTTTCTTTTTCTATGAGTGCTATAATTCTTTCAGTATGCGTGGTATTAATTATTCTTGGATATTCCGGGTTTTCTTCTGCATCATTACCATACATTTTCACAATCGCATCTTTCAGCTTCCCAATAAAACGATCATAAACCAGGGAATGTACCAGCAGGTAGTCCGGTGCTACACAAGTTTGGCCGGCATTTGTAAATTTACTCCATGCCACTTTATTTGCAGCATTATCCAGCTTCGCGCTTTTAGTAATAATGCAAGGACTTTTACCTCCTAATTCCAGGGTGACAGGTGTTAATTGCTCGGCAGCGGCAGCCATAATTATTTTGCCAACAGCTTCTCCGCCGGTATATACAATATGTCCTAATGTATTTGTCTTTATAAAACTGTTGCTCATTGTGGGACCATCAATTGTTGTTACTGAAATGTAAGCGGGATCAAAGTTTTCAGCAATCAGGCGAATCAATAATGCCTCTGTGTTTACGGCCAGTTCAGACGGTTTTAAAATGACGGTATTTCCGGCAGCTATCGCCGCCACCAATGGAGATAGATTTAATTGCAGAGGGTAATTCCAGGGAGCAATGATGAGTACAACGCCTAATGGTTCGGAATATATCCTGCTGCTGGAGGGCATTAACGGCAATGGAGTATTCACGCGTTTTGGTTTCATCCATTTCCGGAGGTTTTTTAGAGCGAAATTGATCTCTTCGTATACCGTTCCTATTTCTGTAACATACCCTTCAAAAGCTGATTTATTTAAGTCTTTTTGCAATGCCTCTAAAATGGCTGCTTCATTCTTTTTTATACAACTTTTCAATTGCTGTAATTGAGCCCGTCTGAATTCATACCCTTTAGTGGCGCCTGAATTAAAAAAGTCCAGTTGTTGACGATATACATTATAGAGATATGTGAGGGAGTTGGTCATAGTTAAAGTTAATATTTTTAAGGGGTTTCTAATACCTGGGACCATAAATAAATATTGCTTGAAACCCCCTTGAGGTAAGGTATTGACTACTTTTGTGAAGTGAGATGATTCACAAAGAAGACAAGGAGGATAGAGCGACTTCGTTTGTAAATGATAACAGATATGTAAGGGTTGATATGAATGGCAGGCTACAGCATAATAAAACCGTTATAAACAATAAAGCCCCGGAATATCTTAAGTTCCGGGGCTTTATTGTTATGAAGCAGCTTAATTAATTAACCGCTTTAATTAAATCTTCAATTTTAAAATGGTCAGGCATTGTTGCTAAAAAATCCTGGTTAGTGTCATACACAAAAATGCCGGGTAAACTTCTCAGCTTATAAAAATTGACAAATTTGTATTGGTCATCCTGGAATAAAGAAATATTTTTAAATTTATTCAGCCCGTAATTATTAGCAAAGGTTTTGATTTCGGTGATGTTATAACTGGATATGAACAGGAATTTGACATTCTTAAACGATTTCATATTGCCGGTAATATCTTCTGCCAAATGCTGGCAATGGTTGCAGATTGGACTAAAATAAACCACTACTGTTTTTTTCTTGTTTTCTATGGCCTGGCTGGAGTTAACTCTCGCACTATCAAGGTTTAGTAAAGGAAAAGGTGGGAATTTTTTATAAGTATCCACCGTAAAGCCACCTTCTTGCTGATGGTTATGATTATCAGCCTGGGCGTTTGTGCTAAAAACAGCTAAAAGAAAACTGAGTACGGTTATTATTTGTTTCATGTATGCAATTTATAGTTTATAGCCATTTTAATAGAAATCCTGCCTGTTAAAAATATTAGATTTTTCACTTTAAAATACAGTTTCTTATATTTGCCGTCTCAAAATTGGGAAACAAAACAATTGTAATCACAAAAAAGTACAATAAATGGCAAGTACATCAGATATCTCTCGCGGTTTAATTTTAAAATTGGACGGCAGCTTGTATAAAGTGGTGGAGTTTGGCGAAAACAAAACTGCACGTGCTGCAGCCAAAGTATGGGCTAAATTAACCGGTGTAGATAACAAGAGAACCATTGAAAAAACTTGGAATAGCGGCGATACTATTTACCCGGTAAGAGTTGAACGCCACGATTATCAATATTTATATCAGGACGATAGCGGCTATAACTTTATGAACAATGAGACTTTCGAGCAAATCATTGTTGCTGAAAATTTAATAGATGCTCCTCAATTCTTAAAAGAAGCACAGGAAGTAAGCGTGTTAATAAACACGGAAACTGACTCTCCTATGTCAGTGGAACTACCTGATAAAATCGTTTTAACTGTTACTTATAGCGAACCAGGTTTAAAAGGTGATACTGCTACCAGAACGTTAAAACCAGCTACTGTAGAAACCGGTGCTACTGTAAACGTACCTTTATTTGTAAATGAGGGAGAGAAAATTCGTGTAAACACCAAGACAGGTGAATACGTAGAGCGCGTAAAAGATTAATTTTTTTATAAGCCCCCGGCGTTTATTCCGGGGGTATTTTATCTGGGAAAGTATAGAATCCGACTGTTTGCTGATACACTTTTATACACATTTTGGCTATTTATTCGCTAAAATTAGAAAAAGTATAAAAAAAATTAGGCTGATTACATTCTTATCACCTACTTTAGCCGTCGGTTTTGTTATTAAATTCAATAATCACAAAAACAAGAAAAATATTTTTCTTAAAAATAACCACGCCTTATGGATATTAAGCAGGTTCAAGAATTGGTAAAAATTATTAATAAGACTAACATCGCCGAGATAAGCATCGAAGAAGAAGGTCTTAAAATTACCATTAAACAAAAAGAAGATGCTGCACCAATAGTTGCTGCTGCACCAATTCAACAATTTGTTCAACCACAAGTAGCTGCTGCACCAGTTGCTGCTACACCAACTTCCGCGCCGGCTCCTGTTGCAGTTGCCGCTACACCAAAAGAAGATACCAGTAACTTAGTTACTATCAAAAGTCCAATGATTGGTACTTTTTACCGCAGCCCGGCTCCTGATAAGCCATTATTTGTAAACGAA
Organism: Polluticaenibacter yanchengensis; assembly: GCA_027854065.1. Taxonomy (GTDB): domain Bacteria; phylum Bacteroidota; class Bacteroidia; order Chitinophagales; family Chitinophagaceae; genus Phnomibacter; species Phnomibacter yanchengensis. The sequence goes on along the minus strand of JAQGEF010000004.1, from coordinate 11,571 downwards.
GGCGATCAGATTAACGTTGGTAAAGTGGTTTGTATCATTGAAGCCATGAAACTTTTCAATGAAATTGAAAGTGAAATTAAAGGTAAAATTGTGAAAGTACTTGTAGAAGACGCAAGCCCTGTAGAGTACGATCAACCGTTATTTTTAGTTGAACCTTAATAAATACTATTGCTATTTGTTATGCTAACCCAGCAGGTTATATTAAATGCTCAAACACATAGTTTATGGCACTTCGCCAATAAATGTACAGTGATGTTTTGTGCCCGTATCAACCAACGTTGTTATAAGCAGCAAATAGAAAATGATATGCTTTAAAACTTGCTAAGATTTTTTGTTAAAACATCAGTCGTGTAACAAAAGATCTTAGCAATTTTATTTATCACCTCTCTTTTGCTTTCAGAGCAATTTTCTGAAAGGAATGGGGCTAAATATGTAATAAATTGTTTAAGAAAATATTAATTGCCAACCGCGGCGAAATTGCATTGCGCGTTATTCGCACCTGTAGAGAAATGGGTATTCGCACAGTTGCGGTATATTCCACTGCTGATAAAGATAGTTTGCATGTAAAATTTGCAGATGAAGCGGTTTGTATTGGAAAACCACAAAGCAGCGACAGCTATTTAAATATCCCCCGGATTATAGCAGCAGCAGAAATTACCAATGCCGACGCTATCCATCCTGGTTATGGTTTCCTGGCCGAAAATGCCAATTTCGCAGAGATCTGCCAGCAAAACGGTATCAAATTTATCGGGCCAACGCCGGAGCAAATCCGTAAAATGGGCGATAAAATGACTGCCAAAGAAACAATGATTGCTGCCGGTGTACCGGTAATCCCTGGTTCTAAAGCTTTGCTTGAAAGTTTGGAGCAAACCATCGAAATGGCTAATGATATGGGGTATCCTATTATCTTAAAAGCAACTGCCGGTGGTGGCGGTAAAGGAATGCGTGTAGTGTGGGCAGAGGAAGAAATAGAAAAAGCTTATAATACTGCCAAAGCAGAAGCATTGGCATCATTTAAAAATGATGGTATTTATATGGAGAAGTTCGTAGAAGAACCTCGCCATATCGAAATCCAGGTAGCAGGTGACCAGTATGGTACTGTTTGCCACATGAGTGAGCGCGACTGTAGTATTCAGCGCCGCCACCAGAAACTGGTAGAAGAAAGCCCGTCTCCGTTTATAACGCCGGATTTACGTAAACAAATGGGTGAGGCCGCAAAAAAAGCTGCTGCAGCTATTAATTATGAAGGTGTCGGTACCATTGAATTCCTGGTAGATAAGCACCGTAACTTCTACTTTATGGAAATGAATACCCGTATACAGGTAGAACATTGCGTAACAGAGGAAGTAATCAATTTCGATTTGATTAAAGAACAAATAAAAATAGCGGCAGGTATCGCTATCAGCGGCCAGGATTATGAACCGGTAGGTCACGCTATTGAGTGCCGCATCAATGCCGAAGATCCGTATAACGATTTCCGTCCAAGCCCGGGTAAAATTACTATTTTACACCAGCCTGGTGGTCATGGCGTACGTGTGGACAGCCACGCTTACAGTGGTTACACCATTACCCCTTACTATGATAGCATGATTGGTAAGTTAATTACCATTGCCCGTACCCGCGAGGAAGCCATCGATACCATGTACCGTGCTTTAAGCGAATATGTAGTGGAAGGCGTAAAAACAACCATTCCTTTCCATTTACAATTAATGAAAGATGAAAAATTCATCAATGGTGATTTCAACACGAAGTTCCTTGAGACATTTGATCTTCAGGAACCGGCTAAAAAATAAATTGTAGAAAGCATTCCAGATCCCGGGCAAACTTAGGTTTGTCCGGGATTTTTTTATTTGGGGCTCTGGTCATTTGCCATCCTGTTTTACATTTGTTCCGGCTACTGCAGGCGCGGTATTTTGTACGCCGTTGTGTCCATATACTCCGTCAAACATAACAACATAGAGCTTCTTTTCAGGCGTACAAAACACTGGCTCGTGCCTCGCCACCTGCTGTATCCGGCAGCCATTAAGCGTTTATAATACTATTTGGCAGAACCATGTATATTTCCTGGTTCCGGAAATAAATGATGAACTACGCAACACCGGCTTTCTTTAAAATTGAATGCCCAATACCACAGTTCAGGCAATTCACCGGTGTGCAGTAGTTATTGTATAGTTCCAGTAAGCCCTGGCTTTCAGCCGCATTATTGCATTCAAATCCGAGCGGCTTAAATTGCCCGGTTACCGCATTTGCCTCCGGTTTTAAAGCCTGCAGCCAGTCCAAAGCTTTTTGTTTGTGGCCCTCTATGCCCTGTAATTGTCCATGGGCAAATACGATGGGAATAATGACGTTGATGATGAGGACATGGATATGATTGTCTCCAATTGTTTTATCTGTTGATTCGCATTCTTTACCTAAAATATAATGTGTTTCCCAATACAGGTTCGGCGCAGTTTTAAACAAATGGTATAAATCCGGTAACTTTTCTATTAACAGTATCCTGGAAAATAAATGATTGCTGTGGTTGATCAATGCGGCTAACTGGGCTAACCGGATAGAGGGAAAACTTCCCGGTCGCATTCTTAAAAAAGTAGGCAGTTTGCTCACCGGTTTTAAACGGTATTTTTTGCTTAAAAAAGCATATTCATTTTGTAAGAGCTGCGTGTACTTATCCTCTGCTTGCTGATGCAGTAAATTAGCCTGTCCCATTAGCAGGCATTCTAATTGATGGATCTGTTTTTTATGTTTTGCCAGTATATTTATAGACAATGATTCTGCCATTTGCTGAAAACAATCCGCATTTTTATAGCCACCGAAATAGCGGCTTAAAATAATCCAGAAAACTTCTTCCCAATGATTGTTGGATTTATCCAGCAATTGCCGGATATAGCTGACTTTGTTGGTTAACCTTTCAACCGACAGGCGTTCTATCCAGTTGTTTTTTACGATATCGGGTACTAGTGCCGACTGTTCACCACAAGGAATTGTTTTGTTATTTAATTGCCAGTTGCTGTATGTTTCTATCATAGTGCGGGCAATTCTGTCTTTTAATTCCAGGGTTACCATTGGCTGATTATATTCATCTGTAATGGTTTTATCATTTTCCCACACAATATGTAAAATGATTTTGTGGTAATGTGTATCATTTTGATGATGATGCAGCAGCCAGTCACTGCTTTTTAAGTGTAATTCTAAGTTACCCGCCCAGATGGTGTCGGCTATTTTAATGCGTGCCTGTAAAAAATCCGGTCCCTGGTCGGTATTCTGGATGCCAGGATTGATAACGGTAATGGGTTGTCCGTTCGTTGTCACCAAATCCGATTTATTAAAGTACTGGTATTTCCATAAAAACTGGAATAGCTTTTCCTGCATGGTTGATAGGTTTAGGTCTTCTAATTTAATAAACTAGGTAGCCATTTGCAAGAACTATTTCATCATTACCAGGTCAATTTGTTTTGAAAGTCATATTTAATAGACTGTGAGAAATGGCTATAAACATCTCCTTCTTTGCGTGGATATCGGGCGACAGAAGGTTTCATAATACCTGTTATTGACCAGTTTTTAAATCTAAAAGAGTCTAAATAGTAAAATATTTTAACTTTTTTTTAAAATCATAAAACTTATATCTATTTGGTTATAAATTAAATATATGTTATTTTAAAATAAATATAGTACTATGTAATACAAAGTACCTAGAAATACATATATCTTTGTATTGTCAATGAGTAATTGATCACACTACACACACATAAAACACACACCATGGAAAACAAAGATGAAAGACATCAGGAGAGTATATTGACTGATGATGTTAAAAAAACACACACCATGAATATAGAAAACACCGCCAGTCAGATGCGCAAAGGCGTATTAGAGTTCTGCGTGCTTTCTGTAATTAAGAAAGGGGAAGTGTACCCGAGTGATATTATTGAAAAGATGAAAACAGCAGGTTTTCAACTTTTGGAGGGTACACTTTATCCTTTACTTACCCGCCTGAAAAATGCAGGTATGGTAAATTACAGATGGGTAGAAAGTCAGAGCGGGCCACCCCGGAAATACTTTAGTCTTACGGATGAAGGACTATCGTTTATAAACGAACTGGAATTGACCTGGGTAGATATGGCTAACTCAGTAAAAATAATAACCGAAGGGTAAATGCTATAGCTGGAGTTTCCCGCTTCTGAACGGGTGAGGGATAGTAGTAAAGTACCCCACAGGCGGCACAGGGAAAATGCATAGCGCAGCTAAGATGTTATATATTGCCGCCGAGGAGTACTTACGGATAGCCCGGCCCTTTGCCCGGATAAGGAACCGGTTAATTGATTCCGGAACCTATAATGAACGGATGCAATGGCAAAGGGACACCCCATAAAAAATTAAACTAACTAACAGAGATAACACAAACATCACACATAAATTAACCACATCAAACACAACAAAATGAAAAAAGTAATCAATATAAATTTTCAGGGAAGAGTGGTTCCGATTGAAGAAACCGCTTTTGAAAAATTGAAACAATACATTAATAGCCTGCGCCAATATTTTGCAAAAGAAGAAGGCTGCGAAGAGATTATTAATGATATTGAAAACCGCATTGGGGAATTAATGGAGGAGCACCTGAAAAAAGGCGCTCACTGCATTGATGACAGCATCGTAGAAATGATCATTACCAATATGGGGCGTATTGAGGATTTTGAAGCGCAGGATGAAGCGGAAAACCATAGTCATAATCAGCATCAACAGCAAAAAAGCAGCAATACCTTTAACGAAAGTAATACCGGCTTTGCTTCTAAAAAATTATACAGGGATGAGAATGATAAAATGCTGGGAGGCGTTGCCAGTGGTATAGCACATTATCTGAACATTGACCCGGCATTTATAAGAATATTGTTTGCCATACTGTTGGTAGTAGGTGGAACCGGCGTTTTGTTGTACATATTGTGCTGGATAATATTGCCAAGCAGGCCGCTGCAGCCAAGTGTGGTAAAGCGTTTATACAGAAGCCGCGAAGAGCGGGTAATAGCGGGCGTATGCGGTGGCTTAGGTAAATATTTTAATACTGGTACAACCACCGTTCGCATTGTGTTTGCGGCACCATTTATTTTGTCGGTAATAGCAGGTATTGGGAATGATTTGTTTAACGACGGATTTGCCATTGTTGGCGGATTTGGAGGCGGTATGTTTGTGCTCACCTATATTATATTATGGATAGCGGTACCGGAGGCAAATACCCGTAGTGAGAAAATGGCGATGCGTGGCGAGGAAATGAATGTGAATAATATCCGTAATACAGTGTTGAATGAAATAAAAACAGTAAGGGAAAGTGCAGAAAAAGTGGGCCGGGATGTGAAAGATAGTTTACAGCAAGCGGCTAACGATGTAAAAGCATCGGTGGGAAATGTATCTTCGGACCTGAGAGAAAATATCAGCAGTAGCAGTGCAAGAGTATCGGAAGATATAAAATATGCTGTAAGAAAAAACAGAAGCGGCATTGGTGCGGCAATAGGGATGACTTTTAAAGCCGTATCATTTGTTATAATGGCCATTGTGGGTGTCAGTTTATTTGTATTGCTGATTAGCCTTATTATCGGTGGCGTAAACATATTGCCATTTAAAGAATTTGTAATAAATGACGGCTACCAGAATATGCTGACCTGGGCGACCATTATTTTGTTTTTTGGTGTGCCGATTGTGGGTTTGATTACATGGATCATCAGGTCTATTGCAAATATTAAAGCAGGGTCACGGTATTTGAACCTGAGTTTTATAAGCCTTTGGATCGTTGGCTGGATCGCTGCCATACTTTTATTGACTAGTTTATTGAAAGACTATAGCTACGAAAACATTGATGAAACAGCTTTTGAATTACCCGTTATGAATCCTGTAGAAGAAGAAGCGCTTGTGGTAAAAGTAGCAAACCCGAAAAGTCGTGGCAATCTGAACTTTATTAAAATAGACGGCCTGGATTATATAGGCAGGGATAGCGCCGGCATCAATTCCATAAGAGTAAATGTTTTAAAAAGTGCAGATGCGAATTATCATGTAAGTTACAAACGTTTCAGTAGCGGTAATGATGCAGATGATGCTTACAACCGGTTATCGAAAATAGAATTTAAGGCGGAGCAGATTAACAATGCGTTATACCTGCCAAGTAGTTTTGCCGTGAGTAAAAATGAAAAGTGGCGTGGGCAGGCCGTAATGGTGGTAATAGAAGTGCCGGTGGGCAAAAAAATAAAAATAAACAATTCTGTTGGCAGGTACAATGATTTCGGCATTCATTACAATGAACACAGTAAAATCTGGAACCTGAGAACAGACGCAATTAACGAGGAGAATAAATCCTGGTGGCATGGTTACAGCTATCGGTATGACAGGGAATATGTAATGACAGAGAAAGGGTTGGTTAGCCTTGATAAACGGGATGAGGAAGAAGAACGTATAGACGGCTTAAATATGGATTCATTGAAGTTAAAAGAAATAAACCCGTTCAGGAAGCAGAAAGATGAAGATAAAAACAGGGATAGCATTCCTTCACCGGACTCTAATAACTCAATGACAGGAGTAGAAATAAAGTTGACCAACTTTATACAAAAGAATCATTATTTAAACACTAAGAAAAGTGCACCTAAAGTGAAAATTAGTCATCCATTAGGTATTTTTGATAGATTAATTTAAAACAGCACTGCTGTTGTAACATTTCTTTGAAAATGTATACCAATGTTGTTAAATTCGCTTCGTAATAATTCTTACAGTTATAAAAAAAACGATTATGAATTTTCCATCAAATTTACGCTATACAAAAGAGCACGAATGGGTAAGTATAGAAGGTAACATTGCTACTGTTGGCATCACAGATTTTGCTCAAAGAGAATTAGGTGATATCGTATATGTAGATATTAATACAGTAGGCCAGTCTTTAGGAGCAAACGAAATTTTTGGTTCGGTGGAAGCGGTAAAAACTGTAAGTGATTTATTCTTACCGGTAGCCGGCAAAGTTTTGGAAATAAATGAAGAATTGAACCAGGCACCGGAGCTAGTTAATACTGATCCTTATGGTAATGGTTGGATCATTAAACTGGAAGTAGAAAATGTAGATGATGTGGCTGCATTATTAGATGCTGAAGCCTATACTACCTTGGTATCCTGATTTATTTTATAAAAAGATAATAAAGTTGCCTGACAGTGCCCGAAATAGGGTAAGGTTAGGCAACTTTTGTTTATAATTGCATTGCATTATAAATTTGCAATTGATTATTGGCAATTTATCAGGCATCAGAATACTACAAAAGCAGTTGGTACATTAATGGAGCAACAGAATACGACAAATACAACAACACCGGAAAAAGCTAAAACAATACCACAGGTGCCGACTCCAAAGCCGGTAAGGTGGTTGCAAAGTGCTATTGCTATACTCACCATTTTATTAATGGGCAGTATTTTACTCAATTTTCATTTTTACAGTAAGTTCATCAGTAACAAAGCGGGTAAAAATCTTTTATACCAGCAACAAGCGCCATTACATGAAAATATGAAAATAATGGCAGATGTTTTAACAGATTTAAAAAACAGTAGTGTAGAAGAATTTGCCCTGAAAGGTGAAGGTAAATACTCCGGCATCCAGTCTTATGTATTTTATGATAGCCTGGCAAAAGAAGTTTATCTGATAAATATAAACCTGCCGGCTGCCCCAAATGATCTGCAATACCAGGTTTGGGGTGCTGATTCTACAGGCGCACATATTTCCCTGGCGGTATTAACTAAAGGAGCCGAAAACCTGGTACATAAATACTCTGCCGGCAAATTAGATCCTAAAGGATTTGTTATCTCGCTTGAGAAAAAGGGTGGCAACCATGAAATCACAAGACGACAGGTCATTGCTCAAACAAAATAATCTTATACGGTTTTTACAAAAATATGCATCTGCCATTATCTGGTTCCTGGTGTTAACTATTCTATTGACACTACCAGGTTCAGCATTTCCTGAAACAAGCTGGCTGGATAAAATTCATTTTGATAAAATTGTTCATGTCGGGCTCTTCTTTACCTGGGGTATTTTGTTTAATATTCATGGTATCCTTAAAAAGAAGATCAATTTAAAGCAAGCCCTAGGTTTTGCAATTGCCACTATTGTTTATGGCATTATAATGGAATTTATACAAAAAAACTTTATTCCTAACAGAGGATTTGATACCGGCGATATGATTGCAAATGCGGTTGGTGCTATTACCGCATTTTTTACAGTAAGGTATTTAAAAAGAAGGAACCGTACCGGCCATTAACCAGGCAGCAAGTCATTATTGAAGCTTATTACTTTAACTATTTTAACGCGAGTTTCAGTCGCTGTTAATTGTTTATCGGCGAATAATAAGCATACCTGTAATCCCACCAATAAGTACCAATATATAGACTGAATATTTATCCACTCAAGATGAGTGTTGTTCATGCATATGATCAGGATATTGTAAAAAATAACTTAACTGTATAATGCCATCAACGTTTTCTCCGGCGTCATAGGAGCATCCAAAGCAATCTTAGCATTTGGATTAAACGCTTTAATAGCATTTCTGATCGCAAAATAACTGCCGATGCCATACATCAGCGGCGGTTCGCCTACAGCTTTGGATTTTAAAATAGCCATATTGTCCTTATCCGTTTCCAGAGGCAGAATGGTTATGGTGCCAGGAACACTGTACACATCCGGTACCTTGTAAGTACTTAACGCATTACTACGTAATTTCCCTTTAGCGTCATACACCACTTCTTCCAGTGTCATCCAGCCAATACCCTGTACAAGCCCACCTTCTATCTGGCCCATATCAATACCGGTATTCATGCTTTCGCCAAAATCATGCACGATTTTTACACTGTCAATATCATAAATGCCGCGGATACAGTCCACGGTCACTTCAGTAATAGAAGTGCCGAATACATGGTAAGCAAAAGGATGTCCCTGCTCGGTCGCTTTATCATAATGGATTTTCGGCGTCGCGTAATGCCCGTTTTCAGTAAGCGCCACCCGCTGTACAAATGCCGTCATTACAACGGCCTCCCAAGTCAAAGCCGTTTCAGCATCATCCAGGTACACCAGCCCGTTCTTAAAGCAGATATGGTCAAGCTCTGTTGTATTTAACTGTTGGGCCGCCACTTCCTTTAAACGGTTCAGTAATGCCGTGCAGGCTATCTGGGCCGCTTTACCGTTCAGGTCAGCTGTAGCGCTCGCCGCAGATGGTGAGGTATTGGCTACCCTGTAAGTATTCGTGGAAAGTATTTTAATCTTCCGGGGGTGAATGCCCAGCGTAACTGCAGCCACCTGCATGATCTTGGTATTCACACCCTGACCCATCTCTACCGCCCCCGTGCTGATGTTCACGCTTCCATCACTGTATATATGCACCAGTGCCCGCGCATTATTCATCATCGTATTGGTAAATGAGATGCCGAAGCAGATAGGCATTATTGCCATCCCCTTTTTATAATGTTCGTTCTGTTCATTAAAAACAGCAATATCTTTTTTTATCTGTCCTATGTTAAAAGCATTTGCTGCGGCATGCCAGCAGTTCTGCGCATCGCTGTCCACCAGCTGCCGGTAAGCGAATGGCTGTCCTGTTTGAATCAGGTTCCTGTACTGGATATCCGTCGCGTCCACACCCAGTTTTTCTGCCACAAACATAATAGCAGATTCTATTACAAACATACCCTGCGGGCCGCCAAAACCCCGGAACGCCGTATTCGGCGGCAGATGCGTTTTACAAGGGTAAGCCGTAGCCCTTACATTAGGTATATAGTAAGTATTATTGCAATGAAACAACGTCCGTTCCAGTACAGCCGGTGAAAGGTCCGCACTGGCACCGGAGTTCTGGTAAAATGTTACTTCATAAGCCAGTATTTTCAGGTCCTCCGATAAGCCGATCTTAAAGTCAGAACTATAAGGGTGTCGTTTACCTGTCATCGCCATATCATCCAAACGGTGCAGCGCATATTTTACCGGTACCTGTAAGTGGTGCGCCGCCATCGCACAAAGAGCCGCCCAGGTATTCGCCTGGTCCTCCTTGCCGCCAAAACCACCACCCAGCCGTGTTACATCAATTTCAATACTATGTTGCGGCACGCCCAATACCTTACTCACAGCTTTTTGAACCGCCGTAGGTCCTTGTGTGGACGAATAGATCCTGATCTGGCCGTTTTCCTGGGGCACTGCATAAGCCCCCTGCGTTTCAATATACAAATGTTCCTGCCCGTTGCTATCGGCCTGTCCCTCAAAAATATAATGACAGTTTTCAAAAGCCTCGTCCACATTACCTAAACGGTGTGTCCGCGGCGGATGTATCAGCATGCCCAGTTCCTTAGCCTTACGCGGGCAGGTAACCGGTTCATGTTCTTCAATGTCCGTTATTATTTGTTTCATGGCGTAGCGCGCAATATCCCAGGTTTCCGCCACTACAAAAGCCACAGGCATCCCGCAAAAATGCACTTCATGGTCTGCCAGTAAAGGCTCGTCCTGTATAATACCCCCAATCTCATTCTCTCCGGCAATATCTTTAGCCGTAAAAACCTTTATAACACCCGGCACAGCTTCTGCAGCAGAAATGTCTATCGATCTTATATGTCCATGCGCTACAGGCGAACCCAGGCAGGCGCCAAATAAAGTACCAGTCAGGATCGGGATATCGTCCAGGTACAGGCTCTCGCCACGCAAGTGCGTTTGCGAATCAATATTAGTCTGTGTTGGCGGTATCCGTTCATTAGTGGCACTCATAATATTTATTTAGCGTGTTTCAAAAATATGAAATTTTAAGGCTATTTTGTTGTCGTTTTTTTAAAAATTAAATACTGTGCTGCAATAAATATATTTTTTTATTGGGGCTGGCGTCAGCAAGTCATTTAATCATCATTGGTCCGGGCTACGCCGGGGTGCCGCCCCGTGCATGTTTCCCGGCCATAAATACCGGCAAATTTTATACCGTTATCATTTCCGGCACGGGGCCGCCGGCTAAGGCCGTCGCCCGCTGTATCCGGCAGCCCAATGTCATTTAGCTAAGGATTGTTGCTAAATATTGTTTCTATAATTTTTTTGAGTTTTATGTTTTCCATACCTTTTCTTAGTGACTTTGGTTCTTTTAACTTTCCTATTAGGCCTTATCGGCTCTATATATTTTTCAAATCGAGAACATATCTTTCGGAAGGTTTCTAATAAGTTTTTATTAAAAAAGAGGTCAATAATTTTCTTTTTAAATTGATTTATTGATGCACTTATATTGACTTTATATGCATACACACGCTGCGCTGTCTTTTTATCTACATTAGATTGTGTTTCAGACAGTAACATGCTGTGGATATTGCAAAGAATCATATTCGAATAGAAATCCTGTTCAATGCCATTTTTAAGATGACTACTAAATATCTCCAGTTGAAAGACATTTTTAGAAAGACCGATTCTTGTTTCAATATTCCATCGCTTCATATATAAAAATTTAAGCTCCTGCCGACTTAATATGTCTTCATCAAATATTGAGGTTAACAACACTTCTATCTCTCCTGTATCCAATACTATTTTCTCTGCACGTACTTCAACAT
>JAQGEF010000039.1 GCA_027854065.1 Polluticaenibacter yanchengensis | reverse complement strand
TTTTGTGAGAAAAAACAAAGTTCGACTTTCAATGGCTTTCTTATTTCTAGTATATCCTTAGCTAAATGACATTGTCCGGCAGCCCGTCAGCCATAGAATCAATCCCGGTCCGGCTATCCGGAAATGCAGCTTTTTAGTAAAAATGAAATCCTACATTTGTATAGAACAATATGAATGAAATGAGCGATGCTTTACAGGAAGATCATCCCTGGAACTGGTATGGTCCCGATGATAGTCAAACACTGATTGCCGGTACGTTTCCCCCCACACGCAATAACTGGAGCTTTGATTTCTTCTATCCCAATAAAACAAACTTTTTCTGGCGCGTAATGTCAGCGGTAGCAAACAAGCCGTTACAGTTTATAAAAGGAGAAGAAGCCGTAGCAGAGCGCAAAGCATTACTCGATTCATTAAAACTTACAGTAACCGATATGGGTAAAACCATCAGGCGTTTGCAAAATAATTCCCTCGATGAAAATCTGGAAGCAATTACTTTCATGGACATTCAACATATCCTGCAGCAAAAGCCCGGCATTAATAAGATCATCTTTACAAGCAGTTCCGGTAAAAGTAATGCCGCTAAATGGTTTCAGAAGTATATAACACTACTTCATATTCCTCATAAATTTCCTAAAGGCAATAAGCCGGTAAAAAGCCAGGTAACACTCGCAGGCAGAAAAATTGAGCTGGTAATCCTCTACTCTCCATCAGCAAGGGCCGCTAACAGGATCAGCTTTGAACGCTTGGTAGAGTTGTACAAAACAGAGCTTTTATAATGTTCAGAACAGCGGCGTAGCGCCATAAATAAGAATAGATATCTTTCTCCACTGAAATCCAGCTGGAAATAAAGCTCTGGCAAAAACAATGAACAAGAAGACATTTGCAATACGCCATCACTTTTCAATCACTTATAAGTAATACCCACTGTATTTCGGTAATCTGCTAATAATTTTGGCAATGTTTAATCCACTTTAACATTTACAACGTTATTTTTACAGATACATTTTTGGTATCTATACTTAGAATTATGAAAAAATTATTGAGTTTACTTGTATTAGCATTACCTCTTCTCACGTTCTCCCAGAAAAAACCGGTAAGGAATCCGCCTCCCAAACCGGTAGCACCAAAACAAACCGTAGTAAATGCAGCTACCAATAATGCAGGGGGTTACAAAATAGAGATTACAGCAAAACCGTATAAAAACCAATGGATTTACCTGGCATATTACTTCGGCGGCATTAAAGGGTTACAGGATAGTGCCATGGTAAATAATGAAAGTAAAGCTATTTTTAAAAGCAACAAGCCATTGCCGCAAGGCATTTACATTGTAGCATCACCCGAAAAAAGCATTTTATTTGAAATGCTGGTTGGTGAGAAACAAAACTTCCAGGTAATAAGTGATGCCGCAAACCTCAATGATATCCAATACCTGAACTCTGAGGAAAATAAAACATTTGGTGAGTATAGCCATTTTATAGCCCCAAGAGCACAAAAAGGTGAGGAAGCCAAGAAAGCACTTGCGCAGGATTCTCTGAAGCAACTACCCAACAGGGCGCAACTGGAAAATACGATTACTCAGAATTTCAAAGAAATAGAAGATTACCGGGACCAGGTCATTAATAAAGATGAAACCTCATTACTGGCGGTAATTTTCAAAAGCATGAAAGAAACACAGTTACCCGAGAACCTGAAACACCCGGTTACACGCCAGGATACCATTAATCAATACCGCTTTTTAAAAGACCATTATTGGGATAATATAGACCTGATGGACGGCCGTTTGGTACGCACGCCTATTTTAGAAGGAAAGCTTAAGCAATACTTAAACAACTACGTATCTCCCGAAGCCGATAGCATTATTTACGAATTCAACTGGATGATTGCTTTAGGCAGAAATGATGACGAAATGTTTAAGTACCTGATTGGCTATTTTGTAGATAATTATGTACAACCAAAGATCATGGGGCAGGATAAAGTATTCTTACACGTGTATGAGCGCTTTATAGCCGGAGATAATCCAAAAGTGAACTGGCTGAACGAAAAGCAAAAAGAAGCCATTCAAAAAAGGGCCTACATGCTCATGGCTAACCAGATTGGCGCAAAAGCTTGGGACCTCAATATGGTAGATGCCAATAATAACGCTCGGACTTTGTATAATGAAAAAAATGATTTCACCATCGTATTATTCTGGGATATCCATTGTGGTACCTGTAAAGCAGAAATTCCCGTGCTGGACTCTTTTTACCAGGCTACCTGGAAGCAGAATAAAGTAGGCATTTACTCCGTAATGATAAATGAAGACGCAATAAAAGAGTGGCCGGACTACATCGCTAAAAATGGCAAAGACTGGACCCACGTGCACCAGACAAAAGCATTAAAAGAAGCAGAAGAAAAAGCAGGTAAGCCAAGTTTCAGACAATTGTATGATATCAGGAGCACGCCAACCATTTTCCTGCTGGATAAGGATAAAAACATTCTTACCAAAAACATTACACTAAACGATCTGAACAATGTACTGCAGGAAAAAATAAAGCAGTTGAAAAAATAAAATTTAAAAAAGCATTACCACGGTAATGCTTTTTTATTGGGAGTACCGCTGATAAATGGTTCGATGCAGAAGGGCTGCGGTGGGTGTGGGCAGCCGGCCTCCGGCTGGTGCGACCCCCGGAACCTGTAACAATTCTGTTGGCACCAGCACGGAGCGCAGCGAACCCCAAAACACGCCGGACCAAAGCAGAAAAGAGATATCACAACCGACAGCCCATTATAACAAATGTCCTAAACAAAAAAAACTCCCTGGATTTAGCGGGGAGGTTTTTTGCTATGTCTGAATGAAGTGTTATTTTGTTAAAATGTTTCCGGTCATTTCAGCTGGGATTTCTATACCTATAAAATTCAGGATAGTAGGGGCAATATCTCCTAGTTTCCCCGGTTCCAATGAGCCGTGCCACTTATTATCTATTACAAACAAAGGAACAGGATTTGTGCTGTGTTGGGTATTTGGCGATCCGTCTTCATTAATTTCATAATCACTGTTGCCATGGTCAGCCGTAAGGAAAATGGTATAACCGTTTGCCAGGCCGGCCTCAACAATCTGCTTAACACAGCCATCAACCGTTTCCGCTGCTTTTTTACAGGCCTCAAATACACCTGTATGGCCTACCATGTCCGCATTGGCATAGTTCAGGCAAATAAAGCTCGCTTCACCTTTAGCTATTTCAGGTAGCAATAAAGCCGTCAGGTCATGCGCACTCATTTCAGGTTGCAGGTCGTAAGTAGCTACTTTAGGAGATGGTGCAATTAAGCGCGTTTCACCTTCAAATAATGCTTCACGGCCACCGCTGAAGAAGAATGTTACATGCGGGTATTTTTCGGTTTCCGCAATCCTTATCTGCTTCAATCCATGTTTAGAGATTACTTCGCCCAAAGTATTGTTCAGGTTATCCGTTTCAAACATCACATGCACATTGTTGTATGTTTTATCATACTCCGTCATCGTTGTATAATGCAGGTTCAGTGTAAACATTTCAAACTCCGGCATCGGCTGCTGCGTAAGCACCTGGGTAATTTCGCGGCAGCGGTCAGTACGGAAATTAAAACAGATAACAGCATCTTCCGGTTTAATGCGGGAAGACGGGTCATCCTTATAATTAGCGTTGATGATCGGTTTCAGAAACTCGTCTGTGATCCCATTCTCATAATTGTTCTCCACCGCTTTAATAATATCAAAAGCGTCATCGCCCGTACCATGCACCAATGCGTCATAAGCCAGCTTTACACGCTCCCAGCGCTTATCACGGTCCATCGCATAATAGCGGCCCGTAATGGTCGCAATTTTACCCGTTGTGTCATTTAAATGCTGTTGTAAGCTTTCCAGGTAACCCACACCGCTTTTAGGGTCAGTGTCACGGCCGTCGGTAAACGCGTGAATGGTCACATTTTCCAGGCCTTTGGCTTTACATAAGCTGGTGATGGCCTTTAAGTGATGCGTATGGGAATGTACCCCGCCATCACTTACCAACCCGATCAGGTGCAATGTTTTATTGTTAACTTTAGCATATTCAATGCTTTGCAGCAAAGCTTCATTCTGATTAAATAAACCATCACGAATGGCAACGTTTATGCGCTGCAGTTCCTGGTAAACAATCCTGCCGGCACCAAGGTTTAAGTGGCCCACTTCGCTGTTGCCCATTTGCCCGTCCGGCAAACCCACCAGCTCCCCGAAAGTAGTCAGTGTCGTATTCGGATATTTTGAGTATAAAGAATCTACAAAAGGAGTGTTGGCTGCGCGGATAGCATCAGACTCAGGAACTTGTCCCAGGCCCCAGCCGTCCATAATTACCAATATTGCTTTTTTCATAGTAGTGTTGTATGCTTGTTTATATAAAATTATAATGCTTGTACTAATTTTTCGATGGTTGGCGCAAAATGCGCATGCTCCAAAAGATGAATTTTTTGCGCCAGTGTGTCCGGCGTATCCTGTTCATCTATCTGGCAGGTCGCCTGGAAAATAGTAGAACCGTGGTCATAATGTTCATCCACATAGTGAATGGTAATGCCGCTTTCTTTCTCTTTGTTTGCAATTACAGCTTCATGTACAAAATGTCCGTACATGCCTTTACCACCATAGTCAGGTAATAAAGCAGGGTGGATATTGATGATTCTGTTAGAGAAAGCCTGGATAAGCGGCATTGGCACTTTCCAAAGAAAGCCCGCCAGCACAATAAAGTCGATACCGGCAGCCTGTAACTCAGGTACATAAGCATCGCCCTTTAAAAATTGCTCACGGGAAATGGTCAAAGTAGGTATCCGGTGATTTTCAGCTACCTGGTAAACGCCGGCTCCCGGTTTATTACAAACAATCAGAGCGATGTCGGCAATGGATTTGCCCGAAAAATACCTGGCAATTTCGTTGGCATTAGAGCCCGCACCCGATGCGAATACTGCTATTCTTGGAACTTTTTTATTAAGAGAACTCATTGATTTTATGCAAAATTTCTGAAACGTATGTATATAAGCAAAGGTACAGCATTCTATATAATAGTAAGGATAGCCGGTTTTATACCTACGGTTTTATTATTTTGTAATTACGGTATGCAAATAAACGTTTGCCCGTCAG
This sequence comes from Polluticaenibacter yanchengensis, assembly GCA_027854065.1. Taxonomy (GTDB): domain Bacteria; phylum Bacteroidota; class Bacteroidia; order Chitinophagales; family Chitinophagaceae; genus Phnomibacter; species Phnomibacter yanchengensis. The sequence continues at coordinate 27,247 of JAQGEF010000039.1, read as the reverse complement.
TTTTTCAATCCAGTAAAGGATGCGGTCTTTAAATTCAAAGTTTTTACGCGAAGTGTCAATATCCAGTTGCCAGTTCTGGCTTTGAATCCGATCATGCATCACACCCGGGTGTGTACCCCTGAATTCAGTGAGTGAATCAAACTCGTCAAAGTTGAAAACATCCGCGGCAGTAAACTGGTTCTGACGACTGTTCTTATCTTCCAGCCAGTAGGTTTTAGACTCCTGCAGCTTTGCCATCATATTTTTCGGGCTCTTCACCCATCCGTAATGGTATACAGAAGCATTAATAGGTACAACATGCAGCTTTTGATCGTGCAGTCGAAAACCCTGCGCATCTTTATAAGATTTAATATCCGGGATATTCCTGATAATTCTTATTTCCCTGTTATACCAGCGCCTGCTGTCACCAATATATTTGTATGTACCGTAAAAATGGACATACTTCATTAGAAAACCCTGTACCTCCGTGTTGGTTTCATATTTTTTGCAGGCCTGCAATATAGTTGTATAGTCCTTTTCATGAAAAACTTCATCACCCTGCACATAAATCGCCCAGGTAGATTGAGGATCTACCAGTTTAAAAGCCTTATTGGTTTCGTCTGCCAGAACCGCACCCCCTTTTTGCAACGCCTTATTCCATACAGAATAGTGGATCTTTATTTTAGAAGAGGCGATACTTTTTATTAACCCTTCGGTATCATCATTGCAATCTCCGATTAATACAATCATTTCATCCACTAGAGGCAAAATGCTTTTTATTGCTTCCACAATAGGATAATCGTTAGTTACTGCGTTTTTTATGATGGTGAAGCCGGATATTTTCAAGATGTAATTTTTGCCAAAGATAGTTTTCAAATAGATGTGAAGCCTTATTCAAATTTCAGAGCGGTAAAATTCCGGAAGAATTTATTTAGTTAAGATACTGGGGCTGTCATCGCCTAAGCATTGTTCAGCTTCTGTCCGGCGTGCTTTGGGGTTCGCTGCGCTCCGTGCTGGTGTCATCAGGATTGTTACAGATCACAGGGCTCGCACCAGCCGCTCTGGCGGCTGCCCACACCCACCGCAGCCGCTCAGCATTGGAATACCATATCAGCATTTAAAGGACTTACCGCAAAAATCATCCACAGGCGGTATTCAACAATTTAAAGAGACTGTAAAAAACTCTTTACATCAGTTCAGGTTTATAATATATTAGACTCAAACCTTTAAACCATTGTCAACAAAATACACCCGGGTAAAAATTCCTGTTTGGAAAGAAGCCCCCTTACTCTTGTTTTTGATACCGTTTATTACAGGTATCATATTAGCGAAGTATTTCTTACCGGATGAAAGTATTTTACTGATAACCTGCACCATCGCACTTACCATCTTAATCGTTTTTCACAAAAAACGCAATCACAGGCTATTTAGCATCACCGGTTTCATCTTTTGTACCAGTATGGGAGCAGCCCTGCTCAGTAGCCGCAGCTATGAGAAAAAACTGGCATCAGCCCAAAAATGGGTCCATACAGATAGCTTGCAAACATATAAAGCCATATTAACGGAGCCTCCTGTAAAAGCGGAAAAAAGCTATAAAGCTGAAAGCCGGTTGTATGCTGTCGGGGCAAATGCGGAAGCAAACCGCATCCCGTTAAATGCAATGATTTATTTTGAAATGGCAACATTTGACAGCACACATTTTAATTATGGCACCAGTATCATACTAAAAGCCAAAGTGCAGGAAATTAAAAACACAGGCAACCCTGGCGCATTTCAGTACAGGGATTATGCACTGGCAAATGGTATTGGGTTCCAGGTATATTTAAAGGCCGGCATGTACGAGCAGGTAACCAGTCAATATACCGGTATTTACAGTATTTTGTTTATAGCAAGAGAACAGGTGCTGGATATTTTTGATGAATTCATACCCGATAAAGCAAATGCAGGATTCTCAAAAGCCTTATTCGTAGGGTACAGGAATGATATCGACAAAACCATCTTACAGGAATATATAGAATCAGGAGTCGTGCACGTTATTGCCATAAGTGGAATGCATCTCGGGCTCATCTATGTATTATTAGTAACCCTATTGAAGTTTTTAGAAAAGTGGCGTTATGGCAGTATTGCAGGAGGCTTTATCATCATAACCGTGTTATGGATGTTCAGCTTAATGACCGGCGGAGCACCCTCCATTACCAGGGCTGCGTTTATGTTTTCCATATTAGTTATTGGCAAAATACTGGGCAGACCAAATGTCCTCTATAACTCAATGGCCTTCTCCGCTATTTGTTTACTCTTTTACAATCCATACTACTTATGGGATGTAGGCTTCCAGCTAAGTTACGCCGCTTTATTAGGCATTGCTATATTTGCCCGCAGGTTCACAAACTGGATAGAGATAAAGAACAGGTGGCTTTACGAAGGTTGGAAAATAATCGCTGTAACATTATCGGCACAGGTATTTACATTGCCATTTGTAATTTACTATTTTCACCAGTTCCCGGTTTACTTCATTATCAGTAACTTAGTGGCAGTGCCGTTAAGTGGCATCATCCTTTATGGTTTAATAGCATTGCTGGTTTTTAGTAAGTTCCCTTTTCTGGGCCAGATTCTGGGTACAATGATCAACTGGCTGATCACAGCACTGAATAAAAGTATCGGCTTTATAAACAATCTGCCTTTTTCCAGGATTACAGATATTAATTACGGATTAATATCCGTAAGTCTATTAATGCTCTCAATCGTACTTTTGAGTATTGCTTATGTACATAAAAATAAAAAAAGCCTTTTTTATGGACTGGTCACACTTATTTTTATTCCCATAGACCAGTTGATTGCCCATGAAAAGCTTAAAAGACAAAATGAATTGGTCATATACAATATTCCCAAGGAAGCCGTTTTGGATTTTTTCAGGGGTGGGCTCGTGGAAAGTTATTCAACGGTTAACCTGGATTCAGCAAAACAGTTATTTCAGTTTCATATAGCAGGAAGCAGGTTACTTCATAAATCCACAGTAATAAAAAATTATTTTTTACAGAATAATGAAAATTATACCCTCAAAAGAAAGGATTTGCCAATTGTAACAATTATAAATAAGTCATCCGAATTTGTAAAAAATGAAGTTATAGAGTCCGAGTTTGTATTATTAGGTAAAAATTGCAAAATAAGGCCAAAATACCTGGTTAAATTATTAAAAGCAGATTGTATTGTACTAAGCAGCGACTACCCCGAATGGCTGTATAAAGAATGGCTAAATGAAAAGGACAACTTAAATTTGCGCATTCATTATTTAAAAATGCACGGAGCATTAGTGCATAACTTTTAAAACTACCATAAAATACAAACAAGATGCAAAAGCAAATTAAAAGTGCTCTTATCTCAGTTTTCTACAAAGACGGCCTGGAAACATTAGTACCTACATTACATAAACTTGGTATTACCATTTACAGTACAGGAGGCACTCAAAGCTTTATTGAGAAATTAGGCATACCGGTAATTCCTGTAGAGAACCTGACATCTTATCCCAGTATTTTAGGAGGAAGAGTAAAAACATTACATCCCGTAGTCTTTGGTGGTATTTTAGGCAAAAGAAATGATGAAGTACACGTGGCGGAAATGCAGCAGTATAATATTCCAGAAATTGATTTGGTAATTGTGGACTTATACCCGTTTGAAGAAACAGTGGCTTCTACAAGTGAGGAATCAGCTATTATTGAAAAAATCGACATTGGCGGACCAAGTATGATAAGAGCAGCCGCAAAAAACTTCAGCAGCTTAACCGTAGTAGCAGCGAAAGACGATTATAAAAAATTAGAAGAAATATTAGACGCACAGAATGGCGTAACCACAATTGAGCAAAGAAAAGCATTTGCCACTAAAGCATTTGAAGTAGTAGCACATTACGATGTTGCCATCGCTCATTATTTCAACAGTGAACCAAATAACGAGTTTTTTGTAGCGGTTAGTAACCCTCAGCCAATGCGTTATGGTGAAAACCCGCACCAGAAAGCACATTTTTTCGGAAATCTCAAGTCACTGTTTAATCAGTTAAACGGTAAAGAGTTAAGTTATAACAACTTAGTAGATGTGGATGCTGCAGTACAATTGATAATTGATTTTAAAGATTATTCAGAAGCAGTATTTGGTATTATTAAACACACCAATGTATGTGGCGTTGCAGCCCGGAATACGGTCATAGATGCCTGGCAGACCGCATTGGCAGGAGACCCGGAAAGCGCATTTGGAGGTGTTTTAGTTTGTAATAAAACCATCGATGCAGAAACCGCAAATGCCATTAATGAAATCTTCTTTGAAGTATTGATAGCGCCATCCTTTAGTGAAGAGGCTTTAGCAATATTAAAATCTAAAAAGAACAGGATTTTATTAGAGCAACAAATTTTTGAATTACCTAAAAAACAATATAAGAGCGTACTGAATGGCGTATTAGTACAGGATACCGATACTTTCAACTACCAGGCCTGGAAAGAAGTAGGAGCAAAAGAATCTACTGAAGAACAAAAAAGAGATTTATCTTTTGCAAATATTATTTCCAAGCATTTAAAAAGTAATGCCATTGCAATTGTTAAAGAGTATCAGTTGGTTGGTAAAGGTTGTGGCCAGACCAGCAGGGTAGATGCATTAAGACAGGCCATTGAAAAAGCGAAGCAATTTAATTTTGATTTGAATAACAGCGTTTTAGCAAGTGATGCATTCTTCCCGTTCAATGATTGTATCAAGATAGCGCATCAAGCAGGCATAGAAGCGTTCATTCAACCAGGAGGTTCTATCAGGGATAAAGACTCCATAGAATATGCCGTTGAAAATGATTTAGTAATGGTTCTTACCGAAACAAGACACTTCAAACATTAGAGCATAAAATTTTAGTACAGTTTTTGTTAAAGTTCTTTAAAATAAAGGCAGAGTGAGATGCAACCAATTAGTGAATAAATTGTATCTTATGAAATACCCTTTTCATTGGATTTGGTAGTTTGGTCACAGGCATTAGTTTTGTAGCAAAACGCAATCGTGAGGTAAACTCTCAAATCCAATTCCAATATTTCTTCTAAAACAAAGGAGTTAAGGATTAAGAGTAGTATTTTCTAAAGCTGATATAATTGTAAAGAATGATAAGGTCCTTAAAATATTCAATTTGTAATGTTTGGTTCGCAGTAGTATTTCTCCTTTTAGGGTTAAATGCTTCAGCGCAATTGAATGCAGATTTTAGTGTAGATAAGGATGGTGGTTGTGCCCCTTTAATTGTTAACATGACAAATAAGACAAAAGGAGCGAGCACAAACGCTAAGTATATTTGGGAGCTTGGAAATGGCAACGTTTCAAATTTAAAAGATCCGGGAGCAACTTTCTATACGCCCAGATTATACAATATAAAACTAACCGTAATAGATGGTAACCAAACCTCTTCAGTTACCAAAACGGTAAATGTATATGAAGTCCCACCTGTAGATTTCAGTTTTGTTGGACAAAGTGGTTGTGCTCCTCAAACCATACACCTTAAATCAAAATATGTTGATGACTCCTACATTTATACCTGGGATTTTGGAAATGGCGTAATAAAGTCAGGGGCCAGCTTATCCGATATCTCTTATGAGTATGACAATAAAATAAGTCCGCCCATTTCTTTAACCATTAGTAATTCTTTTGGCTGTATCAACTCCAAAACAATTAACAATACCATAGATGTACTTGAATCTCCTTTTGCCGGTTTTAAAACAACCGTTTTAACCTCCTGCGATTATAATAGGAACATAGGATTTACCAATACCACTACCGGTAATGGCGAGATAGACTATAAATGGGATTTTGGCGATGGCGCCACAACAACAAATCCTAATCCCATTTATAATTATAACAAACAAGGTGCATACAATGTAAATTTAATAGCCACCAAACTTTCGAACGGTTGTAAAGACACTGCCCAAACTGTAATTACATTAGGAAATTTTCAACTTGACTTCGAACTCGTTTCAAATTTATGTGCCGGTGCTGTAATCAGCTTTGCCAATCTTTCTCCAAAAGGCGCAAATGCAATAGAATGGTGGGTAAATAATAACAAAGTAAATATTACCTCTTTCGATACCTTAAAATATACATTTGTCAATACAGGTACCTATAAAATTAAATTAGTCGCTTCTTATAACGACTGCCGCCTGGAGTTAGCAAAAGATATTGTGATCCAGCCCCGGCCAATCCTTACCGGTTTTATTATTGAAAAAGAAACCGTATGTCAGTTCCCGGTAAAAGTCAGTTTTAAAGACACTTCTAACACTAACAATAAATCATACTGGGCATTTAATGGTTCAAGTTGGGATAATCCCGTCTCAACTAAAAGGGTTTTCGATACCGTTTTTAATAGTGCTGCTAACAACAACATGCTCCTAAAAGCGGTAAATGAATTTGGATGCGAGTCAATTGTAAACATGACCATCGGGTTACAAAACATAACACAGTCATTTATAATAAACTCCAATCAAAATGATTATATTGATTACGGCTTTTGCCCGGGTACAGAATTTTTGTTTAGCATAAACGAACCTGCACAGATAAAGACCTATTACTGGACATTTGGAGATGGCGGTAACAGTACCTTAGCCAACCCCAAACATACTTATACAAAAGCAGGCGTATATACAGTTCAGTTAAGCTACGAGACAATAAATGGCTGTAAAGGACTGATAAGCTACAAAAAGATAACTGTTGTTAATCTGAAAGACATAGATTTCAAGTTTACATTCGAAGATACTGTTTGTGGAAATACACCTGCAAAATTGTCCGTTACGAACGTCTCCAATTTATACTACAATTGGATCATCCCGAATGGCGAAGTATTAGGAAACGGTAAAAGCTCCATTGAAGTAAAATATAACAAAGAAGGCTGGCAGTCCCTAAAGATTGCCTTGAAATTAGGACAATGTATAGATACCATAGAGCTTAAGGATTATACATTCGTTCAGGCACCTTTTCCAAAAATTATGTCGGCAGATATCAGTTGCCAGGCACCGGATAAAGTAGATTTCAAAATACAGGCAGATAATGCCATTACAAGGAAATGGGTTTTTGGTGATGGTAAAACAGAAGTGCAGCAAAATTCAGGAGCACTTACATATAGCCATACCTATGCCGCTTCTGGCATTTACAAAGTATATTTAAATACTGTAAACGGAAATTGTGAAGCAAAAGATTCCGTAGAATTAAAAATCTATAAAAAGCAAAACTACAACCTCGTACTATCCAAAGTAGACCTCTGTGTAAATGATACAATTTTTTGGAGCATCAGAAATTTAGAGCTGCTACCAGATAGTTCTCTGCATTTTTTAACAGGCAGCAACTTACCCGCAGGATTGGCGCTGCAGGTGCTAAATTCTGGCAAAACAGAAATCTCAGGGTATATTGCTAACCTGAACAATGACATAACAAATATCAGGTTGTTTATCAGCAATCATTTCAATAACTGTATAGATTCTACCAACCTGGTAAATGTAAAAGTAAGAGGGCCGATTGCAAACTTCAGCCTGTCAAACTTTAATGGCTGCTTTAAAGAAGCCGTTATTTTCAAAGATTTATCAGTTGCCACCAGTTCCCCGATTGTCAAGTGGATATACAATTTTGGCGATCTGAATAGCCAGTCATTTTCAAATAATGCTGATGTACAACATTTCTTCAAATATCCCGGCACTTTTTATCCTACATTAACTGTTTTGGATGAAAGCGGCTGTTTCAGTACAATCGTGGACTCAACAAAGCAAATAAACCTTTCAGGTCCAAAAGCCAACTTTAGTGCGCCAACATTTAGTATCCCTCCGGGAAGCAGTTTAGAGTTTACAAATACATCAGATTATTATGATGCAAACTCCACTCATACATGGATATTGCCGGATAACACAAAATCAACTAATACAGAGAAAGTAAAATTCTTCTTTGCCAATACAGGTGAATATAAAGTCACATTAATAACAAAAAACACAAAAACAGGTTGTACAGATACTATTACAAAAACAGTAAATGTACAGCATGTCAAAAGCATATTTGAGTCCGATAAAAGCTTATTGGATGAGAGGTTCTGCCTGCCGGTGATTTACAAATTTACAAACAAGTCCATCAATGCACATACTGTATTATGGGATTTTGGAAACGGGGCCACCAGTACAGATTTCAATGAAACATATCATACATATACCACAATGGGTGAGTATATCGTAAAACTTTACAGTTACGATGTCAATGGCAATGTCGATTCAAGCGAACAAAAAATAACCATAAAAGTACCAGAAGCAAAAATTTCAGTTGATACCCTTTTTGGTTGCAATAATATAGAAGTCGCATTTAAAGTAGAGTTAACCGGTGCAAACTCATTTAGCTGGGATTTTGGCGATGGCACCATTATAGAAAACTCGGTAGCAACCATTAAGCACTTCTATCAAAATCCGGGCAATTATTTACCATCCGTGGTTCTGAAAGATACATCCGGATGTTTAACATTGTCAACATTAACCAAAAGCATTGTTGTTGATAATCTGGACGTTACAACAGGAGCCGTTGCACCCTACTATTGCAGCGAAAAAGATGTAGAGTTTCACCCCGAGGTAAAAAGCTTCTCCAAGGATGTCATGAACATCGATCCGTCAGTAAAATGGCAGATAAATGATGGCAGCAATGTATTTACTTCCAATAATGCCCATGTCATTTATTCATTTAAAAATATAGGAGCTAACAGCGCCACGCTCAATTATTCTACCATCTATGGATGTAAGAAAGAAATCAAAATACCAGTAGAAATAAAACAAAAAGTAACCGCCTCTTTAAGCATAGCGCCGGATGTTTGCCGTACCCATAACTTTGAACTCAAAGGATTAGGCTTGCCAACAAGCCACACCTTCGATTATACCTGGCAAATAGAAGAAATAGGAGAAATTACCAAACCTTCTGAAAACATAGTGTTCGAAAAAGAAGGTGTAAAAAGCGTTATTTTCACATTAACAGACGCATTCTGTAGCGATACCGTTAAAACATCCATATTAGTAAAGCCCGTGCCAACATTCAAAGTACATGCAGAAGATTACGAAATATGCCTGGGACAAACAGTAAAATTACACTCAACATCAAACACGCTATATACCTATCAATGGACCGTTAATAATATCACCACCAACGACAAAGACTCAGTTGTAATATTAGCACCAAAACAGGACGGTAATATAATCCTCACTGCCACCAACGAGTATAACTGTTCAAGTTCAGATAGCGCATTCATAACCGTACATCAGCCAATCAAACTCAAAGGCACTGATCCGGTTACCATCTGTTTACGTGATAGCGTCAAATTTGAGTTAAGTGGTGCCAAAAGCTATATTTGGTTAAAAGACAGCACGGTAGCAGGCTCACTTTCAAATACTCATATATTAAAACCAACCTCTACCACCACTTACCAGGTAGTCGGATTTGATGGATATAACTGCTTTGCGGATACTGCTAATATACTTGTAAAAGTCAATCCGTTACCAACAGTGGACGCTGGCAATGATATTATAATTCCCGCAAGAACAACCGCTGGGCTCAATCCCGTTGCAAGTGCCGATGTCGTGGCATACCAGTGGAAACCATTAATGGATCTCAGTTGTGTCAATTGTAAAAACCCACTGGTTACACCTCAGAAGTCCATACAATATACCCTTCACGTAACAAACAGCTTTAATTGTAAAGCCTCCGATACAATCAATGTCAGCACGTATTGCAATACCAACTTGGTATATCTGCCGGATGCGTTTACACCAAATAACGATGGAAAAAATGACCGGTTCAAATTTTATGTAAGTGGCGTAAAACAGATCAGGAAAATATTAATTTACGACAGGTGGGGAGCACCGGCATTTGAAAGACAAAATATCGATCCTCTTGACTATAACGCAACATGGGATGGAAAGAAAAACGGCGTGGATATGCCGGCTGGAGCATATGTTTACTTTATAGAATTAGAATGTGAAGTAACCGGAGAAATTATTGCCAAAAAAGGCACCATCTCATTATTAAGATAATATAAAACAAATGCCGCTAACATAAAGCGGCATTTGTTTTACCGTTTAAAAAATACCAGGATTCTTAATCAGGTATCTTATTACTACACGCAAGCTTTATAGTTGTTGCGGCTGGAAGAGACCGCTACCTTAATCCCAAGAATCAGGATTCGCGAAAATCTGCGTTGTAAATCCGCAAAATCTGCGGGAAAAAATAAACCAGGCTACCAGGCAAAGAAAAAATTACAGCAGCTGCAGAACCAATAGCAAAAGACAATGCAAACAATCCATCACCCTAACCTTGATAAATATCAATAGATAATCCTATCATTTATCATTGGACGCCACGTGCCGGCCGGACTACTTTTGCATTAAGAAATAAGACAGATATCATGAAAGCAAAACTTGTAATAGCTATCATCGGAAGTACAGGCAATATGGGCACATCAATAGCAAAATCCTTAGCCCATCCCAATCATAAATTATTACTGTTTAGTAATGATCTCTCCAAAGCAAAAGAGTTAAAAACAACAATAGAGTCAAATACTTCTTTAGTAGAAGTCGAAGTACAGGAGTGTCCCGGCGAAGCAAGTTGGGAAGCAGATATTGTAATACTCGCCGTACCCTTTACAGCAGAATCAGAAATCGCTGCAAAAATAAAACCCTATGTAACCCAAAAAATTGTCATCAGTATAGCCAACCCGCTCAATAATAACTATGATGGGTTATTAACAGCACCGGGAACAAGTGCAGCAGAAGAGTTACAAAAACAATTACCAGATGCAATCGTCATAAAAGCCTTCAACACCACTTTCGCAGCAGATTTCGCTCAACCGGTCATCGATGGCAAACAAACTGATGCTTTCATCGCAGGTGATAATCAGGCAGCAGTAAACGCAGTTGCGGAATTAGTAAAAGTAGCAGGTTTTAACCCCGTGCATGCAGGCAAACTATCTGTCAGCAGCACCTTAGAGAATATGCAATTGTTATTAATCCAATTAAATATTCAAAACAACTATAATTGGCACGCTGGTTGGAAGATATTACATTAATCAAATTATAAAAACTTTAAAAAACACCAATTATGAAAAAAGCACTTATTGCAATTACCTTATTTATTGCAACCGCAGCATTTACCACTGCAGGTTTATGGAAGAATGATAAAGCACATTCACAACTGCAATTCACTGTTACACACCTCGGTATTAATGATGTTAGCGGCACATTCAACGACTTCGATGTCACAGTAAAATCAGACAAAGACGACTTCAGTGATGCCGTATTCGAATTATCAGCAAAAACAGCGTCAATAGATACACGCGTAGAAGCCAGGAACAACCATCTAAAAAGCGCAGACTTTTTCGATGTAGAAAAATATCCTGAAATTAAATTTTCAAGCACAGGCATCAGGAAAGTATCAAAAGATAATTATAAATTAACAGGAAACCTCACAATCCATGGCGTTACAAAAGCAACCACGCTAGACTTGGTTTACAAAGGACAAACAGTCAATCCAATGAGCAAGCATGAAACAGTAGGGTTCCAGGTAAAAGGAACCATCAAACGCTCCGATTTCTCTTTAGGATCAAAATTTCCAGAAGCAGTCATCAGCGACCTTGTAACCATAAAAGCAGACGGAGAATTCACAAAATAAAAATCGCATAACAGTTTTCCAATATACAAATCAATTCTCCAATAAAGCAAACAGCACTCATCTATGGGTGCTGTCTTGTTTTTTAAACTATCACAACTTACCCTTAAGAATAAGACCCGCTCCACAGTCATTCTGACCACAGCGAAGAATCTCCTTCCAACAATTTCACTCGAACTATTTTTCATCGAAAGCTCCTTATCCCCTCCTTGGTAGGGGTAGGGGTGGGTTTTCATATTAAATGAGGATAGCTACTTTTTAAGAGCAAGGCCCGCTCCGCAGTCATTCTGAGCGCAGCGAAGAATCCCCTCCAACAATTTCACTGCAGTAATATCACCAAAAGCTCCTTATCCCCTCCTTGGTAGGGGTAGGGGTGGGTTTTCATATTAAATGATCATCGCTGCTTTTTAAGAATAAGGCACGCTCCACAGTCATTCAGAGCGCAGCGAAGAATCCCCTCCAAACTTTACTACAGCAATATCATCAAAAGCTCCTTGTGGTGGGTGTGTCCCTTAATAAACACCATCCCCAAACCCACGTCAATACTAAATCCCAACCGCCACCGCACAACTCAATACCGATATCCTCGTATTCGGTAACCGCTCCAAAAGCTCACCAAATGCCTCAATCGTCGCCCCCGTCGTCACCACGTCATCAATAATCAGCAGGTGCTTATTCTCCAGTTCCTCCGGGTTTTTAATATCAAAAATATGTTCCACGTTTAGCCACCGGCCCATTCTTGATTTTTTCGTTTGCGTCGCGTTATGCACCCTTCTCGTAGTCGCATTATCAAGAATTGGCTTATTAATAATAGAAGCCACCCCTTCCGCCAATACCGAAGCCTGGTTATAACCCCTTTTACGAAGCTTTTTGGCATGCAAGGGCAGTGGCACCAGCCCGTCCACGGAAGCAATCAGGTCATGATGCCTGATACCCAGCCCCATTTGCTTACCCAAAAACAGGCCGACATCCCTCCTGTTTTTATACTTCAGCGCATGGATCAATTGCTGAGCAAGCGATTGCTGGTTATAAAACAGATAAGCAGCCGCAAATTCAAGATGCAACCGCCCCTCAAAAATTTGATAGATCTCATTATCATCATGACACATATTATTAGTCGCAGGCAGGCACTTCATACAGTCATAGCACACCGGGAACGGAGCATCCCCCAGAGGAGTACCGCAACCCACGCAGGGGTTCGGAAAAATGATTTGCACAATAGCGGACAACACCTTTAAAAAGCCCATGTTAAAGCGGTTTATAAAATGAATGCAACGTGAGTTTCAGGTACCAATAGAGCCATTTTTAATAATAACATTACATCTCAACCCATCAATAGATCACTTCAATATCAGTTTCTTGTTATCCTGAGATCATTAACTGACGAAGTCAGGTCCCGTAGGAACAAAACATGATGATAACAACAATCATGATCGGTACAAACAATCCACCATAAGTACAGCACCTGTTTGCATAAAGCAATATTTTGATAGCCAGCCAAAAAATAACAGCCGGAATTCACCTTAATTTAATCCCTGTTTCGTACTTTGTCAAGATTAAAATTCATTCACCAAGTTTTGTTAAACAATTAGGATATTTGCGCTATGAGTAATATTGCCGATATTAGAACAGATTATATGATGGCAGATTTAGTAGAAGCAGAAGCCTCTCAGAATGCCATAGAGCAGTTTGCCAAATGGTGGAAGCAGGCCCAGGAAAGCCGCATAGAAGAGATCAATGCCATGACACTTTGCACCGTAGGAGCAGATTTAATACCCCAGGGCAGAATCGTATTACTAAAAGGATTTAGCGACAAAGGATTTGAATTTTATACCAATTATCAAAGCAATAAAGGAAAAGAGTTACTGGCATACCCCAACGCCAGCCTCGTATTCTTTTGGAAAGAACTACAACGCCAGGTACGCATTACAGGCACGGTAGAAAAACTAAGTATCGAAGAAAGCACCGCATATTATCATAGCAGGCCCAGGGGCAGCCAGTTAGGAGCGTGGGCATCCGCCCAAAGCACGGTCATCGAAAACAGGCAGGTACTTTCTCAAAAATTGTCACACTTTCAGCAAGAGTATGAAGGTACAGACATTCCAAAGCCCGAATATTGGGGCGGTTACAAAGTCGTACCACGCCTTATCGAGTTCTGGCAAGGGCGCCCAAACAGGTTGCACGATAGGTTACTTTATACAAAAGCAGACAACAATAACTGGAAAATAGAAAGACTATCACCTTAATCCCCAAAAGAATACAACATATATGAGCGATAAAAAATTATACCTCTTAGATGCCTATGCCCTTATTTTCAGGGCATATTATGCCTTAATAAGAAATCCAAGAGTCACCTCCACAGGCCGCAATACCAATGCCCAGTTTGGATTCACCAATACATTATTGGAATTGTTAAACAAAAAAAAACCAACACACTTAGCCGTATGTTTCGATACCGCCGAGCCAACAGAAAGACATGTCGAATTTGATGCCTACAAAGCCAATCGTCAGGAAACGCCCGAAGACCTGTCAGCAGCAGTACCCGACATCCGCAAGATCATAGAAGCACTCAATATACCCATTCTCGAAAAACATGGCTACGAGGCAGATGATGTCATCGGCACATTAGCATGGCAGGCGTCAGATCTCGGTTACGAAGTATATATGGTCACCCCCGATAAAGATTATGGACAGTTAGTACGCGATAATGTGTTCATCTACAAGCCAGGTTACCAGGGAGGCGATGTCGAGATACTGGGGCCAAAAGAAGTATGTGAAAAATGGGACATCGAAGCCGTAGATCAGGTAGTCGATATATTGGGGTTAATGGGCGATGCCGTAGATAATATACCAGGAATAAAAGGCGTAGGAGAAAAAACAGCCGCAAAACTTTTAAAAGAATACAAAACACTCGAAAGTATCCTCGAAAATGCCGACAGTATAAAAGGCAGCCTCGGGGAAAAAGTAAGAAATGGCAGAGAGTCCGCAGTACTAAGCAAACGCCTCGCCAGGATTATCACCAATGTACCCGTAGAGTTTCACGAAGAAGACTTTAAAGTAAAAGAAGTAAACAAAGACGCCCTCATACAGATATTTACCGATTTAGAATTCAAAACAATGGCACAACGCGTCCTCGGTGTCACTGTAAATGTACCCGTAAAAAACAAAGCCGTACAACAGGATTTGTTTGGAGAGCCAGTAGCCACCGCCCAGGATGAAGAGCAGGTTACCGTTGGCGAAATAACAGAAGCTGCCCCGCTCAAAACCATCAGCGATGTTCAGCACCAATACCATTTGGTAGATAATGCCGAAGCAATAGATAACTTACTCGCGTTACTCCATAAACACAACAGCATCTGTTTCGATACCGAAACAGACAATATAGATGCCAATTTAGCCACACTCGTAGGCATGAGTTTCGCGGTAACCCCACACGAAGCCTACTATGTGCCCATACCGGAGGATGCCGATGCCGCAAACGAAATACTGCAAAAATTCAGCAGCTTATTTGCAAACCCACAGGTACGCTGGATAGGGCAGAATTTAAAATACGACCTGCTCATACTCAAATGGAACAACATCCAGGTCGCAGGCACCATACACGATACCATGCTCGCACATTACGTCATAGAGCCCGAAGGTCGGCGCAATATGGATTTGTTAAGCGAGCAATATCTACGCTACAAGCCCATATCCATCACAGAACTCATCGGGAAAAAAGGCAAAACACAGTCCACCATGCGACAGGTACCAGTAGAAGAAGCAAAAGATTATGCAGCAGAAGATGCCGATATCACCTTACAGTTGCACAATACCTTCATGCCCATGGTACAGGCCAATAAAGTAGAAAAAGTACTGGAACAGGTAGAGAATCCATTGGTAAAAGTATTAACCAATATGGAGTTCGAAGGCATCAGGATAGATGAAGAGTTCCTCAATGATTACAGCAAAGAGCTCGAGCGCGATGCCCGCAATGCCGAAGAAACCGTTTACCGCCTCGCTGGCGTCCGTTTCAATTTAGCATCGCCCAAGCAGTTAGGAGAAGTCCTCTTCGAAAAGCTAAAGCTCGATCCAAACGCCAAAAAAACAAAAACAGGACAGTATCAGACAGGCGAAGACGTATTATTAAAGCTCGCAGCAAAAGGGTATGAAATTGTAGACAGCATTTTAACCTTCCGCGAGCTCACAAAATTAAAAAGCACCTATGTCGATGCACTGCCGCAATTGATAAATCCAAAAACAGGCCGCGTACATACCAGCTATGCACAGGCAGTAGCCGTTACCGGCCGGTTAAGCAGCAATAATCCCAATCTGCAGAACATCCCCGTACGTACAGATAGAGGCAAAGAGATCCGCAAAGCATTCATACCACGCACTACAGACCATGTGTTGCTAAGCGTCGATTATTCACAGATAGAGTTGCGCATAGTAGCAGCCATCAGTGGCGATGAGAATATGTGTGAAGCCTTCAGGTCCGGCAAAGACATTCACCAGGCCACAGCCGCCAAAGTCTACGGCGTCGCCATGGAAGATGTCACCAAAGAAATGCGGTACAAAGCCAAAAGTGTAAACTTCGGCATCATTTACGGCCAGGGAGCGTTCGGACTTGCG
Source organism: Polluticaenibacter yanchengensis (assembly GCA_027854065.1). Taxonomy (GTDB): domain Bacteria; phylum Bacteroidota; class Bacteroidia; order Chitinophagales; family Chitinophagaceae; genus Phnomibacter; species Phnomibacter yanchengensis. Next base: position 10,978 of record JAQGEF010000039.1, on the reverse strand, counting down.
GAAAATCTCGGCATCAGCCGCACAGAAGCCAAAGAGATCATCGACAATTACAAGCGGGAATTTCCAGGCATACAGCAGTACATGAATAACATGATCACCTTTGCGCAGGAGAAAGGGTATGTCGAAACTCTCATGGGGCGCAAGCGTTGGTTAAGCGATATCAATTCAAAGAATTTTACCGTACGCGGGTTCGCAGAGCGCAATGCCATCAACAGCCCCATACAAGGTACTGCAGCAGATATGATCAAGCTCGCAATGATCAAAATTCACAACGAATTAGCGCAGCACAACTTCAATTCAAGAATGATATTACAGGTACATGATGAGTTGTTATTCGATGTACACAAGCCAGAACTCGATACCATCAAAGAAATCGTGGTCAGGAATATGGAAACCGCGTTCCTCTTACCAAACGGCGTGCCCGTTGTAGCAGAAGCAGGTACAGGCAATAACTGGCTACAGGCCCATTAAAAACACACAACCAATCCGGGTTTTGCACCACAAAATCCGGATTTTTTCTTTTCTATTTTGGGGCTCTCAGCCTTAAGAAATACTATTCAGCAGCAGTTCGGGCTATTTCAGGCTCGCTACCGCTCGGTGCCGGGCACTGGCTCGTGCCTCGCCACCTTACATATCCCGCAGCCTTTCGGCATTGGTAACTTTAATCAGCAATAAAGGAAAAAACATCTGCCATTATAATAACAGTAGCTTAGGTTTCAATAAATCTCCCTTTTATTGATAGCCACAATATGAAACTGCTACCGGCTAAAATCATGTCAATATCAGCTTCATATTACGTAGCCATCATTAAATAGATAAATCAAGTCCCGTAGGGACGGCATTATGGTAGGGATGACAATGAATGTAGCCAAAGCGCCGTAGGTGCGACACCATTCATCTAAATCCAATGTAAATTATCATTCAAATTAAATCATCTGAAACTCATGTTACAATTGCTACTATACATAAAATCCGTTGCTATTGAACTTTTGCATTTTGCAAAATGCAAAATAAAAAATACCTTTATATCATGATTAGGCGAAAACATAATGGTATTAGACCGCAGGATATTGTGGTACTGCTAAAATTAATAGTAGATTCAGATACTAAATATACACAGTTACAATTAGCTGCCGACTTAGCTATTAGTCTGTCAGAAGTCTCAGAGTCATTAGAAAGAAGTAAATTTTCAGGGCTGCTGTCAGACGATAAACAAACAGTCAATCGTCAGGCCCTTCTGGATATAATTATCTATAGTATTCAGTATATTTTTCCGGTAAAACCATTAGGGTTTGTAAAAGGAATGCCCACTGCCCACAGCTATACCGGGTTCGAGTCACAGTTTCTGAGTGAACAAAAATATGTTTGGCCACATGCGGAGGGTACAGCAATTGGGTTAGAAGTTCAGCCATTATATCCCAATCAGGCAGAAGCAGCTAAGAAAGATGAAGAACTATATAAAATATTGGCAGCTATAGATATGATCCGGCTTGGACGGAAAAGAGAACAGAAATTCGGAAAAGAAATGGTGAGCACAATAATACTCGGATCATTAGTATGAGTCAGCACCAGAATATAGTACGGTTAAAAGCAATCCACCATGCTTTAGGCAATATTCAGAATGAAGTAGTTTATGTAGGAGGGGCTATATTATCACTTTATGCCAATCAACCTATTTTAGAAGTAAGAGCTACCAGTGATGTGGATATTATTATTGAAATAGTAACTTATGGGCAAAGAGCAGCTTTAGAAGAAAAGTTGAGAGGCCTGGGATTTGAACATGATATAGCATCAGGTATTATTTGCAGGTTCAGATACGATGGATTTATAGTGGATGTAATGCCAACAAACGACAATACTATTGGGTTTCACAACATTTGGTATGCTGAAGCATTTACTAATGCGGTTACATGCGCTTTAGACGAAAACGTCAATATAAGAATACCGACAGCAGCGCATTATATAGCAACCAAGTTAGAAGCCTTTAAAGGGCGAGGGCAAAATGATGGTTATAGCAGTCATGATTTTGAAGATATAATATTCGTGTTACAAACAAGAAGCACGATATGGGCAGAAATAAATGCAAGTAAGCCGGAACTGTTAAATTATCTCAAAACTCATTTTACAGATCTATATAATAATCCATTGTTACCATCATGGATAGAAGGATGCATCGATAAACAGTTAGATGCGGCTGCTACCAATAAAATCTTGAATCAATGGAGTGCTTTTATTAAACATTAAAGTTTTTATTTTCTAGGGAGTCACTTTTTATGCCGTATTTAACATATTGCTTACCACAAAATAATATAGAAGTGGTGAGCAATAAGGTGTTATCACTTAGTTAATTTCAAGTTTAATTGTTGAGGCATTGGATTAAGAGTAAACTAAACCAAGATTAATGAGGCGATAAGTCATTGCCCATGAACTTACCTTAAAAACTTTTGCTAGTTGTCTTACTTCGTCATCTTCATGGAAATCTATATTGTTTTCAGTAATGTATTCAAAAATATCTTCTTCTGGCATCAATACATTGGCCGCAAAATAATTAGCTTCTATTTCAAGCTTTAAATCTTTTTCCTTATAATCAGTACTCTTTCTGAATAGTATTTTGTCCATGAACATATTTCCTTCATTTCTATGTAAAATATAATGACCTAATTCATGTGCAATAGTAAACCTTCTGCGTACTTCTGAATGTGCTTGATTTACACCAATTGTTGAAATCTTATCCTTGGTAACGAGTACACCAGAGATGTCTTCATCAAACATATATTGAACAAGGTTAATGCCAAGATCTTTAGTGATTTTTTCAATATCAATAGCATACCCATTTTTGTTTGGAGTAATATAATTACTAATGAAATTTTTCGTTTCATTTTTAACTTTAGTTGTAATAGACATAGTTGATTAAATTTATATTAAAACAAAAGGCTATTTAGAATCTCGAATAGTATTTAAGAAGTTGATTATAGAATCACTTAAATGAGTTCCATGATTTTCCTCTAATTGTCCTCCTCGAATAGTTAAGTCATCGATGTCAATATTATTTATTTTTGGAATTAAGTCATCGATTTTTACTTGTAGATAATTGGCGATTAGCACTAATGTAAGAACATTTGGTTTCTGTCGTCCTTTTTCTATATTGACAATTGAAGGTCGAGAAAGTTTAAGAAAGTCGGCAAGTACATCTTGATTTACATCCTTTTGATTTCGACAAGAGGCAATCTTAGCTCCTAATTCTTTATAGAATTTTTCTTCGCTTGTCATGATTTGGCCCTCCTATATTTATTTAATTATAATGCAAATGTATAACTTTTTTTGTTAAAAAAGAATCAATGATTTGTAAACATAAGATTATTCTTCGCTTGACTTAATGTTAGTACATATGTATTTAATATTAGACTATAATTTATATTTTTCATTAAAAATGTTTACTACCCAAACATTTTTAATGAAAAAATTCATATTATTTTAACAAAATTAATTTGTTTAGAATCAAATTAATCTATAACTTTACATAGATTTTTGAGTAGTCCGTTTTTTGTTATGGAGTGCTAAAAATGAAAAAACCAGGCAATAGATTACCTGGCTTGAACTTAGCAGTTGTCGTTAGCCTTTGCGCGGCATTCAACGAAATGCTTTGAACCTGAGAATTCAAAAGTATACCCTTCTGCTCAATTTTCCAAGCTTTTTGTAATTTATTAAGAGGCATCTGTATTAATGATAGAGATACCTCCATGCCTTTTTGTTAACTATTAAACGATTTATCGCAAATTGGCTTTTATTATTAAATCAGCATAGCTGAATTATTGCCTACAGAAATGATATGTGGGTGAAAATTATTTTATTAATATTTAAAAATTATAAAAAATGGAAAAGTCCATTGTAGTATTAAAATTTATAGTCGAAGATATCCAGTTTGAATGGCCTGAGCAATACATTGCCGGTTCTGAAGTTAAAGCATTAATAGGAGCACCTTTGGAATCCGAACTTTATTTGGCCATTAAAGAGCCGTGGGCAAATGAACTTATATCAAATAGTACTAAAGTGAATCTCGCACGTCCAGGTATTGAGCGCTTCTTTTTTAAGAATATTTATTCTTTTGTTTTGAACGATAAAACCTATCGAAGTTATAAATCTGCAGTTACAGGAGAGGAGCTGCTTAGTATTGCAGGTATACAAGCGTACGCTTGCTATACTCTATATGAAAAGTTCTCCGGCTGTGATTTTACCAAGATACGACATTATGATATTGTTGATTTAAGTAGATCTGGTATTGAACGATTTGTAACGAAGGATGCTGATACATTTGCTTACACCTTAAATGGTGAGCATGAAATGACTGACAAGAAACGTATAAGCGCAGAGGAGATTTTAGAAAATGCAGGTATTGATACTGTTTCTAATTATTTGGTGCATAAGACGGCTAATGGTGAATTTATTTATGCTTGGAATCCGAAAGATTATATTGAAATGGACTGCAGTGGGATGGAGTTTATTTCGAGAAGTTGGGTTGATATAGTTAGTATTGAAGATTCTGGAAAATCGTGTGAGGAGATTCCTCCTGCAAAAGTCTACCGTATCAGAATTGATAAAAGCTATTTTGATATTATGAATAGATATATAGAACAATCTGAACTCATCCGTTTAGGTGGAAAGTCAGATACAGTATATAATGTTTTAAAGTTTATAAAAGGAAATCCGAAGCCTGTTAAGATTGCGGTTGGAGAGAAGGTTGATTTGACAGAAACCTGTCTTTTACGATTTGTACTACAACCCAAAGAGCAGACAGAAGGAAGAGATTTGCGTAAGCAATTTCAGTTGCCAGAAGAAGATTCAGAAATCCTTAATCAATTGGGATATAGTTGGGAAACAATAAGCCAGGGAAATTATTGGATAATCATTCATGATTACCCAATACCGGCAGGCTATAATGTATTAAAAGCAGATGTAGCATTACTTATTCCGCCAGGATATCCAGCAACCCAAATAGATATGGCATATTTCTATCCCGCTCTAAATAAAACTAATACTAGCGTCGGTGTTAGAGCATTATCAAACCAATCTTTAGATGGCAGAATTTTTCAACGTTGGTCTAGACATAGGAAGCCCAATGAATGGACTCCAGGTGTTGATAACATTGCAACACATTTACATTTAGTGGATAACTGGTTAGAAAAGGAACTCAAAAAGTAGTAGGAGGTGAAATGAATAGACTTAAGATTTCGGGAACTCATTATTTAGAGTTAAAAAGTCACCTTTTTCCTGGTGATGGTTTGGAAGCGGTAGCTGTCGCTATTTGCGGGAGAAGTAAGTTTAAAAATAATCATACATTATTGGTACAGGAAATTATTCCTGTACCTTATAATATATGTTTTCACAGAGCTCCGGATTTAGTACACTGGCCAACTGAGTATATTAATGATAGCATTGAAAAAGCTAGTAAAAAAGGGTTGGCATTAGTGAAAATTCATTGTCATCCTGGTTTATATGAACGTTTCTCGGAAACTGACGATGAATCGGACGATTCTCTATTTCGAAGTATTCATGCATGGTTAGACGATGATCAACCACATGGAAGCTGTATTATGCTTCCTGATGGCAGAATTTTTGGCAGACTGTTCCAATCTGATATGCGTATTGAAAACATAGATGAAATCATTGTTGCTGGTAGTGATTTTAAAAAATGGAGTTACACCGCTACAGAATCTTTGTTAAATGAGGATGCACAAATACGTAATCTTCAGGCTTTCGGTTCTTTAACTAAGAAGTTACTAAACAATCTTCAAGTGGGAGTCGTAGGCTGCTCAGGAACTGGTAGCCCAGTTATAGAGCAGTTAGTTCGATTAGGAATTGGAACTTTAGTAATTGTCGATCCGGATTATATTGATTTGGTAAATCTAAATAGGATTATAGGGTCAACAATGAGAGATGCCGAATGTAAAGTTGCTAAAGTTCGTTCAATTAGAGAGCATATAGGAAGGGTTGGAATAGGTACCAAAGTAATAAGTATTGAAGAGAGCATTTTGGGTGAAAATGCAATAAAGCAGCTAGCTGAATGTGATATAATCTTTGGTTGTGTGGATACAACTGAGGGACGGTACTATTTAAACAAGTTGTCTTCTTATTACTTAATTCCTTTATTTGACTTAGGTGTTAGATTTGAGGCAGATGGGAATGGCGGTATTAACTCTTTGAATGCAACTGTACATTATGTACAACCGCATCGCTCAAGTTTGTTGAATAGAAAGGCAATTAATCTTGAAAAATTAAGATCAGAAGGAATAAAACGATTGGATAAAGAGGAATATGAGCGAAATACGTATTTAGCAGAAGTAGGTGAAACTAATCCGGCAGTTATTAGCGTGAATATGCAGGTTGCATCAACGGCTGTTAATGACTTTTTGGCAAGAGTTCATCCATATCGAAACATCTGTAATTCAGAAATCGAAACAATTAGAGTAATGATCTCAGATTGTTCTACTTTTTATGAAGATGGTATTGTTGAACAATGTCCACTGTTCTCTAAACAAACCGGAAGAGGGGATGTGTTTCCCTTGTTAGATATAATTGAGTTAAGTCAAAATGCTAAAACTAATATTTAATTGGATAAAGAGACTTTTTTCAAGAAAAGAGTCTCTTTTCTACAAATATAAATTTGTAGATGATGTGCCAGGTATTTTAAATGATAAAACGATCTATGTGGTTGGAGAAAGGGATTATTATTGGCAAATTGTTTTTCTCTGCCCATGTGGCTGTAAAAGCACGTTATTCCTGAACTTATTGGAAGAGTATAAACCTTCTTGGAGATATCAAATTGAAAAAACAGGTTTTATCACATTGACTCCGTCGATTAATCGTGTTGTTGGATGTAAAAGTCACTTCTTTCTTCGGAGTGGGAAGGTACAATGGACAAGAGATGGATAATAAATATTATTAATATTTAAAAAACTATATGAAAGCAGGAACACAGTATAATGATTTTGTAGGTACAGCAGCGGCTGATATATCTGATTATTTAGGTTCGACATTTGGAAACTCTTTGAAGAGTTTAGGGGAGTATTTTAAATTGAACTTAGAAAGATTTAAGGTAGTTGGAGTTTCGATACATGGAAGTGAAGATCATTACATTTCGTTAATATGTGTTGATAATATAAAATCAAACACAGAAAAGGAATATATAACAAGTATATCTATTGATGTCAATGAGGATAAGGATTTTCTTAGTTTCTTATTTAAAACGCTGCATGTTGTATTATACTCGAGACATGATAATCAATATTCAATTTTGAAGTGTGATGAAGAAGCTAATTATGAGGATTATCACGAAGTAATAGTAGATTAACATCTGCACAGGGACAATTAAAGAAATTAATGTCAAGCAAGAAATAAATAGAGACATTGTCGTTAAAAGAGACTTTCTAAAGGTTAGGTAGTTGCTTTTAATTAGATGAAATCTAATAATTTATCAAATGGAAATCATTCATTGAATTCATAGCAGTAAATATCTTAATGTAAGAGGTAGTTTGAAGCTAGCATTTCTTAGAATTTACTTTTTTGATAGCACTCTTTTTTTATTCAATCAACCTCTCCAACTTCTCAATCATTTCCTTTTGCTGCTGTAATATACACTCGTATAATTCTATTTTTTCAGCATTCAGGCGTTTAATTTCCTTTGGTGCCTCTAACCATTTTTCAACCGGATTAACATTGAATGTAGGATTGACTATTCTTAAAATAGCTTGACACCTTTTAAGGATAATTAGAAAAAAGGTTGTCAGTCTTTTTAAGAATACTCATACAAGGATACCGGCTAATTGGTTATTGCTGCAAACGGGCAACAATCATTTTTTATTCCTGCTTTTGCTGTCAGTCCCCGTCCTTATTCCTGACTATAAATTCGCTTCACTTTTTATTACTAAAAGACCCTGTCAGTTTTTTTATTGATCCTGTTTGGCTTTCTCATTTGTTACTGAATTCTGGCCACACTGTCAACCGAATTTCCCCAAATAATTAGCATAAAGGCCGTAATGGTAATCAGCGAACTCATAACTGCGTTTATCTAACACGAAATTTACCGTCAAAACTTTTAACATGAATTTTCTCTGTACCCATAAAAATATAGATTTGTGTATCTGTAACTATCGCCACGATGATTTTAGATTTGCAGAAGGCATTAAAAATACAAGGTTATGGTACGGCAGTTAGAAACGAAAACAGGCTTCAGTTCCCAACAGGTATATACTTCAGATATCCCGTTGCTAAAACAGTTCTTCAATCAGTTGAAAGACACAGGAAAAGAGGACACAGACACAGAGGCGTTTGGTATTCCCTTCATGATGGCCAGGCAGGGAGAAGAATTGGTAGCGTTCGCATCCTTTACTGAAGAGGGCGGTGTTGCTAATTTATCCTTTTACCACCATGCCACGGTTGATATTTCTAAACTGGCAAGTTGGAAAAGCCAGGTATTAAAAGAAGCAGCATTCCACCCGTACGCATCATTAAAAGACAAAACCCAGCTAAAAAACAGCATCAGGCAGTTGACAGGATGGTTAAACAATGTAAATTAATGACCGGAAACAACCCTTCGGCCATAGCAGGGCATTTTATATGAAGACAAAAGAAGTATTATACCTCAAAATAGCAAGGTCCATAGAAGACCAGATACAGGCAGATTCCTTAAAGCTGGGAGATAAAATTCCATCTGTAAGAAGTGCCCAAAAACTGTATAACGTCAGTTTAAATACCATCAAACAGGCATACCTTGAGCTGGAAAGTCGTTCCCTCATAGAAGCCCGTCCGAAGAACGGCTACTATGTAAGCAAAAGTGCGCAGCGCAAGCTCGATCTGCCAAGTGTCACAAAAATAAAAGCATCATCACGGGAGCAATCACCCCAGGACCTCGTAGATAAAGTATTCGGGGCCATCGCCAATAAAGATGTCACGCAGTTCGCATTAGGCATACCGGGGCAGAACTTTCTGCCCGTGGCCAAGCTAAACAAAGGCATCATAAATGCAGTAAGAGAACGAAATGACGGCGGTACACTATACGAACCCGTACAGGGCAATGAACAGTTGCGCCACGAAATAGCAAAATGGACATTGGTATTATCCGGTAAAATAACAGAAGAAGATCTCGTAATTACTTCCGGCACAATGAACGCCATATTCAATGCATTAATGGCCGTAACCAAACCAGGAGATGGCGTAGCTGTAGAGTCGCCCGTATATTTTGGCATCTTGCAGGCCATACAGGTGTTAGGATTAAGAGCTGTAGAAGTACCCACGCATCCCGTGTACGGCGTAGATCTCGATGCGTTAAAAAAAGTATTACCAGGTATCGCCGCTTGCTGCTTCGTCACCAACTTTAATAACCCAATGGGGTTTCTAATGCCCGAAGACAACAAAAAAGCATTAGTAGAGCTGATCACACAATACAATGTACCGCTCATAGAAGATGACTTATATGGCAACCTTTATTTTGGCGGAGAACGGCCCAAACCCTGCAAGTTTTATGATGAAGCAGGACTCGTTATCTGGTGCGCATCAGTGTCCAAATCAATGGCACCAGGCTATAGGGTAGGCTGGGTAGCGCCCGGGCAGTTTAAAGAAAGGATCATCCGTCAGAAGATAGCCCAAACAGTATGCACACCATCACTGTATTCAGATGTCATTGCCCATTTCTTAAGGTACGGCCGATTCGATCACCATCTCAGGAATTTCAGGAATAAATTGTTCGCCAATTATTTACAGATACAACGCGCCATAGAAGACTATTTTCCCGATAACACAAAAGTATCACAGCCCAAAGGCGGCTTCATGTTGTGGCTCGAGTTGGATAAGCGCATTTGCACAGAAGATCTGTATGACCAGGCATGGGTACGCAAAATGAATTTTGCGCCAGGGCGCATGTTCACACAACATAACCAGTACAACAATTGCATGCGTTTAAATTACGCCATGGAATGGACAGATAGAGTAGAAAATGATTTGAAAATATTAGGAAAGCTGGTAAAAAACAGCATTTAAAGAAAGTTATGAGCAATATAAAAATAGAAAAGTTCAGGAAGGAGTATGCTGCGGCATTTAAAGCATTAAATGAAGAATGGATTTCGACCTATTTTGTAATGGAGCCAAGTGATTACGCAGCGTTGGATAACCCGGAAACATACATCATAAACAAAGGCGGGGAGATATTTGTAGCAGTAGCAGAAGAAAGCGTATTAGGAGTATGTGCCCTTATAAAAGTAAATAAACCGGGAATAGATTACGAGCTGGCAAAAATGGCCGTAAGTCCGGCCGCACAAGGTAAAGGAGTCGGTCATTTATTGGGGAAAGCAGCAATTGATTGGGCAAAAGAACAAGGCGCGAAAACAATATTTCTCGATAGCAATACCAAACTGCAGCCGGCAATTAATCTCTACAAAAAATTAGGATTTGTCGAAGTAACAGGCTTCGATTCACCCTATAACCGGGTAGATATTCAAATGATGCTGACAATAAATTAATGCGAAAATAAGTAAATCAAGTCCCGTAGGGACGACATTATGGTAGATGGGATTAAAAATATAGTCTAGCGAAAGCGCCGTAGGTGCGACACCATTTGTGTGCATTCATGATGTTCATACAAAATGAATGATAAAAAATCAGCACCAATCAGCGGGAAAATGTTCAATCTAACTAACCCTATCGGCATCATTTAAATAACGAATCATTAAATAAGTAAATCAAGTCCCGTAGGGACGACATTATGGTAGATGGGATTAAAATATAGTCTAGCGAAAGCGCCGTAGGTGCGACACCTTTTATGTGCATTTATGATGTTCATACAAAATGAATGACCAAAAAATCAGCACCAATCAATGGCAAAATATTAATTCAAATGTCCACGGGCTGCCGGACAATGTCATTTAGCTAAGGATATACTAGAAATAAGAAAGCCATTGAAAGTCGAACTTTGTTTTTTCTCACAAAA
>JAQGEF010000038.1 GCA_027854065.1 Polluticaenibacter yanchengensis | reverse complement strand
TGAATTATATGTGGAAAACTACAGAAATGCGGCTTAATAGAAAACTAAATTTGGAATCAATTAAGTCCTATAATACCATTCAGCAGTGTATTTTTATTCAGCATAAAATAAAGAAAATGAAAATATTATAGAAGGTTACTAATAATAATCACCATCACCCCCGTTTTCTGCTTGTCCCTTCCCTGGAGGGGCAGGGTCGTAAAATACCTCAGATGACATTGATTGATTCTATATGGTCAGCAGAAATTTTTGATCTTTACAGCTGGTATTATTTGTATGATACGCTCCCTTTCCCGCAAATAATCGATGATTCTTTCATCGGATATCTCCATTCTTATTCCAAAATCTTAAATCACAGGATTTTAAAATCTGTAAATCTCATAAATCAATCTAAAAATAATACAATACCCGTACTTAATAGAATAAGGAACTTTGTACTCATAAATATTAGTAGCATGCAAGAAGTAATAATAAACGTTCCCGATATGCAGAGCAGGCACTGCCAGACAATGGTAATAAACGCAGTTGTAGGAGTAGACGGTATTCATGTCCGGAATGTAGAATCAGGAATATTGACTATTGCTTTTATTTCGGATAACCTGGAAGGCGAAGTTATAAAAGCAATAGAAAGAGCAGGTTATACCGTTTCTGGAATAGGGGGTATACAATGATGCCGGTATAACACGGGTTATTGTAAAAGTTGATCCATCATTATTTTATACTGAAAAATCTCACAAAGTTGGAATCAGGTATATTAAAATTTAAAACTGATATTAAATGTGAAAGCTGCGTTGCATCCGTAAAACCTTATTTAGACAAAGCAGTGGGTAGCTGCCTGTGGGACGTAGATATTATTAACAAGGATAAAATTTTAACTGTAACATCCAAAAGTCTTACAGAACAGGAAATAATAGAAATTGTAAAAAAAGCTGGATTTAGAATTGAATTAGTAAACTTATAAAACAAAATAATATGAAAAAAACATTTTTATCGTTGGCATTGATGTTGTCAGGAATTTCTGCATTTGCGTATGATACAGAAACTCTTTTAAATAATTATATCAATCTAAAAAACGCATTGGTAAACAGCGATAGTAAGGCAGCTTCAGAAGCAGCAGCTACATTGTACCAATCCGTAAAAAATGAAGGCGAATTTACGCAGAAAGCGGAATTGTTACAAGCTACAGAAAAGTTAAGCAAAGCAGGCTCTATAGAAAAGCAAAGATCTTTGTTGAATGATGTATCTGTAGCAATGTGGAAACTGGTAGATAATGAAGAAAAAGTAAATCAGACCATTTACTATCAATACTGCCCAATGAAAAAGTCCTATTGGCTAAGTAAAGAAAAAGAAATTAAAAATCCTTACTATGGAGCTTCGATGCTTACATGTGGGAAAGTAACTGCTACTAAACCATAAGCCATATTATGAAAAAATACCGGATGTTTATCATTCTTTTTCTGGCTATTTTTTATACAGCCTGTTCCGAAAACAAAATATCACACAGTGCCGATAATAATGAAAGAATAGATCAGGAAAATTCAATACCCATACCTTCTTCAACCTCCATGTCTTATAATAAAGGGGATGTTGTACCAAACGATGAAGTATGTATGGTAAATGATGCCTTTATGGGCAAAAAACAGATAGAAGTAAAATATAACGGAAAGCTATATTACGGTTGCTGTGAAATGTGTGAAAAAAGAATACAGGAAGAAGGAAGTGTACGGATGGCAGTGGATCCGGTATCAAAAAAACAGGTGGATAAAGCTAGTGCTGTTATAGTCATTACAGGCGATAATGGTAAAGTATCTTACTTTGAAACCATTGATAGTTATAAAGCCTTCTTACAACAATAAAATGAAAACAAAATGAAACACATTATTTCTTCTGTCATGGTCCTGTTAATGGTTGGAATAACAATAATTTCCTGTAATCAGGCCTCTAATAAAAACAGCGGACAGCCGGTAAATGACACTTTACCGGCGTCAGGCGCACATGAATCACATTCTGGTAAAGATATCTCTACCATTCCTGTTGATACATCAGTCGTTTCAGGACAAATAGCAAATTTTTCTATTGAGCCGATTATTAAAGATTATCTGGATTTAAAAAATGCTTTGGCGGCAGATAATACAAAATCTGCTGCCAGCACCGGCAAGCAACTTTTAGGTACTTTGAAAAAGATGGAATTAAAAACAATGGTAGCCAGCAAACAAAAAGAATACATGGAGATAACGGATAATGCCAAAGAAAATGCAGAACATATTGGTGATAACGAAGGAAAGATAGCTCATCAAAGGGAGCACCTGGCATCTCTAAGCAAAGATATTGCTGACCTGATCGATCTGTTTGGTTCAACTCAAAAGTTGTTCCTGGATTACTGCCCGGATTATAATAGCGGCCAGGGAGCTGTATGGATCAGTGAAACAAAAGAAATCAAAAATCCTTATTACGGCAGCGAGATGGTTTCTTGCGGCATAGTGAAAAAGGAATACTAAAATGAAAAAAGTATTTAAGACATTCCTGGTAGTCATATTGCTGGTGTTTATAGCCATCCAGTTTTTTCAGCCTGCGCTTAATAAACACAGCGGACAGGTTTATACCACTGATTTTACCGGAATTCATAAAATGCCGGCCAATATGAAAGCCCTATTTGAAACGGCATGTTATGACTGTCATAGCAATAATACCAATTATCTCTGGTTTGACTTTGTGCAACCCGCAAGATGGCTGATAGAAAAGCATATTGGAAATGCTAAAAAAGAGCTGAATTTTAATGAATGGGGTAATTACTCAAAAAGAAAACAGGAGCGGCTTTTAAATTCTATGGCAGAACAAATAGAAACAGGGCAAATGCCCTTGCGATCATATACTTTGTTGCACAAAAATGCAAGGCTCAGTAAAGAAGAAATTGAAATCTTATCTCAATGGTTGAAAGTGCAGCCATAAGTTCCGTAAGAAAAAAGTATAAAATGAATATATCTAAAAACATTATAAAAGGTCTGTTGCATATTTTTTTTATGCTAGTATGGTCGCAGGCCCTTTTTGCACAAAAAGTAGTACGTTATGAATTGGTACTGAAAGATACCATTGTGAATTTTGCAGGAAAAGAGAAAAGAGCGATTGCGGCTAACGGACAAATCCCGATGCCTACGCTTGAATTTACTGAAGGTGATACCGCAGAAATAGTCGTGCATAACCAGTTGAAGGAAGGCACCGCGATACATTGGCATGGATTATTCCTGCCGAATAAAGAAGATGGTATTCCATATTTAACCCAGAAACCCATTGAGCCGGGTACATCATTAACTTACCGTTTCCCGATCATCCAAACAGGTACGCACTGGTACCACTCCCACGAAGGATTACAGGAGCAGATCGGGATGTACGGCAATTTCATTATGTATAAAAAAGCCGACGATAAAACATTCAGAAAGGGTATAGATGATCTGCCCTCTATACCTGTTATACTTAGTGAATGGACCAATCTGAACCCGGATAATGTACATCGCATGCTGCATTCTGCTACTGACTGGTTTGCTATAAAAAAAGGTGCTACACAAAGCTATGCGGAAGCTATTGGTAGCGGGCATTTCAAAACCAAGATAAAAAATGAGTGGAAACGCATGCTGGCCATGGACGTGAGTGATGTGTATTATGAAAAAGTACTCATGAACGGTAAAAATATTAATGAATTGAAAAGCGTTGATGGTAAACCTTTGAAAGCAGGTGATAAAGTACGTCTGCGCATTGCCAACGGGGGGGCATCTTCTTACTTCTGGCTGCGCTATGCCGGTGGCAAAATGAGCGTGGTAGCAAGTGATGGTAATGATGTAACCCCGGTGGATGTGGACAGGCTGATCATAGCCGTATCCGAAACTTACGACGTGGTAGTAACGATTCCTGAAGATGGAAAAGCTTTTGAATTTATAGCCACTACCGAAGATCGTACCCAATCCTCCAGTTATTTTATAGGGAACGGTACCCGTCAGTATGCCGGTGCATTGCCACGACTAAAGTATTTTGAAGGCATGAAGATGATGAATGATATGATGAAAATGGACGGTAATCTGGACGATATGGGCATGAATATGTCACTGCAGCAAATGGACATGAACGTGGTTATGTACCCGGAAATTACCGGTGAAGAAAAAAAGAAAAATAAGTCTTCAAAAGATAAGATGGCAGGAATGGACCATAGCCAGCACAAGATGCCCGAAACAAATAAGGAGGGTACTGATGAAAGTGGCCATAAAATGAATATGGACGAAGATCCGAATCGTTATAATGCTAATGCTTTGAGCAATATCGTTACGCTCAATTACAGTATGCTCCAATCTCCTAACAATACGACATTGCCAAAAGAAGCACCTGTTAAAGTGCTGAATTTTACCCTTACCGGTAATATGAACCGCTATGTTTGGAGTATGGATAACCGGATATTAGCGGAAACTGATAAGATACTTGTTAAAAAAGGTGAAGTGTTACGGATTACGCTTTATAATAATTCAATGATGCGTCACCCGATGCACCTGCACGGTTTCGATTTCAGGATCATAAACGGACACGGGGAGCAGGCACCACTAAAAAATGTATTGGATATCATGCCGATGGAAACCGATACAATAGAGTTTCTGGCCAATGAGGAAGGCGATTGGTTTTTCCACTGTCATATCCTTTACCATATGATGTCCGGGATGAACAGGGTATTTGCAGTAGACGATTATAATAATCCTTACCTGCCGGATAAGGCAAAAGCCTACCGGAAGTTGAAGCGCGACCATAATATGCCTCATTTAATGGCAGAGAATGATTTTGCTACCAATGGTAACGACGGTTCGGCAATGTTACAGAATGCAAGATGGGGTTTAGGTTCGGAATGGCGCCTGGGTTACAATGATATGCACGGTTACGAAGTGGAAACGCATTTGGGAAGGTTTATTGGTAAAATGCAATGGTTTATGCCATTTATAGGTTTTGACTGGCGATATCGCAGGATGGGAAAGGATGAGCACGAAAAAAACATTTTCGGGCAAGCTAACAAGAAAGATAACAGAAGTGCTGTAAGCCTGGGTTTCATGTACACTTTGCCAATGCTGGTCAATTTTCAGGCAGAAGTATACCATGATGGTATTGTGCGGCTGCAACTGATGCGTGAGGATATTCCTGTGGCCAAAAGATTAAGAGCTGATTTTATGGTGAATACGGATCTGGAGTATATGTTTGGCCTGCGGTACATTCTTACCAGGAATTTAGGCATCCGTACACATTACGACAGTGATATGGGGTTTGGTGTGGGGTTAGCTTTAAATTATTAAAATCAGCTGTGATAAAAATACCAATCGGTATTTTTATCACAGCTGATTCTTGAAGTGTTGAACCTGTTATTTATTGGTGATGACAGGTTCGTATGGGAGTTGATAGAATAACCAATGCCAAAGGGCTGCGGCAGGCGTTGGTGGCGAGGAACGAGCCAGTATATTTTTTGCAGGACAATACTGAAGCGGCTATTGGTATAAAACGCCCTGCAAAAATATACCGGGCGAAGCGGAGCCAAAAGCACGCCGGACTGAAGATGAGTGAAGCAGCAACTGCTGAAAGCCCCAAATAATAAAGCCATATCATAAAAATGTGGCTTTATTATTTATTTTATGTTAGTGCATTGCTTCGCTTAAGTCTATCGGCGTGGCAGATTTTCTTTGTTTTACCCGCATTACAAACGGAATACATATCAGGAATAATATCCCTAAATAGAGGAATACGTCCATATAGGCCATTACAGAAGCCTGTTTGAGAACAGAGCCCTGCATTAATTTATACGCGGCATTCTGAGCCATATCCAGGGTCATACCCTTGTTAATAAAACTCCCTTTGATCGCTTCAAAACGTTGCTGAACATTAACGTCATTGACATTTAAATGCTGTGAAATATATGCCGTGTGCTTGGTGGTTTGATTGCTGATAAAAGTAGTGATAAGCGCAATACCAAATGAGCCGCCTAATTGCCGCATCATACCGGTAAATGCGGCACCCTGTCCAATCTCTTTTCCTTTTAAGGTACTTAAGGAAAGTGAGGTGATAGGAATAAACAATAAACCCAATCCCATACCCCGTACAATAAGCATCCAGAAAAAGTCATCTTTACCAATATCCGGAGTAAGGATTTTATATCCCCAGAAGCTATATACAAAAAATGTAAAGAAACCAATTCCCACCAGCAACTGCTGTTTCACACCTTTGGTCAGCATTTTACCAATCAGGGGCATCATGAAGGCAGTAGTAAGTGCTGCCGGAATCATTAACGCACCCGACTGAAACGCAGTCCAGCCAAGAATACTCTGGGTGTAAAGCGGTACAATAAAAGTAGAGCCGTAGAGGCCGAAACCAAGTATAAACGACATGATGGTACCTACCCGAAGGTTAACGTTTTTAAGTACTCTCAGTTCCACAATAGGGTAGCGGAAAGTGAGTTCGCGCCAGATAAACAGGATAAACCCTAAAACAGCTGAAATGGTAAGAATGACAATGGTTTGGCTTTCGAGCCAGTCATCTTCGTGGCCGCGTTCCAGGATGTACTGTAACGAACCGACAAAAACGGAGAGTAAAAGTATGCCTAACCAATCCACATCTCTTGCCTGGCGTTTCTCATCATATTTCGGGCTTCTTACAAACTGTAGTGTAAGCAACGCTGCAATAATACCAAGTGGTATATTAATGTAAAAGATATACGGCCAGCTAAAATTATATACAATATAACCACCCAGTGGCGGGCCTAACGTAGGTCCGATAATAACACCTAATCCATATATGGCCTGGGCCATACTTCTTTTTTCTACCGGGTATGACTCTGTTATAATTGTTTGTGACGTTACCAGTAGCGCACCACCGCCAATACCTTGCAATAACCTGAAAAATACAAGTTCCCAGATATTGGTGGCATTACCGCATAAAAATGAACAAACGGTAAACAAGATAATGGAAGCGGCAAAATAATTACGTCTGCCAAACTGCTGAGATAACCAGCTCGTCATAGGTACAATTATAACATTACCGATGGCGTAAGCCGTAATTACCCAGCCTACCTCGGATAATGTAGCGCCTAAATTACCCTTCATTTCATTAAGCGCCACATTCACAATGGTTGAATCCACTATTTCTAAAAGCGCACATAAGATAGCGGTAATGGTAATGATCGCTCTCCTGGGCCCGTATTCTACTAATGATTCGTGTTCCATAAATCTATTCTGGCATTTTAGGAAAATGCCTAAATTTTAATTGAGCGATACATCTACTTTAACATTCATACCGGCACGCAATTTTTTAGCGATATTATTGTCGATATGCACAAAATCCAGTCTTACAGGTACTCTCTGTACTACTTTTACAAAGTTGCCGCTCGCATTATCCGGCGGTAACAACGAGAAGGTAGAACCGGTAGCAGGAGAGAATGAAGAAACCACCGCATCAAACTTCTGTCCCGGGAAAGCATCTATTTCTACATACACTTTTTGGCCTTCCAGCATTTTACTTAGCTGGGTCTCTTTAAAGTTTGCGATGATCCATTTGTCGTTTTCTCTAACAAGGCTGAACAGTTGAGCACCCGCCTGTATGTATTGTCCCGGCTGAATCGGTATTTTAGATACGTAACCATCTTCAGGCGCTATAATTACCGTATATGATAAACTAAGCCTGGCACTTTCCACATCTGCCTCCCTTTGTTTTACCACGGCACTGGCCACGCCGATCTGTTGAGAACTGGCATGCGTCTGTGATTCTGCAATACCGGTTTGTTGCGCTACCTGGTTTTTCTGATTCACCAGTACCTGTAATTGCCTGTCAGCAGCCTGTTTGGCGGCCAATGCCTGTTCGTACTGCTGTTGTGTAATAGAATGATCTTCTATTAGATTAGCATAACGTTTCAGGTCCTCGGAAGTTTTCCAGACATTTACTTTTGCCGCTTCTATCTGCGCATCAGCAGTCGTCACCGCTGCTTTTGTAGAGTTAATATTTTTAGAGGCAGCACTTGTAGCAGCTGCAGCCGAAGCAACATTGCTGCGGGCTGTTCCCAGTGCCGCTTCCGCCTGCATCAGTGTTACCTGCTGGTCCCTGTTATCAAGAATTAACAAAGTGTCGCCTTTATGTACAAACTGATTATCTTTTACTTTTACCTCGCTTATATAGCCGGATATTTTTGATACCACTGGCGCCATATTGGAAGCGATTTGTGCATCATCCGTTACTTCATGTTTCAGGCCATAGGTATAAGCGTGGTAACCATAAGCACCACCACCTATAATGGCCACCGCTAATATTATCGGAAATAATTTAGATTTCTTTTTCGGAGTTGTATTTGTATCTGACATTTTATAAATATTTTGATGGGAAATTTTTAAAGTAATCCGGCAGTTTGTTTTAATTTTTTATTCGCAAGCGCAGCATCCGCTTTAGCATTGGTAACATTAATATTGGTCGCAATCTGTATCGCATCCGCATCCAGCAGTTCCGTCATTGTCGCCAGCCCGTTATTGAATTTGTTTTTAGTGATCCTGTAATTTTCATTAGCCTGTTCCACCGCACGCTCCAATACCTCAATCCTGTTATTGGCAAGCACCACATTCTGGTAATCCCTGTTCACTTCCAGTGTTATCTGGTCATTAAGCATATCATTGGTCGCTTCCAGTTCCATTTCATTCGCTTTCGCTTTTGTCAAAGCACTGTTCTTCTTCCATAGATTATCCAGGTTGTAATTAATACCCACGCCAATATTGGCCACATTATACATGCTGATTACTTTAGGAAGGTCCGCGGCTATATAACCACCGGTAAGCGCTACAGTTGGCAGATGCTCCGCTTTAGCAGATTTAGTACCCATCTCCGCCGCTTTTCTTTTTAACGAAAGCGCTTCCAGGTCTTTTCTAAGCGTTTTGGCATTATCAAGGTAATAACCAAGACTATTCAGCGTATTATTATCCTTAACATAGGCATCATCTACTTCCAGTTGGGTACTGTCAGGCAGGCCTATCAGCAGATCCATATTGATACTCGCTATTTTGTAATTGTTTTTTGCATCCAGCAATTGCAATTCCAGTTCAGAGGTTTGTAAACTCGCTTTCAGCCGGTCATTTTTAGGAATGATGCCATTACTTTCCAGTCTTAAAAACTGCTTGTCCCTTTCCTGTGCCGCTTTAAGGTTTTCTTCAAGCAACTTTATTGCCTGGCTGGCTTTATAAAGGTTATTGTAAGCCTGGGAAATATTGTAGCTGACCGCCGATTTATTATTTTCCAATTGTAGTTTGGCAGCCTGTTGTAAGTAGGTGGCAGATTGTATGCCATAGCTTATTTTGCCACCGGTGTATACCGGGTAAGATAAGTTCGCACTTCCCAGGTAAGCAGAGTGTGGAATGGGAAAACTGGAAGGATCACTACCTTGCTGTGCCATTTTCATATCCACCTTGGCATTGGTAAGCGCGGCCGCCATACCCGTTAATTTCAGCTCAGGCAACTGCCTGTTCTTTGCTTCAATATAACCGGCGGTTGCCTGCTCAATTTTTGCCTGGTCTATTTTTAAGCTATTGGAATTTTGTATGCCTAAACTAATGGCTTCTTCTATACTAAGATGTTTGGTAGTTTGCGCGTTTGCGCATAATCCGGATGTCAGCAGAAATAGCAACATCGCCGGATTAGTCATTTTTTTCATGTCCTAAAAGGTATTTTAGTATTTTCTTTAAGTATGCTTTCAATTGGGTAATATATTCCTCTTCAAAACCCTCACCACCATTCAAAAACTCTTTATAGGTCGTTATTGCGTTCAGCGAGGTAAGAATCGTCCCGGTTACGGTAGAGTGCAGGAATGCCAGTTCAGGCGTCTGTTTAAATTCACCTTTCCTGATACCCGTGTTTAAAATCTCCTGGAATAGTTTCAGGTAATTTTTCTTAAATTCTCGTATAAATTTTTGAGTGGACGGGTTGTTGTTATTGATCTGTTCCCTTTGCAATATCAGGTAAAAACTTTTCAGCGTGCGCACCCTTTCTATGTATTTGTCTATGATCAGTAAAAACTTATCAATGGTTTTTAAATGGTCCATTTCCAGCACCTGGTAAGCATAGGTAATACCACCCTGCATCCTGTATTCGAATATCCGTTCAAAAAGTTTATCCTTGCTGCCAAAGTAGTAAGCAATCATGGATATATTCACATTGGCCGCTTTACAGATTTCCCGGGTAGAAGTAGCCGCAAAGCCTTTCTCCGCAAATAATTGTTCTGCATGTATCAATATATTTTCTTCTTTACTAAGCATCAGGTTTGATCGTCTGTTTCTGAATACAAAATTAAATCAATCGTTTGATTGATTTTTTATTTTACTATTTTCTTTGTGATACTTTTAAGTTAAGAAAGGTTAATGAAGCGTTATTTTATGGGGCTCTGAACGGTTGTTATTCTATGAAAGATTGGTTCGGCGAGCTTATGGCTCCGCTACGCTCGGTGCTCCGTTGCACTACGCACTGCCTCCTGCGTCGGCACCAGCGCATGCCGCAGCCCATTTAGCATTTATTATGCTATTTAACAATCTTACCATTACCAAAAGCCCCTTAATACTGTTTAAGATAAGCAAAATGACAGCCAGGCAAGCAATCCAGCATTCGAAAAGCTTTTATTCCGTTAACGATAATAAAAAATATTATTTACTTTCTAATTTTTTTGATAATTTACGACTGCTTTTATTTTATGATTGATTAGTGAGAAAATATTTTTCTTCTTTTAGAAAACGATTGCCATATGAAACCATTTTTTCACAAAGTAACCAAATCGTTACAAACCAGTTTAGTTGTACGCCACGATAAAGTGGATAATTTTGGTAAGCCGGTGCATTACCACTCAGATATCGAACTTCATCTTACTTTAAAAGGAGAAGGAACCCGGTGCATTGGCAGCAAAGTAGAAAGCTTTAAGCCGGGCGATATATTGTTAATAGGGGAGAACCTGCCACATTCATTACAAGCGAGGGATATTGATCCCGAAGGGGTAGAAGCAGTCGTGCTGCAGTTTAATAAATTTTTTTTAGGGGAAGATTTTTTCGATATTCCCGAGTATGCACACGTAAGAAACTTACTTGAAAAGGCAAAAAAGGGTGTTTGCTTAATGGGCAGGACCAGGACAATGGTCAAAGCTAAAATGCTTGAATGTATCAGCGCCCCGCCATTTAAAAGAATCATCCTGTTATTGGAAATATTGGACCTGATAGCAGGCAACAATGAGTATAGCACGGTTTCCCTTACAGAAAATAACTTTAATCACCCGGATGAAAATGCCAGCCGCATGAATAAAGTGTACAATTACACCTTCAATCATTTTAAAGCAGAGGTAAATATTGCTGAACTAGCTGAACTTTGCCACCTCACACCATCTTCATTTTGCAGGCTCTTTAAAAAGATCAATAAGAAAACCTACTTTGATTTTTTAATTGAAGTGAGGATCAATTTTGCCTGCCGGTTAATTGTAGATAATAAGTTTTCTATGAACGCCATTTGTTATGAATGCGGTTTCAATAACAATGCAAATTTCTACAGGCAATTCAAACGCATAATGGGTTTAACGCCAAACGAATATAAAAAGCGGTATTTAATTGTGGATGCCGCATAGTGCAGACGTTTGTTTATTATTGCACATTTTTCACCTGTCCGAAAGGTTAAAATAGTATATACAAATGAATAAATGCTATAACATTCCGATAAGCATTTATTCTAGGTTTGTATAGTATTAGATTGCCTGCTATATTATAATGAATACATTACCTGTCATAGATATTGTTGTCATCCTGTTGTATTTAATTGCAATGGTATGGGTCGGTTATTACTTTTCAAGAAAAAATAATAACCAGGCACAGTTTACCAAAGCCTCCGGGCATATACCCGGCTGGGCCATCGGGTTATCCATCTATGCCACTTTCTTAAGTAGTAATACCTTTCTGGGAGTGCCGGGTAAAGCTTTCGGTGGTAACTGGAATGCATTCGCGTTTAGCCTTTCCATGCCATTAGCGGCATGGGTAGCAGCAAAGTTCTTTGTGCCGTTTTACAGAAGCACCGGAGAAATATCCGCATATACCAATTTAGAACATCGCTTTGGCTCCTGGGCGCGTACTTATGCTGTGGTGTGTTTTATCTTAACCCAGATAGCAAGGATGGGATCTATTTTCTTCGGGCTTTCATTGACGCTGCAGGCATTAACAGGTTACGACATGAAGCTGATAATGCTGTTGACAGGTATCTGTATCATATTGTATACCGTAATGGGCGGCATAGAAGCTGTAATATGGACAGAGGTCGTACAGGGAATTTTAAAAACGGTAGGCGCCGTTTTAATACTCTACCTGGTTATTTCCAAAGTGGATGGCGGGATAAGTGCCATACATGAAATTGGGGTTGCTAACAATAAGTTCAGCCTGGGCTCTTTAAACATGGACTTTACAACATCTACCTTTTGGGTGGTACTGATTTATGGCTTTTTTATTAACCTCAATAATTTTGGGATGGACCAGAATTATGTACAGCGATACCATACCGCCACTTCCAAAAAAGAAGCCTCAAAATCGATCTGGTTATGCGTTTGGATCTATATACCGGCCTCCTTCCTATTTTTCATTATCGGGTCTTGTTTGTTCGCTTATTACCAGCAAAACCCTGAGCTGCTGCAGTCAATAAGGATCCAGGCAGCTACAGAGCGACTGGGTATAAATGCCTCCGCTACTGATATTTCATTACTTGCCGGCTCATTAAAACCCGAAGATTTCGGAGATAAAGTAATGCCACATTTTATGGTCACCATGATCCCAGCAGGTATATTAGGACTCATTATTTCGGCTATTTTATCGGCAGGCATGAGCACGATCAGTTCCGGTATGAATGCATCAGCCACGGTATTCTCCGAAGATATTTATAAAAGATATATTAATAAGAACGTTAGTGAAAAATCAGGATTGCGCGCCTTGTATGCAGGTACCGTTGTTTTTGGATTACTGGGCATGTTTGCAGGCGTATTAATGATAGGCGTGAAAAGTGTACTGGATATCTGGTGGCAGCTATCAGGCATTTTTGCAGGCGGTATGCTGGGCTTGTTTTTGTTAGGGATCATCTCTAAACGGTCCGGCAATAAAGCAGCGCTTATCGGTACCTTCCTGGGTATCCTCGTAATCCTGTGGATGACTTTTTCTTACCTGATACCAGAAGAATACGCTTTTTTAAGAAACCCGCTGCATGCTAATATGATTATCGTTGTAGGCACTTTGGTCATTTTCCTTTTTGGGGTATTGTTCTCCGACCGCTCTAAAAATAAACATACTCAAACTGAACATCCGAATATCTAATTTAAAACCTTTTTTATGATAACAAACCAATCCAATTATCCAACTATAGGCATCCGGCCGGTAATTGATGGTCGCTATGGTGGCATCCGAGAATCGCTGGAAGAAACAACCATGAACATGGCAAAATCTGTTGCCGCTTTTTATACAGAACATTTAAAGTATCCTGACGGGAATCCTGTACAATGTGTGATTGCGGATACCTGCATCGGAGGCGTAAGGGAAGCGGCGGATTGTGCCACTAAATTTGCTGCTGAGAATGTTGGTTTATCATTGTCTGTAACACCGTGCTGGTGCTATGGTTCTGAAACGATGGACATGAACCCTGCTATCCCCAAAGCCATCTGGGGCTTTAACGGCACCGAAAGACCAGGCGCTGTTTACCTTGCAGCTACTTTAGCGGCACATAATCAGAAAGGCTTACCGGCATTTGGTATTTATGGGCGGGATGTCCAGGATTTAGGCGACAGTTCTATACCTGCGGATGTGCGGGAAAAGCTATTAAGCTTTGCTAAAGCCGGCCTGGCAGTTGCTATTATGAAAGGAAAATCTTACCTGGCAATCGGTTCTGTTTCCATGGGTATCGTCGGTTCCATTGTGAATCCAGATTTTTTCCAGGAATATTTAGGCATGCGCAATGAATATGTGGATTCATCTGAAGTGATCAGGCGCATTGAGCAAAATATTTTCGACCAGGACGAATATCAGAAAGCGATAGAATGGGTGCGGGCTAATTGTAAAGAAGGACCGGATTATAACAGGCCGGGGAAAATAAAAAGCAGAGAAGCCAAGGACGCAGATTGGGAATATGTTACTAAAATGACGATCATTTTCAGGGACCTGATGATTGGCAACCCAAAATTGGCTGAGCTTGGTTTTTATGAAGAAGCACAGGGACATAATGCGATTGTTTCCGGTTTCCAGGGGCAGCGTCAATGGACGGACTTCTTACCGGATGGTGATTTTTCAGAAGCTATATTAAACTCATCTTTTGACTGGAATGGTATCAGGGCGCCGTTTATGGTGGCTACAGAAAACGATTGCCTGAACGGTGTTTCAATGCTGTTCAACTACCTGCTTACCAACACAGCCCAGATATTTGCGGATGTGAGGACCTACTGGAGCCCGGAAGCTGTAACCCGTGTTACAGGCTGGCAGCCCGAAGGCATTGCTGCAAACGGGTTTATTCACCTGATTAATTCCGGTTCTGCTACTTTAGATGGTACCGGCCGGCAATCGATAGATGGTCATCCGGCCATGAAGCCATACTGGGAAATTACTCCGCAGGAAGCCGATGATTGTGTTGCCGCTACAACCTTTCATCCTTCAAACAGGGATTATATGCGTGGTGGCGGGTATTCATCAACCTTTTTATCTAAAGGAGGCATGGCCGTTACTATGTGCAGGGTAAATCTCATTAAAGGGATCGGCCCGGTGATACAGATTGCAGAAGGCTATACGGTTGATTTGCCGGAAGCAGTACACAAAACACTGGATGAAAGAACGGATAAAATATGGCCAACTACCTGGTTTGTGCCAAATATAACGGGCAGCGGTGCATTTACTGATGTTTATTCAGTAATGTCCAACTGGGGATCTAATCACGGCGCTATCAGTTACGGGCATATCGGTGCCGATTTAATCGCACTGGCGTCTATGCTGAGGATTCCTGTTTGTATGCACAATGTAGCAGAGGAAAAAATATTCCGCCCATCTGCATGGAGTGCTTTTGGCATGGACAAGGAAGGGAGTGATTAC
The DNA here is from genome assembly GCA_027854065.1 of Polluticaenibacter yanchengensis. GTDB lineage: Bacteria > Bacteroidota > Bacteroidia > Chitinophagales > Chitinophagaceae > Phnomibacter > Phnomibacter yanchengensis. The sequence continues at coordinate 17,865 of JAQGEF010000038.1, read as the reverse complement.
AGAGCGTGTCATACTTACGGACCATTATACAAATAATCTATCATCTTTAACCAGTAATTATGTCTGAGAGCAAAGGTTTTGTACCGGTAATGCTGACGCCTTTTCATAAAGATGGCAGTATTGATTTTAACGGGTTAACATCACTGACAGAGTTTTATATAAAAGCAGGCGCTAAAGGATTGTTTGCGAATTGCCAGTCCAGCGAAATGTTTGATTTAAGTAAAGAAGAACGTTTACAAATTATTGCACACGTATTAAAGGTAACAGCGGGCAGGATGCCGGTTGTGGCAGCAGGTAATTTCGGGAATACGATTGCAGAACAGGCGGTATTTGTAAAAGAAGTCTATGGGCTGGGAGTACAGGCCGTTATTTTATTGACGAACCAGTTGGCAGCGGAAAAAGAGGATGATCGTATTTTCGAGAAAAGAATATTTGAATTGCTATCATTGACAGAAAATATACCGGTTGGTTTTTACGAATGCCCGGTACCTTATAAAAGACTTATTTCGCCGGAACTTTTAGGTAAAATTGTAAAAACGGGCAGAGCTATTTATCATAAAGATACTTGCCTGGATATTGACCAGATCAAAGAAAAATTAGCCAATACCGCACTCAATAAAAGTTTTGGCTTGTATGATGCTTACATGGTACATGCTGTTGACTCATTAAAAGCCGGATCAGCAGGATTATCCTGTATCCAGGGCAATTATTTCCCGGAGTTGATCGTCTGGATCTGTGATCATTACAATAATCCGGCATTAGCACATTCTGTAAATGCTGTGCAGCAGTTTTTAATAACTGAAATGGCTGTGATGCATGATTACTATCCTAAGTCTGCCAAATACTTTTTAAGTTTAAGGGGCATGGAAATAGCTGCTTATACGAGGAAATCGGGTAATGAGGTGGTAGATGCGCAAGTGAAAGGTTTAATGGAAGCGTTGTACAAACGATACTGTTTGCTGGTATCTGAAAATAAATTGGTATTAAACGATATTCAGCTGGTATCATCGTAATAAGTTCCGCTCACAATTGTGTTTATTTTCTTCAGGGAATTAGTGGTAAGCTCTTCTATTGACATTATATAATAAAAAAGTGCAGGCTATAAACCTGCACTTTTTAGGGTTAAGAATATTAAATTATGCTTTCTTAACTAAAACATAATCAATCACCGGTTTGCCGCGCTCACCTAAGTCACCGGCCAAGCCCATTTTCACAAATTTCAGTTTGTAATAGTTGCCACCTGCGTCTTTTACAACATAAAATCTATCGCCTCTTATACCTACTTCAGCTCCTGAAGTGACACGCCATTTACTACCAATAGCATCACGGGTACTTAAGAATGTTGTACCGGCAATATCAGATTCTTTGAAGTTTTCATAAGTCACTTTAGAATTCAGTACTTCAGCGGCCTGAACACCTGCAAGATTGTTGATAGAAATGTAATCCTGGAACCAGTATGGTGAACCTAAACCTGAATTATAAGTGCTATAACCCCATTGGATATCCCACTCTGTTTTTTTAGGTTCTACAGTTACAATCTTTTTGCTTTCAACAGATACAAAAGTATGGTTGTAGCTGCTGTTTTTTGGAATTTCCAATGTATTGATAGTGGTTTCACCTACTAAAGCATATTGTAATCTGTAACCGGTAGCAGTACGGCTTACTTTAAGTTTGTAATATTTGCTTTTTGGAGATTTATTGCCTTCAAAACCTAATAAATACACTTTGTTTTCGCTATCTGTAGCAGAAACTTCAGCTATTGCGGTTTTAGTAATAGCACCATCCCAGTTATCTACTAAAGATGCGGTTGTAGGGTCGCTAATATTATGATCTAAAAGAACATCGACAGTATCTGCAAAACCCACTGCTGTGATATCTGTTTTAGTTAATGCTTTTACAGTAGTTTGATAGTGTGGATTTAAAACAACCCTGTATTCAGTACCATTATAAAAACCTAAGTTCCAGCTATTACGTGCTGCTAATGTAGATTGGTTGTTACTTAAATCTACATAAACAGTATTGAAATAAGGAGATGCATCTGTTTTTCCGTTCATTACGAAATCTTTTGCGCCAGTAGAAAGAATCGTGCTGAAGCTTACTTTAATTTCACTGATAGTACCGATTACTAAATCTGCAGGTACAGTGTTTATTTTAAATGTAATGCTTTCAGAACCCAGTAAAGTGGCAGCGGTTGCTATTTTAATTTTAACGACTGCTTCTGTAGCACCTGCTGCAACAGGTACATTAATTTTATTGCTGCTTGCTGCCGGTTCAGTTGTGTAATCTGTTCCGTAAACAACGCCATCTTCGGTTAATTGTAACTCTACTGTTCCTGCTACGCTTGTTGCACGTGATAATTTTACTTTTACATCCAGCTCTTTAACGCCGTCTGCAATACCTTGCGCTGCTGTTTCAAATTGAACCAAATTATCCGGCAATGGCGGGTCGTCTTTTTTACAAGCACTAAATAATAATGCACAGGAAAGAGCGCTACCAATAATCGATTTTAATGTCATGATCTTTTAATTTTTATATGATATGGTTATGATTTACTTTTTTGTTTTGTAGCTCCAGTCGAATAGTAAGGATACAAAGTAAGAACGGCCGGTACCTTTAAGGATAGCGCCACCGCCTGAACTGTGTGCACCGCCGGATGCCTGTGCGGAATTATTGATCCTTACGATGTCAAATACATTTTTAACACCTGCCAGTACATACAATTTTTTATACAGTTTTTGATTGACTGTGAAGTCCATCCAATGCCAGTTGTCCTGGAAAACTTCAATGACACTTGATTGTCCTGTATTGGCATCTGTTACAACCTGGAATGATGGTGTTTTTGCCGTGTATTTGTAAAACAGGTTTAAGCGCGTATCTGTTTTTGTAAATGTGTAACTGATATTTGAGCTCAATTCAGGAGACCAGTTAAAAGTTCTGAGGTCTTTATATGTCTGACTTTCTGAAAGGCTGTTAAAGCGGCCGATATTGGCAAACGCTAAGGTTGCTGTCAGTTTTTTAAGGTCTAATTTATTTTCTATACTGTAACCGGTGGATTTAGACAAGCCTATATTGGCGTAAGTGTACAGGTTCGGATTATTCGGATCTCCTGCACTGGCCATTGTAATCAGGTTTTTAAACCTGTTGTAGAAACCTGACGCTGAGCTGGAAAAGCGGACATCTTTGCTGAATGATTTTTGCCAGGTAAATGAGCCGTTGTAACTATCAGAAAACTCGGATTTTAAATTTGGATTGCCGGCTATGGAATGGTTGGCATCAAAGAAGCTAAGGAACAATTCGCGAAGGGCAGGAGCTCTGAACCCTTTTGCATAAGAAGCTCTGAAGTCTAAGTCTTTTGTAATATTGAATTTTGCGTTGATGGATGGAATGGCCGGTGGTGCATCATACACAGAGTTTTTGATGAAGCGGACACCCGGACGGATCTGTATTCCGGAGGTTGGTAAATACTCTGCAGAAATAAACAAAGCATAATCCTGGATACCATCATTAGCACTAATTCTTTCTCCGGTAGTATTATCCGATTTTACCTCGAAGCCGCCCTGGAATTTTATTTTTTCACTGGCAAGATAGTTGACTACACCTCTTGCAAAAAGCATGGTGAAGCTGGATAAATCCTGGCCACCTGCCTGGGTAATATTTAACGTTTTCCTGCCTGTACGTAAGTCAATATCGGTAGTTTTTGTTCTCCTGTTATAATCCTGGAAAGAACCGGATAATGTGGCATTGAATTTTTTATTGCCTTTTAATTCAGCCTGTACCTGGTGATTGTACCTGTCTGTAATGAATTCAACGTCAGTTGCTTTTAACGAACCGTTTAAATCATTCCCGTATGTGATAATGTTTTCATTCAGGAAATTTAATTTGTACCAGAGGTTCAGTTTGCTGGTCATATAACCAATGCCGGCGTTGGCAATGTATTGTTCTTTTGGTTTCCATTCATTGGCACGGCCGGTATCTATACCTTGCCAGCCACCCATAAAGTTTCTTGTAAACCCTGCTGTAATATTGAATTTATTTTGCTGGTAATTCAGGCTGAGATTCTGGTTGTGAATCCCACTTTTATTAAACAGGTTATAGCTGCTGCCCATTGATTCTTCATGAACCCTGGCAGATACCTGTAAGGTTTTATTGAAGATGTTTTTCTTGGTGATGATATTAATAACACCGGCAAGTGCATCAGTACCGTACATCACGCTCATAGGCCCTTCTACTATTTCAATACGCTCCACCTGGTTAATATCAATCTGGCTTAAGCTCTGTTTAGTAGAGCCTCTGTCCACAATGGGAATACCATCAAATAATATTTTCACATTTTGTCCGCTCATACCCATGAGCTGAACATCTGTTTCGCCTAAAGTATAATCGGTATCAAAACGAATTCCAATCTCGTTATTAAGCACGCCCATAATATCTGTGGCGCCTCTTTGCTTTATTTGTGTTTGAGAAATGGTCCTTACTTTATAAACAGATTTACTTAGTTGTTGCGGTGTTAACTGCCCCGTTACCACTACATTTTCCAGTTGGCTTGTAGTGTCTTTTTTACTCTCATTTTGTGCAAAAGCAGGTTGCAGTGAAGTGGTTAAGATAACCCCTAAAAGTATATTTAGTCGCATTTGAAACTTGTAGATTAAATTCAAAGTGCAATGTTACAACTTAATACAGGCAAGGGTTTTACGCAATCGGTAAACGCATTTACGCAATGCGAAATTTTTATTTTTTTTAATTTGGGGCTATTGTTTTTTATAGTACTATTAAGCGTTGGTACAGGCTACTGCGGGGTATCGCCATGCACATTATTCCGGTTTATGTGTTCCGGCGTATTTTGTTATTTGTTCTATACAGATGCATGGCCGGCTCGTGCCTCGCCGCCCGCTGTATCCCGGAGCCTTTCAGCATTGTATCATTTTTCAACGTTTATTTCAGGTAGCCGTCTTTTCCCCATTGTACAAAAATATTGATCAATGAATCTGATAACGGTGCTCTTCTTACCGGCATGAATTCACTGTCATCAACAGGTAGTCTCATCCTGATAATATTATCATCATTCATTTCTTTACATTCTTCGTACACATGCAGATCGCTGTTTCTGCCTCCTGTATGACATGGACCGCAATACTCCATTACCAATGGCCTTACGTCTTTTGTATAGGATATTTTATGTATATTATTTAAAGTGTCGGTATTTACTGCCAGGGTAATGGTATCATTCGTCCTTTTTGTTAAAACCTTATTGTCCGTTGGGGTGGTTACCTGCTTTTTTGACTGACTGCAGGCTGCAATTATAAATATGAAGCTGCAGATAAATATGATGGTGGTTGATATTTTCATATTTAAGAATTAAAAGCAAAGAACCGTTCATATAATAATGACGGTTCTTTGTATGTTATGTATTCAGTATTGAATATGTTTGTTATTAGTTAGAAGCAGTGGCTTCGTTACCAATAAAACTTTTAATGGTTGCTTTTATCTGGTTAACATCTGTTACACCTGCTTTTTTCAGATCTTCGAAATGTTTGCTTAAGCTTTTTTTGTCCACCACTTTTTTCAATTTCATGTAGTCCGTTTCTGCAATTGCCAGGTCCCATGCTTGTTTTACCGCATTCCAGAATGCTTTATTTTCATTCCACCAGTCTTTGGCAATTTTACATTTGCTGTCATCTACTTTTTTGTAAATGTTGTAACCTTTTTCTTCGGAGACTGCATTGTCCGGTTTGCCGGCTTCTCTTACAATTTTAATGTTATCCTGCTCGTGTACATAACCGGAATCTGTCAGTACGATGGTGTTACCACGTCTTAAAACGTTATAGTCAGTTCTTACTGTGTACTCACGTCTTGGTAACGGCGCATCGGATGTATTTTCCCAATAGTATTTGCCATTGTTTTTTATCCACTGGCTGAAACCGAAATAACGTGGGGCGTCATCTACTTCATATACGCTTTGAGACCAGGTATTTTTGACGTCTTCTTTTTTATAATTTACCTTTTTCCATTCATTCGGTAATACATATTGTAAGTTAGATGTTTTTTCAAATTCCCAATCTTCTCTCCAATGTTTGATCACCATTTTATCGCCGATGGCTAATAAATGTTGTAAAGCTATTTTGCCTGGTTTCTTTTCTACTACTTCTACCCACTCAACGGCATGTTCTTTATATGGCTTAGATAACCTGAAACTGCTGTCTTTTGCAAAAGTTTCATAATACTTGAACTCAATTTCAAAACAACCACATAGTTTATCAATTGCTTTTGTTTCTTCTGCTTTTTGGGCGAAAACACCTGCTACAGGTAGCAACATTAATAATGAATTAGCAATAACCTTGCGCATAATTTATCCTTTATTTTTTTACAAAGGTGCTATTGTCATAGTAATGTCATTTATTGGATTGGGAAATTGACTTTCGCAATCGGGAAAAATTATGATCTGTAGAAAAAAGAACGAATGATTTGGAATTTTGTTTTGATCACTGTTTTTTAGTCATTGATTCCTTTTCCATCCAGAATATGGCTGTAGTATTTTTCAATCCTCGTTTTTTGTGTTTTGGCTTGCTTCGCCTGGTTGAAATAAAACAAATAGCCTTTTTGACGCCCGGGTGTTAAGGCATAGAATGCTTTTTTGAATGCTTCATCTTGATTAAGGAGCTGAAGGAAGGTTTCGGGGATGGTATAATCGGACACTTGTTTCATTGCTACTTTTTGTCCTGACTTTTCTATGTCTATTGCCTGGCTAATATATTCTTTGATTAAGGATTCCTGCTTAATAATTTCCTCTGTGTTTGTAAAGCGCATTTGTCTTGCGGACTGTACGTTTTTGGTTTGTTGAATTAAAAGGCCGCTGTTGTCTTTTATTAATGCGCCTTTATGAAATAGTATGGCGCAATATTCTTTGAACCCGTGAATGAGCACAATGTTTTTCCCCTCTATTGTATAACAGGGGTGCATCCATTTGAATGTCTCCAGGAGATCCTTGTTTTCTGTAATGATTTTCCTGAGCAGATAAAATTCTTCTTTCCATTGCTTTGCGTTATTGAAAAATTGTTCTATGACTAAATTCATGTGGCGGTATTTAATTATTTTTATGCTACAAAAATAGTATAGAAAAATACGAACCAGTTTCTTTAAATGCTCAAATTTAGTTTCCTGTGAGGCTTATTTTAAGTTAAGATAAATCCGGTGATTTCCGTTACTCCCGTTCTACCTGCTATACACTTTTACCGACTAATCCTGTAAGATTTTATTTTTACTCACTCTTATTGATATATCAATTATATTCGTATCAAATATTAGCTATGAAGAAAGAACAAAAAACAAGCGTCCTTTATAAAGTTGAGCAAACGATTAAAGAATACCGGAAAATGTCTCAGAAAAATATAAGTGATGTGGTTTGCGATATCACTGTAGATCAGTGTTTGTTACTTATTTTCCTCAACGACAATGCGGGGTATTCCCAAAAAGAAATGGCCGAATTTCTTTTTAAAGATACTGCTTCGCTTACCCGGATCATCGAATTGATGGTAAAGAAAGACTACCTGAAAAGGAATATGAACGATACCGACCGCAGAAAATTCAACCTGGAAATCACCGCTAAAGGAAAAGAGACCATTCAACTTTTACAACCAGTAATACAAGGGAATAGACAAACAGCACTGCAAGGATTATCGCAACAAGAAATTGGACTGTTGGACTCCTTACTATCTAAAATCACGTCAAATTGTAAAGAAACAAAATGAAAACAATTCAAACTCTTATTTTTATTTGTCTCTCAACATGGAGTTTTGGGCAAAATAATACTGCAAACAAACTTGCTGCTTACATGCAAGCTCAGGCGGACGTTAATGATTTTAGTGGTGTGGTGCTGGTTACCAGAAATGATAGTATTTTACTAAAGCAAAGCTATGGTTTTGCCGATTATGAATGGCATGTAAAAAATACCACAGATACTAAATTTCAATTGGCTTCAGTCACAAAACAATTTACGGCGGCTGCTATTTTAATATTAGTAGAAGAAGGGAAACTCTCGCTGACGGATAGGCTCAGTCAATTCTATCCGGATTTTCCTAAAGCAGACAGTGTGACAATCCATATGCTATTATCACACTCTTCCGGCCAGGCATTGGGCTTTAAAGAGCTGGCATTGTCGACAATGCATGCAGACTCGGCCTATGCTGCCATTAAAAGAATGCCTTATGTTTTTTCTCCCGGTACAGGAAGTGGTTACAGTAATATCGGCTATTACCTGTTAGGCAAAATCATCGAACAAGTATCAGGCGACAGTTACGCAAGATTTCTAAATGAAAACATTTTTAAAAAAGTGGGAATGAAAAACACAGGTGTCAGTGATAATAATACCGTGGTTTTACATAAGGCACGTGTGTATCAGCGAAGCGAAACCGGCTTTATTCATAATCCATACATCAATTGGCAAATCAATAGAGGTCATGATGGCATTTATTCGAATGTAGAAGATTTGGCTGCATGGGACAAGGCTTTATACGGAACGTCGATTTTATCTGCCAAAAGCAAGCAAATTATGTTTACCGCGTACAATGCAGATAGTTATGGCTATGGGTTCCTGATAAACCCGTTTTACAATCACGGTCATCAACTTATTGCTCATGACGGCGGCTTTTTTGGAACGATGACCTCCTTTAACCGTTTCACAGAAGATAAAATCTTTATTACGGTCTTATCCAACAATGAATCGCTGTCGTATTTGATTGCTTACGGATTAAGCGGCATTCTATTTGAGAAAGACGTGGAGCTTCCCTATAAACACCAGGCGGTAAAAATTGATACCAGGGGCTACAATAAATTTGTTGGCAACTACGAGAACGATATTAAAATCCTGACAAGGGACAACAAACTATTTTATAACAGTATGGAAACTGAACTTATCCCTGAATCTGAAACAAAATTTTTTCGCGCGGATAATAATGAGCGGACGATTGAGTTTATCCAGGATAAATCAGGTTCGTACAGCCGTATAATTGTAACTAAAGCAGGTGTAAAAGAGTCGTATAAAAGAAAAAGGAACTAAAGCAGCAAACCAAACAGGGGCTTATGTTTGGACCCTTCATTAAAAAAATAGACCTGACTCAATCACATTTGCTTATAATCATCCCATCAATCGTTCAATATAATCTATGAGCGGCCTAAGCGATTTCCGGACTTTGCTCAGGCTATGTTCTACTTTTGATGGTGACTCCGGCGATGTCTTTTACGACAAAGAATGCCGTCAGGTTCCTGTTCACGATGAGCTGATAGTTGTTTTACGTAGTGGCATTTGCAGGTTTAATGAGTGTTGAAGATAATGTGAATGCAATTTGAAAGAATAATAAGACTGCTGACATATAGCTGTCATACTCCCGTTCTACGTTTGCTTTTAGTGAAATGGATGACCATGAAAATTTTTGACATTGATTGGATATCCATCATACAACTATTAGTGAGTGTATTATGAAATTAAAAAATATAAAAATGAACAATTGTACTTTGGAGCAGTTTTACGTTATTGGCATATCTGTAAGAACAACGAATGCGAACGGGCAGTCGGGCAGGGATATCGAGGCTTTATGGGGCGAGTTTTGGGGGAAGGGTATTCAGCATCAAATTCCTGGTAAAGTGAGTGATGATATTTATGCTGTTTATACGGATTATGAGACTGACTTTACGGGGCCGTACACTACGGTTATTGGTCTGGCAGTGCATTCTCTTGAAAATATTCCGGAGGGATTTGTTGGTTTGAATATTGAGCCGGCTTCTTACGAAAAATTTGTTTCGAAGGGAAAGATGCCGGGGGCTGTTGTGAATACGTGGCTGGATATCTGGCAAGACAAGGCTTTTAATCTGAAGCGTGCCTATTATGCGGATTTCACGATCCATGGTAAGAAGTATTACGATGGGGACAATGCGGAGGTGGAGACTTTTATATCGGTAAGGAATCCTGATTGATTGTCTTTTGTTGATACATGGCGGATGGTTGTGACTGCGACTATTTGCGATGCTGTGTTGGGGCGCTGCACGAATTTATTTCTGACTGTTGGGTTCTGCCAGAAATATGTTGCTGCGCTACAGGATTTAACTGGCTTGCCTGTTTGGGCTTGTGAACCTGAAGTTTTGCCGGGATGTGATTCTTATGCTGACGGGCTGCGGCATGCGTTGGTGGCGAGGCACGAGCCAGTACGACGCAGGAGTACCGAGCGTAGCGGAGCCATAAGCACGCCGGACGGGTGTTGCATGTGTTGAAAATGGGGATAGCCCCAATTAATTGTCTTTGATGAAAAAAGCCGGTTGACAATGTGTTCAACCGGCTTTTGATATAATGATCATTGATTGTTATTCCGCATCTGCTACTACTTCCTGTACCTCGGGGATCATTCTTTTCATCATGCCTTCGATACCTGATTTTAATGTGATCATGCTGCTTGGGCAGCCGCTGCAACTACCTTGAAGTGCTAAAGTGACAACTCCTTCGTTGTAGCTTTTGAACTGAATGGCACCACCATCCATTTCTACGGCTGGCTTTACATAGTTTTCGAGTAATTCTTTTATCCTGACAACGACATCTGTATCGCTACCGTTTACTAAATTGTTCGGCTCATTTTTTTCTACAACGGGTACTAATTCATCGTTTACTACTTCGCCGCCATTTTCTAAATATTCTTTTAAGAAGCTTTTTACGGAAGGAATGATGTCCTGCCATTCGTCTGCTTCTTTTGATTTTGTGAGTGTAATAAAGTTACTTGCTATAAAAACACTTTTTATAAATGGAAAGCTGAAGAGTTCTTTGGCTAATGGTGATGGGGTAGCGCTGGCTTCATCCGGAAAGTCGATGCTTTTACCCGGGTATAATAGCTTGTTTGCCACAAATTTCATCGTTTCCGGGTTAGGAGTCATTTCTGTATAGATACTAATAACCGGACTTCCTGTTTTAATCATAATATTATAATTGTATAATTAAAATAATCGTTTATCGTGTAAAATTAGGTATAATCTGCTTAATACTAAAACCTATTTTATAAGATTATTAGTATTTTAACCATTATGTGAAATTATGGAAGGGGTTTTAAACTTTGTTTTAAAAATCGTCTTTTTTCCTGTTGTTTGTAAACGAAGGTGGAGATGGCGGAGCCCATAATGGCGCCTAAAATAACATCGCTGGCCCAGTGTTCCTGTTTTTGTAAGCGGCTTACGGCAATGCCGGTGGCGATGGAGTACCCGGCAACGCCTACCCAGATGTTTTTTTTGCTATGGAGGTAGAGCATTGTGGCAGTGCCAAAAGCGAGTGCGGAGTGTCCGCTGTAAAAGCTTTCGTACCCTCCGTTTTTGAAGGGGCCGGAGAAACTGTATTTATCGAGGCCGGTGAAGGGGCGTGCGCGGTGGGTGATTTCTTTTATGAAATAGGTGAGGCCTCCTATATATACCTGGCTCTGAAGATTGTCTAACCCGAAGTTTTTAACTTTCTGGTTTTTAGTGATGGCGCCGTAACCGATGGATAATGCGGAAATACTTAGCTGGGGAACGAGATTGCCAAGAAATTTACCTGCTTTGCCAAAGTTTTTAGCGTCCCGGCTTTGCCATTTAAAAATTGGTTCGGATATGGCGTCGTCCATTGTTAGGGTGAGGCCGGTGACCAAAATGGCGGCTGTTGCTTTTGACCAGTCTTCCCCGTTCCATTTAAGGGGGGATTTGAGTAAGCCGATACCATTGTAAAAATAGGAATGTATGTAGCCTGTGTGGTGAATGCTGATACTGTCGTTTTGGCAAATAGCGGACTTTGGAAATGTAATGGCCATTACCAGACAAAAAATAATACTATAGATCCATAATTTCCTTTGTAACATTAAATAGTCTGTATCGAATTTAGAGAAAATATTTAATTATCAAATGAATAACAGCACACTAAGATAATGCATAATGGGATTGATTGAACGAATTTAATTTACAAAACTAAAAATTGTATAAAATCAAAAATATAATTGTTGTAAATGTTTGTTTTTAAATTTTATTATTATTTTTGGTGCATTCCGGAATTTATTGAAAATATAAAAATATATTGTTTGCTAAACATTCGGATGGATGCAACTGTTAGTATTTTAAGCTTATTAAAACTAAATAATTATTAATGTGGCATCTGTAGGAACAAGTCAATAATTAAATTAGTTACATATCATCATAAATCAATTTCAGGATTGGATTTAAACAAAATATAGTATTAATGGGAATTATTAAGGATAAGTTTGAAGCCAAATCAAAACAAGAGGCTCAGGATATAAAGGCGCTTCTTAAGGAAAACGGTTCAAAAGTAATAGGAGAGGTTACCTTATCTCAGATTTATAGCGGGATGCGGGGTATAACGGGCTTAGTATCTGAGACTTCATTGCTGGATGCTCAGGACGGGATAAGATTCAGAGGTTATTCGATACCGGAATTGCAGGAAAAGCTGCCCAGGGCGGAAGGTGGTACAGAACCATTGCCTGAGGGCTTGTTTTTGTTAATGTTGTTAGGTGAAATTCCTACGAAAGAGGATGTTGATTATCTTACTAACCAATGGCAGCGCAGAAGCCATGTGCCAAAGCATGTTTTTCATGTGATTGACGCATTGCCTCTTACGGCGCACCCGATGACGATGTTTGTATCGGGTGTGATGGCTTTGCAGACTGAAAGTAATTTTGCAGAAGCCTATTCTAAGGGATTGAATAAATCTGACTACTGGAAGCATGTTTTTGACGATGCGATGGACCTGATTGCGCGTCTGCCTCATATAGCTGCTTATATTTACAGAAAGAAATATAAATTCGGAGAGTATATTTCTCCAAACGGTTTGTTAGACTGGGCTGGTAATTTTGCTCATATGCTGGGTTATAAGGGTCACGATTTTGCGGAATTGATGCGTTTATATATGACGATTCATGCGGACCATGAGGGTGGTAATGTGAGTGCGCATACGACGCACCTGGTGGGTTCTGCTTTAAGCGACCCTTACCTGAGTTATGCCGCGGGTATGAATGGCCTGGCTGGTCCTTTACATGGCCTTGCTAACCAGGAAGTTATTAAGTGGATATTTGAAATGCAGGAGTCATTGGGTACTGATTCTCCTTCTAAAGAACAAATAGGGGAGTATGTAAAACAGACATTGGCTTCGGGTAAGGTTGTACCTGGCTATGGCCATGCGGTTTTGCGTAAAACTGATCCTCGCTTTACGGCGCAAATGGATTTTGGTAAAAAGCATATGCCGGATGACAAGCTTTGCCAAACGGTATGGAATATTTATGACGTAGTGCCTGAAATACTGAAAGCAACGGGAAAAGTTAAAAATCCGTGGCCGAATGTGGATGCTCATAGTGGTGCGTTATTGGTGCACTATGGCTTTAAGGAATATGAATTCTACACTGTTTTATTTGCCGTGAGCAGAAGTCTTGGTGTGATGGCTAGTTTATGTTGGGACAGGGCTTTGGGCCAGTCAATTGAAAGGCCGAAAAGTGTTACCACGGAACTGGTGAAGAAGTGGTTGAAGGGTGAAGATGCGATTTGGGGTGAATAGGGCCGTTTTTAAAAAAATAGCTTATCAACGATGGATCTGTCAATAATATTATTAGGTATTTCTCTTGTAGTATGTTCATTATGTATTATAAGTTATTCTGTAAGGGCGTTTAAAGAATCGGGGAAAAAAAGACACCGGTTATTTAAGGGACTTTTTAAAGTGGTATGCTTTATTTTATACCCCTTATTTTTTATTCTTGCGATAACGGGTGTGGCTGGTATTGTAAATGTGGATTATGCGAGTATAAAAAGTTTGAAAACGCCTATTTTAAACCTGGTTGTGTCTGTTACAGCTATTGTTTTTTGTTATATTTTTATACACCGTCATCTTGCAAAGGGGATTCATCTTTTCCGGCGCCAAAACAGGGATAATACGAAGTATTCAGATGCTTTGAATAAGAGCAGGTTTGGATTTCTCTATATTATTTTACTCTCTATTTTCGGGTGTTTGGTGCAGTTGTAATTAGTTAAATTTAAATTCCAATTTAAATAAATGATTATATTATCGCAAAATTTAGTATTTTTGCAATAATCTGATTATTAACAAAAGTTCTTTTAAAGTATGTCGCAACTATCAATCGTTGAAAAACTCAATTTGGGTGAAGAGAGAAATTTGCTAATTCAAGGCCTCCCTTCAGCTATTGAGAAACAGTTTGCAAAGTTATCATTTTCAAAAAATGTAACTCCATTGCTAAAAAGTAGAAAAATTGATTGGGCGCTAATTTTTGCAGTGAATGAAAATCAACTTAAAACAATTCTTAAGGATGTTTTTCCTGCTCTTAAAGAGGATGCAAAATTATGGATTGCTTATCCAAAGGTCGCAAGTAAAATCACGAGTGATTTAAACAGGGATTGCAGTTGGAGTTGTTTAACAGGAAATGGTTTCAAGAGTGCTGCACAGGTTACATTGGATCATGTTTGGACTGCTTTATGGTGGAAAAAGCCTGATGGAACGGAAGATGAAACTACAAATGAAACTGAAGTGGAAGTATTTGAAAATGAAGATTTAGTTGAAGCTTAGTTATTAATTTTAATTAAAAGGGAGAAAGGCTATTACAAAACGTAATAGCCTTTTTTATTTTGGGGCTGTTGTGATTTATTATACTGCTGAACATTGGTTCCGGTGCCTTTGGGCTCGCTGCCGCTCGGTGCTCCTGCGTCGCACCAGGCCCGCCGGCCCCGGCAGCCCTTCTGCAACAGGTATTCTATTTAACGTGTTTAGAGGATGTTATAGTTGCTTCCCAGCATGCATTCGGGGAATAAACAGATGCTCCCATCTGTGTAAAAGGCTTGTGTTATTAACAGTAAATTAGCCAATGATTATTATTTTTTTATGTTATTAGACCTTATGACTCTGGTTGTTTTTATTGTTGTTCCAGTCTGATTTTTATTGTGTTATCGTAAGTTTTTATCCTGTTAAGGAAGTCTGGTATATCCGCTATTATTTCATGCAGATGTTTTACGCCATGGGGCAGGACATTTTCTAATGCATACCGGGCGGTTTCTGCTGCTACGTATGCTGTTATTAATCCTTCCCCGTTGCCGGTTAGTATGCATTGATGATTATTGTTTGTTGTGGTTACTTCTATATTTAAGCCGTATTTATCGGTACCAAACATTGCTTTACTGAATAGTGGCAGCAGGAGGTCCTGTACTTTTTTATTGTTGAATATTGTGGTGATGCCTGTTTTTCTTAAACCTGCGAGTAAGCGGGTTATGAAATTAATATCAAATGCCAGCCGTGTGCGGATTGTTGGAATATCCATTGTGCGTGCGAGTGCATGCTGGTCTGAAAAGTTGAATAAGTAAAAGGCCCTTTGCTTGTCTAAGGTGGCTTTATGGGGGCTTGTAAAGCTTTTTACCTGTATATGCTGGTTGTTTTGTTTTAGTGAATAGTTGCTATGGATATTATCGAATGTCCATTTGTATGCATTATCGCCATGTTTTTCTCCTAAGCCGAGTAGTACGTTTATTTTTGCTTCTATGGGTGCTGATAACTGGTTAGCGGCATGTTTTACGAGGAGATTGGAGATGCCGGGGGCGAGTCCTACGCTTAAGATTAAGGTGGATTGGCAGCTGATGGCATTGCTGTTTAATGCTTCAATTTTCTGAAGGACCTGGTCATTGGCACTTATGTCTATATATTTTACCTGCATTTTTATACATGCTTCTACGAAGCGGGAATTTTCCTGATCGATGCACATGATTACAAGTGCTGTTGTATTTAAAAAGGAAAAATCCTGTACATTATTTATATCGAGAACAGCGGTGCGAAGGTTTCTTTCTTTTAATTCTTCTGCGGCTGCAGTTGCTTTTGTGTGACTTCTGCCTGCTATTATGATTTTTCCGGGGTATTCCCGGGAAAGTATTTTTGAGATTGTTTTTCCTACTGCACCGTATCCACCAACTATTAATATATCTTTCATATTCATGATTTTAGCTCTGAAATGCGAATGTATCATGTTGCCGGTGGAATTATTTGCGATATCTGGTAATTCAGTTTTTTTATAATGATTCTTAGGATTTTGATAACAAAGGGTGGGTGGTATGCCGGTTGGCGTTTGTGTTTATTGCCGGGTATGAATGCGGGCTTTTGTTTGTTGTTTTTTCCTGATGATGAGTGCAATGATCCAGAAGGACAGGAGTATGATGATTATGGTGAGGTTTCGGTTGTTGATAGCGGGGAAGAAATTATTGAGTGAGTGGAAAGCGGATACGGCTAAGAGGGAGTTGGTGCTGTCTGCTACTTTTCCTATGCCCCATGAGCCCAGTAAGAGGATGCCGAAGAACAAGAGGTTGGTGCCGGTGAGATCGACATTTAAATGCCAGATGAACCATAGTATGGCTACAATGAGGATATTTAAAAATCCGGGTAAGGATTTAAGTTCTTGCTGTAGAAATCCACGCCACCCGATCTCTTCTAATAACCCGTACACTAAAACTGCTGATACGGCTATGACGGGTATGCTTCCATTGATAAACCAGGCGACTGCTGAAATTAATAAAATTGGTACTGCCCAATATAAAAGGAATGGTGCGAGTAATGTTTTATAATTGCCTTTGAGTGACAGGACGGGTTTTATTTTGAAAACTGTAAATACGATAAGGGCTCCTGCTGCGGGACCTATTCCTTTTAGAATTACTTTTAGAAAATTATCGGGTAAGCTGTTTAATAAAGCTGTTTTATTGGTGAGGTATCGAAGTACTATTGCGATTATGTAAAAGGTGAGGATGGCTAAATAGTTGATCTTGTTTTTCATCTGTTTGAATTGAGATTCAAAAGTATCATGGTAATAGCATTAAAAAATTGACGTTGGATAAGAAATATGGGTTACTGTATGGTATGAAAGGGTTTTTGCAATATTGAATGAATATTTTTGCGCTGATGGCGCTGAATATGAGTGCCGGCTGATTGGTGCTGATTTTTGGGAATATGGCTTTTTAATAATGTGGGTCCTGATTGTTATTGTTTGTTTATGAGCGATGGGGATTGTTTGGTATTAAAAGGCTTTTGCAATATTGCTTGAATATTTTCCCGCTGATGGCGCTGATTAAGAGAACCGCTGATTGTCGCAGATTTTTGGGAATATGTTTTTTTTAGTAATGTGGGTGTTGTGTGTTATTGTTTGTTTATGGGTGATGGGGATCGTATGGTGTTAAAAGGCTTTTGCAATATTGCTTGAATATTTTCCCGCTGATGGCGCTGATTAAGAGAACCGCTGATTGTCGCAGATTTTCTGGAATATGTTTTCTTTAGTAATGTTGGTGTTGCGTGTTATTGTTTGTTTATCTGTGGGTATGGTGGGCGTATTGTATGGTGCAAAAGGGTTTTTGTTTGATTGAATAATTTTCCCGCTGATGGCGCTGATTAAGAGAACCGCTGATTGTCGCAGATTTTTGGGAATATGTTTTTTTTAGTAATGTGGGTGTTGCGTGTTATTGTTTGTTTATCTGTGGGTATGGTGGGCGTATTGTATGGTGCAAAAGGTTTTTTGTTTGATTGAATAATTTTCCCGCTGATGGCGCTGATTAAGAGAACCGCTGATTGTCGCAGATTTTCTGGAATATGTTTTCTTTAGTAATGTGGGTGTTGCGTGTTATTGTTTGTTTATGGGTGATTGGGGATCGTATGGTATTAAAGGGCTTTTGCAATATTGAATGAATATTTTCCCGCAGATGGCGCTGATTAAGAGAACCGCTGATTGTCGCAGATTTTTGGGAATATGTTTTCTTTAGTAATGTGGGTGTTGTGTGTTATTGTTTGTTTATGGGTGATGGGGATCGTATGGTGTTAAAAGGCTTTTGCAA
>JAQGEF010000037.1 GCA_027854065.1 Polluticaenibacter yanchengensis | reverse complement strand
GCCACCTATACCATCACCTGGTCTACTGTGTTGCCGATTGTTTTGAATAATTTTTACGCTACAGCCATCACCTGTAATAAAGCACATTTAAACTGGCATGCCAGCAATGCGGTTAATTTCACTCATTTTGAAATTGAAAAAAGTGTAGATGGTATATCTTATGCTAATCTGGCAACGATTCCTTACAATGAAGTGGAAAGCAAATACAGTTTTTATGACAACCAGTTAAGCAATGGCAATACCTACTACCGGCTGAAACTGGTAGACGCAGATGGTACATTTAAATACAGCAAAATTATGGTTATTAAATCCAGCTGTAACAGTAAAAACATTTCTGTTTTCCCTAACCCGCTTACTACTGATGTAGTAAATATAACCGGGTTGAATGGCAAAGTGCAGCTGGAATTGTGTGATATTTCAGGCAAAATAATAAGCAGACAAACTTCATCTAATTACCAGGAAAGAATTGATATGGCTGGTTTAAGCAGCGGTATTTATATATTAAAAGTTATTGACAAAAATGGCAGGTTAATACAATCTGTCAGGATAAACAAGTTAAAATGACTAAATGACTAGTCCTGAAATAGCGATACAGGATTAATAATAAATATAGTTATCGTATTAGACAGTAGTAGCCTCTAAGCTGCTACTGTTTTTTTGTTTATATGTTCTCATTTTTACAAGACATTGTTGATGCATTTGATTCGGCGTTAGCATATGATTTGACCAATGAGGTCTTTTATCGTTGTAAATATCAATTACCTCCTTCACTATTTGCTGGATCATGGGTAGCGTTAAATGTAGGTTGTCTATCATAAACTCCTGCTTTAAGATACCATTTATCCGCTCCGCTATTGCATTTTCATAAGGATCTGAGTTCTGGGTCATACTACACTTCATTTTCCCTCTTCTTAACAAATACTGGTATTCATCAGAGCAGTACTGCAAGCCGCGGTCTGAATGATGAATAAGCTGTCTTTGTTTATATTTTCTGCCTTTTAAGCCATTTTCAATACATTTAAACTGCCAGCCGTAGCCAAAGAATCTGAGACATTAAATCCAACTATTTTTTTAGAATAAGCATCAGTGATCAAGCTTAAATAACAAGGCTTTTCCCGTTTACCAATATAGGTTATATCTGATACCCATACCTGCTCCGGAGCTGTTATCTCCATTTCTTTAATCAGGTTTGGATGTTTTCTGAATCTATGATGAGACCATGTTGTTATATGATAGCTTCTTTTCGGTACAATCAAAAGATGATTAGCTCTTAATATATCGAAAAACTTGTCTCTGCCGATATGCAGGGCTTTAAGCTCTGGTTTCAAAATATAATACAACTTCCTGGTATCCAGCCGCGGCTGTCGCTGACGTTCCCTGTAAACCAGGGCTACCACACATTCAGCAACACTACGATTCTTGTTAAAACGTCTGATGCTCCTGTAATAGACTTGTCTGTCTATACCGAACAACCCACAACCGAAGCTTATGCTTTCTTCTTTTTGGGTTGTGTATTCCCGGATTGTTCGGACGGAGCATTTTTTCGGATGTCAATTTTATATTCCTTCTCGGCAATATCAATCATCATGTCGAATATGATCGACTTCTGATCGGAGATATAGTTCTGGCGTTCCAGCTGAGCTTTCTGCTTTTCCAGTAGCTTCACCTTTGCTTCCAGTTCCATGATTCTTTGTTCCGGTGACTTTGGCATATTTGATGGTGTTTGATTTTCCCAATCAAAATTACCATATTTCTGCAACCATTGCTTCACGGTATGATAGCCTTGAATACCATATTTTTTTCTAGCAGCTGAAATACTTAGTTCGCCGGCTTCGATTTCCTTAACCAATTGAATTTTAAAGTGAAGACTGTAATCTTTTTGTGTGCGCTTCACATAATTGTTGCCTAATTCCATTTTGATACTTTTTATTGTATCGCTATTTCAGGACGGGACAATTTTTTTTGAAATCCTTACTAGCGAATACTGCAATATTTTATTAGATTTGAAATCAATATTTTATAGGTCGTGTTTTTAAATATTAATTTATTTATATAAGATTTCCTTCAGTTTATTAATTAACCCAATATAATGCAACCAAAATTCGTTATTAAAATAGCCATTATTATAGCCATAATAACAGGCTCTCCGGAGAAAGTATCGGCTCAACTGCCCCAAGATTCAGCAGGTAAAGTTATTAAAGCCATTACCATAGGCTACCAAAATGGTAAAATAGATGAGAAAACCTATCTGGACTCAGTTTTTACAACAATGCGGCTAATAACGGCTGCCAATATTGGCTATAGTAATAAGGAGTTACTGAACATGCTGAAAGACTACAGAGCCGTTATATGGAAAACGAAGAACAACTTTAAATATAAACGGGATTACTATGGTATACTGAGCAATCATGCACAATCGGCTGCCAGATACGGTGAAATGGTGTACTACGGTGAGAAGATAGACCAGTTGGAGCGGGAGCAAAATAAAAAACCTTCGCTGACGGCCCTCGCAATTATTCTTGATTATTACCTGTCGCATCAATCTTACGAAAAGATGGCGGGGTTATACCGTGAAAATATCCCTTATCTGCGGTCTTTACCTGACACAGCGGCGACTGGTGCAATGAAAGGCGGTGAACTGGTACAGGCAATTATTGTACTTGAGAAATCGGCACGTGCACTTTATGAAATAAAGGATACAACGGAAGGAGATAAGATAAAAGTTCTTCAGAATAAAATAATTGCTATAATAAGAACGAAATATGCGAACAACAATAATATAAGAGCCAATGCGGACTTTTTGCAACTAAACACTGCTTACGCAGGAGCCATTGCCAAAAATGATATCCATGCTTTACAATTAATCCTTGCAAACATAGACACCTTACTGGTTTCAACCACAACACCGGAGTATCTTAAATATTATATAGATGAAGTTGTATCTGAATGGAAAATAAAATACTTCCAGAAAACTAAAAAAAATGATAGTGTAAGCTATTATATAAACAAGTATGAGACATTGATAAAAGATGAAGCCATTCCTTATAATCATTATTTATTAAAAAGAAGCCAGGCTGAGTTCCTGTTTAATAAAATGAGTTACCGGGAAGCTTATGATACATTGAAGACAGGGACAGATATACTGGAAACGTCAAGAACGGAACTGGTAAAAGATATTGATGACATGTTATATGCCCGCGCTAAGACGGAAGAACAAGAAATACAATTAAAGGAAGCCGAACTTAAAAGTAAACGTACTGAAAACATCATTCTATACACCGTAATTGGTTCGGTATTGGCAATAAGCAGCATCCTGTTTCTACTATGGTACAGCAGACAGAAACAGAAACGGCAATTCCTGGAATTTAAGTTGAATATGGCCAGGAATATCCATGACGAAGCCGGCCCTGCATTGTTATATGCAAAATCACTGGCCAAAGCAACCAGAACCAGCAATGATGAAATACTTAAGCTGGAATTGGAAAAACACCTGGATACAACTATGTCAACGATTCGAGGCTTGTCTCACGACTTGAAATCGACAGAACTCCATTCCTTATCAAGTCTTATAAAAATGACTGACCAGACGTTAAAAAAACTAAAAAGAGTAAACGGATTCAACTATAAAATAGAGGATAAATCAGGTTCTGACAGATTTATAAGCCACTACCAGTTTTCCCAGCTCAAAGCGATTATACAGGAATGCATTGTGAACTCTATAAAACATTCTGAATTTGATAAGATTCATGTGAATTTTATGAGAGATAATAATAAACTCATGATTATCTATAAGGATAACGGTAAAGGGTGGGTTATGGGAAACGACACTGATGGTATAGGTATGAAAAATATGGAAGAAAGAAGCCATCAATTGAACGGAGAACTTTCTGTAAACAGTGAATACCCGAACGGTTATAATATAACACTGAGTGTACTCTTGCGATAATCCTGACGACGTGTTTGTAATAGTCTCTTTAAAATTATTGAGGTGTTTTGTATTATGTCTTATTAAGTGAGTTTTTATCACTGGAAGAAGGATAGCACCAGCTCAACTGCCGGTGCTATCCTTTTTAATTACTTTATTCTCCTTTTTACTAAAGTCTACTTATACTACATAAGATTCCTGTTACTGCTTAATAATTCTTAGTGTTTCACCATTTTTCATTCTTAGCAAATAGGTCCCGTTCGAATAACCTGATATGTCTATTTGTTTTAAGTTCTGATCTAGAATGATTCTCCTGATCATTTTACCGCTAATATCAAATAACTGAGCTTCTGAACCTACCAGATCTTGATTGCCTACATAAATGTTTACTATATTACTGGTTGGGTTGGGGTACACAATTGTTTTTGATTTGATATCTGAGTTATTGTATCTGACCAATACAGTATTTGAGTATGTATATTGGCCATTTTTGTCTACCTGTTTCAGCCGGTAAAAGAAAGTATTCCTGTTAAACCTGTCAATATTCCTATCGGTATAATAATACGTTGTTTCAACAGTACTATTACCTGCCGCAGCCACATTGCCAATTTGTTCAAAATTGACACCATCAAAAGAACGTTCAATTATATATAACTTAGTGTTCTTTTCAGTAGCGGTTGCCCAGTTCAACAGGTTATCTGTTTTTTGATTAACGGCGGTAAAGTAGAGCCATGTTACCGGAAGTACTGTCATCTGTATATGTACACACTCAATCTTATCCAGATGTACTTGCTCACTATTTCCAACCCTGTCTGTTGCAAGTATAAAGAAGCAGTATTGTCCGCCTTCGCTCAATGTAAATATGGTGTCAGTTCTTCTTATCTGTGGTGCGAAAATGGCGTAATTGATGCCATCCCGTGAAACATATATTGTGTAATAATCAATACCGGTACCGCCTGTATCATCTTTTCCGCTCCAGTATAATGTTACTATATTCGAATTGGTGACATCGGAACCTTCAAAATCACTTTGTGGAGCAATAGCATCAATCGTATTGGTGTGAATATTAGTTGGGATCATTTCATTGTCATCAAAAACAATTTCAGCTTTAGCTTCTACCAGGTCTTGTGTATTTGCGGTAGATATAGGTTTCATGCTGAAGTTTACAAAACCATGGCCGTTTTTTGTTTCAATACTGTCTCTTAATAATAATACACCTTTAGCCGGATCTTCTGAAGGTAATAAGGTAACAGGATCAATGGCTTTAAACTCCCAGAAAACTTCATTTTTAGTGACGTCATAGCCGGCTATGACATCTACATAGAGGCCCAGAGAATCCCTGCAATCCAGGCGGGTATAATAGGAATTACTACCTGGTGGTATTTCAAACTCCTGGTTATTAAAGCCAAAACTTCCGAGTTCCAATGTACTGGCGTCCTGTTTAGGCTGTACAGGCGTTGTAATACGGACAAATCTTGCAGGTGCTGTGGCTGTTTCATCGTTTTCGCAATAAATGGTATAAGGCATCCTGTCGTTAATGCTTACCCATTTAGGAATATCAATGCCTTTGGGGCCGATGATCTCATTGGGGTCCAAAGAAAACAACAGCCACATATCCCCATTTTTAAATTTTGCGGGGTCGGGAAAATCCTGGTCACCCGGATCACATGGTAATTTTGATTTTCTTTTACGTAATACTCTTTCTAATTGTTTTTTCCTGATTTTGCTTAGTTTCAGAATTTTTTCGGTTCTTTCTTCATCTGTTTCCCCTACCTGCCAAATATATTGCTGATCTTCCAGGAATTTCATAAATGCTTCATGTTCTATTTCGTCTTTTACACCAAACTCAAACCATAACTGTGACTCATAATCAAGCCCAGACATACCAATACCTGCAATCCCCATTCTTGAACCCAGGGTATTCATAGCTGTACCGGAGCTACCTGCCATTTTACCCATGACACCGGTCATGAGGCCGCCTAACCCTGTTGTTGTATTTGTCAAATTTTTAAGCGCATCCCCTCCATGCATTGCTCGTTCAGTACCTGTTTTGCTATTACTCATAGCGGTCATGCTTTTAACAGTAGAATTGGCATCAAGAATGGGCGCCAAGGTTTCCATTAGGCCTTTAATAGCCGGATTCGTTTCGCCTCCTAAGATTTCCCACCATTGTTTGCTTTCTGACATCCATTTCCATATATTTTCAAAAGTTGCTTTTTCTATAACACAATCGTCCTTTTTCAATCCAAATACATCTATTCCGTTGGAGGGATTATTACCTACGTATTGATACATGCCCATCCCATCTTCATATTCTATCGGGTCTCTCTGGTTAAAAATACCTAAGGTAGGGGAGTAGTTCCTGTAAAAAAAACTATAACTCTGGGTGGCACTATCGTATTCCTGCCCGGTAAATCCAAAACGGTTGCCTGAAACTGAACCTGAAAGCGGCTGGTTATTGTTGTTAAAGATAGAGGGTTTTCCATAGGCATCATATAAATATCGCTCTGTAAGCTGTCCTCCGGCATCGGTAACAGTTTCTATTGAACCCAACTCATTCCGATGATAGTAAAAACTGCTGTTGTTCTTTTTATTGAGAACAGGCTGCAGGAATCCTGCGAATACGGTCTGGTTTAGCAGGTTATCTGAACCATCTCTTTCTTCAATTGCTGTCAGGTCATTATAAATATATTTATATGAAACACCTGCGATGGTTTTTGCGACTCTTCTTCCAAAGGCGTCATAGGTATAAGTGAGTACATTGTTTACGCCTGAAGAGTCTTTTATTAACAGGCCTTCGCCATTATATGATTTGTGATATGTGCCGTCAAAAACGAGATTGCCCCTGCCATCGTATTGTAGTGGTGTGTTATTTACGGCAGTCAACTGGTTTAAATTATTTACAGTATATGTATTATTCGTGCCATTGATATTTGCACTGATCCTGTTGCCCAGTTTATCGTAAGTGTAATGATGTTGTAATGAGCTTCCCCGCTTAAAGTCTGTAAGCCTTGAGTTGGCATCGTAAGTCATCTGTTCAGACCATGCCGGGTTGTTCAGGCGATTTACCGATAATTTGTTGCCTAGTTTGTCATAGCCAAAAGTCGTTTCCTGGATACCTGCACCGGTTGTGATTTTGCTGAGGCGATTTGCGAAATCATACTGATAAACAGTGCTTATTCCATTGCCAGATAGCAGCCTGTTCAACTGTCCCTTATCGTTATAGTCGTACATAGCTACCAGTACGCTATCTTTCAGAATTTTCACAAGCCTGTTTTTGGTGTCAAATTCCCTGATCACTTTTGTATTGCCAGGATAGGTAATTGTTTGAGACCTGCCGGCATCGTTATAGGAATAAGCAACAGTCTTATTATTGAAAGATTCGCTTAATACCCTGCCTATAGCGTCGTAGGTTAAAGTGACAGTACCACTATTATTTGCAGCAGTTAGTACTCTTCCCAATCTATCATAAGTATAATTAAAAACCTCTCCGCCTGTTATTATTTTTTGAGTTAACTGGTTAAGCCGGTTATAGGTGAATCTGGTCTCCGTCCCGTCAGTATGCTTTAAAACAGCCAGGTTTCCGGCATCATCATAAGTATATAAATTGGTGTTCCCATCTGCGAATTCCATGCGTGTTCTCCGGTTTAGCGCATCGTAACCGTACTTTGTAATATTTCCTTTCTGATCGGTAATTGCAATTACATTGCCCTGTCCATCGTAATCAAAATGAATGGAAGCCCCGATAGGGTCAGTATAGCCTGTCAGTCGGTTTAACCCATCGTATGTTAAATGGCTGGCCTGGTTATTTTCGTCCGTTACAAGAATAACATTATTGTTCTTATCATAAGTGTACTGCCGGCTATTACCTAATGTATTTGTAACCATTATTACCCGGTTCAATTTATCATATTTAAGATGATTGGATGTGCCTGCTGCGTCTGTAATGGTGAGCAGGTTGCCGTTGTTATCATAGGAGTAACTGTAAAGGATACTTTCTCCGTCTTCAATTTTGGTTACCCGGTTGTTGTCATCATAGGTAGCGCGTATTGTTCTGCCACCAGTTATAGAGATCGAATTAATGTTCCCGTTAGCATCATAAGTAATGTTACCCGAATTTCCAAGAGGGTCTATATTAGAAACGGGCCGGTTTTTACTATCGTAATGATGTGCCATCACAAAACCGGCAGGATCAGTCAGAGCTGTTATATTATCCATTGGATCATACACAAGGCTTAATGCATTGGATGCGGGATTGGTGATTTTTACCATGCGATTGGCTGCATCATATTTCATTTCATAAGTATGATTGCCCGCATTTGTAAACTTAATTATATTGCCAGCAGCATCGTAATTATATAGCCTGGATTTATTCAGCGCATCTGTACGCTTTTTAAGCCTGTTCAACGCGTCGAATTCCCTTAGTGTCGAGTTCCCGTTGGCATCTGTGAGTGCAGTAAGATTGCCCCTGCTGTCAAATTGAAGTGTTGCATGATAGTTCTCCGGCCCATTTACTTCAACCGGTTTCCCAAAAGAATTGTAGAGGTAACTAAATGTATGGCCTTTAGGATCCGTTGCAGAAATAATTTCACCCTTTGTATTATATGCCGCTGTATAAACATTATTGTCGGGTTCGGTAAGTTTGATAAGATTACCTTTGCTGTCATATTCATAACTGGTCGTATTGCCATTAAAATCCCTCTGACTGGCTATATATTTGTGATCGGTAGTATAGGTGTATACCGCTGATTTTCCTGAAGGGTCTGTTTCGGTTAATACATTACCGTGATCATCGTAAGTATAGCGCCATGTGTTGCCTTTAGCATCTGTTTCCTTCAGTACATTGCCGTTTTTATCATATTCATATTGTTTATCAAAGCCACAACAGTTGCCTTTAATGGATTTCAACCAGAAAAGATCCCCGTTTTTTTCATAGATATAAGTCGTCACCTGGTTGGGCTGGTCCTCGTCCATATGATCAGTTACAACTGTTTTTTTGTTCAATTGATCGTAAGTGACACTTATCCTCTTATTACAACCAATGATCTCTCTTATACTATAGTTGGGATGATAAATGATGTCCAGTGTATTATTGTTTTTATCAGACATCGTTTTCATAGGGCCGTTTACCAGGTAGGTGTACCGGTAGTTGCCGGCCAGCGGGTCAGTTACCCTGATCAGATTTCCTGCTTCATCATAGCTGTAGATATATGCAATAGCAGGCGACGCTGTTTCATCTGTTATCTTTGTTAGTAATCCCTTGTTATTATACTGGAAGCTGACGGTTTGTCCGGTAGTGCTTACAATTGAGGACAAGAGGGTATCAGTATAGTTAAAACTAAGCGCATTCCCATTAGGTTCTTCAATCCTTGTGACTCTTCTGTGATTGGGGTTATCAAAATAATATTTCCATCCATCTGTTTCAGTAAGAAGCAATTTTCCCCCTTCACTTGCTGTAAGTGTATTGAAAAAACCGCGGGGGGAACGGAAAGCGGTCGTGTTGACAGAATCATATTTATCGCCCCTTCCGTTTCCCCATACAATGATTCTCCTCCCTGGCATTGTATCTGTTTTATAATAGATATCATATTCAAAGCTCCATCCCAGTCCGTAAGACCTTTTTAGTTGTGCTTTAATGCTGTTATAATTAAACGAGATATCTAAATCTATTAAGCGTCCGGGATGATACATGTCTGTGCGCTTCAGGAAGAAATTACCTGTGAGCGTATTAATGTTTGTTCCCAAGGGACCGGTTTTGTTAATTGTATTGACGTTTTGAGATTTTATATCTGCAAAGATAAGGAGTAGTGCAAGGATAATGCATCCGTGCTTTTTTACCTGTTTTATAGTTATATATATCGTATTCATAGTCTTCTCTTTTTAATTATTGCAGGTTAAATGGAATGGGGTTAATTGCAGCAGACCATGGGGTCCTGGTATAAATGATGACAGAACCTCTTGCGCCCGCTCTTATGATGCCAGGAGGGCCTCCCGGTTCTGTCAGATCCAGGTAGATGGAAGAACTGCCTTTCTCAATATCTTCTTTTCTTAATGCGAGTTGCATTCCATCAATGGTTGACAATAATCTTGACTGTGCGGGTATATCATAATTGGTTGGATTTTGATAATTAATCTGTATGGCTACTGTTCTGCCAAGCAGTGCCGTTGATGGAACGATCAACTCTATCACTAACTGTGAATTTTTACCGCTCGGACTACCCGGATCACACCCGGGTTCATTTCCATTGCCCGGCACTTTATTAGGCCCGCTACCTGTAATTAAACCGCCATTGTTGGCCACTTCCACCCTGAATCCTCCAGTTAACCTGGCCTGGGTATTATCAGGCTTTGTAAGCACTACATCATATAAACCAAGAGGAGCGCCTGCAAGGTTAAAAGTTGCATACAGACCTGTACTGTTAGTATAGTGTATAGCAGATGCCGTTATAGAAGTGCCATTCCTGGTGAGTGTGGCAGTCATACTATTAGTAAATAGTGTACCATCGATCCTTACTGTGACGTTGCCGATATTGCCGCCGGATGCATTGGTAACATTCAGAATAGAGAACGGCATTACTTCAGCCATCAGTATAATATTTTGAATAGCCGGTTGCGCGGACGAGCAGCGCACTATTATGTAATATTCCCTGTTGGTCACATTGGTAATAATCACTCTCTGGTTGCCGTAATTTGGTGTACCGAACTTATAATCAAATTTTGCTGCGGATGGAATATAACCGCTACCTATGTACATTTCATTTACTTTGGTAAGCGAATCCATCGTGCTGAGCTTCACACTGATGGTACTACCGATTAATGAGTCTGGAATGGTCAATTTATAATATTTATCAATATTGGAGAGGGTAGTGTTCTCAGCTTCATTAAGCACCAGCGATCTGACCTTTACGTGTACCTGTTTGGTCAACAGGCCTGTGTTATTGGCTTTATCCGATTCGTTGATATGGTCCTGGATATCTGTTTTTATATACACAAAGTATTTTCCTTCTGTGACTGCAGTAACCAGCGGAGCTCCTGTTACTACAGTATCTGAAACCGGGGCAATATTCAACGCTCTTGGGACAGTACCTATCAATATGGCCGTTGTATCGTACATTGCTGACTTGGAAAAATAAATACCATCTACACTATAGCCTGTTGCTGCGTTTGCGGCTATATTTTTTATGGTCCATTTTGACGGTTGCAAGGCTTCGCCCAGGTAAACAGTATCCGGCATTTCAATATCTGTAACAGTAAGGTCCGATACGGGTTGGGTAAATATGGTAATAATCCCCACAGCCGTGTTATTACCGTAATCGGGTTCAATAATATGCCGGTCATCATTGGTGCGGACCAGTACATAATAGGTACCTGGTGCGGTTAGAACAGGTATGCGAACGGGTATCGTATCTTCTTTATTGCTCCCCGGCTGCAATACGATACTGCGGGAATAACCGGATAACAGGATGTCATCACTACTTACCTCTGTATCTCTTGATAGCCAGATGGTATTTTTCCAGTAGCCCGGGTATGTTTCTCCAACACCGATATTGGTAACCATATGCCTGATTACTGTAGGCTGGCCTGCAGCAACAGATTGCGTCATAAAAGTAATACTGTCTGTAAGGTCGGGCAGGTCAGAGGTCACTACTTCTATTTTTTTTGCCATTCCATCTGTATTACGCACCAGGTTGTAATTATTGGCAGTTTGCTGCTCTATCCACAAGGTTTGTTTGCTGTTGGTTTGTACAATAAAGTAGTACAATCCGGCCGGTATATCCGGTAAGTTGAAGGATCTTATTATAACCGAGCTGTCGCCTTTTGCAATGTTATGGCCAGTTTTTAATTCATATACTTTAAGATCATCAGCGCTTAAAACAGAATCTGTCGAAAGGTATATGGCATCCCAACCGGTAGTATAGTAACTATTTGCGGGTCTGTGTCCAAGATTTTCAACTACCCAACGAGGTGCTATTGGTCTTCCGACGGCTAACTGCTCCGGAATATTTGCTATTCTCTTAACAATATGATCAACATAGGGATTAATGATCGTTTTTTTGCCGCTTGCAGTTATATTGTTCGCGAAATTAGTAGCTTCATAGCCAGTGCTGTCTGCATTGGCCTGTATATAAAAATACGCATCGCTGAATGTTCCGTTAGCAAAACAACTACTTAAAGTATGCATCATATAAGGTAACTCATATGGCAGGGTATCCGTATAACTTTGTCCTGCAGCTACCTGCCTGTACTTCTCTTTTTTACCAACCAGTATGGCATTCTGCTGCTGGAAAGTGTTAGTGCAACCCACATATATCTTATCTGGCCAGGTGCCTGAAATATCACCGGTTCCGCTATTGGTGACTGTATATATGATTGTGCCGCTAGTGAGGGCCATCAGAGTATCCGGGATATTCAATGTGGATACACTTAAGTCGGCCGGCATCGCAGGTGATATCATAATACCGGCAGCAGCACTCCTGTTATTGACGCTATTGGTTTCTTTGAATAGCTGGTCTTCGTTTGTAACAACATAAAAATATCTGGCGCCTGTAGTGGCATAAGGCATGGTATAGTTGAAATAATGTGTTTCACTGCTACCGGTCACAATTGTTTCTGTATACTGGTTGGCTGCTACCATTACTGCACTGGCATCAAAATCGGGGAAATTGCTGATATAAAGCCTGTCTGTTCTTTTTTGATTGAAAAGGGATCCCTGTCCCTGGTTATTCACCGTATAGGCAATGGTTATTTTTTGCCCGGAGCTGCCTGCTACCGGTACGTTCATGCCTGTCACCGAAATATCGGGACGGGTAACAGCAATCGGAACATCACTTCTTTTGATTTCCGCAGTACCAGGATATTCAAAAACATCTCTGTCAGGATTGGTATAAATATATACATAATAGCTGCCTTCAGTCAGGTCTGCCGGCAATACAAAACTGGCAGATTTAGGGAATACTGCGTTTGGACTTAAAACAGTATTTACGTTCACTGGTTTATTTACCGGTCCGCATGTGGCATACAGGTTCTCTTCTACCAGTACGCCGGAATATTGTTCGCCATGAACGACCTCTTTTACCAGTATTGCATTACTTATATCCAAGCCGGTACTACTTTTGCTTAAGTAAATCCTGTCTTTCCAATAAGACGAGCCAAAACCTATACTATCCCGGATATTAAAGGATGGTATTTCGCAAATCGCGTTTGGTATAGGAGTATAGCAAGGCAGGCTACATCCTCCGAGCAGTGTCACATAATGCCCCTTGTTCTTCTCAATATTATCATTGAATCCCTGGTTTTTAATTTCCCAGTTTACGCCCACCGTCTGTGTGGTACCGGCATTGGTAACCGGTAAAGAAATATTCTGAATTGCGAGCTTGGGCGTAGGTGTCAGAAATACCTGTACAAATCCTGAACCAACATTGTTTTCGGTGGCAATGCCCTCATACAGTTTTGCGTTCGCATTGGTCTTTACATATATATACCATTGTCCCATGATAAAGTTAGGAATGGTTATATTCATGCTCTTTGTATAAGAAGCGTTTGTTTCAAGTGTATCATTAACAGTCAGTCCCGCGTTAACTGCATTAGGGTAGTAGCTACCAAAAGATTTTGCCCACTTAACCGGCATGCAATCTTCCCTGTTAAATAAAGGATTTTGAGAAATGAAAACAGAGTCGGACCAATTGGACATAGCAGGGGTAAGGGCACCGTAATTTTTAACCTGGTATGTAATATTTACGTTACTACCGGAAAATACAGTGGCCGGGGTAAACACCTGATCAACTCTAAGGTCGGGTGCAGGCGATAAGGTTACCTGCATATTGTTGACAGCTCTAGCTGTATCATTGGTACGACTAAGCTGGATTGGAGAACTTCCCGAAACAGTACCATAATCTGTAATGACATGCGCATAGAAAGGACCATTATAATTTACCGGAATGGTGAAGTTGATCGTATTAGTATAGGATTCACCACTTGCGAGTGAAGAAATATTAGATTTTGTGCCAATCAATAGCGGTGTTTTGGGCGATAATATGACCGGCCACCTCGCCGGATTTGTCATTACAGTCGAAAAAACAGGCTGTGGGTCGGTTGACAAAAATATGGCGTCTTTCCAGTGTTGGTTGTTTAAGGTAGAACCTGGTCCGATATTATTTATCCGCCAGCTGAGACTGATATTCTGACCGGAGTTAGCTGTGGCCGGTACCTCTATATTGCTGACCTGCAGATCGGGTAAGGGTATCAACCGGAAATGCTGGATTACTCCCGGAGTTGATGCACAGGGATTTTTGGCTACTACTCTCCAGGCGTAGGCATTGTTATAGGCAAATGCGTTTTGAGGAACGACCAAGGAAATGCCTTTCACCTCTTTTGCAAAAGCAGTAGCAGGCTGTGCAGATGCAGAATCCCATATATACACATCATAGCTTACTGCACGTGCTACCGGAATCCATGAAAGCGTGAGTGGAAGCCCGGCATTTTGAACACCATCTACAGGCAGCATATTGCTAACAGCAGCAGGCAGGTCAGTAGTCATGGTAATATTTTTTGAGACTTCATTGCTGTAATCTGCATCGCAACTGCTGTTTGCTTTAACAGATAAAGTGAAAGTGCCTGAACCGGATAGCCATTGTACCCATGCGGTATCTTTATTTGTTGTTAAGGTGCCACCACCGGAAAGTGTCCACACATAGTTTGCTCCCGGAATTTTATCGGCAGTGTACTGGTAGGTTGCCTGGCAAGGTCCGGACTCCCCGGAAATATCGGAAAGTGTTCTTAATGCGATACAAAATGTGTGCTCTACAGGTGTGGCTGCCTGATAGTTGGCATCACCTGCCTGTGTGGCCCTGATGGTTACTGTTCCAACACCCTTTTTGGTTAAACTATTACCTGTTAATTGTGCGTAATCATTCCCCGCAATCACAGTGAAGGATACGGGTAAGCCTATATTTGACACTGCATTTAGCGTTACCGGTGTTGTATTAAATACCTGGTTCTCTATTAAGTTAAAATGGATGTTCTGGCTGCCTTTTACAACTTTTATGGTCTGTGTAACCTCAGCTGCAGGTAACCATTCAATGTCTCCGGGCTGGATTGCCTTGATGGAGATATTACCTGTAAGTGTTCCTGTGCCGCTGATGTATAAAGTATCATTCTGGATATATCCGCTGCCGCTTGTTTTAATATATTGGACAGGCAAACCGGAGCTGGCAACTGCCGGTAATTTTACTTTTGCCCCTGGAGTTAATATAATATCCGGAATGGCCGGGAAGGAAATGGTTTGAGCCTGAGCCACCGCTGTAAAGTTAACGGCATCTGAAGCCGGGCCACTTCCACAATCATTATGGTATTTGACTGTATAAATGCCATCAGACAAAGCGAGATATATAGAATCGGTTGCTGCTGCTACAGGATTATTATTCCTGTACCATTGGTAGGTAGCACCGGGTGGCCGGCCTTGTGTAAATAACTTTCTTCCGAGCTGGTACAGCACCGGGATCTGGGTAGGTACATTATTATTCACGAGAACGTCAAAATATCTTGTTTCAGAAATGCCATGGGGATTGGAGAGATATAAAGCGATGCGGCGGTTACCGGCATTGGTCCAGTTCACGACCGCAATACTGTCAGTTGCGCTAATGGACCCGCCACCATCCGGCAGGCTCCAATGGTATGTGAGATCGCCGTTGTCTGTAATGCCGGTAGCTTTGTAATGGCTGTTACCAAAGCAAACAGTGGGGTCGCCGCTTAAGGAGAATGCCGAAGAAGGCGGTTGCGGATTGAGGCTTAAACTGTATTGCATCGCATCTGCAAGATCGCTTCCGCTATTGATGAGTAAATACACAGTATCTGGTGATACCATGTAAAACTTAAACAGATCGTTAATGCTTTGACCGGGCGCCATATCGATGTTTGTGCCAATGCGTCTCGAAGCAATAAGAGTCTGTGTGCTGGAATAAGCGCTTACTGTTATATAATCGTTCACACATGCTTTATTGGTTACAGTGAAAGGAATCTTAATCGTATCTGCGGATGCGAAAAATTTATAATAGTCAATATCTCTGAAGTAACCGGCAATCCCTTTTTTAGTTTCTCCATCATGGATGATACTTGCCTGTGCAAAACTGTTATTTGGTTCTGCATCCATGAATTCATTTGACGCGGAATCGGTTATTTCATACCTGATCTTATAGAGCATGGGAGAAGAGTAGCCGAGGGAGAGGAATGGAATACTTAATCGTAAAGAAAGTGTATCAGTGCCCAGACCGCAAAATTCAAATGACTGAATGGTGCTTTGTCCTGAACCCAGTCCCGCAGTAACCTCAAATGTTTTATTGTAAACAGATGAAGTTGGTGCCTGGAGGTTTAAAGAAGTCGCATATGCATTGTGGTTAGTGCAGGTCGGGTTTCTGAGCTCTACATGCACCCGTATGTTACCCGGCTTATTTAAAGCTATTTTGTAGTAGTCACTTTGATTTAAAACATTACTCTCATTGCGGTAGCCTAAATAACCGGTATATTCTATGTCTTTCTTAAGGACTCCTGCTGTACTTATGGTATTGCCACTTAAAGTATCATTTGGCCAGGGATTGCTATTAAGCTCTTCAAAGGAAAACTCGTATTCAATACCCTGGAAGTCTGTGCTAAAGTCAAAAAATACCGGCCCCTGTGGTAGCCCACATAGTTCAAAGGTTTCGTGGTAAACCGAATCTGGTTTTACAAGGCCGTTAGCCGGAGCTACAGGTATAACCTTGCGAAAGTTAAATCCTGAAATGGCCAAATTTGCGTAGTATTGATTTAAAGGGACTTCCCAATTACCTCTGTAAGTAAGCTTTACATGGGCTCTTATAGAACTGACACCGGGTAAATTCGCCTTATAAAAATCGTCCCTGTCATTTTCAGTGCCTTTAAATCCTACGTTGCCTTTTACCACCTGGTTTGGTGTAATAGGAATCGCATTGGCTGAATTACCATTGTATTCAGTATCTATATTGGAAGTACCATCTAAAAACTGGTATTTGATCTTATAGTTAACAAGGGCTGCAGCGGCACTGTTTTCCACATTGTCCGGCCTTACGTGCAGTCGTATATAAAATGTTTCCGCACTCAGTCCCCTTATTTTAATAACATTTGAAAAGCTATGATCACAACTGTTGCCCTGCCAGTTGAAAATTTCATTATAAGAAGATATTTCATTGCCGTTTGCATCTAACAGGTCATAATAGAGGTACATATTGGTGGTAGGACAATCAGCCCCCAATGCTTCTATAAAAAGGTTTATACTACCGGGTTGTGCCAGGTCTATCCGGTAAGTATCATATTCATCCATTAAATTATAAGACCAGTAGTCATATTCTTCATCGTAATAGGCTTCATAGGCACCAATGCCGCCCCCCTTGTATATATTATCGGTGAGCGGTATCGCGTTGTAATTACAACAGTTGTCTTCAGCGTCATCATAATCTACAGGCCCGCTGTTGTCAACCGAACTGAATTCATATCCGAATGCTGTGGATGAGGTTATCTTTATCACCAGGTAATCACCTGCAGATAAACCTGCTGTTGCCAATGAAACGTCGGATACGACCTCAGTCCACTGGTCTACGTTTTGACTATTGCCAACATATCCGCCGGTAAAGGGTGTATTGCTGCCGTTTTTATAGAATTCGTATTGTATCCACTGGTTATTGTTACAACCTAAATTCTTTGCTTTAATACGTATCGCCGCATCGTCATAATTTGCCTGGGACAGGTTAATCCTGAAATAATCCACTACATCATAAACAACAGGATCGAATCCGAGGAAATTGATGGCGTAATCACGGTTAGCATAGAGGGGTTCCGAAAGCACTGTAGCAGTTGCTACTGAGTTATTCGGTTCTGAATCATTGAAGGGATCTCCTATATAAAATGAAAAGGAATAATCAAAGCTGCCTGAAGCTGACAATGCAATATAAACATCATCGAGTACTCTTCCACAAGCGCTAAAATACTGATTGGATATAGATGCCCCGGGTGCTATCAATACAGTGGTTGAATCGAAAAACTTTCCGTCTTCCTGCCGGCTGTTAAAAAAACGAACCGTAAGAGACTGTGGAGAATTTGAAGTGTTGGTAGCGTTCAGAATGAGGCTGTAACTACCTACTTTCCAGTAACCCAGGGATGTGCTGATATCTGGTTTGAAGTAATCCACCAGGTCGGCATCCCCTACAGACCCGCTGATAGTAGTTGGGTTGGAGCCGGTGGCATTGGCAGTTGCAAAACTATTATTTGGTTCCTGTTCGGAAGTGTTATTCTGGGCATCTGCATAGTAACAGTGTAGAAAAAAAATGAGGGTGTACAAAATCTTCTTCATAACAGCTGCTTGATTTAATTAATAAGAGAATAGAGATCATAGAAGTCCTTTCTCTACATCGATCAACACAGTAAAAAGTCAGCAGAATTATTGAAGTTTTTTAGAAATAAATTTTTAAGCTATAGGAATTTTGTATCAAAATCTGATTATTAATTGTTTATATTAAAATAAATATGGCGGTTAGGTATTATTGCCTTATTCAAATCTTTTGTTCTTGCCGCAATAAAAGTCAAATGCAAGGCTTTTGTATGAAAAAATATGAGGGCGTGTCCCTTTGCTAACTGTTGCGAATGGAATATGAAGCATACATTCCAACCAGTTAAAATTCAGCAAAGGGCCGGGCTATCCGCAGTACCCACAGGCGGCATTGCAGGTTTCTTAGCTTCGCTATTCATGGCATTTCATGCCGTCTGTGGGGTACTTTGCTACTATCCCTCACGCGGATAAAATACTGAGATTGTTGTTGAATGACTTATTGAGTGCATATTAAATCTATAGAGTCAATAACGCTGAATATATCAGTTGAATATTTTCTGCTGATTACGCAGAGTAATACAATCGCAGATTAGCGCTGATTTTTGACGTCTCTATGTGATTGTTTGCTAAGTTAGTTAGTGATTTTTTTGTTCGCTAAACACGCTTATTAGAGCAGGGAGTAGATTTTTACCTTAAAAATGTTTGTTGTAGATTAGATATCACCAGGCTTTTTCCTATTGATAAAATATCTGCTGTGGAGGTTATACATGCCTGTATTGAACTTCTACTATAGTTTTACGCTTTATCCATGCTTTATCTATGCTTTAACTACGCTTTATCTATGCTGTAACAATGCCTTAAATATTGCCTTAAATGTTAAATGGAGCATGTATTTTTAACATTTCGACTTGTTTAGAAAATCTTGTTGTGTGTCTTTTTGTAATGAAGTAACGGGGAGTCTGTCAGTTATCGGTATTATTGCTATGCTTATAGTCTGTTCCGGATTGGAAATAATTGCTAATTTAATTAGTATTTTAGTCTCTTGAATATTCACATAAATGCTGTGTTAACGTGTGTTTTGGCTATTATTATTTGTTTATGAGTAAATTTTAGGTGTGATGCGTATCGAATTAATAATGCTCAATATACAGATGTTATATTTTCCGCAGATGGCGCAGAAAAATACAATCGCAGATTGGCGCTGATTTTTAAAGTATAGCGATGCCGATAGTAAAATAATTGTATCATTTAAGCGGGATTTACCCACCTCTGTTGCTCCAAAGGAGGGATAGGAGTATAAGTGGTGTGGCGCAAAGAGTAAACAAATGAAGATTGGGGTTTATATAAATAGTGTCGCACCTACGGCGCTCTGGTTACTTTTGCTTTAATTATTTCTACCATAATGTCGTCACTACGGGACTTGATCTATTAAATAAATTTAAAGTAAAGTGATGCTGAAAGTAAAATAATTGTATCATTTAAGGAAGATTTACCCACCTCTGTCCGTCCAAGGAGGGGATAGGAATATAAGTGGTGGGAGGTAAATAGTAAACAAGTGAAGGGATGGAGGCAGTCCCTACAGGGTTTAATTTATCTATTTGACCTGAATTTTTTGGCTTAAATGTTCCGGACAAATCATAACAAAACAAAAATCAAAAAAAAGTAAAAAATTTCATGGTTGTTGTAACTTTGCAGCCTTCATGAATATTGATGAACTGAAGGTAAAGTACAACAATGATAACCGCATTTTACAGCTTGCGGACAGGCTTATAATGCCCCAACCTCAACAAATTGCCCTCCAGAACCTTCATGGAAGTTTACCGGCATTTGTTGTTAACTCTATTTTTTCTATCAGTAATACAACGTCTCTTAATCACCTGATCATATTGGAAGATGCGGAAGAAGCCGCCTATTTTCATAATACATTGGAAAATATTACCGGTGCAATGGACCTGTTTTATTTTCCGTCCTCCTTTAAGGTTAAGCGTAATTACCGCCTGCTTAACAGCAGTCATGTGATGTTGCGTACAGAAGCACTGACAAAGATACTGGCAGGTGGGAATAAGAAATTGATTGTGACTTATCCTGAAGCTATTTATGAAAAGGTGGTAATCAGTAAAAAGCTGGAATCAAACATTATACATATAAAGCAGGCAGAGGAAGTAAATATTCCGAGTTTGCTGGATTTATTGGTAATGCTTGGTTTTTCACGAACCGATTTTGTTTATGAGCCCGGCCAATTCGCTATGCGTGGCGGTATCCTGGATATTTATTCTTTTGGCAATGAAAAGCCTTACCGGATAGAGTTGTTTGGCAATGAAGTGGACAGTATCCGCATTTTTGACCCGGAAACCCAGTTAAGTGAACGCAAACTATTACAGGTTAGTATTATACCAAATGTAGAGTCGCAGTTTGATGCGGAAGAAAAAGTCTCCTTACTTGAATTTATACCGCAAAACACGGTTGTGTGGTACAATAACTGGGACTTTATAAAAGAAAAGCTGGATTTAGAGAAAGAGCAATTTGAAGTATTTTATGAATACATTTCTCAGGCAGGGAGTAAACCGGCAGAAGAAGAGGATGAAGACGGTACGAGGGTAGAGACCAGGAATGCTGTGGCAGAAGATTTTGTAAATATTGATGATTTTGAAACGCGTGTTCAGGATTTTCACCAGATTGCTTTTGGTAAATCCTTTGCGGGTAATAAACCCAATTATTCAAATATCAGTTTTCATTCTAAAGTTCAGCCATCTTTTAACCGCAATTTCAGTCTTCTGATTTCTGATCTGAAAGGCTGGCAGGAAAAGGGGTATCAAATCTACATTTACGCAGATCAGGCTAAGCAACTGGAGCGTATTTACAGCATTTTAAAGGACCTGGAAGCAGAGATTGAATTTGTAGGGGTGCCTTTCTCTATTCAGAAGGGTTTTATTGATGATGACCTGCAAGCTGTTTGCTATACCGATCACCAGATTTTTCAGCGATACCATAAATACAAGGTAAAACAGGCTTTTAGTAAGAACAAAGCGATTACGATGAAAACGCTTCGTGAACTGCAGCCCGGGGATTATGTGACACATATTGATCATGGTGTTGGTGTGTTTAGCGGTTTGCAGAAAATAGAGGTGAACGGCAGGATGCAGGAGGCTGTACGCCTGCGTTATAAGGATAATGATCTGTTATACGTCAACTTAAGCAGTTTACATAAAATAAGTAAATACACGGGTAAGGAAGGTTCGGTGCCTAAGATGAATAAACTGGGCAGTGATGTATGGCAGCGGCTAAAAGAGAAAACGGCGAAACAGATCAAGGATATTGCTGAGGATCTGATTACCTTGTATGCCCAGCGGAAAGCTCAGAAGGGCTTTGCCCACTCGCCGGATAATTATTTGCAAACAGAACTGGAAGCAAGTTTTATATATGAGGATACGCCTGACCAGGCAAAAGCGAGCGCTGATGTAAAGCGGGATATGGAAAAAGACAGCCCTATGGACCGCCTGGTATGTGGTGATGTGGGTTTTGGTAAGACGGAGGTAGCGATGCGCGCGGCATTTAAAACGGTATGTGACAGTAAACAGGCGGCTATTTTAGTGCCTACTACGATCCTGGCATATCAACATTATAAAACTTTCCAGAAGCGATTAAAGGAATTTCCTGTTAATGTAGATTTCATTAACCGCTTTAAAAGCAGCAAAGAGAAAAAGGAAACGCTTGCAAAGCTTAAAGAGGGGAAAATTGATATTATTATCGGTACTCATGCTTTATTGGGTAAAGACATCAAGTTTAAAGATCTCGGCATCATGATTATTGATGAAGAACAGAAGTTTGGTGTAGCGGCTAAAGAAAAGCTGAAAGCATTGCGTACAACTGTAGATAGTTTAACGCTTACGGCTACGCCTATTCCGCGGACTTTACAGTTTAGCTTGATGGGCGCCCGTGACCTGAGTATCATTAATACGCCGCCGCCTAACAGGCAACCTGTGCATACGGAAGTTGCGGTTTTTAATGAAGACCAGATACGGGATAGTATTTATTTTGAAACGGAGCGTGGCGGGCAGGTATTTTTTATTCATAACCGTGTGAACGGGCTGGCTGAAATGGCGTCCCTGATACGGGGCCTATGCCCGGATTTGAGTGTGGCTTTTGCTCATGGACAGATGAGCGGAGATGATCTTGAAGATACGATCATGGATTTTATGGAGCATAAATATGATGTGCTGGTATGTACCAATATTGTAGAAAGCGGTGTGGATATTCCTAACGTGAATACTATTATTGTGAATAATGCGCACCATTTTGGATTGAGCGATCTGCATCAGTTGCGCGGACGTGTTGGTCGTGGTAATAAAAAAGCTTTCTGCTATTTACTGGCGCCACCCATGAGTACTTTGCCTACCGATAGTAAAAAACGTTTGCAAACTCTGGAGCAGTTCAGCGATTTGGGTAGTGGTTTCCAGATTGCTATGCGTGACCTGGATATACGTGGTGCCGGCAATATGCTGGGCGGGGAACAGAGTGGTTTTATTGCGGAAATAGGGTTTGAAATGTACCATAAAATATTGGATGAAGCGATTCGTGACCTTAAACGCAAGCAGTTTAAAGAGCTTTTTAAAGATGAAATACAAGAGCAGGACGATTTTGTAAAAGATTGTACGATAGATACTGACCTGGAGATATTAATTCCTGATAGTTACGTGGAAAATATTGCTGAACGACTGGCATTATATACGCGCCTGGATCATAGTGAGTCGAATGAGGACCTTGATCATTTCAGGGATGAATTGGTTGACCGGTTCGGGCCGGTTCCTGTACAGGTGGAGGATTTGTTCCGTACGGTAAAATCCCGTAAACTGGCGGTAACGATCGGCTTTGAGAAAATGCACCTGAAAGATGATACGCTCCGTTGTTTTTTTGTCGGGAATCCTGATTCCCCTTATTTTCAAAGTGAGACTTTTAATAAATTGCTGGAATATATTCAAAAGCATACTAATAAAGCGAGGCTGAAACAAGTGGGAAAAAATGGCATATTAGTAGTGGAGAATATAAAATCGATGACTGAGATACTGGATTTTCTGACGAGGATGCATGGATTTATAAAGAACGGAAATTTATAGCAATAAGATAATTGATACTGATGCCAGGTATTTAAAAGTATTGTTTCTTTCATGCCATAAAAATGCCCCCATTCGGGGGCATTTTTATGGCATGAAAGAGCATATTCAATTATTGCTTTTCCAATACTGTTTTTAAGTTTTGAACGCCTTCTTTAAAATCTTTGTTCATATCGTAGAACAGACACATGATATTAAACGGATAGGGAATTGAACCCGACACTGCCCATGTTACTTTGGTTTGTGTGCTATCAACGGGTTCTGTAGAGATATAAGATTTCGCCGGTTCTTTTTCACCGTTGAAAAACAGGTCCATTTCTATTCTTTTGTTTTCTTCTATTTTTGTAATGACCTGT
Organism: Polluticaenibacter yanchengensis; assembly: GCA_027854065.1. Classification (GTDB taxonomy): domain Bacteria; phylum Bacteroidota; class Bacteroidia; order Chitinophagales; family Chitinophagaceae; genus Phnomibacter; species Phnomibacter yanchengensis. The sequence goes on along the minus strand of JAQGEF010000037.1, from coordinate 9,473 downwards.
TCGCCGTCGCCTACTTTTTTACTTTTCCAGCTATATTTGAAACCGACAGTGCCATCTTCCCCGGAATATTCTTTGGTGATGTTATTGTCCATTTTGAACCAAACACCATAGTTTTCCTGGTTTTTAATTTGTTTCACATAACTGAAAACTTCATTAACCGGTTTATTAATGATAACGACGCCTTCACCGCTAAATGTTTTTGGTAAAAACAGTGCTACAATTAAAATTAGTGCGATAATTGAAATAATGGCAATAAGCAATGTTTTGATGATTCTCATATTGTTTAGTTTTTGAGTTAAAATTATATGTTTTATTACTTATTTAAAAAATTATGGTTTTATTTTCCATATTTTATCTGATTCGGGTAAATAAAGGGGCAAGGCTGCACTGCCGAACCATGTATAAATTTCATAATCTAAAAACTTGTTCTTTATGGCGAGGTCTGAATTAAGCATTTCTATGAGTTGTTCTTTGTTTTTGATATCCTGGAATACAAATATCCCTCTATAGTTATTCTCATTTTTGGCAAGCGGACCGGCTACAATCATTTTACCTTCATCTACCAACCGGTTTATGTTGACTAAATGCTGTTTGAAGCTTTCTTTTCTTAGGGCGGTATCATTACCGGTATATGTGCCGGACTTTAATATGACCCAGAAGTAGGATTTCATACCATAGTCATCACTTCCCAGTTTTTTTGCTAATGCTTCATCATAATTGGGATTGGCGTTATTATTGAGTTTTTTGGCTCGTTCTGCCACTTTGTGATATGTAATGATATTGCCTTTTTTCCTGCTTTCAGATTGGCAGATCTTTAATGAATCATTATCTACTGTACAAGAATATTTATAATAACCGGTTGGTCCATTCCGCTCAAAAGATATTGAATTAGCGGAAACCTTTCCATCCATATTGATGATAATTGTCTTGTTACTATCAATAACGGTTGACTGGTATTTCCAGATATTTCCCACTTTTTTGATCTCAAAATATTCAGTAATGAATACGTTGTTATTTTTATTTGAATAAGTAACGCCTTTAATGTGGGTAGGGCCGAGCAGGTCAAATTGTTTAGCAGTGTTATTATTGATCCAGCTTCCTTTTAACTGGTTAAGTACATTGCCTTGTGCAAAGGAATGATGTACTATCAGGATTATTATTGCAGCAATGAGATATTTAGTCATTTTTTGATTTTTTCTTTTAGATCTGAGATATTGAACTTTACTAAATTCTGAATGATTTTTTTTTGGATTTTTTCATTGATGGGTATTTGAATGGCGCCTTTTGACGTTTTGTAATGACTTAATTGTTCTTTATAAAATTCAATGGCTTTACTGCCGGGGTAAATGCCAATATGATTTTTATACACCGCAAAGTGAATGATGTTGGTTTGATACCAGAATGTCGGCATCTGGTAACTGATCTTTTCTGTAAGTAAATTGGGGGCTGCATTATGTATGAGCTTTCTTAGCTCCCGGAGCTTTAATTGAATTTCCTCAGTGCTTAAAGCTATATATTCATCGATATTTGAAAAACCACTTTTCATTTTTTATTTTAAAATTAGTAAAGAAAATAATCTTAATGATGTTTATTTTGAAGATATTCGAATGTGAAAATGGGAGCGATGAAACCTGTGATCAAATATTGTTTATGGATGATATTATTTATATTGATCGGTTTATTGATAACGCAGAGGCGTTGTTTGAGAAGTTGCATGCGACAATAGAATGGGATGAAAGAATGAAAGCCCGCAAAACCGCCAGCTTTGGTAAAGCTTATAATTATTCGCAGCTCAATTATCCATACCGGGAACTGACACCTGAACTTGTATACATTATTGAACAGTTAAAACCAGTGATCGGTTTTGAACCTAATAATTGTTTGATCAATTATTATACAAATGGTCAATCTAAAATGGGATATCATTCTGATCAAACTGACATCCTGGAAGCGGATACCGGTATTGCTATTATTTCGCTGGGAGCAACCAGGGAATTGATGTTCAGAAATATCAAGGACCATGAAAATGTTCTTGTTTATAAGTTGTTATCCGGTAGCCTGGTGTATATGACGCAGGGCGTACAAGCAGAATGGCAACATGCTATTCCTAAATCTGAAACGAATGCAGGGCGGATGAGCCTGACTTTCAGGTGTATTTTATAATCAGTTCCGGGACTTATAAGGTATGACATTTATGACATGGATGAATAAAGTGATGATGGCTTTTTTAGTGGTTACAATGGTGTATGCCTGTGACAATAAAAAAGGGAAAGCATCTATGCCGGCAACTACTATTATGAATATAGCAAATGACTCAATAAATACGAAATATAAAAAGTTGCTTTCTGACGGGGCAGATGCTTATATAAAAGCGTTGAATGATTTTGACTGGTTTATTGAAAAAACTGATCCCGATAAAGAAAAAATCCTGAAGAGAATTAAAAGTGATCTATCCAGCTATACATTCCTGGCATTAAGCGATCTGCACTTTGATGCTGAAGGCTTCGAAAATGCTGAAGCTTATAAATTATTAATTCTTGATGTGATTAAACTTACCAATACCCGTGAAAAAATTGATGGATTAATTGTTACTCAGGATACTGATTTTATAAATATCAGTGTTACGACAAGGGAAAATAAAGCATTGAATTATGCGATTGATCTTAGGGAAAACCAGGATTGGCTTGATGATGCTTTTTTTGAAAAGTTTATAAATAATAGTTTGCTTAAAGAAACGAATAGCCTGAAAAGATGTTTTTTTCTTCCGGGAACTGACCAAACTGTGTATATAATAGTAGCATCTCCTACTTCTTTTTTAAGGGCAAAAGCATCTGGCCTGATCCCTGAAGAAAGTTATTTTATTGAATGATGAAGGTGTGATTGATTATATGGTACATGGAATTAACAGATATTTCCCGGTACTTGTTTGTTCCTAAGTATAATGCAACCGGCGGATGGGGTTTTAGTTAAAAGTCGTGCTTGCTTGCGGAGTGGGTGAGGGATAGTAGCAAAGTACCCCACAGGCGGCATAAGGGGGTAAGCAATGGCGGAGCTGGTAAATAGGTATTGCCGCCGAGGAGTACTGCGGATAGCCCGGCCCTTTGTGCCGGAAGTCAGGCACGATATATGATAATAAGGAACTTATGAATTTAATAAGCGCACAAAGGGACACCTCCTGAATTTTATTTGAATATGGAATTTTTCCGGAAAACCATCTAACTATTTTTTGCAAATGTTTTTATTACGTGTACATTTATTTTGGAATTATAAACCCGATTAATATATGAGACCTTATTTCAGACTTTTATTTTGGTCAAGCCTTTTCTTAACTGTAATGTTGGTAGCCTGTAACCGAAGTGCGATCTCGCTGAGTTACACAAATGCAAAGGAAGAAGTACCACAGATTGGCAATTTACACTTTAAATTTAACGGAACACTGGTGCCTGATTCAATGATGAATAAATGGCTGGATGAAGAGTATGTGAGTTTTTCTCCTAAAATTCCAGGCAAATTCCGGTGGGAAAGCAGTGATGAATTGGTGTTCTCGCCTGAGAAACCATTGTTGCCTTCTACCCAGTATAAGGCTTCTCTTAATAATGCTATTATAAAACTATCGGAGTATAAATCTGTAAAATCAGATGAAGATATTGAGTTCTTTACTCCCCAGATGAAACTGAATAAATACAATTTTGTGTGGGTATCGGCGGGTAGCAGTAACCAGGCTGTACCGCAAATTGACCTGGAATTTAATTATCCTGTGAATCCTGAATCATTGAAAGGGAGTTTGAATGTAAGTATAGACGGGAAAAAATACGACTATACAATGCAGACGATGAATGTTTCGGACAGGGTATCATTAATTGTAAGTGGTTTACAGGTACAGGATAAAAATTATAGTGTGGAAGTATCCCTGGCAAAGGGTTTGAAACCTGAAGGCGGTACGCTTGGCCTGGAAAAAGATGTGACGCTGAAGAATACCATTATATCGCCATATGTATTGGCGATAAATGATGTGGAAACGGAGCATACGGGTACAATGGGTATTGTAAAAGTAAAAACGAGCCAGCAAATTCTGCAGGATAAGATCCAGCCGTTTATTTCTATATCTCCAGCGGTGACCTATAACGTGGAATTGACGGATGATGGTTTTATACTTAGCAGCGAAGGTTTTAATGCGGATAACGTCTATACTTTAAACCTGTTGAAGGGTTTGCGTGGCAAAGTGGGCGGTGTGCTGAGGGAAGAGTACTCTACAAACCTGGCATTTGGCGTTATTGACCCTAGTATCAGTTTTAATAATACGAAGGGTGTTTACCTGGCCAGTTCGGGCCATAAGAATATATTGGTAGATATTGCCGGTATAGAAAAAGTGAAGATAACGGTTTCTAAAATATATGAATCGAACTTAACGGCTTTGAATAAGTACGGTTACTATCCTAATGATAATAACTACGATGATGAGTATTATTATGAGGATGCTTACAGGGATAACAAAGCTACTTTGGGTGATGTGATCTATGAAAAGGAAATCAATACAAAGGACCTGCCGAAGCATGGTAATGCGCGGTTATTTAATTTCAACATTGCGGACAACCTGCAGGATTTTAAGGGGATCTATCATATTAAGATAAGTTCCACACAGGATTACTGGGTGAATGATTCCCGCTTTATATCGTTGAGTGATATTGGATTAATAGCTAAAGAAGCGGATGATAAGGTATATGTATTTGCGAATAATATTAAAACGACTTCTCCGATAGGTGATGTTGGGGTATCGGTTTATGGTGCTAATAACCAGTTACTGGGTACGGGATCGACCAACAGCAGTGGTGTTGCAGAGATTACTTATACGCGTAAGGAATATGAGGGCTTTAAACCGGCTATGATCATTGCTAAAACCAAAGATGATTTTAACTACCTGCCTTTTTATAATACGGCAGTGAATACTTCCCGTTTTGATATAGGGGGTAAGAAACTGAATAAGACGAATTTTGATGCCTTCCTTTACATGGAGCGTGACATGTACCGCCCGGGTGAGCGTGTGAATTTTGCGGCGATCGTAAGGGATTACAGCTACAAAAATCCGGGTGCTTTACCGGTGAAATTCCGCATAGTAATGCCGAATGGTAAGGAACTGACTACTATTAGAAAAACATTGAATGAACAGGGTGGTGTAGATGCGAATGTTTCTATAAACGCGAGTGCGATTACGGGTACGTACAATATAGAAATGCTGAATGGCAATGACGTGCTGTTAACGGCGAAATCTTTCCACGTAGAGGAGTTTATGCCGGATAGAATTAAAGTGGAACCTAAACTGGATAAGACGGTTGTAGAACCTGGTTATACGACTAATTTATCTATTAAGGCTGTTAACTATTTCGGTCCGCCGGCGGCTAACAGGAAATATGAAGTGGAAATACAGGTGGATGAAAAAACATTTATGCCTGCAAAGTATTATAACTATAATTTCAGGCTGTCTAACCAGTATTCTTATTTTGATAAAATATTTAAGGAGGGTAAGCTGAATGAAAATGGTTTGGCCAGTGAGTCGTTTAATGTGCCGGATATGTACCGGAACAGCGGTTTATTGCAAGCGAAGTTTTTTACTACTGTTTTTGATGAAAGTGGCCGCCCGGTTTCGAGGATGGCTAAAGCTGATATTCCTACCCAAAAGGCGTTTATCGGCCTTGCTAATACGGAGTATTATTATTTACCGTTAAACTCTGAAGCGAAATTTCCGTTAGTGGCATTGAATTTAAATGAAGAGTTGACGACTGCTAAAGTAAATGTCCAGATCATAAAAACTGAATACCGGACGATATTGAGTAAGAGCGGCAGCTATTTCCGTTATCATTCTCAAAAGGATGAAAAACTATTGGAAAACAAATCTGTTACTGTTTCCGGTGAGAATACTTTCTTCTCATTTGTTCCTAAAACATCGGGTGAGTATGAGATCCGTGTCTCTATGCCGGATGCGAAATCCTATATCAGCCAGCATTTCTACAGTTATGGCAGTTATGGTATCAGTAATAATGATTTTGGTGTAAATACAGATGGTAATATTGATATCAGTATTGATAAGGAAAAATACAATAACGGGGAAACGGTTAAGGCTTTGTTTAAAGCGCCTTTTAACGGTAAAATGCTGGTAACAACAGAGACGAACAAGATTGTAAAATATGAGTATGTGGATGTGGTGAACAGGACGGCAACGCTGGAATTTAAATTAAGCGATAATGATGTACCTAATATGTTTATTACTGCAACATTGTTTAAACCGCATGATGTAAGTGAGATCCCATTGACTGCTGCGCATGGTTACCGTAAAGTAATTGTTGAGGACCTGAATAAGCAGATGAAAGTAACTATTGCTGCTAATGATAAAAGCCGTTCTAATACGAAACAAAAAGTGGTGGTGAATGCGGAATCGGGCGCCATGATCACTTTAGCGGCGGTGGATAATGGTGTATTGGCAGTAAGTGATTTCCAAACGCCTAACCCGTTTAAGTATTTTTATTCTCCGAGGGCTTTAGGAGTACGTTCATTTGATATGTATCCTTTGCTGATGCCTGAAATAGCCGGTCGGATGAGCAGTACGGGTGGTGATGGTGCTTTTGATGCGAAGTTTGCTGCGAATCCGCTGGAAAATAAACGTGTGAAAATACTGAGTTTCTGGAGTGGTACGCAAAAGGCGAATGGTAGTGGTAATGCAGAGTTTGAAATAGATATACCACAGTTTAGCGGACAAATTAAATTAATGGCAGTTGCTTATAAGGACAATAAATTAGGTGGCAGTGATAAAGCGATTACTGTTGCTGACCCTCTTGTGTTAAGTGCGGCATTGCCTCGTTTCTTAAGCCCGTCCGATACTGTGTTTGTACCGGTTACAGTGACCAATACGACTAATAATACAGCTAATATTACTGCAACCATTTCGTTGAGCGGTCCGTTGAAATTGATGAGTGCTGCGAGCCAGTCTGCAACGGTAGCTGCGAATGCGGAGAACGTTGTAAACTTTAAATTGTATGCTGAGCAAACAGTGAATACTGCTAAAGTAAAAGTAGATGTAAAAGGTTTGGGTGAAACCTTTACTTCGACAACTGATATTACAATACGTCCGCCATCAACATTGCAATCGCGTTCTGAGAGCGGTATTATTTCCGGCGGCACCAATAAAGGTCTCCAGATAAATACAGCGGACTTTTTACCACAAAGTTTAAACTACCAACTGGTAGTGAGTAAATCTCCGGTGATCCAGTTGAATAAACAACTGGAATACCTGGTAAACTATCCGCATGGTTGTACTGAACAGACGATTTCGGCGGCATTCCCGCAGTTGTATTATGCGGATATCGCAGAGCAATTGAAAACGGGTAAAAATAAGGTGGCCAGTGCTTTGGATAATATCAATGTAGCGATCAATAAGATTAAGATGCGCCAGCTATATAATGGTGCTGTTACTATGTGGGATGGGCAGGGCACGGAAAATCGCTGGATGACTGCTTATGCGGCACATTTCCTTGTGGAAGCACAGAAGGCGGGCTATAATGTTGACAGGAACCTGTTAGACCCGATGTTGAACTATTTAACGAACAGTTTGCGCAATAAGAACCTAGTTGACTATTATTACAATGGTAGTCTGAACAAGAAGATAGCGCCAAAAGAAATTGCTTATTCATTGTATGTACTGGCATTGGCTAATAAACCGAACATTTCTGCGATGAACTACTATAAATCGAATCAGCAGGTACTGGCCATGGACAGTAAATATTTACTGGCTGCTGCTTATGCTTTGGTGGGCGATAAAGCGAAGTTTAAAGAAATGTTGCCGGGTTCATTTGGCAGTGAAGTGTCTGTAGCACAAACAGGTGGTAGTTTTTATAGTGATATCCGTGACGCCGGTGTTGCATTAAATGCGCTGGTAGATGTGGAGCCTACGAATAATCAAATAGCGAGCCTGAGCAAATATGTGATAGACCGTTTAAAAGCGCGTACTTATTTCTCTACACAGGAGGCGGCATTCGGATTATTGGGCGTTGGTAAAATTGCCCGTAATGCGAATCAGAGTAATGCGAAAGCAGATATCCTGGTGAACGGTAAATCCGTTGCTACAATGAATGGGGCATCTGTATCATTGAGTAAACAACAATTAGGAAACGGTAGTGTGCAGATCAATACTTCCGGTAGTGGTGCTGTTTATTACTGGTGGCAGGTACAGGGTGTTAGCTTAAGCGGTGATTATGTGGAAGCAGATAATTACCTGAAAGTACGCCGTCAGTTCTTTAACAGGAATGGTGCACCAATTAGCGGAACGACCTTTAAACAAAATGACCTGATTGTTGTACGTGTAACCGTGGAAAAATCATACAGTGATGCGATCGATAACGTGGTTACGACTGATATACTACCGGCTGGTTTTGAAATAGAAAATTCCCGTATTCGTGAGATTCCTGGTATGGACTGGATAAAAGATGCGAGCACGCCGCAACAGTTGGACATGCGCGATGACCGTGTGAATTTTTACGATGATATTTACAGTAAACGTATTTATTATTATGCGGTTCGTGCTGTTAGCCCGGGTGTGTACCGTATGGGACCTGTTAGTTCTCAAGCCATGTATAATGGTGGTATGAACTCTTACAATGGTGCGGGTAAAATAGAAATATTACCTTAGGATTTATCCTTGTAAAATATGAACGGCCTTTAGAAGCAAGTGCTTTTAAAGGCCGTTTTTTTATGGGGTGCTATTGCTTTTGTCGAAATGAGTGATTTATCGTGTTTAACGCACCGGTTCCTCCCGGGAGGGGGCGGATCAATGCAGTTTGGGACTTTTTTATTGAAGGATAAAATTGGTTGCCTGTTATTTTATTGAATGTATGGGGATTTCTCCTCGGGCTGTTCAATTTTAATGTAGGTTCAATTGGCCTCGTCGAAATGACAATGGTTAGAATAGTTCTTAAACGTCGTTTATTCTGAGTGTCATGAAGAAAGTACTTCAATATCTTTTTAGTGAAGGGTAAGAAACTTTTTGTCTTGGTTTTACTTACGTTATTTCATTGAATGTATTGGGATTTCTCCTCGGGCTGTTCAATTTTAATGTAGGTTCAATTGGCCTCGTCGAAATGACAATGGTTTGAATAGTTCTTAAACGTCGTTTATTCTGACTGTCATGAAGAAAGTACTTCAATATCTTTTTAGTGAAGGATAAGAAACTTTTTGATTGGATTTTATTTATGTTATTTCATTGAAGGTATGGGGATTTCTCCTCGGGCTGTTTAGTTTTAAGATTGGTTTATTTGGCCTCGTCGAAATGACAATGATTTGAATAGTTCTTAAACGTCGTTTATTCTGAGTGTCATGAAGAAAGCACTACAATATCTTTTTAGTTTAGTATAACGTGAGTTTTGGGTCCTGTTATTTAAAAATAGTAGGTAATCGCTCTAAAAAAGTATAAGCACATATCCCAGCAA
>JAQGEF010000036.1 GCA_027854065.1 Polluticaenibacter yanchengensis | reverse complement strand
ATAGGCTATAGATGTAAAGCTGGTAACAGCAAAGTCGAGTAGTACTAATAGCCCGTAAGCTTTAATATTATTTATTATTTTAGGTACTTGTGAGTAGTGAAAATGAAAAACAAGTTCTATATATTTTCGATATGATCTTATTACGGGAGAATGAGTAGTTAGCTCTGTTGCTGATGAAAGTTATCTTAAAGAATTTATGGTGATTATTCCAAGGGTGTCCACCTCTAACCATTCCGAACAGAGAAGTTAAGCCCCTTATGGCCGATGGTACTGCAAAGCAATGTGGGAGAGTAGGTAGTTGCCGTAATTATTGAGAGAGCCTCAGCTGAGAAGTTGGGGCTTTTTTGTGTGCGTAGGTGAACTGAAATATGAGATAATCCCGCAGATTGACGCGGATGTTCTGCGCAGATGATCGCAGATGGATTCTAAAAGATCAGCGTTGATCAGCGGTTGTATTTTTTTCTGCGATATCTGCGGAAAGTTATGCAATTTATATAGCAAGGGTGTTGGTAGATGAATATGCTTGCTGCTCATCAGCATTAATTTATCCCAAAACATAGATGGCAACGAGCAAGACAATAATCATGAGATAATCCCGCAGATGTTCGCAGATGTTCTGCGCAGATGATCCGCAGATGAACCCTAAAAAGATCAGCGTTGATCAGCGGATGTATTTTTTTTCTGCGATATCTGCGGAAAACTGTTCAATCAATAATATAGCAAGGGGGATGATAAGGATTACTACTGTATAAGGGCTGCCTGATGTGTGGGCAGGCGAGGCACGAGCCTGGTACGACGGCAGGAGTACGGAGCGCAGCGAACCCCAAAGCAGCAGGAACAAATGATGAGAAGAAGGATTGCTGCTGACAGCCCCAAATGAAAAAAACAACCCGATCCCGGATTGTTTTTTTATATTTTGAGCCTTTATGTAGGATTAAATAGAAACGTTGAAATCTCTTAAAGCATCGTTTAAGCTGGTTTTTAAATCGGTACTTGCTTTACGCTGACCAATGATTAATGCACAGCTTACACCGTACTCACCTGCAGGAAATTGTTTGTTGTAAGAACCTGGAATGACAACGCTGCGTGCCGGAATGCGACCTTTGTACTCAACCGGCTCAGTGCCGCTTACATCAATGATTTTGGTTGATTTTGTCAATACAACATTGGCTCCTAAAACAGCTTCTTTTTCCACAATCACACCTTCTACTACAATACAACGACTGCCAATAAATGCGCCGTCTTCTATAATAACCGGGCTGGCTTGTAATGGCTCTAATACACCACCGATACCAACACCACCGCTTAAGTGTACGTTTTTACCAATTTGCGCGCAGCTACCTACGGTTGCCCAGGTATCTACCATTGTACCTTCGTCCACAAAGGCCCCGATATTTACGTATGAAGGCATCATTACTACATTTTTAGCTAAATAAGCGCCATAACGTGCTACAGCATGTGGTACAACGCGTACTCCTAACTCCGCATAATTGGTTTTTAATGGCATTTTATCGTGAAACTCTAATGGTCCTACTTCGAAGGTTTGCATATTGCGGATGCCGAAATACATTAAAATGGCTTGTTTAACCCACTCATTCACCTGCCAGCCATTTTCGGTTGGCTCTGCTATACGTAAACGTCCTTTATCAACATCTTCAATAACTTGCTCAATAGCGAAAATGTATTCATTTTCTTTAATTAACACACGATTTTCCCAAGCTTGCTGAATTAACTCTTTATTGCTGCTCATTTTTTGATTTGTTTGGCGCAAAAATAAGATTCAGAACGCAGTTAGTTTACTTTTAAGTTTATTTTTTATGAATGTGGGTTGAAATTGATATTTCAGTCTTTTTTAATGACGCGTTGGTAAACTTCTATGGTTTTGTCTGCAAAAGCCTGGTTACTGAATAATGCTGCGTGCTCATAACCTTTGTGAATGATTTGTGCGGTGAATGCAGGATCATGAAGGATTTTTTCAATGGCATCTTTTAAAGCTTCGCTGTTATTTGGATGAAAGTAAATAGCACCTTCACCGCCGGCTTCTTCGAGACAACTTCCTGTGGCTGCTATGGTTGGTGTGCCGCATTTTAATGCTTCCAGTACCGGTATGCCAAAGCCTTCGAAGGTGGAGGGATATACGAAAACACTTGCTAACTGGTATAACCCGGGTAGTTCCGCGAAGGGAATGTTTGAAAGGAATTTTACGCGCTGCTGTAAATGATGTTTTTCTATATATTCGTTTAATGTGGCCTGATAGGCTGTTTGTTTCCCTATGAAAACGGCTTGTATCTTTTCGGGTAGTTGCGTAAGTGCTTTAAGTATGATAAGGGCATTTTTGCGTTCCTCCAGGGTACCTACATTGAGAATATAAGTATCAGGTAGATCGTATTTTATTTTTAATGCCTGTTTATCCTGTTCATGCCATTTTTGCTCAAATATGGTATCACAGGTTTGGTAAACGACATCAATTTTTTCTGCCGGGACTTTCAGAAAATTGATCAGGTCTGCTTTTGTTTGTTCACTGATAGCTATAATCCTATCTGCTTTTTTACAAGCGGAAATATTTTTCTGGTAGTATATTTTTCGGTCTATGAAGGGGAATAAGTGCGGTAATCTTAAAAAAATAAGGTCATGTATGGTGACGATATACTTTGTGTTAGCAGGTTTTTTGCCAAATGGTAATTCTGCGCTTAAACCATGGTAAATATCACAATTGTGGGCTGCTAATAAGCGGGGGATACTAAAGGTTCTCCAAAGTGAACTTAATTTTTTGGATGCAGGACTTACTAAACGGGCATGATTTAATTGTTGATACCATTTGTTGTATGCCTGGTTCGTTGTTTTTTTGGAGTAAAGAATATAGTTATTGGTAGTATAAAATTCATCTAAAGCTGTAATTAAGGCTCTGCTGTAATTACCCAATCCTGTTTTGTTATGAAATGCTCGTTTGGCATCAAATCCTATATTCATATGCTGTTACAATAAGGATGTAAAGATAACGTGTATTAAAAAAGGCAAGCTGTTATTGCCTGCCTTTTTTAATACACGAGTATGGGAGTTATTCTACTACTACAATGCCATTTGCCAGAAAACGAAATTCTTCTTTAGGCTTTGTAATTTTGGCAATATCTTCTTTACTCATTTTTTTATCTTCTGCGTAATGTTGTAATTCTTTTACTGATGTTACTTTTTTGTATGCTTTGCCTTCTAAAACCACTTCTTTACCAACGGCGTTTAAAGGAAGGAAGAATGCGTAATTTTTCATTCTTACGAAAACCGGCTCACCATTTGGCATTCTCAATGATACCCAACAGCCTTTTTTAGGACATACTTCAAGTATTTCGGCTTTTATTTTTACATCAACTGAATCAGTACCTTTTACCAGTTCATTTAATTTGGTGATATCTACTGCTCCTTGAGGCTCAATTACAGCGCCATAAGTGTCGCCTACGTTCGCATCACCTACCGGGGGTTGCGCAATAGCTGAAGTAATTCCAAAACCAAAAAGTAAGCATAAGCTAAATAATATTTTTTTCATTTTGTGATGTTTAGTTTGATAGATTCCTTAATTCCATTTAAGTTTAAAAGCAGGTGCAAAGTAACTAAGTATTTTGTTCTTAACCGTATATCAGGTGTTTAAAATTATATAAATTCCTAAAATAGGAAGTTTTTTTTGTTATTGACTAAAATAGTATATTTATTTACAATTGAAATAGAAGAGATAATTATTAAAACTTAAAACTATTTATATGTTATCAGAAAGAATGAAGCAAGGGCTAAATGCTCAGTTAACATTGGAAGCACAATCTTCTCAAGCCTATCTGGCCATGGCAAGTTGGGCGGAGATTCAACCTGGTTTGGATGGTGTTACTGCTTTCTTTTATCGCCATAGCGATGAAGAAAGAATGCATATGCTGAAATTGGTCGGATATATTAATGAGCGTGGAGGTTTTGCTGTAATTCCGGCACTGGCACAACCGGTATTAACTTATCCATCATTAAAACATGCATTTAATGCATTGTTACAACATGAAATGGAAGTAAGTGCAAGTATTAATGATTTGGTACATACTGCACTGGAAGAAAAAGATTATGCGACACACAATTTTTTACAATGGTATGTAGCTGAACAAATAGAAGAAGAACAACTGGCAAGAAAACTAAACGATAAACTTGAAATGATTGGTGACGATAAGAGTGGTTTATATTTGTTCGACAGGGATATTCTAAATGTTGGCCAACCAAGCGGAAAGGCCAAGTATTAATCCTTTTAATATACATAAATGAAACAGGTTAGCACTATTATGCTAACCTGTTTCATTTATGTATATTTATAAGCATACCTTCGCTATCAGGTATAGATAAAAAATAATCCTGTAACAGAAAATCGGTTACTCGGGGGGAATAAATGATTGTTTAACGGTATAGAAAAAGGCAGTGGAATAATGCACTGCCTTTAATATTATGTGTGATATGGATCTGAATCTTAATATTCGAACTTGTAACCAACTCCTTTTACAGTAGTAAGACAATCTAAATCTAGTTTTTGACGGATTTTACGGATGTGAACATCAATGGTTCTGTCACCGACTATGACATCATTGCCCCAGATTGCTCCAAGAATCTCGTTGCGTAAGAAGACTTTTCCCGGTTTTGATGCCAGTAAATAAAGTAATTCAAATTCTTTTTTTGCAAGTATAACATCACGGTTTTCTACCGATGTTACATATTTAATAGGATCTATTGTAAGATTGCTGATTTTTAGGATTTTATCTAATCCTTCATCTTTTGTTACCCGGCGGAATAATGCATTTACTTTACTCACCAATACTTTTGGACTGATGGGTTTTGAAATGTAATCGTCCGCACCTGCATCTAATCCCTTTATATGTGATGCATCATCGCTTAGGGCTGTTAGCATAATGATAAGTGTTTCTTTAAACTGAGGATTTGATTTTAGGATTGAGCAAACCTCTGTTCCGCTTTTAACCGGCATCATTACGTCCAGAATGATTAGGTCAGGAGAAATTTCTTTTGCTTTTTCAAGCGCTTGTTGTCCATCGTTGGCTGTGTAAACCTCATAGCCTTCTTTAAACAATGAAAAACTTATGATTTCCAAAATGTCTTGCTCGTCATCTGCAATTAATACCTTTGCTTTAGAATTCATCTCGTTTTTTTTGCAAAATTAAATTTAAATAATGGTTATGTAATTAAAAACGGTCATTACCATATTGTTAACTTTGATTCCGGGCTTATAATCAATATTCTATAAATTTACACACATTTTAATTTATAGAAACAATAGTGCCTGCAGAAAAACTGGCATTAAAAATGTATTTGAATAACTAATTATTGCAGATTGGTATATTAACAAGTTTAATACAGTTGTTTAGGTATTTTTGTATTAGTAATATTGGAAAGATAGATGAAAAAAATATACTTAATATTCTCATTTTTAATAACAGTTGTTTTCAGCACAAATGCACAGGATAACCAGTTTACACCAGATATGTCTCGTGCTTTATTTCATAAGAAACTGGATGATGTACAAAAACAATTGTTTACAAAATATGGCAATGCAGGTGAAGGGTTATTGAAAGTGGACAATGATATGGAGGTGAACCTGCAAATATCTTATATTCTTAAAAACAAAATAGATGAGATTCAGAGAAGCACTGAACTCGATTCTACTTTAAGCTCCAATGATAAGGTAGCCATCATCAGAGGGTTGGAAATGATGTTGGTACAGTACGAAACGGATATAAAAGCCGGGCTATCTAATTGGAACCAGTTACCTCTGATCGTATCTAATTTTGAAAATGCTTTAATATTAAACAGGAGCGGCAAGTCTTTAGAACCTTTAGCGAGTGCTAACAAGTATGGGGTGGCAAAGTTGTTGGTGAATAATGTGGCATTTTTAAGCAATCCATATATCAGCAATGCCAAAGAAGTGGTTTTGCTTAAATACCTGAGCGAGCAACCCAGGAAAATATTACCGGAATTGAGCCGGAATACAGATTTCAGGTTTACCGATAGTTTACTACTGATTGCTGCAAAAAAGTACCCGGAAGACTTTTTAAACTATGCACAGGCCAGGGGAACGGCATTAGGTGCAAAAATTAGCCAGCTGGCCGATAAAGATAAATACATTCAGCTGTTGTACCGGTTATCGCACCAGGCAAGCGGGCAAATGTATATGCCGTTTCTGGACCCGTTGGCTGCCGGTAAGCTCAAACAATCGGATATTTCGGAAGCGCTTAAAGATTCCACAAAGTATTATGCTTTACTGGTGAAGACCCAGTTGGAAAACGCCAGGCGCATGATTGCCGGCGATACACCGATTGCTCAGAAATCTTTACAGGCAATGTTGAAGCAAAAGAGCAACGATTTATATGTTACCGTGATCAATGGCCTGCATAACAGCCCCGATGCTATAAGATTCAGAAGTATTCAGAAGTTGAACGTGGAAGAGCTTTATTACCTGATAGTGCTCAATGAAGAAAGCATTTATACCAGTAGCTACAAATATGTATACTATTTTATGTTCAATAAGTTGGCGAAACCGGTTTCGGATAGTTTGCTCACAATGGTACACTATGATAAGTATAAGAAGTTTGTGACCATGGCCTCCAACTATAATACACTGGATCATTTTTTAAGTAAAATGAGTAAAAACCATGTGAATGATTTATTGGTAAGTTTTGTAAACAACCTGGATAACGGCTCAGATGAAGAAGATATTGAAGATGCTGTAGATGTGGCAAATGCTTATGGCGGAATAAAGAATGATACGTTAAGAAGTATTATGTACAACCAGGTGGTTAAAAACTATAACCAGGTTAAAAATACGGCGAATACTAAGGCTGAAACTATTTACAAAATAGAAAAGCTGATAATGGAAAGTAATGACGGTAAAGAAGTGGACCTATCCAAATCATTAGGTATGCTCCCTCTTTTTGACGTTTCAAATAATTTTTTGAGAGACGATAAGGGCAGGGTGATCATGCAAATGTTTTTTTACGGTGATGATGACGGTAAAAAGACATTCCGCGATTTACTTGTACTCTATGGCGATAAGAACCAGTGGGAAATGAAATCGACACCGGAATGGGTACAATATACCAGTAAGAATACCAAAATTCCATTTATACTGTTTGCAAACAGGGCGCTTGATGAAAATGAAGACCTGGATGAGAAAGCGCAAAGAACTTTGATTGATTATATGTCTAAAAATGGTTATGAACCGACCATTACCGTACATAGAGGCCACAGTTATTTTCTTAAATACACCATTGATAAATTGCCTCCAAGCAGTAAGGTGGTCATATTGGGTAGTTGTGGTGCTTACCAGAACCTGAATAGTATTTTGCATATCACGCCAGACGCATATATCATTAGCAGTAAGCAAACAGGTTTTGGCTCCATCAATGTGGCGTTGTTCAAGTATATGGAAGAGCAGTTAAAATCCGGTAAAGATATTAACTGGCCCAATATGATGAAAGATGTTCTCGCCAGATTAGGTAATGGCAGAAAAGAAGATTACCAGGAATATGTCTTTCCACATAAAAACTTGGGAGCATTATTCTTCCGCGCTTACATGAAAACCTTGGAATAATAAAGTTTTTCTTTTTATTGAACCAGCTTTTGTGCTGCTATTAAACATCGTTGTGTCACTCACTTGTACACTGGTACTACTATGCGGCATGACCGGAAATACATCATTTAAATTATAAATGGTTCAATAGGAACATAAAGCTTCAAGTTTATAAATAATCCCTTACAGAAAAATCTTGTTACCAGTCGCACTTTCTGCCTGTAGCAAAATTCTTTCATTTGCTCATTTGGCTTTTTTGAGGGTTGTCATATTGTAAATTGTCTTGTGTGCTGTCAATGGATGAATGAAAACCAAGACGTTCTGCATTTAGTATTAAATTTATCGATCCTTCAAATCATTTAAATTCCTGTGGAACAGTAATCAGCTGTCAAATTCAGGTGTCATTCAAGAGAATAATAAATGACTATTTACCCGTTATTTTCTCGATTTTTTCTATCATTTTTTCAGCATTACCATTGGTGCCACCAAGACTGATAGCTTTTTTATAACTCTCTAAGGCCGAATCGTATTGCTTACCATTCAAATAAGCCTCTCCTAAACTATCGAAAAGATTTGCATCTTTAGGAAACTCATTTGTCGCCAATTTAAATACAGTGATGGATTCATTAATTTTTCCGAGTCTTAATAATTCATATCCTAACTTATTAAGTTCTCCCGGGTTCTCAAAACTATATTCATTTTTAGAGTTCTCTTTGAGTAAATAATAAGTCTGTACACCTTTATTTACATCGTTGAGAAATTCTTTTCTTATCGCTTGGTAAATAGATTTTTTAGGAATTTCGTACTCTTTTCCTAACATTACATTGTGAATAATATGACCTAAATCCCAAACTCTGTTTAGATTATTGGACAGTAGAATTATTGTAATATTATTTGTAAAATCGTTTAAAAAGATAGATTCAAATTTGTAAGAAACGCCATTGTGTCTTTGTAGATTTTCTTTTTCAAAGTACCTGCCAAGTGATCCACCTTCGTCAATTGCATAAGGGTTATTCAACAAAGTTTGCAAGGATGCTTTGGATATTAATCGATTAGAATTAAGCCCATCAATCCATTTATATAGATCATTGATATCTACCCAAAGCCATCCGCTAATAAATTTCAATTCCGGGCATCGGACATTTTCTATATCATAACAAGATGTTCGATTTTTATAACCAGGTTTAGGTTCAAATACCGAATTTGTCATTTTCAAAGGTTTGACTATATTTTTAATAACAAAATCCTCAAATGATATTCCGGTAACCTTTTCAATTATTCTTCATTGCAAAAAGACATTACCATTATCATACCTGTAACTAGTTCCGGGTTCAAAGAGTAGACTATCATTACTCCTCAAAATATTCCACGTCTCCACATCATTTTCGGGTTTCAATCGTTCGATTGGAGGAATGCCACTGGCATAATTAATAAGATGTCTTACCGTAACTTTTTCTGACCACTTAGGTAATTCTAAATTAAATTTAGATATTTTGTCATCAAGATTTAGCAGTCCACGTTCAACCAAAATCATTATTGCAACAGCATTAAACTCCTTTGCAATAGAGCCAATGTTAAATATAGATTTATCATTTAAAACAGTTTGCTTCGTTTCATCAGTAAAACCAAATGATTTTTGATAGATGATTTTATTATTTTTAGCGACAAGAATATTGCCATTGAATAAACCTCTTTCATAGGATATTGTCATTAGGGAATCAATTTGATTCTTAATAAGCTTAATGTCTTTTTCATTTTTTTTGGAAAAAACATTTGTTGAAAAAAATAGAAAAAGGAAGGTGAGAATTAAATTTTTCATTTGTTTTTTGAACTTGATTCTATGATGATTGTCGGCCTAAAGTTGTATACAACGCACTCGGCTTGCATTTTATTGTTTCCGGTCCGGTACAGACAATCAATAGAATACCAGATGTTTAAAATAAGAACAAAAGCTGAATACAATGACATCTGACTCTACCGCCCGGTTGATAGCAAATAAAGGAAGCGGATTCATTCACTATCAGTTTAAGTGCAAAACCTGAATGGCCATCATAGGCTTATAGTATTTTACCCCAATTGAAAATAATAGGAACTGTTAAACCTTAACAATCTGCTAAAGTGATAAGTATTAATTATCGGTAATTAATTAATTTGCGTTTTATGTTAGATGCTACCTGTTCCACTTTAGATATAAAAGATACACAATCGTTCTCCAAACTTGCGACGGCTTATGCCGAAAAGAGCGATTTGATAAAGCCGTTTATTGAACATTTACCTACCGATGAAGGCATCGAGGCAGCTATTGCTGCCAGGAAAAGCTTTAAAAATAACCGTGCTTTATTGGTGGACGTACTGAAACAACAGTATGCCGCTTATGAATTATCCGATAAACAACAGCTGCATTTAGAAAAGCTTTTGCGGGAAGACACTTTTACTGTGACGACCGCACATCAACCCAATATTTTGACCGGCCCGCTATATTTTATTTATAAAATTGTGCATGCTGTAAAACTGGCTGATGAGCTAAATAAAAAACATACTGATAAGCATTTTGTACCGTTTTACTATATGGGCAGTGAAGATGCCGACCTGGATGAATTGGGACATATATATATAAAAGGAGAGAAGCGGGCGTGGCAAACAGAACAGTCCGGCGCGGTTGGGCGGATGCATACCAATGGCATTGATAATATTATTAAAAGATTGAAAGGTGAATTTGGTAATTTGCCCTTTGCAGATGAAATATTATCTGTTTGTAATGATGCTTATACAAAACATAAAAATATACAGGAAGCAACTTTATACCTGGTCAATGAGCTATTCAAATCTTATGGACTGCTCGTTTTAATACCGGACAATGCCCAACTAAAAGCCGTGTTTGAACCGGTAGTGACCAAGGAACTACTTGAGCAATTTTCTTACCCCCTCGTGCAGGAAACGAATAATGAATTATCCAGGCATTTTAAAGTGCAGGCAGGCGGAAGACCGGTGAACCTGTTTTATTTATGGGATGATGGTAGCCGTGAACGTATTGAACTGGCAGGAAACCGTTATTTTGTAGGTAAGGGTAAAAGTTTTTCTGTAGCGGAAATCCTGGAAGAACTCAAAGTACATCCTGAACGTTTTAGTGCGAATGTTATTTTAAGGCCCGTGTTCCAGGAAACGATTTTGCCAAATGTAATATTTATTGGTGGTGGCGGTGAATTGGCCTACTGGATGGAGCTGAAAGCCGTATTTAAAGCCGCAAATGTGCCATATCCGGTAATGGTGTTGAGAAATTCCCTGATGTTAATGACAGAAGAAGATTTGCACCTGCAGCAAAAGATGAAACTCAATGATAAAACCATGTTTGAATCGACCAATAATATCATGACAGGGATTGTTAAAAATCTTTGTCTGGTATGTTTGGAAACCGATGTAGAGCAAAAAAAAATAAACCAGCTATACCAGGGTTTAATTGAGAAAGCAGCATCCGTAGATACAACTTTACTCGCACATATTGCGGCCTTACAAACTAACGCTTTAAAAGGATTGAAGGAACTGGAGAAAAAAATGGTACGTGCCGAAAAGAGAAATCATTCAGAATCATTAAAATCTGTAGAACAATTTAAGAGTGCGTTGTTTCCAAATAATAGTTTGCAGGAAAGGATAGAAAATTTTATTCCTTTTTATGCCCAATATGGCAATGCATTCATCCGGTTAATATACGATTATAGCTTGCTGTTAGAACAGAAATTTACTATTTTAAAACTGACAGTTAAATAAGATAAAATTGAAATCATTATTAGAGAAAGCTGGTTTAAACAGCTTCTTTTTTTGTTTAATAGGAGCAATTGTATTTGCCTATTTAAAACCGGAATGGGCCGGTGAGGCGTCGCCGGTACCTTTAGATAATATTGCCTATTGGGGAGTAACCCTGATTTTCTTTTTTTACGGGTTAAAACTGAATTTCCAGAAGTTAAAAGAAGGATTGATGAACTGGAAAATGCATATACTCATACAATGTATTACCTTCATTGTATTCCCCGTTCTGGTACTTATCTTCAAAACTTTTTTTTATACTGACACTTATAGCCAGGTTTGGCTAGGAATTTTTTACCTTGCCGCATTACCTTCTACCGTTTCGTCCAGTGTAGTCATGATTTCAATAGCAAAAGGCAATATACCGGCTGGCATATTTAATGCATCTATTTCAAGTATCCTCGGAATCTTTATTACACCAGTCTGGATGACGGCCGTGATGGATAAGGTAGATGGTGATATGGATATGGCAAGTGTACTCACCAAGCTATGTATCCAGGTGTTGGTACCTATTATTTTAGGATTACTATTGAACAGGTATCTTGGCGGGTTTGCCGGAAAGTACAAAAAACTATTGGGGCAGTTTGACCAGTTAATCATTCTCATTATTGTATTTAATTCATTCGGCGAATCTTTTGCCAATAAAGTTTTTGAGCCATACAGCATACAGTTTATCCTGGTGCTGGCGGCATGTATGATGGCATTGTTTTTTCTGGTATATAGCCTGAGTTTGTTTGCCAGCAGGAAGCTTGGATTTAACGATGCAGATACGGTGACGGTTATATTTTGCGGCAGCAAAAAATCTCTCGTACAGGGAGCCGTAATGGGAGCCGTTTTATTTGGACATTCAAATAACCTGGGAGTTATTTTATTACCAATAATGCTTTATCATGCACTGCAACTAATGGCAGGAAGTGCAATAGCTCAAAGAATGGCACTGATGCGTAAAGATTAGTTTGAACCTTTTCAGTATGTTTAGTTGATAGTTATTCTGGAATTGGTATTATGCACCACATATACATACCTCATGAATATTCTGGTTCTATATCCAAAATACTTACAGACTATAAGTGAGATTTTGCGTAAACAAAACAGTTTGGTATATTTATCGTATATAATTTGTTAGATCAAAATAATATGCGAATGGCTTTAATTAACTTGTCTCAAATAAAAAGTTTCTTTAAAATGCTCTGGCAGACCGTTATCGATTTTGTTGACGATAACGTTTTGCGAATGAGCGCAGCTTTGGCATATTATACGGTTTTTTCCCTCGGACCAATCCTGATTCTGGTTATTTCACTAATAGAAACTATTTATGGCAATGATGCTATAGAAGGTAAAATTTATGGACAGATAGCCAGTATTGTCGGACACGATGCTGCCTTACAGATTCAGAATATCATTGCACGTACTGCCATCGAAGGCAAAAGTTATTTTGCAACCGTTTTTAGCATATGTATTCTCGTATTTACAGCAACAACTGTTTTTGGAGAGGTGCAGGATTCTATTAATACCATCTGGCGTTTAAAAGCAAAGCCCAAAAAAGGCTGGCTGAAAATACTTGTGAATCGCTTGTTGAGCTTTTCCATGATTATTATTTTAGGCTTTTTACTATTAGTGAGCCTGGTATTAAATGCCATCGTAGATATTTTATTGAATAAGATTTTACAGCTATTTCCACAATTGAGCCAGGTATTGGTCAATGCTGTTAACCTGGGTTCCGTTTTTATTGTCTCTTCCGTTCTGTTTGCGATTATATTTAAAGTATTACCCGATGCTAAAATCAGGTGGAAGCATGTCATTACAGGAGCAATGGTCACTTCCTTACTATTTTTGTTAGGTAAATGGGGGATCAGTCTTTATTTGAGCAGTGGTAAAATCAGTACAACATACGGTGCGGCAGGTAGTCTGGTATTAGTATTGGTGTGGGTCTATTATTCAGCTATTATTTTATATTTTGGTGCTGAATTTACCAGAAATTATGCCCAGTGGCGCGGCAGCAGGATTTATCCGAATGATTATGCTGTATGGATCGAGAAAGTGGAAGTAGAATCCCGCAAAAAATTGCATGATACCGGTAAAGTTATCATTCGTGATGATGATAAAAGTGCAGAAGAAATAGTGGACAAAATACATAATATACGGGAGCAGCACCTGGAAGAGTAAAGAATGCTTCATGCAAAGTATTAACCATAATTTTATGTTATAACGAATGCTTATTTAATTCATTGATTTTAGATTTGAGATATCAGGTATGTTAAATTAAAAACAATGAAAGCATTAAATGTTCAGAAATCATAGTTGTTTTATAATGCTATTCTTCATTGTTTTCATTTGCTGATGGCAAAAAATGCGGCACAACGAAGAATGTTCGCCCGGTACACTGAAAATTTAATAGTAGTGTGTATATAGATGCAATAAAAAATGGTAATATTTGCCTGTTATACCGGGAAAAAGAAAAAGTATGGAAACAATATCATAAAGCATTGAGCTACCTGCTCCCAACTACTGAAGAATTGACATCTTCCATGAAAAAAAACAAATCATACAATATGCTCATTTTTCAGGAAAATGCATCTTACGATTCCATAGTAAGTTTTAATAATTCCTGGGAAAAATAAAAGGTTGCGTCTTTAGAATTTCGCACTAAATGAATTAGCTAATAATAATTCATTGGATGTTGACACAAATATTCGGTCACTATTATACCAGGGCTGTTGATAAAGAATAATGCTGTAGCCAAAATATTCAGATGTATTTATGAGGTTTTAAAATGGACTTTATGTGTGATGGACAATAATAAAAGCATATGAATAGTCATGGTCGTTTGTAAGTTGTTGTTAACTATAAAATTGTAGATGAATAGGATTGGAAAAATCTGAAGTATTAATCGAATATATCGTGTTGACCAGATGTATATTAGAGTATATTGAAATCAGGTGAAAAACTCTGTCAAAAAAAAAGTAATTTCGATAGACAGATTTTTTGAATGTTTTAATATCAATGAGCATGGCGAATACTGTTTTTATTAAAAATATGGTTTGTAACCGCTGTATAATGGTGGTGCAAAGTGAGTTGGATAAGCTTGGGCTGAATGTAAATAGTATCAGGTTAGGTGAGGTAGTATTAGAAGAAGAACTCAGCGATGAAAAAAAGAAACTGCTGGAGGAAGTATTGATACCATTAGGATTCGAATTAATTGACGATAAAAAAGTTCGCATCATAGAAAAGATCAAAAATATCATCATAGATTTGGTGCATCATCAGGATAATGATGCCAAAACAAATCTGTCAGATGTATTGATCAGTCAGCTACATCATGATTATAATTATTTATCTAACCTCTTTTCCGAAGTAGAAAGCACTACTATCGAAAAATATTTTATAGCCCAAAAAATTGAGAAAGTAAAGGAGTTATTGGTATATGATGAATTGTCTTTAAGCCAGATCGCTCTCCGTTTAAATTATTCAAGTGTTGCTTATTTAAGCAACCAGTTTAAAAAAGTAACAGGCCTCACACCCAGCCACTTCAAACAAATAAGGGAAGAAAAAAGAAAGCCTTTAGACGAAGTGTAAATCTTACAAATCTATTCCACAATTTCATAATATCATTCCGGGTATTTGTTGCCAATTTTACATCGTAATTAAATAACAGAAGTATGGCAGCCAATAACAGTAATGAAATCATATATCTTCCGCTGGAAGATGTTGAAAGTGAACATTGTGCATTGATAGTTGAAAAAGGATTGGAACAGGTAAAGGGCATTGATAGCCATAAGGTAGAACTGAATAACCGCAGGGCGGTTATTACTGTAGATAACAGTGAGGTTGTGGCCGGAGCTGTAAAAGCTATTCGAGACCTGGGTTACGGGGTTTCTACTGTGCAAAATACATTTCCTGTTTTGGGTATGACCTGTGCTTCCTGTGCCGGCAGTACCGAAAGCATCGTAAAATCTCAGGAAGGCGTTGTCAGTGCCTCAGTAAACTTTGCAACCGGTAATCTTACCGTCGAATACTTGCCAAATATGACCGATGCTATTAAACTGCAAAAAGCTGTACAGTCTATCGGTTATGATTTACTGATAGAAGACGAAAACACACAGCAGGAAACATTAGAAGCGATTCATGCTCAAAAATTTCAAAAACTAAAAACCAAAACTATTTGGGCAATTATTCTATCCATTCCTGTTGTTATTATAGGCATGTTTTTTATGGATATGCCTTACGCTAACCCTATTATGTGGTTTTTTGCAACACCGGTTGTAATATGGCTGGGTAAAGATTTTTTTATAAATGCATGGAAACAGGCAAAGCACCGATCTGCTAATATGGATACTTTGGTAGCATTAAGTACCAGTATTGCTTACATATTTAGTGTATTTAATATGCTGTTTGCAGACTTTTGGCATCAACGGGGATTACATGCCCATGTTTATTTTGAAGCAGCGGCAGTAATCATTGCATTCATCCTTCTGGGGAAATTACTCGAAGAAAAAGCCAAAGGCAACACTTCATCAGCCATTAAAAAACTAATGGGTTTACAACCCAAAACTGTAATTGTGATACAGACCGACGGAACAGAAAAGCAGACAGCCATTGAAGATGTGAATGTTGGAGAAGTAATTCTTGTAAAACCCGGAGAGAAAATAGCTGTAGATGGCATGGTCACATCAGGCACCTCTTATGTAGATGAAAGTATGTTGAGTGGAGAACCGGTTCCCGTACTGAAAGCTGAGGGAGAAAAAGTATTTGCAGGAACAATTAATCAAAAAGGCAGTTTCCGTTTCCAGGCAATAAAAGTCGGTAAAGAAACAATGCTCGCCCAGATCATCAAAATGGTACAGGATGCACAGGGAAGCAAAGCACCGGTACAGAAACTCGTCGATAAGATAGCAGGTATTTTTGTTCCCGTTGTCATTGGAATTGCCATCCTGACATTCATACTATGGTTCATTTTAGGTGGTGAAAACGGAGTCGTACAGGGCATGTTAGCAGCTATTACGGTATTGGTAATTGCCTGCCCGTGTGCCTTGGGATTGGCAACGCCAACCGCAATTATGGTAGGAGTAGGCAAAGGAGCAGAAAAAGGAATTTTAATTAAAGATGCTGAAAGCCTCGAATTGGCAAAAAAAGTAAACGCCATTGTACTAGATAAAACAGGCACTATTACAGAAGGCAGACCACAGGTAACAGGCATTCAATGGCAGGACGATGATGATTCTGCAAAAAATATTTTGTTGAGCATCGAAAAACAGTCCGAACATCCATTGGCAGAAGCTGTTGTAAAACACCTGCAAGGTGTTCAGGATATACCTTTATCACAGTTTGACAGTATCACAGGAAAAGGTGCAAAAGCAAAACATAAAGGACAAATCTACTTCGTAGGTAATAAAAAATTGCTTCAGGAAAATAACATTGCCATAAGCGAATACTTATTAAAACATGCAGCAGATTGGAGCAGGCAATCTAAAACTGTCATCTGGTTTGCCGATAGTAAAAAGGCACTTTCAGTAATAGCAATATCTGATAAAATCAAAGAAACCTCAGTAATAGCCATTCAAAAAATGCAGGAAATCGGTATCGACCTGTATATGCTCACTGGCGATAATGAAACCACTACCAAAGCCATTGCAGAGCAGACCGGCATCAAACATTACAAAGCAGAAGTATTGCCACAGCATAAAGCCGATTTTATAAAAGAACTGCAGCAACAGGGCAAAACAGTAGCAATGGTAGGAGATGGTATCAACGACAGTACAGCACTTGCAACCGCTGATGTAAGTATAGCAATGGGCAAGGGCAGTGATATAGCAATGGATGTAGCTAAGATGACTATTATATCATCCGACCTGACCAAAATACCTGAGGCAATAAAATTGTCCAGGCAAACAGTTGCTACGATAAAGCAAAATCTGTTTTGGGCATTTATCTACAATCTTGTTGGCATTCCTTTGGCTGCAGGTATCCTTTATCCTGTTAATGGCTTCCAGCTTAATCCAATGATTGCAGGTGCCGCTATGGCATTGAGCAGTGTCAGCGTCGTAACAAATAGTTTAAGGCTGAAATGGAAAAAGTAGAGCAATAAATTTATTATAAATAAAGGACCTAATAATACCGTTAACGGATAAACATCTATCATGGAGCACGACCATAACCATAACCACAGTAACACTGGTAGCGCAAATAAAAAAACCTTAATTATTAGCCTCGTTATTATTACAGTTTATATGGCAATAGAAGTAATTGGTGGGTTGCTTACAAACAGCCTTGCTCTATTGGCAGATGCAGGGCATATGCTGAGCGATGCCATCTCACTGTTTATTGCCCTGATGGCTTTTGCATTTAGTAACAAAGTCGCAGATTATGGAAAAACATATGGTTACAAACGGTTTGAAATATTAGCAGCAGTTATCAACGGAGCAACGTTGATATTAGTTTCAGCCTACATTATTTATGAAGCCATTGAACGCTTCCAAAAACCCTTAGAAATTACATCGCGCGGAATGCTAATTATAGCGACCATCGGTTTGGCAGTAAACGTACTTGTAGCCTGGATAATGATGCGTGGTGCAGACGTTAAAGAAAATCTGAACATGCGGGGTGCATTCCTGCACGTGATAAGTGATATGCTTGGGTCGGTTGGTGCAATTGTAGCAGCAATATTAATAATGTTCTTTAATTGGATTTGGGCAGATGCTGTAGCAAGTGTAGTTGTTTCTCTATTAGTATTGCGAAGCGGTTATTTAGTTACAAAATCATCTGTGCATGTGCTCATGGAAGGCACGCCTAATAACATCGAAGTTGAAAAAGTAACACAGAAAATACTGGATACAGAAGGTGTTATCAGCATCCATGACCTGCATATATGGACGATCACAAGTGGACTAAATGCATTAACCTGTCATGTGGTAGTTAAGGCAAATATGACAATTGAAACAAGTGCATTAATGCTTCGTAAAATAGAACAGGATTTGGAGAACTTGAAAATTCATCATGTCACTATTCAGTTGGATACATCCCCACACAGGTATGCTGATTCAGTATTGTGCAATGTAAATGCAGGAATATATGTGCGCGAAGAGAATCATTGATCTCAGTAACTCGTTTGCAACAAAAATTGTAATAATTATTTCCTTAATAAGTGGTTGCCATTAAGGAAATAATTATTATAAAAATAGGAGATGAGATACACAGCAAAGCTATTGTGACGATCTTAAAATAATATCAGAACTTGCTATTATAAAGAGCTTATTGTAAAAGATACGTTCTGGTCTCGAAAATTCCCGCTAATTATATCTGAAATGAATTACGCTATTGTCACTGTATCCATCAGGTACACGTCTTGAATAGTTTGTAATAATTTGATACCTTCTTTAAAAGGTCTTTGAAAAGCTTTTCTGCCACTTATAAGTCCCGTTCCACCGGCACGTTTATTAATAACCGCTGTGCGCACAGCATCTTCAAAATCATGTTTGCCCGATGCTCCGCCTGAATTGATCAGTCCAGCCCGGCCCGCATACCCATTAAGAACCTGGTATCTGCATAAGTCAATAGGATGGTCCGTACTTAATTTACTGTACATACGCTCATCCAGTTTTCCATAACTGCCACCACCAATATTTAAGGCTTTATATCCTCCATTCAGTTCAGGAAGTTTTTGTTTAATAATATCAGCCTCAATAGTAACTCCCAGGTGATTCGCCTGTCCTGTAAGATCGGCAGAAAGATGAAAGTCTGTACCATCTTTTTTGAAAGCATCATTACGTAGATAACACCAAAGTATAGTAGCCATTCCCAATGAATGAGCTTCTTCAAATGCCCGGCTCACCTCAGTGATTTGTCTACCCGAGTTCTTTGAGCTAAAATAAATGGTTGCTCCCACTGCTGTTGCACCCATATTCCATGCCTCTCTTACAGTGCCATATAAAATTTGGTCGCTGATGTTAGGAAAAGTCAATAATTCATTATGATTTATTTTTACAATAAAGGGAATTTTATGAGCATATTTCCTGGCTACCATACCCAGTACACCAAAAGTAGAAGCAACTGCATTACAACCACCCTCCATTGCCAATCTTACAATATTTTCAGGATCAAAATACATCGGGTTAGCCGCAAAGGATGCCCCTGCACTATGTTCAACACCCTGATCAATTGGTAAGATAGAAAGATAGCCTGTACCGGCTAAACGCCCATGATTAAAAAGGTTTCCCAGGCTTCTGAGCACCTGAGGCACTCTGTCTGAAATACTATAAACATCATCTACAAAAGAAGAAGAAGGTAAGTGAAGTATCTGTTTCGGTACAGCCTTACATTCGTAGTTGAGTAAATCGTCCCCTCCCAGGTACTGTATTAACTGATTGATATCCATAATCTGTTGTTTTAATGATTTTTTAATGCCAGTTTTCGAAGTATTGCCGAACTTGCATTGTCAGCATAAGCGCCATATGCTGTAACCAGAATTCCCTTTAGTCCATCTTTCGAAGCTATTCCATATACCGTAGCCTCATCGCTTGGATTCGTGTCACCTTCATAACGATATACCTGCTCAATTTCGAAATCATTTACAGTATAACTATTTCCGCTACAGGTTAAGCAATTTTCTTCAAGGTTAAAATCTACTTCATAGCCCTCGTTTCGAAGGTTCTGTATTGCTTCCAGAACAGTAGCATATTTATATTTTAAATTGGCCATGGTAATGTTATTTATTAATATGTTTGTTATTTGTAATGAAAGCTACTTCTGTATGTCGTTGGGGTACAGGTATTAATTGTGGCTTTTAGTCAACATCATTTTCAAGACGCTGGATACTTCTTTTTAAAATCATGCTATTTAGCACAAAGTTCGTTGGGATAATCAATAAATTTGATACAATTTTTCCGCTATAATTTGTAAATTTTAATGTTTCCACAGCCCTAACCTTATTGGATTCAGGTAAATCTTACAAACCAAACAATAAATAATGTAATAACACAAAATTACATTATTCTGAACTTTACAAAAACTAATAAATTAAAACAATAATAATGATGAAACAAACAGCAATAAGCATTACTGATATGCAAAGTGCCCACTGCCAAATGAGAGTTAATAACGCAGTGAAAGAGATTCAAGGAGCAAAAATTGAAAATGTGGAAGCCGGGAAATTAACCGTTTCCTTTACATCAGAAAGTGTAAAAAATGAAATCATTGAAGCCATAGAAAAAGCAGGTTACACTGTAGATAAAAGAAATGACCAATAATCAGTCAGGATAAAAAACATGTAGGATCACAATGGCAAAAACCTCCAGAATACAGGTAAAAGGTATGGTATGTAAAAGATGTATCTACGTCCTTTCCAATGAATTGTCAAAACTTGGGCTGGAGCATGCCGACATACGCTTGGGCGAAGTAATTCTTTACAATGATGATCCGGATATTGATACCCACAAAATCAAAGATATTTTACAAAAACTGGGTTTTGATTTGCTCTATAATAAACATCAAAAAATTATTGACGATATTAAACGCGCAGTGGACAAAGGCATCAGGCAACAATTAGAAACAGGAGTAGCTGTTAAGTTTTCAGTATTCATAAGCAAGGAACTAAATAAAGAATATGGAGGTCTCAGCACCCTGTTCTCTTTTTTTCACGAATATACTTTGGAGAAATTTATAATCCTTAGTAAGATAGAAAAAGTAAAAGAACTTTTGGTATATACAGACCAGACATTATCAGACATTGCTTACACGTTAGGCTACAGTAGTCCGGCCCATCTCTCAAACCAATTAAAAAAATATACCGGATTTACTTCCTCACATTTTAAAGAGGTAAGGTCTAATAAACTTGCCATTATTCAAAAAAGTATTATGGATAATACACGGTTTTAAAAATCATCGTTACCAATGTTTCAAAATATGAAAACAGTGGAATGGAAACAGGCTCATGGCAGATTGAGATGATGCACCTCTACAATAGTGCGATAGAACATGACTATCAGGTGAGCATCGCAAGTTCCAAGGGAGAAAAACTACCAGGTAATAGTTAAAAAGAAATGTGTTTGGATTGAATAGCTTTCAGACATTGTAGCATATTAATTATGCCCAATAAAAAGAGAGAAATACATGTTGGATATTATTAGGGCGTTCCCCTAAAGGGTCGGGCTTTCCGTTCCAATCTTTTGTTCGTGCCTCACAAAAGGATTTCCACTGCAATCCCTAACGCATGCTGAAAAAATATCCTGGAGTTTTAACCAGGATATTTTATTTTAGAATTAAAGCAGAACCCAATCAATAATGCAAGTTGAATTTATTTAAAAAGAAAAAACGCATGTATTCAGGAACCAATTGTGGATGGAGGGATTCATCTTTCTTACTTAATGGGTTCAATTTTGAACCCCGCATTTTCGACTGCTTTTATCACCTCCCGCTCTGTAATACCTTCAGTCATTACTGTAAGTATTTTATCTCTTTTTTGAGTGTCAATATCCCAATTTTCAATGCCTTCAGCATTATCCAGGAACGGTGTTACAGATGCCACACAACTGGCGCAATTGATGTTCGTTTTAAATTGCAAAATTTTGTTTTTCATTTCCTTCAAATTATTTATTTTTTACAATACAAAGTTCACTGAATAAATACCTTTGGCTTTGCCATATTCATAGTTTCATTTGTAAAATTTACTGTTTAAATTACAGTCACGCATCACGAGCAAAATATGTAAGAGTGTTTTCTTTTGATTTGCAAACCTGCTTTTATTGAATACCATCTTCTTTTAAAGATAATATGCATACCCGACCATAATGGTAGCAGCGCCAGATCGGTTTTTGCCATTATTTGATCCTTTTTGTATATTAATAAAACCATAATTGCCACCTCCTTCCACAAAAATCATGTTACGTTTCATTTTATAGGCAAGCCCTGCGTTACCGGCCAATCCAAAATTGAGTGAACGAAGTTGGTCTTTAATATCCTTTGAATTGTCAAATGATAAACTCAGGATACCTTCAGAAGGGTTGGCAGGATTTGCAGGAACGGGTTGGGTTTTTCCCTCATCAAGGTAAACCTGGCTGGTACCTTTAGTAACCTGTTTGGCATTCAACAACAATCCGGCGAATGGTCCGGCACCGGCATAGATCCGCCATTTCTTTTTAGGTCCCAGATCCCATCCGAATTTGGCTAAAACCGGTAGCATCAGGTAATCCATCTTAGCTGTGCTTTTAAAATCTGCATATAAATAAGGAGGAGTTTGCGGGCCTAATAAAGGCACCATTTGGGGTGGGACAGGAAAAGCCTGGAAACCGTCTTTCTTACCACCCTGTTGTGAATACTCCAGCATTACCTGAATGGAAAAAAGCTTACTGGTCTGGTATTCTGCAAAAATACCAAATCCGGTACCAAGTCTTGAACTGTACCCTTTGTTCAATGGATTAACTGCTGAACCACTACCAGCTGTTAGATTAGGTATAGCCAGTCCGCCGCGGGCGCCTATACTCCATAGCTGAGCCGATAACGGGTTTGCATAAAGCAAAAGTGCGGTTATTGCTGATAAGAATATTTTCTTTTTCACTGTTATATTTTTTTAATACCATATTTGTAACATTACTATAAACACAACAAAATTTTAGCTGTGCTTCGGGCTTTATGATATATGATCAGAGAATGCGGATATTATTTTATCCGAAGCCTTCCTGTAATCCTTTAGTCCGATAATATCACTTCCATAGTTCTCTTAATGATGATGGGCTTCACTATGGTTTTCCACAGGCTGTTCAACTTTTAAAACGTTGACTGTAAAATCTGCCGTATGTACTTTATCTTCCATTTTAAATTGTACCCACATCCTGTATATTCCGTCTTTTTTAATGATTGTCTCAGCGTAAATAGGAAAATTACGGTCAAATACAGGATGAATATGAAGAAACTTATAATCAGCTTCACTGATCATTACAATGTGTGCCGTAGCCCCAAGATAAAGTTGCATATCTTTTTCCTCCAATTCCCTGCCATTCTTAGCTACAGAAAACTGCAGATATTGAATATTCTTGGTGGTGAGTTCAGCACCGTTAAGTAACGAAACAGTATATTCGTTAACTGTAGATACAAGCTTTGTTTGGCGCATTTTTGTTTTTTCAGGAATAATCCCTTGTACCTCAATGCGGTGCATATGGACATCCTGAAAGCCCCCACTTGATTTATAATCGATAAATAGAAGATATTTTCCGGCAGCTGGAAAAGTTTCCGAAATGTGGTACTTCCCATCTGGCTGTTCTTCGGGATGAATATGATCAAACCACGACAATTCTTCGTTCACGATTAATAGATGTATTTTCTTTTCATGCACCACATCCAGCGTTAGATTTTCGCCCTGTTCAGTGATGGAAATGCTAAGATTGATAGGTGTGCCGGCCTCTATGTACTGCGATCCGGTACTTATTTTTACCTCAGGTTTGTTCCCTTTATCTTTATTAGAAGGAATCAGTGTCATGCCACATTTAGGACATTTGTCGCCTTCGTTTCCTGTTACTTCCGGATGCATAGGACAAGTGTACATATTGTTGAGTTGTTTTTGATTTTTATTCATAAAATGATAAGTGATATTTACTGCCAGAGCAGACTTTACAGGAAACTTGAAGAATACTGTGAAGCCAACATAACTGGCAATAAGATTTTTAATAATTGGTTTCTATTTTTCGTATTTACTACACAAATTTATGTATACGTGTACTTGGCTTTATTGCGATTTTCCCCATTTAATTTGCAAGATTTTATGATTATCCCGCAAGACTGCCTTTATATAAAATAATTTTGACTGCCACAATCAAAGTAATAATCAGCATTGGGATCAGTACCACATTCACACCTGTCCAGCCCCAGTGGTTAAAAAGACTTCCTGCAAAGAAACTGGCGATACTGATCACTGCAAACACAGTAAAATCGTGAAAAGCCTGGGTTTTCTCCTTCTCCTCAGGTTGGTAAACTTTGGTAAGCAAAGAAGAACCACCGATAAAAAGGAAGTTCCAGCCTAAGCCTACCACAAATAACGCCGCAACAAAGTTTCCCGTACCAGTGCCGCTAAGAGCAATAACAATATAGACCAACATAATAAGCAAGCCAGAAATGATGATCCGGTAAACGCCGAATTTATGAATCAGCATACCCGTAAAGAATGAAGGAAGAAACATCCCCAATACATGCCATTGAATAACCGTTGCCGAACTCTCCGACGGATGTCCGAAACCATACATCGCGATGGGGGTAACCGTCATAGACATACCCATAACAGCAAATGCGGTAGATGAGGCAAGTACTGCAAGAATGGCATCTTTATTATTAATGATTTCCATCAAAGAACGCCCTTTGCCTTTGGTGTCATTTACCTGAAGCAATGTCGTTTTACCCAACTTCAGCAGGGACACAATAGCCAAAGCCAATAAACTTAATAAAATGATAGAAAAATAGGAATAGGCATAAGGTACAGCTCCCATATGCTGTGTGAATTTAGCCAGATTAGGCCCGGCAAATGCAGCCACAATGCCTCCTGCAATTACGAAAGAAATAGCTTTGCTTTTCGCTTGCTCAGGAACAGCATCAGCAGCGGCAAAGCGATAATACTGTGAAAATCCCTGGTAAGCGCCCACCAGCATATTCCCTATGGAAAACATCCAGAATGAATGCTGAACAATACCATACCAGGAAACGATTCCGGAAAGCCCACCTATCATTGTCCCGATCATAAACGCCTTACGCTGTCCAACTTTTTTGATGATCATAGAAGCAGGAATCATCATTCCTGCCGTACCAACGGTAATCATTGCAATGGGTAATGTGGAAAGGTTTTTATCCGGAGCCATGGCTAGCCCTGCCACTCCCGATAAGGTGATCACCAGGATAGAGGCCGTCTGGAACAGTGCCTGCGCGATAAACAGCAGGTACACATTTTTCCACTGAACAGTTGTTTTCATAAGCTTTAACTTTGGGATCAAAGTTCTGGCATTCACTAAAGCCCGATATTATGTTATTTCTTATTTGTTTTGTGAAGTTTACGGGTTTCTCTTAAAAACAAAAGGAAACGGGAAACGCATTGGCGAAGTGGCGGATAAATTGGACGAAAAGTTCAATTTAGCACTAAAACCACCATTTTGACAATGCGATGTTATGTGTAGGCTTTCTTTATTCAATTCGCTTAAATTCAAATGACACTTTCAGACTATCTCCTGAAACTAAAGCGTTTATTTTGTCTCCGCTTTTCCAGTATTTTATCAATTTTGGAAAGGCCAAAGTGTCGTTTTTACATTCAAACTTATCTTCTTGTATTTCCGACATTTCAAATCGTACAAATTCATTTTCTTTAAGCATTTTGACCAATAAATTCCATTTTCCATCGGTTTCTACAATTTTCATTGTTTCTTGGCTTATGGTGTCATTGTTTTGAATGGTAAAGCCAATTC
This sequence comes from Polluticaenibacter yanchengensis, assembly GCA_027854065.1. Taxonomy (GTDB): domain Bacteria; phylum Bacteroidota; class Bacteroidia; order Chitinophagales; family Chitinophagaceae; genus Phnomibacter; species Phnomibacter yanchengensis. The sequence goes on along the minus strand of JAQGEF010000036.1, from coordinate 7,398 downwards.
CGTTGTATTCCGAATTGTTGGTTTTTTTCCAATTTTCAAAAGTAGTTTTGCCTTGTTCTTCATTTGTGCGTTGCCATTTGCCTAACAACCAATCAAAGTTTTTCGTACTTTCATTTTGTTTGCTGTTGCACATTGTAAAAACAAAGGCAGTTAGTATGATAGCTGTAAATTTCAATATTGTTTTCATTTTAAAATCGGATTAATTCGTTTTCTAGTAAATATTCTTTTCTGATTTTCTGGTTCATTTTGTTCATAACCGAGATGAATAAATCATCGGCTTCTTTCGGATTGAGTTCTTTTAAGATTTTAGCTTTTACCAAAGAAAAATATAGGTGTTCGCTTGGCAATTCTTTTTCAATTTCCGAAAGAATAGCCAAAGCATTTTCGGTTTTTCCGATTTTGCTCAGACAAAAGCAGTAGTTCAGTTTTACAATAGGGGATTGCGAAACTTTTTGCATCATTTCGTATAATTTTACAATGTCAGTCCAATCATTTTGTGTTAATTCATTTATGGACATATACTTGCTGATGATGACCGCTTCCAAATAAAACTTACTTACTGTTTTCGGTTTTTTGAGATAATGAAAGCCTAAATTGAGCAATTCTTTGTTCCATTTTCCACGGTTTTGCTTGAAAAATGAAATAAGTTTACCGTTGTCAATTTTTGCAGGAACTCTTGCAATATGAAAGCAAAAAAGAGCCAATAAATTACTTGTCGAATCGAATTGATATTCGCTGAACAGAAATTTTGTCAAAGCAAATGCTTCCAAACATAAATCTCCATTTACAATATTTTCGGTCTTTTCATTAAAAGAATCGAAACCAATATTAAAAACTGCATAAAGTATTTCTTCTATGATTTTAATCGCTTTTTGATTGGCTGTAATTGAGTTTAGGTCAATATTATTACCATTAAATTCAAGCTGAATATTTTTCTTTGTCCGGTTGATACTTTTATAAATCGCTTCCTGATTGATTAAAGTACTATCGGCTATTTCGGGATTACTTAAACCAAAAATATTTTTGAGAACGAAAAGTATTTTAGCTTGATTTGAAATATTTTCCAATGTGGAAATGAAGGTAATCGTTTGAAGCCGTAAATCTGTTTCATTGCCGGTTGACAAAGTATTTTCAAATTGTTCTACTGAAAAATTATGGTTTTCTTTCTGCTTTTTAATTTGGTTCAACACATCGTTACGAGCCACAATGAAAAGCCAGTTTTCTTTGTTATTCGGAACATTGTTTTGATTCCAAATTTTTAAGGATTTCAAAAACGAATTTTGAATAGCGTCCTCAATTTCAGAAACGTAATTTGTACCAAATTGATTTAATAAGCCCGAAAATAGCTTTCCATAGATTGCTCTGTAATTTATCTCTTCTTTAGGAAGTAAATTACTGCTCATAGTCTTCCATTTTCATTATTGGACGGATTTCGGTAGTTCCTCCATAATGATGCGTCGGACATTCTTTAGCCAATTCTACAATAGTTTCTAAATCATCAGCCTGCAATAAGTAATATCCACCAATAATTTCTTTGGATTCCAAATAAGGTCCGTCTTTAACAACAGAATATTTTCCTGTGATTAAAACACCTTTTTCGTGCAATCCGTCTCCTGAAATTAAATGCCCAGCTTCAGCTAATTTATTAGCCCAATTCATATGAGCATTAGCCAATTCCTCCATTTCTTTTGGGGATAATTCGTTTAGCTTTTCAACGTCTTCGTGAAGTAATAATAAAAACTGTTTCATAGTAAATTGCTTTTAAATTTTAGTAAAGACATTTAGATGTTTCAGTTTTGGACATTTTTTACGATTTTTTTCAGCAGTCGCTCTTGGTAGGCTTACACATAACGGTTCGGGTATGACCGAATGCGGGGATTTTTAGCACAAAAGTTCAATGGAATTACTAATGTTGAACCTTGCACAAATGCCCAATCGAAGCCATTCAGCCCCGCTTTTGGCAATACCCTGTTAGCGGCTGCTATTTATATTATTCAATACAAAAGTTGCTCTATTTTCAACTATATCTTTCGGGACTTCTATAATTTCATAACCGTAGTTTATGTATGTTTCTTTCATTTTTTCAAATGTCAATATTGCTTCTTCCCAATCTTGTTTTCTTTCGCTGTCTGTGTGGTAAATTTCTTTCCAAGGTGGAAGCATAAAAACCTTTTTATTATAAAGTGAATTTCTAACAATCTTTTCTATGTCACAAGGAATTGTAAGTTCAATCATACCTGCATAACAAATTGCATCTAAAATTCCACGGTCAAAAAAGTAAGGTTCAATTTCATCATAACTAACAGATTTATAATTTTCAAATGCCTTTTCCAACATTAAATATGTATAGCGTTCTTTGTTTTTCCAAGGGAGTCCATCTCCACCATTCTCTGTTTCCTTTTTAATAATTTCTCTTGCATCTTCAGGAACTACTTTGAACCCGTGTTTTGCCAGCTCATTCAAAAGTTTCGTTTTCCCAACTCCTGGTCCGCCAGTAATAACATAACAATTATTCTTTCGTAAATTCATTTTGTATCGGTTCTGCTATAGCTGTCGCTAACGTTTTGCAGCTTGGCGAAGTGGTGGAAATTGAAGCACAAATCTTCAATTTTGCGCAAAAGTTCAATCGAAGAAATGCTGTTGAATTTAGTACTGAACCCGCCCTTTTGCCAAGCTGCTGATATGTGTTCGGGCATTCATTTTCATTCATTTTGTTGTTCTATTACTTGTTGTCCGCAATAGGGGCAAAATTTATGTAGTTTCTCTAATTGACTAAAACAACTGTCACAAAGAATTACCTTGTCAACTATTTGCTTAATTGCATTTGTCGTCCTAACGGTAAATGCTTCGGGAATTTCTTTTAAGAAACTTGATTCATTTCCTTTTTGTGTTATTAGAAAAAGTTTGTCTTTTGCTCTGGTAATAGCAACGTAAAACAAACGCCTTTCTTCTTCCATTAGCAAGTCGTGATTAGCTTTTTTAATCACTTGAAAAATTCTGTCTTCAAGCCAAATGTCAGGAAAGCCTCCATTTCCCTCTGTCAATCCAATGATGAAAACAACTTTTGCTTCAAGTCCTTTTGAAGCGTGGATAGTCTTTCCTTGTACACGTACATTTTCGTTTTTAAATCTGTAAAAATATGGTGTAAACATTTTGCTTCTTCTGTACAAAAACAAAATTTCGTCATTGCTTACTCCGTCATTCAAAACTTCTTTGACTCTGTCAAAACAGAATTGTATGTTTTCTTCTTCGGTATTACCTGCAAAAACGACAATTTTATGTTCTGATTTTTTTGATGCTTGAACGTCTTTATCAACTTTGAATTTATTGTGCTTGATAACTTCGTTACTTGCACCAACAATGTTTTGTGTACTACGGTAATTCAAATTGAGTTTGATTGTTTTTGCATTAGCAAAATGATTTTCAAAATCAACTATATAACTCACATTAGAGCCTCTGAAACCATAGATGCTTTGCCAATCGTCGCCAACACAAAAGAGTTGCGTTTGGTCAGTGAGCAAAAGTTTGATTAACTCAACTTGCAAATTATTTACATCCTGGAACTCGTCAACCAAAATGTATTGATACTTACTTTTGTATTTGTTCGCAATGTCTTCGTGGTTTTGGAATAGGGAAGTGCTTCGTGAAATCAAATCGTTGAAATCAAGATAAGATTTGTTGGTGCAGTATTCCAAATATTTTTTTACGATTGGAATTGCCAATTCGTAAAAATTCCGAACTCGTTCGTGTTGGTCACTTCTTGCGTTTTCTAAAACAGTTTCAACGTTGATGTTTTCAACTTTTATCATATCCGTGATACGGATAATTTGCTGAACAAAATCTTTTACATCTTCGTGGTAGCCGTTAAATTCTTCTTTGAAGTTTATTGAAATTGTTTTGTGATAGTCGACTGGCAAACGATTTTTTACAATTTTATCAAGTGTATGATTGAACAATGCAGAGTCTTTGGTCATTGTTTCAAAGGTTTTTACAAGAAGTAAATTTCCTTTACGGAATTGTTCTTCTTTGTCTTTCATTGAAAAACTTTTGTCGCTGATATGTTCAATGTATAAATTGGCTTCTGGGATGAAAAAGTCGGGTGTAAATGAAAAATCTTTTACGTTTAATAATGGTTCATACTCGTATTTTATGCTGTGGCGATAAAACCAATCAGCAATAAATTGTTCCGATTTTGAGCGAACTTTTGTGCCATCAAGTGTTGTGAAATATTTGCCGTCTTTCGGTACATATTTTGGGTCAATTTGCTTTAAATGAATTTTGTCGATGATGTAATCAAGAACATATCGTTTAAGGTTTAGCAAATATTCTGTGTCTTCACATTCTTCAATCAATAGTTTGTGAATTGCTTCAAAAACTGTTTCGGGTACAACGTGTTTTGAAAGTTCATCTTCTTCATCACGTTTGGTGTCGCCAATAATTTTGAATTTGTTGTCAAACTCATTCACTCCGTAGTTGCGTAAAATACTGTAACAAAAACTGTGAAAAGTTTTGACGGTTAAGCCGTCAATCCAAGTATATTTTTTCTGTTGAAAATATCTTTCTCTCTCTTTATCTGTGAAACTTTTCCGCTTGTCAAAAAGTTGTTTTTCATACTCTCCACTTTCGTCAGCCGAAATGATAAGGCGGTCAAGCATTTCGTTTGTTGCGTTCTTGGTAAATGTAATCGCAAGAATACTTGATGGACTTATACCTTTTGCTTCAATTAGGTAAATGAGCTTTTGTAAAAGCGTTTTTGTCTTTCCCGAACCTGCACCTGCAAGAACCAAAAGCCTTTTATCTTCGCTAATAACAGCGTCCTTTTGTTGGTCGTTTAATGCACTTAAATCTATTTTTGTGTTAGCTTCCAAGATTCAATCAATATTTATATGGTAAATATCCGAATTATTTTCTTCCAAAATCGGCTGGATTTTCGCCCCACGCTTTTGTTTCCCATTTTAGGATTTCATTCCCGTATTCGTTTTCATTTAACCATTTAATTGCTCTATCAATAAGTTCAAATAGTTTTTTATTTTTATCACTTTTCTCGTGATTGGTTCTTGCTTGTTTATCTCTAACCCAACCGATAGCATTTCTACTGTCGGAATAAATAGGTAGTTTTAAATTATGTTGTTTGCAATAAGCTAATGCGTGGACTATCGCTAAAAATTCTACAATATTATTTGTTCCGTCTTCATAAGGTCCAACCCGAAATAAATTTTTGCCTGTATCTGTATATACGCCTTGATATTCAACAATACCTGTTGCTGTATTCCAAGCACCGTCAACAGGTATACTCTCTTTTATTGGGTCTCCAATAAGTTTTAATTGCTCGGCAGTCAATACTGTTTCAAAAATGTCTTTCCCAATAAATTCTTTGCTTTCAGTTTTGTATGCTTGTTCAGCTAATTCCCTTGTCTTGAAAGATTTGTAAACAGCTTTTGGAAAACCATCAGTTTGTTTTTTACAGTCGTCCCAAGTTTCAAAAATTCCCGTTTCTCGTCCAACCCAAACTACATAATATTTTTTCTTTGCCATTTACCGTTTCGTTTTTGTTGTTTAGGGTCGCTTTTTGCCTGACACATAACTCTCAAATATACGAAATTTTACAATATATACAAGGGAGAATTACATAAGAAATAATATGCTCATTATAAATAAATTATATGATTTTTATAATGATTTTTTTTGTATTTTCAATTTTTAAACAATACAAAAAAAACGAATTGAAAATAAAAGCTATAAAATACATACAAATCATCAAAAATTTACACGATGGTTTAAAAACAGAAAAAAGCTGTAAAACCCCCTCCGGTAGTATAGCTTTTCTATTCTGCTTGTAAATACTAATCCTTTGAAAATAATCAGCAATATTGTCAAAGTAAAATTGGTTGGAACTATGCAGGTTCGCCTATTATTTGGGCAAACCCTTGTTAGGAAATTGTGCTTTTAATGTCTCATCTTGCTCATCCTGAATTACAAACGTTTTTTGTCTTCTGACGAGCTCTGTTAACTCTTCTTTTGTGATTTTATCAATAACTTTTGGGCTTGGAAGTGAAACTCTAAATCCACAACCCCAAAATTTTTCGTCCTTATTTTCTATAAAACTGATTATTCCATCGCTACAAATTGTACAATTTTGCCCATCATATTCTTCTTTTGTCGAATTGTATATTTGAGATTGAACTAACATTAAATCAATAGGATTAATAGGAACATCTTTGTAACATTTTGAGCATTCTATAAAGAGCAACTGTTGCCCTTTTTGTATCGCAATTGTCAGTAATTTTTGGTCACTGCTATCTGCAATAAACATCTCTTTGCAATTTGGACATCGTACTTTCATTTGGTGTCGGTTGGTTCTAAAGTTGCAGGTAACGGCTTCGTGGCTTGCCGAAGGCGGGGATTTTTAGCACTAAAGTTCAAAAGAATTACTACCGTTGAATCTTGCACAAAAGTTCAATCGAAGAACTTCAGCCCCGCTTTTGGCAAACCCTTGTTACCTGCAGCTTTTATGAGTTAATTTGCAGTTTGTCAATTATACTCAAATAATATTTTTCAAGCATTTTTGTATTTACAATCCGATCGTCCGTTTTGTCATCATTTTTGTCCGTGTAAACAAGCCATTTATCGTATAATTCATTAAATATTTTTGTTCCGTTTTCTGTCAGGTCGTTATTTAAAAAGTTCATATGCAATATTCTGTCTTGTTTATCAAGTGGATTTATTTTCAGAAGTCCTTTGTCATAACAAAACCGTAAAAACGTTATATGTAAATTGTATATTTTTGTAATGCTGTCTTGATACCTTTTATTAACTTTAAAAAGATAAGAAATGTCAGTAACGAAGTCCTTTTGAAAATATAAATCGTCATATGTAATTCTAACCGCTTTTTCTAATAACTCTTTATCTTCCGTGTTCTCAATATGAATAAGTTTGTAATACCCCCAATCAAAAGATTTTTCTTGTACTGCATTTGGAAAGAGTTTATTTAAATTTTCTGTCGATACTAATAACAATTTATTGTCGTAAAGAGCACCAATTCTTTTCCCGTCTTTATATAAAACATAGTCACTGAACATCTGTTCAACCATTATATTGCAGACACCTTTTGTCTGTTTGTATATAAAATCTGCATATTTTTTTGTTGTCATATTTTACTTGGTTTATTCGGTCTGTAAAGTTGCAGGTAACGATTAGGGGCTTTGCGTTCGTGCGGGAAATCGAAGCACAAAAGCTGTTTTTATTACTAATGTTTAATTGAAAAACTACTGTTGAGTTTGCTATTCAGCCCGCCTGACGCAAAACCCTTGTTAGCCGTAGTTTTTTTACGAGTACGAATTTATGCATAGAATTTTATCCGAATTGTTATAGAACAAAACAGTGTCATTTCCGTCTGTA
>JAQGEF010000035.1 GCA_027854065.1 Polluticaenibacter yanchengensis | reverse complement strand
CGACGAAAGTGGTTCTCTTCACTATGGAATCAATCTCAAAATTTTCATTTCCCTTTTTCTAATGCGTAATCTGGGTTAAAAATTGGATAACCGAAAGTAGCAGCACCTGATTTCAAATCTACCTGGGCTGTCCCGCGGAATGTGCAGACGCTAAAAACCAAACAAAGTAATATAACTATAGGTCCTCTCATAAATGATATAAGTTGAACTGTTTCAAAATCTTTCCCTTAATAATTATTTTATCCTTTAAAGGCTGCAAGCCATTTTAAAGTGCAGTCTCTCTTTATTAAACCAGTCTGTATTAAACTCATTACAGTTGTACATCAACATTATGCTAAAACTACGGTTCAGGAATGTGACGCCCTTTCTTACACCAAGGTTCAGATTGGTTTGTACTTTTTTATGAGTATTTGTATCAGTACCGCCTGCTTGCTGAAAACTTAACTGCCGGGTATTCAACTCCAGTTCTGTACGAAACCATATATTTTTCAGCAGATTATGCTTCTTCTTTTCATTAATAAATTTAGATTCTATAAACCAGGCACCGGAGAATCCCTTATAGTCGTACACAAACTTAAAATCTTTGGAATTCAATGTATACTGATGCTCCAGCATCATGCCTGCATTTATCTTTTTAGTTAATTTGTAACTCATCATTACACCTAACGTGCTAAAGCTTGCCGACCGGCCAAATGTCTTGTTTAACAAGGGTGCCACTATAGAAAACGTCAATTTCTTAGCGTTCTGTTCATTACTATCCTCTTGCCTGTCCTCTGTATTTTTATGTGTGCCGGTAGAATCTTTTTTAGTAATTTCTTTTATTGTAGCATCTATATTCCTGTAAGTGCTATTTACTTTACTCAGGTTACTTTTCAAAAAATCATTCTTCAATACGGATTCGCTTAATAGATCCGGCAGACTCTCTTTCAGGCTTACTCTGTCCTGAACTCCTTTTATCATATTTCCTAATGAAGCGCTATTTTCTTTTTTTACAATACCAAATGTCTTAGCCAATAAATTATTGCGTTCAAAATAATGCTTAAACGCTTTTTCAAGGTTTGCCTTACTCAGATATTCACTCTGGAGCTGACTGACTTTTTTCAGCTGTCCCAATTGTTTATTGTATTTATTTAAGTATCCTGTATTAATCTTTTCAATGCTCTTTAATGATTTTAAAAACTGTTTATAATCTTTTTTAGACACATTTTCAAGGTTATCCAATTTCAATACCGCTTCCCTAAGTTCTTTACTTACTGTTTTTATAGTATGATCACTGCCCCCCAATATTAACTGTATACTATCCAATTTTCCTTTATAGGGTGCCAATAACTTACTTCCGGATTTATTTACATCTAAATATTCTGTAAATACATTTAAAGAATCTATTAAGGGTACATATTCGTTCTTCTTTACTGCCAGGGCAGATAACTTATTTTTATCCAGCAAACTATCAGCAAAGTCAAGATTCATTTTCTTAGATAAGGGTAAAATTTTCTTTGCCCATTTTTTATTTACTTTATTGATATATGTATTATAGGATCTCTCAGATTGTTCAATGAAATCATTTGACTTCTTGTGAATCTTGTTAATAAACAGATCTAATCCATCTCCATTATCAACAGAGTCTTTCTGCGCTATAGCAATAGAAGTAGAAAATATACAAAACAGTACTAATAACCCCTTTCTCATAAGTCTTTAGTAATTTAAGAGTTTCAATCAGGCCTATTCAGATTAATATTAGCAAGTTAAAAAAATGTTACCCCTAAATATTTAAAATAACCTGACATTATTTAGAAATATTGATAATATTCAAAAAATAGCTATATTATAATCTCCGTTTTAAATATTGTTTAAAAATATGTCTGCAAACTACATTTAATCCGAGATAGGGCTTATATTCCTTAACTTCTATCAACCAGTTGCTTTCACATTAAAAAATTTAATCCATACTTTTAGATTGGGAACAAGAATATGCCATCTCAGTATGCGCGAGGGATAGTAGCTAAGTACCCCGGATTGCCGCTGAAATGAAGTGTGTTTGAGAATGCTTATGTTATTTCGGCCGCAAGTGCCGGCGGCAAACGGCGTACTGCGGATAGCCCGGTTCCGTAGCGTGTGTTTGAGCAAAGCCGGTCAGCCTCAATACCTTGGCATTAAGTACTACTGCTACGGAACGCGCCCCAATAAAAAAACAACTATTTTAGCAGTCTGATAAAAATTATAAATGGCAACAAGCAAAACTAAAACAGCTTTTTTTTGTAATAACTGCGGCTATGAGAGTGCAAAATGGTTAGGAAAATGTCCTGCTTGTAACCAATGGAATACGTTTGTACAGGAGATTGTGCATAAGGAGGAGAAGGAGGCTGATGCCAAAGCGATCTGGCAGACGACAGAAAGTAAAAAGAGCGCGAAGATTGTTCATATTAATGACATTGATACGCAGGAACAACCGAGAATGGAGACGCCTGATGAGGAATTTAACCGTGTGCTTGGCGGAGGCATTGTTCCCGGAAGCATTGTGCTGGTAGCGGGTGAACCGGGTATAGGTAAAAGTACGCTGTTCCTGCAATTGGGACTTCTGATGTCTGACAAAAGGGTGTTGTATATAAGTGGCGAAGAGAGTGGGAAGCAGGTGAAAATGCGCGCTGACCGGTTGAATATCAGGCATGAAGATTTTTATTTATTGTCTGAAACGAATACACAAAAGTTGTTTGCAGAAATAAAGGCGTTACAGCCGGAGATCCTGATTGTTGATTCTATACAGACGCTGGAATCTCCGTTTATAGAGAGTGGCGCCGGAAGTGTCAGCCAGATTAAGCAAACGGCGGGTGAGCTGCAGAAATTTGCCAAGGAAACGAATACGCCGGTGTTCCTGATTGGTCATATTACGAAAGATGGCAGCATCGCGGGGCCGAAAGTGCTGGAACATATGGTTGATACGGTTTTACAGTTTGAGGGGGACCGGCATTATAATTACCGCCTGCTTCGCACCCAGAAGAACCGTTTTGGCAGTACTAACGAGCTGGGGATTTATGATATGCACGGGGCCGGCCTGAAGCCGGTACTGAACCCGAGCGAAATACTGATCGGGCAAAAAGATGAAGCATTGGGAGGCAGTGCGATTGCGGCATGTATTGAGGGTATGCGCCCGTTACTGCTGGAAGTACAGGCGTTGGTGACTCAAAGTGTATATGGGACACCGCAACGGACGGTGAGTGGTTATGATTCCCGGCGACTGCAGTTATTACTGGCGGTACTGGAAAAGCGGGGCGGCTTTATGTTTGCCAGTAAGGACGTGTTTGTAAATATTGCCGGTGGATTGAAGATAGAAGATCCGAGTTTAGACCTGGCGGTTGTAATGGCTTTATTGAGCAGTTATGAAGATGCGCCGGTGAACCACAAATTCTGTTTTGCAGGAGAAATTGGTTTGAGTGGCGAGATCCGGGCTGTGAACAGAATTGAACAAAGAATAATGGAGGCTTCGAAACTGGGCTTTGAAAAGTTTTTTATCAGTAAGTATAATGCGTCCCTGATGTTAAGGGATTTGCCGATGGAAGTGGTAAGAGTTGGTAAGGTGGAAGATATTTACCGTTTGGTATTTTAGATTTTAACGGGAGCAATGAACGTTTCCCGATATCGTTTTGGATGTTATTATTTGGCTTTCAGACAGTATTGGGGAGGTACAATTTCGAACCGGTAATGCTCCAGCTACATAGATTGAATCGTTTTCCGTTGATTTTTGGAATATCTACTGCATTTACTAATAAATTATTTAATTGAAGTTCAATGCTCATGTCAGGTATTGGCTGGGTTAATTATTTATAAATAAAATGGTTATCACCTTTTACGTGATAACCATTCTTTATGTCTAAATGTAGGGTATTATTCTACGATATCCCAAACTTCATAACCTCTTAATAGTTTATCTAAATCTCCTTTGCCTTTTTTGGCAATGGCATCTTCTAATTGTAATGCCATGATATCTTCATAACAAGGTTTATTTTTATCCTGGTAGAATACACCGAATGGTCTTGGAAAGTGTCCTTCGATATTGACGTCATCGAACATGCGTATGAGCGTCTGAGCTTTGTAAAAATCATGCTCATCATGGATCCATAAATCACTTTCTGTATAAACGCCTTCGGTTAAGTCAACAATTTTTGGCCGTAAGCCATCTATAACAATGCCTTTATTGCGTTCCGCGCCATAGATCAGTGGTTTGCCTTGTTCTAAAAACAAGGTTTCATCGGCTTTTGTTTTCTTTTCGGTAAATGGCTCAAAAGCACCATCGTTAAAGATATTACAGTTCTGATAGATCTCAAGGAATGAAGCGCCTTTGTGCGCATGGCTGCGTTTGAGCATTTCCTGCATGTGCTTGGGATCTCTGTCCATTGTACGGGCAATGAACGTAGCGTTAGCCCCTATTGCTAACGCAAGTGGGTTAAACGGGTAATCGATACTTCCGGAAGGGGTACTTTTTGTTACTTTATTGGTTTCGGAAGTGGGTGAGTATTGCCCTTTTGTTAAGCCGTATATCTGGTTGTTAAACAACATGATGTTCACGTCCAGGTTTCTGCGTAACAAATGAATGGTATGGTTTCCGCCAATGCTTAACCCGTCACCATCTCCTGTAACAATCCAGACACTTAATTCCGGCCTGGAAGCTTTTAATCCGGAGGCAATTGCGGTGGCCCTGCCGTGAATACTGTGCATGCCATAAGTATTCATATAATAGGGAAAACGGCTGCTACAGCCGATTCCACTGATAATAACAATATCTTCTTTAGGGATACCCAATTCCGGCATTACGCGCTGAACCTGGGCTAATATGCTGTAATCTCCACATCCCGGGCACCAACGGACCTCCTGGTCGGTGGCAAAATCCTTAGCGGTAAGCTTTGGAAGTGAATTATTTATTGTATCTGTCATATTGGTTGTTATAATATAATCGGGTTGCAAAGTTAAATGAGTATTACCAACAAACGGGGAAATCTTTTTATTTTACCAAGTTGTTAATAGAACCGCCTACAAACAGGCCATTTAATTTATATATTTAATTTTCTTAAGAAATTAAGATTCCTCTATATTTGTATTACCAATTCATAACTTGTCTGTGTATTTGAGGTCCTAAATTTTTTCTGAAAAAAAGCTTAAACAAAATGCTCTTTAATTCTTACGATTTCTTGCTATTCTACCCTATTGTAACCTTAATTTACTATTTATTAGCTCACCGGTTCCGATGGTTTTGGCTGTTAGCGGCCAGTTGTTATTTCTATATGTTTTTTGTTCCCATCTATATATTAATACTTGCCGGAACGATTGTGATTGACTATTTCCTTGGTATTAAGATGGAGAATACGCCTAAAGAACACCGTAAAAAGTGGTTATGGATAAGTATTGCGGCGAATGTGGGTATCCTGGCAGTATTTAAATATTATAATTTTTTTGCAGAAAATGCGAACGTGCTGCTTTCGGGTTTGCATTTGTCGTTTGCGGTTCCATATTTAACTATTTTATTGCCTGTTGGCCTTTCTTTTCATACGTTCCAGGCAATGAGTTACTCTTTTGAAATATACAGGGGCAATCAAAAGGCAGAAAGGCATTTTGGCATTTATGCTTTATACGTGATGTTTTACCCCCAGTTAGTAGCAGGGCCTATTGAACGGCCTCAAAATATTTTACACCAGTTTCATGAGAAAAAGACATTGATCCCTAAGCATGTTTATGATGGTTTGTGCCTGATGTTATGGGGGTTATTTAAAAAAGTGGTGATTGCAGACAGGGTTTCGGAATATGTGGATGCTGTATATAATAATTACGAAAACCACTCGGGAGCCTCTTTGATCCTGGCGTCTGTTTTTTTTGCTATCCAGATATATTGTGATTTTTCGGGTTATTCTGATATTGCTATCGGTACCGCTAAAACGATGCAGTTTGACCTGATGAAAAACTTTAACCGGCCATATTTTGCCCGCGGGATTTCTCAATTCTGGAGCAGGTGGCATATTTCTCTTTCTACCTGGTTCCGGGATTACCTGTATATTCCATTAGGCGGCAATAAGGTATCCAGGCCAAGGTGGTACCTGAACGTATTTATCGTGTTTATGGTCAGTGGTTTCTGGCATGGCGCCAACTGGACTTATATTATCTGGGGTTTTATACATGGGGTGTTTAATTCCCTGGATCATTTTGTGGCCGATGTGAAGAAATATGTAACGAAAGGCGTTAAAACGGCTTTTTTGAAAATGATTGAGCACCCGCTTATTACTATTCCCATAAATTTTGCAATAGTCACATTCGCCTGGATTTTTTTCCGCGCTCATACGGTTGAACAAAGTTTTGCGATAGTCAGAAAAATTTTTACTGATTATAACGGGAAGCTGTTTACGAAAACCGGTGATTTTCTTATCTATTCTCTAACTGCTATTTTAATCCTTTTTGCTAAAGAATTTAAGGATGAGTACCAAATTAATATTAAGCTGCTTTCCAGTGAAAGACCTTTTGTAAAAGTAGCCACGGCCTCCGTTTTGGTTATCTGGATTTTGATGGCCGGTGTATTTCACAATACTCAATTTATTTACTTTCAATTTTAATAATGAAAAGGTTTTACGTTAATATAATAGGCCTGATCCTGGGCTTTATTATCATCGACAGGGTGGTTGGCTTCGTAATGGAATATTTTATTGAAAATCAAAAAAGCCATGAAATTTATGAGGCAAAAACAAAAGTTGCGCTCTGCCCTGAGATCGCTATTTTAGGATCGTCCAGAGCAGAAGGGCATTATAATGCCAGTATCATTAGTGACAGCATGAATAAATATACGATCAACTACGGTATACCGGGTACGGGCACTATTACGCAATTATTTATGCTGGAAAATATATTAAGTGCCAATAAAAAGCTTAAACTGGTGATTCTTGATATTAAACCTTATGAATTCAATGATGCGTTTGATGCGGCTGAATTAAACAAAATATATCCTTTATTCGTGCATAACGAGGCGTTACTTGCACACTTGAAAAAATATGACCATGCTGAATATTTAAAAATCCAATCTAAGATGTTCCGCTATAATAATATGATTGTATCATTATTCAGGGGATATATGGAAGATAAGAGACAAGATTCCTCTTTCCTGAAATTCAGCGGCTTTCCTAAAGCAAAAACACTTCCTACCTGTGATGAATGTGAGTTTTTGAACGTTCATAATGGTTATTTACAATCGATTAATGACATTATAAAGATTACAAAAGAAAATAATATCGACCTGGTATTTTCCGTTTCTCCAATATTTGCCAGGATTAAAAAGTCAAGAACAATAGAAGTAATTGATTCCATATCTAAAGTAAACAATATTCCATTTATTAATAACGCTGCAGCATATGTGAAGATGGAGGAGAATGTATTATACAGGGACTATAAGCATTTGAATGAGGATGGTGCCAATAAGTTTAATAAAGAAATACTGGTTCCCCAGTTAAAAAACATACTAAAAAACTAAACGTTCATAAGTAATAAAATCGCCTTCAAATTTATCATTCAAAAACCCCGCCTTTAAAATGTTTTTAAAGACGGGGTTTTGTTATTTATCCATGATTAAAATGCCAATCGGCCTTACTTTATGGTAATGGTACTTTTCCTGTTTCGTTGGGAATGGTCGGAAAACGGTCGTTTTTCCAGTCTTCCTTTGCTTTTTCAATGACTGCTTTATCGGAACTGACAAAGTTCCAGAAAATGAACCTTTCTTCGGGGAAGGGCTCTCCACCAAATATGTATATGGTTGAACCTTCTTTTATGGTAAATTCACAAAGGCTGGCATTTTTTGCAACGAGTAACTGTTTTGTACCGTAGGCAATGCCACCATCTTCTATCTCTCCTTCCAGTACATATAGAGCGCTTTCTCCGTATAAATCTTTTCCCAAACTTACTGTATGTGTGGTTGTCGCTTTTATCTCTATGAAGTATAACGGTGAGTAAACAGGTACACCGGATTGACGGTCTCCCAGTTTTCCTGCTATTAGTTTGTAAGAAGCTTTTTCATCGCTCCAGGCAGGCAACTGTTCTTCATCCACATGCACAAAACTGGGCTCAATATTTTCTTTATCTTTTGGTAACGCGATCCAGATTTGTAAGCCGTGGAGGGTTTTGTCTGTTGTGCGTAAATATTCCGGTGTCCTTTCGGAGTGCACCACTCCCTTACCGGCGGTCATCCAGTTAACGGCGCCCGGTTTTATTTCTATTTCCACTCCTAAACTATCGCGGTGCATAATAGAACCTTCAAATAAATAAGTGAGTGTGGATAAGCCAATATGCGGGTGCGGGCCTACATCCAGGTTCTGGTAGTCTTTGAGGTAAGCCGGGCCCATATGATCGATGAATACAAACGGGCCCACATGACGCTTTTGCCTGAATGGTAATAAACGACCCACTAAAAAGTTACCAATATCCGCCGCTTTTTCTTCTAATATTATTCCTACGTTTGACATGATGATTTGTTTTGGAAATGAGAATTAAGTGCGAGAACTATGCTTTAGGCTTATGCCAAATATCGTTATATTTTTCCGGATTTCTTTTAAACTGTAAATGTACGTAAGGACACAGGGGCACTATTTTTAAAAGATGTGATTGCGCATAATCAATCAATTCATTCAGTAATAATTTGGCATAACCTTTTCCTTCATGCTCGGGGTTGACTTCGGTATGATAAACGGTTAAAAGATTTTCTTTGACAGAAATATCCATTTTTCCAGCCTGAAGCCCGTCGACCATTAATTGCAATTCTCCCTGATTTTTATCGTTCAATTTAACGTTGAATGTGGTCATAGTATTTGATTTTTGGTTGATGATTCAAAGGTAGCCTGCTTATGCAGAAAGAATATTAATGTAAATTAAGAAAGTATTGTTTTGTCCGAGTATTGCATAGACAAAATTTGCTGTCGTTTAAGGTCTTCCGGGTGAGGGATAGCAGCAAAGTACCCCACAGGCGGCATAGGAAGCAATGAATAGCGGAGCTGCGCAAAAGGCAATGCCGCCGAGGAGTACTGCGGATAGCCCGGCCCTTTGCCGGGCATTGAAATGGTATCAATTCCTGGCAATGCCTTCCACCGGATAAGCGGCAAAGGGACACCCCATAATCTAAATATCCATAAAAAGGCAAGCCGGGAATATTCCCGGCTTGCCTTTTTATGGATATTATCCTGAAAAATTAATTTTGAGTGCCAGCTTCTTTTGCAGCATCATTTTTCATTTTTTCATTGGCGGTAATCACAAACTCTACTCTTCTGTTTTGTTTTCTGCCTTCTGCAGTAGCATTATCATATTTAGGAACTCTGAAACTATAGCCGATAGCAGTAATTCTTTCAGATTTAATGTTATGCTCTATTAAATAATTCGCTACATTATCCGCACGGGTCCTGGACAATTTCTGGTTATATTCAGCAGTACCTGTATTATCTGTGTGGCCCTGGATCTCTATGTCTGTATCCGGATATTTATTTAAAATAGTAACTAAATCATCTAAATTCTTTTTAGCTTCTGCTGTAAGATTAGACTGGTCGAAACCAAATAAAACAGCGCTGTTGAACTCTACAATTATTTTCTCTTCAACACGCTCAACTTTTACATTCGGTAATTCTGTTTTGATTTCTTCGGCCTGCTTATCCATTTTTTTACCGATAAGAACGCCTGCAGTACCACCAACAGCAGCACCGATTACTGCGCCTAAAGCAGTGTTACCTGTCATTTTACCAATAATAGCACCTGCAGCAGCACCACCGCCTGCACCTATTGCACCACCTTTTTGTGTATTGTTTAAGCTTTCGCAACTGGTTAATAACATGCCTGAAATTACCAATGCAGCAACGGTCTTAATAGAAAAATATTTGATATTCATATATATAATGTTATGATTTAAAGTTATTATTTGATTTTAGTAAAACTATAGTTGAAAGTCAATACCTGGCCTGCAGAAACGGCTTCGGATTGTAAAAGCATTGCATCGTTATATACATCCACAATTTTAAACTTGTAACCGTCTGTTATATTTTTTGCTTTTACGCCCTCGGTTAACTTTTTGTAAAGGAAGAAAACATCACTTCCTTCTTTTCTGTAAGACCATACAATATCTGTATTTCCGGCTTTACAACCGGTACCAGTAGCAGTTATTTCATAAGAACCGAAAGCATTGTTAGGAAACTTCCATGTACTGCCTTTTAAACAATCAATGCTTCCCTCATCCAATAAATTAAAGTTATACTTGGCATTATCTGTAATACCTGTTACTGTAATATTATTAAGTACCCAGGTGCCTTTAATTTCTTTTCTTGCAGGTACAGCCTGTGTTTCCTTAGATGATTTACAGCCTATAAAAAAAAGACTGGCGATTAGGGCTAAAATGGTTGTGTTTCTTAGTACTAGTTTCATAATTAAATAATTGTAAGGTAAAGAGAAAATTTAAGTTTAAAAGGTTGCAACATTAATTGCAAAAAAAGGGAGCAATTAATGTTCCGAATAATTACAGAGACATTATAACTCCTTTTTTTAAAGTTTTGTTAACATTTATTAAATAGCCATTATTTCCTTTTCCTTGCTCTCCAGCAGCTTTTCAATTAAAGCAATATAGCGATCGGTAATATTCTGGATATTGGCTTCCGCATCTTTGGAGGCATCTTCGCTTAAACCGTCTTTTTGCAGTTTTTTAATCTTCTCAATACTATCCCTCCGAATATTCCTGATGGTCACTTTGCCATTTTCGCCTTCATTATTAGCTCGTTTCACAAGCTCTTTTCTTCTTTCTTCTGTAACCGGAGGCATGAATATCCTGATCAATACACCATCGTTCTGCGGGGTAATACCCATGTTCGCCATCATTATTGCTCTTTCAATAGGCTGGATCATATTTTTTTCCCATGGCTGGATCGTAATAGTTCTTGCATCTACGATGCTGATATTTGCTACCTGGCCCAGCGGAGTAGGTGCGCCGTAATATTCTACATTAATACCATCAAACATTTGTATGCTCACCTTTCCTGCCCTGATCTTAGAAAGTTCCGACTCTAAAAAGCTAATTGATTTCTTCATAGACGCTTCTGTTTCAGTCAAAAGCGGTGCAATAGATTCTGTCATGTTCAATTTAATTTGAGCAAAAATAGAGTTTGTTTCGAATTTTAATTAATTCTTTGCCGTTTAGTCGTTTAAAATTATTTGTTAACGATCCTTCTGGATTCGTTCAATATCCGGATAAACCCGTTCTGTTTTTTACTCTCTTTTCCAGATATTGATTTCTGTTTATTTATTTGTCCGCTCTTTCTTACCAATACCGCCATGGTGGAACAGGCAATACCAATCGTTGTAAAAAGTGCAATATTATTACCAAATTTATCCAGTAAAATACCGGCACCTGTAAATAAAATAGCGCCTGAAATCATGAAAAATACTGTCTTTTGCGTGCCAAACCCCAGGCGCAGTATAATATGGTGCAGATGATTCCTGTCGGCCTCAAAAGGCGAGCCCCCTTTAAGTATTCTTATAGCAAAGACCCTGAACGTATCAAATAATGGTAAAAAAAGCAGGATAAAAGCCATTGCATGAGGCGATTGAAACTTATACGCTAAAACGGCCCCTTCTTTTAAATGGATATTTATAAATGCAAAAGCAAGATATGCAAAAAGCAGCCCCAGCAACAGCGCACCGGTATCCCCCATAAATATTTTTGCCGGGTGCCGGTTAAATATTAAAAAAGCCAGCAAAGCGCCGGTAATAATGGCACTAATAGCTGCCAGTTCTGTTTTTTGATTCAAAAAGAAAAATATAAAAAAACCAATACAGGCTATAATACTAACTGACGCAGCCAATCCATCCATGCCATCAATAAGGTTAAATGCATTTATGATCAGCACAATTAATACGATGGAAATGATATATGCAATTAATGGCGGCACTTCATAAATACCCAAAACCCCGCCATAGTTATTCAAATAAGCACAGTGAGGTATTACAAGTATCAACGCTGCCAGAATATGTCCCAGAAACTTCTTATAAGGAGACAAATTCGAGATATCATCTTTCAGGCCAATGAAAAAAGTGACAATACATGCCGCCATAAGATACTGAAAACCATAAGAATTATCAGCAAACCCCACAGACAGTAAAAACGAGCAGACAATACCTGCAAAAATCCCGATGCCCCCCAATGTTGAGATGGAATTTGAATGCAGTTTTCTTTCGTTAGGTAGATCAAACAATTTCTTTTCGTACGAAACCTTTATTATTATAGGGATAGAATAATAAGTAACGATAAAAGCGATCAATAAGCCCAAGGTAATTTCCATCATAAACTTTCACATTTCTAAAAAAATTCTCTCAAGCGATTCACCAAATAAAATTATGAATTTAGTTTCAATTTAACATATTATTTTTTTATTATTGAGCCGTTCCGGTTATTAAACAATCTCCGGGCTTGAATAACTGGTTGAAAACGAAACAAAGGTTTCATACATCCTTAATTTCATAAAGACAGCCAGCGACAGGTAAACCCCGGCCAATATTAAAATCCTCCCGGGGTTGTTTTTTTTAATGCCAATATATTAGTTTTGCGTAACTCAAAAAAATAGTTCAATGGCTACTTTACAAGAAACAGCTTCACAAATCCGCAGAGATATTGTTAGAATGGTACATGGTGCTCAAAGCGGTCATCCGGGTGGATCATTAGGGTGTACAGATTATTTTACAGCATTGTACTTTAAGATCATGCACCACAATCCATCAAATTTTCAAATGGATGGCAACGGTGAAGATTTGTTTTTCTTAAGTAACGGCCATATTTCACCGGTATTTTATTCCGCATTGGCACGTAGCGGCTATTTTGATGTAGCAGAACTTGCCACCTTCCGCAAGCTGGACAGCCGCCTTCAGGGTCATCCAACCACGCATGAACATTTACCGGGTATCAGAGTTGCCAGCGGATCTTTAGGCCAGGGATTAAGCGTTGCCATAGGCGCCGCTCTTGCCAAAAAATACAACAATGATAACAGCCTAGTTTATTGCCTGATGGGTGATGGTGAGTTAGACGAAGGACAATGCTGGGAAGCCATTTTAAGCGCACCACACCAGAACGCCGATAACATCATCGCTACCGTGGATTGGAATGGTCAGCAAATTGACGGCTCTACCGATAAAGTTTTATACCTGGGCAACCTCGAAGAAAAATTTAAAGTGTTTGGCTGGGAAACAATCGTCCTGGAAAAAGGCAACGATATGGATGAAGTAGTCGCAACGCTGGAAAAAGCAAAATCTTTGACCGGCAAAGGCAAACCAATTGTTATTCTAATGAAAACCGCAATGGGCGCCGGTATCGACTTTATGGAAGGAACACACGAATGGCATGGCATTGCTCCTAACGACGACCAGTTAGCAAAAGCTTTAGCCCAGTTACCGGAAACATTAGGCGATTACTAAAAGTCAGCTTCAGATAATTTAAAAAGACAATGCAGCATTCATCTGTATTGTCTTTTTTTGTGCCCCTTATATTTTCTTTTTATTGCGCCGTCATTTGTACCGCTATTAAGCATCGTTGTGTCACTCCCTGCATCCGCATTACTACTATTTACCATTAATCCAATCATCAGTTATAACATTTTATATGCAATAAACTTCATCGCTTTTACAGTTTAGAAATTACATTTGTATAAACCAGAATTTTAGTGAAAGCAATTCATCTTATTTACTCAATCCTGTTTTTTTGCATTATCATTGTTTTTATACCCGGTTGCGCAGGCACAAAGCAACCCCATGCTTATACCAAACTGGCACCGCAACAAATGAAAGAAGAATTACAGATTGTTCATGAAACACTAAAAAAGAACCATCCTTCTTACAGCTGGTTTACACCCGCGGAAAAAACGGACAGCGGCTTTCTCGCCATCTCCAACGCCATTAAAGACTCATTAAATGTTCAGCAATTCAGAATGCTGTTAAGTAAAGCCATAGAACCCATTAAATGCGGCCATACCGTAGCAAGAGCCTTACCACCCCTCCCGCCATATATCAAACTCAAACACGACTACATTTTTCCATTATACCTTAAAGCCTGGAACAAAGATTCCGCTGTCGTTCTCGCCAATGCGTTTACCCGGGATTCAGTTTTAACAAGAGGTACCATTATTTATTCCATCAATCAGCGGACCATCAATAACTATCTGGACTCCATGTTCCAGTTCATCAGCACCGATGCCTATAACCAGACCCATAAATACCAGCTCGTAAGCAATAACTTTCCCCTATGGTACAAAAATACTTACGGCTCAAAATCAGATACAACATTCAAGATTACCGGCCGTTATAACAATGGCCATTATTTCGATACAACCATCACAGGCTATGATATTGTTTATCAGGACTCCATCCTTAAAGCAAAACGACAGGCCGACACATTATCACCGAAACCCAAATTGCCCAAACTTACCAGGGAACAAAAAAAGCTTCAGTTCCGGAGCCTGAAAATAGATACCGCATTAAACCTGGCGGTTTTAGATATCAAGACATTCAGTAAAAGCGGTACAAAGAAATTTTTCAGGAAATCTTTCCGGGCCATTAAAGAGCAAGGCATAAAAAACCTTGTGGTAGAATTAAGAAGCAATGGTGGCGGCCGGCTGGATAACAGTACAAACCTGGTCCGTTATCTTAAAAAAGACAGCTACCGCCTCGCCGATTCAATTTATACGCTTGGCTTCAATTTCCCATACCCCGAATATGTAAAAGGACGGTTCTGGTTAAAATTAGAATACCTGTTTTTAGGAAAAAAAGACCAGAATGGGAACAAGCATATAAAATACTACGAAAGAACACATCACCAACCATTCAGGAAAAATCATTTTGATGGCAATATTTACATCATAACCGGTGGCAGTACCTTTTCCGCATCCGTACTATTTACCAAAGCATTGCTTGGGCAGCATAATGTATTGGTTGTAGGTGAAGAGACAGGTGGCGGCAGTTACGGCAATACCGCTATTCATATGCCTGATATCCAGTTGCCATATTCCAAAATAAAAGTCCGGTTGCCATTATTTAGAATGGTACTCAATAAAGAAGAAAATTTCACGCCACGGGGTATCTTTCCGGATGTAGAGATTCCGCCAACAGCAGAGTTTATCAGGAACAATATTGACCCTAAGATGCAATATATCGAAAAACGCATCTCCAAATCCTGAGTACCAGCAATATAAGCAGCTTACCGGTTTAAGCCAGTTTCACCATTTGTATATGTTCAATATTATCTTCCAGGTACACTTCGCCCTGTTCCACAAATCCCAGGCTTTGATAAAATTTTAGCAAATAAAACTGTGCGCTGATTTTAATGTCTACATTACCAAATAAAGCATAGGCCGTTTCAATAGATTTTTCCATCAGTAACTTCCCGATACCCTTTCCCCTTGCTTTAACCGATGTCACCACCCTTCCAATAGACACTTCCTCATAGGACAAGCCCGCAGGCAACACTCTTGTATAAGCAACCAGGTCATTCCCACTATATGCACATACATGATGCGATTTAAAATCCTTATCGTCCAGGTCCTGGTAAATACAATTTTGTTCTATAATAAACACCGCTGCCCTTAGTTGAAGAATCTTATATAGGTCAACATTTGATAGCTGTTCAAATGATAATTGTTTCCAGGTAATTTCCATTGTTAAATCCAATTGTAGGCTGTAAAGTAAATTCATTTTTATCATTACAAACTTAGTTCAAAATTAATTTTATGAAAAGCACCACACTTAAAGACATTTCAACAGTTAGAGCATCCCAGACAGATCCAATTATCAGAAGTTGCCATCATCACCATGTACACCCAACTTTTTTAATTAGTTTTGCTGCGAAATTTAAGCGCATCAAAAAAGTTGTTACCATATTGTTGTTATTAATTTTTGCCACGCAAACATTTGCCAAAGGCATTATTATACTCGATTATGGTTTCAATATACAATCATACATAGCAAACTGTATCAACAAAGCCAGGCCACAAATGAAATGTAATGGCAAATGCGGCATGTACAAAAAACTGGAAAAAGAAGAAAAAAACGACACCTCAGCCAATACCCATAAAGCAGAAAAAGCAGCAGAACAATTCATCAATACAGATGCCGTTTTATTGATGCAACCCGTAAAAATACTTCAAAATCCTGTACAGTATTTTTCTTATAATAATCGTTATAGTCATCAGTCAGCCACACATTTACTACGCCCGCCCATCTCTTAATTTACATCATTTTATTTAATCTTTTCACCGATACAAGTTCAGTGAAACCAATCCGTTTGCATCCCCAACAAGTACACATGTAACCGGCATTCTCAATAGAAGAATTCCTGTAACAAGAGAGCCCGCAACTATACTGTTGAGGCAATTGCATATAACAATGTGTAATAGAGGTACAAATGATGGTTTCATAAGCAACAATAGCCCCGTGCTATTGCCGCTTGTATAAACACGCTCAATTTTATACGAAATGGTAAATTACACAACAGACGTCCCGGCGTTGGATATGACCTTTTTTGCCAATAATGATACATCCTTCTGGATTTCGGATATCAGTAGTATTCAACAAGGTTTAACACATTTAAAGCAGCCACATAAATATGACTGCTTTATGCTCCTGTTTATTAACAGCTCCGAAGGAGCATTATTCATAGACGATAAAAAATTCGAAACAACAGCACCGTTATTTATCAGCATCAGGCCAAACAGCATCCTCTCACTCAGCCTGTCGCCTTCAATCAGCGGAATTGTACTTCTTTTTAAAGAAGCATTTTTTGCACTACGCTACAATAATAACGTGTTGAACCATTTTTCCTTTCTAAAACACAGTCATGCGACTGTCTTAAAGCTACAGGAAGCACAATGGCAAAAGTTAGCAGGATTTATCCAATTGATAAAACAGGAATTTTCTACCAATGCAGAAATGAAAGACCTCGTACTACGCTCCTACCTGAACATCCTGCTGGCAAAAGTTGAAAGGCTTTTTTCAAAGCTAAACCTCAGGGAAAAATTCTCCCTCTATGAAGATAAGTACCGGCAGTTTGAGGCACTGCTCGAATCTAACTTTTTACAGTATAAAACACCCGGGCAATATGCCGCAAAAATGTTCATTACCACCAATTACCTCAACAAAATCTGTAACAACGCAAGAGGCTTATCAAGCGGCGAGATCATCAGGAAACGCATCGCATTAGAAAGCCAGCGCCTTTTACATCACACCAACCTCACAGTCGCTCAAATTGCCCATCGCTCAGGTTTTGAAAGCGTATCTTATTTTGTCACTTTTTTCAAAAGACAGGTTGGGCAAACGCCGGATAGTTTTAGAAAAAATTGTCACGATTTTATAAATAAGAAGAACGGTTAACGAACCTGGTTTTCTATAATTAATACACAACTTTGCAAAAATGTTTTTGATGCTGTTCAGGAAAACGATGATCCTTTTTTTAATGATGGTATTTGCTGTACAAATGTTCAGCAAAGCACTGATCATGCTGGATTATGCCGTAAATACAACAGCATATGCCATTCATTGCGTCAACAAGCAAAAGCCAAGGCTTGGCTGTAACGGAAAATGTCAGATGGCAAAAAAAATGATGGAAGAAGAAACCGGTAGCCAGGATAATGCAGTCAAAAAAATACCAGTCGGTACAGATTTTTGTCTATTCACAAAGTCCTGTACAACCATCCCTGACATTACAATTCTATCCCATCTGTCTTATACAAAATTTCACCCCGCAGGCAACGAAATTAAAATGCCCCGCAGCTTACTGCGCCCTCCCATTACATCGCCTTATCTCCACCTTTAAATGAAATAATACATGATTATTCTCCCGAAAAATCATGAGTTATTTACCACTTTTATTTTCAAAAAAACTACCGAAGATGACAAAAGCTTCATCTCATTCAGACGCACGCGTCATTGCAAAAATGCGCGTGTACATTAAAGTTATTTTCTGGATCTTAATTGCCCTCATACTAATCATTAACCACCGGTTTTTAATTAGTTTATTATAATTACAGATTTTAACAGCAACAACAACTTATTACCGGCCGCAGTATTATCGCCGGTCAGGTAAGACATGCACATACATTAAATACACCATTCAAAATGAAAAAAATATTAATCGCCGTATTAGCGGCTGCCACATTATTTACTGCCTGTAAAAAAGACACCGAAATCATTGACGGTCCAGGACAAGCTACTATTAAATTCGACTCTAAGGTAGGTACATCTGAATTTGAATTAAACAAAGAGTATATAATTGGCAGGAATACTTACAGTTTTAATAAACTGCGTTATTGGGTAAGTAATGTTATTTTAGTAAACGCCAACGGAAGCGAATATGCTGTTCCAAACAGTTACTACCTGATAGAAGAAACGATAGCAGTACCTGTTCAGGACGGCGCCTATACATACCCCGCAACTAAAAGAGATGATGTAACAATCAGTAACATTCCAGTAGGAGAATACAAGGCTTTAAAGTTTTCTATCGGAGTCGAATCTAAATACAATGATAACCTGAGCTTACAGGTTGGAGAGTTATCTCAGTTAAACGGCATGACGAATGTATCATGGATGTGGCATACCAGTTATATTTTCTCTGCTATTGGGGGTACTATAAATGCAGGACTCCCATCCAAAACAATTAAAGCAGAGACAGGCTTAAATACCAATTATAAATCAGTCACCTTAAACTTACCGGCAACCGTTAAAGTAGGCTCTCAAACATCTGCTAAAATTGACTTAACACTGGATGTAGTTAAAGTACTGGATGGTATAGACCTGATTGCTACTCCTACAATCGGGGCTAGCCAAGCAACAGTTATGAGCAAATTAGCAGAGAATTATACTAAATCCTTTGCCGTAGTTTCAGGACAATAAACTTAAAAATTGAAATTATTTTCACACATACTACAGATTATTATTTTCAGCGGACTACTAGTCGCCTGTAGGAAATCTGAGTTAGAAAAACCGGCACCGCAGCCTTACAGGCTGCCGGTCCCGGTTAATTTTCCCGCACCACAGTATGAAACCTATAACCCACTTACGAAAGAGGGAATCGAGCTTGGCCGCCAATTGTTTTATGATGTGCGTCTATCTGGCAATAATAAAATATCCTGTGCCAGTTGTCACCATCAGAACCTGGCTTTCAGCGATGGAATAAGCCTCACAAATATCGGTGTATCCGGTACAACGCTATCACGTCATTCCCCAACATTAATAAATATGGCCTGGGCTAATAACGGATTGTTTTGGGATGGCGGTTCTACCAACCTTGAATCTCAGGCATTTGGACCATTAACGGAACACAATGAAATGGGCCAGAATCTGTTTGAGTTAATGGACGAACTCAAGGCAGTTCCTGGTTACATAACAGCTTTTAAAGAGGCATTCGATGAGGATATATCTTCTGCCAACGTGGTAAAAGCATTGGCACAGTTTCAAAGAACAATGGTTTCTGCAAACAGCCGATATGATAAATATGTGCGAAAAGAAAATGGAGCCAGTCTAAATAAGCAGGAACTAAAAGGGATGGTGTTGGTAAAGCAAAAATGCCAGGGCTGTCATAGTACAGATTTATTTACAGACAACCTCTATCATAACAATGGTATAGATAACGACTTTTCAAATCCAGGCATAGATGATTTGAATTTTGGCAGATACAGAGTATCGTATAATATGAAAGATATGGGCGCATATAAAACACCTACGTTAAGGAATATTATGCTGACGGCACCATACATGCATGACGGAAGATTTAAAACCATTGAAGAAGTTTTAAATCATTACACAGAAAATATAAAATACTCTGAAAGTTTGTCACCCGTTTTAATCCAAAATGGGAAAATAGGTATTACTATAAATAACGAGGAGAAACAGCAAATCATTGCATTCTTACATACTTTAACTGATGAGGACTTTATAAGTAGAAAAAGCTTAGGCAAACCTTAGTAAATAAAATACAATGAAAAAAACATTAATATATTTAACTCTTATCAGCAGCTTGATTGCCTGCAAAAAAGAAGTAGAAACACCTGACTATAACGAAAATGAATTGACTGCTATGACTGTAGAATTTGACAATATAGTAGGCGGACAAAATCTTATTTTAAATAACAGCACTTACTTTAATACAGCTGGAGAGAGCTATAAAATAGATTTATTGCAGTACTTTGTCAGCAACTTTAAGCTTGGTAAAGCAGATGGTACTTACTTTACTGTTAACCAGGACAGCAGCTATTTTTTAATAAAAGGATCTAACAGAAATACCAGGTTTGCCACCATAAAAGTACCCGAAGGCGACTATACAACACTGGTATTTACACTAGGAATAGATAGTTTACGAAGTGCCATGGACATTAGCAAGCGCACCGGCGTATTAGATCCTTCAGGGGGCATGGATGATGGCATGTACTGGGGCTGGAATCCGGGATACATTTTCCTTAAAATGGAAGGAACCAGCGAAAGCGCACCATTAGATCCAACCGGCCAAAGAAAATTCCGGTATCATATAGGCGGCTTTGGTGGCTACTCCGCACCTACCATTAATAACATCAAAACGCTGACCATCGATCTTCGTAACCGTGGCATTGCCCAGGTAAGGAAAAACCGTAAAGCAAACATCCATTTATTTACTGATATTGATAAAGTTTTAAGCGGCAAAAATACCATAAGCATCGCAGCTAATTCAAGTGTAATGTTCAGCACATTCAGTACCAGTATCGCTGATAATTTTATGGAGATGTTTACACACGATCATACAGAAAACTAGATTATGAATAGAAAAACAGTTTCTGTTATGCTGGCCCTCATAGTATTAATTTTTGCATGCAGCAAAGCAGATATGAATTTACCATTTTCGGGGTTTATAAACCCGGCTCATTTTCCGCAACCGGTATATAAATTCGCGAATAACCCGGTTACAAAAGACGGCTTCGAACTGGGAAGGCGGTTGTTTTATGAACCCCGTTTGTCCAGGGATAATAGTATTTCATGTGGCAGTTGTCATATTCAATCTTCTGCCTTTACACAGCATGGTCACGATGTCAGTCATGGAATAGACGATCGCCTGGGCAGGCGCAACAGCCCGCCAATTATGAACCTTGCCTGGATGCCCAACTACATGTGGGATGGAGGAATTTTCGATTTGGATCTGCAACCGATCAATCCCATTACTGCACATGAGGAAATGGATGAATCCGTTGCCAATGTCATCAGCAAATTGCAGGACCATCCGGATTATCCCGCATTGTTTAAAAAAGCCTACGGCAGTGAAACAATTACAACGGCTACATTTATGAAATCACTCTCCCAGTTCATGCTTATGTGCATTAGCAGCAATAGCAAATACGATAGCGTGATACAAAAACTTGGCAATACACAATTTACGGATGAAGAAGCAGCTGGTTATAAACTGGTACAGCAAAAATGTGGTAGTTGCCATGCGGAACCATTGTTTACAGACAATAGTTTCCGTAATAATGGTATCGGAACCGGATTAAACGACGATCCCGGCAGATATGAAGCGACATTGAATGAAACCGACCGGTATAAATTTAAAGTGCCCAGCTTACGCAATCTCGCCTACACGGCACCATACATGCACGATGGGAGATACTATCGTCTTGATGCCGTATTAGCACATTACAACAGTACCGTTCAGCACACACCAAATTTAGACCCGGTTTTGATTAATGGAGGTATTCCGATGACTGCACAGGAACAGCAACAAATCCTGGCATTTTTAAATACACTAAATGATAAAAACTTTATTTCAGATAAACTATTATCCGAACAGTGAGAATAGTTCTGCAAAACAACTAAATAATGAAACGAATATTATTGTTAACAGTCCTTATAATTGCCATTCAAATACCCGCCCTCAGTTGTGATATCTGCGGCTGTGGCCCCGGTAATAATTACATTGGCATTTTACCGGAGTTTCAAAAACATATTGCAGGCATACGCTACCGGAACAACAGTATGAGAACCCATTTGGGAGTAGGCGGTGTAAATACACCGCTTACAACAAATGAACAGTATAATATCATTGAAGCCTGGGGAGGCTGGAATATTACCGGAAATATCCGGCTGATGGCAAGTGTGCCATACAGCTTCAACAGCAAAGAGAACCTCGCAATAAAGGAAAATAAAAACGGCATTGGCGACATCAGCATTCTGGGATTCTACCAGCTGGTAAACCATCGTAAAACCATCGTCGGTAAAAACGGTAAAAGCAAATTACTCGTACAAAGTCTTTGGATTGGAGGAGGCACCAAACTGGCGACAGGAAAATACATTGCTGCAGATAAAAGCGCAACCAATCAAAGTGCGAACTTATTTCAGTTAGGTACCGGCAGCTACGATTTTAACCTGAACGCCATGTATGATATCCGGTTGCAGGATATCGGTATTAATTTAAACGGCAATTACAAAATAAATACTGCCAACAGATACAATTATCAGTATGGCAATAAACTAAATGTAAATAGCCAGTTGTATTATAAATTCCGTACGAAGAAAGATTTAATGATTGCTCCGAACATCGGGACGCAGTATGAAAAATCACAAAAAGACCTCGATGAAACACTTAAAGTATTCGCATCCGGAGGATATGCTTTCCTGGGAACGATTGGGGTTGAAACAGCTTTCAGCAAATACGCCGTCGGTGCTAACTTTCAAACACCACTGTCACAAAACCTTGGTAACGGTATCGTAAAAAGTAAAGACCGATTCATGCTGCATTTTTCAGTGGCGTTATAAGTTTTTCCATATAATTTTATTAACCGCCCTGTTACTGGCAATTCACCCGTAACGGGGCATTTTTAATGACTGCTTACTAACAACAGACGCTTTATATTGAAAACATAAAAATGGCAAAAAGGATGGTACAGTAAAAAGTGAGCCTGGTAACATAATCTTCAAGAGCATGATAGCGGAACAAATGGCCAGGTATAGAAAAAGAAAAAGCAACCAGTTTGGAAACTGATTGCTTTTATGATGGAATAAATTTATACTAATATAAAATTACCAACGGCTGTTAGACTCGTTATAAGAACGACGTTGTCCACCACCGTTTCTGTTGAAACCACCACCTTGACGAGCTGGACGCTCTTCACGAGGTTTAGCTTCAGAAACTTTCATAGTACGGCCATCAGCCAAAGCACCGTTTAAAGCTTCAATAGCTTTAGCAGCAGCTGCATCATCAGCCATTTCTACGAAACCAAAACCACGGCTACGGTTTGTAGCTTTATCTAAAATAATTTTTGCAGAACTAACTTCTCCGTAATCTGCAAAGAAATCTCTTAAATCTTCGTCTTGAATAGCGAAGCTCAAGTTTGATACATATATGTTCATTACATATAATATTTAAAACAATAAAAAATACTGAGAAAAGACAATAAGAGAAAAAGACAGATTACAAAAGAAGAAATACCACTTTGACGATTATCCTTTACTATACCTAACTAAACTCAAGTTAACAAGGCAAAGATATGACTATGTTTTATCAAACAATCAAGCAGGGTAATTTTTATTTGTTATTTCTTTCACAACAAAGTTTTAAAGCTTATTAACATTTTTTACTTGAGCATTCAAAATAGGGGGGTACTTTTGCAGCATGATGAAGAAATCGGCAGCATTGGGGCTCACCATTGCATTGTTTATTCCTGTAATTTGCTATTTTTTTGTAAAAATGACCGGTGAAGGAGCTGTAAATATGCCTAAAAAGTTTTTTGCAGACAGTACCAGCACGCGTGTGGTTGATGGTAAAACAGTATATGATACCGCATGGCACAAAATTCCCGACTTTGTACTGACCAACCAGCTTGGCAGAAAAGTATCACCGGAAAATTACAAAGGAAAAATACTGGTAGTCAATACATTTTTTACCCGCTGCCCCAATATTTGCCCGGCATTAACCAGGAATGTACGAACAGTACAGGCATCTTTTGAAAATCCCAAGAGAAAACAGTATGGTGATACTTCCATCGTTCAATTTTTATCCTTAAGCGTAGACCCGGAAAGAGACAGTGTAGAAGCACTTAAAAAATGGGCTGACAGGTTTTATGTCAACAATGATAACTGGGACCTATTAACCGGTCAGAAAAAAGAAATATACGATTTACTACTGAACGATTTTAAACTTGGCGCACAGGATGGTAAAGATGTTGATTCCAACTTTATCCACTCCGAAAAAGTAATCCTTGTAGACAGGGACAGGATCGTAAGAGGCTTTTATAACGGACTGGACAGTGCGCAAATGGGCACTCTGGCAGAAGACATCGGGAAATTATTTCTGGAAAGAGACAGGAATAAACCTTCATTTTTCAGACAGTACATCCCACTTATTCCAACATTAATCCTAATCCCTATTGTAATATTCATATTCGGGTTTGTACTAAAAAGAAAAGGAACGAAACTTCCGGAATAATTAATAAATATGATTCAAGCATCTATTCAAAAGAATGACAAAAAAGCCAAAATACTTATCTTTTTGGTCTCTATTATTGTATTTGTCGCCGTTACGGTATTAGCTAAAGTAGAAATAAAAGTAGATCTGGGATTTGACCTGCACTTGTTTGCACTGGCAAATGCCATAATAAACGGTATCGTATCCGTATTGTTAGTGGCAGCCTTGTTTGCTGTAAAAGCGAAAAAATTTATACTGCATAAGAATATTATGTTAGTGGCAATGGTCCTTTCAGTATTATTTCTCGTAAGCTATATCTGTCATCACCTGTTTACAGGTAGTACATCCTATGGTGGCGAAGGCGTTTCCAGGACCATTTACTTCATTATACTACTGACGCACATTCCACTGGCAGGCATTATCCTTCCTTTTATTTTGTTTACGGCATACAGGGGATTAACCGGCGAATGGGAAAAGCACAGGAAACTGGCAAAAATCACCTGGCCTATCTGGTTTTATGTAGCAATAACCGGTGTTATTGTTTATGTAATGATCAGCCCTTATTACGGGGTCTATGCAGGATAACACCAATTTAATTTTGAGGGGTTTCAATAAAGTATTATTGAATACTTTATTGAAATTACATAAGTATCCGCGCAGAAAGCTTATATAATTTGAACGAATAAATTTCTTAATTCAAGAAAAGCAAAAAAAAAATGAACTAAGACGCTGTCTTAGTTCATTTTTTGTCAATGCCTATAAAGGAATAAAATCTCCTTTAATCTATATTATAAATACCGTGCTACCTGATTTTTACAATCTTAGCAGAACCGGTTGCAGATTCTAATTCTGACTTTAATAATTCGTTTTCCTGTTTTAACTGTTTGTACTTTACAAAAATGTCTTCGTCTTCCGGGTCCTTATTGGCTTCTAATGTCGCTTTCAATACAGCAATCTGTTCATCTTTCTGAAGAATCTTCTCCACCAGGTTGCCATATTGTGTTTGTAAATTATCTAAAGACTCCTGCAACGCATTTACCTCGTTCATCGGCACATATTTATTATTAATCCTGCGATTAAAGTAAATTTTGAATCCGATCAGGCAAACGAGGCAAAATAAAATTGCAGGCAAATACATCATCAACTTTTCTAACAACATCAGGCAATTATGATCTTTTAATTTTCAACGACACTCATAAACAATTTTCAAATATAACATTATTCAACTTACAATGAATAACGTAATTAGACAATCTTTATTTTAAATAGGTTGCAGTAAGGCTCATTTTATTGGATTTTAAATCCGCCGGAGTACCGGCAAAAACCAATTCGCCTCCCCCGTCACCCGCTTCAGGGCCCAGGTCGATTACCCAGTCCGCAGATTTTATCACATCAATATTGTGTTCAATGATCAGTACAGAGTGCCCCTGGTCAATCAATGCGTTAAAAGACTGCAATAGTTTTTTAATATCATGAAAATGCAGGCCGGTTGTTGGTTCATCAAATATAAACAATACATGCCCCGCCGCTTTACCCTTACCCAGGAAGCTCGCCAATTTAATCCGTTGCGCTTCGCCCCCGCTTAAAGTATCACTGCTCTGGCCCAGCTTAACATAACCTAAACCAACATCACTCAACGGCTTGATCGCTTTTACAATCGGCTCCCCGTTTTTACCGATAGACTTAAAAAATTCCAGCGATTCGTCCACACTCAGTTCCAGGATATCAGCAATACTTTTATCACCAATTGTTATTTCCAGCACTTCCTCTTTAAAACGCTTGCCCTTACACACCTCGCAGGTCAGATGCACATCCGCCAGGAACTGCATTTCCACCACCTGTACACCTTCCCCCTTACAAGCGTCGCAACGGCCGCCATCCACATTATAGCTAAAATGCTTCGGCAGGTAGCCCCTCACTTTACTCAATTGCTGTTTAGAGTATAAATCCCGGATAGCGTCATAAGCCTTTACATAAGTAACCGGGTTACTTCTGCTAGATTTACCAATCGGGTTCTGGTCCACAATCTCTATTTGTGTGATCGCTTTTATATCACCCTCTATGGCACTGTGTAAACCCACTTTTTCACTCCCCTCACCCTTTAAGCGCATCAATGCAGGATACAGAATTTGCTTAACCAATGTGGTTTTACCGCTACCGCTTACGCCGGTCACTACCGTTAAACACTCTAAAGGAAACTCGACATCAATATTTTTAAGATTGTTTTGCTTTGCCCCTTTTACAGTAATGCTTTTGCGCCACTTTCTTAACTTAGCGGGAGGTTCTATGCTCATTTTACCGCTTAAATACTGGCCGGTTAAACTCTTATCATTCTTAATTAAAGTTTTATAATCGCCCGCTGCCACCACTTCACCACCTAAATAACTGGCCAGCGGCCCCATATCAATAATATAGTCCGCATGCTCCATTATCATCTCATCATGCTCTACCACCACTACCGTATTATCAAGGTCACGCAGGTTTTTTAATACCCCTATTAATTTTTCGGTGTCACGCGAGTGCAATCCAATAGACGGTTCGTCCAAAATATAAAGAGAATTGGTCAGGTTACTTCCCAGTGAACGCGTCAGCTGGATCCTTTGGCTCTCACCCCCACTTAAAGTGTTCGCCTGCCTGCTCAGCGTAAGATAACCTAAGCCCACATCCAGCATCGTTTTTACACGAATATCCAGTTCTGTTAATATCCGCTTGGCCACTTCTGCTTCAAATTCATTTAAATCCAGGTGTTCCAACCAGTTACTAAGGTCCTTTATCGGCAGATCATTTACTTCACCAATATGGAAAGCCTGCATTTTATCTTTCTTATTGAACCTGGAATACAGTTTTACACAAAGCGCCTCTTTTCTTAATTTATAGCCCTCACATTCCGGGCAGATCGCACGGCCCCTGAAGCGGCTCAGCAAAATTCTGAACTGAATTTTATATTGGTTAGAAGCCACTTCCGCAAAAAATGCATCTATCCCGTCAAAATAGTTATTTCCCTTCCAAAGCAGTTTGTATTGCTCTTTCGTCAACTGATTTACAGGCGTATGAATAGGAAAATCAAACTTTACGGAAGCTTTTATTAATGCGTTCAGCCATACACGGCTTTTATCGCCCCGCCACGGTGCTATAGCACCTTCATAAACACTAAGACTTTTATCAGGAAAAACAAGATCGTCATCAATGCCCAAAACGGTACCAAACCCTTCACAGGTAGGACACGCACCATAGGGATTATTAAAAGAAAACAGGTTCGGCACCGGTTCCTCAAACGTGAGTCCGTCCAGTTCAAATTTATTGCTAAACAAAACCATTTCGCCATTATCGCTCTGAACATAGCACTCACCCTCTCCTTCAAAAAAAGCAGCATCAACAGAATCACTGATCCTGTGAATATCTTCCTCTTCAAAATCCTTTACCACCAGGCGGTCAATAACCACGTAAGCCTGCTGTTTTTTATTGGTGCTTAATATAGATTCTACCGAAGCCGGGTTCTCCAGTAAATCCTCAATATGGTACATGGTTGCCGCTTTCGATTTCGCATCTATTACTGCTACACGGCTGAAACCCTTTTGCAGCAATATATTCAGTTCTTCTTCATGATTCCTGTTGGCATGCGTTTTAAAAGTCACCAGCAGCAGCACTTTACTTCCCGCCGCTAATTCCCGGATACCCTTTACCACATCGCCCACATCATGCTTCTTTACTTCCTTACCACTTACCGGCGATATTGTTTTACCCACGCGTGCATACAACAAACGCAAAAAATCGTTCATTTCCGTCATACTGCCCACCGTACTGCGGGAAGTCCTCGTAATTACTTTTTGCTCAATGGCAATAGCCGGCGATAATCCTTTTATATAATCCACATCCGGTTTATCCATCCGCTGCATAAACTGGCGCACATAAGCATTCAGGCTTTCCGCATAGCGGCGTTGTCCCTCTGCAAATAACGTGTCAATGGTTAAGCTGGATTTTCCGCTGCCACTAACGCCCGTTACCACTACCAGCTTACTTTTGGGAATGCTAACGTCAATGTTTTTTAAATTATGCGTTTTCGCGCCTTTTATAAAAATTTCTTTATCAGAGCCCAACCGGGTAGCCGGCTTCTTTTTAGAAGTACTTTTTGCCATTGTTACTGTACAATTATCCTCAAAATGAAATTGCAATGCAAAGTAAAAAAACTTTAGCATCAATTTGCTATTTTGCTAATAATTTTAGGATTTTATCTTTTTTATAATGGGCTATCGTCCGGGTATCTTTATTCTGCAATCGTCCGGCGTGCTTGTGGCTACGCTTCGCCCGGTGTATTTTTGCAGGAGCAGCAAGCGGATATAAAGTACCCGTGGAAGGTCCTGCAAAAAATACACTGCCTCCTGCGTCGGCACCACCGCATACCGCAGCCTTTGAGCTTTTGACATTCTATTTGGCATTCCGGCAAATATTATTAAAAACTGAACTGCAACCGGAATATTCCAAATTTATCGTTTCAATTAAAAAAAGGATTTTATTTGCATAAACATTGTAACTAAATACTCCGGCACCCGTTTAATTTAACAATTCAGAAAAAATAAACTTTACACTGTAACAAAAGTCATAACTAAAACACGAATATGAAAAACATCTACACTTTCACACTATGTATAATAATCGCTGTTTTAGCAGGTTGTAACTCAGTAAAACAAATGTATAAAACCGGGCAGGTTTCTGACGGGTTATTTAATAAACTGTTAGCCGGCTATGCAGCTAACTCTTTTGATACCACTAACCAGAGCCAGCTTCAATACGCGTATAATATTTTAAATAACCAATACCTGAATAATGTTTACCAATATAAAAACGGTAACACGCTAGCCAGTAAGGAAAACCTGGTTAGAAGCCTGTCTACCCTCAATAATTTTTATCGGTCAATTGGTAATTATGGCAATGCCGCACAGTTTTTAAATGTAGGCAATGTGGCTTCCGATTTAAGTATTGCGAAGCTTTCCGCTGCCGATGCCTGGTATAATTATGCGGAAGGCCTGGTAAAAAAAGGCGATGTGCAATCTTCAAGGACTGCTATAAGCGCCATAAATAAAATAAAAGGCTGGGTAACTAATTTCAGGGACCTGGAACAACTGGAACATGATGCCTACGAACAGGCCATTATTTATGTATTGATTGAGCCTTTACGCACAGAGAATTTTTATAGCGGCAATTTTTACAATAACCGCCAGGATGGGTTTACCCGTCAAATAGTGCAGGACCTGGGTAGTGCCTGGAATAATACCAACAGTTTTTACAGGGTATATGATAATTATATGGAGTTCTACCGCAATATGCCTACCAACTGGGTAATTGAACCTGTGATTACTGAAATGAGCATCTCTCCTATCAGGAATAATAAAACTGTAAGAACAGTGACCAAAGAGGTGGATGCCAGCCCGAGAGATACTTCTAAAATAAAAAATACCGTTACGCTGAAAGCAAATATCATTACTTATGAAACATACGTAATAGCCAGCGGTACCGTAGAAGTTAGAATTACTGATGTAAATGTTAACCAAAGAGTTGACAGAAGATCATTTACCGAACGTTATACTTACAAACAAACTTATGTCACTTATGAAGGAGATAAGAATGCTTTAAGTAAAGAAGACCTTGCTTTATTAAGGCCAAGACAGGAATTCTCTTTCGATGAGCGCAACCTGAAAGAGCAGGTATTGATGGATATCTATCCGAGTGTTTTGAACTATATAAGAAATAAAATAAGATTTTAGGATAAAGGGGGCCGGATTTGGCCCCTTTTTAGTTCCCCATTACCAAGTACTTCCTCATTATTTTATAGGATCTTGATTTTATTCCTGGTAAGGTATTTCCATTTGCTGAATAGTATTCATATTGCCGAAAAGCTGCGGCATGTGGGGGTGGCGACGCAGGAGCCAGTATATTTTTTGCAGGATTCCCTAAACAACTCTCATTTTACAACAGCTCCTGCAAAAATATACCGAGCGTAAGCGGAGCCCTTAACACGCCGGACAACTGTTAGGCTATGTACAATGATGAGAGCCCCAAATAATTTACCCGTTTTCAGTTGAGGACATAAAAAAAGCCCGGGATAGAAATCCAGGCTTGTTTAAATCCAATATTCTATGAAAAACTATATATAAGATGCTACCCGATAAAAAAAGGTTGCATCTGGCAAAATTTTTTTATTTTTATTTTCTTGCTTGCAAAATG
Source organism: Polluticaenibacter yanchengensis (assembly GCA_027854065.1). GTDB lineage: Bacteria > Bacteroidota > Bacteroidia > Chitinophagales > Chitinophagaceae > Phnomibacter > Phnomibacter yanchengensis. The sequence continues at coordinate 5,849 of JAQGEF010000035.1, read as the reverse complement.
GAAATGGAATGATTAAAAATATCTTTTACGCGCTGGTTGTTAAACGGATTGAAAAACTGACTAAAGACAGCATTAATATTAGTTTTGATGTACCTGAAAATTTAAGGGAAATTTTCAATTTTGAATCGGGGCAGCATCTGACGCTAAAACTGGATATTAAAGGTAAAGAGTATCGCAGAAATTATAGTTTATGTACAAGTCCTGCAGAAAATGAATGGAGCATTATTATTAAAAAAGTAGATGGCGGCGTGTTTTCGCATTTTGCATTCAATAACCTGAAAGTGGGCGATATTGTGGAAGTGTTACCGCCAATGGGAAAATTCTGCTTTATTGTGGATTTTAAAGCAGATGAAACTCATAAAAATATTGTACTGATAGCTGCGGGTAGTGGCATTACTCCTATTATGAGCATGTTGAAGTATGGTTTGCATAAATACCCGGATATTCATTTCACTTTAATTTATCAAAACAGGCACTATAACACGATAATCCTGAATAACGAAATTCACAAACTGAAGAATAAATACGTTAATAACTTAAGTGTTCATCATATACTGAGTAAGGAAAAAATTGAGGGCAACATCAATTCGGGAAGACTGGATGCGGATAAGATGGCTTTGATTTTTACAAAACTGATACCGTTACCAATGGTGAGCGATGTATTTATTTGTGGTCCTTTTGAGATGATTGATTCGGTGAAAGAATACCTGACCGCTCATAAAATGGACCCAAAGAATATTCATTACGAATTATTCACCGCTAAAAGTGCTTTGGTAAATAAGGAAGCCATCCAGGAAAAATCTGAAATTACCGGTAACCAGTCTGTTATTTCTATAACAATTGACGGTCAGACACATGAGTTTACGACTACCAACCTGCACAATAATATTTTGGATGAGGCATTGGAGCATTCCGTTGGTTTACCTTATGCCTGTAAGGGTGGTGTATGCTGCACCTGTAAGGCAAAGCTGGAAGAGGGCAAGGTAGAAATGCTTACCAATTTTGGCCTTGAGCCGGATGAAATTGCCAATAACTATGTATTGACCTGCCAGTGTTTACCATTGACAGAAAAAGTGGTATTAAATTTTGATGCTTAATGGTTATTGAACGGCGGAGCTGGCACCGTGTCTATCCAAAGATTGGCATATTCGGGTTTCCATTGGTGCTTCCAACGTTTGTGTGTCCATAAATAACTGCCGGGATGACGACGTATGGATGCCTCTATTTTATTTCTGAAGATTCGTGTAAGTTCATCTTCGCCAATGCTTTTAGGATCATCGGTAATCAATTCTAATTTGAAACGGTATTTGCCCCGCTTCTCGCGGTAATAGTCGCAATAAAATACTGCAGCGTTAAATTTATGTGCACCTTTTGCAGGTCCGGGAATAAATGGTGCTGGTTGGGAGAAAAAATACATCCATTTACCTCTTTCAACCTTGCCCGGCTTTTGGTCGGCTGCAAGAAGAAGGACATTTGCCTGGTGGGTATAGTGCAGATATTCTTTAGTGAAGTTTTTTGATGAAATAAGTTTGGTGCCGAAACGGGCCCTTATTTTATACATTATCTTATCCATTACCTTGTTACTTAAAGGCATGTAAACACCTAAAGTAGGCATTGGAAAAGAAACGCCCAGTATGGGATTGGCCATTTCCCAACTGTAAAAGTGACCGGCAATTATCTGGATATTCCTGTTTGTTTTAATATACGGTTCTAATGCTTCAACTCCCGTAATCGGGCACATTTCCAATAATTTTTTTTTGGAAAGGGTGAGCAATTTGATGACTTCTATAAAAGTATCGACGAGTCCGTGGTATGATTCTTTGGAGATAGCGGTTAATTCCTTTTCTGATTTTCCCGGGAACGCTATTTTTAAGTTGCTCATTACAACACCCCGGCGGTATTTAATAATATAGTAGAGTACGAAATATATAAAATCGCTTAAGGCATAAATGATGAACCAGGGTAAAAGTGATATGAGATAAAAAATGCCGTAAACGATATAATACATTAAAATGAGCTTTGATAGCCAAAGGTAGCTACATTCTTTAATAAAAAAAGCCAGATTAGAAAATCCGGCCGATTGCATCGTGAGAAAGTATAAAAATTTAAAGGTTTTATCTTTATTTGAATTCAAAATTACATCGCATAAATGATATAAAAAATACGGGAACTACGTAAAATTTTGCGTAGTTCCCGCAATATTTTATTGAATAAAATAGTTTATCTTACGTCCCTAAATTTAATAATATGAATGAAAAATCTATGGAAGAAGCCATGAAAGAATTACTTTCAATGGACAACAAAACCACCTACCCAAAAGCAAAAGCCGCAATCGACCGTTACAGGGTTCAGAACCCGGGACAGACAGAGTTTGCCAACGTTAGTAAAAAAAACCTGCTTAAATTTTTGGAGAATCCTGAAATGGTCGCGTTAAGAATGTATTTTGCCACCAACGAAAAAAATGAGAATACACTCGTATTTGTTGGTATAGATGCATCTGGAGAGAACATTCTGAATACAAAACCAACCATGGCAGCAAAATCGTCCGGACCGGCAATTGACGGTGGTACTGAAGATGATGTTGACGATGATAGTCTTATGAACGAGTTTCAGTTGTATCCACCACCACCGAAACCAAACAACAACCTGTAACAGTAATAAATTATAATGAGCCAGATAGACATAACGTTTTTATTATCCTTAACCGCGGTTTTACCGGTTATTACCGGTGCTATAAGATACCGTAACATGGATAAAAGTTATTTTCCGTTTATCTGGGTTTTTGTTTTCATTACTATTTCAGAAATCTCACGTTACATTTTAGTAAAAAATGAATTATACACCCCCTTACCGTATAATTTAAACTATTTAATATCAAGTATTTTATACTTGATATTATTTTTTAATTGGAATAAGATAAGCAGGAAAATATTCCTCTTCCTGTGTTCTGCCACTATCCTTTTTTGGATTTACAACTACTTTATTGCCGGAAACATACATGATTTAAGCAGAAACTTTCATATTTACAATAGCCTGCTCCTGGTATTTTTATGTTTGATAGCACTGAGCAAAGAGCTATCTAAAAATGTACAGGAAACCAAAGTTTATAAAAATTCTATGATTATTATTTGCTTCGTACTAATCATTTATAATACTTACAGGCTTATTTTGGTCCCTTTCGCCAATACTTCGTCCAGTTACGGATTTTTTGTTATATTATTTGGGTTAAATAAATATTTATTGATAGCTTCATATTCTATCTTTGCAATAGCTGTATTATGGATCCCAAAGAAAAAGAATTACTCGTTGCAATTTTAATCGCTACATTATTGGTGGTATCTGTATTAATTGCATTTATCGCAGTAATTATTCGTCAGCAGGCTAAATACAGAAAGCTGGCACAACAAAAATTGAATGCAGAAATTCTAACTTTAGAAAATGAGCGCAGACGGGTTGCGTCAGATTTGCACGATGAAGTAGGCCCCATTTTATCTGCGATCAAACTTCAGATCAGCAATATTAAAGGCCGGGACGATTCAGATATCCAGATTATTGAAAAAGCCGGATCTCATCTAAATAAAATTATACTCAATGTACGGGAAGTCTCAAATAACTTAATGCCGAATGTACTGTTGAGAAAAGGGCTTGACGCCGCTATTTATGATTTTATTCAAAAATTTGAAAATACCTCGAAACTTAAAATTGAATTTAAAGCCAATGAAAATATCCGGTATAGCCAAAATACTGAGGTAAACATTTACAGGATCGTACAGGAAATAGTACACAACGCAGTAAAGCATTCTCAGGCTACAGAACTGATTATTGCTCTAAAAATGGAACCAAACGCCATTACTTTATCCACCCAGGATAACGGAATCGGATTTAAACAATTACCAGATGCCAAAAATGGGCTGGGATTAATTAACTTGCAAAGCAGATCCGATATTTTAAAAGCGGTATTTAGCAGTGAAATACAGAGAGGTAAAGGCACTAAATACTTGTTTGAAATTCCAATTGACTAATCCATAGTTTATGATTATTAGCATTCCTGAAATATCTATTGTAATTGCAGATGACCATGAAATTTTTAGAGATGGCTTTAAACTGACACTTAACAGTGTAGAAAATTTTACAGTGATAGGTGAAGCTTCTAACGGTACCGAATTAATTGAAGTAGTCAACAAAACGAAGCCGGACGTAATTATTACGGATATTAAAATGCCGTTTATGGATGGTGTAGAAGCCACAAAAGTGTTGATGAATGAAAGTTCGAACAGGAAAGTAATTGGATTAAGCATGTTTGATGATGATGAAACGATCCTGGACATGCTTGAAGCCGGAGCATTGGGATACCTGGTAAAAAACGCAGAGAAAGCTGAATTAATCGATGCTGTAAACTCTGTTTATAAAGGAGAAGCTTATAATTGCCGTTTTACAAATTCCAAATTGACTAAAATTTTGGCGTTAAGAAAAAAACGTAAGACTGCTCCGGTTAAAACTGAGCCTTTAACAGAGAGAGAATTAGACGTTATTGCTCTTTTATGTGAAGGTTATACCAACAAAGAAATTTCTGAGAAATATTGTTTGAGCCTTCGTACTATTGAAGGAGTCCGTTTAAAAGCACAGGAGAAGATTGGTGCAAAAAATATAGCCGGAGTGGTTGTTTTTGCAATGCAGTATGGTCTTTATCAACCAAAAAAAAGCAGGTAAAATGCGTTATCAGTTATTAGGAAATACCGGGTTAAAAGTGAGCGAACTATGTTTAGGTACCATGGGTTTCGGTACAACAAATGGTTGGGGAACAGACCAAAAAAATGCTTTTGATATTTTAGAAGCTTTTGGCAATGCCGGTGGTAATTTTTTGGATACTGCCAACTTTTATCAAAAAGGTGAAACTGAAACCATATTAGGTAATTACCTGAAATCTGCCGACAGGGATTATTGGGTCGTGGCTACCAAGTATTCGTTATACGATAATAAAACCAATCCCAATGCCAGCGGCAATAACCGCAAAAACATGGTGCGCAGTGTTGATGAAAGCCTGAAACGCCTGCAAACAGATTTTATTGATATTTTATACCTGCATATCTGGGACTGGTTAACACCGGCAGACGAGGTACTGAATGCATTACAAAATGTTATTCAAAATGGTAAGGTGAATTATATAGCTATTAGTGATACACCAGCATGGGTAGTGGCCCAGTCACAGACCATTGCTGAGCTGAGAGGCTGGAGCAAATTTGCGGCATTACAGGTGGAATATAGTTTGCTGCAGCGCACGCCGGAACGCGAACTCTTGCCCATGGCAAAACATTTTGGTCTAACCGTTACACCGTGGGCACCTTTGGCAGGTGGTGCGCTTACCGGTAAATACCTGCGTGGCGAGCAGGGACGTATAAAGCCGGAAAGCAAGCGCCTGAACGATTATGCGCAAACTGTAATCCGGGAAGTAGTACAAATAGCCGGAGAGTTAGGTGTTCAACCAGCTCATGTAGCATTACAATGGACCCGTCAGCAGGATTTTAAATGTATTCCTATTGTAGGAGCAACAAAACTCAGCCAGCTGGAAGAAAATCTTCAGATGTTAGAGTTCCGGTTATCGCCTGCAAATATGGAACGGCTTAATAATATTAGTAAAATAGACCTGGGATTTCCAGGTGAGTTTTATAATGAAGCAGCGGTTCAACTCAATAATTTTGGCGGGTTCTACGATAAGATAAACAGGTAACAATAAATTGTATCATCAGGGCATTAATGATGCAGGGCTGCGGCACAATGTCATTTAGCTAAGGATATACTAGAAATAAGAAAGCCATTGAAAGTCGAACTTTGTTTTTTCTCACAAAATT
>JAQGEF010000034.1 GCA_027854065.1 Polluticaenibacter yanchengensis | reverse complement strand
GAATTTTGTGAGAAAAAACAAAGTTCGACTTTCAATGGCTTTCTTATTTCTAGTATATCCTTAGCTAAATGACATTGGGCTGCGGGATACGAAGGGCCTGGTACGACGCAGGAGTACCGAACGAAGTGAGCCCGGAGTAGCCCGAACGGAAGTTATATAGGATTTTAAATGATGAGAGCCCCCTAAGTAAAATTATACAGACGGGGCAGGAAGCAGGATTGCCTGAAAAAAAGAATCTTTGAGCATTCAGAAAGTTTTGGATTTTCAAATTGTCAAACGATTGTTTCCACTTATACGCTATTAATGCATCTCTTCGCAAGGTTACATGGGTTTGATGTTTTATTTATTTAACGATCATGATTTTGTTTGTAAAGAATTTGAGGAAGTTTAGTTTGTTAGGGGCTGTGCTGCTGTTATCATCGTCGGCGTTTGCTTTTAATAAGAAGAAAGTAGTAACAGTATTGATACCGCAATCGGCTCACGAACGTATTGAGTTTGGTGCTGAGAAACTGGTTGGGGCCTTACATAATAGTGGTTACAAAACCAAAATTGTGAGGACTGATAAATACAAACCGGCAAAAAATACGATTTACATTGGGGCTGCTGCTGATAATATTTATAAGGTAAATAATATCGCTGAAATTTCAAATAACAGATCTAAGGTTAGTAAGGAGGGTTTTGTTATTGCATCGCCGAATGAGGACAATACTTATATATATGGTTCTGATTATAACGGTGCGTTATATGGTGCTTTGGAGTTGGCGGACAGAATTAAAGAGGGGATGTTACCAAATGTTGAGGCTGTAATAGCTGATGGGCCGGAAATGGTGTTGCGTGGTACCTGTATTGGTGTTCAGAAAACTTTTTATTTACCTGGCCGTCATGTGTACGAGTATCCTTATACGGAGGAAACTTTTCCCTGGTTATATGATAAGCAACTCTGGATTAAATACCTGGATTCGCTGGTTGAAAACCGTTTTAACTCTTTGTACCTGTGGAATGGTCATCCTTTTGCTTCGCTGGTGAAACTGAAGGACTATCCTTATGCATTGGAGGTGGATGAGGCTACTTTTAAAAAGAACGAGGAACTGTATAGTTTTTTAACGAAAGAGGCTAACAGGCGTGGTATTTGGGTGATCCAGATGTTTTATAATATTATTTTATCGAAGCCTTTTGCTGAGCATCATGGCTTGAAGACGCAGGACCGTGAGCGTGGTATTACTCCTTTGATATCTGACTATACGCGTAAATCTATTGCTGCTTTTGTAGAAAAATACCCGAATGTGGGGTTATTGGTTACGTTGGGTGAAGCGATGGAGGGTGTTGGCCAGGATGATATTGACTGGTTTAATAAAACGATTTTGCCTGGTGTGCAGGATGGCCTGAAGGCATTGGGTACTTCTGTTGAACCGCCAATTGTTTTGCGTGCGCATGATACGGATGCTCCTACTGTGATGCGTGAGGCGCTGAAGATTTATAAGAATTTATATACGATGGCGAAGTATAACGGGGAGGCTTTAACTACTTATACTCCAAGGGGCAGCTGGGCTAAATTGCACAGGGACCTATCTGCTGCCGGTACTGTGCATGTGGAAAATGTGCATTTGTTATCGAACCTGGAGCCTTTCCGTTATGCGAGTGCTGACTTTATCCAGAAGAGTATTCATGCGATGCATGACAGTATGCATGCGAATGCGCTGCATTTATACCCACAGGCTTCTTATTGGGACTGGCCTTATTCGGCTGATAAATTGCCTAACGGGGAGCGTTTGTTACAGATAGACCGTGACTGGTTATGGTATCGCCAATGGGCACGTTATGCATGGAAGGCTGATAGGGATAAAGCGGGGGAAAATGCTTACTGGTCTAAACTGATTGGTAATGAATTTGGTGCTAACATGGCCACGGGAGGACATATTTTGAGGGCTTACGAGGAAACGGGGGAGATTGCTCCGAAGCTTTTACGTCGTTTTGGTATTACGGACGGTAACCGCCAGACGCTTACGCTGGGTATGCAAATGACGCAACTGATTAATCCTTACCGTTATGGTTTGTTTACTTTATTATACGAAAGCGAAGCGCCATTGGGTGAACCTCTATATGAGTATGCGGAGAAAGCATTTAAAGGCATTAAGCATGTTGGTGAAACGCCTGTTAATGTTATCAACGATGTGCGTCGTCATGCTGCCGAAGCGGTAAAAGCGATTGATAAAGCCACTCCGGGCATTAACCAGAACAAAGACGAATACAACAGGATTAAAAATGACATTTACATTTATGAGGCGCTTGCTGAAACTTTTGCTTATAAAGCGGAAGCCGCATTGAAGGTGCTTAATTATAAATATTCGAATGATATTGCTGACCTGGATGCTGCTTTGCCTTTGCTTAAGAAGAGTGTGGAATGGTATGCGAAACTAACTGACCTTACTAAAGACAGTTATTTGTATGCTAACAGTATGCAAACCGGTCAGCGTAAAATTCCTTTTCGCGGACAGGATGGGGCTATGAAAAACTGGTATGAGATATTGCCGCATTTTGAGAATGAGGTGACTATTTTTGAAAGGCGTATTGACTCTCTGAAAAATGTTGACCCGAATGCGAATGTATTGAAGGCGAAGCCGTTTGTAAATGCGGAAGTGATAGTGAACAGTCCGTCTGTAGCAACTTATACCATTGCGAAAGGTGCGAAAGTATATAGTGATACCAGCGTCATTATTAAGGAATTTGCACCTGAACTAGAGGGATTAAAAGGGTTGTTGCTGAGTAAGAAGGGGCAGGTGAATGGTACTGAAATTGAGTTTACGAATAAGAAGGCTGTGAAAGTGGTGGTTGGTTATTTTAAGAAGAAAACGGCTGCCTTTACTGTGGATACGGAGTTTTTGAAAGCTCCTGAGCTGGAAACGAATGCTTATGCTAATGATTTTGGACAGGCGGATATAAAAATTGCGAATGCTATTGTGTTGGATGGTATGCCTGCTATTAACCTGCACACTTATACTTTCCAACCTGGTAAGAATAAACTGGTGCTGGGTAAGGGTGCTGTGTTGATCCTGGGCTTTATTAATGATAGTGAACCTATTAAGATTTATGATGCGAACTTAAATGATCCTTCGGTGAAAAATATTGATTGGTTGTTTGAATAGGGGGAGTGAAAAGTGATAGGTGAGAAGTGATAGGGGGAAGTGAAATGTGAAATGTGATAGGTGAGAAGTGAAGTGAGCGGGTAATTATTACTGTTTATTGCAGTCATTTTGACGGGGTGAATTTGAAGATGTTATCATTGTGAAAGGACCGGGGAAATTTTCCTTGTTATTTCTGCAGGAACTTTCTTCGCTGCTCTCATAAATAGGATGAGATTCTTTGCTGTGCTCAGAATGACTGTTGAGTATGGAAGACGCTCGGGTTTGAAAGAGGATTCTTTGCCGGGCTGAGAATGAGGTTTTGGGTAGTGGTGATAATTATAAATGAAACCATTTTAATTTAAAATAATAGTGCTGCGGAAACACGAAATAATGGTGTGTCTGTGGTTTTAAATGAAGCCTGATGAAAAAGTATTATTTACCAATTGCCTTAGCTGGATTGATTGCTGCTAGTTGTGGAACAACGGGTACTGATTCGCAAAGATCTGTCAGCGAAGCTCAGAAAGAGAATGAAAAGCCATGGGGCATTAAGGTGTCTGATAATCACCGTTATTTTCAAACGCCTGACGGGAAACCGTTTTTCTGGCTGGGTGAAACGGGTTGGCTGGCTTTTAATAAGCTGAACAGGGAAGAGGTTGCGGACTATCTTGATGTGCGTAAAAAACAGGGGTTTAATATTATCCAGATAATGGGTTTGCACTCTCTTGGGGTGGTGAATGTATATGGTGATACTGCTGTTTTTAATAAGGATGTGAGCCAACCGATTGTAACGAAGGGTAATGATTTCTCGGATTCTGTTGCCTACGATTTCTGGGACCATGTTGATTATACGATCAAGACTGCGGAAGATAAGGGTTTATATGTTGCAATTGTTCCTATCTGGGGCTCTGCTGCTAAGGAGGGAGTGACTGCTGCGCAGGCTGCTGCTTATGCGCAGTTTTTGGTAAACCGTTATGGTAAATATCCTAATATCATCTGGTTGAATGGTGGTGATATCCCGGGGGACCAGAAGCGTGAGGTTTGGGATGCTTTGGGTAAAACGATTCATGCATTGGATACGGTGCATCTTCAAACGTATCATCCTCGTGGCCGTGGCCAGTCTTCTACTTTGTTTCATAATGAACCTTGGCTGGATTTTAATATGATCCAGTCGGGGCATAAGGATTATGCGCAGGATACGATGAAGAAGGACCCTAATTATGGTGAGGATAACTGGAGGTATATTAATGTGGACTGGAATTTATCTCCTACTAAACCTACGGTGGACGGGGAACCTTCATATGAGGAAATTCCTCATGGTTTGCATGATACGACTAATGGTTACTGGTTTGCTGATGATATCCGTCGTTTTGGCTACTGGAGTGTTTTTGCGGGTGGGGCCGGTTATACTTATGGCCATAACTCTGTGATGCAGTTTTTGAAGCCTGGTGAAACTAAGCGGGCTTTTCATGCTAAAGCGACCTGGACGGATGCATTGACTTACCCGGGGGCTAAACAAATGATTTATATTAAAAACCTTATGCTGTCGCGTCCGTATTTTGAGCGTATTCCTGACCAAAGCCTGGTTGCAGACCAGGGTGAGCGCTATGATTATATTGCTGCTACGCGGGGCGAAAAGTATGCGTTTTTATATACTGCTACAGGGCGTGCATTTAAGGTTAAAACCGGTATCCTGAAGGGTGATCAATTGGTGGCAACCTGGTTTAACCCGCGTACAGGTGTTGAAACGCCTGCTGGTGAATTCGATAATAAGGGTGTATTGGAATTTAAACCGGAGGGTGAAGTGAAACATGGTAACGATTGGGTTTTGATCCTGGACAGTAAATAGAATAGTGTTGTAATAATAATGTTGATTGCCGCTTGTAGTGATATGAGCGGCTTTTTTATGCAGTGATGTTTTTGGATTTGCAGAGTATGGAACAATAGTGCTCTGACAATATTGATTATTTTTCTGTAGATGGCGCCGAATAATACAATGGCTGATTGGCGCTGATTTTCCGAAATGGATCTGGGATTATATAAGAATGCCGCTCATTTAGAAATGAACGGCATTCTTATATGGTTGTTATATGCTTTGTTTTACTTTTTCTCAAGTACCAATACTACTTTGTTGAAGTCTGCTGCAGCATTGATTATTTTTTTGAAATCGTTGAACTGTGCTAGCGGATATTTGAGTTGGTCGTAAGTTTCGCTGATATTTATTGTTAACTTATTTCCTTCTAATTTATGTGTACTGATGAAGCTCATGGTTGTTTTACCGGCGTCTTTGAATACGATATTGATGTTGGCGTCATTTGGATTTTTTACGATGTATCCATCTGGTATTTCGAGAATGAGTTCTCTGTCGAGTACATGTGGATAGGACAGTTCAATTGGTAGTTGTCTTGGTTTTTCCTGATACATTTCTTCTTGTCTGCCAATTGCATCTCCAATTTTTAAAAGGATTTTATTGCCTGCTCTTTCTATCATTTCGGCTGTGTGAATATTGCCGCTGATGACGAGGGGCTTATTGTCGAATGCGTCGTTGAGTTCTTTGTTTTCTACTTTTATATTGGTAATATTATCGCTTTTGGCTATTGACTGGATAATTTCTTTTGTAGTAGTTTCCTGTTGTTCTTTTGGTAAATATGTGTAGATGGGGCGATAATTTGTGGCGCCATATCCTGTTAGTATTTGTTTACTATCTATGAATAATGAGTCGAGGGAGCTATTGAACTTTATGTTTACCTGCATATTGTGGGCATGCTTTTCAAAGGGTTCCATTTCAATGTCTCCAAACACACCGACTGCGGCTTTTAAGGTGCCGATAGTGGTTGTTTTTAAGAAGAGGCCGCGTGTACCTGCTAAGACGGGCGGGATGAACGGGTAGCGGAAATCCCCGGCATAGGGTGCTATGAATTTTTTGGTGTTGGGGAAATAGAAAATTACTTCTTCAACTGAATTCCATATTTCTACTTCTTCATCCACTGGTATTTTGTTGCGGTTGCTTGGGAATACGAGCTGGTAATTGATGCCGGTTTTGTCGAAGATTGTTGCGAGTAAACGGACAATGCCGCTTCTGTTGGTGTTTTTTGTTTTAATTGCTTTTTCGAGGTTCTCTACGTCTTCTCCTACTATATCTTCATCTGAATTGACGGTGCTTTTTACATAGTCTTCTATTTGTAATATTTGTTTGGCCTCATCTGCGTTCTTATCTAATTTTAATTGTTTTAAATAGTTATCTACGGCTTTTTCTTCTCTACTTGTTCTTGTTGTATAAACTTCGTATGCTCTTTTGGCGAACTCTTTCCAGGTATATAACCTTAGATTTGGGTTTGTGCTGAGATTATAGCTAAGTTTATACTCTACTCTCTGCAACATTGGTGTGCGGAAGCTGTACTTTTCTTCATCTATGGCATCTATATTTTCGCTATAACCTGCAATTACCCTGCGGTCATTTATTAAGCTGTCGGTTGATACGGCAAAGCCATTGTGGCCTTTGGCGCTAAACCTGAGATTTTCGGGTACGATTAATGTGAAGAATGCCTGCTGAGTGGGTACTGTGCCGTTTTGAAACATTTCTACCCCGGAAATACTTACTGGTTTTTTTACTGTATAAGTGTATTCTATTTGGGCGCCTTTTTCTACGCCTTCCATTGCAAAGATTTTGTACTTTGCGCCTTCTTCCTGTACGTCTTTGATTTTGCCTGCCGGCACATCTATTACTTTGCCTGATTTTAAGATTGTTCTTGCTTTGATATCGGTAATTTCATTATGGGCGTAAACGGGAACGTATATTTTATTATACATTTCAATGCCTCTGTCGTTGTTTAATTTTAGGAGCTTGTAGTTGGTTGAAAATATAAAAATGTCTTTACCGACGGCTTTGTATTCAATTTTCCTGTCTTCTATCAGGCAAACGGCGCTTGCTGTATCATACCTGGGATTTACTGTGTTTGAAACTGGTTTTTCGAGCCATCGTTGTGCATCATTATAGTTGAATTTTTGAGCACTGCCGGCTGAAACACAGGTTAATGCTATGGCTATAGCTATTATTTTTTTCATGTAATGTTGTTTTTGAATTTATTTTTTCTGCAGTACTATTTGTTCTTTATAGGCATTTGTTAACTCTTTTACCATTGTGTTCCACTCATTAAATTCGGATGGCGTCATCCATATACTCTGACTTTCTATTACCTGCTTTACTACTATTTTTGAAGCATTACTGATGTATTTAATGGATGCGGTGTAGTTTTTGTTTTTTATTGACAGATCTTTTGGTACATAAGTTACTTTGTAGTTATCGGGTATTTCCAGTGTGGTAAAATGTTCTGCCTGATACATGTAATCGTTATTGACAGCTACTTTTCGCTTGGCGGTGTCAATGGTTGCTGCGTTAAAGAATTTGTCCAGATTTAAGTTGAGATAATATTCATTACCGATGCGGGTACCATAGTCGGGCAGGTTGAAGGTGGCATTTATATTGACATTTTTCTGGTCTTTATCGGGATAGGTTATTTTATAATCCTCGAGGTTGAACTTATTATTGCCTTTGCTTACTTTATATTTTACATATTCTTTTACGTCTTTGGGATCTTTGTAAACGAGTGCATTGTAAATATCATTGCCAAAGTATCCTGAAAAGGCTACGTTGACATGGCCAGAGAGCCCGTTGTCGGTAATGCGAAGGACTGTTGAGTCTGTGTATTTGTTCTTGCCTGCTGTTACTTCGGGTACCCTGATGATTTTATAGTTATTGTTGTCTATTGCAATTAGGGCTTGTTTTCCCTGGATATCCTGTGTTGGGAAGCCGAAAATACAATTGGGGTCTGTTGCATCTAAAAATATCCATTCATCTCCAATTTTGACGGTGCTTATCATGTGGTTATCTGTTATTGGCAGATGTACCTCATCATAATCATAGGCTATTTTTCTTGTGCCGATCCATGTGAAATGTGCCTGTAAACCTGCTGATAATAATAAGTCTGTCAACAGGCTGCTCATATCTTTGCAATCACCGTAACGTTTGGCATAGACATCTTTTGCCTGTCTTGGAATGAATCCTTCTAAGCCATCTTCGAAAGCGACATATTTAATGTGTGCCTGTACCCACTGAAAGATTGATTTGGCTTTTTCATACGCATCGGGCTTATTGATGGTTAAACTATCCGCTAGTTCTTTTATTGAATTGCTGTGTTCTGTGTTGATGCCTTTTAAAAAATTGTAATTCCATTTGTAAAAGTTTTGCTGGGAATCAAATACGGGCACCTGGTTATTTTTTTCATCCTGGTAGGATGCTACATATATAATAACATGGGGCTCGTTGTAGGATACAGCTGCTTCGTTGAAATAGCGTTCTTTGATATTGATGTTTTTTGCGCTAAACGTGACTGTTTTTTGCCTTCCTTTTGAGCTTTCAGTGATATTTATAATATTGCCGTTGTTGTTTTTTACTATATACCTGACATCCATTGACTGTGGAAAGTTAATGGTGAATTCCATGTTTAATATTGGCATATGTGACATGAAATAGACGGGGCCGATGAGTCGGATCTCCTTGTGTAACTCGGTATGTGAAACGGCTGCGATGGCTCCTTTGGAGAGTGACGGGAAGTTGAATGTGGTTTCTTTGAAATCATCATAGAACACGCTTCTGCTGGTGGCATCTTTGGTTTTAAAATCTGTTACTTTTATTTTTTTATACTTGTTGCCATCCGGTACTTTGGTATAGGCTTCAAGGTTTTTAACTTCTTCGAAACTGCTGTTATAAATACTATAGTTATTGTAAATGCCGTTTGCTTTGTCATTGAGCATTAACATTTCTATTTCTTCGGTGGTTTGTGCCAACGGTGTATTTTTCTGCATGAAAAATGTCATCTCTCTTTTTTGATTGGCAGTGACTGCTAATGCATTGGGATACATTTTAGTGATGGCTTCTACATCCTGCGACATTAACCAACCTGGTGATATTAACAGACTGAACAGTAAAACCCGGACTTTTTCTTTTAAATACATTTCTCTTCCTCTTATTTCGTTTGTAACAATAAATCGTAATAATATACCCTGGTTTGCTTTAATTTTCCTTGTTCAGTATAATATTTACAATCTCCATGTAGTTCTCCTAAATAGTAATTTTCTTCTGATTTTAATTTGCCATTCTCATAGTATTTTTTTACTAATCCATGTAATTTATCGGAATAGAAAATTTCTTCTTTTTCTAACTGTCCATTTGCACGGTACACTTTTTTTACTCCTTCATCAAATCCGTGTGCTCTTGTTCCCTGTATATATGGTTTGCCTGTGGAGTAGAAAAAGTTTCTCTGACCGTTTACGTTGCTATTTTCGTAATTGATTTCTGCGCTTTTAGTTCCGTTTTTGTAATAGCTTACAAGTTTTACTGACCCGTTTTTTACGGGTATGGCGGGAACGAGTTTTCCGTCTTTGCCTTCATAGGTGTAACTTACCAAATCATCATTGTGGTAGTTAAGCTGGTGTATGAGTTGTTTATTATCTCCATAAACTCTGAATGGTCCTTCGAGATCATCTTTTGAGTAGGTGATTTCTTTATCTATGGTCCCGTCGTCATTGTAGTTTACAGTTAACCCGTCAAGATAGCCTTCTTTGTATTTGTACACGTTATTCAATGCGCCGTTTTCATAATAGTATTTCCATTCTCCTTCTTTATTGTTGTCTACATATTTGCCTTCGTAATGCAATTTTCCGCCATAGTAATAGCTTCTTGCTATGCTGTCATAGCTGCCATTTTTGTAATAGCAGGAGTAGGAAAGGCTGCCGTCGGGATAGAATATTTTGTACTCTCCATTTAAGAAGTTGTTCTTATAGTTTCCTTTTATATATACTGCACCATTCGGGTATTTGAAGGTGAAGCTTCCATTGCCTTGTGGTAAGGCGACATCTTCAACGATGTTTCCTAAAGTATCAAATTGGGTAATTCTTTCTACCCAACCGTTTTCATACTTCATTTCATAATCTTTTCTACCATCTGGATGGTAGTATTCTGAATATCCATGTACTTCATCATTTAAATAGTAAGCTTTATTATAAAGCTGCCCTAACATGTTGTATTTTATGTGTTCGCCCTGGTAAAGCCCTTTTACGACCCAACCTTCACTTTTTTGGTGTTTGTTCTGGAAGTAACTTTTTAAATATCCGTCCTGCTCTCCATTTGTATAGTTGATTTCTTCGGAAAGGGTTCCATTTATATAGTAGCTTTTTTTTATGCCGTGAAGGTCTCCTTCTAAATATGTTTGTTCTGAACTTAGCTGGCCATTTTCATAAAAGTATTTGGTGAGACCGTTCCGCATGCCGTCTTTATTAAAGAAGCCTTCGCTTACTTTATTGCCATTGGGATTATAAAAGGTGAGGTTGGCTGCTCCTCTGCGGGTGGTGGTATTAATGATCTCTGAACCGTCTTTGGCTAAAAATTTAATATCTCTTAACCTGCCTCTGTCGTAAGTGGATTCGCTGAATTTTTTACCATCATCATCGAAGTCTTCAATTTTGCCATCGACTTTGCCTTTGACATATGTGGCGACCTGGCTTAATTTCCCGTTATCAAAGTATTCTTTGTAGGGTCCTTCGAGTAGGCCGTTTACATAGGTTTCTTCTGACTTTAATTTACCGTTTTCGTATAATTCTTTCCAGGTGCCTTCCCGCTGACCTTTTAAGAAACTGCCTTCGGATTGGAGTGCACCTGAATAGAAGTATTTTTTGTACTTGCCTTCTATGACGCCATTGTTGTAGTTGGTGATGCCTGATAGTTTACCATTCGTGTGATAGTACCTGAATTCCCCGTTTTCTTTTCCCTGTGAATATTTTACATTGGAGTTTAATAAGCCTTTGAAGCTGTAATAGGAGGCTGGTCCGTCCAGTTTACTTTCTTTATAGTCTTCATTAGCTCTTGCTAATCCATTGTAATACCATCTT
This sequence comes from Polluticaenibacter yanchengensis, assembly GCA_027854065.1. GTDB lineage: Bacteria > Bacteroidota > Bacteroidia > Chitinophagales > Chitinophagaceae > Phnomibacter > Phnomibacter yanchengensis. The sequence continues at coordinate 27,077 of JAQGEF010000034.1, read as the reverse complement.
TCTGCTTTTCCTGTTGCATAGCTGTCTTTATAATCTGCTGCAGATGCCTGGATGCCGTTGTCGTACCAGGAGAGGTATTTTCCATTGAGCTTTCCGTTCCTGTAATTTACTTTTTCTTTTAACTGCCCGTTGTCATAATAATAGAGCCATTCTCCTTCTTCATTGCCTTCGTTACTCATCATGCCTTTGGCCTTAAGTGCACCATTTTTATGAAAAAACTCCCAGGGACCTATTAATTTTGAATCTTTCGCTCCTTCTATCCATTTGCCTTTTCCTATGAGTGTTCCGCCGCTGTATAAATATTTTAGTTCGACTTTGTCTCTTTTGCTGACCATTAGTTCCTGCGAACCTTTTACGGCGTCGAAATATTTTACTACAACTGCTATTACTTCGTCAATTTTCTTATTGTTCTTTTTTATATAGTTCTGTACCTGCTTGCTGTTTAGACCACCAAAAACCTGGTAGCTAAATGGTTCGAACAGTCTGGCATCAAAAATAGACTTATAAACGGGCACATAAAACTGATTCCAGAATCCGTCATCATTACTGTTGTACTCAATCTTTTCCATTACAACCTGTAATTGCCTGATAATGTTGTCGCTTAATGAGGTCTGTAACTTGTATTTATTGTCTAATGCAATTTTACTCATCAATATTTCCTGCACGAGTTCAAAATTGTCATTTTTTTGTTTCTTGGCTTTACTAACGTTGGCTAGTAAGTGATCATCGGTATTGGCAATGGAAACGAGATAATCTATTGTTTTGCCCAGGTACTTATTTTGGGGGGTAGCAGATAATGCGGTTATAAAACTCAACATTGACTGTACTGGATAACCTTCTTCATACGCAATAACGCCTAAGAAATAATGTGCAGAGGAATAATACGGATATATTAAAAGGCATTGCTGGAGGCTTTTTTTAGCCAGCTCGTAGTTTTTATTGCCGTAATAAGCCACGCCTTTATTAAAGTAGTTGATGTAGCTATTTTTATTTATGGCTATTACTTTGTCGTAATAAGCAATTGCGGAATCATGATTTTTTAATTCATCTTCCGCATTGGCTATTTGCAGGTACCATTGTGATGCCTGTGTGGGAAATAGCTTTAATCCTAGTCTGGCATAGTCTTTGGCTGCCCCGAACGCGCTATCGGCATATGAACTGTAAGCGAGCTCATACAATGCTTTGCTATAGTTGGTGTCACTTCTGTTAATCTGCTTGTATAACGCGATGGCTTCTTTGTATTTACCATCATCATGTAATTTATAACCTTTTTCTAAAAGTTCCCCGCTATTGATTAAGGGCGCTTGTGCTGAGGTATTGATGCAAATGAGTAAGGCAGCCAATGCTGCAGTTAGTTTGATTTCTTTTCGCATTTAACGACGCAATTTTTGGGTTAAAAATAATGTCTATATATGTATTTATCAAAAAAAAATAAACTACCTAAAAATAAAATAGTCAATTGCTTGCCTGTATGGTAGCTAAAATAATTATAACATGTATCATTGGTGTTTTAAAGTGACTGCCTGAAGCGGACTAAGCAGGTGTTTCACCGGGCTTTTCTGCTATGAATTGAATGAAGCAAGTAAGGAAAAGTATGCTATCCGAAAGGTAAATGTTTTTATATGCAGCATGCTTGAATGGGTAAGGTGAAACCGGTGAATTTTTGAATGGAGCATCTTACCTGTTGTATATGGGCGCTGTGAATTCCTTTCGTTTTCTTTCGAATTATTTTGAAAATATAGCCTCATAGTTTAATTTAGCAACGTTGAGGTTTTATCTATAAAATCGTTGATGTACCTAAAGGATTGCTCGGTTCAGTTGCCTGCTAAATAGTAATTATGGGGATGCAGTGAGTGACACAACGATGCCTGATAGTATTACAACTGTCGGCTCAATAATAAAAAAAACATTAATTATTCAGATATAATGAAGAACAGGAAGCGTTTTGGTATAGGAATAATGGCAGCAATGCTTTTGTGTTGTGGCTTTTTTGGGAAGGCTCGGGCGCAGGAAACGGAAGTGAAATATTTATCCGGTAAGGGAAGCAGCGATGCGGTAAAGTGGGATTTCTTTTGTACGGATGGTATGAACAGTGGTAAGTGGACTACTATTGACGTGCCTTCCTGCTGGGAACTGCAAGGTTTTGGGAAATATAATTATGGTTTCCAGAAGGACAGTGTGCGTGGTATGGAAAAGGGCATGTATAAGCATGAGTTTGATGTGCCTGCGGAATGGAAGGGGAAAGTGGTGAATATTGTGTTTGAAGGTGTTTTTACCGATGCGGATGTGAAGATCAATGGTAAAAAAGCGGGTGTTCAGCACCAGGGGGCTTATTATGTATTCAAGTATGATATCAGTAAGTTATTGAATTATGGGAAGAGCAACCTGCTGGAAGTGACAGTTGCGAAACATTCGGCTAACGAGTCGGTTAACCAGGCAGAGCGTCGTGGTGATTTCTGGTTGTTTGGTGGCATTTTTCGTCCGGTATGGTTAGAGGCTTTGCCGGAAGCACATATTAAAAATGTTGCTATCAACGCAAAAGCGAATGGTCAGTTTACGGCGAACGTGTATATGAACTCTAATAAAAATGCGGTATATGCTACGGGGCAGATCTATCACCTGAATGGTGAAAAGGTTTGGGGCCCTTTCAGGACCAACTTTAAAAAGGGAACGACTGAAGTGCAGTTGGGGACTAATATTGAACAACCTAAATTATGGAACCCGGAAACCCCGAACTTGTACAATGTGGTATTTGAATTATATGATACGAAGGGTGAAGTGGTGCATAGTGTAAAGAAGCGTTTTGGTTTTAGAACGGTGGAAGTAAAGCAACGGGACGGTATATATGTGAATGGGGTGAAAGTGAAAATGAAGGGTGTGAACCGTCATTCATTCTGGCCTACTACGGGACGGACGCTTAATTATGAAAGAAACCTGGCTGATGTGCAAACGATTAAAGAAATGAACATGAACGCTGTTCGGAATGCACATTACCCGTCAGATGAGAGTTTCCTTGATATCTGCGATTCTTTGGGATTATTTGTTATGGATGAACTGGCTGGCTGGCATGGTAATTACGATACGGTTACGGGTGCGAAACTGCTGAAGGAGATGATTGATTTTAATGTGAACCATCCTTCCATCGTTATCTGGGCAAATGGTAATGAGGGCGGCCACAACTTTGGCCTGGACTCATTATTTACGGCTTATGATATACAAAAGCGTCCTGTGGTGCATCCCTGGCAGTTATTTGGCGGTATTGAAACACAGCATTACCGTGAATACAATTATGGTATTGGTAATTATGATAACGGGCGTGAAATAATTTTACCCACTGAGTTTTTACATGGTCAGTATGATGGCGGACATGGTGCGGGCCTGGAAGATTACTGGAAACATATGTGGTATAACCCACAATCGGCTGGCGGATTCCTTTGGGACTTTGCTGATAACGCTGTAGTACGAAAAGATAAAAACGATATTTTAGATACAGATAAGGACCGTGCGGCTGATGGTATTTTAGGTGCATATCACGAGCGTGAAGGCAGTTTTTATACGATTAAAGAGGTATGGAGCCCGGTTTTCTTTGAAAGACGTTTTATAGCGGAGGGTTTTGACGGTACATTTGATATTGAAAACCGCTTCCATTACACGAATATCAAGGATTGCAATTTTACCTGGGAGCTTAAGAAACTGGCAGATACTTTGGTGGAGAAGGGTTCTGTTGCTGCGCCGGATCTAAAACCTTTGGAGCGTGGCAGGTTAAAACTGAAATTGCCGGATGATTATAAAAAATATGATGTGCTGTACATTACAGCTAATGGCCCGGATAAAAAGGAAATCTTTACCTGGAGTTTCCCGATCTCTACTCCAAAAGATATCCGTATAGCAAAAACGGATTCGGTAAAAGCGCCGAAAGTTACTTTTACACTGGCAGATTCTGCTTATCATATTACTGCGGGAACAGTAAAATTATCTATCAATCAAACTACCGGATTGCTGAAATCTGTGACAAACGCTAAAGGGGATATTCCTTTTGTGAATGGCCCCATAATAGATTCGGGTGTGACGAATTTTAAAAACTTCGTCCACAAAATGGTAGGAGATACTCTGGTTATTGAATCTACCTACGATAAAAAGGAGAGTTACAATGTATTGCGCTGGACCATTTATCCAAGTGGTGTTGTAAAAATGAAAGTAGAATATTTTCCTGCGCATTATCATACGCCGTATATAGGGGTGAACTTCAACTTCCCGGAAGACCAGACTGCGAGCGTGGATTATATGGGTAACGGCCCGTACAGGGTGTGGAAAAATCGGTTGAAAGGTAATAAATTCGGTATCTGGCATAAGGATTATAATAATACTGAAACGGGTGAATACCCTATTATTTATCCTGAGTTTAAAGGATATCATTCTAATATGTACTGGTTGCAGGTGAATATGAAGAACAGCCAGCATTTTAAAGTGTTTACTGATAATGAAGACCTGTTTTTCCGGTTGTTTACACCTGCCTGGAAAGATGATCCGTGGCATAATTACAATCCGAAATTCCCTAAGGGAGATATTTCTTTCTTACAAGGTATTTCCGGAATCGGTACTAAAACGCAGCGTGCAGATTATACGGGACCAATGAGCCGCTACAATGTATTTTATGATTATGAAAAGGATGTTACGCGGGCGTTGCAACTGACTTTGTATTTTGATTTTTCAGGAAAATAATTCACCTGCAGTAAATAGAAATGAATGAGTAGTAAGCAGGAACTTTTTTTGAAGTATTGCTCAAACATTTCGGAATATTACACTCACAAAGTAAAAAGTGCCGTCAGATGCGGCACTTTTTAATAAATTATAAAGCGAACGGATCATGCTTTTAAAGAAATTATTATTATCTGCTGTTTTAAGTTGTATTGGTTTTACATCTGTAATGGCTGCTGCCGAAATATGGGTGTCACCGAATGGTTCGGATAAAAATGCAGGTACTAAAGAACAGCCGGTTCAAACCGTTGCACAGGCGGTTCGCCTGGCCAGGGAAATGCGTCGTTTGAATGACCCGAAGATAGATGGTGGGATCCAGATATTTGTAAAAGAAGGGACTTACCAGTTGTTTGAACCGGTCTATATCCGTACTGAAGATGCCGGGACGGTTTCCAGCCCGACAACTATTACGAATGCACCAGGTGAACAGCCGGTCATCAGCGGAGGAATGCCGGTTAAAGGTTGGCAAAAATTACGCGCCACTGTAAAGGGGTTGCCTAAAGAGGCGTTGGGTAATGTATGGGTAGCAGACGCACCTAGAGTACACGGCAGGGTAATAGAAACCCGCCAGCTTTGGGTGAATGATCTTAAAGCTGTTCGTGCCAGGGACCGTGATGGCGATAGTATGAGCCGTATTATCCGTTGGGATAAAACAACAGAACAGGTTTGGATCCCTAAACCAAAAACAGCTTCTTTAAAAGAGGTTGAGACGTTAGAATTTTTAATTCACCAATGGTGGGAAGTCGCTAATCTGCGTGTGCGCCAATACGAAGATTTTGGGGACAGTGTCCGTTTGTCGTTCTACCAACCGGAAAGTAAAATTCAAAATGAACACCCGTGGCCGGCTCCCTGGCATTCTGCTAAAACAGGGAACTCGGCATTCTTTTTAAGTAATGCTATTCAGTTACTCAACCAGCCGGGTGAGTGGTTCCAGGATATCGCCGCCGGTAAAATTTATTACTGGCCCCGCACTGGTGAAAACCTGGCAACAGCTAATGTGGTTATTCCGGTTTTAGAGAACCTGGTGCTGGTAAATGGTTCTATCGACTTTCCTGTTCAATACTTTAACTTAAACGGCTTGCATTTTAAATATGCGACCTGGTTACGACCTTCGCATCACGGGCATGTACCACACCAGGCCGGTTTGTATATGCTGGAAGCTTATAAACTTAAAATACCGGGCACTCCTGATAAAAAAGGATTGGAAAACCAGGCTTGGTTAGGCAGGCAGGGCGCTGCGCTGCTTTATAACTTTTCACATAATAATAAAATTACCAACTGCACATTCATGCACATGGCTGCTACCGGTGTAGATTTTGTGAGGGGCTCAAAAAACAACTTTATTAATGGTAATGTTTTTAAGGATATTGGCGGAACGGCTTTAATGGTGGGTACTTTTTCCGACGAAGATTATGAAGCACATATCCCATTTAATCCGTACGACAACAGAGTGGTTGCTAATGACGATATCATCACCAATAATTTAATATCGAATGCTACTAACGAAGATTGGGGTTGTGTGGGCATTGGCGCCGGTTTTGTAAAAAATATCACCATTGCTAATAATGATATTTCCGACCTGGGTTATTCCGGCATTTCCGTAGGCTGGGGTTGGAGCAGAACAATCAACGTGATGAGCAATAATAAGATCTTAGCTAATAAAATTACGCATTACGGCAAGCATATGTATGATGTGGCAGCCGTTTACACATTGAGTGCCCAGCCCGGTTCACAGATCATGTACAATCATATAGACAGCATTTATGTAGCGCCTTATGCACATTTGCCGGAACATTGGTTCTACTTATATTGCGATGAGGGGTCGGCCTATTTTACAGTAAAAGATAATTGGTGCCCTCAGCAGAAATTTTTACGGAATGCTAACGGACCTAATAACCTTTGGGAAAACAATGGCCCGATGGTCAATGATTCTATTCGTTTTTCTGCAGGGTTGAAAGATGACTTCAAGCATTTATTAAAATACAGGACTGACATCGATTATAAACGTCCGGTCAATTATTTTGATGGTATAGAGAAAAATACCGGGCACGAATAAGCAATGTGAAATGACAGGTCAGTTTTCAAAACTGGCCTGTTTTTTATTGGGGCTTTCAATATTTGTAATACTATTGAGCATTTGTTCCGGCTGCTTTGGGCTCGCTGTCGCTCGGTACTCGTGCCTCGTACCAGGCCCTTCGCATCCGGTAGCCCTTCGCCGGTAGAATTGCTATAAGGCCCTAAGTGCACCTTCTTGTATTATCAATTACCCGGGTATTGTCAATTTAGTTATTCAATTTTCTGTACCAATAATTTATCGCAAACCAGTTTGGAGAATACTTCTGTTTTATTTCTCGAAAACTTCAGGGTAAATGTTTTGTCATAAGTTTCTATACCCGTTATTTCCGCTTTATTACCTAAGTGGATTTCCTTACTGTTCAGGAATAATAAAAACTCATTGGAAGAATCACTGATCGCTTTGATGATCACATTGTCATTTAGTTTGCAATCGCTCAACTTTATAAAATGAGGGTTTATTACTTTACCGTTTTTGTCCGGTATCGGAGAGCCGTGCGGGTCAAATTGAGGATAGTCCAGTAGTTCATCCATTTTGTCGAAAAAGTTATTGGACTTTATATGTTCTATTTGTTCTGCTATTTCATGTACCTCTTCCCATCCGAATCCCATTACCTGTACCAGGAACATTTCTGTCAGGCGGTGTTTCCTGATAATTTTGGCAGCCTCTTTTTTTCCTTTGGGAGAGAGTTGTACTGGTTTATAGCTTTCATAAATGACCAGGTCTTTTTCAGCAAACTTTTTGATCATGCTGTTTACCGTAGGCATTTTAATGTTCAGATGCTTGCTTAGCTCATTTACGTTCACTTCTCCATTGCTGTTTGCTAAGCTAAACAAAGCTTTCAGGTAATTTTCTTCAATTGGTGTAAACATCCCATTTGTTTTATGTAGCAAATTTACTTTTTTTGAGTTACTAATGTTGATGTTATATTATGTAAAAATAAAAGTTAGAATAATCTAACTTTATGTTGTGTTTGTATTTAACTTTGCAATAGATAAAAAATAAATGTGTCTGTTATGAATCTGAAGCCAATAATAATTTTTGTTTTACTACTATTTATCTACCAACAATCAAAAGCTCAAAAAGAAACCGTTGTTATTGTTATAAAAGAAACCGGAACGTTACAGCCGCTGGCAGGGGCGACCGTAGAAAGTAAAAAAGCGAAACAAAATGGCGTGACTAATCATGAAGGGATTTTTGAAATGGCACTCAATAATGTTAAAATCCTGGATATTATCGTTTCTATGACAGGATTTTCGAAGTTTGAAAAACAATATGCTGTGGAAAGTTTAAAAGATACCTTATATGTGTTATTACAAACAGAAGAACAGGAACTGGAACAGGTAGTTGTTTCAGGAAGTTTAAAACCAATCAGGAAGTCTGAAAGTATTATTCCTGTGGAAATTTACACGCAGTCATTTTTAAAAGCGAATCCTGTTCCGAATTTATTCGAATCAATGCAGAATATAAACGGCGTGAAGCCACAGGTGAACTGTAGTGTATGCAACACCGGGGATATTCATATAAATGGATTAGAAGGCCCTTATACAATGGTAATGATTGATGGAATGCCTATCGTGAGTGGATTGTCAACAGTATATGGTTTAAGTGGCATTCCTCAATCATTAATTGATCGCGTAGAAGTTGTAAAGGGCCCGGCATCCACATTATATGGCAGTGAGGCGGTTGGAGGAATCATAAATGTTATTACCAAACAACCGTCTGCCGCACCAATTATATCAGTCGATGTGATGAGTACGAGCTGGCAGGAGTACAATGTTGACCTGGGTTTGAAATCTAAGCTGGGAAACAATGGGACGATGCTTACCGGCATTAATTATTTTGACTATTCCAACCCGGTGGATAAAAACGGAGATGGATTTACTGACATCACTTTACAAAAACGCTTGTCTGTTTTTAATAAACTTTACTGGAACTTAGGTAAGCACAGTCATTTATCTGTTGGAACACGTTATGTTTATGAGGACCGCTGGGGCGGAGAGATGAATTGGCAAAGAAAATACAGGGGCGGCGATGAAGTATACGGGGAAAGTATTTATACCAACAGGGCCGAGTTGATCGCTAATTATAAATTGCCTTTCAGAGAGAATGTACAGTGGTCATTCAGCGGTAACATTCACAGGCAGAACAGTGTATATGGCGACCAGGTTTTTAAAGCAGACCAGGATATCGCATTCACCCAAATGATCTGGTTGAAGACCATTGGAACCCATGATTTGCTGACAGGGATCGCATACCGGTACACCTATTATGATGATAACACAGTCGTAACCGCTGATCCGGATGATAAAAGTAAGAACAATCCACAAAAAACACATTTGCCGGGCTTCTTCCTGCAGGATGAATGGTCATTTCATCCGCAGCATAAGTTGCTGGCAGGTGCACGCTATGATTATAACAGCATTCACGGGAATATTTTTACACCGCGTATCGCTTATAAATGGCAGTCTGTGGATAAGCACAACCAGGTAAGGCTGAGTTGGGGCAATGGTTACAGGGTGGCCAATGTATTTACCGAAGATCATATGGCATTAACAGGTAGCAGGGAGGTTGTATTTGAAGAAGATTTAAAGCCGGAAAAATCCTGGAACATCAATCTGAACCTGGTTAAAAAAATAAAGCTCAATGCCAGCAGGTTGAATATTGACGCTTCACTTTTCTATACCAAATTTTCTAACAGGATCATTGCCGATTATGAAAGTCATCCGCAATACATTTATTACGCTAATCTAAATGGACATTCCATATCAAAAGGAGCAAGTTTAAGCCTGGAACTGAATTTGCCGGAAGGTATTAATATAAATACCGGTGTTACAGTAATGGATGTTTATAAAGTAGAAGCGGGTGAAAAATCCCGGCAGTTGTTTACCGAAAAATGGAGTGGCGTATGGGGAATTTCCTACACAAAACCAAAATATAAAATTGATTATACCGGGAACTTTTATGGAAGTATGCTATTACCGTTACTAAACGAACTGGACCCCAGAGCTGCAAAATCACCATTTTACAGTATTCAGAATATCCAGGTGACCTATTATATTAATAAGAAAATGGAAATATACGGCGGTGCTAAAAATCTGCTCAATTGGTTACCTACAAAACAGAATCCATTTTTAATAGCGCGGTCATTCGATCCTTTTAATAAACAGGTAGAGTGGGGTAGTGATGGTTTGCCTTTGGCTACAGCAGGCAACCCATATGCCTTACAGTTCGACCCTACTTATAGCTTTGCAGCTAACCAGGGTATCAGGGCGTTTTTAGGATTCAGGTTCACTTTACGTTAAGGAAAATTAAAAATGAGCCGGTTTTTGAAATGATAAAAATGTTTGGAGGTAATATTTTAATTCTGTATAACTGATTGATAATTAAGTTATTTTAAATTATTTGTTTCGCTTTGAAATAATTTAATGTTTAAACGATGATTTCTGAAATGTGTAAACAGTTTTTATTTTTGTACCAGCAAAACAAAAGATCAAAGGTTTAGTCATAACCTTTCAAGATATTTAAGATTTTCATATAGCAAGCAATCGTTAAGGTCGTCTGTTTCTACAGATGACTATTTTTTTGTCCTTTACTGAAAGTTGTTCATTAACCTGTTCTGAATAGCCATGCATCTGGAGTGGGCCTATGTGAAAACTATGAGATTTTAACGGTTTTTAAAACAAACCAGGCATGAATGGCGGTTATAATTATCACGAACCCTCAAAATCAATATTGAAAAGCTATTTTTTTGTATTACTTTTGCAACAAAAATATTAAATCGACAAGGTAATGCGATTGAAATGTGAATATGTGTATAAGCATATTTATATTTTATTTGTTTTGTAATTTAAAACTAATTACCTTTGCAAACCCAAATACAGGGATTTAATAATAACTATCAGATTTAAAATAAAATAAGATGCCTTATTTAACAAAAGAAAAAGTTGCCAGCATTTTCGAAACTTATGGTGGTAGCGCTAAAAATACTGGTTCTGTTGAAGGTCAAATCGCTTTGTTAACAGAGCGTATCAGTGCACTTTCTGCCCATTTGAAAGAGAACAAAAAAGATTTCGGAACTCACCGTGGTTTAATGAAATTAGTAGGTCAACGCAAGCGTTTATTGTCTTATTTAAGCAAAACTAACCTTGAAGGTTACCGTGGACTTATTGAAAAATTAGGCATCAGAAAATAATATTAAATTGATTATTTATTAATTAATTGATATAGGTATCCCAATCGAATTTATTTTGATTGGGATTTCCGTTTTATACAAATTTTTTTTGTATTTACAACTTACATGCCTGCTAAGTTGTACATTTACGTGCATTTTATAAAATAATAAATTAATCGTAGCAATTGCAGTTTTAAAGTATAAATCTGCGTTAGATGCCGTTGCTGCAAGTTGAAACAATCGTTTATGTTAACACAACCAAAATCTACCACTATTAATATGGGTGGTGGACAACCGCCAATTACAATTGGTACCGGTAAATTAGCCCGCCAGGCGGACGGTTCAGTAACCGTACAGTGTGGCAATACCATATTATTCGCAACAGTTGTTGCCAATAAAGAGCCTAAGCCAGGCCAGTCTTTCTTCCCGTTATCAGTAGATTACCAGGAAAAATTTGCCTCTGCAGGCCGTATCCCAGGAAGTTTCTTTAAGCGTGAAGGAAAATTGAGTGATTATGAAGTATTGATCAGTCGCTTAGTGGATAGAGCTTTACGCCCTTTATTTCCTGAAGACTATTTCTGCGAAGTACAGGTTATTATAACATTAATATCAAGCGATAAAGATATTCTGCCGGATTCTTTAGCTTGTTTAGCCGCTTCTGCTGCTTTAGCGGTAAGTGATGTGCCTATTCAGGAAGTAATTTCTGAAGTACGCGTAAGCCGTATCGGTGGACAGTTTATTATAAACCCAACCCGTACACAAATGGCAGAAAGCGATATGGACTTTATTATTGCTGCTACCGAAGAGAACATCATGATGGTAGAAGGTGAAAGTAAAGAATGTAGCGAGGAAGATTTGGTACAGGCTTTACAGGTAGCGCACAATGCTATCCGTGTACAGATAGCTGCTCAAAAAGAATTAGCTGCCCAGGCAGGTGTTGCTGCAAAAAGAGAATATACCAAGCCTTATCGTAATGAGGAAATTAAAAATAAAGTGTACGCTTTAGGTCAGCAAAAATTACATGCAATTGCCACCAGTGCTTCTGCCAAACATGATAGAAGCGATGCCATTAAAGCTTTAGGTATTGAAATTGCTGCTGAGTTTGACGTAGAAACAACTCCTGTTGAGGATTTAGCCCTGATTGGTCATTACTATCACGATTTACAATATGATGTGGTACGTAATATGATCCTTGATGAGCGTGTACGTTTAGATGGTCGTGATTTGGTAACTGTGCGTCCGTTAGCGATGGAAACAGATTTATTGCCAACACCACATGGTTCTGCTTTATTTACCCGTGGAGAAACACAATCACTCACTACCGTTACCCTGGGTACCCCGCAGGATGAGCTACTGGTAGAAAGCGCCCAGACATCTGATTATACAAAATTCATTTTGCACTATAACTTTCCACCGTTCAGTACAGGTGAAATTAAAATGTTGCGTGGCCCGGGCCGTCGTGAAGTAGGTCATGGTAATCTTGCCATGCGTAGCTTAAAACAAATGATGCCTTCAGCCGAATATCCATATACAGTACGTGTTGTAAGTGATATCCTGGAATCTAACGGTTCATCATCTATGGCTACTGTCTGCGCAGGTTCATTAGCATTAATGGATGCCGGTGTACCAGTGCCGAAACACGTAAGTGGTGTAGCGATGGGGTTAATCAGCCGTGCCAGCGATGGAAAATATGCTATCTTAACAGATATCTTAGGTGATGAAGATCATTTAGGGGATATGGACTTTAAAGTAACCGGTACCCGCGATGGTATCTGCGGTGTACAAATGGACATTAAGGTAGATGGCTTAAGCATGGATGTTATGCGTGAAGCATTGTTACAGGCACGCGATGCCCGTTTACACATATTAGACCATATGTATGCAACAGTACCTGCTCACCGCGCAGAAGTAAAACCTCACGCACCACGCATGGAAATGTTAATCATCGATAAAGAATTTATTGGTGCTGTTATCGGGCCAGGTGGTAAAGTGATCCAGGAAATGCAAAAAGTGACCGGTACGACTATCAATATTGAAGAAGTAAACGAAAAAGGTGAAGTAAGCATCTTTGGTAGTGAGAAAGAAGGCGTAGATGCAGCGGTTAAATGGATTAAAGGTATTGTAATGGTACCAACTGTTGGAGAAGTGTATGAAGCTACTGTTAAGAGCATTATGCCATACGGTGCGTTTGTGGAATTCCTGCCAAACAAACAAGGTTTATTACACATTAGCGAAGTAAGCTGGAAACGTCTTGAAACATTAGAAGGCGTTGTAAAAGAAGGTGATGTTGTTAAGGTGAAATTGACCGGAACTGATCCGAAGACCGGTAAATTTAAATTAAGCCGCAAAGTATTATTACCTAAGCCGGAAGGTGTGAAAGTAGCTGAAGGTGAAGATAAAGGTGAATAGAATATATTTGATCTTAATAAAAACTGCATCAGAACTGATGCAGTTTTTTTATGGGTACTATTTTGATTTGATGATAACAAGGTGCAAAGGAAATTGTAACTATTATTATTCATGTAATACTTCTGTAATAGTATCACAGCAAATGACTCACTTCATAAATCAGGTTTAGAACGGGTATCCAATACCAAACTGAAAACTGACATTACTATGCCTTACACCAGGTGTACGTGTCGATTCACTTCGCCATTCCAGCTTATCCATCCAGCCCCCGTTCGTATCTCTTACCGGGTCCTTCACCTTGTATCCCATATCTAAGCGAATAATAAGATAACTGAAATCAATGCGCAAACCTGTGCCTACGCCCATTGCCAGATCCCTATAGAGGTATTTAACATTAAAATCACCATATCCGTCAATGTTTGGCTTATGGTTCCAGATATTACCAATGTCTGCGAATAAGGCACTGGAGATTTTAAATCCAAATAATCTTGCCAGGTTAAAGCGGTATTCCGCATTCATTTCTAATTGAATATCACCAAAACGGTCTGTAAATCTGGATGTATCACTTACAATACTACTTCCCAGGCCTAGCTGACGTAATCCCCAGGCACGCATGCTGTTGCTGCCACCGGCAACATATTGCCTGAAATACGGGAGGGTAGCATTGCGGCTATTGTTACTAATGTCCCAGCCAACACCGCCATAAGCACGGAAATTCCAGGATGAATTGAGTTTCGTCTTGTTGTAGACAATCAAGCCATCGAATTTTACAAATTGGAAAGATGCTTTTTTCAGGATTGTAAAATTAAATGGCGCAATTTCTGCACCAATCCGGGAGTAAGCATTTTTACTGCGGTTTTTAAAAGTAAAACTATGTTCCCATGAAGTTTTTACACTCAAAATATTACCGGGTGTAAATGCATAAAGTAAGGCAGGGTTGCGGTCCAGTTCTTTCCTTAAACTATCCGTTTCGTTTATACTTACAGATTCGAAGTTAGGAATGGAAATACTGTAAGCGTTTTTACCCTTTCTCCAATCGTATTGCATCGAAATATTATAGCCTGTCTGTTTGTAGAAGTTGAATCTGTCCGTATAAGATGCACCGAAGTTTAAATTAGTTCTGGACACATCCTGGCGCCGCTTTACAAGCCAGGACATTGGTTCCAGCAATCTCGGAATACTAAAGGTTTGGTTCACACTGGCCACAAACGTTTGAATAAAATCACCCTCGCGATTTCTGCCGTTATTCAACTCAAAGCCTACACGCGCATTCGTACTACTCTGTGTACCCGTACCCCAGAAATTCCTGTTACGCTCGGAAAGGATCAGCCCGAGTGCTAAAAAGCGGCCACTTAATGACGAACTTAATGATATATTATTATTCTGACTTCCTTCCAGGTCCACCTGGAAACTGTGTTTTTTAGAAGGGTAGAGGAAAATATGAAAATCGACCAGTGAAGAAGAATCTGTTTGTTTGATAACCGGTCTGGCTTCCACCTGCTCCCAGGTTCCCAATCGTGAATAACCATTTATGGTTTTAAAATAGTTTTCATCTGAATAAATCCTGTTGGGAAACAGGTAGTTGAATCGGCGCAGCATGCGTTTGCTAAAATAATTACCATCTTCCCTGATCAGTATTTTAGAGCCTTCCCGGGCATAAAAGGTCCTGAGATTAGGATTTTGCATTATAGATAACTGGTCGTCCGATATTTTGGCATCCGGGTAAATAATAACACTGTCAATGGTAAACTTGCGGAACACATTACTGTCCACGCCATCCCGCTCCATAATTTCTAATGTAATTCTTGGATCTTCAATTCGTTTTTGGGCTTGTAAAAGTTGGGTAATGGGGTCATCATTAAAGAGGTTTACTAAAGACGGGTCAACTGTATCACCAATAGCCAGTAAGCTGGACCTGCTGATCAGCAAATAACCTTTTTTTCTGTACAAACTCGCCAAACGGTCTAATTCGCTGGCCACCTTATCTTTGGAGTAGGCAAAATCTTTACTTAAAATAGCATCTTTTACAGCACTGTCGGCGATGAGTTTCAGGTCATTATTAGCAAATTTATAGACCACAGAATCGACTTTTAAATTTTTACCAAGATTTATTTCAAATTTGGTCCTGGCCTTTATACCATCTTTTTTTGTAGAATCTAATGTAAAAGTATCTTTTATGCTTGCTCCGTAAAAGCCAATTGAATTAAGGTAGTTTTGAAAATAGACTTTTGTTTTGGCCATATATATGGAATCAAAAACAGGAGGATTCACAATCTTCTTAATTCCCAGGATATATTTTACAGGAACTTGTAAACTGTCATCAATATATTCGTATAACACTTCATTCAGCATGGCCCTGTCATCATTAGATAGTACAGATGCGTTGGTCAACGAAATTTTATTTTCAAATATATAAGGTTTGTCTTTTGGTATATTAGTTCCTGCGCAACCAATAATTAACGAAATGCAAAAAATAAAAAAGATATAACCTGTTATCCTTTGTAATTTTGGGTTCTCAATTTTTGGTTTTAATAGCATATAAGTATGAGCGTTAGTAAAAATGATATCAAATATATCCAAAGTCTTGCCAATAAAAAATTCAGACAGGAAAATGGTGTATATATAGCGGAAGGCACAAAGGTAATTAACGATTTATTAAATGGCTATTCTAAATACGTCAATGCTGTTTATGCTTTAAAGGACTGGGATGACCTGGCATTGGCAAAAAGTAAAAATGTAAGCATAACCATTGTTGAGCCTTTTGAAATGACTAAAATGTCACAATTGCAAACATCAACTTCTGTATTGGCTGTGGTGCATATGGATACTCCGCAACTTGGATCTTTACCTGCGGGAAAATGGAACCTGGTCCTGGACGGTATCCAGGATCCAGGTAATTTAGGAAGCATTATCAGGCTGGCTGATTGGTTTGGAATAGAAAATATCATTTGCTCTGTTGATACAGTAGATTGTTATAACCCAAAAGTAGTGCAGGCTGCAATGGGGAGTTTATGGCGGGTAAAAATCCATTACCAGGAACTGAAACAGGTTTTACATAACAATATGCAATTACCCATTTATGGCACTTTACTCAATGGTGATAATTTATTTAAATCGGGTGCACTAAAACCTGGTATTATCATTATAGGCAACGAAGGAAAAGGCATTCGGCCAGACAATCTGCCTTATATTTCCAAAGCGATCACAATTCCAAAATATGGCGAAGCCGAGAGTTTGAATGCAGCTATTGCTACAGGCATCGTATTAGCGTCCTGTATCGGATATCAGGCCCAAGCTTAATGCTTTTTATTACTGAAGAACTTTTGAACAGTTATTAACTGGGGCATCAAAAAAAATCACCGCCATTTTGGACATATTTAATTTGGGTTTGATTCTTGCAATAAATATAAATGCTAAATGCATCTTAAATGGTGGTTTTGCTATTTATTAAAAAATTACTTTTACAGTATAAATTTAAGTAAATGAAACGTTTGTACATTTTCGCGTTTATTATTTTATGCATCAGCCAGGTAGGACTTGCCCAAAATAAAGTATTTAAAGGGACGGTTATTGATTCCGCTACCCAAAAGCCGCTGGCAAATACCACTATTTTACTGGTAACAAAAGGCGTTTCTTCCAGTACCAATATGAACGGTAGTTTTGCCGTAGAAGCTGGTGTCGGCTCTCTTTTAGCTTTTATAAAAGATGGCTATTATTCTGATACAGTCAGTATAAAGATTGAAAATATTTTAGACTCTTCTTATACGTTCAGACTTAAACCTCTCCATGGTACTTTAGAAGATGTAACTATCACCAGCGATAAATATTCAAAATACCAACAGGATAGCCTGGCACGCAGAACCTACTTTTTAAGAACGGTTGGCGAAAATAAAATTCCCGTTATCAGCCAGGCAAATAACCTGGGTTTTGGTGTGGCTATTAATATAGATCATTTTACAAAGCGCGAAAAAACAAAACGTGCGGCAAGGTCTTTATTCGAAATTTTAGAAGAAGATGCCTATATCAATTCACGTTGGAATGAACAGGTGGTGGCAGGTTATACTTCCCTGGCAGGTGATGAATTAATCACATTTATGGCAGAATACCGCCCCTCTTATAAGTGGCTTAGAAAAAATACAGCCGATGATGATATTCTTTACTATGTAAATGGTAAATTGAGTAAGTTTAAAAAGAAAAAGCCATAACTTATGAGGAGCATTATATTATTAACCGGTATCTTATTGTTGTTGTCATGTAAAGAAGATAGTGGACATGATGACTTTAATGCGATTGAAGAATTACATAAAATAGAAGCGAATTTAGATTCCATGCATTTGGCTGCCGCTCAGGCCGATTATGAAAAATATTTCTCTTTTTTTTCCAGTAATGCTGCTTTTATAGGCACCGATGCTACTGAGAATTGGCAACTTGATAGTTTTAAAACATGGGCAAAACCCTATTTTGATAAAGGAAAAGCATGGTCATTTAAGAGCTTGCAAAAGACAATTTATTTTAGTAATGACAAATCAATCGCCTGGTTTGATGAATTATTAGATACAAGAATGAAGCTTTGTCGTGGTTCAGGCGTATTTCAAAAAGAAGATAATTCCTGGAAATTGAAGCATTACGTATTATCTATGACCATTCCAAATGACAGCGTACAGGCCGTTATCAAAATTAAAACCCCGATAGAGGATTCAATCATCCGGACATTCGGTAAGCAGTAGCTATTTTAGCGTTTCATAAATATTAAGATAACTCAGGTAACGCTCTTCGGAAATTGCCGGGTTTTCTTTTGCCAGTTCTTGTTTAATGGCACATTTAGGTTCACGGATATGCTGGCAGTTATTAAACTGGCAATCACTGATAAGGGCATTCATTTCAGGGAAATAATGAGCCAGTTCTTCCTTGTCCATATTCACAATTCCAAACTCCCGCACACCGGGAGTGTCTATAATCTTACCACCCTCAGGTATATCAAACATTTGGGCAAATGTAGTCGTATGCATGCCTTTGCCACTACTTTTACTCACATCACCAGTCAGTTGGTCCAGGTCAGGGATCATCGAATTTAACAGGGAGGATTTTCCGACTCCGCTATGCCCGCTAAAAAGGGTCGTCTTATTATGGAGTAAGGTTTTTAGCTCGTCAATGTTTTCATTCGTATAAGTACTGATACTAATTACAGTATACCCCACTTTAGTGTAAATAGCTTTCAGATACTCAAATAATGCCACTTCTTTAGTGGTCCACAAATCTTTTTTATTAAATACCAGGATCGCAGGAATATGGTAAGCTTCGGATGTTACCAGGAAACGGTCGATAAAGCCGGTTGACGTTTTCGGGTCTTTAAGAGTAGCCAGTAACACACTTTGGTCTAAATTGGCTGCGATAATGTGATTAAGATTTTTATTATGCGGGCTTTGCCTGATAATAAAATTATTGCGGCCTTCAATACCAGCAATCATCGCAGTATTGCCTTCCTCTGTATTTTCCGGTTGTAAAGTAACCCAATCACCCACCGCAATCGGGTTGGTAGTTGTAATATTTTCTATTCTGAAAGCACCTTTCATCCGGGCCCGCCAATGCTCACCATTTTCATTAACAGTGTCATACCAGCTCCCCGTACTTTTATAAACCAATGCTCTCATTCAATAGTAATATTTGGGCAAATGTAACCTATTCGGCCAGCTTTCAGAAATTCATAAACCTTTCTTTTTCACTCTGCCTTGCATTACTTAACCGGACATTACTTAATGTGAACTTTGGATATTAAATAATCTCCATCAACATATACAGATAAAAAATGCTTAAGAAATACTGGAAATTGAACTTTTTATTCCGGTGTGCTGTCCTTTTAAAGCAGAAAATACCGGGATCATTCACAGCATACCTAATAACAATGCTCAACTAAAATAGCAGTTGATTCGTCGTTTCATGCACTTTAAAACAAGTTCCGGGATTCAGCCCTGTTGACGCTCTGTTGACGCTCATATAGTGCCCTTTAAAGCCGATGTTGAGTTTTGTATATTAAGCATGAAAAATAAAAACACCAGGTTATGTCGTTTAAGGAAATGTTAATTCAAATTTGTGGTCTTAATAGAGTAAATTTTAGAGACCACACGATAGATAGATGGCTTTAAAATTATTAATTCAGGAAATCAGGCCACATAAGGGAAAATAGGCTAATCAGCCATTGTCTGCTTCTGCACAATCAGCCGAAAAATATTTAATGGATATAAATAGATCCAAAACGCACATTAAATAATATTCAATAGTCTTACATTGTCATTATATTCGTCGCCGATTGCTAAAAATACTATGTATATGAAAATGACGACAATGCTTAAAGGTAAAAGTTTCCTGCTATCCATTATGTTAATGCTGCTGACCTCTTTCCTATTAACAGGCTGTTCCAAAATTGGATTGTTAAATGATCACAATTCATGGCTTCCTGATGACATTACTTCTTTCAGTGCCTTTTTGAAAGTATATGTAACACTTCAGATCTCAATATTCATTCTCTCCTTTATTGCTGCTTTATTTCTGGGTAATATTGGTTATTTACTGGTTTTAATACTTCATTTTCTTTGGATGATCAATTACCGGGATTATGGTTTTTTGAAAGTATTACTATTGTTTAGTTTTTTTACAATTATTACTATCGTATTCCGGGCTTTAATGAAAGTTATTTTTGATAAGTAATTTATTCGGTGGCATTTAGTAAATATTTTATGCTTATTGAAGTATTCTGAATTTTGTATCCTGTTTTTTTTAACAGATGAAGGCCTGTAACTTTTCGGATTTAATAATACCATCAACCAGGTGACCCTGGTTATAATATATTTAATTGAAAAAGGACAGGCTTAACTTTTATATAAAAAGTTTATAGGGGTTTCTACCTAAATATAAGATGCAGGAGTTGTTTGTTAATGAACCTTAACAATAATTACTATAAATTCACGAGGTCTATTGGAGTGAAAGTTTGAACTCAAATAGTCAATAAGATTTCTAAACTGTTTAACTAAATGCTTTTCGAATGAGAAAGAAAATACTTTCTTTTCTGCTAAAAATCAGTGTATTAAAGGTCGTCATGCTGGTTTTTATTGTTGGAAAAATAAATGCACAGACAGATATTACTATCGGTACAGGAACTGTAAGTAATAATAATTATGGTTTCCCTTGTCCTTTCCAGGATATCTCTCAGGGGTCAAGGTCGCAGTACTTATACAGGGCATCTGAATTAACTGCAGCAGGAATGAGTATTGGGTTAATACACAATATTAAATTCAATGTAAGAACGCTTAATAATTCTACACCTGTAGTTGAGAATTTAAAAATAAAAGTAGGTATAACATCTGAAACTGCTCTCAATAACACAGCTTTTTCAAGCTTTGCAGGGGATTTCAGTGAGTCCGTAACTGCTGACTATAACGTAACAACCGGTTGGAATACCGTTCAGTTGGCTACTCCTTTTCTTTGGGATGGCAACAGCAATATATTGATCGAGATTTGTGATGGTTCCACTGGAGGAGAGGTTTTGTGGACAAATCCATCTGTCTATGCCAGCAATACCAGTTACGTATCTTCCAATAACAGCACTTTTTCCGATAATGGGTGCGGTCAGGATATGATGTGGGGAAGCTCTTTGTCCAGGAGGCCGAATATCCGTTTCTTTTGGCAGGGGTTAGCGGACTGTACAGGTACACCGGTTACGGGTACTATTGTTTCCACTGTGTCTGCGTCTTGTGGTAATTATCCGTTCACATTATCATTGAACGGGGCATCTTTAGCCGCAGCTTTAACCTATCAATGGCAGTCATCAACCAATAATAGTACCTGGACCAATATATCGGGAGCAACCAGCTCCAGCTATACCGCTACACAGTTAAATGACACCTATTACAGGGTAATCATTACTTGTACAAAATCCGGTTCATCAGCAACCAGCGCTTCATACCTGCTTAAAAAGAATGCTCCGTTAATAGGTAATTTGACGATAGATAATTCATTACCGGCAAATACAGCAACCGCATTTAAATCTTTCAATGATGCTTATAATGCATTGCGGTGCGGTATCAGTGGCGCTGTTATTTTAAATGTCGTCAATACAGGTACTAATTATAATGAGCAACTGATCATGGAAGAAATTCCTGGTGCCAGTGCCACCAATACAGTCACATTCAAAGGCAATGGTGCCACATTAGAGTACCTGAGTACAACTGATGGTAAAAGAGGAACTATTGTTTTAAACGGTGCCGATCATATTATATTCGATGGATTGGTAGTTGGTGCATTGGGAAGTGAATATCCAGAGTATGGTTATGGGTTTCACTTAAGAAACAGTGCGGATTCAAACACCATTAAGAACTGTACCATCAATCTCAATATACATTCTGCATCCAATGAATTGGCGGGTATTATTTTAACCGGCAGCAATTATCCGGGCGGAGACGATTCTCAATCTGACGCCAATATTATAGAGAACAATACTATTAATGGCGGCAGCTATGGCATTAGTATTGCCGGTAGTGCCGTTTTACCAATATGGAATAATGTGATCCGTAAAAATAAAGTATTAAACTTTCATACTACAGGTATCTCTATAATTTCCACTGCATATACCATTGTAGATGGCAATGAATTACACCGTAAAAATAAAGTAAATAATGGCTATACAATAACTGGTATTTCGATGACCGGAACCAACCTCGCAGCAAAAGTAACCAATAATAAACTGCATTCATTTTTTGCAGCTCAAACACAGGCGACGACGGAGTTGAGGGTTATAAGCACGCAAAACTGTGATGCGGATCTGGACCTGGAAAACCTGGTGGCCAATAACCTTATTTATAATATTAAAAGCAGTGGTAAAATTTATGCCCTTTACAATATGGGCTCAGATTTTATCAATTATTATTACAATACGGTTATCCTGGATGACCCCACCTCTGTTTCAAGTGAAAATGCTTATGGCTTTTTCAATACATCTTATACGACGGTCTTAAAATTGAAAAATAATATTTTTTCATTATCAAGATCAGGATCTGGCTTTAAATACGGCTACTATCTGGAAGAAACAAGAAATAATATTTTCGATATAGATTATAATACCATTATCAGTAATAATCATCCTACTGTACAGGTAGGGTGGGCCAAAGGCAATGCGTATCATACTTTAGCTAATTGGCAAGCGGGTACAGGCGCTGATAAAAACTCCAATGAAATAGATCCGGTATTTAAGGATCCCGCTTCATTTGATTTTACGCCTACTTCTGCCGCTTTTGCAGACAAAGGTTTACCAATAGCAGGCATAACAACAGATATCAATGGTGCTGCCAGAAGTACAACCAAACCCGATATAGGGGCCATCGAGTTTACATTACCAAGTTGTAATACCACATTCCTGGCTGGTGAAGCATTCTCCAATATAGGAGTCACTACTTGTGTGGACAGAACAGTGGTTTTAAACCTTAAAGGAAATGATGTAGGCCTTGGTTTAACCTATCAATGGCAGTCGTCTCCAAGTACAACCGGAACATGGACCAATATTTCAAATCCTTTACTGGCCCCTCCGCATACTTTTACCATTGGTAACAGTACATTGTATTACAGGGCATCGGTTTCATGTAATGGTGGTACTGCTATTTATTCAGTTCCGGTTAGAATAGAGATCGGCGGTTTATTCCCTGCAGGTACTTACACTATAGACAAGACTAAACCAAGCGATCCTGCTGGTTCAAGGAACTTCAACTCATTTAATGATGCGGTTGCTGCCATCTCATGCGGTATTGCGGGACCCGTTATATTTAATGTAGCGGCGAATACTTATAATGAACAATTTAAAATTGGTTACATCTATAATACATCTGCTACAAATACGGTAACATTCCAGAGTGCTACAGGCGTCGCTTCAAGTGTAGAGTTATCTTATAAAGCAGATGCTGCTCATACAAACTATACGGTGAAAATGGATAGTTCCACCTATTTCATATTTAAAAATATGACGGTGGCTGCTACCAGCGAAGAATTCAGCAGGGTTTTTGATTTGGCCAATAATGCTTCGCATATTACAATAGAAGGACTGGTTATCAAAGCTGTATCGCCTGATGTGGACGCTTATTCAGTATGGGGTGCAGATCAGACAAAGAGCGTAGGCATTTATGCTGCTACCAGCTTCCTGGGTACTGATATAAACATAAAAAACAATAAGTTCTCCAGTGCAGCCAAAGGGATTTACATAGTAGGCAAGAGTGGTACCAGAATCTCAGGTAAACATAACATAGAGAAAAATGAATTCACCGGTATTCTGCATCAGCCGATCAATGTTCAAAATACAAACGGTGTTATTATTAAGGAAAATAATATCCTGTTGGAGTCTGCTTATAACGACCAGGGCTATATGACAGGGTTATACGGGATGTATTTAAATGCCAATGATTCAGCATTAGATGTTAATAATAATAATATTACTATTAAAAACAATGGCGGGAATGTATATGGTATTTTTAACAGGAGCTCTAATTCAGCTAAGTCCAGCCCGTCCAAAATCAGGAATAACAGGATCATTATAAAAGATGGCCTCACTCATTTTGTTGCAGGGTTATACAATGCCTACAGCAAGTATATTGATGTGGTAAATAATGAGATCAGTGTGTCATCTTCAGTGGATGGTTCACAAAGTTTTTATGGTGCTTCGGGTATTTATTCAGCAAATGTTTCGTTTAGTAACTATTTAAATAATAGTGTACTGAGTACTTCTGCCAATGGATTAAATAACGTGCCGTTGTATATGGACCACCAGTATGCCACTGAGGGAGGCTTTACAAGTTTTAAAAATAATGCGTTTGTGAATACAACAGGTGGTCCTGCGATGTTTGTATTATATACACCTGAATTGGTAACATTGGATTATAACCTTTATTACTCATCAGGAAGCACTTTGATACATCAAGGACCAACTGAAACCTCATTTGAAAAAGCGTATCCAACTCTTGGCAGTTTCCAGGACGATTATGGCATCGATCTGAATTCCATTTCTTATAAGCCGGAATTTACCGCGGTTGATGATTTGCGTCCTGTATTAAATAATAATAGCAACTGGGCACTACAAGGCCGTGGTATCCAGGTAGCAGGAAATACTTCTGATAAATTAGGTAATCCTCGCTCTGCAACCTTGACTGGTGGCGTACCGGATATCGGAGCATTTGAGTTCCATCCGACAGTAGCGCCGCCAGTATTAACGGCAACACCGGCAACGCCGGTGGCGGGCGGTACGCAGTATTTCAGTTTTGGTACAGACACCGTTTCGGTTATTAAGTGGGAAGCAGGTTCAGCAGTCCCTTCTAAAATAGAGTTACAGCGTTACAGTGGGGTGATTCCTCCGGCATTAGCAGCAGGACAGCAAGCACTTTATTATTATATTGATTCAAAAATAGAAGGACCGGGTAATTACAAATACAATATAATCAACAAGTTTTATGATTCATGGTTAAATAATATCCCGGCTAAATCATTTGTAAAAGTGGGTGTTACAAATGAATCAAATACATGGGTAGCGCGTGAGAAGAGTTTGATTGATTCATTGGCGAACCTTGTAAGTGATTCTTCATTAACACAAATCACTAAGTTCACCGGTCTATCAAACGGGAAAGCGCCTTTGCAGCCGGAAATCATTACATCCAAAGATTCAAGCAACCTGGGTACACGCTTCTGGGCCACATATGCATTGCGTCAATCAATGTACATAACTAATGGCCAAAACCTCAAATTCATCGTTTCCGGTGCTGAAGCGACCAGGGTAACGGTAAAAGTACATGGTACAAGCTGGACTAAAACTTATAATGTTCCTGCGGGAGGTGCTGTTACAACAGACGCTATTCCGAGGACCGGTAACAACGATGCGCGGGCCATATTTGAAGGTAAAAATGGCCGTGGTATATTAATAGAAAGTGAAAAACCGGTTTCGGTAAGAGTTATAATTGATGAAGGTTGGGGAGGAGACATTGCAAATGCGACCTTATTACCAACAGGTACTTATGGCAAAGAGTATGTCACATTAGCTACCAGGCAATTCTCAGGTTACCCTGGTATCTCAATGGGTACATCAGTCGTAAATATAGTGGCAGACCGTGATAATACCGTAGTGGATATCACCCCAAGCGGTAATACTGCCGGTGGCCATAAAGCAGGAGAAACTTTTACGGTTAATTTAAATCGTGGTGAAGTGTACCAGATACTGGGAGACTTTATAAAAATGCACTCAAGACCAATTGAAGACAGTTACGATGACGGCTACGAGTGTTTTGATTTAACCGGTACAAGAATTGTTTCAAAACCTAATGCGAATGGTGATTGTTACCCGGTAGCGGTGTTTGCAGGCAGTTCCGGAACCGGCATTCAATGTATCGAATACGCGAATGGCGGAGAGGTACAAACTTATCAGCAATCCTATCCTTTACAAGCATGGGGTACCCATTACCTGACTGCCCCGTTTGTAAGCAGGAATGGCGTACAGGAGAAATTGTTTAACCAGTTCAGGGTGCTTGTAAAAGATCCGGCTACAGTCGTAAAACGCAACGGGGTTGTAATGACCGGTTTAAAAAACAACTCTTTCTACGAATTTGTCAGCAGGGAGCCTGAAGCGATAGAAGCCGATAAACCGATTATGGTAGGGCAATTCATGACTTACTTCAACTCATGTGGTAATGATGAATATACAAACCCCGGCAGTCATGAAGGTATGTTGTATTTGTCGCCTTTAAGTCATGGTGTAAAAAAAGCCACCATTTACAGAACCGGAGGTGGAATCAACTGGTTAAATGTGATTGTACCGAATAAAGGATTGACCAGCCTTACAATTGACGGATCTCAAACTTTTGATGTCACTTATCCGCATCCGCAGAACGCAGGCTACACAGTTGTGATGAAACGTTGGGATGAGGGAGATGGTGTCGGACAAATTTCATGTGATACCGTTTTCAATGCGTACTTAAATATTCCTGCTAACACGACCGGCTATTTCTATAACCTCGGTTACCAGGTACCACGTGTCGCATTCAGCAACGATACCTATAAAAACGTTAACAACATAGCTACTCCAACCAACGAATACACTTGTGTGGGTACGCAGTTCAAACCAACGGTTTATTTAACAGCGCAAGCTGCTACATTAACCTGGCAGTTAAGCAAAATAGCAGGAGCTACACCAACTAACGATATCACAGTAAATAATCCGGTACCGGTACGTACAGAAGTAATAGGATTCACTACTTACTATGTATATACCTTAGACCAGGCCATCAGTTTTGCAGCAGTAGGTACTTACAAAATACCGGTTTCTGCTACATATTTCACCAGTGCACAAAGCTGTGCTACCAGTGTGGATGGCGAAGTAGATGTCGTAGTAGTGCCTGCACCAACAGTAGATTACACAGTAAACTACACAGGCTGTATCAATGCGACAGCCCAGTTTACGGGAACAGCATCTACCCATAACAGTGTGGTTGTGGACAGATGGAACTGGAACTTTGGTGACAACACCACTTCCACCGTTCAGAACCCGACCAAACAATGGAGCACCGCAGGTACTAAAAACGTATCATTAAACATCATCGCGGTAGACGGTTGTTCTGCAGGCGTTACCAAACCGATCGAGGTAAA
>JAQGEF010000033.1 GCA_027854065.1 Polluticaenibacter yanchengensis | reverse complement strand
AGAAAAAACAAAGTTCGACTTTCAATGGCTTTCTTATTTCTAGTATATCCTTAGCTAAATGACATTGTCCCGCAGCCCGTCAACATTTTATCATTGTTCAACGAATGAGTGATAATATTACCACTTGTTTGCCCGTACCTGGTTTTATACATTTAATCTCCCGGATTTTCCAAAGTCCTGTTCTGTAAAATACCGTTTTAAGTACCCTTAATATTAAAATTTCACCACTTGTCATATTCTGTTTTCCAAATTATAAAATTTATATTTACTTAGCATTACAAAAATTTAAAAACTGATATTATGCCAACAATAGCGCATGAAATAGATTATAGGATTTACGGAGAGGAAATGCAATATGTAGATATTGAATTAGACCCGGGTGAGACTGCCGTGGCCGAAGCAGGCGCATTTATGATGATGGATGAAGGGATACAAATGAATACCATTTTCGGAGATGGCAGCAGCAAAGGATCAGGTGGCGGATTGTTCAATAAATTGCTTAGTGCAGGTAAAAGATTATTAACCGGTGAGAGTTTATTTATGACCGCATTTACCAACGGTGGCGTCGGTAAAAAGAGAGTAGCTTTCGCATCTCCATACCCTGGTAAGATCATCCCGATCGATCTGACCGAGTATGACGGTAAAGTTGTTTGCCAGAAAGATGCATTCCTGTGTGCGGCCAAAGGTGTCAGCATCGGTATAGAATTTCAGCGCCGTTTAGGAACAGGCCTGTTTGGTGGTGAAGGCTTCATTATGCAAAAACTGGAAGGAGACGGCATGGCATTTGTACATGCAGGTGGCCATGTTTTTGAAAAGACGTTACAACATGGAGAAATGCTAAGAATAGATACCGGTTGCCTGGTGGGTTATACCAGAACAATAGATTACAATATAGAATTTGTAGGCGGTATCAGGAATACAATTTTTGGTGGCGAAGGCGTGTTCTTTGCCACACTCAGAGGACCGGGCAAAGTCTGGATACAGACATTACCAGTGAGCCGTCTTGCCAGCAGGATCCTTAGCTATGGTACAGGTAACCGTAAAGAAGAAGGCAGTATATTAGGAGGCTTAGGTAATTTGTTAGATGGAGATGGCCGATAACGAATCAATCTGTTTGTTTTAAATATATAAACTGTAACCCGGGGTTTCAACTCCGGGTTTTTTATTGCCTTTATGGTATAGTTATCCCACTATGTTTCATAGAGTTGGGATGTTGGGAGGCTGCGGTATGCGTGGGCGGCGAGGAACGAGCCGGTGCGATTTTCTGAGCCTGCAATAATCCTGAGGGCGCCAGCACGGAGCGTAGCGAACCCCTAAGCACGCCGGACAAAAGCTGAACACGGAATGATTGATGAAAGCCCCTTTAAAAAAGAAAAATTCAACATGCAGAATATTCACATTAATTAACCTCTGAGATTAAACTTCGTTTTCAGGCATCGGTCATAATACGGTAACAAATTTGAAAAACTTGTAAACTTGGAATTATGAAAAAAATAATATTAGCGGTATCCGCATTTGCTTTGGTTTTAATGGGTGCAAGCAACGTATCTGCCCAGGACAAAACAGTGAAAAAACAAAAGCCGGAAGGGCATAAAATAGAAGGCAAACAAGGCATGGCAAAACGCGGAGGCGGCTTTGAAAAACTTAACCTGACTGATGCTCAGAAAACATCTCTGAAAGCGATTAATGACACTTACCGCAAAGACATGAAAGCATTGATGCAAAAAGAAGATATTACGGTAAAAGTACAACGAGAAAGTAAAAAGGCTTTAAATGATAAACGCAAAAAAGACATAGAAAACCTGTTGACAGCGGAGCAAAAGGCTGAATTTGCAAAGTTGAGATCTGAACATAAAGGTGGCCGGGCAATGGCTTTTCACAAAGGAAAAAACTTTGGCAGAAAAGGTGGTATGCGTAATATGGCTTTTATGAAAGACAGTTTAGGCCTGACGGATGTACAATTAGCTAGTCTGAAAACGGAGCGTGAAAAAACTAAATTAAAACTAAAAGCCATTAAAGAAAATACGGCACTTACTGAAGACCAAAAGAGAGCTCAGTTTAAAGCAGCGGTAACGGAGCAAAAAGAAGCCCTGGATAAAATACTGACAGCTGAGCAAAAAGAAAAGCTGAAAACAAAACAAGCATTCAGGCAGAGGGAGGCAAAGTAATTCTTGTTTAGGATTCATTAATAATTATGATATAAGTTTAAGGTTCATGCAGCAATTTAGCATGAACCTTTTTTTGTAGCTTGCAATAAGTATTTGAATTGTAAAAGTTTGAAAATGATGATGAAAAAATATGTTGTACTGCTAGCCATTTTAGCTTGTCATTCCCTGTTTGTAAAAGCGCAGCAGAAGTCATTTACAATGGAGGACAGTTTGCGGGGCACTTTGGGAGAAGGCAGGACCTGGTGGGATTTATTGCATTACGAAATAGGTTTGAAACCGGATTACGGTAATTTGTCTATAACAGGTAGTAACAAAATCACTTTTAAAACAAAAGCCGGTAACCAGCCGGGGTATTTGCAGTTAGACTTACAGGAGCCGATGAAAGTGGATAGTGTTTTGTTTAAGAACAAAGCATTAAAAATTAATAAAAAAGGCAGGTATGCCTGGATGGTCAATTTTACTGAAAAATTCAATGCTGGGGACACACTGGCCATCCAGGTATTTTTTAGTGGTAAACCACGCCGCGCAATAAAAGCACCCTGGGATGGTGGGTTTATTTTTGATAAAGATAAAGAGGGCAGGCGTTGGATGACGATTGCCTGCCAGGGCATCGGGGCATCTGTATGGCTGCCATGTAAAGACCACCAGGAGGACGAACCTGACATGGGCGTGGTGCAACATATAACCGTAGATGCTGCTTTAACAGCTGTTGCAAACGGAAGGCTTACCGGTGTAAAAGATGAGCAAAACGGCACCAAAACTTTTAGCTGGAAAGTAGAGTCTCCCATTAATAACTATTCAATCATTCCCTACATAGGTCATTACATCAACAATGGCGAAACTTACCAGGGAGAGAATGGAAAACTGGATATGAATTACTGGGTGCTGGATTATAATGCAGATAAAATAGACTACCTGAAAACCGATGCCAGGAGAACAATCAAAGCCCTGGAATACTGGTTTGGCCCATACCCGTTTTACAAAGATGGTTACCAGTTGATAGAAGCCCCACATCTGGGAATGGAGCATCAGAGCGCTGTTGCTTACGGCAACCAGTTTAAACCAGGTTATTTAGGCAGGGATTTATCCGGCAGTGGCTGGGGCAAAAAGTTTGATTTTATTACAGTACATGAAAGTGGCCACGAATGGTTCGGCAACAATATCACGTCTAAAGATGTAGCCGATATGTGGATCCATGAAAGTTTCACCTGTTATTCCGAAACCCTGTTCCTGGATTTCTTTTATGGCAACCAGGCAGGTAATGAATACAACCAGGGCATCCGGAAAAACATTGCAAACGATGAACCGGTTATTGGTGCTTATGGTGTAAACAGCCGGGGCAGTGGCAGCGATATGTATTATAAAGGCGCTAATATGCTGCATACCATCCGGCACAGTGTGAATGATGATTCTTTATTCAGAAAAATGCTGAGGGATATGGGCCAGGCATACTATCATAAAACGGTAACTACAGAACAGGTAGAACAGTTTATAAATAAAAAGCTGAATACTGATTTCAGTACCGTGTTTACTCAGTATCTAAGAACAACACAGGTGCCTGAATTGGAATTTTATATAAAAAAGGATAAAATATATTTCCGGTACACCAACTGTGTAAAAGGGTTTGATTTGCCCCTGACATTGTCAATACCGGCGGGTACAGAAAATAAAACGATAAGAATTACACCAAAAGAAAGTTGGCAAAATATAAAGACATTTGAAAAGAGTGAACTCTATTTTAATAAAGAGAACATAGAAAAAATGTATTACCTGAACGTAAAAAATATAAAAAGTAAATAGACATGCTGCATTCGTTTAAGAAGATTTTTTTAATGGGCTGCGTTTTGCTCACCGGCATTTTTGCAGGAGCGCAAACCATTAAGTGGGTAAGTGACGGCAAATCGTATTACTCTCAAAGTAATGGTGATCTCACAAAAATAGATTTACCAGGTTTTACAACCAATGTAATGGTAAAAGCGGCACAATTAACACCGCAGGGCCAGTCAAAACCATTAACTGTAAAAGACTTTAAAATCAGTTCAGATGGTAAGCTGGCATTAATCTATACCAATTCCAAACGGGTGTGGCGCAGGGAAACAAGAGGCGATTATTGGATACTTAATTTAGAAAGCAATAGTTTAAAGCAATTAGGTAAAAGTTTGCCGGAATCTTCTTTAATGTTCGCCAAAATATCCCCTGATAACAAATCCGTTGCTTATGTAAGCAAGCATAACATATATGTAGAAGATATTGCGACCAATACAATACGGCAGTTAACCACCGATGGCACAGACCGCTTAATTAACGGCACATTCGATTGGGTATATGAAGAGGAGTTTGATTGCAGGGACGGTTTCCGCTGGAGCGATGACAGTAAAAGCATTGCCTACTGGCAGATAGACGCGCGCCAGATCAGGAATTTTTACATGATCAACAATACAGATTCGGTTTATTCATATATCATCCCCGTAGAGTATCCGAAAGTAGGTGAAGACCCTTCGCCATGTAAAGTGGGAGTAGTGAATGTGGCTACGGCAAAAACAACCTGGATGGATGTACCGGGAGACAGCCGCCAGCATTATATACCAAGAATGGAATGGGCGGCCAATAGTTCTGAAATAGTCCTGGAGCAGCTAAACAGGAAACAAAACCAATCCAAAGTATTTATCTGTAATGCACAAACAGGTGTTGCCAGTCAGGTTTACACTGAAACCAGCAATGCATGGATCGATGTAAAACATCGTTGGAGCGACGATCCGGAAGGATGGGAGTGGATAAATAATGGTAAAGAGTTTTTATGGGTAAGTGAAAAAGATGGCTGGAGACATTTATACCGTATTAGCCGCGATGGTAAAAAAGAAACCTTAATTACCAAAGGAAATTATGATATGATGACCCTGAAAGCCATAGATGAAAAAGGCGGATTTGCTTATTTTCTGGCTTCACCGGACAATCCGATCCAGCAATATTTGTACAGGGTAAACCTTAATGGTAAAGGAAAGCTGGAAAAAGTATCCCCGGCATCCCAGCAGGGAACACATACTTATAATGTATCTCCAAATGGCGCTTACGCGTTTCATAGCTTCTCAAATCATATTGGTGCAGGTTTAACAGAGTGGGTATCCTTGCCAAAACATGAATCTGTTAAAGAAGTCAGCAATCGTTTAACGTATGTAGATCCCCGTCACCCCAGATTATTCCGCATCACCACAGAGGATGGTGTCACCATGGATGGCTGGATGATCTTACCAAAGAACTTTGACAGCACTAAGGACTACCCGGTAATCTTTCATGTGTATGGCGAGCCCGCAGGTGTGCAGGTGAAAGACGCTGCCAGGGGTATTGGTTTAAGCCTCTACGCTGGTGATGCCGCTGCGGATGGTTATATACAGATAGCTGTAGAAAACAGGGGGACACCTTATCCGCGCGGTGCTGAGTGGCGGAAATCTATATACCAGAAAGTAGGCCAGTTAAATATCCGTGACCAGGCAATGGCATGTAAAATTATCCGTCAATGGCCGTTTGTAGATAGCACCCGCATAGGGGTTTCAGGCTGGAGCGGTGGCGGTTCCACCACTTTAAGTTTATTATTCAAATATCCGGAATATTACCAGGCAGGTGTTTCTATAGCTCCGGTAGCCAACAGGTTATTGTACGATAATATTTATGAAGAGCGCTACATGGGTTTGCCCCAGGAAGATATCAAGCCTTACATTGACGGTTCCCCGGTAAACTTTGCTAAAAACCTGAAAGGCAAGTTGCTCGTTATTCACGGAACCGGCGATGATAATGTACATTACCAGGGAACGGAGCAACTGATCAACGAATTAGTCAAATATGGCAAACAGTTCCAGATGTTCGCTTATCCGAATAGAAGCCATAGTATTAATGAAGGAGAAGGTACCAGTGCCCACTTAAGAAAAATGTACACCGATTTTTTCAAAACAAACTTACCGCCGGGTGGCAGATAGTGATAACAAAAAAGAGAGCTTCAAGCTCTCTTTTTTGTTATTTACCCTTCATTTTAGGAACGTATATCAGGTTCGATTGTAGTTTAAATTTCATGTGAACTTTCAGTATTTGCCCCATAGTCACGCTTTTTTTATATGGTGCCAAACCGTAAGTTTGATACAGTTCATTTTTAAGCTGCTCTGTTTTTTCAGGCTTAGATATCTCATCTTCTGCCATTATATCCATGAGTGATTTAATCCGGTATCTTGATGCGGCTATGCGGAAAGCGATAGAAGTTCTTTCCTCCGCCTGGTATTGCATAATCGATTCCGTATTCAGCATTTTCATCACGTTCTCAATCATCGGCACATTTTCTTTAAAATATTGCGGAGCGTACAACATTTTCCTGCCTTCATAAGATTGCTGGTCAAAATCAATAGCCCTTATCCTGTATTGAAAATTTTCCACATCAGGCGTCATTACTACTACATAATTGTAACTGCGCATATCACCCAGTAACCGCGTATAACAACGCTCGTTAAACTTCACAAATTCCTTAGCCAGCCTTACATGGTTAATTTCTGCTTTATCCAGGTATTGATTGATAAAAACATCACCGGGTAATCCCGGTATATGCTCTTCTATCAGGGTGTTCTTATCGTATAAATAAGTAAGCCTGTTCGGGGATAAAATATGCTCCAGCTCCAACCCGTATATACGTGACGCATCAGCCTTTTTAACGTAAAAATGATCGTAATTGTCGTTAAATTTATTCTTTATCCGAATCCTGAACGGGTTCGAATTGCCGAATCCGCAATATTCCACCCGCTCTACTTCCAATTGATTTATAAATGTAAGATTGCCTTCGGTTTTAAGTTGCGCGTAAATGATTACCAGGGATTTCCTGATATATTCCCATTGGTACAGGTCGTACGAAACTGTATCCCACTGGTTATATTCCCCGTTCGCATCTTTTGTCGGCCTGCTGTAAACAAAATGTACCAGATCGTTATATTCCAGTGGCAGGTTCACCATTCTGCCATACAGTTTCAGGTATTGGCCCAGTGCCGGGTTAACAGGATAGGTAATTTTCTTTTGCGATGGTTTATTGGCAACAATCTGTTCCAGGTTTATTTTAGATATTTTCATTCCTTTTCAAAACAATCTTATGTTTTAAAACTACAAAAAAATATCAATAAAACAGTTCCGAAATAATTCTGTTTAACGTTACGTATTTGTGGTGAAAATGTTGGGTAAAACATTTCGAATATTCCGTGAGCAATATCTTTATCACTTCCTTATTGTTCAGTGGCTTAAAAATATTATCATCAAAACCCGTTTCATTAACGGTCAGGAGGTACTGCATGTCCAGGTGGCTAAAGCCCTTTCCGCTTAAAGGATCGATGAAAATTTTTATGTTGTTAAAGTTGTTAGGTTTGGTATTTGGTTCGTAATCAAACAAAAATTCATGTGAATACCATGCCAGGATAATCGTATCATTATACTTAAAGCCCCTCACCGGCAGGTCCAGCATTTGCGCCAGCATAATATACAAAATAGAATTTGTAATACCATTGCCCGAAAGTTTCTCAATAACATCCGTAATAAGAAAATTGTCAATTTTCGTATAACTGCTTTTGCTGCCCTTTAAGCGGTACACTTTGTATAAAATATTTTCTATAACTTTTATACGCTCCAAAGGCGTTAAATAATTGGTCATTTCCAGCCAGATGCTTCTCGTAATACGTTCCACTTTCAGGTTAAAATGCTTAATATCTATATGCGTATTATTTTCAAAGCGACTGATAAAATATGCAGCTTCCAATAAGCCGCTATCCTTTAAAAGCCATTGTTCTAACGCCTCTTTTAGTTCAATACTATTAATATCTACAATAATTTCTTCTATTTTCGTCTGAACCATAAAATTATGGCACTCATGTAGCGAGTTTTCCAGGGCAGATATATATTCTTTCCCTAAAGATTTCAGTTTTTTCTCCACAATATCCACCACTTCCGTATCATTATCATCTAACAACGATATTAGTGCATCTAATTCCTGTTGGCTTGTAACGGATACGCTCATTTAGTTAGTTGGTTAATGTATAATAGAAAGTCTGTAAATAATTTAGAGGTTAAAATTGGTGCATTATTTATTCTTAAACAAGAACTGTTTATACACATATGGTTAATAGTGAATTGTCTGTGTATAAAATGCTGGCTTTAAAGGCATTTTCTTTTATATGGGGCAGTCAGGCGTTGTTCTTTATTCAGCATCAGTTCAGGCTGCTTAAGGGTTCGCTGCGCTCCGTGCTGGTTTCAACAGGATTATTGCAGGCTCCTGTGTGCCGCACCAGGCTCGTTCCTCGCCTGCCTTCGCATCCTGCTGCCCTTCAACGCTGGTATTTCTATTGAGACAGGCTTGTGATATGCTATTTGTCAATGAAAATTTTGTCAGGCACCACTATATCAGGTCAATCCTCGTAAATAATAAATGGGCAAGATTGCAATACACGTATATTGTCAGGTATTCGTATTGGTGCATCATTTAGCAATGAAATAAAGGACAATCGTCAAATTCAATCTTTTATCAAAAGGTATTAAGCGGATAAAAAATACCGTATTTAATAAACCTCTTTTTTGTTAGATATTAGTTAATAGTAAGCCGTCTTTACTATGTTTGCAAATAAAAAAGTGGTGAATTGTTTTAAGGCAAACTAAACTTTTTACTTTTACACGAATTTGATTTTTTAAAGGAGTAACCAATTTACATTTGCTATAACATGAAATTGACCTGGTGGAAGATATTGTCGATGCTATTGTTGGGTTTTGCTGTAATCGGCGGTTTTTTAATACCTGTGCCGGCAAAGCCGATTGTTAACGAAAGTATTAGAAATTTGTATTATCATGTGCCTATGTGGTTCGCCATGATGGCCCTGATGTCCATAAGTACATACTATTCTATATTGTACTTACGTAACAATAAACTGGAAAATGATATTGAAGCTAAAAGCTTTGGTGCCGTGGGAATGACAATGGGTTTGCTGGGGTTGATAACAGGCGCTATATGGGCCAATTATACCTGGGGAAAGCCGTGGAGCAACGATATTAAACAAATATTGGCAGCCATTGGTTTACTCATTTATGCCGCCTATTTTATACTGAGAAGTTCTATAGAAGATATTGACAAGCGTGCACGAGTAGGGGCGGTATATAATATATTTGCTTATGCCATGTTATATCCTACCTTATTTATCATACCTCGTATGTATGAAAGTCTGCATCCCGGTGGTGAAGGTAACCCGGCATTGAACAGTAAGGATTCAGACCCCGTTATGCGCATGGTATTTGGCCTGGCAGCTATTGGCTGGATCTTGCTGGGGTATTGGATAAGCACATTAAGGGTGCGGGTAGAAAAAATTAAGGATAAAAATTTATTATAAACGAACTAAATAAAAGGCATGAAAAAAATAGGATTGATTAGTGTTCTGTTTTTAATGGCTGCAGGAGTAATGGCACAAGACGCTGCGAATACGATGCCTCCTGTAGAAATGGCTACCGGGTTATATACAAGTGGTAAGATTTATGTGGTAGTAGCTGTTTTAGTAACCATATTGGTAGGTTTATTTGCTTACTTAATATATATAGATAAGAAAATTTCGAAACTGGAAAAATAATATTGAAAAAAGTGCAGGCATAAAATTTGCGCTTTTTTCTTTTGGATTTGGTAACTTGATTATTTCACAAATGCTTGCTTAAAAAATTAAACTCATGCACAACGATGCAAACTATAGCTTTTTTCAAAGTGTTGGAAAAAGCTTCGACAAAGCTGCTGCCTTTACCAACTGGCAGTCTGGTATTTTAGAACAGATTAAAGCATGTAACGCGGTGTTCCGTATGCGCTTTCCGGTAAAAATGGATGACGGTTCTATAAAAGTAATAGAAGCCTACCGCGCACAACATAGTCACCACAAATCGCCTTGTAAAGGCGGTATTCGCTATAGTGATATGGTGAACCAGGACGAAGTAATGGCATTGTCTGCATTAATGACTTATAAATGCGCCATCGTAAACGTCCCGTTTGGTGGCGGTAAAGGCGGTATCAAAATCAATCCTCGTGAGCATTCCGCATATGAATTAGAGAAAATTACACGCCGCTATACCTCAGAGATGGTAAAGAAAAACTTTATTGGCCCTGGTATAGATGTACCAGCACCGGATTACGGTACAGGTGAGCGTGAAATGGCATGGATTGTGGATACTTATACCTCATTAAAACCAGGTGAAATAGATGGAATGGGGTGTGTAACGGGCAAACCTGTTTCACAGGGCGGTGTACGCGGCAGAAAAGAAGCAACAGGCTTGGGCGTCTATTTCGGTATTAAAGAAGTATGCGAAATGTCCGATGTAATGGAAGAGCGTGGCATGACAGTTGGTTTAAAGGATAAAACAATTGTTATACAAGGCCTGGGTAATGTAGGTTACCATAGCGCCAAATTCTTCAGAGAAAAAGGCGGTGCTAAAGTAATTGCCATTGCTGAATATGAAGGTGCTATTTACAATGCAGACGGATTAAACGAAGAAGAAGTTTTCCAGCACAGGAAATCTACCGGAAGCATTTTGAATTTCCCGGGTGCTCAAAACATCGTAAACAGCAATGACGCGTTGGAGTTGGAGTGCGATGTATTAGTGCCGGCCGCATTGGAAAATGTGATCAACGGCGAAAATGCTGACAGGATAAAAGCGAAAATAATTGCAGAAGCTGCCAACGGCCCATGTACACCGGAAGCAGACGAAGTATTTATTAAAAAGAATATACTGGTAGTGCCGGATATGTACCTGAATGCAGGCGGTGTAACGGTTTCTTATTTCGAGTGGTTGAAAAACCTGAGTCATGTAAGATATGGCCGTTTAGAAAAACGCTTTACCGAAAATCAGAATAATAACATCTTATCTCAGATGGAAGCATTAACTGGTAAAACAGTATCTGATGCTGAAAGAAATTCAATACTACATGGCCCGGATGAAATTGATTTGGTACACAGTGGTTTGGAAGAAACAATGATATCCGCAACCAGGGAGATCATGGATTGCTGGAGAAATAACAGGGCTATTCCTGATATGCGTACAGCAGCCTACGTTGTGGCAATTAATAAAATAGCAACCAGCTATTCAGAATTGGGTATTTTCCCTTAATCGTAGTCTGGTATTAATATTAAAAGCGGGTAGTTTGAAAGAACTACCCGCTTTTTTGTTGATAAATATTTGTAAAATCAGAAAATTCGAATAAGTAAGATTATATGTTTATTTTTTGCTTATTGTTTATTTTGAAGATATTTTTTTTGTTTTTTTTCGTATTTTTTCTTTTTTTGTTAAATAAATAAAGCAAATTCAAAATAAAAAGATATTTTTGTTTTGAATTGATTGAAGCTGGCCAAAACATCCATTAAAGTGGAATGTTGTAAATAATTAGATCCTCTTTTACAAAAGAGTACTGATTGCTATATCGTAGAGCA
This sequence comes from Polluticaenibacter yanchengensis, assembly GCA_027854065.1. Classification (GTDB taxonomy): domain Bacteria; phylum Bacteroidota; class Bacteroidia; order Chitinophagales; family Chitinophagaceae; genus Phnomibacter; species Phnomibacter yanchengensis. The sequence goes on along the minus strand of JAQGEF010000033.1, from coordinate 29,631 downwards.
GGTAAATTTTACACTTTTAATATACCGGTAGTTTTCGGCTTACGGCTTTTAAAGTTTTTTGCATTGGATAATTTGTCTTAGAGAATTACAAATTCTCTTGATTTTTTAAAAACAATAATAGTTGTATATGAGAAAACGTTACAAGACGCTGCCAGGAAGACTATTAAGATCTTCTATTGGTAAAATGCAGTTTTTTTTAATGTTGGGTTTAATGCTTGCATTTGGTGTACACGCGCAAACAAGCTCAATAAAAATTAATGGCAAGGTGGTTGATGAAAACAACGCCGTTTTGCCTAATGTTAGTGTTACTATAAAAGGAACAAATAATGGTACCAGTACAAATGAAGATGGGACTTACACTATTAATGTTCCGGGCGCTAATAGTGTTTTAGTATTTAGCTATGTTGGGTACGACAATATTGAGCAAAAAGTAGGAACCAGTACAACGATTAATATATCGTTGAAAAAATCAGCTAACGACTTAAACGACGTAGTAGTGATTGGTTATGGTACTGTAAAAAGAAAAGATTTAACCGGTTCTGTTTTTTCTGTAAAAAGTGCAGATATTGTAAGAACACCTACTCATAATGCAGTTGAGGCCATTCAGGGGCGTGTACCTGGTGTGGATTTAACCAGGAATAGTGGTGAAGCTGGTGGAGGTGTTAATATTTCTGTTCGTGGAAATAGATCCTTAACACCAGGTGCCGGTGACCCATTATTTATAATCGATGGTTTTCAAGGTGGTAACATTTCTGATATTAATCCAAATGATATAGATGACATTACTATTTTAAAAGATGCTAGTGCCACTGCTATTTATGGTGCATTGGGGGCCAATGGCGTATTTATCATTACCACTAAAAAAGGTAAATCTGGAATTCCAAAAGTATCTTACGATGGTTTTTACGGGATTAACAGTCATGCATCCTATCCTAAATTACTAACTGGTGATGGTTACATAAAACTACGTAGAGAAGCCTATAGGACAGCAGGAGAATGGAACTCTCCGGCAGATGATGTTAATATATTTACTGCAGATGAGTATGATGCTATTCAACGTGGAGAATGGGTTGATTGGTATAAACTGTTAGTAAGCCCTGGCCAACAACAAAGCCACAATATTTCTCTTAGAGGTGGGAATGATAAAACAAAAGCATTTTTAAGTGCCGGTTACTTTAAGGAACAAGGGATGTTTACAAACGATTTGTTTGAGCGTTTTACCTTAAGAACGAACATTGAGCAAACCGTAAATAACTGGGCTAAAGTTGGTATCAATACTCAATTAACTTTCACTGATAAAGATAGAAGAACAGACGCTTTAGGTTTAGTAAACCAAACCTCGCCTATAGCTAAAGCATACGATGATAATGGTTTGATTAATCAATTTCCGGTATATGGTAATGCGTCTGCAATTAGTCCTTTAGCTGATGAAAGAGGCGATACTGTTTATAAAAACAATACAGTTGGTACCAGAATATTGGCCAATGGTTTTGTAGAATTGAAATTAGCAAAAGGCTTGACTTTTAAATCTACTTTTGGTGCTGCTTTCGGATCTAGTCGTTTAGGTATTTACCAGGCTGCAACTTCCGTTGCTCAACGCAATACACGTCAGACTACTACTCAGCAAACTACGGGTATGTTTAAAAATTTCAACTTCGATAATATATTAACTTACACCAAAAACTTTGGTGACCATGCCATTACTGCTACTGCTATTCACAGTTATATTAGCTCTGAGGATGAAGGTTTAGAAGCGATTGGTTATAATCAGTTAATTGCATCTCAATTGTTTTACAACATGTCTGCAGTAAGTGCTAACTCTAGATTTTTAAGTTCTTCATATGAAAAATCAAATAACTTGGCATTTGCTGGCCGTTTAAACTATGCGTTTAAAAGCAGGTATTTGTTAGCATTAACTTATCGTGCTGATGGTGCTTCTCGTTTAAGCCCGGATAGACGTTGGGATTACTTCCCTTCTGTATCCGCAGCCTGGAATATTAGCGACGAAGGATTCATGCAGAATGTTTCCTGGATTAATAATTTGAAAATCAGAGCGAGCCATGGTACCACAGGTAACTACAGTATTAATCCTTATGCTACTCAAAGTACCTTAAGCAGCTTTACAAACTTAGGTTTTGCTGAAGCCGCTCAAACTTACTATTATTTCAACCAATATATTGGTAACAAAAACCTTGGTTGGGAAAAATCAACAACAACCAATCTAGGCGTTGATTTCTCTTTAGTAAAAAATCGCTTAAGTGGTAGTATAGAGGTCTATAATGTAAAAACTACTGGTTTACTTTATGGGCGTTTGCAACCAAGAAGCTCTGGTAGCGTTAGCAACGGCGTTATGTTCGAAATAATGGAGAACATCGGTGAAACAAACAATAAGGGGATTGAAATAGCCTTAAATGCAAATATTATAAACAAGAAAGATTTCAACTGGAACTCTACTGTTACATTCACTAGTAATAAAGAGAAAATTACAAAATTAGTAGATGGGCAGAATATCTTTAATGGTTCCGATCCTGAAACGAAATCATTATTAATTGGCCGCCCGGTTTATTCTTTTTACTCTTTTAAAAAGTTAGGAATCTGGCAGACAGACGAAGCAGCAAAAGCAGCTGAATTAAAATTTGGCAATACACCATTTAAGCCTGGTGATATGAAAATTGAAGATGTAAATGGTGACGGTATCATTGATACTAAAGATCAACAATATTTAGGCTCTACTGTTCCTAAATTTGTATTGGGATGGCAAAATAATGTTAGTTACAAAAACTTCGATTTAGGTGTTTACATGTTTGTACGTTATGGACAAACCATCCGTGCGGAGTTTTTAACACGTTACAATCCTTCCGGAGTAGGTAACACGTTCGCAGAGTTTGATTATTGGACACCGGAAAATCCTACAAACGATTTCCCTCGTCCAACAAAAGGAGGCCAATTCATCAATTACCCTGCTTACCAGGGCTTCAACTTCGTAGACGGTTCTTTCTTTAAAATTAAAAATGTGACGTTAGGTTACACGATACCTCAGTCCATTACAAGCAAATTGCATGTAGATAAAATTCGTGTATACGCTACTGCTAATAATTTCTTTACTTTCTCTAAAAGCCATTTGTTAAGAAACTATGATCCTGAGCGTGGTGGCGGTGAAAGCAATCCATTAATGCGTCAGATTGTATTTGGTGTAAACCTGGGTTTATAATCGTTTTTTATAACTATTAATTTTTGTAAAAATGAACTTCAATTATAAAAAAATACTTTTCTCATTTGGTCTTGCTGCAACGGTTGTTTCTTGCAGTAAATTAGATGAATATAACCCTTCTGGTACTACTTCGGATGAAGTATTTAAAACGCCACAAGGTATGCTTACATTGGTAAATGCTTGTTATGTAGATCAGCGTAACTATTATGGTAAAGAAGATGCTATTCTGATGAGTGAGGGTGGAACGGATTTATGGTATAATGCTAACCGCGCCAGCTATGCCAACCAATTGACTCGTTATGAAGCCTTTACTTCAGTTTCCAGTGGTACCAGTAGAAACTCGTATACTACTTTTTATAGAGGCTTAAACCTTTGTAATGCCGGCATAGAGCGGATTCCAAATGTGACATATCCTTCTATTGCAGAGCGTAATCAGCGTGAGGGAGAAATGCGTTTTATGCGTGCCTTTTATTTAATGCATATTGTTAAGTTTTATGGAGGTGTAAATTTAAAACTTACTGAAACAAAAGAACCAAATTATCTTGCTTACAGGAGTACGCCATTAGAGTTTTACAAGCAAATTATTTCTGATCTGGAGCTGGCAGCAGACTATTTACCAAATTCCTGGACGTCTGAAACTTCCCGTGCAACTAAGAAAGCTGCATTAGGTTTATTGGCACGTGCAGCACTGGAAGCAGGGTATGTAGCTACAGGTAGTGAAGCACAGTCTTTCTTTACAAAAGCTAGAGATGTAGCTAAATCTGTGATAGATAGGAAAGACGAATTCCAGGTAAAACTTTGGGATAATTATGCTGATATATGGGATCCTGCTAAAAATAAACAAGTAGGCCGTGTATCAGGTGGAGAAGCTTTATATTATATTACAAATACGAAAGATAATTTAGCTTCTAACTATGATGGGAATGCTAATCGTATGCACCTTTGGTTTTTAACGCAGTACAGCAACAAAATTGCGGCGCTAACCCAAACGCAGGATTATGGTAACGACAATCAACGTCGTTTAATGCCTACACGTACATTACTAGATTATTATGATGAAACTAAGGATGCGCGATATTCAGGTACTTTCCAGGAAGTTTGGATTGCAAATAACAACTATACCTGGACTACGACCGATGCTACGCGTTATGGTAAAAACAGTTCCATCGTTGGTACGCAAATTCGGGCCGGTATTGATACCATTATGATGATTACCAAAAAGTCAATAGCTAACAAAGCTGCCAGAACTTATATGGTATTTGACAGAGATTCCAGTTTTAATGCTAATGGAACAATCAGGGGCTCTGATGTTTTTGTGCCACTTCAAAAATTTAAATATCCATATCGTACAGCAGTAAATGCGCAACCAGGCTTTAATGATATTTTCCTGATCCGTTTTGCTGAGATGTACCTGATTGCAGCAGAAGCAGAAATACAGTTAGGAAATACTGCGAGCGCTGCACAATATGTGAATGTTATTCGTACCCGTGCCGCTATAAAAGCACCTGTAAATCAAACTGCTGCAATGCAGGTAACTGCTGCTCAAATGACTTTAGATTTTATACTTGAAGAGCGTGCAAGAGAGTTTGCTGGAGAACATTTACGTTGGTTTGATATAGCCCGTATCAAAAATCAAAACAATTTTGCGACTTTCATAAAAGCCAAAAACCCGGATATTACTGCGGTACAGGATTACCATCGCTTACGCCCGGTACCACAAGAGGAGTTGAATGCCTTATTAAATGCTGAAGAGTTTGGGCAAAACTTCGGATACTAATAAAATACTTTGCGCTTAAGATATACTCCATTTCCCGAATAGGAAGTGGAGTATTTTTATATTAATACTCATTTAAATAATTTGTAGCTTAAAAGTGAAGATGCAATTTTGATGCTCTTCATTTTACTTCTACTAAATATCCTCAATTGCTGACTATTAAACAGTATTTTTTATATGTAAGTTTTGTTTTTCAAATTGAATGTTATTATATTTGAATGCATAAAAATCTAATTTATATATTATTTATAAGTTTACCGTATGAATTTTGTTAATAAGTTATTATTGTTATTTTCTCTTGTGATAATGTATGTGTTATGTTTTCCTATTGTATCGAATGCACAAACGAAAGACTTAATCTTGCCATCTCCGGAAGTTGAAATGTTCAGAAAATATGGTGAATTTAATCATGATTTATCTAGAGGTGTTATTGATATTAGCATTCCTTTATACAAGATTAAATCCGGCGAAATAGAAATGGACATAGTATTGCGGTATAACGGAACAAGCGGAATAAAGCCTTATGAAAATGATAATAATAAGATAGGATTGGGCTGGATCTTAGATGTAGGAGGGGTTGTGTCCAGAACAGTTAAAGGTAAACCAGATGACCTATATGCCCGACCAGCAGTATTCAAAAATCCAGACGATATACAAGAATCAAATGAATCTGATTTTAACTATTTGGTTAATGTTCTTGATGCAAATGGAACTGTAGATGTTCAGAGAGATCATTTTTCATTTTCGTTTCAAGGGGAAACTACAAATTTTATATTGAATGAAGAAAACAATATTTTTAAAAGTTATATTACTCCATTTAAGCCATATAATATTAAAGTGAACTCTACTAATGCACCTGTTATTAATGGTTCTACTTATCATAAGAGAATTGACAATTTTGAAATAATAAATGATAAAGGGTTTAAATATCTTTTTGGAGGCAATGGAAATATTGAAACCTATCTTATAGAAAGTCAATTTGGAACATCTGCTTGGTTTTTGAATGAAGTTATTGATAATAACAATTTTTCAAAAATTAAGTTGGAGTATATTGATGTTAATAATTTACAAAGACCGAAGGGGGATTACTGGACTCAATCAGTGTATCAAGAAATGGGTTTAGCGCCCAATCTTTACATATTTGGTTCCGGCGCTTATGTTGTGCCTTGTAGAGACGCAGGTGTGCCTGACTATCTTTTAGAAGTGAATGCAATACCACAACAGCTACAATATAATACTAAGAATATTAAATATATAAATTTTGATAATGGAAAAGTAATTTTTAACTATACAAATGATAACAAATATTTAAATGAGATAGTTATTGAAGATTCTGATGGAAATATAATTAAAAGGATATTATTTAATAAGTCCCAATTCTATGGGGGGGAGTTAAAGTTGAATTCTTTAGATTTTAAAGATTATGGAAATTCAACACAAGAAAAATATGAATTTTCATATGATGAACGAAATATTAATGAATACAATACAACTGTTGACTTTTGGGGTTATTGCAATGGTGTAAACCCAGATCCAACTATAATAAATAAAACGACATTGAGAAACGATGTGAGTTATTATCCAAGCCAAGCGTCTCCACACTCTGGTGCTGTTTATTATACAAATATTGGTAATACATCTCATGAACCCAATGAACTTTTTGTTGAGTATAATATTTTGAAATCAATTAAATATCCTTATTCTGGCTATTCTAAATTTTACTATGAACCAAATATTTATTTAGAAAATGATCCAACAGGAACTATTCCCAAAAATGGTGGTGGTGTAAGAATTAAAAGAATAGAAAATTATAGTGATGATAATAAAAAGGTATATGAAAAAAAATATGAGTATGATCCTGGATTTACGAATTTCTCTGTTTATGATATAACAAAGTTTACAAGTACAACTTTTTATGTTGATAATGTGTTAGATTGCAATCCTCCATTTTACTCAAGTGGGATGGGAGACGATCCTTTTCTTTTTAGAAACAGGTTATTTTACAATAACTGGAGCCCATATCTGGGAGATAACTCAGTTCGATATAATGAAGCAAGTGAAATATTTTCGTCTGATGATGATAACAATGGTAAAATAACATATAACTATCAATATACAAATAAAAATCAATTTGGTATTTTAAAAAATAGTTACGGTGCAACCCACTTTTATATAAGACAATATCGAGAATGGGGTAACGGTTTAATTAAATCAAAACAGTACTTTAAGTTTAATAATCAAAGTTATATTAAGACAAAAATGGAAGAATTTAATTATCAATTTGAAGATTTGTATACATTTAATGATATGCTTGTTGCTCGAAACTTAACCGGTTTGGGAACTGCTCCTACGAATAGTTATTATTGGTTAAAATATGTTGCTAATGATAATTGTGCCTTAAGTCTTCCTAATATGTTTGGAGCGAATCTTCATCAAAATGTTATTGGTAAGGTTAGTTTAATAGATGTATCAACAAGTTTTTATGAAGACAATATTCTCCTTAGTGAAAAAACGCTGGAATATGAACCTGTTTATAATTTGGTTCGGAGTGAAGAAATAAAAAATAGTAAAGGAACAATCAATAAGACCAGCTATACTTACCCATTTGATTATCCTACAGTGCCAGTATATCAGCAGATGGTAACTCGTAATATTATTGCCCCTGTTATTGAACAAACTAATTTTGTCAATAATATACAAACACAGAGGGTAACTACCAATTACTATAATCCGTTTAGCAATATTTATGTACCACAGTCAGTGACTAACCAAAAAGGTAGTTTTGCACAAGAAACTGTAGCTACATTTAATTTGTATGATAATACCGGCAATTTATTAGAGCAGCAAAAAGCAGATAATATAAAGGAAGCGTATTTATGGGGGTATAATGGCCATTATCCTGTAGCGAAGATTATTGGCAGTAATTATGCTACAGTTTCAACTATTCCTTCACTTAATTTATCATTACTGAATACCGGAACGGAAGCTCAGAAAGCAGAGCAGTTAAATTTGGTCCGCAATTATTTTGCCGGTAATAAAAATGTACATGTAAGTACTTACAGTTATCGTCCACTGGTAGGGATGTTGTCAGAAACTGATCCCAATGGTAAGACCAGTTCTTACGAATATGACAGTTTTAATCGATTAAAGTTGATTAAGGATGATCAGGGCAATATATTAAAGAAGTTCGAGTATAAGTATCAGCAACCCCAATAACTAAGATGCGTCATTTGCTCACTATATTATTCATGTTATTCTGTGCAATATCATTTGCACAGAGCGCCAGTGATATTGTGTCCGGCCAGGTAGTAAAGTTGGATAAGCTGATAGAAAAAGGGTTTGCCAGGTACAACAAAAAATATGAAGCCAAAAAGGAACAGTTTTTAAAGGATTTAGTAACAGAAGACTCATTGCTTCGGAGTCGTTTAAGCACCGACAGCATCCATTTTAATAGCAGCAGGTATTTAAATAATTTACAGCGTTTACAGGACAGTCTTTATATTTCAGACAATGTTGCAGACCGTTATGTCGGCAGACTCGACAGCCTTGATCAGTTCACCCATATAGCAGACAGCTTAGGCATTGGAAGCGGGAAACTAAAGTCAGATCTGGCAAGTTACAGACATCATTTAAAAGAACAGATCCATGTTAGCAATACCTTAAAACAATATGATGCATATCTCAATAAGCTCGATCTCAGTCGTATTAGCGATAAAAGTCAGTTAAAGCAGGTAGAAAACTTATTAGGAGATATCAGGCAAAGCATTGGTAAGTACAATGTGTCCACAGATCAGCTTCGTCAGCGGTTTTTGAACGCCCGTCAGTTAACTAAGCATTTGACTAAACTCTGTAGTAATATTCCTAACCTGAATAAATACATACAGCAGTATGGTACATATGCCCGATTGTATGGCAATGCTCAAAATGGTAGAGGTGCATTAACCGAAGCCTTAAGCAAGCGTTTACAAACCAGCGAAAAAGTATTTTCTCAAATACAAAATTCGTTAGGTGGCAGTTTAAAGGAAAAAGAAGATTTGTTAAGAGGGAGGTTTAGCAAGGCCCAGGAGCAAGTAAAAGCAGCCCGTCAGCAAACCGATTCAGCGTTCAGTGAACTTAAATCCATTACCAGTAAAGACAGTACTGTAAAACAATCCCGGAACCCGGAACCAGTCGGCAAACGATTAGAATATAATTTCAATAGTTCTTTATACAGCATCAGGCGGTTTGATGTCGGTAATGTACAGGATTTAGGGATCAATATTGGCTACAAGTTCAGTCACCGCTTAGTAACAGGCTTAGGTCTTACCTATAAGTTCAATACCGGTTCCAATTTCTTCAAATTCGATTTTCATCATGAGAGCATTACCGGCCGTGTGTTCAGTGAATATAAAATGTTTAGCAGCGGCAAATCCCATAAAATTTTAAAAGATATCTGGGGCCGTAGTGAAGTCGAAGCCAGTGGTCTGGATAGATCCCTGCAAACAGAAGCCGGTAACAACAGGATCATTTATAACGGATCCTTAGGCCTTAATTACAAACCATCATTGTTAAAGAAATATCAGTTACAGGTATTGTATAAGATACCATTCAGTACCATACCTGCCAATGAAAAAATAGTCATCAGGTTTGGCGTTAATTTATAAAACAAACACAGATTAAAAATATGAAAAAGCAAATTTTACTAATCGTCTTAAGTACCATTATGTCCTCTATATTTTTCAAATCATATTCACAAACCTTAAGTACTGTCACAACAGCAGGCAATACCACTTATCAGGGCGTCACTTTCTGGGGCACCTTCGACCCCGTCATTCAAAATATCCCTGCTAATATTACCAATAGTTTAGGACTGGTAGTGTCCGGTCTATTAACCAGTCCATATAACAATGATTCAAGATGTTTTATCGGTACAAACGGGGGCGTCTCCACTACATATGGTGGAGGTTTAGTATTAAAATCGAAAAGCTATGATGCAGATAATAACCCTCTCCATGACTATCCTATAGATTTTATGACCGGTATCGGTGCCTCAAAGCCACATATGCGCCTGCATAGTTTTGGTTTACTTAATCTTGGCGAAGTAGAAACGCAGAAAGCCAGAGCCGCCAGCAATGAGGGTTATAAATTATTGGTCAACGGCGCTATCGGCGCCAAAAGAGTCAAGGTCACCCAAACCACATTCTGGCCCGATTATGTATTCGAGAGCAACTATAAACTCGCCAGTTTAAGCGAGGTAGAAGCCTTTATCAAAGCCAACAAACACCTTCCTGATGTACCCCCGGCAGCCGAAGTAGAAAAAGAAGGTTTAGATGTCGGAGACACTCAAGCCCTTCTATTAAGAAAGATAGAAGAGCTCACCCTTTATATGATCGAGCTCAACAAAAAGGTAGAAGCCCAATCACAAACGATCCAGGCGCAGCATAGCATTATCGAGACACTTAAAAGCCAGTTGAGCAAATAATAATCATTCAGGATACATTTTTTCTTTATTAAGCCATCATAGTAGTTCTATTAAACACCGTTGTGTCACTTCCTTCCATAGCGCAGCCTTTATTGGGCATCAGCAGGAAGTTCCGCACAACACTGTCAGTTTCCGTTATGAGAAAACCGTTATTTTTATATAGGCCTCTTTTTTTACTGTCATTGGTTTGCAGCTTATCCCAAAGCGGTTTAGCACAGGTCAATAAACCATCCGGCACCGGTAAACCCGTAGCCAACAGTAATGCCCTTATCGCCTTACCACCAGCCAACAGCATTCCATCGGGTGGCTTAAAAGTCAACTATATAAAAGAGCGCGTCGCTGTAGTACCCATAACAAGCGAAACTAGTTTTGATGCCGCACCATTGTCGCAGGTAAAAGAGACGGTCCAATATTTCGATGGTTTAGGTCGTCCGTTACAAACAGTCGCCAAAGGCGCTTCCCCTGAAAGTAAAGACATTATCAGTTTCCATGTTTATGATGCCTTTGGAAGGGAAGCCATCCAGTACTTACCCTATACCGATGGCACTACCAGTGGCAATTACCGTTTAAATCCCATCATCGATCAGCATAGCTTTTATACGAGTCAGTATCCTTCAGATCAGCCCGAGTTCAGTGGTGAGCAGATATTCTTCTCCCGTACCGAGTTCGAAGCCAGCCCCCTGAACCGTGTATTAAAGCAGTTTGCACCCGGCAACAGTTGGGGTGGCACTTTCGGTAACAGTAGCCCCAATGAAAGAGGAGTCAGTCAGAACTATCAAATAAACACGTTGGCCGACGCTGTCCGCATCATCAATGTAGGCAATACTCCCCTTAATTATAATAATGTGTCAGATAATGGTATCAATATGCCCACCGCACCAGCAAATACCAATAATGGCCATCTTTACCAGCCCGGCACCCTGTTTAAGCTTATCACCAAAGATGAGCATGGCAAACAGGTCATCGAATATAAAGATATTGAAGGACGTGTCGTCCTTAAGAAAGTCCAGGATTCAGACAGTCCCGGTAACGGCGCTACTGGTTGGTTATGCACTTATTATGTTTATGACGATTTTGGATTACTGAGACTGGTTATACAACCCGAAGGCGTCCGTCTGTTCGAATCCAATAATTACAATTTTGGAAGTGCAGCCGGCAAGGAAATCCTCAATAATCTCTGTTTCCGTTATGAATATGACGAACGCAATCGGATGATCGGTAAGAAAGTACCCGGTGCCGAGTGGACCTATATGCTGTATGATAAGCGCGACCGCTTAGTATATACCCAGAACGGTAATTTGCGTAAAAACGGCAGCGTCAATGCTAATAAATGGCATACTACTTTCTATGATGAGTTGAACCGTCCCGTCATGACCGCCATCATCCGTTTAGCCCTCAAAAGCCAGTTGGCCACCGCATTAAGTGGCCCTATGGCCACTCAGAACAGAGCCCAGCAAACCCTCAGTCCTGTACTCTCCATTAACAGCAGAACCGCCAGTACCATTACTGAGTATAAAGCCAGGGAAGCCGTACTCATAGATGACGGTTTTGATAATTTTAATGGGAGTTCTGATGAGTACGATATCTTTATAGACAACAATGCCGCCGCAGAATCCTATACCGTCAGCACTTATGGCAGTGCCCTGCCTTCAGGTGTAGTGTATGACGCATTAACCCTGACTTTTTACGACAATTACGACTGGCAGCAAAATAGTGGTAATAAATATGGTTTTAAAACAGAGTTAAGCAGTAAATTAAAGGCCGGAGAAGGCAATGTCGGTGTAGAAGTTTATCCTGTTACCCACCATACACAGTTAAAAGGGTTGGTAACGGGCACAAAAGTGATTACGATACCAAATTCTTTAAATCTTACCGAAGGCGAGTGGACCACCCAGGTCACCTATTACGACAACAAGTATCGTCCTGTACAGGTACAGGACCACAGTATCAAAGGCAATGTTGATATTATAGCTACCCGTTACGACTTTACAGGCAAGGCCGTCAGCATTGTACAAAAGCTGACCCATCCTGAAACCAATAATGCAGTCCATTCCATTGCCACCATTAATGAATATGATGGCGCCGGCCATTTAAAAAGAGCATTAAAAGAAGTCTATGCCCTGTCCAGTCCGAACACCGCAGAGCAAAGAGTGATCACCCGTAACAATTACGACAAGCTCGGTCAGCTAAAAGACAAACAGGTCGGTCAGAAACGTAATACCGATAACAGTGCTTTACTCACAACAACAGCCCTTGAAAGTCAGCGCTATGGTTATAATATCCGTGGCTGGCTCACCGGTATCAATGAATCCTATACCAATATCGAAGCAACCGCTCATAACAGTAGCTGGTTCGGTTTTAGTTTAAAATATGCCCATGGTTTTGGCAGCAATCAACATAACGGAAATATAGCTGGAACGATCTGGCATACCCGTGGAGACGGAGAAAATACGGTAAGGAGTTTTGGCTATGGCTACGATAACGTCAACCGGATCCTGTTTGCCGATTACGCACAGGGAAACAGTTTAAGCACCATTACAGACAATAATGAAGTGAAATTTGATATGTCTATGGGAAGCTGGTCCGGTGGTATTTTTACCGGTGGCGCCTATGACAACAACGGCAATATCAAAAAGATGACCCAATGGGGTTTAATGAGCACCGGCACCTCTGTGGAAATAGACAAACTTGAATATACCTATACCAATTACAGCAACAGATTGTCAAGAGTAATCGATGGCGCAGCAAGCACCAACAGCGGATTGATGGGTGATTTTAAGCAAGTCAATACCAGTACAACAGAAGACCATTATATATATGACCCCAACGGCAATATGACCATCGATAAACATAAGCAGATCGAGATCGGCCGTTACAACTACCTGAACCTTCCCGAGTATATTGTAAAAAGTGCTACAGGACTGATTAACTACGTCTATGACGCCACCGGCCGTAAACTCGCCAAGATTGTTACAGAGAATGCCCGTCCGGTTAAATATACCTATTATACAGGTGGTGTCGTTTATCAGGATGGCAAACAGGAGTTTGTGGGTCATGAAGAAGGCCGTTTCAGAATCAGTGAGAAAATCTGTAGTCATAGCCATAGTGAAAAATACGCCTTTGATTATTTTCTAAAAGACCATCTCGGTAATGTAAGAATGGTATTGACCGACGAATGTCGTCAGGTAGTTTATCCGGCAGCCACACTCGAAGGAACGTATTCAATAGATCCTCCTGATGTTAAAAGTATGGTCAATCATGAGAAGAAGTTTTACAATATAGACGAAGGGTATGCTGTTGCCATGTACAACGATGTACAAAGTTACCCCAATCATAATGGCAACCCACCACATAACAATAACTATCCTGAGTTCACAAGTCCTCTAAGTACAGATTATTCTCAGAAGTGGTACCAGACCGATAATAACGACAGTCCGTTAGGCTTACAGTTTTTAATGAAAGTGATGGCCGGTGACCATGTGAATATTTTAGGTAAATCCTATTACAAGCCATTGGTCAGCAATACACCATCAACTGCATTAGATGCTGCTTCGATATTAGCCGGAGTCGTATTTGCGCCGGGAGGAGTAGCCGGCAGTAAAGGAGTCACGCAAAGTTCAATTGCAACGACCAATACAGGAATTTTCCCTACTTCGTTAATACGGGGAGGAGGAGCACCCACTTCAGTACCCAAAGCTTATATCAATTATATCCTGTTCGATGAGCAGTTCAAGGCAGTAGGCAGTGGTTCCAGTGCGACGCAGGGCAATGGTATGGTCTATAATCATACGGATTTACAGAATATTGAAGTACCGCAGAATGGTTATATCTTTGTGTATGTAAGCAACGAGAGTGAGCATTATGTGTTTTTTGATAATGTACAGGTGATCCATACCCCTGGACCTTTATTGGAAGAGACTCATTATTATCCATTTGGATTATCAATGGCGGGAATCAGTAGTAAGGCCATGAATGGAATTGCGGATAACAAGTTTAAATACAACGGTAAGGAAGAACAACGCAATGAGTTCGAAAATGGCTCAGGTTTAGACTGGTTAGATTATGGCGCGAGAATGTATGATGCACAAATAGGAAGATGGCATGTGCTGGATCCATTGAGTGATCAGATGCGTAGGTGGTCACCTTATAATTATACTTTTGATAATCCGATTAGGTTTATAGATCCTGATGGGATGAGAGCAGAAGTCTTTATTAATGGAGATAAAGCTGAAGACGCTTTTAAACAACTAGAACAATCGACTAGTTTAAGCCTATCAAGAAATGCGGAGACTGGTAAAGTTACTGCATCGGGAGAAGCCAAAACCAAAAGCGACAAAAAGCTTTTAGAAGCAACTCGAAACCAGGACGTGAAAGTAAATATTACTGCAGATGGTTCTAAAACTATAGCAAGTCCTGACGGACCAATGTTGATGACAGGTGGCTCATTTATGGGCAATACTATTGGTACAGAATCAAGAGTTACTGATTATGATTATAGTGAAGGAGGATGGGGTGGAGAAACGGAACCCGCTGAGATTTACACAGTTAAGACTATAGTAACTACAGATCAACGGGTTAATCCAGATGTTTTAGGAGCAATGGATGCCGCTAATGGAAACAGCGGAACGGGGATGCTGCATGAAACGCTTGAGTCGTATGAGGGAGGTTTGATATCATTAAAAAAAGGGGTATCATCACCATCTGCTGGTCAAAAAGGGAGTGTCTACAATAAAGCACACAGACGAGCTCCCAATCAAGGCGCTGTAATTACAGAAAAGTATTGGGATGCAACTGGAACATCTCTCCCTAGTGTGAAAGGAGCAACAAGAGTAGAAGTTACGAGTAACGGAAATGTAATAATGGTATATCCTTAATGTTGGTTTATGAGTACAGGAAAACATTTTATATTATTTTTAGTTTTAATATTTTCGTTTATAGAAGTTCATGCTATCGAAATGTCTGACTCTTTGTATAAAATTTTAAAAATTAAGATGTCAGGCGATTATTATGTAATACATGCTAAACGAAATGATTCTTTATTTAAAATTGTTTCTAAGAAAGTAGAAGTTGGAGAAACTCATTTCAAAGAGCTGAAAAAAGGTGGGTATTATAATTTTACTTTTGGTAACAAAGGTAGCGATACGATAAAAGTTGTGGGAGAGCCGTTAGTCGGGCATGCTAGCTATTTGCATGTTATTAGAAGTCGTTATTGGGGTGATACAAAAATAAAATTCACCAAACGCTTTCATTATCGTTTATATACTACTAAAAATCTTATTGGGCTATATTATTTCCCATAATGCCGCAATTCCCGAACTAGTGCAGGCATTTGGTCTGTGCTCTGCTGTTACTGCCGCTTTCGAAAGTCTTACGTATAAAACTTGTGATTTATATCCTGTAAGTCACTGGTACTTGTATTACCCAATTACTCAAAGTAGTTAGATATAGTTGCCTCAAGCTATCAACAGTTTCCACCGATTATATCTATTGTCCTCTAACTTACAACTACTTACTATTTATTATCTTCGTAGCAATTCTATTATAATGAAAAAGTTATTATTTGTATCAATATTAGCGATTGGTTTTTATGCCTGTGATTTTGGAGGAAAGACTGATAAACCGGCAGATAAAATACCTGCCGAAGAAGTGGATTTGACACCCAAAAATATCTCCTACGCTATTGTAAGTACTTTCCCAAGGGATGGCGGCAATTTTACACAAGGACTGGAGTACGCAGGCGATGGCAAAATGCTTGAAAGTGCCGGGCAACACGGGGAAAGCGATATCCGTTACACCGATATTACTACTGGCAAAGTCCTGGAAAAAACAGAGTTGGATAAAGCGTATTTTGGGGAAGGCTGTACACAGTTGAATGGTAAAATTTACCAGCTGACCTACCAGGAAGAATTATGTTTTGTATATGATGCCAAAACATTAAAACTGGTAAACAAGTTTCCGTATACATTCGGGGAAGGCTGGGGCATTACAAATAACGGTAAGGATTTGATCATCAGTAATGGTAGCAGTAATCTCTTTTTTGTAAATCCTGAAACATTCCAGGAAGTAAAAAGGGTAGGAGTTACTAATCAGTACGGGCCGGTGGCTAATATAAATGAACTGGAAATGATAAAAGGATTCATTTATGCGAATGTGTGGCAAACTGATAAAATCATTAAAATAGACCCGGATAATGGCCATGTAATCGGTATTATAGATCTGTCCGACCTGAGAGCTAAAACAGGCATTCCACCATTGTCAATGTTTGATGAGAAAGCACCGGAAGTATTGAATGGGATTGCATATGATAGTGCACAAAACAGGATTTTTATTACAGGAAAATACTGGCCGAAATTGTTCGAAGTGAAGTTTGATAATTAGTTCACGAGAATGGATTGACTTAAATGCTCAATAGAAAAAATACGGTAAAAGGGAGTGACACAACGATGCTTAATAGTAGCAAATCCGGTGACTCAATAAAAAAGTTTATAAGCCCGGAGGTTATAAGAATCTGACTTGAACTGATAGCAAACAAAAAAATACCAATGCATTTGCATTGGTATTTTTATATGAATTACTGTCTGGTAAGAAATTAATCTTCGTCAACAGCCAATTTACCTTTGTTCTTAGCTATCACCGCTTCAGCAATATTGCTTGGAGCAGGAGCGTAGTGGCTGAATTCCATTGTAGAAGCCGCACGACCAGAAGATAATGAACGTAATTGAGTTACGTAACCGAACATTTCGCTCAATGGCACTTTAGCTTTAATAACCTGTGCATTGTTACGAGTGTCCATACCTTCCATCATACCACGACGACGGTTCAAGTCACCAGATACATCACCCATGTATTGATCAGGAGTGATAACCTCAACTTTCATGATCGGCTCTAATAATTGTGGTTTTGCTTTAGCACCCGCTTTACGGAAACCTTGCTTAGCACACAATTCGAAAGACATTGCATCGGAGTCAACCGCGTGGAAACCACCGTCGAATATTCTGATCTTCATGTTTACAACCGGGTAAGCTGCTAATACACCTGTACCCATGCTGTTTTCGAAACCTTTCTGAATAGCAGGGATAAATTCACGAGGAATAGAACCACCCACAATGTTGTTTACAAACTGGAAGGTTTTATCCGGGTTCTCTTTTTGCCATTCTTCATCAACAGGTCCGATCTCGAATACGATATCCGCATATTTACCACGACCACCGGATTGTTTTTTCAATGTTTCACGGTGTTCGATCGTAGCAGAGAAAGCCTCTTTATAAGCCACCATTGGTGCACCCTGGTTAACCTCTACTTTAAACTCACGACGCATACGGTCGATGATGATCTCCAGGTGAAGCTCACCCATACCACGAAGGATGGTTTGACCGGTATCTTCGTCAGTATTTACACGTAAGGTAGGATCTTCTTCTACTAATTTAGCAATCGCCATACCCATTTTATCCACGTCAGCCTGAGTTTTTGGCTCAATCGCGATAGCGATTACCGGTTCAGGGATGAACATGTTTTCAAGAGTGATCGGATGTGCTTCATCAGATAAAGTATCACCGGTTTTGATCTCTTTAAAACCAACCGCTGCTGCGATATCACCAGCTTCGATGAAATCTACAGGGTTTTGTTTGTTCGCAAACATTTTCATGATACGGCTGATACGCTCTTTCTTACCTGAACGTACGTTTAATACGTAAGAACCTGCATCTAAGCGACCGCTATAACAACGGAAGAAAGCTAAACGACCTACAAACGGGTCAGTCATGATTTTGAAAGCTAAAGCCGCAAATGGTTCTTTTACATCCGCTTTACGGGTAATTTCAGCACCGGTGTTAGGATCAGTACCAACTGTATCCGGAATATCTACCGGAGAAGGCAGGTAACGACATACCGCATCCAATGCAGTTTGTACACCTTTGTTTTTGAAAGAAGAACCACACATCATAGGCACAATGCTAAGGTCTAATGTTGCTTTACGTACAGCAGCATGAATTTCATCTTCAGAGATACTGTTAGGATCTTCAAAGAATTTTTCCATTAACTGGTCATCGTATTCAGCAACCGCTTCAACTAACTGAGCTCTCCAGTCGTTCACTTCATCCACCATATCAGCCGGAATAGGAACTTCTTTATAAGTCATACCTTCAGTTTCTGCATCCCAGATAATACCTTTTAATGTAATTAAATCAACCACACCAAGGAAATTATCTTCTGCACCGATAGGTAATTGTAAAGGCACTGCTTTAGAACCTAACATTTCGCGAACCTGCTTAACTACGTTAAGGAAGTCAGCACCTGAACGGTCCATTTTATTAACGAAACCGATACGAGGTACACCGTAACGGTTAGCCTGGCGCCATACAGTTTCAGATTGTGGTTCTACACCATCAACCGCGCTGAATAAAGCGATCAAACCATCCAATACACGCATAGAACGTTCTACCTCTACGGTAAAATCCACGTGACCCGGAGTATCGATAATGTTGAAATAGTATTTTTTAGAGTCAGCATTTGGCGTACCCAATACTGTTGGGAACTGCCACTGACAGCTTACGGCAGCCGATGTAATGGTGATACCGCGCTCTTTTTCTTGTTCCATCCAGTCGGTAGTAGCACCACCGTCGTGTACTTCACCTGTACGGTGAATCATACCGGTATAGCGTAAAATACGCTCTGTAGTAGTGGTCTTACCGGCATCGATGTGTGCGGCAATACCAAAGTTTCTTTGAAATTTTAAATCGGCCATAAAAATATTTGACTATTTATTTATTTGCTTTATAAAAATAGCAGTCATCACCTGTACAGTGTAACGGCTAAATTTAGGGCGCAAAAGTATATAAAAAAGCTGAATATTGTAGGTAACCAAATAATTTATTGATAAAATTTCATGAAAATTTAGTATAAAGTCTTGTTTTTTCTATATTTTTCAAGATTTTTTTATTATTTGGGGCTGTGAACGTGGATAATACTATTGGGCTTTTGTCCGGCGTACTGCAGGGTGCCGTGCTCCGCTAAAGCTCCGCACCGCCGGCTTGCAGCCGTCGCCTGCTGTCCACCGCAGCCATTCGGCGGTAGAATATAAACCGGACAGATCTGTTTAAAATTGGCCGATTTCAGACACTTTTTTAATAAGAGGCATCATATTCTATCCAATGATTTTTGATAGATCAAGCTCAGGTTCGCTCTTCAAAATGAGCTCTTAAATAAAGAACGCCACTTGATACTTATACAAGGGGCGTTCTTTATGTGATCCTTTAAGGCAAAATAGGCGTTAGTTAACTTAACCTTTTTTCGCCCTTTCAATCATCTGTGTCAGCTCCAGTAAAATATAATCCGGGTAAGGAGATGAACCTGTAAGGAAAAACCTGGTCTTACCTTTTTTATCTATTACAAACTTAGCAGGTATGCCACTGATGTTGAATTTTGGAGCAATATTGTCATCCGTTTTAGCGTCATCAAATAACACATTAAAAGTGTATTTATTTTTTGTAATAAAATCATTCACTTTTTGCTCATAATCAGTGCCACGCTCCCAGGTATCTAAAAACAGGAATACAACATCATGATCGTTTTCGTATTTTTTAACCGCTAACTGCATGCCCGGAAAAGAACGGATACATGGCTGGCACCAGGTAGCCCAAAAATCTAAAACAACCACTTTGCCTAACAAATCTTTAGAATTAACAATCTCTCCTTTTAAATTTCTCAACTTAAAAGCTGGCGTTTCTTTGTCTGTAATAATGCTTTCTAAATGTCTTTTAATGTTTTCGTTTAAAGTCGCCTTCATGTCATCCACGTAGCCTTCTAAACCGGTATTACTTTTATTGAGTTTTACATACAGATCAGCAATAGGTTCGTAATAGTGAAACTGCCCTTTACGATATAAAGTACTATATGCATTAAACGCTTCTAAATGGCGATTAACATTTTGTAATGCCTTTGCATAGGACGGTAAAAAATCCTCTGAACGCTCCGGTACAATTTTCTTTGCTTCCTCTATTTGTTGTAATGCTTCTTCGTATTTGCCTTGTGCTATAAGAATATTGGCATATTGCCCAACATAGCCCGGATAGCCTACACCTGCAAATTTTGCTTTATTATCCTGTACATCACCTTTAATGAATTTTAAAGCGGACGTAATACTAGCCTTAATAAGTGGCAATGCCGCAGCAGTATCGCCCTGCTTTAAAAATTCTGTAGCCACAGGAATATCACCTTGTGCTTTCCAGAACTCTTCTTTCATTAGTGATAAATAATGTAATGCTTTTTCTTTATTACCTTCATTCGCAAATTGTCTTGCCAATGATGAAACAGCATAGTCATAAACAATTTCATCACCTGGAAATTTTTCTATAGGGAACTTCTTAAGAATGGTGTTAAAAGCCTTTTCTTTATCTTTTAAAGTTTCTATTTCGTGAAACTTGCTTATTTCCTGCTGACGTACAAACTTACCTTTTGGATATAGTTTTACAATCTTTTTCTCAACCACTTTAGCCTCATCATTTGCTTTTAAAGTGTTCAGGAAATTATAGGACAATTGTAAATCTTCCTCTTTGGTATCTAGTTTCGCATTGTCGATTAATACCTGTTTTAAGGAATCTTTCTGAGCATCAGTTCCCTTTTGGGTAATGTCATAAAAGATTTGTCCCTTACTGGCTTTTTCTTTTTGAGCTGCTGCTGATAGAACTAATAAACCTGCAACGACTATTAAACTTATCTTTTTCATTATATAACAATTGTTTTATTTATTAGAGCAAATAATTTATTGTAGAAGCATACATACCGTTTGGAACAAAAGCTAAATAGTAATACTACAGCTAATGGGCTGCCGGATGCGAAGGGCTGCCGCCTTAGCGGCAGGTGCCTAAGCACCGAACGAAGTGAGCCCTAAGCAGCCGGAGCAGAAGTACGGTTCGGCACTTAAGTCCATAGCTCCAAATGTATTTGTATCAATTATTTTACTCATTTTTTAATATTTATAAGCGATGTCTATTATTTTTTTGAAGCCTGTGAAAACATTGGTATAGTTGGTGCTTAGTGTGCCCAACGTCGAAATATCGAAATAATAAAACTTACCTTCTGTACCGTTCCAGGTAGCAACTACCAATCTTTGATTACCAGTTCCAGGTACAAATTTTTGATAGTCGATGGCTGTAACATTTTCGTTGGCAGCAAATGAATATGCTTTTAAATAAGTATTGGAGGTTGATTCGTAACGATACAACTCGTTGGCAGCGCTGTAGAAAATATGCGGTGTAATCGTGGAACTGGCTACCGAAGTAGCAGTAGCAATACCAGCCGCATTCATTAAAGTTTTACCAACAGAAACCACAGGGTCACCGGTAGCTGCTACGGTTTTAAACTGTAATAAATAAGCTGTAGAACCGTCTTTTAAAACAGCATTGTATTGGTTGGTAATATTGGAAGAATCTAGAGCTATAAAATCTAAACCTACATTATTAAAATCGAAATGAGTACCTGCAGATGGCGAGAATGCAACTAAGGCATTTGTACCAATTGAGTAAAACCTTTTATACTTTTTATCGTAAACCACATTGGTATACGTAGGCGAATAAATGGTTGCACCAGCAAAGAATGGAGCAACTTCGTAATCGTATTTACCATCGGGATTTGGAAGTGCTTCCCCCCACTTTTTAATGCCTGGAAAACCACCTACCATATTAGTATGAACCAATCCATTATTGACCGCTAAACCTATGCGCTGGTATAAAGTGGTGCCAGAAAGATAGCCTGTCCAGCCAATAAAACCTGGCTTAACAATTTGTGGTTTTGCGAAAAATAAATAACCGATATCGAACTTTTTGGTAAGCGTTAAATTATTAAGTTCTATGGCATCATTTTCTGTTTGAATGTAGATACGCCTGTTTGGTGTAGATAAATCATCAGTAACAGAAAACGGAGATGACGTAATAGAAACAGGCTTACCTAATGTGCTGCCGGTATTTAATAAGCTATACAAATTTCGCTCTGCAGTATTGTTAGGTAATACCATTGAAAAATCTCCTTTGTCATTATTGTTTTCTAACAACAACCAACCGGTACCATATTTATTGGAAATTTCTAAATCGTACAAAATGAAAGAAGAAACACCAGTGATGTTATCAGTAACTTTTAACGTCAGTTTGTACACTTCGCCTAAAACAAAAATGTCTGATTTTATTATATGACTTAAATTTTTTGTTGTAGCGATGGTATCACGTGGAAGATTGTAAGCGCTATTGGTAGAATTGTTATAAACAAACCAGAGATAGCTTAAGTCACTTGTTGGTAATGTTTGATTGACAGTTGGATTTAACTTTAAAGTATCATCGTGAAACAGGTAGATTTTTGATGCCGCAGCAGAATCAGTTACTGTAATACTATTAATTGTTTCGTAATCGTAATTGCCTTTGTCTTTATAGCAAGCTGATATTAGTAATACAATAGCTACTAATAAAAGATTGACTTTATGGATATATTTTAATTTCATTTTTTACAATTTTTAAGGGAAGACTACACGCTTGTTATTTTCGTCGTATAAAATACCATTTGCCAACTCATATTTGTATAGCTCATACTTTGCAGTTTGAATATAAAAATTTAAGTTTTGCGGATATGGAGATGACACGAAATCTGTTAATCCAACATGTTGAATGAGGAATAATAATTTAGTTCTGGAATATTCTCCAAAATAATTGACCCAATAAGAATCCCATCTTGTAGGTTTTAATAGCTGGTCGTTGATATTGATTCTGTAATGTAATTTGTTAAGAGAATCGCTTGCTACATATTTGTCTGAATAGCCTAATTTAAAATCAGCGGATTCTGCAATGGCTAAATGAGCTGTAACAACGCTATCCTTTAAACCTGCTTTACGATAAATGTAAACAGGAAGGTTTAAACTATAGGCATTTGCAGGAATTACTAACGGTCCAAAGTCGAAATGATATCCTTTTTTAGCAGTAGAGCTATCTGCTACTTCTATATTAAAAGTTCTGTCTTTATCGCTGGCAGTACCAATAATACGTAATGGAATGTAAATGGTATCCTTTACCAGGTTGTCACTTTTTGTACTGAAAGAATAATCGATAATTTCACCTCTTGTAAAGTAAATAGCAGCATCGCTGTTAAAGGTTTTGAAATCATCTTTTTTACAACTGGTTGCACCCAATACAATAGTCAGCATAAAAGCAGTTAACCTAAGCATATTGTTGAATATTTTTATCATGTAAATACGTTTAAATTTTATAAACCAAATTGAAGTTCATTAAATGGCAATGGAAAAGTGTATTTGGTAGCAGTCATTGGATTGCCCACTCCATCCGGAATAGTCGTAACATTTTTGCGTTTGAAGTAATACCAGATTTGACCCTCTCCATAAAACTCTTTCCTGTACTCTTTCTGAACTTCTGCATCGAATAATGCAGTTGTATTAATATTTGTAGCGCTTAATTCAGGAATTAGTCTTGCTTGTCTTACTACATTCAGATAAGCCAATCCTTCACTAATCGTATTTGAAGCTTCTGCTGCTATATAGTACATTTCAGGAAGTCTGATAATTGGAATAAGCCTTTGCTTAACGTTAGTCGTTTTATCAGAATAATATTTCTTGGTAAAAACCACTGCAGTACTAAACTGATTCCACAAACTTTTGGATGCTACAATACTTCTGATATCTGTACCGTATCCGGTAAGGGTTGTTTCATATAATGTATTTAACTTAGCAGCTGTAGAAAATAAGTCGGTTGCTTCTGCTCCGGATGTTGACTCTGTTTTAAAATAAGCATCGGCTAATTTTTTTAAACCGGACACATTCAGAGAAAAAATATGCTCAGAAGAAAAAGTCAGGTCAGAAGCATCTACCGTAGGATCTACAGATAATGTACCCGGGTTTACAAAATAGAACAATTTGCTGTTAATAACTTCAGTCGCGTATTTTAAAGCATTTGTTTTATCGCCTTTGTACAGGTATAATCTTGCTAACACTGCTTTTGCTGCCCAGTAATTTAAATGATTCTGACGGTACATTAAAAATAAATCAAGAGAAGTAGAGCCTTGGTTGGTCGCAATTTGATCAATAGTTTTATGTGCTTCCAGCAAGCTTTCAGCCTCCTTTAAATCACGTTCTATTTTAACCAGGACTTCTTCTACTGTAATTTTTGCAGTAGGACTAACGGTAAATTGCTCCACATAAGGGATTGCAGTTGCAGATGCGTTAGTGCCACCTAAATATGCCGGGGCAAATAAACGCAACAAATCAAAGTGAATAAAAGCTCTTAAAGCCAATGCTTCACCCTTTATAATTTTGTAACTGTTACCTTTTAGTACATCGCGGCTATCTACATTTTTAAGAATTAAATTAGCCTGCGAAATAGCGCTATAATAATTCGTCCATATAGAGTCTATTGAGGCCCGAACATTCTGTTGGTTATTAACACTGGCGGAGGTATAATTATACCTGGCAGTTTCACCATAGTAAGTAGAAGCCTGGGTACTTTTGTTTTCATACAATTGTCCTAAAACATCTACAAAACCGTAGGTGCCCAAACGACCATAAGCGTTATCGGATGTTAGTTTTTGGTAAGTGCCGAATAGCGCATCTACATAACCTTGTTGTTCGCTGAAGAGTTCATCTTCTTTTATTCTTGTAGATGGATTTACATCCAGCCATTTATTACAACTTGTAAGCAAAGTGATGCTTAAAACAAAAGTTGCTATTCTGGTATATTTATTTATAAAATGTATTGTATTCATTATTGTTTTATTTTTAGAAAGAGGTTTGAATTTGTAAACTAATGGTACGTGCGAAAGGATAATCTAAACCACGCTCTCTTTTAATACTGGATATTCTGAAAATATCGGAAGCAAACAAGGAGATTTTAGTGTTTTGTAAATTCAATCTCTTATTAAGTCTTTCTGGAAATCTGTAATAAACAGATACGTTTTCCAACGATAGTAGATTATCATCCTGTACAAACCTGGAGGTGGCATATGTTTGCTCAGATATAGATATACCATTATTGTCTATAATACCTTTAAATGGTACCACGTCCCCAGGTTTCATCCATCGGTCTTCATACACCCTTCTATCAACATTGTAATAGGCAACAGCCACATTTTCTACTCTTTCCACCAATGTCTGGTTATAAGCCTGGCCACCATACCTGAATCTGAAATAGCCATTAAAACCCCATCCGTTCAACTCTAAGTTTGGACCGAAAGTACCTTCGAATTTCGGCCTTAAATCGCCCACTATCACCTGGTCTAAGGGACTGTAAACATTCGTTAATTCACCGGATTTTTTTACAAAAATCTCGTAACCTGTAGAAGGGTCTATACCCAAGGAAGGGACTGCCCATATTGAGGTTGTTGATTGTCCTGCCGCGTATCTTGTTACAGGCCTGGTAGATTTTTCGTTATCAGCTTTTTCATTTAATGCAGCAATAGTGTTTGATACCCGCTCAATTTTATTTTTAACTGAAACAATATTTACAAATACCGATAAATTGTTACGTTTAACATTGTTATTAAATATATTATATCTCGCATACACTTCCCATCCACGAGCGATTACATCTCCCATGTTTTCACTATATGAAGAAAACCCTGTTGACGGTGCGGTGGATATGGAGGCAATACTTCCGTTTGTTTTTTCTATAAAGTAGTTAGCAGTTACGTCAAACTTTTTAAACAAAGTAATATCTGCACCTATATTATTTTTTATCGTTTTTTGCCACTCTAAAGAGCTGTTTCCAAAACCTAATAAATAAGTGCCTATTACCCCTCTGTAATCACTATTGTTATAATACTGATTGGTGGTTATGCCTAAATAACTCGCAAAATTTTGAGAACCGGTGTAACCATAAGAATACCTGATTTTTAATCTATCTACAAAGCTTAGTTGTTTTACAAAACTTTCGTTATGCAGATTCCATCCGGCACCGGCAGCCCAGAATGGAGCAAATCTTTTTTCAGTTCCAAATTGAGAAGAACCATCAGATCTGAAAGAAAAGTCCAGTAAATATCTGTTATCATAAGTGTAGCTCACATTACTCAAAAGACCAAATAAGCGCGTGATACTTTCGCTACCAATAGGTCTGGCACCTTCTGCATATCCGTTCCCTAAAACCAACTGATCTAATTTTGGATTTGGAAAACCTTGTACTGTTACCGATTCTGTATTGAATTTTACTTCCTGGATGGTAGTACCTACTGTCGCATAAAATTGATTTTTACCAATTGTTTTATTAAAATCAGCAGTTATGGTACTTTCATAACTGCTTCTGTTACCATGTCCTTTAGTATAAGTTCCTTTTTCAAAAGTTGGTTTAGTGACGAATGAAGTATGCTGAGCTGGTAAAAACTTATCACTTTGATCCTGTTGATATTGGAATGCAAAACGGCCAGTGAAACGTAACCATGGAGAAGCCTGCCATTGAGTAGAGAAATTATTGATTAAATTGTTATAGGAGTTTCTGTCAACAATGTTTAGTGAAGCATTGTATAATGGGTTGGTAGCCCTACCTACTGCTTGCCCGTCCAGATTATTGTATAAATCAAAATTGGTCAGCCTGTTTCCGTATATATTTCTGACATCTTCCAGGTACACTTTGTAGTTGCCTTCATCATCATAAGGCGTCCAGTAAGGATTTAATCGAGTGTACTGGGTAAAAGAACCATAAGGAGAATTGTTTGCTACATTCGCATTAATGGTCAGATCGTTTCTAAACTGAAAGTTCTTTACACGATAAGATAAATAAGTATTCCCTGTAATGGTTCTTCGGTCAGAACCTTTCATCGCACCTGTAATATTGTTATATGTCAGGTTAAGACCATACAGAACATCTTCAGAGCCGCCTTCTATATACAAGCTATGTTTGTTACCAATACCGGTTTGCACAGGTTGTGAAATCCAGTCTGTATTTATCCCGCTTTCTATTGCTGCTAATCTTGCATTATAGAAGTAAGCCAGGTCCTGCTCACGAAAATTCCAGTTGTAAAAGGTATAAGCATTTACCTTGTTTTCTAAATCAAATTTTTCGCGGGCATTTAGCAGGTTATAACTGGTTAAGTCCGGTGCTTCTACGTTTACATTACCAATATATGTAAACCTTAGTTTCCCTGGTTTAGGACGCAGAGTTTCTATAACAATAACGCCATTTGCTGCACGGGATCCATATATGGATGTGGCCGCAGCATCTTTCAAAATATCAACTCTTATTACCCTGTTGATATCCAGGTCATTTATTCTTTGTAACGGCACTTCAAATCCATCCAGTATAAACAGTGGCACATTTGCACCATTCGCATAATCAAACGGTACTGTTGATGTCTGACTTAAATCTACCAGGCTGTTGCCGCTTCTTAATACCACATTCGCTAATACATTAGGATTTGATCCTAAGTTCAGATTTTCGGTTAATTGAAATGATGGATCTAAAGATTGTAATGCATTTAGTAAGTTGGAGTTACTTACTTTACTTATTTCTTCGGCAGAAAATGACATAGATGCACCCGTAAAATTAGCTTTTGGCCTTACATACATACCTGTAACCACCGCATCATTAACGGAGCTGGCTGTCAATACCAATTTTATGTTGTAGTTACCGGAAGCATTTACTTTTATTTCTTTATTGTCATATCCAACGTAACTTATTATCAGGGTCGCTCCTTCAGCTGCCGATATTGTAAAGTTCCCCTTATTGTCCGTCAGCGTATTTCTTTTAGTCCCTTTTACTGTAACGGTTGCTCCTGCTAAAGTAGATCCGTCATCATCCGCTTTTACAGTACCTTTTATTTGAGTCTCCTGGGGTGCGTCAGGCGTTTCTTCATTTTCGTTATAGGAATTCGGTGTAATACCAGTCCTGATATTTACTATATTTTGTAAAGCATCTATTTTATACGAAAGTGCTTTGTCTTTCAGGCAAATTTTTATAGCTTCTTCTAATGTTAGGTTATTAAAAGAAACATCCAATGGCTTGTATTTACTTAATGCATCCGGATTGTAATGAAACCGCACCCCTGTTTGGCGCGTTATTGAAGTTAAGGCTGATTCTATACTCCCGTTTTTAATGTTTAATGACACTTTTTCTACCGTTTCTCTGGCGCCCACAGTTAAAAATGTGGCCGTAAATAACAACGATAATTTAAGTGTTCGAAATACATTTGGAGTCATTCGATACCGGGTAGACTTAAAAGTCTTTGTGGCTTTTTTCTCATTGCCACACAAATTGACACTCATACTCTCACAGTTTGTTTGATTATTTGAATAATTAAGATTCTTTAATAGGGAAGAAACTAATCCATATTAAAGTTATAAAAAGTGATTTAATTGTCATATTGACATTTAAAAAAACAGCAAAATTTCTTCTCTGTTTAAAAAACGACCAGCCTGATTAAAATACTTCTATTTTAAAATTAAAATTGGATAATCTTTTAGCCTCATTTGAGGCCTTAATCTGACACAGGCATTATTCACCTATCCTAACTTTCGGTTAGGAACATCTTGTTTTGTGATCACTCCTTCCCACAATAGTTTTTTAGAACTACCAGCAAAATTTAGAATAATATTTTACTTCACCAAATTAGTGTAGTATATTTTTAATATTAATATTACACTGTTCAAGACATAATGAATGACTTTTTATTGGGTCATCTTGTTGTAATACTACTAAACATCGTTGTGTCACTCCCTGCATCCTATATTGCTACTATCGGCAATTCCGGTTCATAGTTTTCTTTATAGTATATGTATCATTTATTAAATGAAGAAGCTTTGGCATAAGAAATGGCAGAAGGCCCTTCATATCCCGCAGCTTTTCGTCGGTATAATATCTATTAATCTTTTATAAAAGCACTTACCAGCAAAACAAACTAAAGCAACAACAGTCGCTCAATACTCAAGCAATCCCCCTTCTGAAGGTTCTATCCCCTCCGTGGGAGGGGCAGGGGTGGGTTCCCTCACCCAAGCATCCCTTCCTCAAACCAAGATTTCCTCTGTTCAAAAAATCTTTTTTCGAGCTAATTGTAAAAAAAGATTTGCTGTTATGGTTTAAGACAGTTACTTTTGCACTCCCAATAAAAATGGGGTGTTAAAAAAGTTCTTTAAAAGCGAAGTGAAACGTAATACAGCAAAGGGTTTTAGAGAAAAATAATTTAAAATTAAATTTGCCGGTTTCAAAAAAGGTA
>JAQGEF010000032.1 GCA_027854065.1 Polluticaenibacter yanchengensis | reverse complement strand
GAAAGTGGTTCTCTTCACTATGGAATCAATCTCAAAATTTTCATTTCCCTTTTTCTAATGCGTAATCTGGGTTTATTTTATACCCTATACTATTTGAGGAGTTTGCAATTAATAAGTAGTTACAACTATTCCAACTCGGATATAGAGTATTCAGTTCATTAATAATTTCAGTAGAAACTTTGTCTAACATATTTTATTATAAATTAATGATTGGTAGAACTGATTTAAATTAGGTCTTTAGTTTCTTCTACATTCTTCCACCAGGGCAAGTAACTATCTTTCTTTGATAAAGGAATATTCATTTGAAAATTATCATCAACTTCTTTATTGAAAAATACTTCTATTGTAGAGTTCCATAAGTCATTCTTTTGTGCTTTAAATCTAATTTGATTATAAAGACTCTCTTGATTAAAAATATAGATGAAACCATAAATATTCTTTTTTAATGCATCAGACAAGGCTATTAAACGAATATTATTGTCATTTTCATCTTTAACAAACTGACTGAAATTAAAGCCTCTATTTATAAATGGGGGAAAGTCAATTTGAAATTCTGCAAACTCCCAATTGATTTCATTTCTAGCTTTGATTAAATTAATTAATTCAAACTTTATTTGATTAAGCGTATAACTCATATATGAATTTTTAATTGGCAACCAATTCATGTGTATAATTAATAAACTTAATGCTATGTTAGAAACAACAAGAGGTTATTTCACATTGTCTAATTTATCTTGATGCTCCTGATCCCAGATAAAGTCCATTTCAAATTTTCCCGTTGGATAAAGTGTAAACTTTAGTTTATTCCAACGATTATGTCCACCTTCTGTTGTGATTGAATGGAGTTCATGTACTGCTTTTGCATCAAAAAATCCAAATTTTGCTTCCAAAGATTTATGCTCACCTTCAATATTGACATATTCCCCAGTAAATCCAACAACTTTTTCAACTCTTTTTAAATATGCAGTCGCTTCTAACCAATCCTCTGCAATTGCATTATTAATAATATCAGCTATGCGTTGATATATTTCATCTACTGTCATAATTAATTATTTAATTTTCAAATACTTCACTCGTTTTAATACCATCAATCCAATAGTCTACTTCAAAACCAATGGGACGTTTACTTGTACCGTCATATATTGGTCTAATTTCAATATTTACAGTTTTTCCTTGTTGTAAAGCTTTTTCCCACTCATTTTCCATTACTTTCCATTCTCTCAAATTTAAGTCACTTTTCATCGGTACCAAATTAATTTGCTCCCCAGCACCATCAAAACGACTGCCTATTAAATGACTACCGTGGTCATCTGATAATCCATCTTTAGAACCCTTACACTTTACAGACTGTTGATAACCATTACGATTCCTGGAACTTAACTTTAACTCTCCTTCAACCTTAACTACGCGCCCGTCCGCATCTGTTTTATATTTATGTGGTGTGCTGCCGCTATTCTTTACATGATAGTCTGCATCGGGTTCAGGTTTATTTAAATCCTTGCTCCAACTTCCAGTGCTCCCCGCTTCTGTTTCAATGGTTTTTCTTCCATTAATGTAAGTTACGGTTTTACTTTTCTGTACGTCTTTTGCACTTTCAGCTATTTCTTCGGCTGTATAAACAGTATTACTTCGGGCATCTTTTAGTTCGTCTTGATTTACTTTATATGCTTTTACTTCATTTCCATCTTTTTCAAGGGCTACCACTTTGGTCTGCCCGCCCTCTACATTCTTGGTGAGTAGTTTGTCTTCGTCTATTTTCTGAACGATCTTCCTGTTCTCTGCCGCATTCTTCAGGGCATCTGTTGCGGCATGGTTGGTTGTGCCATCCGGTATGAACTTCTGTATATCATCTACTTCTTTGGCGGCTTTTTCTACTAATTCCTTGCCCTCTGTCAATACTTTGACGCCTGCTGCTACAATCATGGCCAGTTTTACCCCGTGCATGCCTGCCTGGTAAGTGGCCCTGCTGCCGCCCTGCTGGTAGTTGGTAATACCACTGGCATCCAGCGCAAACTGTTTTATTTTATCTTTGTTAAGGGCCTTAACGGTGTTCCATAACCCTTTGGCAGATTCTACCGGCTTTCTTACTATTTCCAGCCCGGCTTTTACCAACTGTACGGCACCGGTTGCTTCATCTATTAACTGGTCTACACCGCCACCTACTAAAGAGGGGGCATTAAAGGCGCTTTGGTCGTATTTATCTTTTACGCTTTGGGTGGTTCCGGTGGTGCGGCTGCCATTGTCCCAGATATTTTCCGGCATTTTGCCTTCGTTAATAATCTCTTTACCCACATCGTAAATGGCGGCAATGGCCTGCAGCATGTCCATTTTTGCTTTGGCAAACTTTTCGCCGCCGCCAACCTGTTCTTCTACCGCATTGCTTTCTGATTTCGGTACCCTTAACTTGCGTACTTCATCGTCTGCCTGCCGTTTTATTTCATCTTTTACCTGCTGCAATACCGGGGCTATTTTGGCATTGGGCTGTATTTTGTTGGGGTTGTATTTTACTTCGTATTGCCACTTGCCATCTTCGAGGTACATTTTTATGGCGATGTCCTCATCGGCGGCTGTAAAATTGCCGTTGTTAAATTTATCGGTGGCACCGGTTTGCTGTGCGGTGGTTAAACTATCGGCTGCGGTTTTGGTGATGGTATATTTTACCTTGCTGCCGGTGCTGTCTGCTAAATAAAATTTGACATTATTCTTTACTTTATTTTGCAGGAACTCTTTGACGATATGCTTTTTGACTTTCATATACTCCTTGAGTATTTCTCCATTTCGGCTATTGCCGGAAAGACTCTCGGGACATGGTACCGTGATGCTGTTAACCAGGGCTATGAGGGGGGCATCTTCTATTGCAGTATTCTGTGGCCGGGGGGTATCTGAAAGGGTATTTGCGACATCTTTTGGTACGGTGTAGCTTACTTTTTCTATGAGTATTTTGCAGATACCGTTTTCTTTTACTTTGCGTATTCTTATTACTTCTATGGGGCTGTTTGTTCTGGCGGGGTAGGTAAACCCTGTATAGGTATCGGTATCGGTAGAATAAGTTCTTGCAGCACCATCATCAATCACTTTTACAGCAGTTGTAAACCTGGGTGTGCCGGAAGTGCCTTTAAATGAAGTCTCATCCTTAAAAACATATTCTGATGAGTCGGAACCGCCTCCAATAAAACCATAGACGGCCCCATTGGTAAAATTATCGGTATCGATATTGTAGGTTTTGATCTTACTGCCTGCCGGCAGTTTAAACGGTACGCCATCGGGGCTTACAAAAACATCGTTGCTCTCGGTAATGAAGATACTCCCTTCTTTTTTTTGAATGCTGGCATTTAATACTACTTCTCCCGTACTTTTCTTTACTTTAACGGAAGTGGGCTGGGTACCGGGGTTGATATGCAGCTCGGGGTTCGTACCCATAAAGGCATTGTTCACATACCAGTCGTAGGTCTCAGAAGCGGGGTTGGGGTCATCGACGGTACCGTTCGGGATGGATGGCCCCTGCGGACCGTCCCCGGTGCTATGGATCTGCAGATTGACAGAAGCATTGCCATAGTTCTGTAATACAATATTGCTATTGTTGTAGTATTTGGTGGTACTGCCGTTAACAGTTATATAATGGCCGGTGGTATTACGGCCTAAGTCCAGGTCGGGGTTTAATACGAAAAACTCTGCGGCATACTGACCAAGACGGCTTAATATGTCAATTTCCCCAATCGTATAATCACCGCCACCACCGGGATTGTAATAGCGTCTTTCGCCATCATCATCAATGATGTACCAGTCGAAATTATAGTAATTGTAACTGGTATAGGAGGGATTGTAGGTTTCGCTGTTATCGTATTCGCAGCCTGTGGCAATCTGTTCTATCTCCTGTACCCGATCTTCTTTGCCTGGGAAAAGGCTGATGAGCCAATTCCATGCTCTTGTAACGAAATTGCCTTGTGAAGGGGGTGCCTGCGGATCATCGGGGCAGGGAATGCCTTTCTTTTTGAAGATCCAGGACCATAATTGCCCGGAAGCGGTATTGCCCATTTTTTGATGGTTGATCTCTACAAATCCACCGAGGTTTAACATGAGTATGATCACCAGTATTATTTTTTTCATATTTAAGGCTTTAATAGCTGTGAGGGTTTTAATTATTTTTTGATGACTTTGATGACTTTTGTTTGCTCATTTGCCCGGAAAGTAAGCAGGTAGATGCCGGGGGTGAGTGTTTGTGCTGGTTTTACCTGTAAACGATACCGGCCTTCGCTTAATGGTTCCGCAGGATGCTCATATAAGACTTTCCCGTCGATGGTGCTGACACTGGTATGGACTTTTGCGGGGGCAGCGAGTGTAAAGTGTAGATTGATGATGTCTTCAAATGGATTTGGATAAGCGTGTACGGCGTCTTTGAGCAAGGGCTGTTTGGTGATGCTGTTGAGGGTGGTGTTATTGAGTGACTGATGCGGGGGACTTGTCTTTTGGAGGGATACAAACAATGGTTTTTCGGGCTCATTTCTCCGGGGGGAAAACATTTGGACGGTGCCGCTTATATAGAGTTGATTATTCTGCACTACCCAATCTAAAGTGGCGGTTTCAAATTGGTATTTTAATGGTTTGCGTTGATTGTAATGGTCTTTTTTAAGATAGTCCATCTTTTGGAATACCAGGTTATCGGATGTCAGGCTGGCATTTAGCGGTAGTACGAGGCTGTCGGCTTCTTTCCATGTACCGGTTATTTTTCCAGTGCTGTCTGCTTTAATCTCTAATTCCAGCGGTGTAATGCTTAATGCGAATTGGCCACTCCAATCGTAACGGATGATACTGCCTTTGTAAGTGCCTTCTATTAAGGCAGCTTCAACGTTATGGTTTATTTTCCTGTATTGGTTATAGGTATTGAAATGCCGGCGAACGTTCTGCCGGATGTTTTGG
Source organism: Polluticaenibacter yanchengensis (assembly GCA_027854065.1). Classification (GTDB taxonomy): domain Bacteria; phylum Bacteroidota; class Bacteroidia; order Chitinophagales; family Chitinophagaceae; genus Phnomibacter; species Phnomibacter yanchengensis. Next base: position 37,770 of record JAQGEF010000032.1, on the reverse strand, counting down.
GCTTCGGTAATGGCTGCCTGGTTGCTGTTTTCGGGCAGGGGGGCGTCCAGTTCCTGCCTGGCAGCAAGGAATTTGTGATCGAGGGCTTTTTGCAGCCATTGCCGGGCGATGGTCTCATTTTTTTGTACGCCATACCCGTTCCTGTAACAGAGGCCGAGGTAATACATGCTGCCGGGCAGATTGGCGGCTTTGTTAAACCGGGCGACTGCTTCACTGTAGTTTTGCGGGACGCCGATGCCTTTATAATGCATGTAACCGAGTGCATATACGGCGTCATTGCTGCCTGCTGTTGCTGCTTGCCGGAAGTACCGGTATGCTTTTTGAAAGTTCCTGGTTTCTTTGTCACGGGCATCTTTATACAATAAGCCTAACTGGTACCAACCCTGCGGATCTCCTTGTTTTGCGGCTTTTGTGAACCAGTCAACGGCTAAGGGGATATCCATTTTTACCTGTATGCCTTGCTGGTATAACAGGCCGAGGGCAATCATGGCCTGGGTGTTGTTTTCTGCGGCTGACCCGGTGTATAATTCTACAGCTTTGCTGATGTCCCGGGCGGCGCCTATGCCTGTGGCATACTGCTGTGCCTGCAGGTATTGATTGCCTGATGTATTATTCTTATTGTTTTGTGCATTTAGCAGTATGGCACCAAATGTAAACAGGCATAGAAAGCTTGTTTTTACTCTCACTCTGGTCATATTTAAGGATTTATAGTTGACCAAAGTTAGGCTGCAATATTTTAGCAGACAAGCGTAAAACTACGCAAAATATTACGTAGTTTTACGCTTGTTTTTGTGCGAAAAATTGTGTATGGGTGTGGGTGGTTTTGAGTGTTTAATTCTTTTTTTACCCACCCCTACCCCTCCCGGGAGGGGACAGAAGCATGAGTGAAATGGTGTATTAGTGGTGGTGGATTGGTAGTGGTTATTTGAATTTGCTATAGCTCTGCAGCATTGTGATGTGATTGGGTATTTTTAAACCCACCCCTACCCCTCCGAGGGAGGGGATAAAAGCATGAGTGATGTTGAGGTATGAGTGGGTGGTGGTAATGAGTATATTATGGTGGGGGGGGATTGATAGTTGTTTTGTTTTTAATTCTGAAAGCGGGGCTTAATAGTAATGCTGTTGCTGAATGGCTGCGGGATATGCAGGGCAGCCGCCTTAGCGGCTGGTGCCTTAGCACCGAGCGTAAGCGAGCCCGGAATAGCCCGAACCAATGCTCCGCAAAATTACCAATGCGGACAGCCCCTATAAAACTATTTCTTATCTATTTTAATGGTTTCCCCCTGATAGCGCAGCATAATACGACGCTGATTTGTTTACAATATATCAGCAATTATCTGCACACTAAACCAGCAACATCCCTGGAATGGATTAATAATTTGATGGGGTAGGCAGAACTCTAAAGCCTAATACTCCTATTATCCGGCATAAAAAATCGGCTACAAAAATTGTAACCGATCAGAATACTTAGGATTAAGACGCTATAATATGGAATTATAAAGCGGTGTATTTAATAGCGTATTGCTTTCCTGACTGGATAGTTAACTCGTAAACATTATTTCCCACTGATGTGATTGTTCCCTGTGCACTGGCAGGTTTTTTCCTGCTTTTAAAACGGAGTGTACCGCTACCTTCGTCCCCGGAAATTTTAATTTCTTTGGTGCTTACATACATTTTAATGAGGCCGTTTGGAGTAGGCACATTCCCTTCCATCCATTGCAACCCGCCTAACTCAGGCTCTACCAGGTAAGTGCTGTAAGCAGGGCCTGTTGGCTTAACACCTAAATAATATTTACCAAACAAATAAATAGGACTGGCTCCCCATGCATGGCATAAACTTTTGCCGTAAGGACGGCCATACATGGCCAGGTGTTCTGTGCCCTTTTTATCCGGGTTATATTCTTCCCAGAATGATGTGGCACCCAACTCCAGCATACCGCCCCAGTAACTGCGCATCTGGTCTAATACATATTTTTGGTCACCCAAAGCACATAAAGCTTCTAATTCGTAAAAGCGCATATATGGCGTTGTAATTTTCGCCACTTTATCGTTGAGCAAGACATTCGATTTTACCGTCTTCTTCTGCTCATCGTTCAGGTAATCAAAGAATACCCCGAACATATTGGCATAACGTGTTACGTTATCTGATTGATTGCCTTCTATCCGGCTATGAACAAATGCCCCTTTCTGCTGGTTCCAATAGTACCGGAATAATTTAGCTTTTAAATCGTCCGCTACCTTTTTATACTCACCGGCACGGTTATCCTTTACGATCTCTGCACAAATGCTCATCGCCTCCAAGCTGCGGGCAAATAAAACCTGCTCCACGCTTAAAGCACCTTTCTTACTTAAACCATCAGCCCAATCCACGAATACCCAGTCACCGGTTAGCCCTTCCATCAGGCCGTCTTTGTTCCTGCGACCCAAACAATAATCCATTAAGGACTGCATACGTGGATAAATATTTTCTATGAACTGCTTATCGCCGGTGTACAAATAATAATCATAGATGCCAATAAACCAATAGAACGTATAATCCATAATGGTATTGATATGGCTGGTTACCGGGTCTTTTCCGCGCAATGCATATAGGGTACGGGTTACTGAAGGTGCATCGAATTGCAGGTAATAGTTCATTAAATAACTTTGCTGCGCATCGCCGCTCCAGATCCAGCGGTCACGTTTAATACCATCTATAAAAAACTCCCGCGTATTCAGCTCCATTGTATATACGGATACATCATAAATTTTATTCAGCAATGCATCTGAACTTTTAAATGTCCCCCTGTTAGGTAATGGCAGATACTCGTACAACATGCTGATGGAATCATAGGAAACGCCATTGCCCGGCTGAACATTGACATAGCGGAACGCTTTGGATAATTCCAGTACAGAATCTCTTTTCTGCGGCAGTCCTACTCTTACTTTGTCCAATGTTTCACAATATTCTTTATCTAAAGCTTCTTCTTTACTCTCACCGTAATAGACATCCAGGTCACCACTCCCCTTTAGGCCATGTATTTTTACAAACCCGAACGTTTCCCTGCCGAAATCTACCAGTTCACCACCCGCCGTTTTGTCTTTTGATACTGCATATTCCGGTCTTGTGGCTAGTTTAAACTGGGATGGTTTTTCGTGAGGCTCATGAAAATTCCAGCTTGCTGCCGGCAAATATAAAGTGGCGGAGGCATCGCTGGCTTTACCGGTTTCATCAATCCACTCTTTATCTTCAAATGTGACTTTCCAGGTATTGTCCGTATTAATGGTTTTTCCTTTAACCAGCACAGTGGGTACGTGGGCCTGGTTGTACACTTTGATGTTTATTTTCTGTTTGCCGGGTTGTAATGTAATTTTATTGGAATACGGGTAAGATAATTTCCCGTTTATTTTAATATTGTATTGTCCTTCCGTAAACACCTCTATCGTTTCAGCCGCTTTGAGGTCATATTCTTTACTAAATTCCACTGTTACATAATGTGCATCCAGTTTCCAGAATGGCGGAAAAAAAGATCCACGCTCAGTACGGCGGTTTTGCATTTTGGTACTCAACCAGACTTCATAATCTCCCGGGTACCATATCCACGATGCCTGCTGCGCCTGCCCGAATAGCGCCAGTAACGACAAACCTACAGTTGACAAAAACTTGAATTTCATAATCGCAATCTTTTAGCTAAATATTATATACAAAACAATCATTACAGTAATTAATGCGCCCCAAACTATTTTAACGGTATGATCTGTTTCAGGCAGGTTATCCTCTCCTGCTATCGGAATATTCACAGGGTTTTTATCTAACAGCGAAATAATAGCTGCCAGGATAAATAAACCCGCGAACACATAAAACGATAATAATAAGTAATGGGGCCAGAAAGGATGTTCCGCTGCCGGGAATACCCAAAGGTACAACACCCCTACCGTTAAACTGATCAGCGAGCCGATACTTAAAGTAAAGTTAACGGCTTTACGGGTGGTTCGTTTCCAGAAAACAGCCAGTAAAAATACGACGGATAACGGTGGTGCAATAAACCCTAATATCGCCTGGAATACATCAAATAATTTTACTCCCCGGATACTGTCAATAGCCACCGCAATCAATATAGCAGCCAGGCAGCCTATTAATACAGTATAACGGCCCACACGGACCAGGTCCTTATTAGTCGCTTTCGGGTTGATCTCTTTCAGGTAAATATCCATTGTAAATACAGTACTTAACGAATTGAGCGAGGAACCGATCGTACCTACCAGTACTGCTATCAATACCACTATTACAAGCCCGTTTAACCCCTGTGGAAATATATTGGTCACGAGGGTCATGTATGCGAGGTCCGCATTTTCTTTTCCCAGTTCGGGGTACAGTTTAAAACAGATAATACCAGGAATAATAAATAAGGGAATGGACAATATTTTAAGCCAGCCAATAAGGCTTACTCCCAACTGGCCGTGTTTAAGGTTTTTGGCCCCCAGTACTGATTGTACCATACTTTGATCTGTACAGAAAAAAGCAATGGCAGCTACAGGGTAGCCCAGTAATATAGCCGGCCACGGATAATTAGCATCACTCGCAGGCTGTATCAATGTCCAGTAGCTATCCGGTGTGGAACTTACCAGGTTACCCAGGCCACCTACTTTATTTAAACCAAGAATAAGGAGTAATAATGATACTGATATGAGCAGGATCATCTGGAAAACATTGATCTTGGCAATGGCCCTTAACCCACCCATATAAGTAAACAAACCAGCAAACAGTACCAGCACGGTGGTTGACTGCCACATGGGTACATTTAATATCTGGCGCACCAATACACCGCCACTAAATAATCCTAAACTCAGCCAGGATATCAGGATTTTCACCAGCGCGTACCATGCTAAGATCCGCTGGGTATTATCGCCAAAACGGCGCCCCATATATTCCGGCATCGTAGAAACCTTACTCGATAAATACCTTGGCGCAAACACCACCGCCAGCAAAAACAGAAACAGGAACGCGTACCACTCAAAGTTTCCCGCCACGATGCCGGTTGTATAGCCAATACTGGCAAATGCCAGTAACATGGATGGACCTACGTTCGTGCCCCACATATTTAACCCAATACTGCTCCAGCTAAGCGAATTACTGGCCAGGAACAACGTCTCATCCGCATTTTTCTTTTTAGCTTTTGCACTTGTTGTGTAACCAATAATAATTAACAATACCAAATAAACCACCACGATACTGTAATCTACCCAGGTCAATTTTTCAAGAATCGTATTCATAGAATCAACAATCTTATTTTTTATTGGGGGCTGTCATCAGTCCCGTACAATTTAGCATATGTTCCGGCTACTGCGGGGTGCCGCCCCGTGCGCCTTCCAGGTTTTTATACCATCCGGTATCGTTGTAATTTTCAAAGTGCTTGCACGGGTCCGCCGCTCAGGCGGCGCCCGCTGTATCCGGCAGCCCGTCAACAGTTGGAATACTACCGCGCAACACCTGATAGACCAGACTATTACCCACTGCATAAAATCTTCCCTAAAACAGTATTATTAATACCAGGCTTTCATTCTCAGGCAGCTATAAAAATCTTAAATAGTATTGTAACCGGCAAACATAATACCCGCTAATATCTTCCTTAGCCCCCGGATAACTGTCATGGGCAATCGGTTATCCCGGCTTATCATAGTACCAACCGTATGTTCTAATAGTGGGCAACTGTGTCGTTCCGCTTACAGCATTTCTAAAATTTCATGAACATATCCCAACCCTTCCCTTGCTTAATTTAAGGCTGGTGTGCCATCTTAATTACCAGCGGAAAATAATTAATTATTCTTCGTGTGCATTATTGGGTTGTTGATTTATGACACCGACGCCTGATAGTAGTATAACCGTTTAAAGGCTGCCGGATATGCAGGGCGGCGAGGTACGAAGCCGGTGCCTGAGCACCGAGCGTAAGCGAGCCGGGAATAGCCGGAACTAATGATGAGTTCTATTGCAAATGCTGACAGCCCCAAATAAAAAAGTCACCCAAAACGGTGACTTCTAATTTTATAGGGGATAAAGTTACTCCCAGTTATATGTTATATTTTGCACAATATCAGGATGTAAACTTCGGGCAACCGGGCAGGCATGTCCTGTTGCTTCCAAAATTTGTTTATCTTTATCCGAGATTTCCAACTTTGGTAGTTTTACAGCGACATCAATTTGAACAATACGTCTTGGCGCATCCTTGCTCATGTATTTCTGAACAGAGGCAGTAGCACCGGATAATTCAATTTGCATATCGGTAGCTTTAATAGCCATAGTAGTTAATAAACAGGTACCCAACGAAGTACAGGTAAGGTCGGTAGGAGAAAATCTTTCCCCTTTACCCCTGTTATCAGTTGGTGCATCCGTTTCTATACTGGTGTTACTTTGTGTATGAATGGCGTTACATCTTAACGCTCCTTTGTATTCTAGTAATGCTGTCATAACTTATATTTGAAGCAAATTTTAAAATTAATCACCGAATTTTATGATAAAATTCATCAGGTTTAAGAAAATATTTTTAGCTACATCATTTATCGGCTTGTTTTCAGCCCAATCATTTGCCCAGAATAATAACCAGACTTTATCTCCAAAAGAGAAAAAACGCCAGGAGCGTAATGAAAGAATTGATAAAATTATCAGGCAGGAAGAAGAAGGCGCTTTAGTGTACAGCACTCAAAACATCTGGGGATTAAAGCTTTACAGTGATGGCTGGGGATTTGCTTATGAAAGGGGCTTTATGAAAACAGTCAATAAGACCAACCTTTTCGGTATTGAGATCGGCGAGAGAAAAGACCACCATGAATATAAATATAATACCTTACAGACCGGCGGTGGCTTTATTACTTCCAATTCATTTATTTATGGTAAGCAAAATAATTTCCTGTTTGCAAAAATAGGGGTAGGTCAAAGCTACCTTATAGGTGGCAAGGGCAATAGAAACGGTGTGGCAGTATCTGCCATCTATTACGGTGGCGTGAGTGTTGGTTTACTAAAACCATATTATGTAAACAGCCTGGACCCATCTACTAATCAATACGGCCCTATTAAATATCTTGGCGACAGCAGCAAGAATGACGAAAACTTTTTGGATGTGAACATGATTGACGGCAAGGCAGGATTTTTTAAAGGGTTCGGGGAGTTGAAAGTAAAACCGGGACTATTTGCTAAAGGAGCGGTGCGTTTCGACTATGGCCGCTACAATGAGTTTGTAAGCGCTATTGAAACAGGTGTTAATGTAGAGTTTTATACTTCCGATATGCCTATTTTAGTAAAAAACGACCCTAAAAAACTTTTCTTAAATGTATTTGTTGCCATTGAGTTTGGCAACAGAAAATAAATATCATTTTTTAAAAGTACCTTTGCAGCATCTTTTTATTAAACGACCATTCAGATATAAATAACAGATATGAGTTGCATTAGTGGCGAATCACCGGATTTAAAAGCAAAAAAACCGAATTGGTTAAGAGTAAAATTACCGATCGGTGAGGAATATAAACACGTTAGAGGATTAGTTGACACTCATAAATTACATACCATCTGCGAAAGCGGTAACTGTCCTAATATGGGTGAATGCTGGGGTGCCGGCACAGCAACCTTTATGATACTTGGTAATACCTGTACCCGCAGTTGCGGCTTTTGTGCAGTTGCTACCGGTAAACCGGACCCTGTAGACTGGGACGAACCACAACGGGTGGCTGAAGCTATTTTCTTAATGAAGGCCAAACATGCGGTATTAACTTCTGTGGACAGGGATGAACTGGCTGACGGTGGCAGCATTATCTGGCATAATACCATTAAAGCGGTTAAAGCACTTTGCCCGAACACCACTTTGGAAACACTGATTCCTGACTTTAAAGCAGACAGGGAACAAATTTTAAGAGTGGCAGAAGCAGCCCCGGAAGTGATCAGTCATAATATAGAAACAGTAGAACGCCTTACGAAACAAGTGCGCATCCAGGCTAAGTACTGGCGCAGCATGGAAACGCTCCGCATTCTTAAAGAAGCGGGTGTTCGTACCAAAAGCGGTGTGATGCTAGGTTTGGGTGAAACGAAAGATGAAGTGATCCAAACTATGGAAGATCTGCGAAACGTGAACGTGGACGTTATTACACTGGGACAGTACTTACAACCTACAAAAAGACATTTACCGGTAGATCGTTTTGTACATCCTGATGAATTTAAGGAATTACGCGAGATCGGCTATGAACTTGGTTTTGACTATGTAGAAAGCGGGCCATTGGTGCGCAGTAGCTACCACAGCGAAAAACATGTTTTTAAAGGTTATGGCCGCAGGGTTTGGGAACAGGAAAAAATGATGGAAAGTAAAGGTTTTGTTCATATAGATTAAGACAAATAAAAAGCAGTTTTTCAACTGCTTTTTATTTTTTCAGAAGTTTACCTTCTTTTCAATTTAGCTGTTTCATAATGGTTTTATCATCCTGCCTTATAACTACCCCACTCTTCCATTATCATTTATTCTTCATTTTACAGACATTCCGTCACGTTTAGCGTATTGGCATTAATATTGAATGAAGTAATCCCAATTATTCAAGGATTAAATAAGACAGATTGTCTTTTAATATATTACTAAATGAGCAAATTTTTATTATCGAATAATGATGACGAAGTTGAGTTTATGCCAATTCTTCCAGTAAATGAAGATGAGGAAGACGATAAAACGTTATTATACCCGACAGAAATTCCGGTTTTGGCCTTACGCAATACAGTATTGTTTCCGAATGTTGTCATTCCCATTACAATAGGCAGGGATAAAAGCCTGAAAGCTGTTAATGATGCGTACAAAGGAGACAAACTCATTGCCGTTTTAGCGCAGAAAGATGTTTCTGTGGAAGAACCGGTAGCCAGTGACCTGGTGAACGTTGGTACCGTTGCTAAAATCATAAAGCTGATTAAAATGCCGGATGGCGGCACAACTATTATTCTCCAAGGTAAGCAACGTTTTACTTTGAAGAAAATGTTGGCGGAAGAACCTTACTTTAAAGCAGAAATTGAATATTTAACGGAAGAAGAAGTTGATAACTCTAATGATTTCCTGGCGCTGATCAGTGGAATAAAAGATATTGCTACGGAAATAATTAAACTATCTCCGAACATTCCGTCGGAAGCTTCTATTATCCTAAAAAACATTGAGCAACCTAACTTTTTAATCAACTTTGTTTGTGGCAACCTGAACAGTGATGTTGTAGAGAAACAGTTATTGCTGGAAATAAACAATATTAAAGCGCGTGCGGAACAACTGATGACTTTCCTGAACCGGGAGCTTCAATTTGCTAAAATAAAGGACCAGGTTACGAATAAAACACGTACCGAGATTGATAAACAGCAAAGAGATTATTTTCTTCAGCAACAAATGAAGAGCATAAAGGAAGAGCTTGGCGGGGAAAATGGTGCTGAAGTTAACCAGATGCGCAAAAAGGCTGAAAGTAAAAACTGGCCTGAAGAAGCGAAAAAAGCATTTGAAACGGGCATTGAAAAACTGGAAAGAATGCACCCGAGTACACCGGACTACAGTGTGGTGTATAATCACCTGGACTTACTGCTGGATTTACCCTGGAACGAAGTAACGGAAGATCATTATGACCTGGTAAAAGCTAAAAAAATACTGGATAATGATCATTACGGGATGGATAAAATTAAGGACCGCATCCTGGAGCATTTGGCTGTACTGAAACTTAAGGGTGATATGAAAAGCCCGATCCTATGTTTTGTGGGACCTCCGGGCATTGGTAAAACATCCCTGGGCAAAAGCATTGCACATGCGCTTGGCAGAAAGTATATCCGCCAGAGCCTTGGAGGGCTACATGATGAAAGTGAGATTCGGGGCCATAGAAAAACCTATATTGGTGCGATGCCGGGCCGCATTATACAATCTATAAGAAAGGCTAAAACCAGCAACCCGGTAATGGTGCTGGATGAGCTGGACAAATTGGGAAGCGACCACAGGACTGACCCTTCCAGTGCATTACTGGAGGTATTGGACCCTGAACAGAACAGTACTTTTTACGATAACTACCTGGAGCTTGAATATGATTTAAGTAAAGTGCTGTTTATTGCTACTGCCAATACTTTAAGTACGATTCAGCCGGCATTAAGGGACCGTTTGGAAATAATTGACCTGAGCGGTTATGCCATTGAGGAAAAAGTGGAAATAGCTAAAAGACACCTGGTGCCTAAACAAAAGGAAATTCACGGGTTGAGTAAGGTAAAAATAAACATGAGTGACTCTGTACTTGAGAAACTGACGGAAAGCTATACACGGGAAAGTGGTGTAAGGGACCTGGACCGCCAGATAGCTAATATTATGCGCCATTTAGCCAAGGAGTATGTACTGAACAATAATAAAATAAAATCTACCGTTACCGGTGCTGACCTGACAAAGATCCTGGGTTTGCCGAAGTTCAATAATGAACTGTATAAGGTGGCCAATATACCTGGGGTGGCTGTTGGCCTGGCATGGACTTATGTTGGTGGCGATATTTTATTTATTGAAGCATCGGTAAGCGAAGGCAAGGGTGAACTGCAATTGACAGGTAACTTAGGCCAGGTAATGAAGGAAAGTGCGAATGCTGCATTTACTTTTATAAAATCCAACGCGAAAAAAATAAATATTGACCCGGCGAAGATTTCGAACAGTAGTATTCATGTTCATGTACCGGAAGGCGCTACCCCTAAAGATGGTCCTAGTGCGGGCATTACGATGTTAACAGCTATTACAAGTGCACTTACCGGTAAGAAGGTAAAACCTTATTTAGCAATGACGGGTGAGATCACTTTGAGGGGCCAGGTATTGCCGGTGGGCGGTATTAAAGAAAAAGTGCTGGCAGCTAAACGCTCGGGCATGAAAGAGATTGTGATGTGCTGGATGAATGAAAAAGATGTGAATGAAATTGAACCGAATTATATCCAGGGGCTAACGTTCCATTATGTAAAGACCATGAACCAGGTACTAGACATCGCACTGTTTAATTCATAATTTTAACTGGTACAATTTTTATAGAACGAGGACATTCAAAAAATGTTCCTCGTTTTTTTGCTTATATATAGCCTCACGTATAAGTTATTGAATATTGATACCGGGATAATCAATTTTTAAGTAATATTGAATTCGTAAAAATAATTGTCTGAACTTCAATATTAATTATGATAATCAGGGAGGCAAATATTAACGATATCAAACAAATCCAAGTAGTAAGAAATGCTGTAAAAGAGAATGCACTATCTGATCCTGCCCTGGTAACGGACGATGACTGCAGGCTATTTCTGACTGAAAGAGGTAAAGGATGGGTATGTGAAAAGGACCATCAGATCATAGGCTTTTCAATAGCTGACCTGGAAGATCATAATATCTGGGCATTATTTGTACACCCGGATTTTGACAAACAGGGCATCGGCAGGCAATTGCATGATGTAATGCTTAACTGGTATTTTAGCCAGACGAAGGCAACTGTTTGGCTAGGCACTGCACCCGGCACCAGGGCAGAAACATTTTACAGGAAAACGGGCTGGAAAGAAACCGGGATGCATGGAAAGGGTGAGGTAAAATTTGAAATGACATACGATGACTGGAATAACAGGAAGACGGGTATTCAATAAGTTGCCAGTCCAATCCTAAGAAATAAAACGATTATTTCAATTAACAATCTCCTAAAACGTAAATAAAAAATACCACCGGGCATACTACCTGGTGGTATTTTTATGAAATCAATATGAGTTTGTTCACTACAACAAAAATCAATAATACTTAAACAGCGTTCAACGCCTGCTCAAAATCGGCTTTTATATCTTCAATATGCTCAATGCCCACACTTACCCGTACCAGGTTTACTTTTACACCACTGGCTTTTTGCTCGGCTTCGCTTAACTGCTGGTGCGTGGTACTGGCACTATGGATCACCAATGTTTTTGCATCACCCACATTCGCCAGCTGGCTGGCCAGTTTCAAACTGTCTATAAATTTAATCGCAGCTTCTTTGCCTCCTTTTACAGCTACCTGAAGCACACCGCCAAAACCGTTTTTCAAATATTTTTTTGCCAGTTCATGGTATGGATTTGAAGCTAATCCGGGGTATAAAACATACTCTACTTTAGGATGTTGCTCTAACCACTGCGCTAATGCTAAGGCGTTCTGCACATGCCGCTCTACACGTAAGCTCAGTGTTTCGAGTCCCTGGAGTAATAAGAAACTATTGAACGGCGCTAAAGCTGGACCAAAATCTCTCAGGCCTTCTACCCTTGCACGGATCACAAACTGTATATTGGGTAAGCCTAATGGATTGTTTACGCCAAATACATCTTTAAATACCAGGCCATGATAGCCTTCGCTTGGTTCGCTGAACTGGGTAAATTTCCCGTTGCCCCAATCATAGTTACCTCCATCAATAATGACTCCTCCGATACTGGTACCGTGTCCGCCGATCCATTTGGTAGCGCTTTCCACTACGATATTTGCTCCATGTTTTAATGGCTGAAATAAGAAGCCGCCTGCACCGAATGTATTATCTACGATCAACGGCAGATCGTATTCTTTTGCTAATGCTGCAAACTTCTCAAAATCAGGAATATTCAGTTCGGGGTTACCGATTGTTTCTAAATAAATAGCTTTGGTATTATTATCTATATACTGCTTAAAACTCTCCGGGTTATCTCCCTCTGCAAAACGCACTTCTATTCCCAGGCGTTTGAACGCGACTTTAAACTGGTTGTAAGTACCGCCATATAAAAAGGAAGTTGTAACAAAGTTATCGCCTGCCTGTAAGATATTATTTAGGGCAATAAACTGTGCTGCCTGCCCGGAAGCAACAGCTAAAGCAGCTACCCCACCCTCTAATGCTGCGATGCGTTGTTCAAACACATCGGTGGTCGGGTTCATGATGCGGGTATAAATATTACCGAACTCCTGTAGCCCGAATAGTTTGCCGGCATGTTCCGCATTATTGAAAACGTAACTGGTGGTTTGATAAATAGGTACAGCACGTGCATTGGTTGCCGGATCTACCTGCTGGCCGGCGTGTAATTGTAAGGTCTCAAAACGATGGTTGCTCATTGACAAGAATTTATTTGGAATGTTTGTTTGTAAAAACAAAAAGTTCAATAACACGAAAAAGGTGGGCATAAAGATTTGCGGTCTTTACCTTTTTTTTGTTGTACAAATGTGCAACAATGCAATTTGCGGTTGCAATTTTCAGATGCTTATAATTTGCAGTTATAAGTTGTTGTTAGCTGCCATGTATATACAACAAAAAAGCCCATCCTAGTAGTCAGGATGGGCTTGATTTTATTAAATATTTAAATAATCAAATCTATCTCTGACTTATCTCTTCCCTGACGATTGTTTGTCTGGATGGAGTTGGCACCTTCTTTTAAGCGAGAACTTTAAAAGGGTTGCCAAGGCTTCATAGGGCCAATTCCCTCTGCCTTTCTTGATAAGTGTGTTAAAGAACTTTTGTAGTGCAAATATAATGGCATCTGTTTGAGACTTCCAAATTTACGGGCAATTATTTCACAAAATTAGTGAACATTTATTTTATACGTAATCGATGTTTCCTATTTAAATACAAAATGCTGCAAAAATGGCTACCAGATGTAACCGGGAATACTCTTAAAGCCTTCTTATCTTTGGTCCGGTATTTGACGATTCCGGTAAAGTTCGTAATTAATAACAGATGTTTATAATGATTGGATTGAACCTTTCAATTGAAAACTATATTTTTGAGCACTTATACAAAAGGAAATTATGAAAATAAAACATGTCGCATTTACGCTATCGTTTGTATTACTGGCCGCATTAATCTCTTTGAAATGTAAAAAAAGTGAAGAAACCTGTACGGATAACGGCAGCTTTTGCAGCATTAATACTGCTGACTTTACTTATACAAAAACAATTGTGAACGAATACCTGAAAACCCAGTCCAATAATCTTTCTAATCAAAATAAATTATATGACCTGGTAGATTATTTGAGCTGCAAAACTTGTGTATCTAAAGTAACCATTGAATGCCAGTCCTGCCCGGGTACTTCGCCGGTACAGTCGAAACTGAATGTGGACCTGTTTGTAAATGGCCAGAGTGTGAAAAAAGTGTTTAATATCAGCATGGGTTCGGGCATTGAATTAATAAGTATCACTGACTAATATCAACGCAAGTTTTTACTTGCGTTTTGTTTGATAATACTCATGAAAATCATCAGTAATACCAGGCTGCAGTTTAATATTCTGAATACATTGATTGCAATTGTATGGTTTGTAAATGGTCTTTTTTGTAAGATCATGAATCTGGTACCAAGGCATGAGGAAATTGTAGCCGTTATCCTGGGCAAAGACTATGCTCGGGCCTTAATTATAATCATTGGTATACTGGAAGTATTCATGGGCATATGGGTCCTTTCAAATTACCATAAGAGGTTCAATACTTATACTCAGATCCTGGTGATAGCAGCTATGAATATCATCGAATTTATAGTGGTCCCGGAATTACTGCTCTGGGGCAAAATCAATATTTTGTTTGCCGCAGTTTTCATACTGATTATTTACTTAAATTACAGCAAACTTTATCTTCAATTAAACAAAACACGGTATGCTTAAATTCATGCAAAAACATCCTTTTGGTGTTAAGGCTTTTTTTAAGCAATCTGTAGTATTGACATTTGCTTTTCCGAAAGAAATACTGGGGCCTTTAATTCCTCCTTGTTTAACGCTGGATACATTTAAAGATCAATGGGCATTTGTGGCCATCGCCTTTGTTGAAACAGAAAAACTGCACCCGGCATTTTTACCCGATTTCCTGGGTAATAGTTTTATCCTTACAGGCTATAGAATTTTTGTACGATATCACAGTAAGGCCGGAAAACGCCTGAGAGGTTTATACATTTTAGAATCGGAAACGAATAGTAAAATGATGAATTTTATGGGTGGGATGCTTACAAAATATCAATACCGGTTTACAGATATAACCATTAAAAATGAAGGTAATCGTATTTTTATAGAGTCTGAACAATCGGGTTATTTTGCAGATGTTTTAAAGCATGAAAATGATGCAGTAAAATTACCTGATCAGTCACCATTTGAAAGCTGGCAGGAAGCCAGGAGATTTGCAGGCCCTTTACCGTTTACATTCAGTTATGATGCAGCTACACAAAATGTATTAATTGTAGAAGGTGTCCGGGAGAACTGGAAACCTCAACCACTGGAAATTAAAAACTACAGCACCGGCTTCTTCGAAAAGATAAAACTGGGAAAACCGGTATTGGCAAATGCGTTCATCATAGAAAATATTCCATATCAATGGAAAAAAGGAAGAATTGAAAAATGGCACAGCTAGTTAAACGTAAAGCTTTTTTGGGTGTTACCAATATTATCCGTTTTAACTGGCATTTTTATGTACTTGCATCTCTGCTTTTCATCCTGATGGTATTTATTGCCCGCTTTTCTTCTATCTACATTCTGCAACAGGTTTCATTAATTGGTGCGATCCTTATTTTAATAAGCACCTCTCTATCTATTTTTGTATCATGGTATATTTATGACTTTACAAACATTTACCAGCTTCCGTTTATAAAGGCATCCGGGGAAAGCTTTTCGATAGCCAATTTCAATGCTGGCTTCGATGAATTCAGCCCGGTAATTAAATGCAAGTTTCCAAACGCCTCCCTGGATGTCTTTGACTTTTATAATCCTGCCAGGCATACAGAAATATCTGTTAAAAGGGCCCGAAAGTCCATAAAACCTTACCCAGGCACAAGAATTATTGATACAAATACCTTTGTACCTGAAGCAGATAAATATGATACCGTATTTTTAATTTTCAGCGCTCATGAAATAAGAGATACTAAAGAAAGAATCACCTTTTTACATTTGCTGGAGACCTCATTAAAAGCTAGTGGGAAAATATATGTAATGGAACATACCAGGAATTTGGCAAACCTTGTAGCATTTAACCTGGGCTCTTTACATTTTTATTCGGACAAAAGCTGGAAAAATTGTTTTATGTTAGCAAAACTAAAAGTAAAACGACAATACAAACTGAACCCGTTTATCAATTTATACGAAGTGATTGCCAATGATCCTACACATTAAAATAGCTGGTATTATTATGATGCTGCTTTCATTGATCCATGTTGGGTTTCCTCAATATTTTAAATGGAAGAAGGAGTTTAAGAGCATTACAATGATTAACCGCCAAATGATGTACATGCATACATTATTCCTGGCACTGGCGATCTTCCTGATAAGTATTCTATGTATTGGCTATACAACGGAACTGGTATCCACTCATATCGGGAAAGTGATATCTAAAGGACTTTTTATTTTTTGGACATTCCGCTTATTGATCCAGTTTATCGGGTACTCTCCTGTTTTATGGAAAGGAAAGCTATTTGAAACATTTATTCATATTCTTTTTACCGCGATCTGGCTCTATTTTAGTGGTCTATTTTTCATGGCGGGTTTTCTGTAAATAAATTTATCTTATTGCCACTTCCATTTGTTGCTCTATAAAATTATTTGTAAATGCTGGTCCGCGGACTATTTCATGCTTTCTAAAACATCCTTTAAAACAATAGCATGATTTATTGCAGTTTCTTTAGCGGCATATAATAAAGTCAACGGTTCTCTGCCGGCAATTGATCTTAAACGTAACAATTCTTCCTGCTGTTCTTTTAATTCATTTTTGTACCGTTGCTTAAACCCGGCAAATAGTGCAGGTTGATGATGGAACCATTGACGGAGCTCCGGCGTTGGTGCTACCGCTTTGTTCCATTCATCCAATACCGCGGCTTCTTTCGTTATGCCCCGTGGCCAGAGACGGTCCACTAACACTCTGTAACCATCCTCTTTATCCACCTGTTCGTATATGCGTTTTATCTTTATCATGGTACTCAAATTTACATTTATTTACCCGACTGTATTTTAAAGCTACTATTTTATGCGGCACCCAGATGCCGAAGTGTAATAGAACTGATGATGGGCTGCCGGATACTTTGGGCGCCGGCTTTGCCGGCGGCCCTGTGCCGGAATAGCCGGTGATAACTATACCTGATAACATATGCCACCTTAAAAGCGCACAGGGCGGCACCCCTAAAGTAGCCGGAACAAATGCTCAATAGACTTAATATGGCTGAAAGCCCCAAAAGAAAAAAATAATGCTCCATTTCAGGAACGATTTTAGATACAACACATGTGTATAAATTAAATTTCAGTTTCCGTTCAATTCATTTGGCTATTGGATAAGGGTAATTGATATTTGCAAAAAGCTTTTAAGCCTTAATAAAAATATGACTCAGAACGAGCTTAAAATATCTAAAGGAATAGATTTTACAATCATTATTCTTTACTTAATATTGGTTTGCATAGGTATCACCTGTATTTTTTCGGTAGAGCACAAACCGGATGATGATATACTGGGGAATATACTAAAATTCAATACCAACTACGCCAAACAGATACTATTCACGTTTATCGGGCTACTGGTAGGTACATTTATTTTGCTGACGGACAGTAAGTTTTTCAGTGCCATGGCCAACCTGTTTTATGCTTTTGGTATTATGCTGATGCTGGCAACATTCGTCATAGGTAAAAACGTCAACGGCAGCAGCAGCTGGATCCCGCTGGGGTTTATGAATCTCCAGCCGGCCGAACTCTGTAAGATATTCGTAGCACTGGCCATAGCCAAATACCTGAGTCGATCGGATACTGATTTTAGCAAACCGCGGTCGCAACTGATAGCCGCGGCTATCTGCCTGACTCCGGCCATCCTATCTATTTTACAGAAAGAAACAGGGCTGGCACTGGTTTATTTCAGCTTCATTTTTGTATTGTTCCGGGAAGGTCTGCCATCTGTTTACCTGATATCCGCCGCATTCCTGGGCGTTTTAGGTGTGGCATCGCTGGTAGTAGATACCAACGTTTTAACGATTGCGCTGCTGGTGATTGCTTTTGTAGCATTTATGCTGCTAAAACGAAAAATCCGTCGTAACCGGTTTATTTTATTGTTTCTGCTGGGTGGCTTAGCTTTCAGTGTCGGTACGCAACGTCTTGCAGTGCCCTATGTACTGAACAACGTGTTTAAATGCTACCAGAGTACCCGTATCTTGGCCATGGTAGGCAAGGAATATGACTGTTCTCTGAACAAAGAAAGTAAGCTGGCAGAAGCAGATGAAAATAAAAAAGCACCAAGGAAAACGGATGATTACAATGTGCGCCAGAGTAAAATGGCCATTGGATCTGGTGGCTTTTGGGGCAAAGGCTTCTTAAAAGGGACGGTGACGCAAGGCTCTTTTGTGCCGGAGCAACATACGGATTTTATATTTACCGCACTTGGTGAGAGTTTTGGCTTCTGGGGCTCGGTAATACTGGCCGGGCTTTATTTAACATTGTTAATTGTGATCATTAATGTAGCAGAAAGACAGAAAAGTGCTTTCAGCCGTATTTACGCCTATGGTGTCGCCTCGGTCATCTTCTTTCATGTGTCTATTAATATGCTGATGACAATGGGATTGGCACCTGTTATCGGTATCCCATTACCGCTAATGAGCTACGGAGGCTCTTCTTTACTAACATTCACTATTATGCTGTTTATTCTGGTTAGGCTGGACGCAGACAGGCAATTGAACGTTAGGTAACTGCATCCGGAAATAACGCTATCGTTTGTTTACAAAATATATGACCGCACAGGCGGCTATGGTAATAAACAACCATACCCAGGCTTGATACTTTCCCCAGAAAGCATCAAGCTTTTTTTGTTTCAGTAGCTTTTCAAATTGAAGCCGGTCCTGCTTATAGGTATCCGCAAAATAGCCGGCAGCATTTACTATAGGCAGGCAATATTTATAATGCAGGGGCTGCATAATTTCCATAATGGCGTTAACGATAACACTATCGTAATCGCTCTGTTTAAACTTTTGCAGGATATCAATATTTTCAGGGTTTAACAGTTGTACACACTGGGTACTCACCTGTTGCTGATCCATCCGGAAATGGTCCATTTCATACACCTGGCGCTGCAAGTTTTGAAACTGCTTACAAATAGTCTCCGGTATCAACGGTTGTACTGTTACCGGCTTTTTACCAATACTTCGCAGATACCAGCATTGTTCGTGATAAGCCTCCCTTTTTACATCATCTGCAAGCGTATTATAAGCTTCCTGGATTTCCCTGTACCATGCAAGCGCAAAAGGATTATCTTTTGTACGGTCCGGGTGATATTGCAGTGCCAGGCCCCGGAATGCTTTTTTCACATCAACAGATGTTGCACCCGGTGTAAGATTCAGCACTTTATAATAATCCTTCACAATCATAGAAGCTATAAAATTACATAAAAAAGGGTAATGAATAAATCCATTACCCTTTACAATATATTAAGGTCTGCATTACTTTAGTCCGTTACGGGCCTATCGCACAAAACGCTGCAATTCCCGGTCATTATCACGCTGTTTGATCGTTTCACGTTTATCATGTAGTTTTTTACCCTTGCCGAGCCCTATTTCAATTTTAGCCCAACCTTCTTTGCTGAAAAATATTTTCAAAGGCACAATGGTGTATCCTTTTTCTTTTATTTTATTTTCCAGTTTTTTCAGTTCTTTCCTGGTTAAGAGCAATTTACGCTCCTGGGTAGGCAGGTGATTGTAAATCGTTCCCATTTTGTATTCGGAAATATGCAGGCTTTTTACATACAACTCTCCTTTATGAAACAAACAATAAGCATCATTAAAACTGGCTTTGCCAGCTCTAAGCGATTTTACTTCCGTACCACTTAATACCAACCCGGCAGTATAAGTTTGCTCTATAAAATACTCGTGATATGCCGCTTTATTGTTTATGCTCATTTTGTACCTCTGCTACCCTAACCCTGGTCTTAGTTTTTGAAATGCTTCAAAAACCTGCCTAAAGTTACTTTTAAATCTTTTCTGTCAACAATTGCGTCCAGGAAGCCATGTTCCAATAAGAACTCACTTCTCTGGAAACCTTCAGGTAAATCCTTCTTAATGGTTTCTTTAATAACCCTCGGACCAGCAAAACCGATCAACGCTTTCGGCTCCGCTAAAATAATATCGCCCACCATACTGAATGATGCGGTTGTACCACCAAAAGTAGGGTCTGTACATAAAGAAATATAAGGGATGCCGGCATCTGCCAGTAAAGATAACCTTCCCAATGTTTTTGGTAATTGCATTAAGCTGAAAGCGCTTTCCATCATACGGGCACCGCCACTTTTACTTACAATCATCAAAGGAATATGGTGTTCCAGGCTATAATCTGCCGCACGGCAAATTTTTTCGCCCATCACACTTCCAAGGCTACCACCAATAAATTCAAAATCCATACATGCCACTACCAACGGCAATCCTTCCACATTTCCAACCGCAACACTTAAACTGTCATGTAAGTCAGATTTTTTCCAGTAGTCCTCCAGCCTTTTTTTATAGGGCTTCAGGTCCACAAAATTTAAAAAATCCTTGCTTTTAATATTATCAAAAAGTCTTGTAAACTCTTTATTATCAAACAGGATGTCAAAGTATTCATCACTTCCTATACGGTGGTGATAATTACAACTAGGGCACACAAAAAGATTCTCTTTCAATTCCATAGTTGTACTGGTGTACTTACATTCAGGACATTTTACCCAAAGTCCGTCGGGAATTTCTTTTTTCTCGTTGGTACCGGTAGTAATACCTTTTTCATTACGACTAAAAAATTTAGTCCTTTGCTCTTCAGTAATACCTTCTACAAAAGATTCGCCTGCTATTTGATTCTCAAAATCATCGAATTGTTTAGACTTTTCAGTAGCCATATTTATCGAAATTTATAATAAGGGAACGCAATGTACATTATATACACCACATAATATGAAATTTTCTTAAAGTTTTATCATAGAATCCCCACTTACAAAAATAGATATTCTGCCCATACTATAATATAAAAATAAAAAAGCAGCAACCGGAACGATGTTTATATTGATAACCAGGAGTATATATTTATTTTCTTTTTGGGGCTGTCAGCATTTCCCTTTATTCCGGCTTTTGTCCGGTGTGTTCTGGGGTTCGCTGCGCTCCGTGCTGGGCCCCAAAGGTTTGTTACCGGTTCCAATGTCGCACCAGCCGCTCAGGCGGCTGCCCCCACCCACCGCAGCCTTTGGACATCAGTATCACTTCTCAGCCAGCCAAAAATATTCAATATATTTATTATAAATTAAAATTCAGTATTCTAAAAGTAAAACTTATACTTAATATATTTTACATATATGGCGTATTCTTTCAAAATAGGTACTATATTTACATGAACAACTAACTGGCTGGTAATTACTTTTATACCATTCAATTCCGGAATAGGATTGAATCCAAATAAGCTAGCAAACCAATATTCACCGATTGCTCATATTAAATTTAAGTAAAACCATAAAACGATGAAGATTAAATTTCCCCTGTACGTATTAGCTATCACTACATGCATTGCATGCAATAACAGTAATACCGCTGAAGATACTGGCAGCAATGCTACCAGCCGGGTTAGCGAAAATAAGGCGAAAGACTTTGACTGGCTGTTAGGCAACTGGCAACGTACCAATGATGAACAAGGCAAACAGACATTCGAAACATGGGCCAGGCTCAATGACAGCACTTATAAAAGTCACGGGTACACGCTGGTAAAGAAAGATACTGTATGGCAGGAACATGTACTGCTCGTAAAAAACAATACTGACTGGTATTTTAAAGTAAGTGTACAGAATGAAAGCAGTTCGACCGATTTTAAACTGACACAAAAAACAGACACCAGCTTCCAGTGTGAAAACCCGTTAAATGACTTTCCAAAAACGATTGGCTATAATAAGAGCGGGGAAGATCTGAATGCAGTTATCAGCGATGGTAACACGACAATACCTTATCATTTTAAGAAAATAAAATAATGTTGGAATGGCTCCTGTTCATATACAACTAAATGCGTGTACAGTGCAGAAGTCTGCAACAGCTATGCCTGTATAGGTAATTAGCGTAGCGGCTACCAAAGCAGCCGGAAAAATGTTCAACAGCATTCTCCAATAAATAAAACAGGTTATAAGCATTTTACTTATAACCTGTTTTATTATTATTTATAGAAAAACAATTAACCTACACGTGATACTTTAATTAAGTTGGTAGGCAGGTGTTGAGATACCGGTGTACTGCCGGTATTAATAACAACATCGCCGGACTTAACAAAGCCACGCTCTTTCAATATGTTTATCTGATCGCTGATAATTTCGTCCAGGCTTTCTTCCTCGGCGTAATAAAACGCACGAACGCCCCAGCTTAAGCTCAACTGATTGATAAGAGAACGCTCTTTGGAGAAAACAAATAAAGGTGATTTTGGACGGTAGCTACTTAAAACAAAAGCTGTATAACCGCTTTGTGTCATACCAATAATAGCATCAGCATGTACATCTTTAGCCATTTTACAAGCATTATAACAAATAGCGTCACTTAAGAATGACGGAGAATGCGGTTGAGGCTCCAACATTTCCTCGCGGTTATAATCATAAGCAGATTGTTCTATTTCGCGAACAATTTTACTCATGGTCTCAATAACCAGCACCGGATGCTGGCCTGCTGCTGTTTCCCCGCTTAACATGATTGCATCTGCACCTTCCAGTACAGCGTTTGCCACATCTGTAATTTCGCTACGGTTTGGTTTTACACGGTCCATCATGCTTTCCATCATTTGGGTAGCTACAATTACCGGTTTGCCACGGTGCATACATTTCCTGATAATATCTTTCTGGATCATCGGGATCTTTTCTACAGGCATTTCCACACCCAGGTCACCACGCGCGATCATAATACCGTCACTTTCCAAAATAATATCACGGATATTATTAACAGCTTCCGGCTTTTCAATTTTGGCAATGATTTTTGTTTTACTGTTGCGCTCATCCAGTTTATTACGTAAAATAACCAGGTCCTTTACACTGCGCACAAAAGATAAAGCCACCCAATCACATTTTTGCTCAATGATAAACTCCAGATCTGCCAAATCTTTTTCGGTCAGGGCCGGTAATGAAATTTTAGTATCCGGAAGGTTTAATCCTTTTTTGGAAGAAAGAATACCACCAATAGTTACTTCAACAATAACATCACTTGTTTTGGTAATCTCTTTTACGACTACCTCAATTTTACCATCATCAATCATGATGATATTACCCGGACGGACGTCTCCTGCCAGGTTAGGATAGCTCACATAGATTTTTTCTTTTGTACCAACACATTTTTCGTTGGTAAAAGTCAAACGATCACCTTCCTCTACTAAAATACCGTTATTTTCAATTTCACCAACGCGCAATTTTGGTCCTTGCAAATCTGCAAGAATCGCAATATTGTATGGCTGCTCTTTATTAATCTTCCTGATATTTTCAATTAGCTGTAACTTATCTTCGTGAGTGCCATGCGAAAAGTTCAATCTGAACACATTTACACCGGCTTTGGTCAGTTCCAACATTGTTTCATAAGAACTGGAAGCAGGTCCTAAGGTAGCAACAATCTTAGTTCTTTTAGAACTATGTTCAATACCTACTTGCTTATCCATGTCCTTGTGTAAATACTTAGTGATATGCTTACTCATGCAATCTGATTTTCTTGTTTTCCAATAAATATTAACTAGCTAAGATTTTTACAATCTTCAACCAGTCCTTGTTAAATTTCTCTTTTGCTTTTACAGCAGCGTTTAATGGTGTATAATGCATCCTGTTATTCACCACACCTACCATTACATTATTTTTCCCCAGCATTAAGCATTCCACAGCGTGGAAACCCATCCTGCTTGCAATTAAGCGGTCAAAACAGGTAGGAGACCCGCCACGTTGAATATGTCCTAAAATACATACACGAACGTCTGCTGTAGGGATTCTGCTTTTAATAAGTTTCCCCACTTCATCAGCCCCGCCGAATTCGCCACCTTCAGCCACTACTATGAGGTTCACTAACTTCTTACGCTTTTCTTTTTCAGTCAGGCTTTTGATAATCTCTTCTATGTCTGTTTTGGCCTCAGGCACTATAATATTTTCCGCACCGGTGGCAATACCGCTGTGAAGCGCTATATAACCAGCATCACGCCCCATTACTTCCACTACAAATAAACGGTCATGTGCGTCCATCGTATCACGGATCTTATCAATCGCTTCCACTGCAGTATTTACTGCCGTATCAAAACCGATGGTAAAATCTGTACCCGCTATATCTTTATCTATCGTACCCGGAATACCAATACAAGGAATATCAAATTCATTGCTGAATACCTGGGCCCCGTTAAAGCTACCGTCGCCACCTATTACAACCAGGCCATCAATACCCAGCGCTTTAAGATTATTATATGCTTTCTGACGGCCTTCCGGCGTCATAAACTCTTTACTCCTGGAAGTTTTAAGGATAGTTCCACCCCTCTGGATGATATTGGCCACACTCCTGCTCTCCATTTTCACAATATCATTTTCCACCATCCCGCTGTAGCCTCTGTTTATACCATAAACGTCTATACCATGATAGATGCCTGTCCTTACCACTGCCCTTACAGCAGCATTCATGCCCGGGCTATCACCACCTGATGTTAAAACGCCAATTTTAGTTACTTTATGCATAATATTTTGATGGTAATCTCATTAATTAAATAAAATCAAAAATCAAATTCTTTTAAATCACAACTTGCGAAAGTTCGTAAAATATTGCAATTTATCGCAAATTTATAAGCAAAGCAGCATCAAATATAGGAATATTTATAAAAAAATCATTTAAAGTTGCAAAATACAGCAAAATTTCATAAAAAAATATTACCATTTTATTATTAAATCCTGTTATTCATTAAAAAACGGGAAAGGAATATGTCATCACTTTAAAATACAAATCAATCAGAAAGCATCATTATATAAACCCAGAAAACATATATTTCAGCGACTTTATCAATCATTTATACTCACAGCAATTAAAAATATAATAAAATGATGAATGTGGCAAATCGTTTTATAAAAAATAAAAATACTACTAAATTGACAATTTGGCATTTATATAATCAAAGTTTTTTCATTCTGACAAGAAAATGACTAATTTTTGTTAAAATATCTTTCACTTTTTCTAAATCCTGATTTTATGTCGCAACCATTCATTTATGGTTAAAAATTTGATTGTATAATGGTATAATAAAATGATTTACGGATATGATAGGATATTACATCATTGCGGGTATAATGTTCCTAATAGGAACAATTGTTAGCAACCGGCTGAAAAGCAAATTTACTGAGTACAGTAAAGTAGGATTAAGGAACGGATTAAGCGGCAAAGAAATAGCAGAGAAAATGCTGAGGGATAACGGAATTTATGACGTGCAGGTAATATCAACTCCCGGCTTTTTATCTGACCATTATAACCCTGCAGATAAAACCGTCAACCTAAGCCCGGAAGTGTACCAGGGCCGTAGTATAGCCGCTGCAGCAGTAGCTGCTCATGAATGCGGTCATGCGGTACAGCATGCAACAGCTTACAGCATGCTGCAATTACGCAGCAAACTGGTGCCATTAGTCAATATAAGCAGTAAATTATCACAATGGATTATTCTCATAGGCCTGGGTTTATTGGCAGGACGTTCCAATCCCACTATTTTACTGGTAGGTATTGTATTATTTGCAATCACTACAATTTTTACACTAATCACGTTGCCGGTAGAATATGATGCCAGTAACCGCGCCTTAAAATGGTTGGAAGCAAACAATATGACCACGGCTCAGGAACATGATGGCGCAGCCGATGCACTCAAATGGGCCGCCAGAACATACGTAGTGGCAGCAATTGGCTCTGTAGCGACATTGCTATATTACATTCTTTTATTCGTTAATAGTAACGACCGGCGCTAAACTTTAAAAAGAGATAGTATTCGCTACATCTAAAAGTTCATAAGCATAAAAATCCCCCATAAAAAAGTATGGGGGATTTTTATGCTTATTTCAAAAACCTTACTCGAAAGCTGTGAACAAAAAAATGGCAGACTTGTCATTCAAATCACGTTCATCCAATATGCCGGTTTTTCCCTGAAAACTAAAAAAAGATAATAGCTAACCATAATACACCTCTCTAGTCAATAACGTAGTAAAAGACTTCTATTAGTTATGCTGTAATAAAGAAGGCAATTAAAAATCAAGCCTAGGTTTCAGTGCTGCCAATTGTTCGTCAGTGAAATCAATATGGGTAACAAACCTTACCAGGTGCTTACCAAATGAAACACAGTGTACATCTTTTTCTTTCAGTTTTTCTACAAACTCAGCAGAAGTAATATTGTGAGGTAGTTGTGCCAAAACAATATTAGTGTTTACAGGATACACTTTCTCGACCCAGGAGTTTACGGATAGCATCTCTCCTATTGCTTTCGCACGCCGATGGTCTTCTTTTAATAAATCTACATGATGATCAAGTGCATAAATACCTGCAGCGGCTAATGCCCCTGCCTGTCTCCAGCCACCGCCCATTGCTTTCTTGTAACGTCTTGCCTGGTTAATAAATGATTTTTCGCCCAATAATAAAGAACCTACAGGACAGCCTAGTCCTTTGGAAAGACAAATGGAAATACTATCAAAAGTTTTTCCGTAATCTAATGGCGTTTCATTTGTTTCTACCAACGCATTGAATAATCTTGCACCATCCAGATGCAGGATAATACCATTAGCAGTGCAGACTTCTTTAATTTGTTTAATTTCGTTAAAATCGTAGATGCTTCCTCCTCCTTTATTTACAGTGTTTTCTAAAGATACCATCCTGGTAACAGGCTGATGAACATCTGCTGCATTATTGATGTTTTCTTCTACCATTTTAGCAGTAATCCTGCCAAGATTTCCTTCTAAGGTTCTTACAGAAGAAAACGCATTCATGGCAATACCACCGCCTTCATATAAGTAGATATGTGACAGTTTATCACATATTACTTCATCTCCCGGACGGGTATGTACTTTAATTGCCAACTGGTTTGTCATTGTACCTGTAGGGCAAAATAACGCCGCAGGCATGCCAAACATAGTTGCCGCTTTTTCCTCAAGGCTATTTACCGAAGGGTCTTCTCCATATACATCATCACCTAAAGGGGCATTGTTCATCACTTCTTTCATTGCAGCTGTTGGAAGCGTCAATGTATCACTTCTTAAATCAATTCTCATATCCAATCAAATTCCACGCATTCACAGCGTCTCTTTTTTGCCTTATCATTATAAATAATCATTAGGCCCGTTATAATTAAAATTCAATAAAATCAAATGACTGTTGTGCTCGTTATATTGAAATCATCGTCCAAAGTGCTTCAAAAACATTTAAATTATTTATAATTCATATAATTTCAAATATCAAAACAGTTCTTTCGTAACCCTAATATTTTATCTTTCCAGTCCGAACATCATTATCAACTGCTCTCCTTTATACAAATTCAGAGTTTGTTCAGCAACGTCAAATCTTAAGGTAGCATTACTTAAATGACTTAACATTTTAATTTCGGTACTTGTTGCATTCCCATCCGGACAAGCCATTTTGGTACTTCCTAATGCTGAGAAAATGATTTCATTGCCTTTAGTTGTGAAGGAGCCAAAGAAATTATTACAACCACCATTGCCACTCACTTTTTTAGACTTCACGTCGAACCGGATCATTGCTTTTCCGTAGTCCATACCTGTATGGTCCATCTGTATCAGCTTCCATTTTTTACCATCAATAAATGACCAGATTTCACTTTCAGTAGGAATATTAAATTTCAGAACCACATTTTTAGTTTTAATGTCTTTAAAATGTACAGTATTTCCAGTGGTATGAATTTCAAATTCCTTCTTATCTATTGTGGCCGTAAAATCCTGCTCCAGCTTCATACTTTCAGGATCACAGGCCATTAATGTACCCATCATTGGATTTATTTCTATATTGTTGCCGGACAATTTATAAGAGGCATTAAACCTGTTACAGCCGCTTTTACCAAACATTTGATGAGTAGTATTGTCCAGCGTCATGTACACTTTGCCATCTGTAACATCTTTACCGTTAATTTGGGTAAGTATCATTTTTTTATTTAAATATGTAGCAACCGGAACTTTTACTTTCTTTTTTGAAAGCAGCTTTTTAAGACGGTAGGTATAGGTGGAGGCATCTGCAGGAATATTCCCAGTTCTCTTGGTTTTTATTACACTTAGTTTATACTGATACCCTGGTTCGTACTTAAAGCCTTCTATCGAACTGTAAAAATTGCTCCAGGTTTTGGCTTTGCCCTCTTTTACCTGCATACAATCCATAGGTCCTACACCTACACAAGGAACTGTATTTTCCTTTATCATCATTGTGATCGTTTTTTGAGCAAAACTGATCGTACTTAAAACCATCATTAACATTAGTAATCTTGTTTTCATAATTTTTGTTGTTTAAATTTATTCATTTTAGTATCGTTGATACATTGACTCAAAATAGCTGAATTATTGTCCGGATTAATGATTCAAATACATTTCAATAGTATGTACACATCATTAGACATAAATACTTTAGTTAACGTTTAATCTTCCCGTTATTAAATAATCTTTTACCATACCAGCAGGTAATTTTTAATATACAATTAAAAATCATGAACGCCATGCACAATATTCTACATGTTCATTACCAATAATGTTCGTCATTGTAATGTAAACACATTCCTGCATGCCTTAATTCATTAATAATAAATAACATGTAAATAAATATAATATCTAATTAATTTTGCTAAGGGCTTTTATTTTGATTTAGAAATTCAACATTTTACAAGAGAATAATTTGTTAAGAGACAAACAATTTTAGTCATAACTCATTCTCTATATTCCTTACATGAAATGTTTTCTTAAATTATTAAATCAATTCTGGTTTTGTTTTAAGTGTATCATTGCATTCGTCAATTGAGATGTTCATTACTTACTACATTGCAAATAATATACTATCGTAAAGAACTTATCTATTTTTAAATTTGTTTAGCAACTTCTATTAATTGATGTTATTGATACTATGTGGGAAAGTACTTTAATAAATTCATTTGTTTATTTATCTGTTTAAAAGGTTATTTTTTATCATTCAAAGGTTATTCAATCCTTATCATTCCATACTTTAATCATGACTATACCATACTGGCAATAGCAATCTTACGCAAAGGTAGTAAGTCCGTCCGTTAAAATAATAAAAAAATCCAAATATGGATTTAAAAATAAGAACTCTCACTTTTGTTGCAGATAAATTTTGATTGCATCTTCGTTTACATCATCCACTGTGAGATTACGGAATTTACTCAAAACAGCTATCTAATATCCTCTCCTCAACTTAACGTTACAACATATTTGATAAAAGTGATTTCCCACGCTTCTTTGGCAAGAGATTTCTTTACCGCGTTAGGGATTGTAGTGGAAATCCTTTTGTGAGGTACGAACAAAAGATTGGAACGTAAAGCCCGACCCGACAGGGGAACGCACAAATAAATAATCAATTATGATTTTGGCTTTTTGTGCTGTCATAGAATATACATTAAGTAAATACAGGATTTAACTTATGTTTCTTAATGGTTACCCGGTTAATAAAAGCAGTTTTTTTTTCAAAAAATGATCAATCGTAATATGGATTCCAATCACTGTCCAATATAGCTATAAACTTTATTCCCTTTTTGTTAATGCATCGAATATAAAATGTTACAAAACGCAAAGTAAATTGTGTAAAAGGCAGGCTGGTAGTACATGGTAGATTTGCCGGTAAATTATTGTTGATTGTATCATTATAAATTAAAAACTATGTTATATACATTATCTGCGTTGCAAAAGCCGGCTATCATTATTTTGCTATTTAGTCTTTTTTCAGCGGCATGTGGCAGTAACGTCAAACAAACACCGACAGCTGCACCGGCCGACAATAAATTACCGGTGGACATTATTGTGGCACGGCTGGAGGCCCTCAACCTGGAAGAAGCGCTCGTAGGAACTATTGAGCCATACAGGGAAGTAGCTATAGCAGGGGAACTGGCACAAAAAATAACGCAAATAGCATTTAAAGACGGCAGCTACGTAAAACAAGGTGCAGTATTGTATAAGCTGAATGATACGGAGATCCGTTCCCGGTTAAAACAAGTAACCGCACAGATAAGACTGGCACAACTGACCAAAGAACGTCTAGCTAATCTACTGAAAACAGAAACGGTTAACCAGCAGGAATACGATGAAGCGGACATGCAACTGAACAGCCTGGAAGCACAGCATGAACTCCTGCATGCAGAACTGGAAAAAACTGTGATTAGGGCGCCGTTTTCAGGAAAAATAGGCATTACAAAATTACAGGTAGGTGCATATATATCGCCAGGAGCAACACTTGTTACACTGCAAGACCAGGGTAGCGTCAAGATCAGTTTTTCTGTTCCTGAAAAATACCTGCCTTATGTTCAGCAAGGCAATAAAATAAAGTTTTTCACGGTACTCTCGAACAAGGAATATACAGCTACAATCATTGCTACAGAACCGGGCCTTGATGCCGGCGGAAGAAGCCTGTCGGTGCAGGCTCTATCGGGTAACGATAACGGGATTTTGAGAAGCGGACTTTCTGTAAAAGTACTTTTCAATACAGGAGCCAAAGAGGCTACGGGTGTGCAACTGCCTTCGGAAGCACTTGTTCCCGGGCTGGAAGGTTACAGCGCCTTCGTTATAAAAGACGGGCTGGCAAAAGCGGTACCTGTCAGTACCGGCAACCGTACGGAAAGCCATGTTACTATCACCAAGGGCATTGCCTCCGGCGATAGCGTCATTATCTCGAACATCCTTCGCCTGGGCGATGGAATGCCTGTAGCCCCGGTTCCGGTTAAATAATTCAATAAAATTTCAGCAAAAATGAGTATTTCAGATTTAAGTATAAAAAAACCTGTATTAGCAGGCGTATTCTCCCTGCTGATTGTTCTCCTCGGGATCGTAGGATGGAAGGAACTCGGCATCCGGGAATTTCCACTTACCGAGCCGCCAGTCATTTCCGTCATCACTTTTTACCCGGGAGCAAGTCCCGATGTTATCGCATCCAAGCTCACCCGGCCGATGGAAGAATCCATTGCAGAGGCAAGCGGTATCCGTACCATTTCTTCGGAGTCGAGGGAGCAGGTGAGCGTTATTTCAGTAGAATTTAACAGGGATATAGACCTGGAAGATGCCCTGAACGATGTGCGGGACAAAGTTTCCAAATCGAGAAAACAGTTGCCCGCCGATGTAGATCCGCCTATTGTGCAAAAAGCCTCCTCGGCCGATAACCTTGTGGCTTTCCTGGAAGTAGAAAGTGACACCCGCGATATTAAAGAAGTGAGCCACCTGGCTTCTACTACCATTAAAGACAGGATGCAGTCTATACCGGGCATCAACAATGTAGCCATTGTAGGGGAACATAAATATGCCATGCGCCTGCGTTTCGATCCTGTTAAACTTGCCGCTTACAACCTTACGCCGGAAGATATCCGCAGGGCACTGCTGCGCGAGAACATCGACCTGCCTTCAGGACGTTTGGAAGGTAGCCAAACGGAGTTGAGCATCCGCACGCTGGGCAGATTGACCAGGGCTGAAGAGTTCCAGGAAATGCTGATTAAACAGGTAGATAATACCGTTATCCGTTTGAAGGATGTAGGAACTGCGGAGCTGGGCGAAGAGAATGAACGTACTGCCATCATCAACGAAACCGGCAACCTTAACCGTGTAGGCGTAGGTGTTGCGGTGCAGATACAGCGGGGTGCCAACGCTATACAGGTGGTAGATGAATTTTACAAACGACTGGAACAACTTCGTAAGGAAATCCCTTCTGAATACCGTCTTATTGTAGGCTTCGACTTTACCAAATCGGTGAGAGAATCCATTAAGGAAGTGGAGGAAACTTTGTTTATTGCCTTTGGACTGGTGGTGCTCATTATCTTCCTGTTCCTGCGTGACTGGCGCTCTACCATTATTCCAGTAATAGCGATTCCTGTTTCTATTCTTTCGGCATTCTTCATTATGTATGTCGCCGGATTTTCCATCAATGTGCTCACATTACTGGGTCTTGTACTTGCGATAGGTCTGGTAGTAGATGATGCTATTGTGGTTCTGGAAAATATTTATAAAAAAATAGAAGAAGGTATGTTGCCTATACAGGCAGCATTCAAAGGATCCAGGGAAATTTATTTTGCGGTTATTTCTACCACCATTACCCTAGCTGCCGTATTCCTGCCCATTGTTTTTATGGGTGGTATCAGTGGCCAGTTATTTAAGGAGTTTGCCATCGTGGTGTCCGGCTCAGTGTTAGTTTCGGCATTTGTTGCATTAACCCTGACGCCGATGCTAAGTGCTTATTTCCTTAAAAAGAAAGAAAAGCCAAGCTGGTTTTACAGGGTTTCAGAGCCTTTTTTTGTATGGCTCAATAAGGGTTATTTTAAAATACTGAAAGCCTTTATGAAAGTAAGATGGATGGCGTGGATTTTCCTGGCAGGAACTACTTTATTAATCTATTTTGTAGGCAAGAGTCTTCCTTCCGAACTGGCTCCAGTGGAAGACCGCTCTAATATGAACCTTATTGCCATTGCGCCGGAGGGGGTCTCTTTTGATTATATGAAAAAAAATATGATTGAAGTGGGTAAATACGTCAACGATAATACAGATGGTCTTTACCAGACCTATTCAATGGTAGCCATTTCCTTTATTCCTGCACCGGCACCTGTAAATGTTGCCGTTCAGAGTATTTACCTGAAAGAACCGAAAGAAAGAAAAGCCTCTGTACAAGACCTGTACAACCAATACGGTGCCGCTTCCAGCCAGTTCCGTGGATTCCTGCTATTTCCATATCTCCCGCCTACCATCGGTACCCGTTACGGAGGTGGAATGCCTGTACAATTTGTATTACAATCCCCCAATCTGGACAGCCTTACTGTTGTATTACCAAAGTTTTTGGCAGCTGCCCGGCAAAGTAAAAAACTGATGTTTGTAGATGCTGACCTGAAAATAAATAAGCCAGAAGTAAAAATCAATATTGACCGAGAAAAAGCTGCCTTAATGGGTGTTTCGATGGAAGAAGTGGCACGTACTTTACAGCTTTCCTTATCGGGACAGCGTTATGGCTATTTCCTGCGCAACGACAGGCAGTATGAAGTCATCGGACAGCTGGAGCGAAAAATGAGAAATGATGCCAGTGACCTTAATTCCATCTATGTACGTTCCGCAACAGGGCAAATGATTCCCCTGGGTAACCTTATTACCAAAGAAGAAGCGGTGAGTCCCGCAGCTATATACCGATACGACCAGTACACTTCAGCTACCATTTCGGCAGCCACTGCTCCGGGAGTAAGCCTTGCAGAGGGTATAGAAGAGATAGAGCAGATCAAGAAAAAAGTTTTAGGCGACAACTTCAAAAGTTCACTGGCCGGGCAGTCCAGAGACTATAAAGAAAGCCAGGGCAATATTATGTTTACCCTGATCCTTGCACTGGTGCTCATCTATATGATCCTTGCCGCCCAGTTTGAAAGTTTAAGAGATCCGCTTACCATCATGCTCACGGTGCCAATGGCTGTAACCGGCGCTGTCCTCAGTCTTTCCTGGTTTGGGCAAAGTCTGAATGTCTTCAGTCAGATAGGCATCATTACACTTGTAGGTCTGATCACTAAAAACGGGATATTAATCGTAGAGTTTGCCAACCATCTTAAAGACCAGGGATTTTCTAAGTTTGATGCGGCCATACACGCTGCCGAGCAACGTTTCCGTCCTATACTGATGACTTCGCTGGCCATGATATTTGGCGCACTACCAATTGCCCTTACGCCCAACAGTAGGCAGTCCTTAGGGATTGTAATTGCCGGAGGACTGGTATTTTCAGGCATACTGACCCTGTTCATTATTCCAGCTGTATATTCCTATTTGTCCAGTAATAAGCATAGTCAGGAAGTGATAGAAGAAGATTTCGTAATTATTCATCCGAAAAACCATTGAAAATGAAAAATATATTATTGATCATCATTACCGGATTGCTGTTGATGGTGGGCAATGTCTCCCTTAAAGCACAACAAACCATGCTTTCGCTTTCCGAGGCATTGACAATGGCTAAGAAAGGGAACAAACAGATACAGGCACAGGCATTGGAAGAGATTTATACTGCAGAGCAGACCAGGGAAACCCGCAATGGTTACCTCCCGAATATTTCGGCCGGAGCCTCCTATATCCGTTATTTCGACCGCCAGGTGATATTTATGCCCGGATCTTTTGTAAACAGCAATAAAGCAGTGGAAGCCGTATCAGTAGGCGGTAAAAATGCGCTGAATGGGTTTGTTTCCTTATATCAACCTATTATTGATCCTTCTATACACCGCCAGTTAGGCGTGAACAAAATCAGTGAGGAAATCGAAAAAGAACGATCCATAGACCAGCAACGAAAAATAGCCTATAAGATAACTGTTCTTTACCTGAATATGCTGCTGCTGAATGAACAGACTGAGCTTTTTGACCAAAGCCTGAAACGCAATACCAGAGCGTTACAAGATAGTAGATTGTTACTTAGGCAAGGGAAAGCCATTAAAGCGGATACTTTAAGCAATTTTATTGCAGTAGCCAACCTTAAATCGGCTGTATCCTACCTGAAAAATAACATTGAAGTATCGGAACTGGAGTTGAAGAGGCTGATTGGAATGGAAAAAAAAGAACGGATTGCACTGACCGACAAACTTGAATTTGATCTGGTAACAGAACGATCAGCATTCAGCTCTCTGGATGAAGCACTGAAAATAGCTGCTGAAAACCGCAAAGACCTGAATATTCAGCAGCTCGTCATTAACCTCCAACAGAAAAAAACGGAAGCAACCCGTGCCGGACTGATGCCCAGATTATCCCTTATAGGTCAATACCAGATCCAGGCGCAGGAAGATGATTTCAAACTGAACACCTGGCCAAGAACGTCTTTTGTGGGAATCCAATTTGCTGTTCCGATTTTTGACGGAAACCGTACCAGATCTCGTACAACACAGGCTAAGATAAAAACAGACCAGGAAGTTATACGTCTGAATGATCTTAAAGATGAGGTAAAAACGCAACTGGCAGGCATCCTGAGCAGGTGGGAAGAAGGCCTGAGACAATTAAATGTTCAAAAAACCACTGTAGAATCTGCCGAACTAAGTCATCGTATGATGGAGGACCGCTTTAAGAATGGCTGGAGTTCACGGCTGGAACTTACAGATGCTGAGCTAGCGCTAACACAAGCCAAAATCAGCTATCTGCAGTCTGTCTATAATCTTAAGCTGCTGGATGCAGAGCTGAAAAATGCACTAGGCATGCTTGAACTTTAATGTAATAAAAAACAATTATCCATTCAATAAAAAATAATTCAATGAACACAACAACACCTCCTGCTTTATATGGCAAACGCTGGACAGCTCTTATATTACTCTGTACTGCGGAATTTGTGGTGATAATGGATACCTCCATCATTGGTGTCGCTTTATCAGCCATCAAAGCAGACCTTGGCTATACCCAATCCGGGATGCAATGGATCTTTAATGCCTATGTGATCCTTTTTGGAGGCTTTTTAATGCTGGGAGGCCGTTTGTCCGACCTCTTCGGGGCGCGCAAAATTTTTATGTGGGGATTCACGATCCTTACTGCAGCCTCACTGCTTGCCGGACTTGCCTGGTCAGATTCCGTGCTTAATACCGGGAGAGCATTACAGGGACTGGGTTCGGCTTTCATTGCGCCCTCATCGCTGATGCTGGTCTTTACGATGTTTTCCGACCCCAAAGAACTGAATAAGGCATTGGGATTTTGGGGAGCTTCTGCGGCGGCAGGCGGTTCTGCCGGAGTTTTTCTGGGAGGAGCCATTACAGAATGGCTTTCCTGGCACTGGATATTCCTGATCAATATTCCCATAGGGCTTTTGGTGCTGGTACGCAGTAAACCCTTACTGATAAAAGGAATGACGCAAAAAGGGAAAGTAGATGTGGTAGGTGCTATACTGGTTACTGTTGCCCTGGTGATGATGGTATATGCCATTGTATCGGCTGAAATTGCAGGCTGGGTGTCGTTTGAAACCATCGGTATGCTGTTTATTTCCATCGCATTGCTGGTTGCTTTCTACTTCAGCCAGAAGTATAAAAAACATCCGCTGATGCCTCTGCACATTTTCAAAGTGGCGAATCTTTCCTATGGAAATATTGTAATGATCCTGCTGGCCGCAGCCTGGATTCCCTTATGGTTTTTCCTTAACCTGTATCTTCAGCAAACACTTCATTACTCGGCTTTCAATAGCGGGCTGGCCCTCTTGCCCATGACGATTGCTATTATGTTACTGATGGTGGGGGCTACAGGTAAGCTCGTTGGGAGGTTTGGCTTTAAATCGAATATGATAACAGGCCTGATAGTACTGGCTGTTTCATTATTCCTGTTCAGCAGAGTTCCGGTGGACGGAACGTTTGTAACTGATGTACTGCCAGCCTCCTTACTGGCTGCAGTGGGTATGTCGCTTACTTATATTCCGGGAACCATTGCGGCAACGGCTAGTGCGCCCCCTGAGGAAATGGGACTGGCATCCGGCCTGGTAAATACCAGTTACCAGGTGGGATCTGCATTGGGCTTAGCTATTATCGTAGCCATTTCCGCTGCCAAAACGAATACGGTAAAAATGACGGGTGCGGTAGAAGTAACCGCATTGAACTCTGGCTTCCAGACGGCATTTTTTGCTGCAGCTATTGTATGTATTATCGCCGCTATTATTGCTGCGGCTGGTATTAAATCACCCAAATAATAAAATATTACAACTTAAACCATTAATACTGCAAAAAAACAGCTTAATAACTGATCTAATTTTGTAAAAATAAAACTTAAAAAAATGAAGCAATTAACTATCAGCGTGCCGAATATGAAGAGTACACACTGCCAGATGAGGGTAAACAACGCTGTACAAGAAATAGAAGGTGTACAAATAGAAAATGTTGAAGCGGGTGCACTAACTGTATCTTTTGATTTGGAGAGCCAGAGAAAAGAAGTAGTCAGTGCTATAGAGAAAACCGGCTATTCTGTATCGGAAGAAAAGTATAGTAATCATTCAGTTTACAATAAAGGCTGCTGCAATAATAGTTAACCGTTATCCTTGTTGAAAACAGTGTCTCCGCATCAATAGAGTGATATAGTTTTGATGCGGCATTGTTTTCAGGGGATTAGTATTTTTACAAGAATAATAAAAAGCTGTACTACCGGAGGGTTTTACAGCTTTTTTGTTTTTATGCCACGTGTAAATTTTTGATGATTTGTATGTATTTTATATATTTTATTTTTAATTCGTTTTTTTTGTATTGTTTAAAAATTAAAAATACAAAAACCGAATTAAAAAAATCATATAACTAACTCATAATGAGAATATTTACTTCATATGTATTTTTTTCTTGTATATATTAGTTTCATATATTTGAGAGTTAGCCGTAATTTTAAAACAAACGCACAGACAAATGAAAATAGACCTATATCCAAACTTTGACAAAGTTTTTACTGACGAAATTCTTAAAGGAATATTTTATCCTTTATGCAGTTTGACACTTGACAATTATCCACATAAAGTCTTCCATTTCATCTCATCCAATGGACTTTGGATTGACGAAAATTATGAAACAAAATTTAATACTTTCGATTATACACTTTTTGACATTGTAGAAAATAAATACAAATTCAAAGGCGACATAAAACTCTACAAAGGTTCAGAAAAAGCAAAAAACATATTTGACAAATTACAAAAAGACTTCGAAATTAACG
>JAQGEF010000031.1 GCA_027854065.1 Polluticaenibacter yanchengensis | reverse complement strand
AATCCCTGATAAATTTTTACTTTATCAGGGAACTAATTAATATTTGTATATCCGTCAACTTATTTTAGGACGATTCAAACTGGTTTTATCAGGTGATTAATGCTAAAATGCTGAATGGCTGCGGTGGACAGCAGGCGGGCGCGCATTGCGCCCGGTACGAGCCCTTAAGCCGCCATTTCCTGATGATTATTCCGGCGAGTACGTTACCCTGCAGTACGCCGGACAAATGCTTAATGATGAACTGGTGATGACAGCCCCAAATAAAAATGCCGGACACCTGCGGCATCCGGCATTTTCTATAATCATTTAATTTATTGAATTAAATGCGTCAATAGTCCATCTCTTAATTTAGGCTCGAACCAGGTACTTTTCGGAGGCATCACATTGCCACTATCCGAAATATCGAATAACTGCTGAATGCTTACGGGGTAAAGGCTGAAAGCAACAGCCATATCACCACTATCCACCCTGTCTGCCAGCTCCTGCAACCCGCGGATACCACCAACAAAATCTATCCGGCTATCTGTGCGCTGGTCCTTAATACCAAAGACCGGTTCCAGTATATTATCCTGCAAAATAGTAACATCCAATACGCCTATCGGATCGGTGTTGTAGGTGTTATCTTTCGATACCAGTTTATACCAGTTACCATCCAGGTACATGCCAAATTCATGAATCTGCTCCGGTTTAAAAACGTCTTTACCAACCAGGGAAACGGTGAACTGTTCATTGAGTTTTTCCAAAACCTGTGTGGTTGTATGGCCATTTAAATCCTTTACTACACGGTTATAATCCATAATATGCAGTTGGTTGGAAGGAAATAAAGTGGTCAGGAAAAAGTCTGCATTAACCTCCTGGTTGTTCTCGGCAAAGCGTTGACGGGACTTGGCGGCGCTGGCCGCCCTGTGATGTCCGTCTGCAATATAAGTAGCTGGTACATTGGCTGCAAAAGCTTCGGTGATCTGTGCCACCACCTCGTCTGTATTCACTACCCAAACACTGTGCTGAATGCCATCCGGTGCTGTAAAATCATAAATCGGGGAACGGCTTTCCTGCCAGTTACTGATAATGGTATCAATAACGTCCACATTTTTATAAGCTAAAAATACGTTACCGGTTTGCGCTTTGGTATGATAAATATGGTTGATCCTGTCATTCTCTTTAACAGGTCTTGTAAACTCATGTTTTTTTATCAGCCCATTGTTATAATCTTCTACCGATGACACACAAACGAGACCACTTTGACTTCGGCCGTTCATGATTAACCTGTAGATGTAGTAACAGTCTTTATTCTCCTGGAACAACACACCACGACTGATAAATGAGCGCAGGTTTTCCGCAGCGGATTTATATACAGATTCGTCGTAAGCATCTGTAGATTCCGGTAAGTTAATCTCGCTGCGTGTAATATGTAAAAAACTATGAGGATTGCCCTGCACTTGTTGCTTTGCTTCCGCACGGTTCATTACATCATAAGGCAAACTGGCCACATGCGTAGCAAACTGCGCACTTGGCCTTAATGCCTTAAATGGTTTTATAGTTATCATAAATCTTTAATTAATTCTATATTCTGTTAGCCATTCTTTTTAGCAAAGTCCGTCATTAGATCGGTTAAAGCCTGCACGCTGCTTAATGGCAAAGCATTGTACAATGATGCTCTGAAACCTCCTACTGAACGATGCCCTTTAATGCCAACCATACCGGCTTCTTTGCAGGTAGCTAAGAAGGCATCTTCTAATGTTTTATTTTCCATTATCCAAACCACGTTCATTACACTCCGGTCTTCCAAAGCCACTGTAGGGGTAAAAACCGGTAAAGTATCTAATGTATCATAAAGCAGTTTTGCCTTTTGGTTGTTAACTGGTTCAATGGCCTGTAATCCTCCCAACGCCTTTAACCAACGCAATGTAAGCAAACAAACATAAACTGCAAAAACCGGCGGTGTATTTAGCATACTACCATTATCGATGTGCTTCCTGTAATCCAGCATGGAAGGTATGTGCCTGTCCGGAACGGTAGCACTGATAATGTCTTTTTTTACAGCCACAAACGTTACGCCTGCGGCCCCGATATTCTTTTGAGCGCCGGCATAAATAAGGTCAAAATTATTAAAATCCATCTGGCGGCTTAAGATATCGCTGCTCATATCTGCTACCAGGTAAGCACCGTTTTTTTCCGGCCAGCTATTCTGCTGGGTGCCTTCAATGGTATTATTGCTGGTAATATGAATATATTTGATGCCATCTGGAATGGTATAGCCTTTTGGAATGTAGGAATAGTTTTTATCTTTTGATGTACCTAATAAATGAACAGTACCAAACGCTTTGGCTTCTTTTATGGCTTTAGTACCCCATGTACCGCAATCTAAATAGGCTGCGGTTTCGCTTGCGCCTAAAAAGTTGTAGGGAATCTGTAAAAACTGTGTAGTAGCCCCGCCATGTAAAAACAGGATCTCATAGTCATTGCTTAATCCCATCAATTCCCTGGCTAATTGGCTGGCTTCATCTAAAATTCCTTCGAAAATCGGCGTTCTGTGCCCTATTTCCAAAATTGACAACCCGGTATTATTGTAGTCTAAAATAGCTTGAGAAGCTTGCTCATAAACTGTTTGGGGTAGAATACTCGGGCCGCTGTTAAAGTTATATTTCATGTAGGATACAAGTTAAAAACTGAATGATGGCAAATGTATCTTAAATAAAGGTATTTCATAAACTAAAAAATTGTCAAAATATAATAGCAACCATCAAAACCGTCTTTCTTTTAAATGATTGAACTTAGATCATTCTTAAATAAATAATTCTAAACAACATATTTAAATATTTATAAACCAATATTAAATAAAAATACAGCGGTATTTTGCATGATCTCTCGAAAGCAATAAGATTACGAAAGTTAACGGCACAATACCAGGCAATATTTTATTGAGCCCATTGTTTTTATTATCGGGCCATCACTTGTACTACTATTAAGCATCGTTGTGTCACTCTCTTGTACTGCATTGCTACTATCCGGTAGCCGTTCATCTGTCAACGGTTCAGTAAATAATTATTTTTTATTCCCTATAATTTTAAAAACGGTCTGGCTTAGTGAACATAAAATGCTCCGGCCTTTCCCACTTATTACTTTCTGCATAATATTGTACATTTGTGCAGGTTTATGCAAGTACATTATCAACTAGAACAGCTACCGGCTTTTAAAAACGCAATTGTTACAATTGGCACTTTCGACGGTGTCCATACCGGTCATCAGCAAATTTTACATCAGTTAGTAGCGCATGCCAGGGAAAATAACGGGGAGGCAGTGCTTGTAACCTTTCATCCGCATCCCAGGTTAATTGTAGGTAATTTCAATAATCAGCCTATAAAACTGATCAACACGCTGGATGAGCGCCTGGAGCGCATTGCGAAAACCGGTATCGATCATGTGGTGGTGGTACCTTTTACTGCTGAATTTGCGAACCAGACTGCGGAAGCTTATATCAGGAATTTCCTGGTAGAGCGATTCCGCCCTCATACTATTGTAATTGGTTACGATCATCGTTTTGGTAAAGGCAGGACCGGTAATTTTCAGCTTCTGGAATCTTACAAAGAGCAATTTGGTTATTGCTTAAAAGAAATTCCTGCTGAAATTTTACACAATAACAATATCAGCAGCACACTTATCAGGAAACTTACGGCTGAAGGGAATATAGATGAAGCTAATTATCTTCTTGGCTATGCTTTT
Source organism: Polluticaenibacter yanchengensis (assembly GCA_027854065.1). Classification (GTDB taxonomy): domain Bacteria; phylum Bacteroidota; class Bacteroidia; order Chitinophagales; family Chitinophagaceae; genus Phnomibacter; species Phnomibacter yanchengensis. Next base: position 39,751 of record JAQGEF010000031.1, on the reverse strand, counting down.
TATTTTGAAGGTACGGTGATCAAAGGCAACCAACTGGGCAGAACGATCGGTTATCCTACTGCGAATATCAGGATCCAGGACGGAGATAAACTGGTGCCCGGAAACGGTGTTTATGCAGTAACGATAGAAATGGCCCATTGCCTGGTACCTGGCAAAAAAGCTTTTCCTGGCAGCATTTATAAAGGGATGATGAACATTGGTGTCCGCCCGACTGTGGATGGTACGAATAGAACGATTGAAGTGAATATTTTTGATTTTAACGAGGATATTTATGATGCGCCAATCAGGATAACAGTGCATCAATTATTAAGACATGAACAAAAGTTTAACGGGTTAGACGCTTTGAAGCACCAGTTGGCATTGGACAAAGTGGCTGCGCTGCAAGTGTTTCTGGAGGCATAAATTGCCGGCGGGATAATAAAATAAAATGGGATGCGTTAAAGATATTCATTGTACTTTATCCGTTAATATATGATACTGAAATCATCTTTGTTTTTAGCCATTGGTCTTGTTAGTGCTTCTTTTTGCCAAAGTCAACGAATTATTACTACCGATGTTGATTATTTCTGGAAGGCTTATGATAAGGTTTCGGGCGTTAAGGACTCTGCTTTACAAGCCAGCCTGTTTAAAACCTGGTTTATTGATAAAGCTTCAAAAGGGCAACAGGCTTTGTTTGAAGTGAGGAATTACCAGCCTGAACAATACAGGAACGCTATCAATAACTACCCGGCATTCTGGAGCAGTATCAGGAAGAATACTCTTAAAGCCAGGTCTTTTGAAAAAGAGATCCGCAGTAATATTGCAAAGTTAAAAGCACTTTATCCGCCGTTGAGGCTTTCGGATATTTATTTCGGTGTAGGTGTTTTCAGAACAAACGGTACTATTAAAAACGATATGGTTTTAATTGGTACGGAAATGGCTTTATCGGATAAAACTGTTAATATTGATAATGTTCCCCAGCATGTAAAAGAGTTTAACCGGCAAAACACGCCTATAAACGATATTGGTTTGCTATGTACTCATGAGTACGTGCATACGCAACAAAACTTGCCTGTAGATAATCTTCTTTCCTATTGCCTGTATGAAGGTATTGCGGAATTTGTATCAACATTTGCTATCAATAAGCCTTCGTATGCGCCAGCCATCAGGTTTGGCGCTGACAACTATGAAAAGGTAAGGAATCAATTTGAAGAAGATATTTTTATTACGGGCAGAACATACCATTGGTTATGGAGCAGTAATCAAATATTTGGATTCAGGGATATGGGCTATTCCGTGGGTTATGAAATTGCTCAACGGTTTTACCGGCAGGCTGCAGATAAAAAAGCAGCGATTAAACAACTGATAGAACTGGATTATACTGATGAGGCGGAAGTGGCTTTAGTGGTGAATGAATCTCATTACCTGTCTAAACCGCTGGAGCAGTTATATATGGAATTTGAGAAGAACAGGCCAACCGTGCTAAAAGTCGAACCGGCGTTTAATGACCAAAACCTTGTAAATCCTGACACGGAAATCGTTACTTTATTTTTTTCTGAACCGATGGACATTAAAGTCAGAGGATTTGACTTTGGCCCGCTGGGAGAAAATAATGTTTTAAAGGTGCAGGAAATCATTGGCTTTTCTGAAGATAAAAAACGCTTTAGCTTTAAGGTGAAACTGGAACCGGGTAAGGAATACCAGAGTTTAGCTACCAACAGATTCATGAGCGAAAAGGGCTATCCTTTAAAACCATTCTTAATCCATTTCAGAACCGCTCAGGGGAAATAAATGCATTTATATTGTGATATTTTTTTATAAAACAGCTCATCTCGTTAGCTTAACGTGCGTTTTGGATATTACTATTTGTTTATCAATACCTTTTGGGTGTGCATCGTATGTAACGAATTACATTAAATATATATACTATATATTTACCGCTGATCTACAATGTTTTTATGAGCGATATCGGTTGTTGAATGATTCTTATATTATACAGAGTTATCAATATTTAAACAAGCATTTAATTATCGGTCACTCTGCTTTAATAGCCGATCCAAGTTGATAGAGATTTCAAATGATAAAAGGCTGTGGCATAAGTTGGTGGCGACGCAGGAGCACCGGGCGTAGACAAGCCATAAGCACGCCGGACCAAAGTCCGATAGAAGTACAAAAGATCATAGCCCCAAAAAATCCCGCCATCCATTTGTAAAGACACACGCATAAAAAACGTTGCCGGGCTTAGTGCCGGCAACGTCATATAGTATAGGTGTAATAAGACCGGTTAATTCAAACTCCTGAAATCTACCGGTACCAGTTTACTCACGCCGGCTTCTTGCATGGTCACACCATAAATAACATCTACCGTGCTCATTGTTTGCTTATTGTGCGTTACAATAATGAACTGGCTGTTTTCGCTGAACTGCTTGATCATATTGGTAAATTTGCCAACGTTGGCATCATCAAGAGGTGCATCCACCTCGTCCAGGATACAGAAAGGTGCCGGTTTAATCAGGTAAATAGAGAACAGTAACGCCGTTGCGGTCAATGTCTTCTCACCACCGCTCAACTGCGTAATGCTGCTCGGGCGTTTCCCCTTTGGCTTCGCAATAATATCAATACCCGTTTCCGCAAGATTATCCGGGTTTTCAAGGACCATATCAGCAGTATCTTCCTCTGTAAATAAGGATTTAAACACCCGCTGGAAATTTTCACGCACCTGGTTAAAAGTATCAAGGAACTGTTTGTTCGCTGTCGCTTCCACCTCCTGTATTGTCTGCAATAAACTCTCTTTAGCCGTTACCAGGTCATTTTTCTGCTCCAGTATAAACTCATAACGCTTTTTCATTTCCTGGTAAGCCTCTATAGCCGTAGGGTTCACGTCGCCTAGGTTTTCAATCCGTTTTTTCATACGCTCCACGCTTGCCAGCAATTCTTCCTGGCTGCTTTCCGTCTCCCTGGGCTGGTCTATAATATCGTCCAGGTTCACTTTAAATTCTACGTCCAGGCGTTCCTTCATCCCGGCCAGTTGCAGTTTCAACTGGTTCAGGTTGTCTTTAATTTCGTTCAGCAACTGGTCAGCTATTTCACGGCTCTTCGTCTTCATACGCACATCGCTTTCCTTTTCAGCTATCAGGTTGCGCTTGTTATAATAAGCCTGGTCCACTTTGTTCAGATGTATTTCTTCCAATTCCCGCTGCTTCATCAGGTCCGTCAGCTGCTGTTCCGCCTGTTTTAATTGCTCCCGGTTAGTAATGATCTGTTCACCGGCAGCGCCCAACTGGTCCGTACTTTCTTCAATCTGTTTTTTCAGGTTAATCACCTGCTGTTCTTTAAAAGTCAGCTCCTGTTTCAGGGCCGTCACCTTACTTTGCTGGCGCGTAAGATTAATATTGCCCTCATTATAAGCCCCCGCACTTTGCTGGTAATCCTGCTCCGTCAGCTTATAACTTTGATTCTTCTCCTCTATATTAGCCAGCGCCTCTTTTACTTTAGCGCTGATATTTTCAAATAATTCACGTTCTTCAGCTATAGCGTCCTGTTGCTGCGCCAGCGCCTCTTCAAAAGCCGCAAGCTTGGCCGCTGCACTGTTTTGTTGCGCCACCAGGTTCTCCATTCTGTTCTGTGCTGCAAAAACAGCATTCGTCAGTTGCAGGATTTCCTGTTCCGTCAGCTTGATCTCTTTATCACGCAATTGCTCATTCAGCTTTACTATATCACCCTGCTTTTTATTGATCGCCGTTTTCAGTTCATCTATAACCTTCTCCTGTTTTTGGATCGCGTTCAGAAGTTTTTCCAGGTTCTTCGCCCGGCCTATTTTTTTACCTTCAAATAAGCCCACACTACCACCGGTCAAACTATATTTACCTTTTACAAACTTACCCGACTTCTCCAGTATCGTATGCCCGGTATTATGATCTATCACCGCATTATCTTCCGCAATAAACACATTACCCAGTAAATGCATCGCCAGGTTACGGTAGCGCGCATCCACCTCTATCACTTCCATCGCCGGCTTTACCCCCGGCATAAATAACCCGTGGTTCGTATCCGCATTTCGGCTCTCCGCTTCCGCAAAAGAATTGATCTGGTCCAGCAAAAAGAAATTGGCCTTCCCCTTCTGGTTAGCTTCCAGCAGGTTCACCGCTTTCATACCCTCCGTCAGGTCACTCACCACATAATAATTCAGGTAAGGCTCCAGCACATTCTCCACAGCAGCACGGTACTGTTCATTCACATAAATAATATCGCTTAAAATAGGCGCATTGTAGTTCCAGTTAGCGTTTTTATGCAGGAACTTCACACTTTCCGGGTAGCCCTCCATATTATCTATCAGGCTTTTCAAAAGTTCGTACTCGTTACGTTTCTGGTCAAATTTCCTGTTTTCCTCAAATAGTTTATTCTTCAGCTTATCCAGGTCTTCCTGTGCCGTTACTATCTGCGATTTCGCGTTATCGTGATGCTTTTGTATGTTTTCCAGGTCCGATTTCTTATCACCCAACTGCGCTTCCAGTTCTTCCTTCTCCCCCCCGGCCCTCTGTATATTCTGTTGGCGTTGCTCCTGCTCTTCCTGCAATTGCACAATACTTCTGCGGTAGTTTTGAATACCCGCATCAGCCACAGCCACTTTTTTCTCTATATCAAACTGCTGGCGTTGTAAGCCCTGTAATTCACTGCGTCCCTCATCCAGGTCTTTACGTTTCTCATCATAAATACGCCGCTTTTCTTCCAGTTTGTCTTTCAGTAATTCCAATTGTTCCTTCAGGTCAGCCACAGCAGTATTTTCATTACCAAGCTGATCCTGTGTGATCGCAGCACTATCTACAAGGCTTGTTAACTGGCCTTCGCTTTTTTGAAGGAAGTCATTCAACGTCGTTTCCTTCTCAATTAAGAATTTCAGCTGCTGGCCCGCAAGATTCTTTTCATTCTCCTTCGTCCTTACACTCTGTACAATCTCGTTAAAGGTATGCTGCAATTGTTGCAGTTCCTTCTCTTCCTCTATAAATGCCAGTTTCAGCTGCTCCAGTTCCGCCTCACCCGTATTTACCAGCGCATCCAGCTCTATCCGTTTATCCGTTTCCAGCACCTGCTGTTCATTCAGGTGGCGATACTGGTCATTAAAACCCTCCAGTGAAGCCTTCGCCAGTTCCACACTCGCTATCTTATACTCCTTCTTTATCTCGAAATACTTTTCCGCCTTCTTCGCCTGGTTCTCCAGGGATTTCAACTGGTTATTGATCTCGAACAACAGGTCCTCTATCCGGTTAAGGTCCTGCTCTGTAGAGTCCAGCTTTTGTTTCGCCTCCTTTTTCCGCGTTTTGTATATCGTAATGCCCGCAGCCTGCTCCAGCATGCGGCGCCGGCTGTTTTCCTTATCCTTAATAATATCGTCCACCATTCCCAGCTCAATAATCGCATAGCTGTCCGTACTCACACCCGTATCCATAAAAAGGTTATGAATATCTTTCAGGCGGCATTGCACATCATTCAGGCGGTATTCACTATCCCCGTTTTTATAAAAACGACGGGTAATGGTTACGGTAGAGAATTCTGTAGGCAGCAGGTTACGCGTATTTTCAAAAGTCAGGCTCACCTCGGCCAATCCACTTGCACTACGGGTTTTAGAACCGTTAAACACCAGGCTTTCCAGGTTTTCACTACGAAGGTTACTGATTTTATGTTCGCCTATTACCCAGCGGATACTATCAATAATATTGCTTTTTCCACATCCGTTAGGGCCAATAATACCGGTAATGCCCTCATCAAAATGCAGCACAGTTTTATCGGCAAAACTTTTAAATCCTTTTATTTCCAAGCTTTTTAATCTCACTGTATCAATTTAATATAAGCCTTACAAAAAATAAGTTGCTAAAGATACAACATTCTTAAATGTGTATAAAATGTGAATATATAATTATTCCTGAATATTGATTCATAAATTGTTAGATAGTAAATTTTAAATACATCGAACATTCATTGCCATTTGGGGCTGTCGGTGCCGGATAAACATTCCGGCATTCGTCCAGGCTGCTGTGGGGTGCCGTACGTGCCGTTAGCAGCACCGTTTCAAAGTCTCCTGCGGGCACGTACCGCCCGCACAGGCGGGCGCCCACTGCATCCTGCAGCCACCCAGCCTTTGTAATACTATTTAGCAGCCAGCAGCAGCATTCATACCTCCATACCACAAGTTTGTTTCATCCTTTACGTATTATTGCATCAACCATTCAAAGCAGTATAACACCCATTAAAAATATCAGGCAATGACAGACCAGGTTAAAACAAACATATTGTCTTTATTTCCTGTTTTAGACAGTATGTTAACAGAACTCTTAAGTACGCTCACACCGGAAGAGTGGCAGGCGCAGACCGTAGCAAAGCGTTGGAAAGTAAAAGATGTTGCCGCTCATTTACTGGACGGCAATCTAAGAGGACTTTCAATATCAAGAGACCGCTTTTTTGGCGAAAAAGCAGAGAATATTCATTCCTACCAGGACCTCGTTGCTTTTCTCAATAATCTCAACCTGTCATGGACAAACGCTGCCAGGAGGCTCAGCCCGCAGGTATTAATCGAGCTGTTGACCATTACCGGCAAACAATACAGCGAACATCTGCAAACATTAAACCCGTTCGACAACGCGATCTTCTCCGTGGCCTGGGCAGGACAGGAAACATCCCCGAACTGGTTTCATATTGCCAGGGAATACACCGAAAAATTCCTCCACCAGCAGCAGATAAGAGATGCCGTAAATAAACCCGGCATTATGACAAAAGAACTTTATTATCCGTTCCTCGATACCCTAATGTATGCCCTGCCCTACACCTTTAAAAATATAGAGGCACCGGACGGCACTACTGTATCGTTGATAGTTACCACCGGTATAGGCGGACAATGGAACATTATAAAACAAACGGATACCTGGGAACTGAACAGGGAAGCGATTGCAACACCGGATGCTCAAGTAACCATTGACCCCGTTACGGCCTGGAAACTATTCTCCAAAAGCTGGTCACCGGAATTGGTAATGGATAAGGTCAGCATCGAAGGCAACAGCTCACTGGCACAGCAAGCACTGAATATGATAGCCGTAATGGCCTGATCCGGCACATCCAAAACGGATTAACACGCCATTATTTTACCAAATCCTTAAATACCTATTAAAATATCTTTCTGCCAATCATATTCTGCGCACCAATTGTAATTTTGTCCTCTAAATATAAAGAGGATGATAGATCTAAAGAATAAAGTAGCCATAGTAACGGGTGGCAGTAAAGGATTGGGAAAAGCCACAGCCATCGCATTAGCCAAAGAAGGCGTTCATGTGGGCATTACTGGGCGTAACAAGGAAAACCTGGAAGAAGTAGTAAGCGAGTTGGAAGCCATCGGCGTAAAAGCCATTTACCAGGTATGTGATGCCACAGATGAGCAGGCAGTGATCACAGCAGTTAAAAACATTCATGCGCATTTAGGCGGCCTGGATATTTTAATTAACAATGCGGGTATCGCTGCATTTGGCACTGTTGCGGACATGGAAAGCGCAACGTGGGAGAACATTATTAAAACAAACGTATTTGGCGTATATTATGCCGCTAAAGCCGTGTTACCTTACCTGAAATCTGCAAACAGTGGCGATATTATCAACATCGCTTCTACTGCCGGCTTAAAAGGAAGCGCAAATGCCTCAGCATACAGCGCATCAAAATCTGCTGTAATTGGCTTTTCAGAATCTTTAATGTATGAATTGCGTAAGGAAAATATCCGTGTCACCACTTTAACACCAAGCACCATCGCTACAGACATGACCATTAAAGATTTAAAAATCACCACCGGCGACCCTGAACGTGTTTTACAACCCGAAGATTTTGCGGAATTGATCGTAGATATCCTAAAAATGAACCGCAGAGCGTTAATCGCCAACGCTTCAATTTTCTCGACCAATCCATAAAAGATAATGATTGGAAAAATAAATAAGGCAGTACTTTAAAAGTGCTGTCTTATTTGTTTTATTCATTTTTCACGTCTGCTATAAATCATATTTCAAAGTATCGATTGATCATCTGCATAACAACATCAACCCCACCGTTCGGTTTCTCACTGTTGACACCATACAACTCATGCTTCACTCCCCTCCGGGCAGGGGTGAATAAATCACCTTAAATAAATCATACAATCATTTCACGATCTCCATCTCCCTACATAAAACTCATTAAACAGACAAATCAAGTCCCGTAGGGACGACATTATGGTAGAAGAAATTGGAATTAATATAATCGAGCGCCGTAGGTGCGACGCCAGTTAGTCATACCTGATTTTTAGAAATAGACCCAATAAGGCATTTAAACAGACAAATCAAGTCCCGTAGGGACGACATTATGGTAGAAGAAATTAGAATTAATATAATCGAGCGCCATAGGTGCGACACCAGATTAGTCATACCTGATTTTTAGAAATAGACCCAATAAGGCATTTAAACAGACAAATCAAGTCCCGTAGGGACGACATTATGGTAGAAGAAATTAGAATTAATATAATCGAGCGCCATAGGTGCGACACCACTTAAGGCATACCTGCTATTCATTAATTTCCAAAATTCACGGTAACGCCACATTGATAGAAGTATTCATGAGATTAAACAATACTAATTAAGTTAGCAATAATTTCCAATCCGGAACACATTATAAGCATCGCAATAATAACCACAACTGACAGACTTCCGTTATTTAATTATAAAAAGATACACAACAAGGTTTTCCTTTAAACAAGTCGAAATGTTAAAAAAACATACCCCATTTAACATTTAAGACAATATTTAAGGCATTGTTACAGCATAGTTGAAGCGTAGATAAAGCGTAGTTGAGGCGTAGTTAAAGCGTACATAAAGCGTAAAACTATAGTAGAAGTTCAATACAGACATTTATACCCTCAATAGCTCACCTTATATCGATTAGAAAAAGCCCGGCAATATCTTATCAACAACAAGCATTTTTAAGGTTAAAATCTCCCCCTGCTCAAATTAGCCCCGTTTCGGGGCGAGAAAATTACTAATAAAATTAGTAGACAAGCAAATAGAGAATCCAAGAATCAGCGTCAATCAGCGGGTGTATTATTCTGCGCCATCAGCGGAAAATAGTAACTACTATATATATTTCTCAATTCATCACTGTGCAAACCAGGTACTATTAAGAAAGTTTTTGTCGTCTGGATATGTTGTAAGCAATAATTCTGGATTGTTTATATATACTAATTATCTTAAAAGGGAATAGCAATAGGTAACTAAGTACAATTAGGAACACATAAATATCTTGTCTCATAAATACTAGCAACATTCCTAAAGGCCAGAAAACCAGGTACAAATCAAGAAATAACAACTCAATTCTTTCCTTATCAACAGTAAAAAAAATGACTGGCTGAAACTTCATGAACTTGATGCATAAATATAGATACAAGAGGTATATAGTTGAGCCGGCATACAACAAAGGTTGATTGACATAAAAAAGAATACAAAGAAAAAACAAACACTCACAAATTATTAATAAGAGTTCAGCTTGCTTTATTTTAGAAAAATTAACATCCTGCAACAGGGTTTTCACAAGCGCTTTCTTGTCGTTCTCATAGTCTAAACTCTGATGAAGTAAAATACCCCTTAATCCAAAACACACTGACCAACCCAAAATTGATATAAAAAAATATAGGTTTACTTCATCCAGGATATCCGGGTTAATATAATACAGGATTAATAAACAGGGAAAAATATGAGAACCGGAAGCATCTGCAATAGGGCCCCACCATTTCTTGGTTTTTAATCTCAATGGCTTGCAGCTATAGGCTGTAAATGCCAGGTAAGACATAAACCAAAAAAAAAGACACCAGGAATTATTTTTAAAAATATACCATCCGGTAAATATTCCTGATAAAAATAAGCCAATAATTAAAATAATCGATTTAGAGGAACTTACCCCGGTCATTTGGTTTCGTTTCTTTGCCAGCTTATCCGCTTCCTTATCTGTATAATCATTAATAACACTTACATAACTTGCCCCCAAAACAAAAACTAAAATTAACTGTACAATTTTCAACAAATGCTCAGTCAAATTAAAATCTGACACAAAGATTGCTGTAAATGCGATAGATAAGTATATCGGAATTTTAAACTGCCACCAATCCTTATAACGTATTAATCGTAGTTTCAACTTTTGTATTTTAATTTGTTATATAAGGATAGAGATTCAATTGCAATAACAGTAGTCATACTTTCACTTAAAAATTCTCCAAAATCGGCGCCAAAAACTTCACATAATTTCCACGAACCATTTGCTTGTTGAAATGAAACTATTTTGAAAGCCAACTCATCAATCTCCGGCCCGGAATAATTAAGGCGAATTAAGGACGATAAATACATGGATACAGCCAGTTCATTCAAATCCTCAAATTGCCCATTGCTTAAATTACCGAGAATAACATTAATTAAAACAGGCTTCAATGCCTCAAACTCAATGATATCATGCCTGAAATTCCGGCATAAAAAATACAGCGATATATAGTTATAACGGTACCAGCGAAAAGAATTGAAATCCACATTGTTGTTAACCAGTTCAACTGTTTTATTAATGATAGGCTGCGTCAGTTCACATTTACCCAAATAATGCAGGACATTCCAGTTAATAGGCATTGAAACGTCATTAGCGCCCATATGAAATTGCTTGTAAAACTTTTTCGCACTGAAGTACCGGCGGTAATATCTGAATAAGAATCTCCTGGTTTGCTCATTAAACAACATTTTGAGATCCGAATAGATCCAGGTTTTAAAAAGGCCTTCCCTGTTTTTAAAAAGTCGGAAAGAATCAAGATTCTCAAAATAATCGCTCTTTCCCCTTTGCGTTAAGTAATCGCTCACTATAGAAGTAGTGTCTATATCCACAGGTGTAATTGAAAATGCCAGGTTATCGCGGCTTAAATACTGCCATAACCCATAGTGCATTTTTTGATGGATTAAAAAATAGTCCGCTTTATCCAATATATCCTTTACAACATCATTATCTTTAAATTCTAATAAACACTGAACAATTAAACCCGTTGTAAATGTATTAGATTCGTAGAGATAAAAAGGATGTTCAAAATTTGTGCAATACATATAACTGGGAAATTGTCCGTTATGAAACTGATGCTCCTTTAAATAATGAATGCCCCGGTTAATGCTTGCGGTAAAATTCCCGACAATACTCATAACTTACTTAAATTATATTTTCTCTTGAACCTGTACATGACATATTTAAGAGTAAACTTAGTCGTATATAAAAAATCAATTTGCAATGAACTCATGTATTGCCTGAATCCCCGTTTAAAATCCCTTTCCTTTCTAAATTTAAAGAAAGATGAAAAAACAGATGCTTCAATAAATTTTTTACTTAGGATAGCTCTTTCCGGTTTAGTTAAATAAGCATTGAAAGCATTCAGGATCGTATGTAAATCCTCCACATATAACTTTTCAATAACTTCCGAAGAATCCCGGTGGTCACATATATTTGTGCCGCTGATACGCTTGCGCCAGACAGGAGTAATTAAACAAGCGGCCTTACACTTGTTTTTTAAAACAATATCCAGCTGCATGAACCAATCATCAGCAATGTTCATTTCACAGTTCCACCCCAATTTTAAAAACTCTTTTTTAACAATAAATGAAGAAGACGGAGAGGGGCAACCTTGCACGTAAATATGCCTCAGTTCAGTACTGCTAAATTCAATCCAGAAATCCACCGAACGGCTAGTATAAGGTAAAAGGGTTTTATTATTGGGTAAAAAACTATTGAAATCTCCCTGCAGGTTCTGTTGGTCCCAGTTAGCAAACACAAAGTCAAGTTGGTATCCTGTAATTCGGTCAACACATAACTGCAAAAAATCCGGATACCAAATATCGTCAGAATCCAAAGACGCAATAAGATTACCCTTACAATAAGATAGTCCTTTAGTTCTGGCTGCTCCTTGACCGGCATTTTCCTGATAATAATATTCTACAACTGGCTTCGTTTTTACAAGTTCATATGTAAGATCAGTCGACCCGTCATCAACCACTATTATTTGTACATTTTTATAGGTTTGGTTCAATACACTATTAATAGAGTCTAAAATGTAAGTTGCTCTATTATAAGTGGGAATGATCACAGAAACTAATGGTTGATTGATACTCATAGTACAGGATTTAATATTAATGTACTTAACTTTATTTCAGGGCTCAGGTCAATATTATCAATGATTGTTTTGTATGCTGATTTTGCCATTTCAGGCCATCTCGTTTTATGATTCCACGCAAGTTCCAATACTTCATCTAAAGAAGATTCATTCGCCTCAGCGAGGAAACCATTGACACCATGCACGATCAATTCCGGATTCCCGCCAACATTTGTCGCAATGGCAATCCTTCCCAATGCCATTGTTTCCAACAGCACCAATGGCAGTCCCTCGCTTCTGGAAGGCAATATAAGTGCATGATGGTTCAACCATAGGTCTTCAATATTGTCAGAGTATCCTAAAAAGCGGATATTGGTCACCTCCAGCATCAATGCCAGATCTTTAAGCGCAGCTTCGTCATCCCCCACCCCAACAAATGAAATCGAAATATTCCTTGACTTCCATTTAGGCCGGCTTAATACACGGATTAATAAATCCTGCCCCTTATCTATTACAAAAAGACGTCCGATGCAAGCCAGCCTCACTTCTTCTGTGTTGATCGGATACGGCAATATTTCAGGAGAGAATTTTACAGGGTTAGGTATAACTAAAGCGTTTTTAAATCGAAAACCAAATTGCTCCTCTGTAATGGCCTGGTTCTGCTTGCATACAAACACATTTGCGATTGCTCCTTTATAGACCTCCCGCATTACCGGCCTTTTATTACTGGGTAACCAATAAAATTCTACTACTTTTTGGGAAATGGTGATATATGGAATATTTAATACCTTGCACTCATAAGCATATTGCAGCCCGTCAAAACTCATACCTTGTGTTATAACAACTATATCAAACCTTTCAGTTTGTAAGAATCGTCTGAATTTATATATTTCAATACCCGCACCCAATGGATTATTCAAGGCACCATTTCTATCCCGTTTTCTTCTCTTTCTATACAGATAATAGCCAATCCTGTCTTTAAAGTTATGTGTTAGAGGTTTCAATACCATTCCATAAGAACAAAGTTGTTTTACAGCCTTTAAATTCTTGTTGATAGTAGTTTTCATAAAACTGACAGAGGCACCATCTTTCAGTAAATATTCAACAGCTTTTGCCCAAAGCTCTTCTGAACCACCCCAATCTTCCTGACAAGATGAAACTATACCTATTTTTTTTATGCTATTTCCATTCATGATCTTGCCAGGTTAAAAATTGATGAATAATAACCATTTTTTGAAATAAGCGCTTTACTCTCCCCCTCTTCAATAATACCACCATTTTCTAATACATATATGTTGTCAGCATTTTTAACGGTATGATACCTGTGACTTACAATGATAAAAGTTTTATCAGGATAATAAGCTTTCAGGTCTTTAAAGAGCTGATGTTCGGAATGAGCATCAAAAGCACTGGAAGCTTCATCTAGTATTATGATGGACCGGTTGGAATACAAGCATCTGGCCAATGCAATTTTTTGCCATTGTCCTAAACTTAATTCCTTACCACCCGGAAATACATTTCCGAGCAATGTATTTATACCGGCCGGCAAGTGTTTCATAATAGAATCAATACCCGATACCTGACAAGCCTTATTAAATAAAGGTTCATCAAAAGGTTGATCTGTATTACCCAAACAGATACATTCTTTCAAAGTAAAATTAAACCGCGAATAATCCTGGAAAACAGCGGTAGCTTCCAATCTTAAGTATTCACTATTAACAACCACCCTATTGTTTAAAATCATTTGTCCATCCGTTGGATGGTAAAGCCCTAAAATAATTTTTAATAAAGTAGATTTTCCTGCACCGTTTAATCCAACGATAGCTATCGTTTTCCCCCTTTCAAAAACCATGTTGATATTGCTAAGGCAATCATTCTTTCCGGGATATGCAAAAAATATATCTTTTAGAATTAAATGTTCAAACCCCTGCCCTTGCTTTTCTTTTAGAGATAAATCATGATCATATTTATAGTGCAGAAAATTTGATATATGCGTCATTTGCAAATTATCCTGGTAAAGTCTCAATACACTTTGACTGGTAGCATACAATAACGTAATGATTTGTGTAAAAACAATTAAAAACAATGATATATCCGCAGGGTTAGCAGCATTATTTAATGATTTTATAGTAATGTATAGAATACATGTATAAATACCAGTATATGACAATACTGTTGTTAAAGCTTCTGTTTTAGCCTGTTTATATTGTAATGCTATTTGTTGTTTATGCTTTAGAAAATTAATATTCTTCAATTTCAGGATTAAGTATCTGGATAAATTAAAGGTCCTCACTTCTTTAGCATGCGTATTAGTTGTTAGCACTTCTGTATAATACTTACTCCAGCGCTCATTTGCTGTATTCTCAATTTGAAGATTATCCATTTTCCTGGAAAACTTTAATTTAACCACAATCACCGGTACAATAAATAGCAATAATAAAACAGGCAACCAGCCATCTATAATAAATAAAATGCTGCTTACAGCTATAATTGTCGTAATGTTCTTTGCCAGTTCAATACCGTGCAAAAAATACAGGCTGGGTCTGTTACCACCTCCGTTTTGTGCACGTTGAAGCAAATTATAAAAGTTAGGGTCTTCGAAATAGGAATATGGTGCCGCCGTTGCTTTTACCAGTAGTTTTTCATTCATCCTTTCGCCAATCAAAAATGATTGCTTTTCAGCCACTATTGCACCATACGATTTTACTATAAAATAAATAGAAATAGATATACCTGAAGCGACTAAATATTCAATAGCTTTCGTTTTTTTCTCAATCAACAATATTTCATTAATCGATAAAACATCCACTAATTGCTTTATAAAAAAAAGACCGAGAAACATTAAAATTGATTCCGACAAAACAAACAATAACTGGGTAGGCAGAACACGCTTACACAAAGAATAAACCAACAAAAAGTTATATCTAATTTTTTCTACATCCATAGTTATCAGGTCTTTACAAATGTAATCACAATAAATCAAATTGACACTGGAATAGTCAGGTACTCAGGAAGCATGAATATTTCCACACATGGAGCAGGTATAATACTTGTATAAATCAACAGATATTTTAATAAATAACCGTCAAATTACTGAAAAAGTTCTCAGTCAATATAGCAGGTCGTTACTCGTTCCATATTTTGTAAATCCAATACAAACTCATATAATCACAATATCCAACGCACCACCAAAAAACAAAAAGGAGACAACTTTCGTTATCTCCTTTTCAAAGTGCCCAAGACTGGATTCGAACCAGCACACCTCGCGGTGCCGCCACCTGAAGACGGTGCGTCTACCAATTTCGCCACCTGGGCAGCTTCCTGTAATTAGCAGGTTGCAAATATGGTTCTTTTTTTCAAAACTGACAAGCAATTTTAAAAAAATATTCTGCAAACGCTTGAAATAAAACAGGTAGCAGCACTCTCACTACAAAAAAAGTTAATGATGGAACTGAAAGATGCAGTGGAATAAGCCAATTAGCAGGCAAGATGACCTGATTGATAAAGTTCAAAGGCTGCGGTGGACAGGCGGCGGGCGCGCCTTGCGCCCGGTACGAGCCCTGAGGCAATAACAAACCCCGTGTAATACCCGGCGAGTACGGCACCCGCCAGTACGCCGGACAAATATTCAATAGTATTACAAATGCCAACAGCCCCAAAAAGAAAAACACACCAATAATATGATGTGCTTTCTTTGAACTTATATAACTATTAAACTAAAAACGCAGTTTATTGGCAGCATCACCCATCGCCTTTTTACCCTGCCTGAATGGTGTCAGATAAAAACTGTATTGGTAATTACCACTTTTGATCTGGTACTGTTTCAATGGTGCAGCTACTTCGCTCCAGCTATCGTTGCCACCAACACCCATCTGTTTCCAGTCGATATTCAGTGTTAAATAATCGGCCGGTTTTAAGGTATTTGTATGTTTCGATGTCTCAATATTCTCCTGGGTAAACTGCCATACATTCATGCTTAGCAAACTGTCCGCCACTACCAGCAAACCATTGCCGGCATTGTTATGCGCCAGTAACCAACGCACATCTGTACGGTTACCGGTTTCCTGCGGTACCGCATAAGGTTCATTAAAATCAGTTACATTCTGTTGGTACAGGCCCACCGGGAACCCGTAGTTCCGGTCAATATAATTTTCCAGTTCGCCCTTACCATACCAGCTGATATTGTTGTAAGATTGATTGATACCACCCTGCAAGCCAACTTTAGGAATATTTGGCAATGCCGTACTCGCTTCCAAAGCATAATCCACCTTTAAAACACCATTGCCGTTTACCGTGTACTGAACAGTTACAAAAGCACTGTCTTTTATCACTTCGTACCTGGAACGGACAAATGGCAGGCCTTCCGGCGTACTGCCGCTTTCCATCTTCAATAAAATAGGTTTAGCCGCGTACCATTGTTTCAATACCTTATTGCTCTTCCAGCCACGCTTATCGTTATCGGTTAACGGCCGTACAAAATTTGGTAAAAAGGCCTTCCCTATCTGTTCTGCACCACCGGTCCTGTAAGACGTAAGCGCACCGTTTTTACTATCAAAAACAACCGTAAAATTGCTGCCGGTTATAGACAGGTTATCGCCCTCTTTTACCTGTTTTAATCCCTTTGCACTGGTGGCATCCGCTTTAGTTTTAGCCAGGCCTGTAATAGCCAGTTGCTCCGTCGCAATATCGAAGCCCTTAGGCGCCCAGAGTTCATCCTTGCCCAGCAACAATTTTATTTCAGCCAGCCATTCACTATTCACATTAATGCCTTTCGGTATATATTTAGCAATATCAATAACGGCACTGTCCCCTGCTGCAATGTTCAATGCAGGCAATACCTGGTTAACAACAATATGACCATCCTGTTTTATAACCAGTACAGCAGTATAGTCTGCAAATGATTTTACCGCATGCCTGTTTAAAACCTGTATCTGGTACTGGCCCGCATTTTTCCAGGTAGCTACTAATGGCTGGTAAACGTATTTGCATTCATACATAGCTGCTTTAGGACGGCCATCACTCGCAGCAACACCTTTAATGGTAAAATTATCAAAGTACTTTTCGCCATAATCGCCGCCATAAGCGTAAAACTCAACACCGTTTTCGTCCTTTTTCAGCAAGCCCTGGTCTTTAAACTCCCAGATACCACCGCCAATCACACGGTCACGGCTGCGGAACAGGTCCCAGAAATCTTTCATATTGCCCACAGAGTTACCCATAGCATGCGCGTATTCACAAAAGAAGATCGGGCGGTGGTCGCCGTTCTTTTGGTTCACCATCAGGTCCACTGTATAATCACTCGGGTACATACGGCTTACCACATCCACATAATACTGGTCCAGCGGATTTTGCGTACGCCAGCTATGCTGGTTTGGTTTTAAATACCTCGGGTCACTGGGGTCCATATAACCCGGCTCTTTAGGACTTCCCATTGCCGGCTCATAATGTACCGGGCGACTGATATCAAAATCGTGCATCCAGGCCGCCATTGCCGCATGGTTTGGTCCACGGCCGGCTTCATTGCCAAGGCTCCAGTAAATAATAGATGGATGATTTTTATCACGCAGTGCCATACGGCTGCTGCGCTCCAGGTAAGCAGCGGTCCACATCGGGTCATTGCTCAGTTTCCCCCCCAGGCCATGTGTTTCCAGGTTCGCTTCGTCCATTACCAGCATGCCATATTCGTCACACAAGTCCAGTAAATAAGGATCGCTGGGATAATGTGCCAGGCGCACAAAATTGAAATTAAAACGCTTTAATGTCCTGATATCTTCCAAAATATCTTCCCTGCTGAGTGCCTTACCCTTTGTAGGGTGATGGTCCGGGCGGTTCATACCATAGAGATAAGTAACCTTACCATTGATTAACAGCTTACCATTCTTGGCAAATTCAATCTTCCTGAAACCAACCTTTGTACTTTTGGTTTCTGTGATATTACCGGCAGCATCTTTCAGGGTCAATACCAGAGTATATAAATAAGGATCTTCATCGCTCCATTTACGCGGCGTTTTAACGGTTGCTTGCAGCAGGCCGAACTTCACATTATCCAGACGCGGATACAGTTCATTGATCACATCATTCGCAGATTTATGCAAAGCTGTATCCAGAACGGTTTTACCGGACGCATCGTATAACTGCGCCGAAAGCGTATAACCAGGCACTTCTTTACCCGTCAGGTTTTCCAGGCGCGGACGAATGCTTAATGTCGCATCATTATAACCGGCATCCAGGTTTGTCTGGTAAAAGAAATCCGCGATGCGTAATTTAGGCTCCGCATGCAGGTACACTTCCCGGTGAATACCACTCAAACGCCAGTGGTCCTGGTCTTCCAGGAAGCTCCCGTCACTCCACCGGATGGCCCAAACGGAAATAACGTTCTCCCCCTTCTTCAGGTAGGGCGTAATATTAAATTCTGATGATAAAAAACTATCCTCCGCATAACCAACAAACTCCCCGTTTATCCAGACCTTGTAAGCAGAACTAACACCGCCAAAATGCAATGTAATATTCATACCGTCCCAGTTCTCCGGCACACTAAATGTCCGCTGGTAACAGCCCACACCATTATAATCCTTTGGCACATGTGGTGGATTAACCGGGCGGAACGGGTACACCGCACTTTTATAGATCGGCTTATCGTAACCCTTCATTTCCCAGTTAGAAGGTACTTCTATTTTTTTCCAGCCCGACACACGGCTTTTATAAAAGTCTTTAGGTTCATCACCCGGCTTCAGGGCAAAAGAAAAATCCCATTCACCATTCAGTGTCACATATCTTCCGCTCTTTTCCCTGTCACCTTTCAACGCAGCATCCACACTGGCAAAAGAATAGGCTGTGGCACGAGCAGGTTCCCGGTTAATACCGCTTACCAAAGGATTTTCCCACGGTTCCGTATTATATATGGTGGGTATATTAGGTATGGCTGCAGGCGTTTTATCTACTAATTGCGCCTCGGAAGACGGTGCGATGGCTAACCCGCTGATACATAAAAACCCTGCCGTAAAATAGTTCGAAATACAATTCTTCATAAACTTTTATTGTACACCCCGACTGATCCTTTCAATAAATACATAGCAAACAATCGGCTGGCAAATGAACGGGCAAGTTCTCACTTTTTAAATTTTTACCGCTATATTAATTTACTAAACAAATGGATTATCTATTTTGTTTGCCACATTAAAATGTCATTAGAATACGATTAGAAAGCCCCTTTGGCAGGTTTTTTGAAATTACCGGCATATACCATTTAAGAAACTTAATAACTCAATTACGGATGAAACATATTTCCACATACCTGCTGTCCATTGTAGCATTTTTTATCACATTAAATACTTCAGCACATGATAATCAATTAACAGCGGGCAAAGATTCCCTTCATTTACAGGATTATATTATTACAGTTGAAAATGATACCGTTTACGGAAAAGTAAAAAAGACCGTTCTTAACTCTATAGGAAACAACATAACCCTAATACCTTTAAACAATAACAAACAAAAACTGGGTTATTCACAAATTAAAGAGTATCGCAGCAATGGGCAAAAGCACATGATTGTACCGCAGGCCGATAGTAAGGATACCTCAAAAACACATTACTACAATTGCCGGGTACTTATAGACGGCCATAGCAGGTTACTCTCCGAGGATTTGTACGATATTGATAAACATTTTGTATATATCAATAATGAATTCTATCCCGCGGACAATATCACAATCTGTGATGAAGTATGGCAGTTGCTAAATGAATGTTCAGGCTTTGCAGCATCATATAAGAACTTTCAACAAGAACATCCCGGGAAAAATATGGTCATGAGCAAACAGGAAAAAGAATGGAAAAAAATGCTGGAACTTTACAATAACGAATGTGGCAATTAATTAAATTTTGATTTAATTTGTGTCCAAAATTAAAAACCTATGTTTACCGTAAATGCTATAAACGAAGCACACGATAAAGTAAAAACCGGCGCCGATTTTCCTGAATACATCCGCGAAATAAAACTAATGGGTGTAGAGTCCTTTAAAACATCTGTAGAAGACAGTCATACAATATATAATGGTGCCGGTAACTTTCAGGCAGTTTCAGAACCCGTTTATGACACGCTCGCCATTTCCGACACAACAGATACCGAATTATTCCGGCACTATTTAAAGATCCACCAGCAAGGCGAAACAGATTATTTCACTTTTTGCAGGCATTGTGCCGCTACAGGCGTTTATTACTGGATTGTAGATCTGAACAATTATACCTGTACCTACTTCGATAAAAAAGATATTTCAGTTTTAGAAGAAAATATTCCACATTAATGATAGCAACAACCGCCGCATTCTTTCTCTTTTTAGCCGGTGGCGCCCCACTCGCCATTGGGTTATTACTACACCTGTATTTCATATAATTGACAGGTGTCACTAATAAAAAAGGTCACGGGTTTAGCTAAATCCGTGACCTTTTTTATTGAGGCTATCCCCATTCCGTATTATGTTCAACAGCAGTTCCGGCTACTTTGGGCTCGCTGCGCTCGGTACTCGTACCTCGTACCAGGCCCGCCGTATCCGGCAGCCCCTCAGCTTTAGGAATACTAATGATACCTATTTATAATGCAAGAACATCCTGCATCGTATAATTTCCTTTTTTACCATTCAAAAATTCAGCGGCAATCACTGCACCCAGTGCAAAACCATGACGGTTATGCGCCGTATGTATGATCTCGATATCATCAATTTCCGATGAGTATTTAATGATATGCGTCCCCGGTGCAGGGTCTATCCTGTCACTGAAAATAGGAATATCCTTAGCCGTATATTTTGTGGCTGAGTCCGCTTTTATCCATTCCTTTTTTGCCGGGTAATTATCCAGTATCTGCTCTGCCAGGCTAATAGCAGTACCACTCGGCGCATCTAATTTTGCCGTATGATGAATTTCTGTTACCGATAAATTATAAGAAGGCTGGTTGCTCATATACCTGGCCAAAACCTTATTCACCTCCATAAAAATATTCACCCCCAAACTGAAATTGCTGGATTGTAATAACCCCGTATCAGTTTTAAGCCGATATGCCTGTACCTCCGGCATTTTTGCCAGCCAACCGGTAGAACCACAAACAACCGGAACACCCGCGTCAAAACATTGATATAAATTTCCAATAGCACTTTCCGGGTTCGTAAATTCTATAGCAACATCTGCCTTTTGAAGATTCTCCGTATTCAAATCCCCTGCATTTGTTACATCTATTTTTAATACAATTTCATGGCCGCGCTCTATGGCAATGGACTCAATGGTCTTACCCATTTTGCCATATCCGATTAATGCTATTTTCATGTGATATATTGAAAGTTTATCTGGTTAATAAGTTAATACCCGGTTTAGGCGTTTTGTTCTTCGACGTGAACGTTAATGCAAAACCCGTTCCCGATACAGGAGAAATTATCGGCTGAATTTTCATGGATATTTTATCCGATACATCAAAATCTTTCAGATGCGCATACACAGCAGCATCCACAACATTCAGGGCCCAGCCTAAAATAATGATCAACCCGCTGTAATCCACGTTCCGTCTGAACTCATCGCGATAGGCACGGATGGCATTGTTGGATAAAACCGAATATTTCTGAGGAATCAGGTTGTCATTGGTAGGATCACCGTCTAAACGATTGATATAAGCCTTTTTTAAGCCATTATATTCCTTAACGTTATATATAAAAATACCGGTTGGCACCCCGATAGCCGCATAGACAAAGGGGAGTTTCCAGGCTTGTTTATTCCTAATTTGTCCCCAACCCGGCAACATTACAGAGCGCAGGATCGTCTTCCTTATCCGGTGCTTATTCAACGAATCAATCATTTTCTCATCAAGAATCCGGTTCACAATGTCATTAGTCTTTTCGCCGTTTTGAAAATCTAAAATCTGTTTGGAAGAATCACTCAACATGATGAGTTTAGAGGAATCATTTTGCGATCTGGCCAATAAACAACAACAGGAAAATATGAAAATGAATATCGATTTCAAACAAATAGATTTTAACGTCAAAATTACCGGTACTGATTATTGCACCTTAATACCCAATTGCTCCAAAAGCTTATTTAGTTCCTGCAAAGAGTAGTATTCTATATTAATACTTCCTACCCCGGTTTTTGCATGTTTTAAATTCACCTTTGTACTAAAATGTGATGCTAAATTATCTTCTATTTTTTTGAAAGCAGGCGGTAATGTTGATTTTGAGGTCGATTTAACATTCGCCTTATCATTATTTTTATACAACTGGCGGACCAGGTCCTCGGTCTGGCGCACAGAAAGTGCTTTTTCAGTAATTTCTTTAAATATAAATAACTGTTTGTCTATCAAATCAACATTTACAATAGCACGTGCGTGCCCCATGCTGATCCTACCGGCACGAACAGCTACCTGGATGTCCGGTGGCAACTTAAGCAAACGGATATAATTAGCCACAGTACTACGCTCCTTCCCCATTCTTTCTGCTACTTCTTCCTGCGTTAAATGTAACTCATCCATCAGGCGTTTATAGCTCAATGAAATTTCAATAGCATTTAGATCTTCACGCTGAAGGTTTTCCAGTAACGCCAGCTCCAGTATCTGGCGGTCATCCGACTGGCGCACATACACAGGCACATCCGTTAAACCCGCTATTTTAGAAGCACGAAAACGGCGTTCACCGGCTATTAAACGGTACTTATCACCGGCTAACTTCGTTACCGTCAGCGGTTGAATAATATCATGAATTTTAATGGAAGCTGCCAGCTCATTTAATGCAGTTTCATCAAAGTCACGACGCGGATTTTTCGGATTAACTTCAATATCTGCCAATGGCACACGTTGAATACCCGTAGTTTTTTCCACAACTTCTTGCTTAAGAGTGCCTTCAGTTGTTTTCAACCCGGTATCTATATTACTTAAAAGACTTCTTAAGCCTTTACCGATTAAATCTTTATTATTATTAGCTTTTGCTTTACTCATGGCTATAAAACTGCAATAATACCAATTTGTAAGGGATTATTCAATAATCTTATCTTCAATGCTTACTTTGGTAAGATTGTTTTTTTGCAAAACCTCTTTTGCCAGGTTTAAATAATTACTGGCGCCTTTACTATCTGCATCGTATAAAATCACAGGTTTTCCTACACTTGGTGCTTCACTTAAGCGGGTATTCCTGTGTACAATGGTTTCAAAAACAAGATCATCAAAATGTTTACGGACCTCACTTACCACCTGGTTACTCAGTCGCAAACGGCCATCGTACATGGTCATTAAAATACCTTCTATCTGCAGGTTAGGGTTCAGCCTGCTTTGTACTATCTTAATAGTATTTAATAACTTACCCAAACCCTCCAGGGCGAAATACTCACATTGTACCGGTACAATAACACTATTGGCGGCAACCAGTGCGTTTACAGTGATCAAACCTAACGAAGGAGAGCAATCTATTAAAATGATGTCGTATTTATGGCCCACTTCCTCCAGTATCTTCCGTAAAACATTTTCACGGTCAGGCTGGTTGATCATTTCAATTTCAGCACCAACCAAATCGATATGAGAAGGAATTAAATCCAGGTTAGGGATTTCCGTTTTCAGAATCACTTCTGAAGCTGGGGTTTCATTTACCAGGCAATCGTATAAACTTACATTGATATTGGCCAAATCGAACCCTACACCTGTAGTACTATTTGCCTGCGGATCTGCATCTACCAACAATGTCCTATACTCCAGAACAGCTAAACTGGCTGCTAAATTGATAGCAGTTGTTGTTTTGCCCACACCACCTTTCTGATTTGCTACGCCAATTACTCTTGCCATAATATTTTACTTGTAAGTCTTGTTTTATTTAATGTTTAACTCAAAGGGTCGATCGTTTCAAAAATTTCAGGCAATATAAGCGTCGCCTTATCATTATCGAACGCTTTTTTCGCATTATCTTTATTGATAACGATATAACCGAAAGTATCATAATGCAGGCCGATCACTTTTTGTGTTTTCACAAAATCAGCGGCGATAGCGGCATCCTTTGCGTCCATTGTAAAGTTGTCGCCAATAGGAAATAAGGCGAAATCTATTTTACCCCAGTAAGGTACTAACTGCATATCCATCGTAAGCGCCGTATCACCACTATAGTAAAAGGTAGCTTCCTTTGTCGTCACTACAAAACCCATCGGGTTACCACCATAACTTCTGTCACCGAAACCACTGCTGTGTTGTGCCACTGTACATTTTACACGGCCGAAATCGAAGTTAAAACCACCGCCTGTATTCATAGGATGTACATTCTCAATACCTTTTTCGTTTAACCAAAGCATAATTTCGAATGCACAGATTACTTTTGCACCCGTATTTTTAGCAATGGTTACTAAATCTGCCACATGATCGTCGTGCGCATGACTCACCAATATAAAATCGGCCTCAATGGTATTAACATCAAAATCCTTAATCAGCGGATTTCCAGAAATAAACGGGTCAAAAAGCAATTTTTTACCCTCAGTTTCTATTAAAAAGCATGAATGTCCGTAATATGTCAGTTTCATTATTGCAAAAATAACAAGCCATTATCATTTATAATGGAACGTGAATAAATATATTTTACGTACTTGCAGAACTTTACAATTCCACAAAGTCAAATATAAGCTTTAAGATATAAATATGCGAACTACAGGCGCCGCCATCATAATATTTTTCATTATTTTAATAATTGAAACATATGTTTATCAATCACTTAAATTATTGGTAAAAAATTTAAGTGCAAAAAAAGCCAGGTTGATCATCACCATACACTGGATAATAGCTGCATTTTGCATGGCCGCATTTTTGTATTTGCAGTTCTCACCAAGAACCGCACAGCCCGAAACCATAAGAACTTACCTGTTCACAGTCATATTTGCGGTATATTTATCAAAGTTTTTTGGCGTTATCTTTTTATTCATAGATGATATCCGGAGATTTATTTTATTCATCGCCAGGTCCCGGAAAGCTGAAAGTTCAGGTAAGAAAATTTCCCGCAGCAAATTTTTAAACTGGATGGGGCTTAGTTTTGGTGGTGTGATGTTTGGCTCGCTTATGATTGGTTTAAAAAATAAATACAATTACAAAATATTCACCCATTTCCTGGGGTTTAATAATTTACCCAATGCATTTAAAGGATTAAAAATTGTCCAGATAAGTGATATCCACTCAGGCAGCTTAAAAAATAAAGAAGCCGTAGCAAAAGGGGTAGAATTGATCATGCAGCAAAATCCGGATATCATTTTATTCACCGGGGACCTTGTAAACCTGGTAGCAGAGGAATTTGAACCGTTAAAAGATATTTTTAAACGGTTGAATGCACCAATGGGTGTTTATAGCATCATGGGCAATCACGATTATGGTGATTATTATAACTGGGATGATAAAACACCTGAGCAAAAGAAAAAGGATTTTGAAACCGGCAGAACGGTGTTATCACCTTTGCAAAAGAAAAATATTGACTATTTACAGGACATGCAGCGAAGCATCGGGTGGAAAATGCTCAACGATGAACATGTGATTCTTGAGAAGGACGGAGAAAAAATTGCATTGATCGGTGTTCAGAATATTACCGGGAAAGGTAAGAGATTTCAAACATACGGGAATATGGCCAAAGCTTACCAAGGAGTCAAGGATATCCCCTTTAAAATATTAATGTCGCACGACCCAAGCCATTGGGATACCGAAGTGTTATCTAAATATCCGGATATTGATTTAACATTAGCAGGACATACACATGGCATGCAATTCGGTATAGAACTCCCTGGCTTTAAATTGAGCCCGTCCCGGTTTATGTTTAAGCACTGGGCCGGTTTATACAAGCAAGGTAAGCAGATGTTATATGTAAACCGGGGCTTTGGTTTCATAGGCTATCCCGGCCGTGTGGGTATTATGCCGGAAATCACCGTTCTGAACCTTGGATAATAAATTGCCGCTTTCTTAGGAAAGACTGAAACTGAATTCGCAGTCATTCTGAATGCATCGAAGAATCCCCATTCTAACATTTTACTCAAACTATGTCACAAAAAGCCTCCTGTCCCCTCCTCGGAGGGCTTGGGATGGGTTTCAACATTAAATTATCAAAATTGTCGTTAAGAATTAGACTTGATTTACTGTCATTCTCAGCTTTGCGAAGAATACCCTTTCCCTGCCAGGTAGCATAAGGATTTCTCCTCGGACTGTTTAATTTCATAATAGTTGCCATTGTCCTCGTCGAAATGACTGCGGTTTAAATAGTTCTTATACACTGAACAGTCATTCTGAACGCAGCGAAGAATTCCCTCCACCATATGGAAGTCCAATAAAAATGGCACCAAGAATTATCTTAATGCCATTTCACAGGTTTCGTTATTTAATCAAAAATTGAAATAATTCTTATCATTTATACACCTGGCTACACTCTACTCCTGATACTTTTTAGTGAATCATCAATGAGCAATTTACCATCTCTGAAAACTTCCTTCAACTCTCCTTTTTGTTCTTCTTCCCAGCTTACTTCATCTTGTAATTGATACTTTCCATTCTCCTTCATTATTTTAATCAGCCCTTTTGCAGATTTTTTGGTACCGTCATCTGTTACCGGGTCTTTAAATATATTTCTGCCAGTGCCTTTTACTTCACCATAAGTCGCTTTCATTGCAAATCCAAATGTATCCCTTGTATTATATTGGTATGTAAAAGAGCCTATGCCCAACACGACATTGGTAGATGCAAAACCCTTTTGTTTTAGTCGTTCACATATTTGCCTGGCCCGCTCCAATGTGATACTATCTCCGTAAATAGCACCGATCTGTGGTATTAATTCTTTATATCCTTTTTCATTTGTATGACCACCAAAAGTATCCCATAGCAATTCAATTACCCCTTTTATCTCATTCAGGTTACTCCCGTCAGGATTGCCACAAATAATATCAATCGGATCTCCGCTATCCGGCCTTATAACAACTTTGCCGTCCCGACCTGTAATATCCAATTTAAGTTGAGGTAAATATTCCGTTAATACTTTCCATAAATCCCATGTATCAGATACAATAGAGACGATTCCATTTGGATATACTTCTGTTACTAATCTTTTAAAGGTTCCTAATTCATCTTCTAATGTCCCCATACTCATAACAGAATGTTCTGTAGCTGCTACAGAACCGCCAATTAATTCATTATCTGAGTTAGCGTTATAGTATTTCTCCAGGAAATCAATTGCCGGAATAGTATCTGTACCTGTAAAACTCAACAGATGCCCCGCTGCCGATGTTAACGCTGCATCCACACCTGCCATACCGCGCATTGAAAAGTCATGCCCCTGCCAATTAACAAACTCAAGGTTCGTGGATGTTTCAGCAGCATAATTATCCAGCAATTTCCGATACTGCTTTGCAATGGTTGCAGATGTACATGGCATCCAGATAACCGCCGAAATCAATGTTTCGAAATAATTAGTTAACCAGAAGAATTCAGGTAAAGTATTATACATGGTTATCATCGGTACTCTTAATGATACTGATGAGCCTTCCGGTAATGCTTTAAATACCATTGGTATATAACCAAGATCATGTAAATCTTCAATATGACTGATTCCTACCTGGTTTTGACCAAGATAATTATCTATTCTGCGTTTATATTCTTTTACAACCTTGTCTTTTGGTTGTTTAAAAAAGTATTGCTCAAAATCTTCTATAATATACTTTTTAATAAAATATTGCAAGCCGAATAAAACGATTTCGTCTACGCCTTCAATTCTACTTTTTCTGGCTGTCCAATTGGAATAAACTAATGTTGTGCCATCAGGATATTGCCGGCGATGATCTACTTTATAACCATCTGTTAATAATAAGGGATTAATCATTATTTAATATTTTAGTAGTGAGATATTTTAATTCAGAATAAACCTGAGATAACCCTGCCCTGTCATCCAGGTAAGCATTGGCATAAATTTTCCGGTTAGCTGATTTGTAAAAAGGAGGATTTTCATTGATGCTATCAAATGGAATACGATTTTCAATTAAATAATTTCTCACAAATGACAAATCATTTCCTGTCCAGCAAATTAAATAGCAATTGATACTTTTCAGCTCTTTAAGCAATGCTATCACCTCCGTATAAAGCCTTTCTTTTTTATGAAAATCATAAACTGTATCATCAAAATCGAATGCTATAACCAATGACTGATATTTAGCATACTCTTCCACCAACCGTTTAAGACTATTATTCTTTACAAGATAGTAATCCATTATTGAGTTGTATTTGTGTTATTTTATGATGTTCCATTTCTTTAATGGAATTAGTTGTAAAAATCTGCTCAAAGTATTGATCTAAACCTTCAAATCCTTTACTGAAAATGCCGTGGGTGACTGCCAGGTATAATTTACCCGCACCTTTCTTCTTTAATTCTTCCGCCAGACCGATAAAAGTACCGCCACCGTCACAAATATCATCTACAATTAAGCAGTCCTTGTTTTCAATATCATTTGCGTAAACAATAAACTCCTTTAATTTTCCGGTCTTAACATCCCGTGATTTACTACATTCAATCACTTCTATGCCATTTAAAAATTCAGACACCTTATAAATTTTCTTTAATGCACCACCATCAGGAGATACCAAATAAAGTGGTTTATCTATTATTTCAATAACTTTTTTTATAAATGCATGATTGGGTACAGTATCACAATTATTCAGTAAAGCCGGGGTTACTTCGGAATGTGGGTCAAGTATAATTACTTTATTAAATCCCAATCCATTTATAATTTCCGCATAGACTTTAACGGTAAGTGGTTCTCCTTTTACCATTAACCTATCCTGCCTTGCTGCCGGAAAATAGGGTATAATTAAAGTACCCATTACAATACCCATTCTTTTTAAAGCATCTACTGCTAAACATAATAATCCCAAATCGTTAAATGAGTTTAAGCGATGAGTTATTGTTACAGACTGCTCAGTATTTAATTGAGGGGCAATTTTTATATGAGGTTCTCCACCAGAGAAGGTAAATGACTCAAATGTAATTTCATTCCCAGTTAATGGTTTAAAGTTGCGGTCTAAATTTAGTATCATAAAAAAAGCATTTTGCGTATTATCTACACAAAATAAAAGAATTAATACAAAGCAACCAAATATTTGCGTAAAATTTACGCAAATTTAATTTCAAACACAAACCCATCTTCAACTAACTTCCTGTATTTCTTGTGATTAAATTTAAATAATTTAGCGGGGCGACCTGATTTTTGAGGCGCGAATTTGTTTGTTTCCTCTACAAAACCAAAGTTCAGAACCTTTTTTCGAAAGTTTCTTCTGTCAATTTCTTTTTCAAGGATGGTGCAGTAAAGGTTCTCTAATTCAGAAAATAAAAAACTGGCTGATAATAAATCGAAGCCTATTGGCTGATAAGACAATTTGCTTTGTAAACGTTTAATAGATAAATCTATAATTGCTTTATGGTCAAATGCCAGGTCTGGCAAATTATTTACCGGGAACCACCTGGCATCAGCAGCATCAGTATCAGCAATTAAAGTAAAAACCGAATTATTGACAAGTGCGAAATATGCGACAGAAACGACATGGAACCTAGGATCTCTTTTCACATCATCGCCAAATGTATAAAGTTGCTCCAGATAATCAACATCAATGCCTGCTTCTTCTTTTAGCTCTCTCACAACAGCATCCTGAAGACCTTCATTATCTTTTACAAAACCACCCACTAAGGCCCACTGATTTTCTAACACACCGTACTTTTGCTTTATCAGTAAAACATTTAGTGTATTATTTGAATAACCAAATACAATAGCATCCACTGCTATTTTAATATTTTGCTGTATCATATTAGTATGCGTATTGGATACGCAAATATAACACAATACCTTTATGGACTTCTGGGATATCAGGTAGTTTTAAATTTTACCATTGGCAGTATATATCATTATAAACAACCAGAATGTACACAACTACATTATTACCTTAAAAACTATTCAGGCAGCCGGTCTCTTTCCTGGGTTATTTACTATACTACCCTCTTACAAACTTCTGCAGATCATTATTTTCACCAAAAACCACTAATACATCGTCAGCGGCAATTATCCTGTTTGGGTCAGGAGCACCTTCTACATTTGATACGATCTTATTTTTCCCGAGAAAACTACTTTGCTCCGAATGCTTTATAATAGTCAATACAGTTACATTGTAACGCTCTTTAAAGGCTGCGTCCTCGTAGGTTTTGCCAACATATTGCTTGGGCACTTCTACTTCTACAATGCTGTAATTTTTGTTCAGATCAAATGAGTTCAGCACACCCTCCAGGCATAATTTTTTTGCCCAGCGCTCCGCCGTTTCTGCTTCCGGATGCACAATTTCATGAACACCTAAAGCTTGTAAAACACTTTCATGCAGCGGGTTGATCGCACGACTGATTAACCGGTTCACACCTATATTTTTTAAAATAGCTGTGACAATAATATTGGCGCCTTCATTCTCACCGATACACACCATTACTATATCAGAATTCTTCAGCGGCAGATTGCTCAATGCCATCTGGTCAGTTGCATTTAAACAAATGGCATGGGTGAGTTTATCTTTCATCGCATTTACCTTATCGATGCTGGAGTCTACTCCAATAACCTCATTGCCTCGCTGTGCCAGTTTCTCTGCTAAATGCCCGCCAAAATTTCCTAATCCGATGATAATAATTTTCATTGCAATGTTGTTTTTTGTTGCCTATTTAATAACCAATAACCCAGGGTACCACCAATAATGGACGCTACAAATATGCCAATTTTAGCTTGTGTAATAAATGTTTCGTTTGTAAATGCAAGTGTCGTTACAAATAATGACATGGTGAAGCCAATGGATGCCAATAAACCTATCCCGAACAAATTCTTAAGCGTCATACCTGCCGGAAATGGTGCTATATTTAGCTTTACACATAACCATGTAAACCCGACAACACCCACTACTTTTCCTATTAACAAACCTAATGCAACACCAATAGCAACATTGGTACTAAATAACTCATTAAAGTTAACAGACAAAGAAACTCCGGCATTCGCCAGGGCAAATATGGGAATGATAATAAATGTTACCATCGGGTGCATAGCATGTTCCAGCCGCTGCAACGGCGGCATGGCCTGTACAGTTGTTTTATTGATATGCTCCAGTAAATGAAGTTGTTCATTGGTCAGTACCGGCGTTTTATCATTTGGGTCACTTGCTTTAAAGTCGTTGAGTAAACCTGTAATTTTATCGGCAAATAACCGTTCATTCAGCCTGACATCTGCCGGGATGGTGAATGCGGCCAATACTGCCGCTATCGTAGCATGTACTCCGGAAAGTAAAAAGGTCGTCCATACGCCCGCAATACCTAGTATGGCATAGAAAAGAACATTTCTTATACCCATTTTATTGCCGGCATACATCACTCCCAAAATGGCAGAACCGGCAATTAAATGGGTTAACGATATATCTGAAGTATAGAAAAAAGCAATTACTAAAACAGCCCCTAAATCATCTACAATTGCCAACGCCGTTAAGAAAACTTTTAGTGACAATGGAATTTTATTGCCCAGCAGGTATAAAACGCCCAATGCAAAAGCGATATCAGTTGCCATTGGAATACCCCAGCCACTTTGGGTTTCTCCTCTATTCAGTAAAAAATAAATAAGGGCAGGTACCAACATGCCTCCGATAGCTGCTGCAATCGGCAACATTGCCTTACGGGGATTTGACAGTTCCCCTCCTACTATTTCCCGTTTCAACTCCAACCCCACAACAAAAAAGAAGATTGCCATTAATCCATCATTGATCCAATGGTGCAGATTATACTCAAAATATGTGGCCCCATTCCATAGAAAGCCAAACTTGTATTCAAGTATATGATGATACGTCTCTGCCCATGAAGAATTGGCTAATATTAGCGCGACTATGACGCTAATACCTAATACAATGCCGCCTGACTTTTCCTGACGGATAAATTGTTGAATCGGGCTTATCAGCTTTTCCACCGGTGTTTTTTTCATATTTCATCCCTCCGTACGGGCCTTTGTTCGGTGTCAAATATAGCAACAAAAAAATGGAACGGCGTTCATTTAGCTACCGGAATTTCGTACTATAATAGCTTGTTATACATAGATACATTGTTGTAATTTTTCATTGTAATAAAATAACAAGGATATGCAAGTACCAACGCCTCTCCATTTGAAATCATCAACACAGGATATAAAAAACAGATTTAACAATGATGTGGAACGGTTTTCCAATTTAGAAACGGGGCAGCAAACAACCATTGATGCTGCTTATAACCTGGATCTGATCACCGAGGGTATCGTTCAGTGTCACCCTCAGTTATCAGAAGTATTAGACCTGGGTTGCGGGGCCGGTAACTTCTCTTTAAAACTGGCACTGCAGCAACCTGGCTTTAACAGTACGCTGGTGGATTTAAGTGAACCGATGCTTTTAAAAGCAAAGGAAAGAATGACCGGGGTTTTGAATGGTAATATTACGACAATACAATCGGATATCAGGGCATTGGACTTACCTGGTAATTATTTTGATACCATTATAGCTACTGCGGTATTGCACCATTTAAGAGATGATGAAGACTGGCAAATGGTTTTCTCTAAAATCCACCGCTGGCTGAAGCCCGGTGGCTCTGTCTGGATCTTTGATTTAATCACACATGACAACCCTCAGTTAAATCATTTTTTATACAATAATAAATATGGTAATTATTTAAGTGCCTTAAAAGATGATCATTACAAAAATGCTGTTTTTGAGTATATAGATAAGGAAGATAGCCCCCGGAGTTTATCATTTCAGACTTCTCTTTTAAAACAGGTAGGGTTTAGTAGTGTAGAAATCCTGCACAAACATTTATGCTTTGCATCATTTGTAGGATTCAAATAAATATATTATCTGCCATTTAGCAGATTTATTAAATTATCTGCCTTATAACAGATTTTTAAATTTATCTGTATATTTGCAGATATGGAAACAGCAGCAGTAATAACAGGTGATATTATTAATTCGCAAAAAGTACCGGGTACATTATGGCTACCGGTTCTGAAAGCGGAATTAAACCATATTGGCAAATCTCCTAAAGACTGGCAAATATACCGTGGCGATAGCTTCCAGTTTATTTGTGACGCTAAAGATGCTCTTTTAAACAGCTTTTTTCTAAAAGCTGCTTTAAAGAACATTGCACCATTGGATGCCAGGTTGGCAATTGGTATTGGAACGGTTGAACACAGGGCGGCTAAGATAACCGAAAGTAATGGCCCTGCTTTTGTTCATTCAGGGCATTGCTTCGACCAGTTAAAAAAGCAACGGTTAAGTATATTAACGCCCTGGCCGGAATTTAACCAGACCATGCACGTAATGTTGGCATTAGCGAATACGCTTATTGATAAATGGACGGAGAAATCATCTGAAACAATTTATATTAAATTGAAAAATCCGGCACTAAATCAACAGGAAATTGCTAACTTACTCAACAAAAAAGGGCAAGGCAATATTAGTGAAGCGCTCAAGCGTGGTGGAATAGATGAACTGACAAGCCTGCTGGTATATTACCAAAACCAAATAGATCAATATGTACGAACTGGTAGCTAAGCTCTTGCTGGCACATATTTTAGGCGATTTCTTGCTGCAACCGGATAAATGGGTCACAGAAAAAAACAATTCGGCCAATACTCTTAAATATTTGCTGTATCATACCGGTGTGCATTTAATATTACTGCTACTGATTTTAGGGTTCAATATGAAAGAATACGGGGCGGGCATTGCCATTATTACGGTATCTCATTTCCTGATCGATTTCCTGAAAATTAAACTGGCTAACAAATACAGCCATATCGGCCTTTTTATTGCAGATCAAATGCTACATATCAGTGTTATTTTGGCTGTAAGCCAATATTACCAGCCTACCTTATTCCTGTTCCGGGATTTTTGGAGTTTCCATAATATTGTATTGATTACTGCCATCCTTCTACTAACACAGGTATCCGCTATTGTTATAAAGAATGGTTTAATAAAATGGAAAATTGTGGCCCGCGGCGAGCATCCGAACATTGGTAAATATATAGGTATGCTGGAACGCTTGTTTATTTTTTACTTCATTATCTATAACCACTGGGAAGCTGTCGGATTCCTGCTTACTGCTAAATCTATTTTCCGTTTCGGAGATCTAAATAATGCTAAAGACCGTAACCTGACAGAATATGTACTGATCGGTACGTTTATAAGTTTTGGCCTCGCTATATTAATCAGCCATTTCTACCTGCAGGTTACAGGTTAAATACACATCATATTGGTAGATTACACAAAGATTTACACACAAGGTTAGTTCAATAGATATTCCCTAAGGCTGAAAAGCTGCCGGATGTAGCGGGCAGGCGCACTTTGCGCCTGGTACGAGCCCGTGAGCAATAACCAATCAAACGCTATAATGGCGAGTACGGCACCCCGCAACAGCCGGAACAAATGTTCAACGTTGTTTTACGGTTCATAGCCCAAATAAAAAAGCAGCTCCGAAACCGGAACTGCCTGTACTTACTTATATTAATTTTCTTATTCTTTTACTTTCTTATCCCGTGATTTTTTAGGCTGCGTAATGGTGAAAACAATCTTCTGATTAGCTTCATCAAAACCTGCTGTAATAATATCACCTTCTTTGACATTCATGTTGAGAATTTCCTCTGCCAAAGGATCTTCCAGGTATTTCTGAATGGCACGGTGTAAAGGACGCGCACCGAATTGCTGGTCATAACCCTTTTCCGCAAGGAAAGTCTTTGCCGGTTCTGTCAACTCTAAACTATAACCAAGGTTATTCAGGCGCCCGATAACGTTTTTCATAACAATGTCTATAATTTTAAAGATGTCTTCCTGTGTCAGGCTATTGAAGATAATAACATCATCAATACGGTTTAAAAATTCCGGACTGAATGTTTTTTTCAATGCTTTTTCAATAACTGCACGGTTGTTTTCCTCGGCATTTTCCACTCTGGAGCGGGTAGCAAAACCAACACCATCGCCAAACTCTTTTAACTGGCGCACGCCAATATTTGAGGTCATGATGATCGTCGTATTTTTAAAATCTACCTTACGGCCTAAGCCATCGGTGAGCATACCATCGTCCAATACCTGCAATAAAATATTATAGATATCCGGATGTGCTTTTTCAATTTCATCCAGCAGGATCACGCTGTATGGTTTGCGACGCACTTTTTCAGTTAGCTGTCCGCCTTCTTCATAGCCTACATAACCCGGAGGCGCACCTACCAAACGGCTTACGGTGAATTTCTCCATGTATTCACTCATATCGATACGGATAAGCGCATCTTCTGAGTCAAACATTTGCCTGGCAAGGGTTTTAGCCAACTCTGTTTTACCAACACCCGTAGGGCCTAAGAAGATAAAGGTACCAATCGGTTTCTTCGGATCTTTTAAACCTACACGGTTACGCTGAATGGCTTTCACCACTTTCTTAATAGCATCATCCTGGCCGATAACGGAACCTTGCATTGACAATGCCATATTGCGCAGTTTCTCCGTTTCTGCCTGTACCATACGGGTAACAGGGATGCCGGTCATCATACTTATCACTTCCGCGATATGTTGCTCTTCAATTGGGAAACGTTTGTGTTTGCTTTCCTCTTCCCAACGGGATTTGGCCTCTTCCAGTTCCTGTACAAGTTTGGTTTCCGTATCTCGCAGTGCTGCAGCTTCCTCAAAACGCTGACTTTTCACCACTTTGTTTTTTTCTACTTTGATATCTTCTATCTTCTGCTCAAGTTCGGTAACTTCTTTTGGTACGTTGATATTTTTCAGGTGTACGCGAGCGCCCACTTCGTCCAGCACATCTATCGCTTTGTCGGGCAATAAACGGTCTGTCATGTAACGGTCGCTCAATTTAACACAGGCTTCTATGGCATCCTGGCTATAGGAAACACTGTGGTAATCTTCATACTTGCTTTTAATATTATTCAGTATCTGGATGGTTTCATCCACACTTGGCGGTTCTATCAATACTTTCTGAAAACGACGGTCCAATGCACCATCTTTTTCAATATGCATGCGATATTCGTCCAAAGTACTGGCACCGATGCATTGCAGTTCGCCACGGGCTAATGCAGGCTTAAAGATGTTGCTGGCATCTAATGAGCCACTGGCACCACCTGCCCCTACAATGGTATGTATCTCATCTATGAATAAGATTACATCGCGGTTTTTTTCCAGCTCGGTCATGATCGCTTTCATACGTTCTTCAAACTGTCCGCGATACTTGGTACCGGCTACTAATGCAGCAAGGTCCAGGCTGATTACCCGTTTGTCAAAAAGCACACGGCTTACTTTACGCTGAATAATACGTAAAGCTAACCCTTCTACAATAGCAGTTTTACCTACACCGGGTTCACCAATTAAAATCGGGTTGTTCTTTTTACGGCGGCTCAGGATCTGGGAAACCCTTTCGATCTCTTCCTCCCTGCCCACGATCGGGTCTAAGTTACCGTTCTCAGCCAGTTTTGTAATGTCCCTGCCGAAATTATCGAGCACTGGTGTTTTACTTTTATTGGCACCCTGGGCTTTACTACCGGGACGACCTTGCTGACCATAAGCACCGCCACGTTTTTCTTCTTCGAATTCGTCGTAGTTCTCGTCGTTAAAATCGTTTTTGATAGGGTCATTGGCCGCATCATTGCTCCTTACCATATCTATTTCGTTTTTAAAACTTTCATAATCCACATCGTACTGCAGTAAAATTTGAGTAGCAATGTTTTCTTTATTTCTTAAAATGCTTAACATAAGGTGCTCACTTTCTACAGTGGCACTTTTCAGGGCTTTGGCTTCTAATACGGTTACTCTTATTACTTTTTCCGCTTGCTTGGTCAGGGGTAAACTGCTGACTGCTTCCGTTGTTTTTCCGGAACGGTCTTTTACCGCCATCTCTATCTCTTTACGGAGATCATACAAATCTACGTTGAAGTGCTTCAACACCTTAACAGCAGTATTTTCACCGTCTCTGATTAACCCAAGCAATAAGTGTTCCGTGCCAATAAAGTCGTTACCTAACCTTAATGCTTCTTCCCTACTGTAAGAAATGATATCCTTTACCTGTGATGAAAAATTATTGTCCATATCTTTAAAACTTAGGTTGATACAATATTACTAAAATAAATCTTTGATTTCACTAATAAATAAATGCACATCTGTGGATATTTATTTATTTTTCCCACAACATAAATATAGGTGGCTTTATTTAAATTGATTATTTATTTTGCATCTTTTATATAATATTTTACTTATGAACTTCAAATTAAGTACCAAAGAGAAATTTCACGAAATAGACATAAATGAAGACAACTTAACTGCTAATCTGGCAGGTGACTTTTACGAAACGATCGCGTCATTTCTGGAAAAAGAGCCTTTTAACACCATCCTCCTATTCACGAATGTTAACCAGATTGATGAAGCTACAGCCCATCATTTAAAGGAGTTACATGAATTATTTTATACGAACGAACAGTCTTTCGTTTTAACGGAAATAAGCAAAAACGTATTGGACACTTTAATATCTGCCAATATAGCAGATGAGTTAAATATCACACCTACTTTAAGCGAAGCATGGGATATGGTACAGATGGAAGAAGTAGAAAGGGAATTGTTAAGAGATTTTGATGATGACGCGACTGAGCAATAAAACCAATTCTATTCTAACAACAGAATGGACTATAATACGATATTGTTAGGGTGAATTTAAATTCGCCTTAACAATTGCAGCAAAAAAAATACATCCTTCACTTCGTTCAGTAATAGAAGTAAAACGCTTAGCGGTACTCAGAATGATTGTTCAGTATTGAAGTGATAACTTTTGGAAGATACTTTTATCTGAATTAATACCCTATTACAGAGCAACCACTTACCAGGAAAGTCTGGTCCTGTAGGGACGGCCTTATGATAGAATAAATCAGAATTGATACAGCCATAGTAACGTAGGTGCCACACCTTTTATGCTAAATCTGTGGCATTGATTATTCTGTAAAATCCTTTTTTAACTTCATTTAGTACCCCTGATGAAATTTTCCTCTCAGCGCAGAATGCCTGTTGA
The DNA here is from genome assembly GCA_027854065.1 of Polluticaenibacter yanchengensis. Classification (GTDB taxonomy): domain Bacteria; phylum Bacteroidota; class Bacteroidia; order Chitinophagales; family Chitinophagaceae; genus Phnomibacter; species Phnomibacter yanchengensis. The sequence continues at coordinate 1,520 of JAQGEF010000031.1, read as the reverse complement.
TTGTTCAGGCTACCTCTAAATGCAGAATAAAATAATAATCCTGCCTTGAAAGAAAATACACGACCTTCGCAGCCCGGTTTAAACGGAACATTCAAGAATACATATCATTTCGTTATTTACAAGAATTATGAGTTTAGCATTACATTACATAGACACGGCACAGCAAATAATAGAGTCATACAATGGCACTACGCCATTGGCGCCTGTTATCAAGAACTTTTTTTCTACCAAAAAGAAATACGGTTCACGTGACCGCAAAACCATTAGTAATTTGTGCTACAACTATTACCGCCTGGGGCATGCTTTAAAAGACTTATCGGTTCGTGACCGCATTATTGCCGGTTTGTTTTACTGCAGTAACCAACCTCATTTTATTATCGGGGAAATTAAACCTGAATGGGCGGAACATATCACCAAAACCACGGAAGAGAAAAACAAGGTAACCGGCTATAACCTGAAGGGAGAAGATATTTTCCCGTTTATTGATCAATTACCGGAGGGTATTGATGCCGCAGCTTTTGGATGGTCACACCTGCAGCAGCCAAACCTTTATATACGCATTCGTCCTGGTAGCGAAAAAACGGTTAATAAAGCGCTGACAAATGCACAAATCCCTTATGAAGCCATTACCCGCCAATGCCTGAAACTTCCCAATGGCAGTAAAGCCACCGATGTATTGCGCATAAATGAGACCGCTGTCATCCAGGATTATAACAGTCAGCAAACCGGTAATGTCATCTATAAACTATTAGCAAAAAACAAGGGCAATGCTTTGGACAGGATCAGTTTTTGGGATTGTTGTGCTGCAAGCGGAGGCAAAAGCCTCATGTTTTTAGATATGTTTCCACATACTAAGATTACAGTATCTGATATTCGTTCCAGCATTATTGAGAATCTCCATAAACGATTTAAAGAAGCAGGTATCCGCCATTACCAGGCATTTGTTGCAGACCTGGACAGTTCAGCCAAAATCCCTGACAATGCGGTTTCTAAAGCTGGATTCGATATTATTCTGGCAGACGTGCCCTGCAGTGGTAGTGGTACATGGGGCAGAACACCGGAAGAACTGTTTTATTTTAACCCTGAAGAAATTGATAAGTTTCATAATACACAGTTCAACATTGCCAATAATGCCATGAGCCATTTACGCAGCGGTGGGTATTTTATTTATATCACTTGTTCTGTTTTTAAGCAGGAAAATGAAAACGTCATAGAAAGGCTCACCCAAAGCCAGTTACTGACAGTTTGCACCCAGCAACACCTAACAGGTTATAATGATGGCGCAGACAGTATGTTTATCGCAATTTTGCAGAAATATTAATTGAATCAGGATATTACAAACAGGCTTTCGGATTGCAGTAAAATGCCAGACGAAAGCTTTTTTATTTTACGACATGCCTAAAATAAAAGCCCTCTTTCTTATTAAAGTTTCTTATCCTATACTAACGTGAGTTTTGGGTCCTAAATGTTGATTATCAACATATGTAGATAAAAAGTTTTTGGGAAAAAGCAGGTATGGG
>JAQGEF010000030.1 GCA_027854065.1 Polluticaenibacter yanchengensis | reverse complement strand
CATTGACGACTAAAAATAGCTTAAATCCATAGAACCATCCTGTAGAAGTCTTACCCCGCTTAGCTTTTCCGTAAAAACCTTGTTGTTATAAATACGTCGGTTGTGGCAAACCGACAGACTGGTGGAGTCGGTATAATACAGATTACACAACCAGCCGACACGACAAAGATTTAAATACAAAATTATTAAGGGATGAACTCTGGGTTTAAGTTGTACAAACCTGCTATAACCCGGAGCAGAAGGAAAGTAACTTTTTAAAGCACCATTTTTGACTGTTTGCTCATAATAATATTGAAAACATTTGTAGACGCTTAGATGATAAAGTATTTCGATGCAGGCAATTTCAGAATGACTGATGCCAGGCTTATTGACTGAGTAAGGGCTCTGTTTACCATTGAGGTTTCTTCCAAGAATTTATTCACATTTTTCAGTAAAATCATCTAATTGACAAAAGATTTCTATAATTTTAAGTTCGTTTAACAGCATGGTATGGGTAGGCTGGTTACCTAATTTTAACCCCATACCTGCTTTTTTCCAAGAACTTTTTATCTACATATATTGATAATCAACATTTAAGACCAAAAAAATCACGTTAACTAATCCCAAACGCACGTTATATTTTACAGGCACAAATAAAAACCGGCCCCAAATCTGGTGGCCGGAAAAAAATAAAAAAATATGCGTTTAGTCTTTTCTGTAATTTTTAACCGCATTTACAAATGCTTTAGCATGGTCCACCGGAACATTTGGAGTAATGCCGTGCCCAAGATTAGCAATATAGCGAGTCGTTCCGAAACCATCAATCATTGCCTTTGTCAGGCGCTCAATTTCCGGAATTGGGCTTAACAATCTTGCCGGATCAAAATTCCCTTGCAAAGTGACATTATTACCAGCCATCGCTCTTGCAACATCCGGCTTTAAGCACCAGTCAATACCCAGACCATGTGCCCCTGTAGCAGCCATTTCATCTAATGCGAACCATGCTCCTTTAGCAAACAAAATGGTCGGCGTCAGATCTTTCACCGCATTTACGATCTGGCGGCTGTATTGCAAAGCAAAAGTTTCATAATCTGCCGGGCTTAATAAACCTGCCCAGCTATCAAATATCTGAACAGAATGAACACCCGCTTTAACCTGCTCTTTTAAATATAAAATGGTAGTATCAGTAATCATTTGCAGTAAACGGTGTGCCAATACCGGGTGCTGAAAGCAGAACGCCTTAGCCTCATCAAAAGTTTTGCTGCCCTTCCCCTGCACCATATAGCACATAATCGTAAACGGAGCGCCGGCAAAACCAATCAATGGCACACGATTATCCAGCATTTGATTGGTCAGCTTAATAGCATCCATTACATAACCCAATGTTTCATTAACATCCGGTACACGGATACGGTTAAAATCTGCATCGGTATGAATCGGATCCGGCAACCATGGCCCCTTACTTTCTACCAACTGAACTTCTAAACCCATTGCCTGCGGTACCACTAAAATATCGCTGAACAAAATAGCAGCATCAGTGCCCACAATATCAATTGGCTGAACGGTAATTTCTGCGGCTAATTCAGGTGTTTGCACACGCGTAAAGAAATCATATTTGTTGCGCAATGCAATGTACTCTGGCAGGTAACGTCCTGCCTGGCGCATCATCCAAACCGGTGGACGGTCCAAAGCTTCCCCTTTCAATGCCCGTAGAAATAAATCGTTCTTTAACATATTTTCAGTTTATATTATTTAAAATAATCAATAGCTGTATCCAGCACATTTTCTTTAGTAGTAAACGTACTTATAACAATATCGTTACTGCAGTATTTTTTAATTGTAGCCGCAGTAGAAGTACCAATCGCAAAACAAACCGTATCCTCCTTAATGGTATTCACTTTAAAAAAACTGTCCACAGCACTCGAACTGTAAAACATGATCCCATTAAATGCTTTATTAAATACCTGTGGTTGCAATATTGTTTCGTACACAGTGTATTCAGTAAAGGCTACATAATTTTGTACCAGGGTATCCGGTAAATCATTACCACGAATATTACCCGCAAAAAACACCAGTCTCCCCACCGGGTATTCCCTGTCAATTGCAATAATATTATGTGCCAGGTCCAGCCCGTACTCAGCAGTACTAACAATCACCTTATCACCCCAAAAAGCCGTAACCGCTGCTTTCGTACTATGGCCTATACAATAGATATTCCAGTTATCAGGAGCAGTCTTTAATATATCTGCCACAGCATTTACACCATGAACACTGGTAAAAACCGCGCTAATAGATTGGCTGGCCAAAGCACAAATCTCCGCCAGCAATTGTTCAGATAAGACAGGCTGTACACTTATAAAACTAAAGTCTGTTACAACAATATTTTGCTGTAAAGCTCTTTGCTTTAATGCAGCTGATAATGGCGCCGTACTTAACAATTCAATTGCCGCCGCCATCATTAGCTGTTATTTGTATTCCTTATACTATCCACAATCTCCCGGCCACCACTTACCAGTACTTCCTGTGCCAGTAGAATCCCCAGATCTTCAGCATCGGCAATATCAATCGTCGTGTCAACCTCTATATTTTCTTCGCCATCCAAAGAACAAAGACTCCCCTTAAAAACAATCTTATCGTCCTCTATTTTAGCATAAGCGCTGATAGGCGTAGAACAACCACCCATTAAGGTTTTCAGAAAATCACGCTCTACTTTTGTACAGGTATCTGTCGGTTCGTGATTCAATAAACGACAGGCGGCCAGTACATCTTTATCCCTGTCCAAACACACCACCATTACCGCACCTTGTGCCGGTGCCGGTAGCATCCAGTCCAGCACAACACTCGCCTCCGGGCGGGCATTTATACGCTCTAAACCCGCCTGTGCAAAAATGACAGCATCCCAATTTTCCTGTTCCAGTTTTTGAAGACGCGTCAATACATTACCACGGATATTATGAATACTACATTCCGGGTAATAATGCAACAGTTGAGCCTTCCGGCGAATACTGCTGGTAGCAATATTCCAGGTATTTAAATCAGCCGTACCATTGTCATAAGCTTGTTTATGATCAGCACTTTTAAACACCATTAAATCATTCACCACCCCACGTTCTATAATCGCAGCCTGAACAATACCCGCAGGTAATTGCGTCGGCACATCTTTCATACTATGAACCGCAATATCAATTTTATTATTTAGTAAAGCAACGTCCAGGCTTCTTGTAAAAACACCTTGTACTCCCATCGCGTATAAAGGCGTTTGTAAGTCCATATCGCCCTCGCTCTTTATCAAAACCAATTCACTGTCAAAGCCCTTATCTTTCAATAACGCCTGCACCATTTCGGCTTGCCAAAGTGCTAATTTACTATCGCGGGTCCCAATTCTTATTTTCATGGCATTTTATAATAAAGCCATATTGTGTGCTTTGGTCGTGCAACAATATGGCCATAAACTCTACAAAAAATATATATCGTTTTGCTCAATTTTCTTTTTTATGATACCGGCATTTGTTCTTTATGGCATCATCGTTGTGTCACTCACTGCATCCGCATACCATCGGGCAGCTTCTATTGATTAAGGTTACTATTTAAAAAGCTATTGTAAGCATTTATAAACTGGCAGCCCTTTTCCTTCTTGGTTTTCAGGTTCACCATCAGGTTACTTACTGTTTTTGTAATAACAGCATCGTCATTCAGTATGTCATTACTAATTACCTGTAGTTCCTTATTCATATGATCGATCAGTACATCCGGCCTCTCATTCACACCCAATACCTCTGCCATCTCACATTTATGACTTTTAATAGAAGACAAATGTTTCAGGTTCTCCTTAATCATTTTTATAACAGGCACATGCTGGTAATTTTTTACCCATGTCTCAAAATCGGCAATATAATGGTCTATGATATCAATAGCTTTCGGAACTTCCTGCAGGCGCTTTTCTATAGTGAAAGCAGTAATAGCAGAGATCTCATCTACATTAGCCAATACCACATCCGGTAATGTTGCTATTGCAGGATCGATATTTGCCGGTACAGAAAGGTCTACAAAATATTTTGACCGGGCACCTCTGCTAATAAATTCCTTCCTTATGATCGGCTCCTGGGAATTAGTACAAACAACCACAACATCGTAATCATTCACCTTATCTTCCAACGCTTCAAATGGTAATACTTCTGCGTTGATAATACCCGCCAGTTTCTCGGTTTTTTTATGCGTCCGGTTACAAACAGTAATGCTGCATTGCGGTAAATAGTGCTTGATGTTTTTACAAACATTTGTACCGAATTTACCCAAGCCTACCAGTAAAAGTTTTTTGCTGCTGTTATCCAGGTTCTTCTGCAGCCATTCAATGGCCGCAAATGATACAGATACCGTACCGGTGCTTAAAGCAGTAGAACTACGGATTCTTTTAGATGCCTGGAATACAAAGTTAATGGTGCGGTCCATAATCGGGCCTATCATACTATGCGTTTGTGCATGCGAATAAGCCTGCTTTAATTGCCCCTGGATCTCAAAATCACCGATAATCTGTGAATCAAGGCCACAGGCAACTTTATATAAATGATTCAGTGCATTTTTTCCCTGGTGTAAATAACCGCTGGATTGCAGGGTAGTGAAATCTCCCGAGGTATTTTCTACTAAAAGGTTGGCTAAAACATGCGGATGATTGGCGTAACCGTAAATCTCTGTACGATTACAGGTACTAATAGCAAATACGCTCAACAATCCCATCTGGCGTGCGCTTTCAAGTATATTGTTGTATGCAGTCTCGTCTATTGAATACTTGCCTCTCACTTCGGCGGTGGCATTGGTATGGTTAATACCTGCCACACAAAGTCGTCCTATAATGTGCTCCGCGTGTAGTTGCATAATAACGCTGCAAATGTACCACCACAAACCGCATTAAAAAAAGGTTAACGTCATAGAATTGTAAAATTCTTTTAAATTAGGATTACCAGTACTTTACAGACAATTTATCATACAATAAAGTACCGGCTTTAAACACCTTTTCAATACAAAACAATTATCAGGAACAATATGTTGCTACGCTGTATTTATACAAATTCACTCCCCATTATGTCAAATATATAACTATGAGGTAGCCGTTCACCCCCATTCACCACACCCGATACAAATTCATATTTCATACTATGTCCGCCACATAAATACAATGAAAGAAAGCAAAGATGCAGCCCATAAATAAAAAAGCCCGGGCATTTAAAATGTCCGGACCACTATATTTTATTGTATCTGATTATGATAGCGATTTTTGTAAATGTTGCTGTTCCTCAGCGGTCAGGCTCTCCTTTCCATATAGTTGAATTTTTTCAATAATTTCATCAATGAACAACTCTTTGGAATTATTTAGCGGTAATTTTTGGATAACACCGGCAGGTACGTTTTGTTCTGTATAGTTTTTAGCCTCTACCCCATCTTTTGGTTCAAATACAGTAATCGCTTTCGTATAAAACCGCCCCATCCAGCTGCCCAGGTCAGTACCGGTTTTCAGGAACATGCCATATAACAATCCGATCATTCCGGAAACGATATATGCAGCTACCAGCGCATTATTAACACCAACCTTTACACCTATAGACACTGCAAAATAAGCGACCACAAAAAACCACAGCGGGATGCCTCCATTCAGTTCACTTAACAGTTTACATTTTGGAGAGGCTACCAGTGTTGCAACGGCCAATGCCGCTACCGGTATACCGCCACCCATTTCTATAATAGCTGTATGAGAAAATAAAGCCCCAGATACAAGGTACATTAAACCGCCTAAAATGCCGCCATACACAAATACAGGAAATACATGTTCATTACCGGCCACATTCTGATAAATATAGCCGAATAACCAGAACCAAAGCATATTACTGGCCATCATAATACCGGCTGAAAAACCATTGCTGTCATTTACAAACATATATGTAAACAATGTCCACGGCTTTTGTGCAATAGCATACAGATTACCATCCAGTATCAGCTTAGGCAATACATCCGTATAGTAATTAAACTCTCCGTAACTGCCCAAATGGTGTGCTGCCTTTATTAAATTGACAGCACAAAAGCCAAGCAGGCATAAGCTTAAAATAAGTATCAGGCTATTGTCCGTATTGCCCAATAAGTATTTTCTTGTTTTATATTTTTCGTCTAAAAATGCCATTGTAGAAGTATTACTAATTTAATCACACAACCCTAACTGTCAATTACCGTTAGTATTTTAATACCAACGCCTGAACCGATGGCTCCTTTTCTTCCAGAAATAAGCCAGGATCAATCCCATAACAGCTCCACCCACGTGAGCGAATCTTGCAACATTATCTCCCGGAATATTTTGAAATCCAGCAATAAGCTCTGATAGTATCAAAAATGGTACAACATATTTCGCAGGAAAGAAATAAACAATATGATTTGGAAAAAGAACAGCAAACGCAGCCAAACATCCAAAAACAGCTCCAGATGCTCCAACAGTTGGATAACTGATGTACATATTCGTCGAGCTTGCAATAATCTTAAGAGCTTCATTTTGAACCTCAAAATTATTTGGATTAATTTTTAATTCGTTAAGTACTGCATTTGCTTCCTGAAGTGTATAATCGGGAGATACAGTATACTTATTAAGAAAATGAAAATACGAATTTGCATTTATATTAACCTTAACTGCATTAAAGTCATTTATAAGTGAATTGGAATCATAATACATAGAAGCTAAATGCAATACTGCCGCTCCTAAACCACAAACCAGATAAAAAATTAAAAACCGTTTAGCGCCCCAAAGATTTTCCAACATACTCCCGAATAACCATAAACCAAACATATTGAAAAAGAGATGCCCTGGACTCCCATGCATAAACATATGTGTAATAAGCTGCCATGGTTTAAACAAACTTGACATCACATGATGTAGTGCAAATGTTTGACTTACAAAACCTATGTTTGGCTCTAATGTACCAGGCTTCATAGATATACCATCAAACGTAAGCTGTGCTAAAAACACTAATACATTTATGATGATTAAATTCTTTATAATAACCGGCAAAACCTGAAAACCACTTGGACGGACCTGAATCATAATTAATTACACTTTTATTTTTTCAATACCAGACGTACCACATTTTCTATATGATGCGTTTGCGGGAACATATCTACCGGACGTACACGCTCAATAGCATATTTTGCATCCAATAGTTTCAGGTCACGGGCCTGCGTTGCAGGGTTACAGCTAACATATACAATCACCGGCGCTTCTATTTCCAATAGTTTATTGACCAGTTTCTCATGCATGCCTGCACGTGGCGGGTCGGTTATAATAACATCCGGACGGCCATGTTGCACAAAAAATGCATCATCGCAGATATCTATCACATCTCCGGCAAAAAATTCCGCATGGTTAATATTGTTTTTAGCAGCATTGATCTTAGCATCATCAATAGCTGCTTCCACTACTTCTACCCCAATTATCTTTTTAGCATGATCACTTACAAAAATACCAATACTCCCTGTGCCGCAGTAAAGGTCATATACCACTTCTTCCCCTGTCAGCTGTGCCATATCCCTCGTCAACTGGTATAATTTCTCACCCTGGCGCGTATTCGTTTGAAAAAATGATTTTGGCCCGATGATATACTCGAAGCGCTCCAGTTTTTCTACGGCATAAGGATTACCAAAGTACAATACCGGGTCCCTGTCCAGGATGCTGTCATTCCATTTCGCATTTACCGTATAATACAGGCTTGTTATAGCAGGCACATCTTTTAATAAATTATCCAGTAATGCCTTACGTTGCTTTGGCGCATCATAATTAATAACCACGTTTACCATTATTTCACCGGTAGTACACAAGCGGATAATCACATTGCGCATCCAGCCCTCATGAGCTTTAATATCATAAAAGTCCATGCCCAATGCCAGAGCGTTGCGTTTCACCGATTCCCGGATAAGATTGGCTGGTTCAGCCATCAAATGGCAGGTATTAATATTTACCACTTTATTAAACACACCTTTGGCATGGTACCCCGCACTTGGTGTATCAGGAGAAATATCCGGGTTACCCAGTTCTTCATTCGTCAGGTAACGCTTATTGGCAAATGTAAATTCCAGTTTATTCCTGTAATGCGTGGTATAATCCTCATCCGCACCTACGATTGGTTCCAGTTCAGGCACTTTTACACCCCCGATCCTGGTAATCTGGTCCTGTACCTGCTTTTGTTTAAACTCCAATTGTTTATAATAAGGTACCATTTGCCACTGGCAGCCACCACACACACCAAAATGCTCACAAAACGGCTTTACCCTGTAATCCGCATATTTATGAAAATGACTGGCCAATCCTTCCGCCCAGTCCTTTTTGTTCTTTGACAATCTTACATCTACAACATCGCCGGGTACTGCGCCAGATACAAATACCGCTTTACCATCCACACGGGATAAACTCTTCCCTTCCGCAGCATAATTTTCTACCAGTACCTCTTCTAATATATTTGGTTTTTTCTTTCTAGCCATTATCAGTTGTTCAATGCCGCAAAAATATACTCAAAAAACCGTAAAAAGCCATTTTTGTATTTAAAATAAACCTAAGGTACTGCCAATATAGCTTATGCGACTTTTTTCAACTAAACGATGAAAAAAAGAAAAGGATTAAAAACAGCCATCTGTTATAATCCTTTTTAATAACCCGGACGGGTTGCTTTTTATTAGAAGTAATGGTCCTAAAAACTTAATCCAGCATTTTTTGGCCATACCAGCGGCTCAATCCGTAAGTAAGTAATATGATACTGATAGAACTGGCCGGCATTAAAACAGCAGCTATCACCGGGCTTAAGATTCCCTGAACCGCAAAGTATAAACCAATAATATTGTACATAACAGACAATATAAAGCTGGCCATAATTATCCGGTGCCCCTTTTGAGCAAATGCCAGGTAATGGTCTATTTTTGAGAAGTTTTTAGCATGGATGATCGCATCGCTGGCAGGTGTAAAATTGTTGTTACTTTCAGTTAAGGCAATACCAACCGCAGCCTGTTTTAAAGCCCCCGCATCATTCAATCCATCCCCTATCATCAGTACCTTCACCTTTTTATCCTGCTGCAGCTGTTTAATATATTCCAGTTTTTCTTCCGGTTTTTGGTTGAATTTCAATGCTACCTTATTATTGAAAACAGTATTTAAATAATTTTCATCCGCATTGTTATCGCCACTCAGAATGGTAATTTTATAATTGCGGGAAAAACGGTCTATAACCTGGTTGAAATTTTCCCTGTAACTACTTTTTACATAAAAGCAGCCTTTATATACATTGTTAATGGCAATATGTACCACCGAACCTTCTGCAGAAATATTGCCTGTTAAGTTTAAATAGCCTGCAGAACCCGCTTTTACCCGGTATTTGCCGATAACGGCTTCAACGCCTTTACCAACTACAGTATCAAATGAGAGAACCGGCAGTTCCCGGAAATGTGGCTGATAAATACTTTTGGCCACTGCTTTACTCATCGGGTGTGTGGACTGCGATAAAGCAGCAAACAAACATTCCATTTCCTCATCCGCAATATCGTCGCCCTCATAATTAACATCCATATTCACGTTTGAAGTCAGCGTGCCCGTTTTATCAAAAACAACATGCGTAATATTATTCAGCGCGGTTATTACATCCGGGTGGCGGAAATAAAACTGGTGCCTGCCCAGGATACCTATTATATTGCCATTGGTAAATGAACTGGACAATAATAGCGCGCAGGGACAAGCCACAATCAGTATCGTGGTCAACGCATTCCACATCAACCCTGTTTCACCTTTCATAAACCAGTAAATACCCGCTATTAACCCCACTCCTAAAACGATGTATGTAAAATACTCGCTAAGGGAATGAATAAAAGAAACATTCTTTTTTTCATCTTTGAATACCTCTTTATTCCATAAATTAGTCAGATAGCTTTGCGACACATTTTTTACAACAATCAGCTCTATATCATTGGATAACTGTTTGCCTCCGGCATAAATGATCTCTCCGATAGTCACTTCTACCGGTTTACTCTCACCCGTCACAAAACTGTAATCAATCACCGCATTTCCTTTGGATAATATAGCATCTGCCGGAATCAGTTCGTTCTGATGTATTTTTATAATATCGTCTATCACCAGTTCATTCACGGGTGTAGGCACAAATTCATTATCATGTTTGGTATTCACCGCTATCGGGAAAAATGATTTAAAATCACGGTTAAAGGAAATACTGCTGTAAGTTTTATCCTGCAAGGCCCTTCCTACAAGCATAAAGAATACAATCCCGGACATACTGTCCAGATAACCGTTGCCTGCACTGCTGAATATCTCGTAAACACTTCTGAAAAATGTAATGAGAACCGCTAAAGCAATCGGCAGATCAATATTTAAAAACCTGTTTTTTAAGCCGCCCCAAGCCAGCACAAAAAACTCCCTGGCGCTGTAAAATAAAACCGGTAAGGCTAACAGTAAAGACAATACTTTAAAGCTGACACCCACATTTCTTTCCAGCACAGAGCGATAGGAAAAATATTCCGGCAGGCTGATCATCATGATATTCGTGAAACAAAAACCCGCTACTGCTATCTGGCCCATCCTGTTCTTCGATTGTTTCTTCGCTACCCCGGTATCCAGATTATCAAGACTGATATGAGGTTCATAGCCTACACTGGTAAGCGTTTCCACCACGGCACGCAAACCGGTGACATGATGATCAAATTCTATATAGACTTCTTTAAGACTGAAATTAACCCGGGAGGCTATAATACCTTTGTTAATCTTACCGATGTTTTCCAGCAACCATAAACAGCTGCTGCAGTGCATTTGCGGCAGATACAGATTTACATTGGTATGTTCCTGGTCTTTAAAAGCAATTAATCTGGCAGCAACTGCTTCATTATCCAGAAAAGCGTATTTATCTTTTCTCACCGAAACTTTTTGCGCCTCGCCGGGGTTATTATTTAAATCATAATAATTGCACAGTTCATTTTGGTTCAATATCTCGTACACCATCTTACAACCCTGGCAACAAAATGTTTTTTCGTCCTTTTTTACAGAACGACCAATACATTCATCCCCGCAGTGATAACAGGTTGTTTTTCCGGATATTGACTTACTATAAACCATCAAAAAAACGATTGTGAATTATTGTAAACTATTACTATTATCAGTTGCTTTCTGAAAACAAGGACATTCCGCATTCCAGCCGGACAGCATCTTGCGCCACTGGTTTTTTACCTCTACAAAATCGCCTTGCAGGGTATGAATAAGCTTATCCAGTATATCTTTCAGTGCAGATTTATGATCCACGTGGTAGTTCAGCTGTATATTATTAATGATTTTTAGGATAGCCAGTTCTTTATGCTGTGTTAAATGCTCCAGTTCCTTTAAGTTCAATGTTGGCTTAACGGCAGGATTATCTTTGCTGTTAAATACTTTCAGTACACTGGGAAATATCAACTTTTCTTCATAGTTCTTTAATGAATCAAATTCCGATTTCAGCAAATAAACATTTTCCAGAAGCGATACATGCTGTTCCTCCTCCGGTAACTGCAGCTCCATTTCAATTACTTCATTTACCAGGCAACTGATATACGGGTATACATCCGTTGTTATTTTATTCGTTATTTCTACACCGTAAGAGTAATGTGTGCACATGCTTTTATAATATTATAGTGCAAAATTTCCAAATTCCTTCTACTTAAAAAATGATGAATCAGACATCAAAACATGATAATTATCATATTTATCAGGTTATTGATAAAAAGACATTTTATCCGGGGCTGTCAGCAAATATGCTATTACCGGCATTAGTCCGGGCTACTCCGGGCTCGCTATCGCTCGGTACTCGTTCCTCGTACCAGGCCCGCCGTATCCCGCAGCCCAATGTCATTTAGCTAAGGAATTAATCATAAGTGATTGAATACTATATATATGTATTGCTTTTTGTACCTTTTTAAATTTCTACTGAAATGAAGAAGCAGGCATTTTTAATTAAATGACTATTTTTCATTTGTTAGAGAATGCGATTTTGAAACAAAAAATGATATTAAAGCGATTCGAAATCATGGATTTACGAAGTAAAATCCTTAGCTAAATGACATTGTCCCGCAGCCCTTCGTCAGTTGAATATCTATTGTACAAAACAAACCGCCATAAAATCTTGCCTTTGCTGCCTGGATTATACGAAAATAGAGTTGATGTTCAGGCTTACAACATTATGTGGTGTTGATAGAATTACTGTATTTCAAAGGCTGCGGTGGGTGGGGGCAGCCGCCTCAGCGGCTGGTGCGACGCGAACCCCTGAACACACCGGACAAATGCTCATACATAACAGTTAGCTGACAGCCCCAAAATAAAAATATTAACGCTAACCGTTACTGAATCTTGAGTAATTTTATGGTATGAAACAGATACATTTTACAACAGAAACCGAGCTAAATTCGATATTGGACGCTTCTGATGCTGCGTATAAAATTTTCAGCAGGTTAAATGTGGATATAAGGGCCTCATTCCTGGAGGAGATTGCTGCACAGATGCTTCTAATTCAAACCGCCATTACCGAAACGGCATCACAGGAAACAAATCTGCCATTACAGCGTATTGAAAGTGAATTTATAAGAACGATACATCAATTGAAAAGCTATGCAGCCAACTGCCGGCTGGGGCTTTGGATGGATGTAAGAATTGATACCAAAGACAGCGAGCCGGGCACCACCCTTAATGATCTGAGGAAAACCTATCTTGGTTTGGGTACGGTAGCTGTATTTGGTGCCAGTAATTTTCCGCTGGCATATTCTACTGCCGGCGGAGATACTGCCTGCGCTTTTGCTGCAGGTTGTGCGGTAATAGTAAAAGCGCATAGTGCGCACTTACAAACCGGTTTACTGGTTTCCGAAGCCATAGAAAAAGCAGTTGATCTATTTGGGTTGCCTAAAGGACTCTATGCGCAGGTAATAGGGAAAGGCAATGAAATTGGCGAACAACTGGTAATGCACCCGAAAGTAAAAGCAGTGGGATTTACCGGTTCTTACTCAGGCGGCATGGCGCTGCACCGCCTGGCCATGAACAGGAAAGAGCCAATCCCGGTTTTTGCCGAAATGGGAAGCGTGAACCCCGTTTACCTGTTTGAGGGATTTTTAAGTAAACATACCGATTTGGTAGCCGGCTGGTATGCCGATTCTATCACTGCCAGCATGGGACAGTTTTGTACCAATCCCGGTATTCTGGTCGGCATAAAAAGTACATGGCTGGATCTGTTAATAGAGAAACTATCAGCGAAAATAGATAAAGTTTCTCCTCAACTGATGCTGCACCAGGGCATTGCCGATGCTTTCAGAACAAAAAGAAATGCTTTGATAAATACTAACGGGGTAAGGCTGATGACCACAGATATTGAAACAGACCATTCATTAAAGGCTATTCCTTCATTGGCAAGCGTCGATGCAAAACTGTTTATAGAGAACAGAGCTTTACATGAAGAAGTTTTCGGGCCATTATCATTGGTCGTTGTTTGTGAAAACTATGAAGAAATGACTCTGGTTGCCAATATCATAGAGGGCCAGTTAACAGCAACAATTATAGCAGATGAGGATGAATTGAGCCAACATCCTGCTATTGAAGAAGCGATAAAGGACAAATGTGGCAGACTGATTTTTAACGGAGTGCCTACAGGCGTACAGGTAAGTTTTGCGCAAAATCATGGTGGTCCTTTTCCTGCCACCACGGACAGCAGGTTTTCTGCCGTGGGTGCAGATGGGATTAAAAGATTTTCAAGACCTGTCACTTATCAGAACTACCCTGAAGCCCTATTACCACCGGAACTTCAAAACAGTAACCCTTTAAAAATTATGCGTACTGTAAACAATAAAATGACCAGGGACAGTATATAAATACAAAAGAGTGTAAAACAGAAAAAGCTGCATTAAATGCAGCTTTTTCTGTTAGTATCATTATAAAATATTAGATCAGCATTTTTAATGGCTCTTCTAATAATCCTTTTAATGTTTGTAAGAAAGCAGCAGCAGCAGCACCATCCACTACGCGGTGATCGCTACTTAAAGTGACTTTCATAATATTACCCGGAACAACCGCACCATTTTTTACCACCGGTACCTGGCTGATACCACCTACTGCAAGGATACAAGCATCCGGGGGATTAATGATAGCTGTAAATTCATCTACACCAAACATACCTAAGTTACTGATAGTAAATGTACTTCCTTCCCAATCAGCAGGTTGTAATTTTTTATCTTTCGCTTTTTTGGCAAAGTCTTTTACTTCTGTACCTATCTGGCTTAAAGATTTGTTGTCTGCATTGCGTACTACCGGTACTAATAATCCTTCGTCAACGGCTACAGCCACACCAATATTGATATGATTGTTTGTACGGATTTTATCTCCTAACCAGCTACTGTTAATAGTTGGATGTTGTTTTAATGATAAAGCTGTTGCTTTTAATACCAGATCGTTAAAGCTAACTTTTACCGGTGCTACCTCGTTAATGCGTTTACGAGCTTCAATAGCATTGTCCATATCTATTGCCATTGTCACGTAGAAATGCGGTGCTGTAAATAAGCTTTCGCTTAAACGGCGGGCAATCACTTTACGCATTTGAGATATCGGGGCATCTGTGAAGCTTTCAGCAGATGCAGGGGCAGCAGCAGTCGCTTTTGCAGCAGCAGGGGCTGCAGCCGGTACATAGCTTTCAATATCCGATTTTGTAATACGGCCGTTATCGCCGGTACCTTTTACATATTTTAGATCGATATTTTTTTCAGCAGCTAATTTTTTAGCCAACGGAGAAGCAAAAATACGGCCTTCATTTACCACCACCTGGCTGGCTGGGGCAGCCTGAGGTTGAGGTGCAGATGCTGTCGGTGCAGCCTGTGCAGCAGGGGCAGCCGCTTCAGTTTTCACTTCAGCCGGAGCAGCAGCACCAGTGTTGCCCGATTTAGCAGCAGCCACGATGTCATCTATTTTGAAATCGGCAGCAGCTATAATTGCTAATAAATCGTTTACTTGTATTTTATCACCGGCATTGGCACCCTGGAATAACAGAACGCCATCTTTATAGCTTTCTAATTCCATAGTAGCTTTATCCGTTTCTATCTCAGCCAGTACATCGCCTTTTTTTACGGTATCGCCTACATTTTTTTGCCAGCTGGCAATAACACCCTCAGTCATGGTGTCACTTAAGCGCGGCATTAAAACCACTTCATTAATGGTTGATAAATCTAAAGCGGAAGCAGCAGCAGCGGCCGGAGCGTCTGTTTTAGGCGCTTCTTTTGGTGCATCCTCAGCTTTAGGAGCAGGTGCTGCGTTATTGCCACCACCTGAAACAATTGCAGAAATATCTTCTCCCGCTTTGCCGAAAATAGCCAAAAGGTCATCTACCTGTAATTTACCACCAGCCGGAGCACCTTGAAAAAGTAAAACACCATCCTGATAGCTGTCTAACTCTAAAGTAGCTTTATCAGTTTCTATTTCAGCCAATAAATCGCCTTTTTTTACTGTATCTCCAACATTTTTGTGCCAAGCAGCAATTACACCTTCGGTCATGGTGTCGCTTAAACGAGGCATTTTAACTATTTCTGCCATAAAGTGACTTTATTTAATAAAAGTTTTTGGAATTGCGAATATCGTAGAAAAAAATGACTTAATCATCATGTTCAATCATTTTTATAAAAGCTAAAGTTTAATATTCGCGATATTGAAAATGCGGTTCAAATATCCGTAAAAAACACGAATAATCATGTTTTGGCTATTTATTAAATTCCTTATGCAAATGCTTTTCAATAAAATATTTATGCAAACGTTGACAAAAAATACTGATGAGTTTTTTTATAAAATAAAAAGTTTGTTTTTTTGATATACAATGCTTAAATTTAATTAAGCATCGTTCCAAATAAACATTTTCTGAATTTTCCTTAAATAAAATAAACTTTATAATACCATTGCGTATGAATGTACTTTTGGCAGATGACCATGTAATTGTAAGACTAGGAATTGAAATTTTAATTGAAGATGCTTTAGGCAGTAACGTTAAGATATACCAGGCTTCTA
This sequence comes from Polluticaenibacter yanchengensis, assembly GCA_027854065.1. Taxonomy (GTDB): domain Bacteria; phylum Bacteroidota; class Bacteroidia; order Chitinophagales; family Chitinophagaceae; genus Phnomibacter; species Phnomibacter yanchengensis. The sequence goes on along the minus strand of JAQGEF010000030.1, from coordinate 29,179 downwards.
ATGGTAAGGAAATAGTGGATTTACTGAAGACAGAATCTATAGACATGCTAATTTCAGACATTAACATGCCTGAAACAGATAGTTTTGCAAATATTAAAGAGGCATTAAGGTTAAATCCGCAACTTAAAATTGTTATGCTTTCTGTAAATCCGGAGACTGTATTTGCAAAAAGATACTTAAAAGCAGGAGCCCACGCATACCTTCAAAAAAGTATTAGCGATAAAGAATTTATAAAAGCGATTAAAACAGTTGCGTCCGGCAAGAAGTATATGTCGGAAGTGCAGCACAATATTCTATTGAATATGCTGATGGCCGATAGCAAGCAACTGGATGACAATAACCCGTTCGACTATTTATCCTCACGTGAGTTTGAAGTAGCTATGTTATTGTTAAAAGGATACGGATCGATTGAAATATCCAACGCATTAGCTATTAATGCCTCTACAACAAGCACTTATAAATCCAGAGTGTATGAAAAACTCGGCATCAGCAGCGTGGTTGAACTAGCTAAACTTGCCGTACATTATGATATCATAGCAGAACAGGGGTAACCATTATTAACCTAATTTGATAATAAAGACCGTTCCAACATTTAATGTAGATTCTACTTTTAGTTTGCCTTTTATCAATGGTAATAAACTTAAAATAAGGACATTGCCAAAACCTGAATTTAATTTTTGGGTAATAACATTGGTAAACATTTCCTTTTCCTGTTCAGAAAGGCCTTTTCCCGTATCGGAAATTTCGATGATGACAGAATTGTTTACACAATAAGATTTTAGTGAAATAATACCATTTTGAGTATTTTTATTGGCATTATCTATTAAGTTTCTTACAATTAATGAAAGAATATTGTAATCTGAACGAATTTCAAATTCCGGGTATTCTATAATAAGCCGGTTTTTATTTTGTTTACTGATATCTGTATAAAACTCATCTATATCATAGAATAACTTTGATAAGTTGAAAGACGTTTCATTAATAGTAAATCCGTCTCTCTGAGAATTAGCCCAGGTAAAGAAATTTTCAGAATAGTTTAAAATTGAGAACGTATTTACCTTTAAATCAAAAAGCTTTTTGCGGTATATTTCCCTATCATCATAGTCAAATTTTTTATACAGGTCATTACTGATAGTGGTCAGAAATCTTAACGGTGACCTCAGATCATGTAAAATCATCGCTATTATATTCTCCCGCAAATTATTACCCTCTTCTAATGCTTTTTCTGATATTTCAAGGCTTTTAATAGTTTCACTAAGTGTCATTGTTCTTTCTTTCACCACCTGCTCCAATTTTTCCGATTCAGCTTTCAAAGATTTAATTCTCCTTTTTACAATAAAAATGATTATCAGCAATAAACAGGCAGCCATCAGGCCATAAAAAAGAGCGGTCCGGTAAAAAGGAGGCTTAATGTGTATTCTGAAACTGAGCCTATGTGTGCTGTCATCACTATTGATCCCTTTCTTTTTTACAGTAATCGAGTGTTCACCATATGCCATATTATTAAATGTAATGAAGCCATCCTGGTTTATTTCAAAATAGATTGGATCATCGTTAATAGAGTACTCTAATGCTATATTTAAAGGATTACCAAAATAAGGAGATACGATTTTTATTTTTATTTGCTTCGCATCCCCATAATTCAGCTGAATATCAAATGGATCACCTCTGTAAATCTTGTTGTTGTAATAAATTTCTGAAATAAAAATCGGCGCTTTAGGCACACAAACCTTTGTCTTAAACGGATTAAACCAGATCACTCCCTGCATACTTGGAAGCGAGAGTGTACTATCAGGCATTAAAAGATAAGATTTTGGTATGATACCTCCATTAAACTCGGTGGTGATTATGCCATCACTCCTGTCAAACAAATAATAATAAACATTTTCACTTTTACCCAATGCATAATCAAGTAATTCTTTAATTTTCACTTTGTAAAGTCCATTATTAGTGGTAATCCAGAAATGCCCTTTATTATCATTGAATATGGCATGCGCAGACTTTAAAGCATTACGCGGGCCATCAGGCAACCTTACAAGTACTCCCTTTCTGTAAAGAAAAAAACCATTCCCATAAGTTGTAACCCATAAATTATCCGGAGAAGAATAATAGGCAGAACGGATAATCGATGAAGGCAGGATTGTTTTAAAGAAGTGATTACTTTTTCTATCATACCACTTCAACCCCTTGTTAGTATAGCATAAAAATGTGTCTTTTAATATAGAAGTGAATCCATAAATGATAAACTTATTCTCAAACAGGACCTGCTTTTTTACGGTCAGCTCAGGTATGTTCAATTCAAGCCATCCGTTTACCGAGAACACGTTTAGTATATGGTTACTGCTGTCATAATGGGCATTGGATACATAATAATCAAAATTATAAACGGTTTCCGGTACATTGCCTTCTAGAGAATTTATTTTTAAGATCGCTTTGGAAGTTACTGCATAGTATTTATCCTGGCACTTAAAAGAGTATCTCAGATCCCTGAAAGAATCATAAGGGAACACGTAGGTTTTCTTCTTACTGATCAATAAGTTTTTTGTGAATATTGTAGTGTCGTTATACTGGTACTGATAATATATTGCCCCGTCTAAAACGGCATCATCCGCAAGGTTTAAAAACAGGGACTTTTTAACAATGTAAAGACCAGCAGCAGATGTACCTATAAAATACTGATCATTTTCTTTATCAAAATGAATTACATTGATTAATTTGATCGGCAGCCTGTCAAATATTTTTTCTAAATAAACATTATTATCTACCGTAATTTTAATCTCGTAAATATTGTTCAAAGAATCAACATAATAATTGGGAGAAAGATGCCTGCTCTGAATGATATAGTCTGTTTCCAGGCTTTCTTTATTTACTTTATAAAAGCTGTTATTAATATTAGGTATTTTAATACCCGATTTTACGAGTTTACCATCTATATATAACTCGTACCCGGTATTTTTTATTAAAAAATACTTATTGCCTTCATAAAAATCATATTCACCTGACAACTCCGCCTTATTTGAAATAATTGAATAGTCTTTACCTTTAAAATAGATGAGATTATTGCCTGAATAGAAGTAACCCGAACTATCAGATTCCACAAATGTACTTGAATACACAGGCGTCTCATTTGAGTAACTTGATATCGTATTTTTTACAAATGGATGAAGTTTGGTTTTAGCGGGATTTATAAATTTTCCGTTATTACCAAGAAATAAGCCTTCTGCAAAACGTTTTGGTGCCGGAATAATGTTTTTATCATCTACATTTATTTTTAATGTCTGATAATCAAGATTAGTCACGTATAATCCTTTGCTGGTTTTACTAAATAATACAAAGCGGTTAGAAGATACAGAATCCATCAAGTCCGAAGAATAGTTCTTAAAACTCTTGCCATCAAACCTGGTTACACCCATTTCAGACGCAATCCAGCAAAAATTATTCTGATCTATTACCAGGTCCCTGATACTATTTTGTGATAGCCCGTTCTCCTGCGTATATTTTCTTATCACAACACCGTTACCGTAAGAAATGCTCTGGGCTGAAATACCATTTATTAAAATAAAGAATATAACAAATATTAGTTGGAAGCGCTGCATTAAAAAAGCTTTATCCCCATTTTTTGTAGTTAAATTTCTACATACAATGCGTTGAACTACTACAAACACAAGTAAAAAATAGGTATATGTTTGCATTATCAAGTTAGTTGATGACATCAAAGTAGTTAATTGATACTGTAAGGTTAAAATCACAACATTTAAACATTACATTCAAAATATTAAGACTTTTCAGTCAAATGCTTTTTAGGGTTAAGAAACACGCTCCTGCATATCTATGCTGGGGGCTTTTAGCTACAAAATTGGTAAAAAAAAGCATACAAAGAAGTTAAATTTAAAATAGTTACACCCCTTAAACACAATAAATTGGCTACCTATGGTAGCCTTTTTACACAAGTTAATACAGATCAATGAATTATACAAAAAAAACAATTTGCCGTTTTTTTAATACACGCAATAGCCGGTATCATCTTGTTACATAACGTAAACTTTACCGTTTTTTTTATTTACCATAAAACATAATATTATATCTTCGCCTCCTAAATGACAATCAACATCCATATACATCATCATCATTACAAGCCATAGTAGGCCATTAATGTTTTGTGTATATGCATAAAAATATATTTAGGGCTTACTTATACAGTAAGCCCTTTTTTAATATCATAAACATACCATGAAAAATTCATTCCAGTACACCCCATGGGCAGGTACAACTATCGATGGAGGCGGAAATGGGCCCGTATTGAAAATTGCTATTCAAAAATCCGGAAGACTATTTGATGATAGTATCAAGCTTTTAAAGGACTGTGGCATCGATATCAAGACAGGTGTAAATAAGTTAAAAGCTGATGCCGATAATTTTCCAATGGAAGTTTTCTTTTTACGCGATGATGATATTCCCCAATATGTTCAGGATAAAGTTGCAGATATTGGTATTGTAGGAGAAAACGTTTTGTATGAAAAAGACCTCCCGTTAACCATTGTTCAAAAACTTGGTTTCAGTAAATGCCGTTTAAGTGTAGCAGTACCAAAAGGAGAACAATATACCGGCGCCCCGTCTTTAGAAGGAAAAGTAATTGCCACCAGTTACCCCGTCTTAGTAAAAAAATTTTTAGATAAAAATAACGTTGATGCACAAATCCATGAAATCAGCGGCAGTGTAGAAATTGCACCAGGCATAGGCCTCAGTCATGCGATAGTTGACTTGGTAAGTAGCGGAAGCACACTCTTCATGAACGGGCTGGTAGAAACCGAGGTTATTTTAAAAAGTGAGGCCGCATTGGTCCGCAATGAAGAGCTCTCACCGGAAAAATTAGAGATACTTGAGAAGTTTTTATTCCGCATCAATGCAGTGCGCAAAGCAAAAAATAATAAATACATTGTTCTCAATACCCGCGATGAGAACCTCGAAAAAATATTCAGTTTGTTACCAGGCATTAAAAGTCCAACAGTAGTACCACTAGCAGAAAAAGGCTGGAGCAGCGTTGCAAGTGTACTTAATGAAAATGATTTCTGGCACCGCATAGAAAACCTAAAAGCAGCTGGTGCAGAAGGAATTTTAGTAATGCCAATTGAAAAAATGATCGATTAATCATGAATATTTATACCAATCCGCCACAACAAGATTGGGCAAAAATCATTGCACGACCGGCAATGGATACCAGCCAGATGCAGGCAATTATTTCACCGATCTTAGATAATGTAAAAAATAATGGTGACAAGGCCCTGGTTGATTATGCCTCGAAATTCGATAACGTCATTATTGATAGTTTATCCGTTTCAATAACAGAAATTGATGAAGCAGAGCAATTATTATCATCCGGGTTGAAAACCGCCATTCAGCAGGCATATAACAATATTTACAAGTTTCACAGCAGCCAGTTACAGCCTGCCGAAAAAATAGAAACGATGCCCGGTGTCGTTTGCTGGCGTAAATCCGTTGGTATAAATAAAGTGGGCATTTACATTCCCGGTGGCACGGCCCCATTATTTTCTACAGTGCTGATGCTAGCCATTCCGGCAGATATTGCAGGTTGCGAGCAAATAATTTTATGCACACCACCCCAGGCCAATGGTAAAGTACACCCTGCCGTTTTATATGCGGCCAGTATCAGCGGCGTACATACCATTATAAAAGCCGGCGGCGCGCAGGCAATAGCCGCATTAGCTTTCGGCACCGAAAGCGTCCCAAAGGTCTATAAGATCTTCGGACCCGGCAATCAATATGTAACCGCGGCCAAACAGATGGTACAGCAATTTGGAACAGCCATTGACATGCCCGCAGGTCCAAGCGAAGTTTGCGTACTCGCAGACGAATCATCCAATCCTACTTACATTGCAGCCGACTTGTTAAGCCAGGCAGAACATGGCAACGATTCACAGGTATTACTGGTAGCCACGTCACAGGAAATCATCAGCAACGTACAGCTACAACTGACGGAACAACTGGCAACATTACCACGAGCCGCATTTGCCGGTAACGCATTATCCAACAGCAACGCTATTGTGCTCAGCAACCTGGAACAGGCAATCGCATTGGTAAATGAATATGCGCCGGAGCACTTAATTTTAGCTACTGAAAACGCGGAAGAATTAAGCACAAAAATAGTCAATGCCGGTTCAATATTCCTGGGACACTACACACCTGAAAGCGTTGGCGATTATGCCAGTGGCACCAATCATACATTGCCCACCAATGGCTATGCGCGGGCGTACAGCGGCGTAAGTGTCGATAGCTTTGTAAAGAAAATTACAGTACAGCAACTAACACATCAAGGACTACAGAATATCGCACATACAGTTATCGCAATGGCAGAAGCAGAAGGGTTGCAGGCACATGCTAATGCTGTAAAAGTAAGATTATAGTTCCTTTATTTTAATGGGGCTGGCATCAGCAGAAAATATACCAGTCGGTATATCGCGCTACTCCGGGCTCGCTACGCTCGGTGCAGGCACCAGCCGCTCAGGCGGCTGCCCTGCGTATCCCGCAGCCCCTGAGCAGATGTAATCCTATTTGGCAAAACAGGAACTTAACCTCATTAAGTGCCTGTAATAATCAATATAAAACAAGACCATGTCTTTTAATATAAATAATCTCGTAAGAAATAATATCAGGAACTTAAAACCTTACTCATCCGCACGTGATGAGTTCAAGGGAGAAGCTTCCGTTTACCTGGATGCGAACGAAAACAGCCTAGGTTCACCATTAGTAAAATGGTATAACCGTTATCCGGACCCGTTACAATGGAAAGTCAAAAAGAAACTATCAACCATTAAAAACATTGCTCCAGAGCAAATGTTTTTAGGAAATGGCAGCGATGAGTGCATCGATCTGCTGTACCGTTGCTTCTGTACCCCCGCAAAAGATAACGTTGTAATATTACCACCCACATACGGCATGTACGAAGTAAGTGCCAATATTAACGATGTAGAAATCCGGAAAGCACCATTACTTAATAATTTTCAGCTAAGCATTACACGTATAGAAGAACTGGTAGATGAGAATACAAAGATCATCTGGATATGTTCGCCAAACAACCCCACGGCCAACAGCATCAACAGGACTGATATCTACACAATATTAAATAATTTCAATGGCCTGGTAGTAGTAGACGAAGCCTATATCAACTTTAGCCGTCAACAGTCATTTATCAAAGATTTACAGGACTACCCCAACCTGGTAGTCATGCAAACTTTCAGTAAAGCATGGGGCTTAGCTGGTTTACGCGTAGGCATGATGTTCGCATCTGAAGAAATTATCAACATCATCAATAAAGTAAAACCACCTTATAACATTGGCATACACACCCAGGAGCTGGTATTACAGGCCTTGGAAAACATTGCAGATGTCAATGAAATGATCAAATTGCTGGTGGACATGCGTAACGCTTTATCAGAAGTTTTTTTAAGAGTACCTATTGTAGAAGAAGTGTATCCGAGCGATGCTAATTTCATCCTGGTAAAAATAAAAGAAGCAAGAAAAGTATATAATTTCTTATTGACAAAAGGCATAGTAGTACGCGATAGAAGCAATGTTCAACTATGTGAAGACTGCCTGCGTATTACGGTCGGAACAGAGTTGGAGAATACAAAATTAATCGATGGCATTGATGCGTATTTAGAAACAATTGCTGAATAATAATAACGAATTTAAAACCTGCTGAAACAACTGTTTCTTTAGAAATTGAAAATATAAAATCATGGCTGCAAAAAGAGTTTTATTTATAGACAGGGACGGTACCTTAATAGAAGAAGCACCACCGACCTACCAATTAGACAGCTTTGCTAAACTGAAATTTTATAAAGATGTTTTTTTCTATCTCCGTAAAATAGCGGAAGAGCTGGATTACGAACTCGTAATGGTAACCAACCAGGATGGTTTAGGAACAGATTCATTTCCGGAAGATACTTTCTGGCCGGTACAGAATTTTGTAATGCAGACTTTGGAGAGCGAAAATATTCATTTCAGTAAAGTATGCATAGACAAAACTTTTGCCAAAGACAATGCACCAACCCGGAAACCTGCAACCGGCTTATTGACAGAATATTTAAATACCGAACGGTATGATTTAAATAACTCCTTTGTAATCGGCGATCGTATCACAGATGTACAACTGGCAGCCAACCTTGGCGCAAAAGCTATCTGGATGGTGGAGGATATAAACCTTGGCGCCGGAGATTCCGATATGGATATTACTACCCTGAGAAAAAACGTGATTGCTTTGGAAAGCACCGAGTGGAAACGCATTTATGAGTTCCTGAAGTTAGGATTACGTATCGTTAAACATGAACGCTATACCAAAGAAACAAAAATTGATATTAATCTGAACCTGGATGGTACCGGCAAGGCAAATATTGAAACAGGACTAGGTTTTTTCAACCATATGCTGGACCAGATCGCACGTCATGGAAATATCGACCTCGATATATTTACCAAAGGAGACCTCCACATTGATGAGCATCATACAATTGAAGACACCGGTATTGCACTGGGAGAAGCATTTGCCAAAGGTCTTGGGGATAAAAGAGGATTGGAAAGATATGGCTTTTGCCTGCCGATGGATGATTGTGAAGCCCAGGTAAGCATTGATTTTGGCGGCAGGAACTGGATTGTCTGGGAAGCCGGATTTAATCGCGAAAAAATCGGTGAAATGCCAACGGAAATGTTTTTCCACTTCTTTAAATCGTTTAGTGATGGTGCAAAATGCAATTTAATTATCCGTGCTACCGGAGAGAATGAGCACCATAAAATAGAAGCTATTTTTAAAGCGTTTGCCAAAGCCATCAAAATGGCAGTTAAACGCGACCCGATGAAAAATGTATTGCCAACTACCAAAGGTGTTGTATAATTGTATTTCATATAACATTTAAAAATTACCCATTTTTATGATACAGCAATTACAGTATTTTGGCCAGGATTTAAAGAGAATGCTCGGAAAACACAAGTCAAGAATATTATATATATGGCTCACCCGCTCCTTTTGGGGATTATTGTCTTATAGATTAGACCGCGGGTTTTATTTGTTATTAGGGCGCGCCTGGGCAGTTATAAGAATTCTATTCACCCCTTTACTTTATTCAGTGCAGGCATTTTCAAATATGGATATTCACTACAAGGCAGATGTAAAAGGCGGCTTGCTGGTGTTACACCCATCTGTTGGCGTCGTTATTTCAGGCCGTTCCATCATTGGCAGTAACCTCACCCTTACCGGTGGAAATGTAATAGGTGGAAGAGGCGGCACAGAATACGGTGGCATCCAGATTGGAGATAATTGTGGATTAGGGGCAAATGCTGTTATACTCGGCCCTGTAAAACTAGGCAGGAATATTTCAGTGGGTTCTTTAGCATGCGTACTTAAAGATTGCAACGTAGATGGCACTACCCTTGTGGGTGTACCCGCTAAAGCCATTTATCCAAAGGAATATTCTGAAACACAAAATGAAAATAATGCATGAGCAAAAATGAGAAAGTAGTCATTATAAAATACAATGCCGGAAACATCCGGTCGGTATCATTTGCTCTTGAGCGTTTAGGAATCACCCCGGTTATAACAGATGATCATGAGCTCATCAGGAATGCGGACAAAGTAATATTTCCAGGTGTAGGCGCCGCAGGCTCAGCCATGGCATACCTGAAAGAAAGAGGGTTGGACACCCTGATCACCTCTTTAAAGCAACCATTCCTTGGCATCTGCTTAGGCATGCAGCTCATGTGTAAATATAGCGAAGAAAATGACACCAAATGCCTAGGGATCTTTGATTTAAATGTAAGATTATTCAATAAAGACTGGCGGTATGGCAATAGTTATTTAAAAGTACCACATATGGGTTGGAACACTATTGACCATCTGAAATCACCATTGTTTAAAAATGTTCCAGAGAATAGTTATTGCTATTTTGTACATAGCTTTTTTGCGGAATTAAACACTGATACCAGTATTGCCCAAACAAGTTATGGCGTTGAGTACGCAAGCGCTTTACATAAGGATAATTTTTACGGCGTACAGTTTCATCCTGAAAAAAGCGCAGAAGCAGGGGCCATCATCTTAAAGAATTTTTTGGATCTGTGATACTTTAAGCAGATAGTCCCAAATTTCATGTGATAAAACTATAATTGATGGAAGAGTTGGAAATAGTGGAAGTACCCCTGCAAACAATCTTACAGATCCGGCAACAGGTAATGTACCCGGGCATCTCTCTGGAGATGCAACAAGTAGACACGGATATGGCAAGTGTTCACCTGGGCGTAAAAATGGATAATGAAATTGTATCCGTCATTTCCCTGTATGAACACGGTGGAGAATTACAGTTCAGGAAATTTGCCACTTTACAAAAAGTACAAGGCAGGGGAATCGGGAGTTATCTGCTGGAATATGTTTTTGAAACAGCTAAAAGAAAAGGCTGCAGGTCTGTCTGGTGCAATGCCCGGATGAATGCAATAAGATTGTACCAAAAATTCCGGATGGAACCTTTTAGCGAAAAATGGTTTGAGAAAGGTTTTGAATTTGTAAAAATGAGGTACGAAATAAAAGAAAATAATATTTAATGCAAGATTTTATAATACCGGCAATAGATATCATTGATGGCAAATGTGTTCGCTTGTCACAAGGGGATTACAATCAGAAGAAAGTATATAACGAACACCCTTTGGAAGTAGCCAGGGAATTTGAACAGGCTGGCATCAAACGATTACATCTGGTAGACCTGGATGGCGCAAAAGCTGGGAAAGTAATTAACTGGCAGGTATTGGAACAGATTGCCACTCAAACCTCCCTTATAATAGATTTCGGTGGCGGCGTAAAAACATTCCAAGACGCGGATGTTATTTTTAACTCCGGTGCCCATTTAGTCACAATCGGAAGCCTGGCAGTAAAAAATCCAACCTTATTTCACGAAATCATTCAAAAATACGGACCAGGGAAAGTTTTTTTAGGAGCGGATGTAAAAGATGAATACATCGCCATTAACGGCTGGCTGGAAAAAACGAATATCAGTATTATTGATTTTATACAGCAGAATTTAGACCTGGGAGTCCAACAGTTTTTTTGTACTGATATAGCTAAAGACGGCATGATGGCTGGCCCTTCAGTGGAATTATATACAAAGCTACTACACCAGTTTCCCTATTTACAACTTACAGCAAGTGGTGGTGTCACCAGCATTGAAGATCTAAAAGCACTTAAAGCCATTGGCATGCATAGCGCCATTGTAGGCAAAGCAATTTATGAAGGCAATATAACTTTAGATGCCATCTCAAAAATGAACTAACATGACTGTTGACTTAACATTTAATACAAAACCTACACTTACAAAACGCATTATACCATGCCTGGACATAAAGGATGGACGGACTGTAAAGGGAGTAAACTTTGTAAACATACGGGACGCAGGCGATCCGATAGAATTAGCCGTACAGTATGCGAAAGATGGCGCGGATGAATTAGTATTCCTCGACATTACAGCTACTAACGAAGGCCGCAAAACATTTGCAGCGCTTGTATTGGATATTGCCAGGCATATCAACATTCCATTTACAGTAGGTGGGGGCATTTCCTCCTTGGAAGATGCCGCCGTTTTACTGGATGCCGGTGCAGATAAAGTGTCTGTCAATTCCAGTGCAGTACGCCGTCCTAAATTAGTAGACGAACTGGCAAAAGAATTCGGCAGCCAGTTTGTAGTAGTTGCTATAGATTCCAAACTGACTGATGATGGCTTTGTCGTACATACGCACGGAGGTAAAAAGCCTACAGATTTTAATACAGTAGAATGGGCAAAGGAAATATATAGCAGGGGTGCCGGGGAAATCTTACTTACCAGTATGAATACTGACGGCGCTAAAACCGGCTTCGATATTGCGGTAACCAAAGCAGTTGTGGACGCTGTAAAAATCCCTGTAATCGCATCAGGCGGAGCAGGAACAAAACAGCATTTTAAAGAAGTATTTGAGCAGGCTGGTGCAGATGCCGGGTTAGCAGCCAGTATTTTCCACTTCGGCGAAATACCTGTACCGGAACTAAAGCAATACCTGCATGCACAAGAAATTCCTATAAGACTTTAAAATAATAGCTAACTTTAGGCTGTACTAAAACGCACAATTATGTATATTTTATGGACCATTGTTATTGCAATCCTTTTTGTAATATCAGTGATATTTAAAATAAATCAGAACAAAAAAGACAGGGCAAAACGAAAGTGGAATGCGGATTTAGATGAGCTGATAAAAATATTCCAAAATCAAAAAAAGAAATGAGTACAATTGACTTCAATAAAAATAATGACGGTTTAATACCCGCTATTATCCAGGATGCCGCCACTAATGTCGTACTGATGCTAGGCTACATGAATGAAGAAGCTTACAAAAAGACCCTTGAAGAAAAAAAAGTAACCTTTTACAGCCGTACCAAACAGCGCCTATGGACCAAAGGCGAAGCATCTAAAAACTACTTATTTGTAGAACATATTTCCATTGACTGTGATAATGATACCTTATTGATAAAAGCCCGTCCTGCCGGGCCGACCTGCCATACCGGCGCAGATACATGTTTCAATGAAATAAATGCCCCTAAACCTACTGAATTTATCAATACACTTGAACAAATCATCGCTGATCGTAAAGCTAACCCCGACGATAAATCTTATACGGCCAGCCTTTTTAAAAAAGGAATTAATAAAGTAGCACAAAAAGTAGGAGAAGAAGCCGTTGAAACGGTTATTGAAGCAATGGATAATAATGATGAACTATTCTTAAATGAAAGTGCTGACTTATTATTTCATTATTTAGTTTTATTACAAGCAAAGGGTTTTACACTAAAAGACATTGTCAGGGTATTAGAAACCAGGCATTAGCCAATCTTTTTATTTTATAAACAATAAAGCCGTAGCCTTATATCTACGGCTTTATTGTTTATAAAACTTGCCACTGTACCAAAACTCGGCGCTAACCAAAGTGTATCAGGTGGCTTTTAACATGTGTACCCTGGAAATCTGGCCAATGGTACCTCTGAATGCAAAGAAAAAGCATTGTACCTTTGCAGCATGATTTTGACAGATACGCACACACATTTGTACAGTGAGCAGTTTAAGGATGATATAGACCTAGTGATGCAGCACGCCATGGAGCAAAATGTTAAATACATGTTTTTGCCCGCTATCGATAGTTCCACCCACGATGCGATGCTGGCACTCCAGGACAGGTATACCGGCAATTGTTACGCAATGATGGGTGTTCACCCTTGTTCTGTAAACGAAAATTATAAAGAAGAATTAACCATTGCAAAAAACTGGTTGGATAAGCGACCATTTGTAGCAGTCGGAGAAATCGGCATCGATTTATACTGGGATACCACTTATGAAAAACAGCAGATAGAAGCTTTTGAAACCCAGATGGAATGGGCATTGGAACGTCATTTACCTATTTCCATTCATACTCGTAACGCAACTGCATTAACCATCGATATCGTCAGACCATTTGCTGAAAAGGGGTTAAAAGGCGTCTTTCATTGTTTTGGCGGCTCCGTTGAAGAAGCTACGGCCATTGTGGACATGGATTTTTACCTGGGCATAGGCGGGGTTGTAACCTATAAAAAAGCAGCACTACCCGAAGTATTAAGCCGGTTTTCTCTAAACAATATTGTATTAGAAACTGATGCACCTTATTTATCACCGGTACCATACAGGGGCAAGCGCAACGAGAGCGCGTATATCAGCCAGGTAGCCTTAAAACTGGCAGAAACCTTTAATATCACCATTGCGGAAGTTGCGGAAACAACCACCAAAAACGCTTCTGTATTATTTAAAACTTTGTTATTATAATGGATTGCAATAATTTTATAAGGTTATTACATTTATCTGCATAGTTTTGCATTAACCATTTTTTAAAGCTTTAATGTCGGAAATATTTATATTAATTGGGTTAGTTATTTTAAACGGCCTGTTTTCAATGAGTGAAATGGCCTTGGTATCGGTCCGAAAGATTCGATTAGAACAACTAGCCAACCAGGGCAATGGCAAAGCTAAAGCAGCGCTAAAGCTTATAGAAAATCCGGACATTTTCCTCTCCACTGTTCAAATAGGCATTACCCTTATTTCATTAGTTACCGGTTTATATTCAGGTGATAAATTCGGAAAACACCTCGAGCCATTTTTTGCACAAATACCGGTGATAGGCGTTTATGCTGCCAAAATATCCATATCGGTTATTGTTGTACTGGTTACTTTTTTAAGCATCATATTAGGAGAGTTGATTCCTAAAAAAATCGCTCTTAACTATAGCGAACGTGTTGCTCTGGCAGGTGCGCCATTTATGACCTTGCTTTCTAAAATATGTTACCCTTTGGTGTGGTTCATGAATGCCGTAACCGGTTTATTCTTTAAAACCTTCAAAATAAAAGATGTTGTAAACACTGTTATTACCGAAGAGGAAATTAAAGCGATGGTAAAAGAAAGTTCTGAAAGTGGTGAAATAGACCAGACAGAGCAACAGATCATAGAACGTGTATTTCACCTGGGCGATAGAAGCATCACGTCATTAATGACACACAGGAACGATATCGACTGGCTGGAGTATAATGGCACAGTTGCCGATGTGTATAACAATGCCAAAAGCAGTACACATAATATTTATCCCATTTGCGATGATGAGATCGACGAGCTGAAAGGCGTTATTCAGTTAAAAGATATCCTGAATGCTGAAAAAACAGAACCGCTTAAAAAGTTTATGCGTTCCGCATTATTTGTACCGGAGAACAACTCCGCCTACCAGGTAATGGAAAAATTCAAGCAAACAAAGGTTCACAGTGCTTTTATTGTGGATGAATACGGTTCCATACAAGGCATGATTACGCTCAATGACATTCTGGAAGCGATTGTAGGTGATATCCCGGAAATCGATGATGATGAATATGAAATCATCCAGCGCAACGATGGCAGCTATTTGGTAGATGCCCAGTTACCATTTTATGACTTCCTGAAAACGCTGAAAAAAGAAGGCCAGTGGATGGACGAAGATGCTGAATATGATACTTTAGGCGGATTTGTCATAGACCAGTTGAAACATATACCTGTAACCGGTGAAACATTTGACTGGAACGGCTACACATTTGAAATTATAGATATGGACGGTGCCAGGATTGATAAAATTTTAGTGTACCATACCATAATAGAAGGTGATAACGAAGAGGCTTAATATAACAAGACCTGCATTATCTGCAGGTCTTTCTTTTTTATTAAGCACTCATTATCAATACTCTTAAAAAATATTGTCCGCCCAATTATGCAGTTGCGTTCCTATTCATTCACGATCAAAAGGCTCTCAAATACCCATGCTGAACTAGATAAAACATTTGCCAATAAACATTGGATGATAAGGTAAATTAAACGGGCCTGTTATATGCTGAAAGAAGTGATCGAACTCAGGAAACAAGTCCCATTACAACCATAAACGATTGATTTTAAAAACAAAGGACTGGTTCGAATGAACCAGTCCCGGTAAAAATGTAGCGGTAAAACCGCTGGTAGCCCCGCCAAGAATCGAACTTGGATCTAGAGTTTAGGAAACTCCTATTCTATCCATTGAACTACAGGGCCGGCTATTAAAGCGCTGCAAATGTAAATAAAACGTTTTTGTATTGTCAAAAAAATTTTATTGAATAAACAACTCTCCAATATCACAAATCAATATAATCGGTATAGAAATATAATTAGATAACCTTAACTTTGCCCACCTTAGAAAGAGAACATATATGAAGTATTATAGTTTATTAATTAAGTACAGATTTTGGATAGGCCTGGGAATTTTAGCTTTGGCAATATTTACGAACGTTATGGCGGGCTTCTGGCCATCTTTTATTTTATACTTAATAGCCATAATACTCATTGCCGGGCATATTTTTATAGGGCCAATGCGTTTAATCCAGGAGCATATAGAAACCGGCGATATTGAAGGTGCGGAAAAAGTTTTAAAGTCCATATGGTTTCCCAACCTGTTGTACAAGCCTATCCGCAGTGCTTTTCATACCCTTAAGGGTCAGCTGGCAATGATGAAGCAGGATTATACCACGGCAGAAATACATATGCGCGAAAGCGAAAAATTAGGCATGCCGATGGCTGAGGCTGAAGGTGCCAATAAACTGCAACTTGGTATGCTGGCCATGCAAAAGGGTAATACCAAAGAAGGAGAGAACTATATTCGCCAGGCATTACGCCTTGGCATTCCGGATAAAGACGGAGAAGCGATGGCTTACTTACAAATGTGCCAGATATATCTGACCAAGCAACATTTTAAAGCAGCGAAAGATATGTTCAGAAAAGCGAAAGCAGCTAAAGCAAGCAATAAAGATGTGCTGGACCAGATAAAACAACTGGAAAGTTACATCAGCCGCATTCCTGGTTAATTTTGATTCTTAAAATATTTGAAAAGAGGGTGTCTCAAAAGTCCGAGACACCCTCTTTTTGCTTTTAATCATGCGGTTTGTTAAATAACAATTGCGACTTAATAATTTTTTTTAAGTTTGTAACTCAATATTTTATCAAACATGCATTTTATCCGGAAGCATCTTTTAATTATTATTGGTATAGTTGTTGGTGCTATAGCTGGATACCTGTATTGGGCAAATATTGGCTGTGTAAGCGGTACTTGCGCCATTACTTCCAAACCGCTTAACAGTACCGTTTATGGTGCATTAATGGGTGGTCTATTGTTCTCTGTTTTCAAAAAAGATAAAAAGGATTAAGATGACATTCCAGGAAATAATTAACCAGGATAAGCCGGTATTGGTAGATTTTTTTGCCACATGGTGCGGCCCCTGCAAAATGATGACACCGATTTTGACAGATTTAAAAACTGCCGTTGGGGATACTGCCGCTATTATAAAAATAGATGTAGATAAAAATCAACAAGCAGCATCCGCTTACCAGGTACAGGGTGTTCCAACATTAATATTGTTCAAAAGCGGTAAACAATTATGGCGGCAATCCGGTGTGGTACCGGCTAAAGAGTTAGAGCGTATTATCAAAAGCCACTTGTAAAGCCTGCCATCGTTTTCATGAACACATTAAGAAACACAGTATTAAAACTGGTGATCGCAATTACTGCTATCACACTTTGTATGCCTTGTACATTCAAGAAGCAGGCAAAGCTGTATTTTAATGTGCCTGTATCTGAAACACCGGCTGCTGCAAAACAGAATACAACACTTGCCTGTTACCAGGTTGTACCTGAAATTGCCATACATCAAACCGTTGTCTGTAAAAAGCAAACTCAAAAAATTCACAGGCAGGCACTGCTTCCTGTATTAACTATTAATAATGATTTTCTCAGGCAGGTATCACTTGCCAGATCCAGCCTTGCACCACCCGTTCCCATTTATATCTTAAATGAGCAGTATTTAATCTGATGCATAATATTACCGGTTAGCAGCAATCTGCTGTTGTCATACTTTATTGTAATATTAAACACTATTTTATTGATATGCATCATTCAAAAAATTATGCCGGCAATTATGCCGCATTATACACGACTGCATTACGGTGGGTTACCGGCTGGACCTATTTTTCTGCATTCTGGCGCCGTCTTGTTTTAGAAAATAAATTAATCCCCGGAGAACCGGGCTATATAGGAGAGAAATTCAACCACTTCCTCCCAAATGCACTAGGCATAAAACCTCTGATAGAGCACCTGGTTTCGAATCCGGAGAGCCTGCAGCTATCGATGATTGCTTTTACAATTGTTGAAGCGATTGTCGGCTTATTTTTAATACTCGGTTTGTTTACACGATTAATGAGCATAGGTGTCTTACTATTGGCATTTGGCATTTTGCTAGGTTCCGGATGGCTTGGTACCACCTGCTTAGACGAATGGCAAATTGGCGTGCTCGGTGTGGCTACGGGTTTCACGTTATTCTTTACAGGTGCCGGTGCTTTCTCACTGGATCATTTCCTGGCAAAAAAAGGATGGTTTAGCAGTAAAAAATGGCAAATAATTACTTCAGGCCACTTTACAGTTTCATACACCACTCAAAAGAAAATGATATTAATGGGCTCAATAGCCATCCTGGGACTGACCTTATTTACCAACCAGTATTTTCATGGAGGTGTTTTTGGAAAACTTCATAATAAGTCTGTAAAACCACATATTGCTATTTCTGAGATCGCTGTCAATAACAATGAACTGCTATTTACTGTGTTTAGGGATGAAGGCGCTGATGTTTACGGATCGTTTTTAATAGGTATTCAATTACTTGACGATAATAACCGACTTATATTCAGCCGGTCACAGCAGCAACTGTCGCAAATGAACAAAACAGATATTATCAACCGCTATGTATCTAAAGTAAAAGCAGGAAAGCATAGCTTGATTTTACCCTTAGGGGCAAAGGCGCAACTAAGATTTTTAATGGACACCACTTTAGAAAAAGGTAAAACCTATACACTGAAACTGGAAGATATCAGCGGGGCAGGTTGGAGTAAAAACATTATAGTCGAGTAATTTGAAAAAGGCTGTCCGGGAGCGGAACAGCCCTTTTCAAATTAAATAAAGCCCGGCAATACATTACTCAGTGAACCAACCATGCTTCTGAGTGCATTAGGGATAGCAGCAAAGTACCCCGCAAAGCGGCAAGAAATGCAGGCATTGCGAAGCTAACAGGAATGTATGGCCGCTGCGGAGTACTGCGGATAGCCCGACCCTTTTGCGTGCATGAAAGACCATTGCTCATACCTGAGCCAGCATTATTCCGGGTAAGCCGCAAAAGGAGAATGCCCAAATATTAACAAGCTCTTTTTAAAAAATAATTTAAATGACATTTAAATTATTTAAATTTGCAATTCTGTTGCAAAAACAAAGGGATTTAAGCATGAAAATAAACTGGGACGGATTAGGGATAGCAGCGTCGGTAGCTTGTGCCATTCATTGTGCAGTATTGCCTTTGATATTTACGAGCCTGCCATTATTTGGCATGGATGTTATAAAAAATCACACGTTCGAGTATTTCATGATCTTCTTAGCACTCGCCATTGGCATTTACTCCTTATGGCATGGTTACAAAAAACACCATCATCAAAAAAAGCCCATTTTGATCCTTATTATCGGCTTTGCATTCTTATTGGTGAAAGAAGTATTGCCGGGACATCCTGTATGGCCTGTACTGCCTGCATTGGCAGGTATCGTTACTGCACATGTGTACAATTACCAGTTGTGCAAAAAAGCCAAACATTGCCACTCCGAAGATTGTAATCACTGATCTCCGTTACATTTTTACTACGTGAATAACTTTATGGGCAATAGCCTGTGAGTAAGATTTATATTTGCCAAATGCAAGATGATATAATAAAAGGATTGAATGACCAGCAGCGTGAAGCTGTATTGCATAAAGATGGCCCGTTAATGATTGTAGCAGGAGCCGGAAGTGGTAAGACCAAAGTACTGACCACCCGTATCGCTTACTTAATGGGACATCATCATATTGATGCGTTTAATATCCTGGCATTGACCTTTACCAACAAAGCCGCTGCCGAAATGAAGGAGCGTATCAATAAAATATTGGGCAGTGGTGAAGCCAGGAACTTATATATCGGAACATTCCACAGTGTATTTGCTAAAATATTACGGGCAGAAGCACACCATATAGGATACCCGAACAGTTTTACCATTTATGATACGGATGATAGCCGCAGCGTGATAAAACAGGTGGTAAAAGATCTGAACTTAGACGATAAATTATACAAACCTAATATTGTTGGCAGCAGGATCAGCTCTGCCAAAAACGGCCTGATATCTCCGGCAGAATACCTGAACGATTACCATATCATGCAGGAAGATGCCCGACAGAACCGCCCGATGACGGGTAAGATCTACGAAATGTATGCTGCCCGTTGCTATAAAAACGGCGCTATGGATTTTGATGATCTACTGTTTAAAATGCACGAAGTACTGGTACGTTTTCCACAGGTATTACATAAATACCAGCACAAATTTAAATATGTGATGGTAGATGAGTACCAGGATACCAACGCTACCCAGTACGCCATTATAAAACTGCTGGCAGCAGCTAATGAAAATATTTGCGTGGTGGGCGATGATGCGCAAAGTATCTACTCGTTCCGTGGCGCTACTATTGAAAACATCTTGCAGTTTCAAAAAGACTACGATAATGTGAAAGTGGTAAAGCTGGAACGTAACTACCGCAGCTCCGGTACTATTATTAGTGTTGCCAACGAAATCATTAACAATAACAAGGGGCAGATACCTAAAGAGCTGTGGACAGAAGCGCCTGTAGGCGAAAAAATAAAGCTGGTACGTGTATTGAGCGATAATGACGAAGGTCATTATGTAGCAGATGCGATAAAAGAGCAAAAGTTGCGCAATCATTATTCCAATAAAGATTTCGCTATTCTGTACCGCACCAATGCGCAGAGCCGTGCCTACGAGGAAAGCCTGCGCCGCCTGAGCATTGCTTATAAAATATATGGGGGGTTAAGTTTCTACCAACGCAAAGAAGTAAAAGATTTTATTGCTTACCTGCGCGTGGTGATAAACCCTAATGACGATGAAGCACTGAAACGCATTGTGAACTACCCGGTACGGGGCATAGGCAAAACAACTCTGGAAAAAGCAGCTACCATTGCCAACCAGCGCGATATGCCGTTATACAACGTACTGAAAGCTGCCGCCAGTTTAGGATTGAAAGGGGCTACCCTGGAAAGTGTGCAACAATTTATTCAAATGATTGAATACTTCCAGAGCATGCTGGCCAAATCCAATGCTTACGATGTTGCCTTCCAGGTAGGCAAACACAGCGGTTTGGTAAAAGAATTGTTTAATGATAAAACACAGGAAGGTGTTGCCAGATACGAAAACGTCCAGGAATTATTAAACTCCATCAAAGAGTTTACAGAAACGCCTGCCAATATTGAAGACGGTGAAGTGGGCGACAGAGGGCTGGCTACTTATATCCAGGATATTGCCTTACTCACAGATGCAGATAACGATAAGGAAGACGCGGATGTGGTAAAACTAATGACAGTGCACGCTTCCAAGGGGTTGGAATTTCCATGCGTATTTATTGGTGGTATGGAAGAAACATTATTTCCAAGCGGCATGAGCATCAATACACGTGAAGAGCTGGAGGAAGAACGCCGCCTGTTTTATGTAGCAGTTACCCGAGCTAAAGAAAAATTGTGGCTAAGCTATGCTCAAAGCCGCTACCGCTTTGGTCAGTTAACCGCTAATGATGCCAGCCGGTTTTTAATGGAGATCCCCTCCATCTATTTAGATAAAACCATGAGTGGTGGCGGTGCCCGCAACCATATGGGTGGTGGATTTGGCAGTAGTGCATCTACCAGTGCTTTCGAAAGGTTACATGGAGGCAGAGGCGGTGGTTTCGATGGCCCTGTAAGGAAAAAAGAACCGGAAAAGCCGGCTTATATAGGCCCGAAACCCACACCAAAAGTAGTGGAGCACCAGCCAAGCGCCAACTTTGTACCAAGCGATACCAGCAAACTACAAATAGGAATGGTAGTAGAACATTTGAAATTTGGTTTTGGCCAGGTAATGAACCTGGAAGGCGCAGCACATAATCCCATCGCTACTATTAATTTTAAAAGCAATGGTGAGAAAAAGATCATGCTGAACTATGCCAAACTAAGAATTGTAGAGTAATTTGTACTTACTGAATACAAAAAGACACTGCTGGTATAGTAGTGTCTTTTTTATTGGGGGCCCTCAACTTTCATAACCATACCGGCCGGTATAACGGGCTACTTTGGGGTACCGCCATGCGCAAAGCCTGTAACCTTATATCCTCTGCCCTCTTTTATACAGCACTCACAAAAGCGCATGGCCGGCTTCGTTCCTCGCCGCCCACGTATCCCGGAGCCCATCAGCGTCTGAATATCTATTGAGCTACCTATACCATGAAAAAATAAAATTCAGGGTAACGTAATGAATACAAACATTATGATTAATTTTGAGAAACATGCTTAAGGAACATCCACTTAAACATGCTGATGCATTTATATTAAAAACAAACCTAATCCTTATGAACTCCAATGTTTATTTCATTGTTGGCGCAGTAGCTGTTATTTTAATTATCTGCCTGTTAATCCTGCTGAGGACAATGAAAAAAAGAAAACAAAAACAACTAAAAAGTTTTCATTCCAATCATTCAAATATCCCGGTTACTGAAAAACAAAAAAGACTGCTAGCATTTGGCGCCATTCTTTCCTATCACAGGATGGAAGACATTTTAAATATTGTTCCGAAAAACCGGTTAGACCAATATGTAAATGGACTAAAAGATCAGTGGGATATTAATAGCCCGGAAGATGCAAAAACCATTTTAAATAACCTGCTAAGCTTAAAAAGAAGTAAGGAATTTGAGCCCGTAATACTCCAACCATCGCCGGAATTAATCAAAATCCAAACCGAAATAGCTAAAGGGCTGGATTTAGATCTTTCCATTGTAAAACAAACAACATCAGCATATGCCTGGGATATCTGCAGATCAGTTTCATTAGCAAAACGTTGCTATTGGTGCGGGTATCTTTCAGAGATTGAAACCTGGGGTATTATAGAAACAGCAGCAAATACAGCTATTCAATACGGGAAGAACTGGACCGATTATACAGTTTCATTCTTACTGGGAAGGACTCTACAGGGATTCAACCCGGATGATTTAATTATAGAATGTAAACAAATCTTACACAGCCAGAATCCGCTGCTCCGGAAAATTACAGATATTGATGTTTATAAACAATATCCATTTGCATAAATATTCAATACAGCATACAAAAAAATCCCATTTATTGTACCAGGGATTTTCTCACCTGCCCATAGGGATATGTGTTACAATCATATCTCGGCAGGGCAAAAGGCCTGCTTAAAACATCAGCAGCATGAATATCTTTATGCTCAATACTAAAAGCCATTTTGTAATCATTATCAGCCAGTATTAATTCGGTCTCAGGTGTAAACGTATGTGCCCCTCCGTAAGGGTAACAAAAACTCCTGTACGGGATATCCTGGCAAATACTTTCCAGGTATTTCATGGAATCCCTTATTTCAATTACCTGTTCACCAGGGCTTAATTTAGACATCACAAAATGATTCACTGTATGACTTCCTACCATCATACCCGCATCATGCAGCGCTTTAATTTCAGTATGGTCCACATAAAAGTCTGCCACACTATTGTAATGCGTTAATCCATTCAAAGAAAGCAATTGTTCTATTACCGCATTCCTATATTCATAAGCGATGTAGAAATTCAGGGTACGCTTCACTTCCATTGAATACTCATTATCCGTCAGTAAAGAATAAGATGTCGTAAAGCCATCCATACCTTTATCAGAAAGCATTTCCGGTGTCACAATCTCCTGTAACTGGTCATAAATTTTCTTATGGTCCGATGCCGCCAAAAGCATATGAATTTTATGTACACCTAATAATTGCTTCGTTTCATAAATGCCGGTAGTAATAAAAAAGAAGCCCCAGAGTCCACGTGCTTTCAATTCCGGCAATACATAATCATAATGACATTTTAAACCATCATCAAAAGTAAGGATCACCCCGTCCGGTACCTTTCCGGATACGAACGCGTTTGCAAAATCCTCTTTACTTACAAAACCAAAATTTTCTTCAAAATAATCTAACTGCTTTCTAAAGTCGTCTATATGTAAGTGATTCAAACCCGGCAGATCCGGGTTAAAAGGTCTTACATAGTGATACATGATGGCCTTCATTTCTACGTTAATCCCGTTTCTTAGTTTAAATACTTGGTAATATTTTCACTTAAAGGCTTTACCATACTGCCGTAATGCTGTATAAGCACTCCATTTTCATCCAGCAAAAATTTGTTGAAATTCCAGGCAACATTCGCGTCCATTACCCCGTTTTTAGCTTTCTGCGTTAACCATTGGTATATCGGCGCCACATCTTTACCTTTTACACTTATTTTACTGGCAAGCGGAAAGGTAACACCATAATTTTTTTCACAGAATTCAGCTATTTCCTGGTTCGTACCCTTCTCCTGGTTGAAGTCGTTGGATGGAAAACCGATCACTACCAGCTTATCCTTGTATTGTTTGTACAACTCTTCCAGCTCCTTGTATTGCTTTGTAAAACCACATTTAGAAGCAGTGTTCACCACTAGTATTTTTTTGCCTTTAAAACTACTGAACTCTATCTGGGATCCATCAATAGCTTCCACCTTAAACTGATGAATACTATTTGAAGCAGGTTTAAATGCGAATATGCCCAACAGCACCACAATCAATAACAATATCCTTTTCATACAATTTGTTTTTAAGATTCAATATATTTATTTATAGTCGACTTGTTTACAAACCATAACACCACCCCTATCAGTGTAGCTGCGATGATCGTGTTAACCGATACAAAGCTATTAATATGCATGTCATATCCGGTTAAAATTTGCTTAAGAATTACCTGTAAAACAGACACAATAATCAAGCCTGAAATCAAAAGCAATATTTGCGATGGCAAAAACTGTTTTATCAAAAATCCTTTCAACTGCTTCGGGCTTATTCCAAGCGTCTGCAGCAAGGCAATATCGTTTTTACAACTGGTAATCGTCAATTGTAAAAACAAACTGAAAACCAACAGTCCAAATAACAATAACACCAGGCCAATACCCCCCGTAACTGCTACCACCCCGTTCACAATCTTTCTTATATGGCTAAACCTCGTTTTCTCCGTATTCGTTTTCCACCCTTTATGCTCCAGGTACTCCGTTAGTTTAGGATCAGACGGGTCTTTCACTTTTATCACAATCCTTGCGGGTGCAGTTTTCTTTTCATAACCATATTTTTCATTGGCAAATTTCATAAAGCTCTCCGGCACAAGAATACTATTGATCCTGTCCGACTGCGCCACAACATGACCCGCCCAGTCTTCCACTTTACCATTTCCTCCAATCGTAATCCTCAAAGGAATATTCATCACCGTTTCAGCAGACAGCTGAGGCATATTTTCCATGCTCAATGCCATTCCCGAATTATACAAATCCAAAAAAAAGGAAGGAATAATAATCGGCAGGTCCAGTTGTCCCTCCTTCCAGTGCCAGTCGGAAGGCTTCACATCCAGGAACTCATCCGGCACACTTTCAAAAAACAGGTCACTTCTGAATGGCAGCGCATTACTGAAACTCGAAACAGAACTTTCAAAATTAGCTGCCGAAAGCGTACCCAGTTTCAGCACAAAAGGTTGTGCTTTTACGTCAGCAATATCAGCCTCGGTAAAAAAACTGGCCGTTTTATCTGTCGTCCGGTTACTGATTGTTTTATTAATCACTAAAAAATCCGCACTATCTGTTTTACTTTTTTTACCGTAAAGCAGTTCATAAAAATCCGCATGGATCTGAACTGCCATCAGTATAAACAAAACCGCCAAACCGAGGCCCAGCATAGCAGCCAGTTTCCTGCTCTTTCCAATACCCGATTGTATTATTTTACTAAGTAATTGTTTCATCCGCCCAGGTATTATAGTTTCAATGAGTGAGTATATTCAAAATAAGAATCTTCGTCCAGGTCCATTAATACGAATCCCGCATTATTCTGTTTACAGACTTTTTCAATTAAACCTGCGGCTTTAAGAGTATTGTTCTCGTCCAGGTGACTAAAAGGCTCATCCATCACCAGTATTTCAAATGGCTGTACCAAACTTCTGATAATAGCCACTCTCTGCTGCTCACCATAACTGCACGTATTCGCTTTCTGGTTCAGAATATGCGAAACACCCAAGGTTTCAGCCATCTCAAGCACCTCATGCGCCCCAACACCCGGCGTAGCGGATTTTATCCTGCTCAGTTCAATATTCTCAATAGCAGTTAAATGGCCGAACAGTCTTAGATCCTGGAAGATAACGCTCAGCTTCTGCTGGCGAAATGACGCCATAACCTGTGCATTGATACCATTAATATTGCAGCCATCATATTGGACCTCTCCGGTATAATCAGTTCTCAGCTTCCATAATATATGTGTAAGTGTGGTTTTTCCTGTACCGCTGGGTGCCACAATTTTCAGGTAATCCCCCTTACTAATCACCACATTATTATTCCAGATATCAGAGCTGCCCTGCAAAATTTTTTCTTTTAGCGGAATAGGTATAAGTTGGTTTAATTGAATATTCATATCTATATTAGCAGCAAATTTTCAGGATTGGTGCCATTATTTAATTTACTACAATATTAATTGTTTTAAATTAGAGTTCCATTCAAGTTATCATTACAAACTAAATTTTGTGAGTCCATATGCCTAAGTCGCTGAAGTTTATTGTTGTTGCATCATTATTTATAGTTTGTTTACTTACGCTGTACAGGTATATTATAGGTTTTATAGCTTTTCCCGTCACTGCCAATCCCAATGTAAGCGCATATATGAGTTACGGCCTGATGCTTGATCTTAAGTTAGCAGGCGTCATCATGTTAACAGCCATAATATTAAGCAATATTCCTAAATGTCATTTTTATAAAGATGATTTCGGCAAAATACTCGCCATTCTTGTGTTTGGCCTGGCGGGCCTGGTATTGGTAGGGTATTACCTGCTTGATATCGCTTCCATTATGTCCCTCAGAGAAAGATTAGATTACAGCATTTACCAGTCTATTCTTAAAAATGACGAAAAAGGGCTCATATTCAGGCAAAAGTTCAGTTGGTCAACTTTCAGCATCATCGTAGCCATCGGCACCTGGCTTTTTACCCTTGCCATTATAGCCATCCATAGTTTATTTAAAAAAGCCAAAGTAAAAAAAGGAAATGATAAACAACGGTATATACTTAACGGTGTATTCCTCTTGTTATCAATCATTATGATAAGAGGGTCCTTCTTTTCAAAAGCCCTGACACCACAAATAGCCGAAAGAGCCATTCAACCCTCAAACATGGTTGGGGCCATCAATCCCATTATCACGCTGATATATAAATATGAGTTGCCGGATAACAAGAAATAGATATTCTGCAAAGAATATTGACAAAAATTTGCTATATCAATAATATATATACCAAATTATAGTATCTTTTCTTATTTTCGCCAGCCTATATAATTTAATAACCTTATAAAATTGATGTACTATACACTAGTTTTATTATAAAATAAGAAGAACGCCTTAATGGAATATTTAATGTACATTGTTTTTGGCATTGCTGGCATTGCAATAGGTATTTTCCTTGGAAAAGCCCTGTTTAAAGCCAATACACAAAAACAAATAGATGAAGCAGACAGACAGTTAGAAAAAGCAAATCAAGACGCAAAAAGGATTACAGACGAAGCCAAACTCCAGGCAGAAACACTCAAGAAAGAAAAGCTTCTGGAAGCCAAAGAAAAGTTTGTTCAGTTAAGATCAGAGCACGAAAAAGAAGTTTTAGAACGCAATAAAAAAGTTGTAGAATCTGAAACCAAGGCCAGAAGCCTGGAACAAAGCCTGACCAGTAAAAATAGCAACCTTGATAAACAAATAAAAGAAAATGAAGCGATTAAAGAATCGCTAAACAAGCAAATCGAACTGGTTAATCAAAAGAAAGCCGAGTTAGAAAAACACCAGGAAGAACATATCCAGCGCCTGGAAAAAGTAGCAGGATTAACAGCGGAAGAAGCAAAACAACAATTAATTGAAAGCCTGAAAAGCGAAGCACATACCCGTGCCCTGGTTTTACAGCAGGAAATTATTGAAGATGCCAAAACCAAAGCGAATAAAGAAGCACGCAAAATAATCATTCAGACCATTCAGCGTACTGCAGCAGAGCAGGCTATTGAGAATGCAGTAACCGTTTTCAACCTGGAAAGCGATGAAATCAAAGGACAGATCATCGGTCGTGAAGGCCGTAATATCCGCGCCATTGAAGCTGCCACCGGTGTCGATTTAGTAGTAGATGATACGCCGGAAGCAATTATCCTGTCCTCATTCGATCCATTGCGTCGTGAAATTGCCCGCTTAAGCTTACAGCGCTTAGTAAGCGATGGCCGTATTCACCCTGCCCGTATTGAAGAAGTGGTAGAAAAAACCCGCAAGCAAATAGAAGAGCAGGTAATGGAAATTGGCGAACGGACCGTTATCGAACTGGGAATCCATGGCTTACACAAAGAATTGGTACGCATGGTAGGACGCATGCGTTTCCGTAGCTCTTATGGTCAGAACTTATTAATGCACAGCCGCGAAACAGCAAACCTTTGTGGCATCATGGCAGCAGAATTAGGACTGAACCCTAAATTAGCCAAACGCGCCGGTTTATTACACGATATAGGAAAAGTACCTGACGAAGAAACTGAATTAAGCCACGCCTTACTAGGTGCCAAACTGGCTGAAAAATATGGTGAAAATCCTGCTGTAGTAAATGCGATCGGTGCCCACCACGATGAAATGGAAATGCAGTACGTTATCAGCCCCATCATCCAGGCTTGTGACGCTATCAGCGGTGCCCGCCCGGGAGCCCGTCGTGAAATTATGCAGCAATATATACAACGCATCAAAGATCTTGAAAACCTTGCCACAGCCTATAACGGCGTGGAAAAAGCATATGCGATACAAGCCGGCCGTGAGTTACGCGTAATCGTTGAGGCCGATAAAGTAGGGGATGCCGACAGCGATAAACTAAGCTTCGAAATTGCTCAGAAAATTCAAACAGAAATGACATATCCGGGTCAGATTAAAGTAACGGTTATCCGCGAAAAACGCGCCGTAAACATCGCCAGATAATAGCATCAAAATAATCTTTAAAAGCCGTTGTCACATTTTTTGACAGCGGCTTTTTATTTTGCAAAAGTCATTCAAAGCCTACAACACAGTATTTCCTTACAATTTAATAGTCAATATATGCCCCAATAAAATCACAAATTAAAAGAGATACCGTACATCAAAGGTTGTTTTTCTTTCCCTTTTGGGGCTCTCAACATCCGTTATATAGTCAACATTTGTACGGGCTACATCCGGGGTACCGCCCCGTGCAGCGCTTCCGGTAGATACATCAAAATCATAATTCATATCACATTATATACCTGCACGGGGCCGCCGGCAAAGCCGTCGCCCGATGTATCCCGCAGCCCAATGTCATTTAGCTAAGGATTGTTGCTAAATATTGTTTCTATAATTTTTTTGAGTTTTATGTTTTCCATA
>JAQGEF010000003.1 GCA_027854065.1 Polluticaenibacter yanchengensis | reverse complement strand
GCACTTTTAGTAAAGCACAATTCTTCTGGAAGGTTTAAGGCTTCTGTGAAATGATCAATCTCAATATTTAAAGACCGTTTTAACATGCTAAGAATCAAAAATGTAGACGTTTCAAAGCTTAATTTACTTTTACGACTAAATGCGCTTTTCTTCTTAAGCATTGATTTCATTAGAGTTGGGTCTGATGAAACATATTTTATTGTTTCAATAAATTCTTCGAGAACCTTTAGATTTGCAAAAGCCATTGTAGTTGAACTGAATTTTGTGAGAAAAAACAAAGTTCGACTTTCAATGGCTTTCTTATTTCTAGTATATCCTTAGCTAAATGACATTGTCCCGCAGCCTTTGGACATTTGTAATACTATTATCTTTCTTAAATAATAAGCCGGAAAAATATCAACTACAATAAAATAATTTTTGCTCAGGAATTCATATCATTCCTTTCTGTACATTTGAAAAGTTAATATTTAGACAATTAAACAAATAAAAAGACACATTTAAAGTGGTTCACTGCAATAACTGTAAAGAAGAAATTAACGGTCATTTTTGCTCTAACTGTGGCCATCCGGCTCAATTAAAACGGATAGACGCCCACTATATTACGCATGAGATCAATCATATACTGCACCTGGAAAAAGGTTTTTTTTATACCGTAAAGGAGCTTGTAATTAAGCCGGGCAAAAGTATCAATGAGTTTTTAACCAATAACCGTTCACGCTTGGTTAAACCAATTATATTCCTGGTTGTAACCTCCCTGATTTATACAATTATCAGCCATTTCTTCCACGTAGATGAAGGTTACCTATCGGTACAAAATACCGGGAAAGCTACCACAGCTATTTTTAAGTGGATTCAGGGACATTACGGGTACGCCAATATCATAATGGGTATTTTTATTGCTTTTTTTTTAAAATTGTTTTTCAAAAAATACCAATACAATATTTTTGAAATAACCATTCTCTTATGTTTCATTATGGGAATGACGATGTTAATCTATTCCCTGTTTGCAGTATTACAAGGTATTACTAAAATAAGCCTGATGCAAACAGGTGCTGTTATAGGAATGCTATACTGTTCCTGGGCGATTGTTCAATTCTTCGACAAGTCGAAACCAGTCAACTATTTCAAAGCATTGGCCGCCTATCTAATAGGTATGTTTTCCTTTTCAATAATAGCGTCTTTCAGTGGTCTTCTAATAGATTCTTTTATAAAACAATAGCTACTACTTGTATTCCTGAATATAAATCCGGCTTCAAATGTTTTTTTATATAAATCCTAAACAATACTTTTGGGAACGTTTAACAGCATAAACTGAATACCGGGAAAACTAATAACTAAAAAACGACATTCGAAACATATGTTACATCCAAGAAAATTAATGACCTTAGATGAGTTTACCATTTACGAACTAAGGACAGTACCTCATGCTACCGGAGAATTGAGTGGTTTAATGCGTAGTATTGGTTTAGCTTGCAAAAAAATTAATTCACAGGTAAACCGTGCCGGGCTTTCAGATATCCTGGGAGCACTGGGCACCGAAAATGTACAGGGCGAAGAAGTTCAAAAGTTGGACGACATTGCCAACCGCACATTTATTGACCTGCTAAATCACAGCATTTATTGCGCGGGTGTAGGTAGTGAAGAGAATGATGACATTGTAATTTTTGACGATCCCATTTCTAACAACAGCAAGTATGTATTATTAATGGACCCGTTGGATGGTAGCGGCAATATTGATGTTGGAGTGAGCATTGGTACCATTTTCTCTGTATTAAAAAGAGTAACACCATTAGGCACACCAGTAACTATTGAGGACTTTTTACAACCGGGTAACAGGATTGTAGCAGCAGGTTATGTTATTTACGGTAGCAGTACCATGCTAATATATGGTACTAAACGAGGTATGAACGGCTTTACACTAGATCCTACTATCGGGGAGTTCTGTTTAAGCCATCCAAACCTGAAATGTCCTGATAACGGTAAATTCTACAGTGCCAACTATGGTAATTACCTGGGATTCAGTGAGGGCGTAAAAAGTTACCTGAAAGCCTGCGAACGTAAAACAAAGGATAACGGTGGCCCATATACAGAACGTTACATCGGCAGTATGGTGGCAGATATCCATAGAAACCTGATAAAAGGTGGTATTTTCATGTACCCGGGCACTATGAGCAAACCAAACGGTAAGTTGCGTTTATTATACGAATGTAATCCAATGGCATTTATATACCAGGTATGTGGCGGATATGCTACCAATGGCGAAATGAACGTACTGGATATTCAACCAACAGAACTGCACCAACGAACACCTCTGTTTATAGGTAGCAAAAATATGATGGCGGAACTGGAAGAACATTTAAAACTTGATTTGAAATCATAAAAATGCCCCCAATTAGTGTCTAACTTTTTGGGGGCAGTCTATTTTTTTGGATATTGATATGCAAAGTTGGATCTATTAAATCTCCAATCACCCATTTAACGTAAAGATTAGGATTCAAATAATTATACTATCAAAACTCATAATAAGAATAAAAAAACAGGCGAATTGCCTGTTTTTTTATTTATGTAAGATTCAACATCTTCTGTGTGGCTTTAATGGCCGATACGGTTTGATCACCGTCCAGGCCACGGGTTTTAAACTCTCTGCCGTTGCTACCCTTCCAGGTAATAACGGTTTCGCAGAGCGCGTCAGTATGTCCACCCGGCGGAATACCTACGTAATAATCTACCAAAATTGGCAGTTCCCGCTTTATCTTTTTATAAATACGCTTTAAAGCATTCATAAAAGCATCGTATTGTCCGTCTCCCTGGTCATGCTCCTGGTAATTTACTCCATCAATAAATACTGAAACCGTTGCACTCGGACGTAAACGTTTGCTGCTGGTCAACACATAATCCTCTACCACCACTGTTTCTTTAATATTGCTGTCATTACCTAAAACATCAGAAATAATATAAGGCAGATCTGCCTGTGTAACGGTTTCCTTTTTATCGCCAAGTTCGATGATCCGTTGTGTTACCAATTTAAGGTCAGAATCATTCAACTGGATGCCCAGCTTGGCCAGGTTATTTTCTATATTGGCTTTCCCGCTGGTTTTACCTAAAGCGTATTGGCGTTCGCGGCCAAAACGCTCGGGCATTAAATCGCTGAAGTAAAGTTTATTCTTTTTGTCACCATCAGCATGAATGCCGGCTGTTTGTGTAAAAACATTTTCACCCACCACCGGCCGGTTGGACGGAATACGGATACCGGAAAAACTCTCCACCAGTTTGCTGATGGCAAACAAAGATTTTTCTACCACATTCACCCCTATTTCAGGTAAAAAGTCATGAAGAACCGCAATGGCGCTGGCCAGCGGCGCATTGCCGGCACGCTCCCCCATCCCGTTTACAGTCAGGTGCAGGCCATGCGTACCCGCTTTCACTGCTTCCATTACATTCGCTGTTCCCAGGTCATAATCATTATGCCCGTGAAAATCAAAATGAAGGGTTGGAAATTTATCTACCAATAATTTTACAAACTTATAAGATTCTTCAGGCGTCAGGATACCTAAAGTATCCGGAAGCATGATCCGTTTTACCGGCTGTGTTTGTAAAAATGAAATAAACTGCAATACATATTCCTGAGAATGCCGCATACCATTGCTCCAGTCTTCCAGGTAAATATTACTGGTAATTCCTTTTTTCTTTGCGAGTTTAAGAACGTCAGCAATTTCAGCAAAATGTTGTTCAGGGGTCTTTTTTAACTGGTGCGTTAAGTGGTTCAGGCTGCCCTTTGTTAAAAGGTTCATCACCTTGGCACCGGCTTTCTGCATCCATTTTATAGAGACATCGCCATCTACAAAAGTCAGTACTTCTACTTTGTCCAGGTAGTCATTGTCTTTTGCCCAGGCAGTAATTTTCTTTACGGCATCAAATTCACCTTCCGATACCCGTGCAGATGCTATTTCAATGCGGTCAACTTTTACCTCGGTTAATAACTGTTGTGCTAAAGTGAGTTTTTCGAATGCTGAAAATGAAACGCCACCTGTTTGTTCGCCATCCCGTAATGTGGTGTCCATTATCTCAACCAATCGTTTGTTCTTCGACATTTCTATGATTGATGAATGATAGTGAATAAGTAATATCAAGCACTACCTATCCGCTATCACCCATATTTTAGTAGTGACTTGCAGTTGCAAATTGTTTGATATCTTCTTTCATCGCGGCCAGGTAATCGATATCATCAAAACCATTCAGAAGATTATGCTTTTTATACCCGTTAATGGCAAAACTTTCCTGGCTGCCTGTACTTAAGATGGTAATCGTCTGTGCCGGTAAATTTACCTCAACCTGTGTATTAGCATCTTTCTCCACTTCCCCGAAGATCTCTGCCAGGAAAGCTTCACTTACCGTTACAGGAAGAATACCGATATTTAACGCATTTCCTTTAAATATATCAGCAAAAAAACTGCTTACCACACAGCGAAAACCATAATCATAAATAGCCCAGGCTGCATGTTCACGGCTACTGCCGCTACCGAAGTTTTTGCCGCCTACCAGTATTTTACCTTTATAAATAGGATTATTCAATACGAAATCCCGGATCAAAGTATCATCACTATTATAACGCCAGTCCCTGAAAAGATTATCTCCGAAACCTTCGCGTTTAGTAGCTTTTAAGAAACGGGCAGGAATAATCTGGTCAGTGTCCACATTCTCAATCGGCAATGGAACCACACTGTCTTTTAATATTTCAAATTTATCGTAAGCCATACTATTATATTTTATACCGTTTGGTATATTTTGTATTTATTATTTTATTGAACCGTCGTTTGTACTACTATTAAGCAGCGTTGTGTCACTCACTTGTACCCTATTTATACTATTCAGCTTTTATGCACCGAAGTGCTTACTGGAAATAGCTGGGTGCATTTCGCCTGATAGATATTCTATAGCCGAGAGGCTGCGGGATACGCCGGGCAGCCGCCTTAGCGGCTGGTGCCAGAGCACCGAGCGCAGCGAGCCCAGAGTAGCCCGAATAAATGTATCATAGAACTTTAAAGATGAAAACCCCTGATAGTAAGCATAAAACTGTCAATAGTTAGTAGTGTTCTATCTGTTTATTGCCCACTCATTGCTTAATTAAGCAGTTCTCTAGGATCAGTTACTTTACCAGTAACGGCTGCTGCCGCTGCTACTAAAGGACTGGCCAATAATGTACGTGCACCGGGCCCCTGGCGACCTTCAAAGTTCCTGTTACTGGTGCTTACAGCGTATTTACCGGCAGGAATTTTATCATCGTTCATTGCAAGACATGCACTACAGCCCGGCTGACGCAACTCGAAACCGGCTGCAACCAATATATCATAAATGCCTTCCTCGCGAATCTGAGCTTCTACAATATGGCTCCCCGGAACAATCCATGCAATTACGTTATCAGCTTTTTTACGGCCTTTTATAATGCTGGCAAAATCACGGAAATCTTCTATACGGCCATTTGTACAGCTACCGATAAATACATAATCCACCTGTTTGCCTATCATATCCTGCCCTTCCGCAAAACCCATATAACCCAGCGATTTTTCGTAAGTCGCTTTACCACCGCCTACTTCTTCAGCAGTTGGAATGGCATGCGTGATACCAATGCCCATACCCGGGTTAGTACCGTATGTAATCATTGGTTCAATATCTTCAGCGTTATAAGTATATTCAATATCAAAAGTGGCATCAGCGTCCGTTTTCAATGTTTTCCAGTAAGCAAGCGCTTTATCCCATGCTTCACCGGACGGGGCTTTTTCGCGGCCTTTTATGTAATTGAAAGTGGTCTCATCAGGAGCAATCATACCGCCACGTGCGCCCATTTCAATACTCATATTACAAACGGTCATACGACCTTCCATGCTCATATTTTCGAAAACATCTCCGGCATATTCTACAAAATACCCGGTAGCACCAGCAGTGGTTAGTTTGCTGATAATATATAAAGCAACATCTTTTGGAACGACGCCTTTACCAAGCTTGCCATTGACGTTAATGCGCATTTTTTTAGGCTTCGGCTGCATGATGCACTGGCTACTTAAAACCATTTCTACCTCACTGGTACCAATACCAAAGGCAATACAGCCAAATGCGCCGTGCGTGCTCGTATGGGAATCTCCACACACAATAGTCATGCCCGGTAGCGTGATCCCGTTTTCCGGCCCTACTACGTGCACAATACCGTTCTTCGGATTTCCTAAACCCCAGTGACTGATACCATATTTCGCTGAGTTCTCTTCCAATGCTTTTAGCTGGTTAGCGCTTAAAGGATCGGCAACCGGCAAATGTTGGTTAATGGTTGGGGTATTATGATCTGCTGTAGCAAAAGTGCGCTCAGGGAACAATACATCTACACCTCTGTTCTTTAAGCCTAAAAAAGCGACTGGACTTGTTACTTCGTGTATAAAATGGCGGTCGATAAAAAACACATCCGGGCCATCTTCTATTTTACGAACAACATGACTGTCCCAAACTTTATCAAACAATGTCGTTGCCATATTCAAAAATTCTATTTATTAATTAATGTTTCTTTTAAGTATTCCTTAATATTCCTGAGTATAGGATTATCCTGCAAATTTCTTATTTTTAGTCGATAAATACTCTTTTTGGTGTAACTTTAGAAAAAGCTTACACAACGTAATGAGTGTTTGTTAAAATTGTTCTTAATCAACTATAAAATAATATAACAAATTGATTATTTACAACTTAAGACAATTGCAATTAAAATTCAAAAAAATGAGTTTCCGTTTTTGAAGTTGTAAATACGCCAATATTTAGTTTAAGTAAAAGGGCACTTGACCTATACAAAAGACAAACATATGAGTACAAACAAACTGAAAGTAGTAGTATTAACCGGGGCAGGCATCAGTGCAGAAAGTGGCTTACAAACCTTTAGAGACAGTGATGGTTTGTGGAACGGTCATAATGTAGATGACGTTGCTACCATAGATGGCTGGCGCAAAAATCCTGCCCTGGTATTAGCTTTTTACAATGACCGGAGGGAAACTGCACTGAAAGCTGAACCCAACCATGCCCATAAAATACTGGCAGAACTGGAAAAAGATTTCGATGTACATATTATTACTCAAAATATAGATAACCTGCACGAAAAAGCAGGTAGTACCCATATCTATCACTTGCATGGTGAAATATCAAAATGCAGAAGTGAAAAAAATATCAACTTAAAATATGATTATGACAAACCTTTAAAATTAGGCGATGTAGGCAATGATGGCGCTCAACTCCGCCCGGATATTGTATGGTTTGGAGAAGCAGTGCCCATGATGGATAAGGTAATGAAATTATGCGAGCAGGCAGATGTGTTTGTGGTAATTGGATCTTCTTTACAAGTATATCCGGCCGCATCCTTAATTCATTATGCCCCGCCTTTCTGTCATAAATTTGTTATAGATAAATGTATTCCTTCCAACCTGGGTGTGGGTAAAATTGTAAGGATAGAGCATTCTGCTACTGTTGGTATAGATGTATTCAAAACAGAACTTTACCGCATAAAAGACGGACACGTGAAGTAAAACAAGGGCCATTGAAAAAAATCAATGGCCCTTTTACTATCCCTTTTAACAATGCCCTAATAAATAATAGACAATTACAAACACTAAAATAGTACCTAAACATCCACCTCCCCATTTGTAAGCTGCTGCTCCTGCTAATACACTTCTTAACCAGTTTTGCATAATCAATGAATTTATAATGTTTAAATAAAATTTGGGCATTACCTGATTCCTGGCATTACGGGTTGGAAAGAAACATGATCCCGTTAAAACACCACCAATGAGGTTTGAATAAACAGTAACTCCCGGCAACATTTCCGGCATGCCGGCTATTGGTCGTACAATACAGATTTATCGCCTGTGGAAGTTCCTGTAATCCCTAACGCAATCGACATTTAGGATTATATCAACATCTGTGCCGATAAATCAAATTATGTTTCAGCGGTAAATGAATGATAGAAAATCGGTTTATTGCAGCATGAATAATTCTCACTAATCCCACTAAAAAAAGTGTACCACGACCTGAAATTTTTCTACCTCTGTACTAAAACTTTATCTTGTTCGTTTTAAATACAACATAATTCATCAGGGTAACACATCAAAATGTTGAATCCTTGTGGAAAGCTTCTTAGCCCAATCTTTGATATTCTTTATTTTTTTTGAGAAATTGCATGTATTATGTTAGCACATCAATTGGACTTATTCGGTTTACCTGCTAAAACTCCTGACAATAACCAGGAGAATGAGTCCATTGTGCCTGACAACAAAAAAGAAGAAACGAATTCCACATTGACGAGAAGTAGCGAAACGAGTGTTGTTATCATAAAGCCATCTACCGGTACAGATGTTTTTATTACAGCAGGAGATTATAAAAAAGAAACAACAGAAGATAACGCCAGCCAGCCCGCAGTACCGGTAATAATTACGGAGAACAATGAAGAAATAAAGGAAACTGAAAGTTATAATGATCTTTCAGAAGCTGAAAACAGTGCCGTTAATACAGAAGATGATAGCATTGCTCCTTATTTAATGGAATACGAGGGTGATGAGGAAATATTGATTGATTATTCAGACAATGATGTCACCTATTTTTTCAATGATAATTCTGTAGAATCTCAAGAGCAGGAGGAATTGGCATCAGAATCACCTGACAATATTGTTCCGCTTGAAAATATTGAGCCGGTAATTGATGCAAAACCTGAATTGGTTGGAGATCCGACAGCCGTTATGGCTGCACTGGATACAGAAATACCAACACTTGATCTACCAGACAGTGCTTCTAAGAAAGAGGATTCCGATATCTCAATAGTCATTGACGAAGTTGTTGAATTGGAACTGCCGGGTGAGAACAGCCAGGATTTAGCTAATGATGAAATCATTGTTACCCCTGAATCGGGCAATACACTCATTACTGAAGAGGTTGCACCGAACGCTGTATCTACGGCTACCGATGAATCAGAAGAACTCAATTATCGTGGCAAAAAGACAATTGCCTCATTAGAAGAAACCGAAGCAGGATTAAAAATTCCGCCGGATGAAGAACTCAAAAAAAGACAGTATTATAATATGCGGGAAACCGCTAAGATGTTTGATGTCAATCAATCTTTACTAAGATATTGGGAGTCCGAATTCAATGTACTGCAGCCTAAGAAAAATAAAAAGGGGGACAGGTATTTTCGCCCGATAGACATTAAAAACCTGGCATTAATTTATCACCTGCTTAAAGTAAGGAAATTTACGATTGAAGGTGCCAAAGAATACCTCCAAAGTAATAAAAAGGCGTTAGATAATCACCAGTTAATTCAGCAATTGGAAAAACTGAAAGGCTTTTTACTGGAACTTAAAAATACCTTGTAATATAAATGAGCATCAACTTTAAAGATATAGCACTGGTAACTGCTATAATACCCTTATTGGCCGGCTGCAGTAGTAGCAAAAAAGTGGCAATACCGGCACCAATTCCTGTAGAAAATATAAAGTTATTTGAAACATATAACACAGAAAGAGATGGAAAGACACTAAAAGGTATAATTACATCAGAACAGATTATAAATGATACCGCCTTTAACTGGTATGCAGCAAATTTAAAATGGTTCAAAGCAGATTCAGTAACAGTGCAGGAAATGCGTAATAAAATCGGTAAAAATCATTATACCATTTTTGCCGGTACCTGGTGCGAAGATTCTCATAATATATTGCCGAAATATCTCACCCTTTTAAAAGCCGCCAATATCCCCGAATCAGATATTACGCTCATAGCTGTAGATAGAAACAAAACGACAATCGGTGGCCTGGAAAAGGCATTTGGCGTTACCAATGTGCCAACTCTTATTTTAAGACAGAGCAGTAATGAAATAGGGCGGATTATAGAATATGGCGCCAGTTCTATGCCTGAAAAAGAATTACTTGAACTGCTTAAAAAAACACCATAATAAATTATAAATATTTTTTATTTCTAAAACCGTAATTGGTAACCGGATTTTTTAACGTCCTTTGCCTATTACGGTTTTCCATTTATTATACACAATAAATTTACATGAGATTTATGAAGCGATACTTCTTAGCATTATTTTTCCTGGCGGGTACCGGTTTATCAGCCTTTACCCAAACACCGGCTGAAACCAGTTATGAAATTTACAACACTAAAACAGGGAATAAAATCAACTGGAATGAACTTGTCAGCAATTTGGACAGCGCTAATATTATTCTTTGGGGAGAAGAGCATAACGACAGTATTGGCCACTTACTTCAATTAGATATGCTGAAAGCACTGCACCAGAACAGCAAAGGAAAGTTCGCATTCTCTATGGAAATGTTTGAAACAGATGTACAACCTATAATGAACGAATACTTAGCCGGATGGATCAGTGAGAAGAACTTTAAGAAAGAAAGCCGTAGCTGGAATAACTATAAGGATTATGAAGGAATGGTAAATTATGCCAAAGCTGCACACATACCGGTGATTTGTGCCAATAGCCCGGCAAGATATACCAATATGGTGACGCGTGGTACACTAAAGGCATTGGACTCATTGCCGAAAGCCACTAAAAAAGCCTACCTCCCACCATTGCCTATTGACACTTTAACAGGTAGATATTCAGAGAAATTCCTGGAAATACTGGGAGGACACATGGTACCCAATATGCACTTGTACCAGTCTCAAAACCTTTGGGATGCCACAATGTCCTACAATATACTGAAAGCTTCTAAAAAACACAGGGTCTTTCATATTAACGGACGCTTTCACACAGATGAGTATGAAGGAACTGCAGCGCGCGTATTAAGAAAAACCAGGCAGACAGTCCGCACCATCTCCTGCTTTAATGAAGAGAAGTATGACGAAAAAGCCCACCAGAAACTAGCTGATTTTGTAATCATTACAAAGAAATAAAAATATAGGATTTCATTAGATGCGAAAAGGAGATTGTCAGAACCTGACAATCTCCTTTTCGCATTCTATATCGCAATGTTTTACACATAGAAAACAATGTGTAAATATTATAAATTCAGCATAACCTATTCATGCTAATTCATCTCATCCGAATAGCATTTTTCCACCATTTTTAATACGGAGCAGTTTCATAACACTTACTAAACCATACATTCGTAAGCGTCTATTTTATAAACCATACATCCCATTAAACTAAATGCTCCTGCAATGGTCTAAAAAACCAAAATCAACAGTATAAACTTAGTTATTCAGAATAAATATTATTGAATTATAAAATATTGTTTTAGGGTTAAAACGGCCTGTGTTTCTACACAGGCCTATTTTATAACCCATCATAGGTATATAGAAAAACTTCATCCTTTCTTCAGAATAGATTAACTAATTAATTTACTCTTCAAAATACACAATAGTACCTCCTACCCACTCCTTATCATTATTGTATCTGACACCTATCATTTTCCCCTTGCTTAACCTGGCAAGATTCATTGTAGCAACGGGTCTTTCAGCTTTTGGTGGCCAAAAATAAAATATCCGGATTTCCGCTTTTGAAGGAATATCAGGCGTTTTAATCACTTCGGCATAAGTCACTTTCCGCTGCAAAATCCAGTTTTCAGGATTTGGGGTATTCAGTATATCTTCTTTAGTTATATCAATGTTCACCCCTTGTCCTGCAAAAGAAAACAATGGTTTTAATACATAATTCTCCAGGTCTTCAGGAATACTTTCCAGCTTGTTTAAGAACTGGGTTTTAGGTACATAAGGACTGTTTATAAAAGGAAGCGTGTATTTACTGATCCTGTAAAACCAATTAGGATGCGGCGCCCATTCCACACTGTATTCATCCCTGATGTCAATGGTACCTGCCGGTAATTCTATCTGGTCCAGTTCATCAAAAATGATCCGGTTATAAATACGCTTTACCCTTTGCTTTTTGCCATTATGCATATAATAGAGGCACTTTCCTTCCGCTATCAGCTCTGTTAAACAAACGATGCTGATGCCCAATAACTCTTTTGTAGCAATAAAGTCAACCGCTGTTTTTTGTTTAAAAGGATAAATTTCCAGTAAAATAGCTTCCTCAGGCGCATGATCGCCAATAATAATGTCCTTAAGCAACCGAACATAACTGTCTTTATTAAACCCGTTAAGAAAAGGACTGTAATTTTCCGGAATATTAAAAAACTGGCGGGTAATTTCATCCTCAGCTACCTGGTAACCAAATAAGGTAGGAAAACCCTGCATCTCTATCAACTGAGGTTCATACTCACCTTTATCATTAATACAAATGCCGAAATCAAAAGCTATAAAATCAGTATGATTATTCTCATTCGGTACCCTTTCTTTCACAGGAATTGCATTTTCCGTCAATTGTTTAAAATCAGGAGAAACAATAACATCAACAATGCTTTCACAAGCCTCCAGCACTTTACTTTTAAAAGATTTATCAATAAAAATAGGGGTTTCGGCTACTCTGAAAGCCAATGAGTTCGGATAGGCGTTTTTAATATGTTCTACAAACTGTTCATAGTTTGCTTTAGAAAAAGCGGCATTAAATTGTTCTCGAATTTCTGGTACCATATTGCATACTGTTTACGTATTTAAAGATAACAGAAATTTGATGTAAAGTAAAAAATAAAATCTGCCCAAAACTTAATCTTTCCAAAGAAAAGGAAACAAAATAGCGGCCAAAATAATCACTAAAATATCCAGGCCAATCAGCATACCAGTGAGTTGCAAAACAGCGCCATCTTTAAAAACCTCACCCATGCCGGATTTAGATACACGAACCAGCAATACCAGTTGGGGAATAATAACAGGAAATCCCAGTATCGCAATTAAACTCGCCTGTTGCCTGGCTTTCGAAGCGATGGCACTCAGCATCGTAAATACCAGCGTCAACCCTACACCTCCCAATACCACTATACCTGTAAATTGTAAGGCATTCTGAACAGGGTTACCCAGCAATGCTTTAAACAATATCATAGAAATAAGCGATAAAACAATCATGTAACAAACATTCAGCACCATTTTCGAAAACAGGTACTCCACCGGGGTCACAATAGAATAATGATATAATTCCCTGCCCTTAGCCTCGCCTACAAAACTTTTCACCACACTATTCACCACTATAAATAATTGAGTGATCCAAAACAGGGCGTTCCAGCTTTTCGCATCGGGCTGGGCCGATGTCAGGTATAAGATAAACACCGTACTAATGGCATAAATAATAATACCATAAAAGTTTTGCTGGCTGCGAAATTCAAGTTTCAGATCCTTTCTTATAAGTGCAGATACGTGTTTAACATTCATGAAACCGGTAGTTGAACAATATTCGAATGCCGCAAAGTTAATTCATAAAATTCAAGCAGTTTTTTTTATTTGGGGCTATCATCTGTCAATCAATAATTAAACATTCGTTCCGGCTGCTATGGGGTGCCGTGCTCCTCTGTCGCACCGGCTCGTACCTCGCCGCCCACACATCCGGCAGCCTCCCGTCAGCATTATTTCTATTTAACAGACATAGCAGTCATCAATAAAACAACCAAAGTGGTACTGAAGCAGCTCACTATCAATCTTAAACATGGTATTTAAAATATAAAAACACACAGATCATAGGAAAAACAATAATCCAGATCGAATAGATCATCTCCACAGGCGTACCCTTTCTCATATTGTTGTTTTGATTCAACAGATAGGTGCCACCTTTTACCAGAATAGGATCATAAGGAACAGAATCTCCGGCCAACGACCAATTGGAAGTGTATTTGTTAAACAATAAATATCGTAAAAGTATTGCGTTTGCTATGTATATAAAAGGCATCATGAATAATACCTCTGCGTTCTTAAAAAACAAGTTACCTGCGTACACACAGGTCATTACGGTAGCAATAAATGTTATAATTGTAAAAACAACAGACTTCTTTAAGTTCTCCCGCTTTAAAATCCGTTCAATAAAAAACCCAAAAATAATACGCACTGCTATTGGAATAGCATAAATATAATAAGACATTTCAAAATGTTGTACAACCATTTATAGGTCACCCGTTAATAACAACGCTCACATCAATTTAAAATATGAGAGTCCATAATATATGTGCTCACCTATAATCAATACTATTCTTTTCTAAAACAATTATCAAAGACATCAGGTTTAAAAAGTGACAACATTTAAAACCAGACACCAGGTAAAATAAATTTCCAAAAGTCAAAATTAACACAACTAAATTACAATAGCTATAAAATTAATACACCGCAATCATTGCATTTTATAAAGAACAATCATTGCGGTGTATTTGTCTGAAAAAGCAATCTATAAATCTAAAACTTTAAAATTATAGAATACCAGCTCTGTCAGAGCTTTTCAGAATTGGAGAATGAGATAAGTAATGGTCATTATTCGCATATATAAATAAACAAGAGCCGTCTTTAATATCATTTATAATTGCTTTATGTTCTTTTACAGATACAGCCGGGCATCCGAAACTTCTTCCAATGCGTTTAGTCGCTTTAGCAATTTCATCACTCACGTAAGTCGCACCGTGCATCACAATCGCCCTTTCAAATGCATTGTTATTAAAATTTTTCTCTACCCCGGTTAAACGCATAGAGTACCCGTTACTACCAATATAAGTTTCCCCGGTTATATAAAATCCCAGGCTTGATTGAAATGATTCAGGCTTATTGGAGAACTGTGAAGCCATTACATCACCGGAATTCCGTCCATGAGATACCAGCGTATGATGCAGTAATTTCTGGTTCTTCACATCAATAATATACAAACGCTTTATATTGGAACGCACACTAAAGTCAACAATTGACAGAACATCGTTTTTAATTTTGTTGGACGCCTTCAGGTATAAAAAGCCCTCCATAGCATGTTCAAAAACCTCTTTTTTAAGCCCCTTATCTACCAATTCCAGTAATTGGTACAGAGAATCCTTATAAAATGATATAAAAGCAGAATCTATAGTAGCAGTTGACGGCTTATTTACCTTTTTCTCATCATTGTCATTCGAAGAATGTTCTATGCGGTTATTTATAACATTAAATGCGCACAACATCACAGCTATTAAAGCCGCAAATATTACCCCAATTCGTCTCACGGTTATAAAATATTAGTGGTGAATAATAGAAATAAACGTTGCAAAGGTCAGTTTTATTATACAGCCATACTGTTAACAGGCATAAAATTGAGATAGTCTTTACAATTAATACATCAATTTCCTACATGGTTTTCTTCGTTTTCAGGTA
The DNA here is from genome assembly GCA_027854065.1 of Polluticaenibacter yanchengensis. Lineage (GTDB taxonomy): Bacteria > Bacteroidota > Bacteroidia > Chitinophagales > Chitinophagaceae > Phnomibacter > Phnomibacter yanchengensis. Next base: position 276,223 of record JAQGEF010000003.1, on the reverse strand, counting down.
AGATTTAATGCTTAAGAAAATAACCGGTATCATAATCACCAAAATAAAAACCACTATCATCCAGTTATTTAGAGAACTGTTTTTATAATTCAGGCTATTTACCACTCTAATGATCATGGCAGAAGATACCAGCGATAAACCCAATGTTAAGAACCTGGTAAATTTAGTAAAGCCGCCATAAACCTTTGGTGCATTTTTATGCGTTACCGTTACAGGATAACTATACAAATATGGTTTGCTGTTTAGGTAAAAAATACCGGCAGCTAGTAAAGTACTTATAACTGTTATCAGCACCAATATGTTTTTATGATTATAACTATCTGTATTAAAAACATTTATGGGCGTAGGAATATGTTTAGGTAATTCGCCGTAATACCTGAATAAAATACCCCATAAAAAAATATAGCTCACCACCACTAACCCTTCTAACACTTTATCAAAAGATGTTTTTACAATTGCCACTTTTGGGTTATTACTCAAAGCCATATTGTTATTCCTTAATTTTTCAGATGCCAAAGTTAAGCATAAGCAGCAAATGCAAAAGAGATAAACAAAAAACCTTAGATATCATTGATGTAAAACACCGCAATACAACAAGCTATGCGGCTAAAATCAGAATATTTCTCTATTTTTATTGCCACTTAATATTGAATAATAATATTGCGGATCAGCATATTAGAAATAATCAAACTTATTAAATGCGAATTTTATCCATACTAACCAGCTTTTTAATTTTTTGTACTTCCGGTTATAGTCAGTTTATTAGGGGCACAATCACAGACATCGTTAATAATAATGTTATAGCCAATGCCAGTATTTATATCAATAATTCTACGCTAGGCACCACTTCCAGCCAGGGTGGGAAATTCCAGTTGCATACAAAAGGACTTAAAAAAATAGAATTAATTGTCTCTCATATCGGTTACAACAGGTATATACAGGAGATCATAATTAAAGAAAATGAAGATTTAAATCTTAGCATCAAATTATCTCCGGAAGATGCAAGCCTCGAAAATGTTGTTATAGAACCTTATGAAAAAGAAGACTGGAAAAAATGGGGCCGTTATTTCCTCAATGTATTTTTAGGAGAGAATGAAGCCGCATTAAAATGCAAAGTCCTCAATACAGATGACATCACATTCAGGTACTTTAAAAAAAGTAAAAGACTGGTAGCAATTGCTAAAAAACCACTAGTTGTGGTAAATGATTATCTCGGTTACAACATTAAGTATGACCTGATGAATTTTGAAGCTGATTTCAACTCCAATATGACCAATTATAGCGGATTGGTATTATTTACCGAAAAAGATGAAAAAACAAAAAAGAAGTATATTAAAAACAGGGAAAAAGCGTACGAAGGCTCCAAAACCGAATTTTTAAGAAGCACATTTACTAAAAGCTGGCAGGAAGACGGGTTCGAAGTAAAAAGAATGTACCGGATATATAATGCGGAGAAAGAGCGGATGAAGGAAAAAGTGAAATTGCTGGTCAATAATCACATCGCAAAACATGGCCGTTTCGCATTTAATGTTGATAGTTTAATTGGCAATAAAGATACCATTGCCTATTATCATCAGAAAAGCAGGGAGGACAATTATGAAGATGTATTCAGTCCGCATTTTTTGACGCCCGATTCTATTATAATAGCTACCCAACCCACTACAAAAGACATTTATTTCAATGACTATTTATACATTGTATCCAAAAAAGCAAAAGAAGAAAAGGATTATATGCTACGGTACAATATTAATCGTGCAGCCTATTACCAGAGAAGCAATCTTTACCTGGTTGAAAAAAATGTTCCCATCAGAATTTTTAGTGACGGTAACTATGCGCCAACAGAACAAATGATCCACTTTGGGTACTGGAGCTGGCGCGAAAATGTAAGTACCATGCTCCCTTCTGATTATTACCCGGAGAAAGACCTGAAATAAAATACCTTGCAGCATACAAGATCAGCTATAGCATTTTAGCTTAAAAACATTTGTATGCTGCAAGGAAAATTTTTATATATGCGGCAGATTTTCAGAAAAAATCACATTAAGGTACATCTTTACAAACCAACAGCATTAAACAGAATGAAAATTATCCTTAGCAATTAAAAAGCCAGGTCACCTTTCAACAACATCAATTCCAGTTTCTGCAAAGCAATAATACTCATCGAGTCAGTGATCTCCCCCCTTTCCACCATCGCAAAAGCTTCATCAAACGGTACTCTCTTTATGCTGATATCTTCAGTATCTTCCGGGCAGGCTTCACGCTGGGTCAATCCCTCCGCTAAAAAAATTTCTCCGTATTCATCCGATACCGAATTACTTAAGTGAAGCCTGCTGATAAGCGTATATTTCTCTGCCACCAGTCCTGTTTCCTCCAACAATTCACGCTTTGCAGCTTCCAGCGTTGTTTCACCTTTAGGACATCCCCCTTCAGGAATTTCCCAGGAATATTCATTCAATGCATATCGAAACTGTCCTACCAGCCATATAAAACCGTCTTCCGACACCGGCAAGACACCAACGGCCGTATTTTTAAAGGAAACCACACCATAAATACCGTCTTTACCAGCGGGATTTATTACCTGGTGCACATTCAGGGCGATCCAGTTATTCTGATATACCAGTTCGGTGGACTTCGTTTTCCAGGGATTCTTTTTTTCCATCACTCATTTCTTTTTTAACAATGCCACTGCGTTCGCCATTACACCCTCCTCGCGGCCAATAAAGCCCAGCTGCTCCGCAGTAGTCGCTTTTAAGCTCACATCCTCTTTATTAACACCAATAATAGCCGCAATAGTCGTTTGCATCGCCTCTACATAAGGCTTTATTTTAGGCTTTTCCAATACCAGGTTAGCATCCACATTTACCACTTCATAGCCCCTTTCCCAAACCAGTTCTATCGATCTTTTCAGCAGTATTTTACTGTCAATGTCTTTAAATTCACTACTAGTATCCGGAAAATGTTTACCAATATCTCCCAAAGATAAAGCACCCAATAGTGCGTCACAGATAGCATGCAATAACACATCCGCATCACTGTGCCCAAGACAGCCTTTTGTATGGGGAATTTTCACACCGCCCAAAATCAGGTCCCTGCCTTCTGCCAACTTGTGATAATCTATTCCGTTACCTATTCTAAACATAATTTAAAACTATTTTTCCAATGAAGTCAATAACTGCTTTATTACAATCTTATCTATCGGTAAAGTCAGGTCCTCCACCTTTAATTCAGCCAGTGGAATCAGGCGGAAGGCCTCAATAGATTTCGTCGTTTCATACACTGCCAATTCTGCTTCCGTAAAATCAAATTTTCCCTGGCGAATTGATACCGTTAAAGGCTTCAGCAATTTTACCGTATAATAAATACTTAATATCTGTGCGGCATTATTAAAAGCACTAGGCTGGTAATAATCCGTTGTATAAACATGGTCCAGAACTTCAATATCAGCATCCAGTTCTTCTTTAAACTCCCGTTTCAGGCAATCCCTGGTTCCCTCTCCCGCTTCCAGGCCACCACCGGGCAGCTTCGTGTAATAATTTCCACGGATAAACTCATCACTTACTAATAGCTCATTGTTATCCGTAATGTACAATCCGTACACACGCACAGATATTTCCATTAATTTTTGTTTTTTCTGGATAAATAAATAAAAGCGATAACGATACCAATAATAATAGAAATAACCAATGGAATATAAAATGCGAATTTCAATTTATCCCCCGGTATCGGTACGTTCATACCATACATACTCGCCACCAACACCGGAATCTGTAATGATATGGTCAGGTAAGTCAATCGCTTAATAGCCACATTCTGGTTAATACTGATAATACTTGCAAAAGCGTCCAACGTGCTGCTTAAGATATTAGTGTAGATATTAGCCATCTCCAATGCCTGGCTGTTATCAACAATCAGGTCATTCAAAAACTCACGTTCATCTTCGTTCAACTGTAATATATTCGCACGTTCCAGCTTCATCAACAGCAATTCGTTACTACGCAATGCCGTCACAAAATATACCAGGCTTTTTTGAATCCTTACCAGTTCCAACAACTCCTCATTACGCTCACTTTTGTATAAATTTTGTTCCAGTATATTCCTGCGGTGGTTGATCTCTTTAAGATAATCCATAAAATTCATCACCACTTTCTCAAATATCTTCAGCACCATCATCTTCCTGTTATCAGGCTTACGGTTCTGAAAAGTATTAAAGAATTTACGGATAGCACCATTCTCAAAGCTGTTAACAGTTACAATCTGGTTATGCGTAAGAATAATGCAAATAGGAATCGTAATATAAAAAGCGTCGCTATCGTTAAAGGAATTATTTTCTGCAGGTGTTTTTATAACAATCAGCTTTACGTTATCATCTATTTCATAACGGCTGCGTTCATCAATATCCAGTGAATCGCTCAGAAAATCCAAAGGTATTTCCAGGCTCTCAGATAATTGTACAAACTCTTCCTGTTTCAGCGGTGGTACCACATTTACCCATGTATCATTTTCCGGCGCATTAACCTCGTAGGTCTTATGTTCTATGTTTTTAAAATAATGTATCAATGGATAAATGTTTTTGCTTGCTATTCAGTAGCGTTTTTAAAATCTATTCTTATTTTGGAGTAAAACATTCTGGCACTCAGCAATCCGTCACTAACAAGATTATAACTCGATTTCAATCCAAACAGTTTGCTGGCACTGCCTTTATTAATCGCTATTTCCAGGTATCCGGCTGTATTAAAATAAGCCAGTTTATTATTTTCCGGCACACCTGCATAATTTTCGCTCAGCTTTTCTATCGTTTCATTACCCTTAAATACAATCACAAAATCCCTGCCTTTCCTGGCATTTTCAAAATCTTCTTTACTGATATTTGTAATAACATTATCGTAGCTATCTACATACAATACACTGCCATCTATATGCTGGTCACTCACCGATGGTTTCAATGCATTTTTCTGCCTGATATCTGTCACCGGTTCACCCAGCTGATCAAAAGGAACCCCGTTATTAAAGTAATTGATCGCATTCCCCATAATTCTTGCCCATTCAGTGATATTGGCATCGGCAGGTACCTTTATTTTTACCATTTCCATGGGCTCGTTCTCAAATACCAGCGGTAGTAAATAATTATCAGGACAGGCAAAAAACTGGTTACCGGATTTTGCCAGTATCAAATGACATCCTGTGTAATCGAATAAATTAACAAATACCAGGTGCCAGGTGTTTTCAGGGAAATATTTATAGGCGCTTTTCAGCAAATAAGCAGCCTGGTTCACATCAAAAGCATCCACATCATGCGATATATCACAAATATTAAACGAGGTGTTTATCTTAAGCAAACAACCCTTAATAGCACCTGTCAAAAAATCCTTATGCCCAATATCCGATGTTAATGTTATAACCTGCACTTAATATTTATAAACGGGGTCGAAAGTACCATTTTTATTCTTACTACTAAAGTATTAAAGATAAAAAATGTTTTCATTAGTCCCTTAATAGTGATGCTAATTGTTTTTTATTTTTCGGGCGTGTCCCTCGTTCCTCGGGCCGGGCTATCCGTAAGTACTCCGCGGCGGCACTACAAATTTCACAGCTACGCAACGGCTATCCTGTTATGCCGCCTTACGGGGTACTTTACTACTATCCCTCACGCTATCGGTTTCCGGCTTTCAAAATCTAAGCCTGCCCTAACTTATTATTGAAAAGCGCCTTCTCTTTTGCTAAACTCCTAATCAATCTCCATGCATTACCGGGGCCATCCATAGTATAAATCCGCCGCATAGAAAAACAAACGTACAAGGGAGTGACACAACGATGTTCAATTATAGTACAATTGCCCGTTCCATAAAAAACACCACTTAAAACAGAACAAAAACAGCTTACAATTATTATATTTTTTTATATATTTACCAATATAACCAATTAAAACATTAATGCTATGAAAAAATTATTTTTTATTACAGCCAGTTTTTTCACCACGCAGGTTATGGCCCAGGAACTAAAAATCGCCACTAATACTTCCGGAAAAGAGATAAAAATGGTATCTTACAACAAAACTCCTGCTTCCAATAATATCGCCTTTTTCATCAACGGAGTATTAACCTCCCAGGTATCACTGACAGAAATGGACCCGAAAAACATTGAAAGAATTGAAGTCAAAAAAAATACGATTTGTATAGATAATAAAGAGTTCGAAGGACAAATTTATATTTATACAAAAGATTTCATTCCCACTGTCATCGTTAAACATTAAATGCATCCGTTAACGCACGGTTAAGTGTGCCATCAAAGCCAGATCATCCGGCTTTAAGCAGCCCGTCTATTATTTGTATTCATCATTGAAACGCACCATATAAAAGGAATGATGAGCTTTGTGTAATGCCGCAATTATTTCCTGTGTTCGAAACCGGTATTTTTTCTATTAAACTTTAGCTAAAAAATGCGCTCAAACATTCAGAGTTCCGGTATAATATCTAATATCACACCGTTAACTATTTAGCAGACAAAAAACGTTTCATGAAAAAAATACTCATAATATTTCTTTGCGCTTTTAATACGTTATTTGCCCAACAATGGTCGCCTGCGGAAAACTATTTGAGCGAAGCAAGCGCTATTACAAACCATGGAGAGGAAATGTCCTCCAACGGGGATGAAGATGACACGCCTAAGCAAAATAAAAAGGCCTTACTCTACTCTAAGTCAAAATTGAACCTTCAGGATTTTATAAACAAATTAATAAAAGAAGATCGTCCTGGAATTATTGATGTAAAAAAGCTGGAAGTTAAGGAAGGATTGAAAGTTACCGGGGATTTGTATCTGGAGGGACGGCAAACCCAGATTGTTTTTAAAGCCCCGAAAAAAAACCTTTTTACATTTAGCCAAAGTAAATCCACAATTAAAGGCTTTGATATATTGTTACCGGAAGAAGCAGTCGCATTCAGTACTGAATTCGAGACCGGTAATCTATGGACCATAAGGCTGGAAAATATTAAAGTGACAGGAGGTAATAATGCCTGGTACAGTGCCAGGGGCGGCATTTACGATATCGCAAAAGACAGCATTATAGAATGGAACACGGTCTATTTTAAAAATGTCAACTTTAACACCAATATGGTGAGCGTTGCAGTGTATGCACAGGATGGTCCTTCGGTAGCAGTGAACATGGACAATGTGGAATTGAGAGCTGGCCGCAGCCATGCCATGTACTTCCATCCGAATGTCAGCATCGACTTTAATAATGTAAGGGTAATGAGTACCGGGGCTAAATTAACAAGCGGCCAGGGACTTGCTTTAAGCCACTATTCAGGTGGCGGTGTACCTGGTATTGCCCGTTATTACAGAATGAACAATGTTTCATCGGATGTTGCCCCTTTTGCCATCGCTCCTACCAAAACAATTCCTGTCATTAGAAATTCACGGCTTCAGCTATATGACATGTATCTTGACACCAGAAATATTTATGCAGAAAATACCATGTTCACGGAACTAAGCTTTGTTTCTGGCGAATTGGTGAACTGTTCCGGTAAAATCAGGTTAATAAGAAATGTCAATATTAAAGGAGGAGATTATACAGAAGTATTGATCGGCAATAAAAATGTATCATACCCTTCCGTTGTAAATATTTCCAACGCAAAAATTAAAGATCTGAACTACTTAAAACCTGCAGATGTCAATATAAAAAATACCGCCATCGGCAATTTATACAATTCAATTGCGACCCAAGAGAAGCAGAAATTAAAACTGACCCGTACGAACATCGGTAAATATGGCTATGGCAAACCTCAGGAAATGATTGAAGTGATTCAATAATAAGATTATTGAGATTTACCGGGATATAATAAATGAAAAAGGACCTATAAAAACAAGTGGAAACAAATTTTTATAGGTCCTTTAAAATACTGTTAATTGCATAAGCCGGATTCTGTAATTGCCGTAGGCAATTGTTGTCATTTATCTACTATGCATATTACTATGCATCTCTATCTGCCTACCCTGATATGCATGTTTTACAACATTTGGGCGGGCTACCCTCAGCACATCTATACATGGCATTTCAGCGTTCAAGGTTTACCCACTGCCTGTATTGCTACTTGCAGTCGTGAGCTCTTACCTCACGTTTTCACCCTTACCACATGTTGCCATATGGCGGTAATTTTCTGTGGCACTTTCTCTTGCTCCGTTGTTACACTTCACAGCCGGCCGTTAGCCGGTGAACTACCCTATGCTGTCCGGACTTTCCTCTCCATTTTTACAAATGCAGCGACAACCTTCGTTAACAGTACTACAAAGTTACAATAATTATTGTTTCTTATAGGTCACCACGTATTTTTGCAACTCATTTTTAAAACATCTTTAGCAAATGTTAGTGTATAAATTCGGCGGAGCTTCTGTAAGTACTATTGTAAATATTAAAAATGCCGGTGAGATCCTTCGTACTCAACCGAACAATCATCCCGTTTTAACGGTTGTAAGTGCTATCGGCAAAACAACAAATGCACTGGAAAACGTCGCTCACGCTTATTATAGCCAAGATATACAGCAAGCACTGGATTATTTTGAAATAATTAAGCAACAACATTTAAACATTGCTAAGGATCTGTTGACGAATGAATTAATCAATTGCCAAAACCAATTACTGGATTTTTTTACTGAAGTAGAATGGTTACTTCACGATAAACCGGTACGGCACTTTGATTATTACTACGACCAGATCGTTTGTATCGGGGAATTGCTAAGTACCAGTATTTTTAGCCATTACCTCACAGAAGCCGGAATTGAAAATACCTGGGTGGATGTGCGTGATATCCTGCGTACCAATGACAATTTCAGGGAAGCTGTTTTAGATTGGGATTACTCCGCTCAACAGGTCGAACAACAAATATTACCGCTTTTCCAAGATTCAAAAATCGTCGTTACCCAGGGATTTATTGGCAGCACGACAGATAATGAAAGTACGACTTTCGGACGCGAAGGCAGTGATTATACCGGCGCTATATTCGCTAACCTGCTTAACGCCGAAAGCTTAACTATCTGGAAAGATGTACCATCCGTTATGAATGCCGATCCCAAGCAGTTTGATTTTGCAACGCCCCTGCCTGTTTTAAGCTATGATGAAGTGATTGAAATGGCATTTTATGGCGCACAGATCATTCACCCGAAGACTATTAAACCAATACACGATAAAGAAATTCCGCTGCTGGTAAAATGTTTTTTAGACCCTGCTTTACCGGGCACTGTTATTTCAAAAATCAAAACAAAAATTGATACACCGGTTGTTATTCTGAAAGAAAACCAGGCACTTATTAAATTTCAATCCAAAACCTATGATTTTGTGGGAGAACAGGCTGTAAGTGAGCTTTATCTTTTAATGAAGAAGCTGTTTATTAAACCAAACATGACACAGATTGGGGCTATTAATTTTACAGGCGTATATGATCATATTTCTGATAAAGTTCAGCAACTGGCATTAGAAGCTGAGAATTTGTTTGATGTACAGATAACCCAAGGTTTGCAAATGCTGACGATCAGGCATTATCAGCCGCAAATAATTGACACGCTAACATCCGGCAAACAAATTTTACTAACGCAGAAAACGAATGAAACCATCCAGTTCTTAATGCAATAAATGCATTCAAATATCTGGAAAGGAATATTTAACGGGTAATGAAAGTGCCTGAATATTCCAGTTTCTGAGATATTCCCAGGCAATAAAAAAGCACAAACATTTTATAAAATATTTGTGCTTTTTGTATTTTGAAAACAGCGGTTAATCAAACTGATTTTCCCAACCTTCATTTTTCACTTTTTCAACTTTCTGCAGTACAGCATTCTCCAATTCCAGTTTGTAATTACTTACAGCTTTACGGATTTGCGGATGGAATGCGCCAATGATAGAGGCTGCCAAAATACCGGCATTTTTCGCGGCATTTAAGGCAACTGTGGCTACTGGAATACCATTTGGCATCTGCAGAATAGACAAAATAGAATCCCATCCATCAATAGAATTACTGGATTTTACAGGTACGCCAATCACAGGTAAAGGTGTAATGGATGCCACCATGCCGGGTAAATGCGCAGCGCCACCCGCACCGGCAATAATTACACTCACCCCCCTCTCTTCTGCACCTCTTGCATAATCAAAAAGACGCTGCGGCGTTCTATGGGCAGAAACGATGGTTAACTCAAACGGTATATTAAACAACTTCAAAATATCAGCAGCTTCTTTCATCACCGGTAAATCGCTGTCGCTGCCCATAATAATTGATACTAACATTCTATAGTTTTTCTTAAATTATTTATTTTTTGTGAAATTTAGCCTTTACAGTTTCCAGGTGGTCAATAAATTTCTGGATATCCGGGTCGTAACCATATTGTACATCACTCAATGACTTTCCATCCAAATCGATAAACTTATACAATGGTTGTGCATTGATGCCAAAATTGGTCACTTCATAATCAAGGTTTTTCTCACCGATTGTTTTAATTTTCTCTCCATTTTTATTGGTATAACGTTCTTCTACCGGTAATGGTGTTTTATCATCCACATAGAAACTCACCAATATAAAATCTTCTTTCAACCGTTTTAATACTTCCGGCTTGCTCCAAACTTCGTTTTCCATCTTGCGGCAATTGGCACAGCTCCAGCCGGTAAAATCCAGCAGGATTGGTTTATTCGCAATTTTAGCCGCGGCTAAAGCTTCATCCACATCAAAATATGCCGTCAATCCAAATGGTGCATGGAATTTCTCCACATATTTTTGTGGTGCGGGCACATTACCTGCTCCTGTATTTGTAGCATGACCGCCACCGGCACCAATTTTATATTGAAGATCATCCAAATTGAATTTCTGAGTACCGGGAGGTGGTAATATGCCACTTAATGGCGTTAACGGTGCACCAAATAAACCTGGGATCATATACACCGCAAATGTAAATGAAGCCAGGGCAATGAATAACCTGGGAATAGATATATATTTCAAATCACTATCGTGGCTCATTTTGAATTTACCCAAAAGATAGATACCTAGTACGGCTGCCAGTACAATCCATATTGCTAAGAAAACATCCCTGTTTAATAATCCCCAATGATAGGCAAGATCAGCATTACTTAAAAATTTCATAGCAAGACCTAGCTCGATAAAGCCAAAGAAAACTTTTACAGAATTCAACCAGCCGCCACTTTTTGGCAATGATTTCAGCATATTTGGAAACAATGCGAAAATGGCAAACGGGAATGCCAACCCGATGCCAAAGCCCAGCATACCGAAAACACTGCCCATTTTAATGCCCTTACCACTTGTTTCGCCTAATAATGCAGCAACAATCGGTCCTGTACAACTGAATGATACAATAACCAACGTCAATGCCATAAAAAACACGCCTATTAAACCACCTTTGCCGGCATTCTGGTCTGCCTTATTTGCCCAGCTACTTGGCAACTGCAATTCAAAGCCGCCAAAAAATGAAATGGCAAAGACAATAAATATAGCAAAAAAGAATAAGTTGGTTACCGGATGGCTACTGACCGTGTACAGGAATTTATCTCCGAAAATTAATGTCAGGATTAAAGTTGGAATAGTATAGATCAGGATGATGGACAAAGCATACATCCAGGCTTTTTTAACACCTTCCTTCTTAGTGCCGCCACTTTTAAGAAAGAAACTTACCGTTACCGGAATTAATGGGAACACACAAGGTGTAAATACTGCACCAAATCCAAACCCAAGGCACATAAAAAATAATCCCCAGCCACTTTTAGAATCTTTTTCTACCGGTGGCGCGGCTTCACTCTTATCTGCTGCAGGAGCATTTTCCACATCGCTGGCTGTTTTTAATGGCACAGCAATTTCTTCAACACCTGAAGGATAATTATCACCATCCTTTCCTAAAATATTGAATTGTCCTTCGATTTGCTGGACGTCTTTTTCTGTAAAAGCAATATCTACTACAATTTGATTACTGCCATTAAGCACCTCTGCACTGTTGCCTTCATCAATATTTAAAGAAGAAGTATTTCCATTTACCGTGATATTTCTTACAATGGCAGATGCAGGTGATTTAAATTCGAATGTGGACGCGAATCCATTGTCGGTGGCCTGTTTCGGGCTGAATATTTTTAACGAAGAGTCTTTCGGGTTGATGTCAATAATTAATTGAGCAGTTGTATCTGATGTTCTATTAGCTACAATACCAAACTGCACAGACACCTGGGCCTGTGCAGTTATAATATTTGTCAATAATAAAACAATCAATAATCTTAAAAAACGCATTACGATTGGTTATCTTAAAAAATGTTAGTTATTAAATTGAATATTAAAAGCAGGCTTTATGCTTATAAAGCAACGCTGAATTTTAATTCTTTTGGAGGCAGGCATTGTTTATCATCACAAGCCATAAATTCAACTGTACCTGTAAGGTTTGTTTTTACTGCAGATTTCAAAGTAATAGTATAAACTGCAGAAAAAGTACCTTCATGGAACTTCACCTTCTCTCCTGTAGACGGATCATTTGTCAGAACCGTTTTACCAACAATCTTTGGTTTTTCACCAATTGTAGCTAAAGGGTTTTTATTAAAAGCAATAGATGTAGCAATGCCGATATCCGCACTATGGTCCATGGTATAGATATGCCAACCTTTATCAATAGTGGCATTTAAATATACTTCGTAAGTTTTATCATTTATTTTTTTTGATTTAAACTCCCATTTTACCGGTTGTTTAATTTGTGCATTGGATACTAAGGCGAATAAAGCAAAAGCTAGAAAAGTCAATAATTTCTTCATTCCGGAATTTTTAATACTTGCAAATTTAATAAGTTAATCGTCACGATTTTCCATTTAAGATTGTTAAAAACGGAAAATATATTGACGAATAAAATTCCTGAAAGTTAAAACGGAAGTAATTGTCATTAAAATGTTTATTATTGAAGCTATTTACGGGAGGGATATAATAATTATTCGGAACCTGGGCACGGTAAATGAAAAGCAGTTATCTTCTTTTAATAACCCTGCACTTAATTAATTATCTGAGACTTTAAATAATAACCAATTTTTAATGCTACTAAAAACTAAAAAAGCACCAGGTGGTGCTTTTTTAGAATGTGGAGCTGCAGGGATTCGAACCCTGGTCCAAACAAATCCGCCATACGTTTTCTACATGCTTATTTGATGATTGATTGTCGGAAATATGCAGGACCTCAACCTACCAACATATAACTTAGCTGTATAGTCTTAAGCTTCCTTCACAGCCTGGGGAAGCAGCAGTCAAAACTTTTTTTGAGTCGGCGGCGGAACTTGGTGTCAGACAAACCTGCTCGGCGGCCCTAATGACTACTTAATCACTGATTAGGCAGCCATGGCATAATTATTATTGCCATATAAAGTTTGAGCATTCAGATTAACGGGCTAATTACACAACGCCCGACATGCTTATACGTACAAAGAACTTTGCTGTCAAAACCGGTCAGCCCCGGCATTTAATGCATTTACAAAGATAGGCAGTTTTTATGAGAAATTTTCAGCCGGTAGAACTTTATAAAATATTTAATTTCATAAAAGAACTTCCAGTTGAAAATAAAATCCCTGATCCTTGTTTAGCTTTTAAAAAATAAGGATATTAAACACCCAGAAACGCGTTATACATCCAGATCAGTTTTTCCTGTTCTCTTATATAGTCACTCATTAAAGCATTAGTACCCTCATCATCCTCCTCACTGCTCAGTTTTAAAAGATCTCTTTGAAGGTCTATTAAAACGCTTAAACCATCCACAATTTGTTTCACGCATTTATTACCGTCTTTCACTTCTTTAGTTTCTTTTACCGTAGATGATTTTAAGTACTCACTATAATTATGCTGAGGTGAATGCCCCAAGGTTAAAATACGCTCGGCTATTTCATCAATTTTCAATTGTAAATCAGTATAAAGTTCTTCAAACTTAACATGTAAGGTAAAAAATTTCTCTCCTTTTATATTCCAGTGGCTTCCCCTTACATTTTGGTAAAACACTGAATAATTGGCCAACAATACATTCAGTTTATCTGCTGATTCACTGGCAACTTTCTTTTCGATTCCGATGTCTGATGTTTGTTTCATGGTATAAAATTTGAATTTTACTAATAATACAAAGCTATCTAAAACAGTGCCAAAACTTGTTCAAAATAGCGTATACATTTATAAACAAAATCTATAACTTAAAGAATAAAATCCTCTGATACTCCCTAACCAACCTTAAAATAATGATTATACCAGCTGTCTCAAAAAAAACATAAAATTTAAAAAATAACATTCATTCAGTAATTCATCACTATATTTGCAACAACGTTTCAAATAAGAGCAATTGAGTTTTATTAAACAAAAAATATTATCATGCACATTGTTAGTACTGCTAACAATAGCTATTATGCCCAAAGCCGGGTGGCATGATTTGTTTAATATACACAATCACATGCATGAAACTGCAGCCCAGCCCCGGGAAAAAAACACTAAAAATACATCTGTAAATTATAAATGTAGTTGTGAAGATTTGTATGCCCAACCCGTATATCAATATTCCGCTACCATAGAAATTCCGGTGATTCCTGTAAAGTGGATAAACCGCACCAATACATTTGCAGATTATCAATATGCCCATAAGCAATATATCAGTTCCTTTTTAAGAGGACCACCTGCCATCGCATAATTTTTTATATTTCAGTACAAATACACTTGTACACCTGGAATGTATAGGAATTCACGTCTAACATTCCTATCTCCTATTGTTACACTTTAAAAAAGAATGGTCTTGAAAACAATTTATTTGTTTTTATGCATCGTTGTTTTTTCAGTAGTTCCTGTTCTCTCCAACGCGCAGGCTTGCAGCATAAAGTTGCACGGCCATGTAGAAGATGCAGATACCAAAGAAAAACTGAACGGTGCTACAGTTGAAATTATTAATTTGAACCAGTTTGCAGTTACCAACCAGAATGGTGATTTTGAATTCGACAAACTTTGCGCCGGTAAAATACAAGTGAGGATCTCGCATGTTCATTGCGAGACTTTTGATACAACCATTACACTTACCAGGTCAGTTCATATAGATTTTGAGTTGCCGCATAACCACAATATGGAAATGCAAAACGTAACTGTAATCGGTAACAACAGGTCAGTATCCAGAGGCGATATTCAAAAAGTAATATCAGAACAGACAATTATAGCAAATAAAGGCAATTCAATAGCCGAACTACTTTCCAACATAAATGGTGTCACTCTTTTGCAAACCGGCAGCACCATTGCAAAACCGGTCATTAACGGCTTATTTGGAGCCCGCGTTTTACTTATAAACAATGGTGTAAGACAGGAAGCTCAACAATGGGGCAATGAGCATGCACTGGAAATTGATGCGTTTTTAGCAAACCACGTAAGCGTGGTAAAAGGGACTGATGCACTAAAATATGGTAGCGATGCCATTGGCGGAGCAATCCTGGTCAATCCTCCGGCATTAAAATACCAGCCAAAAGTGTCAGGAGAAATAAATGCCGGTTATTTTACCAACAATGGGTTATACAATGTTTCAGCCAGTGTTGAACAAGGATTTAAAAAACTACCGGCTTTTTCTTACAGAGTACAGGGAACTATTAAAAACAGTGCCAATGTAAAAACACCTGGCTACAGGTTAAATAATACCGCAACCAGTGAAAGTAATTTTTCATTGGCAACCGGTTACAAAAAGGAGAAATTTGAAATAGAAGCTTTTTACAGCTATTTTCAAAACTCTATCGGTATTTTCCAGGGTGCCCATATTGGTAATACAACAGATCTGATACATGCTATTTCACAGTCAAAGCCGGACGATATTTACTTAGGACAAAATTCCTATAAAATTGAACGGCCATCACAGGACGTGAATCACCAGATAGGTAAAATCAATTCCAAAATCCGCACAGGATTCGGGCAATTTGATCTGCAGGTCTCCTATCAGAAAAACAGGCGCCTGGAATTTGATATGATCCGCTCCAACGGCACCAACCCACAAATTGACTTAGCAGTAAGTACATTATCCGAAAATATCAGCTGGACCCATCCTAAATGGAACAGGTTTTCAGGTAGTATTGGTATAAACGCCACTCAACAGGATAACAGGATCAGCGGCAGATACCTTATTCCTAACTATAACGCGAATACCATTGGCGCTTATTGGCTGGAGAAATGGACCATGCACAAATGGGAAGTTAATGCAGGATTGAGATACGACTATAAAACACTGGAAACAAAACGAAGGCCCGCAGGTAGCGCTATCATTGTAAACAATTATACATTTGGTACAAAAGCCGGCAGTATAAATATTGCCTACAATGCCAACCAACAGGTGAAATTATTCCTGAACACCAGTTATACCGAAAGAGCCCCTTATGTAAATGAATTATTAAGTAACGGGATACACCATGGTTCAGCCACCTTTGAAATTGGGAACAGCTCATTAAAACCGGAAAAAGCATTTAATAATTCCATTGGTATGAATTATAACAGCAGCAACAAAAAGTTACGCCTGGAATTAAATGCCTATTACAATCACATCAATGATTTTATTTATCAGCAGCCCTATCCTGACAGCCCGGTATTAACGATATCAGGCGCTTTTCCGCAAATACGTTTTCAGAAAGCAGATGTTGCCTTATACGGTGTAGATTTTTTATCCAACTACCAGTTCACCGGCAACTGGCATTATGAACAGCGTGCCAGTATTATTTATGGCTATAACAGAAACCTGCAGGACTGGATGATAAACATACCACCAAACAGGATCTCATCTGCTATCAATTACAATTTTAAAGATGGTAAACAATTCACCAATTCATTCATAGGAATAGAAGTACCAACTGTATTTAAACAAACAAGAATTCCCGATGAAAACAAGTTCGGCAAACAGGATTATAAACTGCCACCCGATGCCTATACACTCGTGCATTTAAAAGCATCATCCACCATTGAACTATTTAAACAAAGCTTCGTGATTGGCATAACAGTCAAAAATCTGCTGAATACAAAGTACAGGGATTATTTAAACAGTTTCCGGTATTATACCGACGAAATGGGACGAAACATACAATTCAGAATTAAATATAACTTTTAATAAAAACAAACAACTATGACATTATCACGCTTAAAAAATTACATTGGCTTAGGCATTTTCAGTACAATTGTATTAGTAGCATGTACCAAAAAAGACGTAGAAGAAGAGAATCATGACAATGAGTTAATTACTACGTTACAATTACAGTTTACACCGGTTGGCGGTGGTGCTACCAAAACTTTTGCCTGGAAAGACCTGGATGGCGATGGCGGCAATGCACCTGTAATAGACGCTATAGATCTGCCTGCAAATACAACTTACAATTTTACTGTAAAAGTATTAGATGAATCCAAAAATCCGGTGGAAGACATCACAGCAGAAATCCTGGAAGATGCTGCTAATCACCGTTTCTATTATGTACCCGGAGAAGGTGCAGATATAAAAATCACCAACCTGAATAAGGATGCCAATAATGTCACATTAGGCTCAACCGGCCAATGGCAAACTTCAACCGCAGTAAATAAAAATGTAAGAGTGGTATTAAGGCATTACAGCCGTGGTGGCAAACAGGAAGCAGACTTAATCAATGACAGCAAATCAAGCACTGATATTGATGTCACCTTTCCATACATCATTAAATAAGTAACACAACGCAACCGGTTTCCTTGAATAGAAAACCAGTTGCGTTATCCGGTTTTGGCCTAAAATCACGGATAAAAGAAAAAAGAGCCTTTAAAGGCTCTTTTTTACATATTCACTTAATGAAAAATTAATTGTTCAACATCAAAGGCATTACCAGCATCATCAGGTCCTCACCTTCCATTTGTTCAGTTGGTTTTAAAATACCCGCTTTAGTACTGGTACTCAACTCTATTACCACTTCCTGGGTTTCCGCAGCATTCAGCATCTCAATCAGGAATTTCGCATTAAATGCAATTTTCAGATCGTCACCGTTATACTGGCAAGACAAACGCTCATTACCTTCAAAGCTAAAGTCTATATCCTGGGCTTCCAATTGCAACTGGTTACCGGCAATAGTCAGCGCTACCTGGTTCGTACTTTTATTACTAAAAATGCTTACGCGACGCAACGCCTGTTGAAAGTCAATTTTAGACACAAATAATTTAAACGGGTTATCATTAGGAATAACCACTTTATAATCCGGGAAACGCGCGTCAATTAAACGACAGGATAATTGTAAAGTATTGTGCTTAACAAATAAATGATTTTTGTTATAACTGATAGTAATATCATCATCATTATTTGGCAATGCATTTTTCAATAAGTTCAAAGGCTTTTTGGGCACAATAAAACTATCAGTAGTCGGGCTCATAACGTCAGTACGCTTATACTTCACCAAACGGTGTGCGTCTGTTGCCACAAACTGTACAAATTCCGGTGTCAGTTCAACAAACACACCAGTCATTGCCGGGCGCAGATCATCATTGCTTACGGCAAATAAAGTTTTATTAATAGCAGTTACCAAACCCCTGCTTGTCATTAAAAATTCAGTAGCATCATCCGGTACCGGTTCTTTAGGAAAGTTATCAGGATTTTCACCCATCACCTTATATTTACCGCTATCGCTTGTAATTTCTATAGCATAGTTTTTATCAATGCTAAAAGTTAAAGGTTGGTCAGGCAGGTTTTTAAGAGAGTCAATCAGAATTTTAGCCGGAATACAAACTTTACCTTGCTCTTTAGCTTCCACTTCCAGTTGTACCCTCATTACCGTTTCTAAATCAGTAGCGGTTACAGTAAGTGTGTTATTTTCTATTTCGCATAAAAAGTCTTCCAGGATCGGCAACACATTATTTGCCTGAATAACGCCGCTAATTTGCTGTAACTGTTTTAAAAATAGCGATGATGATACTATAAACTTCATAAATATTTATGTTTTTATAAAACCGTATTGTAAGTGTTTAAACAAATTATACTTTTACGGGCAACAAACGTACAATATTTTTTTTCCTTTACAAAGGATGTTCACAAAATAAAATTTCTTTCAATTAAATTGAAAAAAAACGATAATTATTCTAAACTAACGCCACTTGCCGCTTTGGATAAGCTAAAACATTACTGTGCCTACCAGGAGCGCTGCCATGCCGATGTCAGTAACAAACTTTTCGGGTATGGCATCAATAGCCTGGAACAAGGCCCCATCATCGCTTATTTAATAGAAGAGAACTATTTAAATGAAGAACGTTATGCCACACAGTTTGCAGGAGGTCATTACCGTTTAAAAAAATGGGGAAGGATAAAAATAGTTCAGGCACTCAAACAAAAACAAATCTCTGAATACCTTATCAAACGCGCTTTAAAAGAGATTGATGAGGATGACTATCTGGAAACGCTTCACAAATTAGCTGAGGCTAAATGGCCGGGCATAAAAGCCCCTTCCATCCTGCATCGCCGTCAAAAATGTAAGATGTATTTAATGCAAAAAGGCTACGAACCACATTTAATAAATGAAGTGATTAAACAGTTGGAATAGTTTTATTTGGGCGCACCCCGGATGCGCCGTCCCAAAGCATTCGGGAGTCAACACAAAATAACTACCGGTTAAAAATCATGGCGCACCTGGGCCGGGCTTTCTGCAGTACTCCTCGGCGGCAATTCATCCGCCACAGCTTCGCCTGAATAATCGTTTATGCCGCCTGTGGGGTACTGCTGCCAATCCCTTGCGCGGTTAGCAGCTAATTCTCCGTTCATTCAAAATGAATCATTACCCAACCGATTTTTTCAAAATACCGGTTACATAAGCATTTCAACCTGACCCCGCAAGGCCAATTTCAAAAGAAAAGCATTTATTCAAAAATACTTTTGCTTATCTTTGCCCTCTTCAAATTAAAAACACGCATGTAGGATATACTTTCTTTCAAAAAATTTAAGGACGGCAACCGGGTAAACCAGGTTGTGATTTATTCATCTTTAAACAGAAAGAAATCATGCTTATTTTACAAAATATATCTTACGTACATCTCAACAAAGATTTGCTATTCCAGCATATTAGCCTGACAATTCAAAACAATCAGAAAATTGCATTAATCGGTAATAACGGCTCGGGCAAGTCAACACTTTTAAAAATTATAGCAGGAGAACTTAAACCGGCTTCCGGCACATTGCAATGCGATGAAAAGCCCTATTATATTCCTCAGATCTTTGGGCAATTTAATCACTTGACAGTAGCAGAAGCCTTAAAAGTACATACAAAAATTACCGCACTGAATGCCATAATAAACGGCAGCATCAATGAAAAAGATTATAATGACCTGGATGATGACTGGACAATAGAAGAAAGATGCAGCAGTGCACTCTCCTATTGGGGACTTCAGAATATCCTGCTATCACAAAAAATGGAAAGTTTAAGTGGCGGACAGAAAACAAAAGTATTTCTGGCAGGCATACAAATTCATCAACCTGCTTTAATCCTGCTCGATGAACCAAGCAACCATTTAGACAGCGCTGCCAGGAATAAATTATACGGGTTTATAAATGACACCAGTGCTTCATTTATCGTCGTAAGTCACGACAGAACTTTATTGAATGCATTTGATACCATTGCCGAATTAACGGCGAATGGCATTAACAACTATGGCGGCAATTATGAATTTTATACGGCACAAAAAGCTATAGAAAATAATGCCAGGTTACAGTCATTAGAAGAAACAGAAAAGGCCATCAGGAAAGCCAGGGAAAAAGAAAGGGAAACATTGGAACGTCAGCAGAGACTTGATAACAGGGGCAAAAAGAAAGCAGAAAAAGCAGGTGTCGCCAAAATAATGATGAACACATTGCGAAACAATGCCGAGCAAAGTACATCTAAATTAAAATCGGTCCATACCGAAAAAATCGGCGGGCTCAACCAGGACTTGATGGACAAACGTGCGGCGCTTCCGGATATTGATAAAATGAAGATAGGCTTTAACCATTCCAGTCTTCATAAAGGAAAAATTCTATTTTCTGCCACAGGCATTAATGTTGAGTATAATGGCAGGTCTGTCTGGAAAAAAAGTATCGATGTTGAAATAAACAGTGGAGAAAGATTAGCATTAAAAGGAGATAACGGATCCGGAAAAACCACACTGATCAATATTATAACGGGAAAGATAAAACCTGCTACCGGTAAGGTTTTTAATGCCATCAATAAGTGGTTCTATATAGACCAGGATTATTCATTAATAGAGAACACGTTGAATATTTACGAACAGGCACAGAAATACAATACGGCAAATCTGCAGGAACATGAAATCAAAATAAGGCTTAACCGTTTTCTATTTGACAAGACTACCTGGGATAAATCCTGCCAATCATTGAGTGGCGGCGAAAGAATGCGATTAATGTTATGTTGTATCACATTAAGTGATGTGGCACCGGACCTGCTCATTTTTGACGAGCCGACTAATAACCTGGACATTCAGAATATCGACATCCTTACAAAAGCCATTAACGAATACGAAGGCAGTTTGATTGTAGTATCACACGATGAATACTTCCTGGATGACATCAGGATAAATAAAGTGATTCAATTGTAGTGTTTTAAAAGACACCAGCTAATTTACTTTGACGGATACCGATTTTAGTAGCATCAAAACCATATTTTTCATTTAACAATGTGGCATATACGCTTCTGAAATCGGTTTCAAATTGCATATCGCCGTTATTAAGTGATTCCAGGTTGGGATTATTCCCGATAATTTTTCCTTTATTCTTCCCTCCTACTATCAGCATCGGCCCGGAAGTACCATGATCCGTACCTGTCCCGTTTTCTTTAACCCTCCGGCCAAATTCTGAAAACACCACAAGCGTCACCCTGTCTAATAAATTATTAGCTTTCATATCATTATAAAAAGAATAAACAGCATCATTCAATGTTTTAAACAAATTTGCCTGTTTTTGTAACTGGTTGTTATGTGTATCAAATCCGCTTAATGAAGTGTAATAGACCCTGGATGCCATTTTGCCCTTTATGAGCTTAGAAACCCATTCCAGGTTTTTAGACAACCCGTTATTGGCATATACTTCGTTATAGTTTTTAGCATTAGCCAAAGCCTTATTAATTTCAACAATCCCTTCAGTAGAGGCGAACGATATCTTTCGTACAAAATCCAATTGCGGATTATCCGAAAACTTAACCGTTTCATCCTGGTTCATCATTTTCCTGATTGCATTAAAATCCTTAATGGTGATCCCGTTAATTCCGGGGGATTTCAAAGCAAGATTATCTATCGCATCAATATTTAAAGATGATAAATGATCATCTTTACACTGGATATCTAAAAAACGTCCGAGCCAGCCGTGATGCAGGTATTTGTTACTATCCGATGCTGTTTGCCAGATTTCTATACTTCTGAAATGCGAGCGGTTAGGGTCCGGGTAGCCAACATTTTGCAATATGGTCAAATGACCATTCTGCGAAATGGTTGCCAGGTCCTTTAATGCCGGGTGAAAGCCTAAACCATTGATGGCATTGATAACAGTATCTTTGGCCACACCAATATTTGGCCGGTTAAAATAGTACAACGGGTCTTCAAATGGAATAAACATGTTCAAGCCATCGTTGCCGCCATTTAGCTGGATAAAAACAAGAATATTGTCATTTGCATTATCATTAATGGATACCAAGGATGAAGAATACAGAAAACCGGGAACCACCAACATTCCGGCTGCTGCGCTTGCGGTCAATTTCAGAAAATTTCTCCTGTCCATAACTTATATAATTTGAAATTCGGGGCTTTTAGCCAAATATTGATACACGTTTAAAATACTTTGAGGCGCATTTTCACTTTGCGGGTCGAAATCATATTTTAGTACTTCATCCAGATCTGCGTCCATTTGTTTGTTGGTTTCATATACAGTTCTACTTGCCAGCTCATTAATAATGGTATAAGCACTCTTTTTATTTTTCACCATTAAGTCCGCTTTAAAATTGATTGTAGAACCATCTATTTTCTCCACCCTTCGCTTAAACTGTTTTTCCATCTGTGGATTACCATCTATTAAAAAATCTATCAGCTGATTTCTACTGGTAAATATTTGTGATGTCATCCAGTCCTGCCCGCCCTTCCAGCCTTTTACATTTGGCTGATCATATAAATCCATGCTCTGGCTTTTGAGAAACATTACCAAAAACTGATAATTAGGTTGCAGGTTCAAATCTTTAAATACCTGTATCCCCCATTGTAGAGGATTTTTTATTTGGGTGCCGGTATCGTTTTTCAAGCACTCTTTTTCCAATAATGTCTGGAAAAACGGAGCTAACTCGTAATTGGACTGCCGCAATATATTGGCATATTCAGTTACCAGTTCTTTTTTGGGAGTATCATAAAAGAACCATCTTAATACCTTTTCACTTAAATATTCTGCTGTACTTTTTTGTTCAAATATGATATCAACAATATCTAACGCATCAAAATCACCTGATTTTCCTAAGAATGTTTTTACCGAGTTATCTGTAGCAGCTTTCCTGTATTTTCCTTTTTCATCGCCATAACCCAGGCCAGCCAGGGCCAGTGCCGCATTTTTTATATCCGCTTCAGTGTAATTGCCTTCACCCAGGGTAAATAGTTCCAGTAGTTCCCTGCCTAAATTTTCATTGATACTACCTTTTTTATTCTGCTGATTATCCAGGTATTTTAAAATGGCATTTGAGAAAAGCATTTCTTTTACTAATGTTTTATAATTGCCAATGGAATAATCATTAATGGTTTTATAGTGCAAAAAAATCCAGTAAGGAAACCGCACAGACTGACAGGTTACGACAAAATGATTTTGAAAAAACAAGTTTATCTTTTCTCTTAAGGGGTTCTCTGTTGTATAAAATCTTTCAACTAAGAAGGCTTTCCAAAACAGGTGCTTTTCATTTAAATATTGGTTGATATTATGGTCCGGCTTATCATCCGCTTCCAATTTCTCTCTCAATTCTTTTAACGCCTGGCTTGTTTTTGGCGAGTCGGAAATAAACATGGGTTCCGCTAAATCATTTTTTGCATTTAACTGATGAGTGATGAACTTTTTTAACCCGACCGATTTTATCTTATCAGCTTCTTGTGTACTAAAACCGAGCCTTATAGAATATTGATGAAATTTCTCCATGATACAACCTTTTTAATCTGACTTGCTGATTAAGGAAAAGTTAAAACATCTACCTTGTTAAACACTAAAATATCATCGATTCTGTTACAAATACTATGCTTGATGTTTTATTAAAATTTTTGTAATCTTAAATTAAGAAAAAATTGATGTTATAATGATACACAGTCAAAATAAAATAAAAGATACAAATGTCCTTTATTTTATTTATACGCTATATTTGCATAAACAAATTAACATCTGATATGAAAAAACTGTTCGCATTTTTTGTACCTGTATTATTGATTCTTGCGGGTTGCAATAACTCCAACAATGAAACCGGCATTGAAAAATTCAAAGCTAAAGAAACAACCACTGACACAGACCCTAACCTGGCAGTGGTGGTGTTAAATGGTGATGATAATATGACATTTGATCTTAAAGAGATTAGAGTGAAAGAAGGACAAGTTGTAAAATTAACATTGAATCACACCGGTAAGGCACCCTTAATGGCGATGGGGCACAATTTTGTATTGTTAGCGCAAGGCACATCTTTCAGTGAATTTTCAATGGCCGCCATGAGTGCTAAAGACAATGATTATATACCGAAAGATATGGCTGCATCTGTGATTGCTTATACGAAAACAATTGGTGGTGGTGAGTCAGATTCTATTGAATTTCCGGCACCACCAAAGGGCGAATATGATTTTTTATGTTCTTTTCCCGGCCATTCGGGCATGATGAAGGGAAAGTTTATTGTGGAATAAAGCGAAACAGGGATCATTTTTACTGAATGCCCTGGCTAAGCCTGCTTCCGGCTGTTTGCGCAATGGGATAGTAGCAAAGTACCCCGAAGGCGGCATAAGAGATATTGAATTGCAGAGCTAAGCATTTGATTTTGCCGCCGAGGCGTACTGCGGATAGCCCGGTTCCGTAGCCTGAATTTTAATTGATATCATTACCGGGGAGATACCTGGATAGAAACGCCGGCTACGGAATGCGCCCAAATAAAAAAGCGACAAGCATTACTAAGAATGCCTGTCGTTTTTTGTTATATCATT
Organism: Polluticaenibacter yanchengensis; assembly: GCA_027854065.1. Taxonomy (GTDB): domain Bacteria; phylum Bacteroidota; class Bacteroidia; order Chitinophagales; family Chitinophagaceae; genus Phnomibacter; species Phnomibacter yanchengensis. Next base: position 251,048 of record JAQGEF010000003.1, on the reverse strand, counting down.
TATCCTGAAAATTAATCGAAATAACTGAAACTTGTTTCTGGCGTTAACGCTTTTAATGTTTCATACATTAACTGAATGGTGGCTTCTATATCCGACTTATTGATCATTTCGACCGTCGTATGCATATAACGTAATGGTAAACTGATTAACACTGACGGGCAACCGTCGTTGGCATAAGCAAAACTATCCGTATCTGTACCGGTACTTCTGCTTAAAGCACGCCATTGTACTTCAATGTCGTTTACTTTGGCAATGTTCTCAACAAATGCCAATAGTTTATTTTGAATAGCGGGTGCGTATGCAAGGCTTGGCCCTTTACCACAACTGATATCTCCGTCAATGGCTTTATTTATCATTGGTGTCTGGGTATCGTGTGTAACATCGGTAATGATGGCTACATCCGGTTTTATACGGCGGGCTACCATCTCTGCACCACGTAATCCAATCTCCTCTTGTACTGCATTCACCACATATAGCCCGAATGGCAGCTTTACTTTGTTTTCTTTTAATAATCTTGCCACCTGTGCGATCATATACCCGCCTACGCGATTGTCGAAAGCGCGGGCAATGATATTGCCGTTTACTAATTCGTCATAGCCATCCTGGTAGGTAATAACACTGCCCACATGAATGCCTAAGTCTTCTACTTCGCTTTTGCTGCGGGCGCCGCAATCTACCCAAACTGTTTCTACTTTTGGGTTTTGCTCTTTCTCTCCGCCTAAGCGTGTGTGAATAGCCGGCCAACCAAAAACGCCTTTAACAATGCCTTTTTTCCCGTGAATGTTTACCCGTAATGAAGGGGCTATCTGGTGATCGACACCGCCATTGCGCTTTACATGGATCAGGCCTTTATCTGTAATATAATTTACAAACCAACTGATCTCATCAACGTGTGCTTCTATGACTACTTTGAAAGGATGTTCTTTGTTGATAATGGCGATTGCACTACCATAAGCGTCCGTCTCTACAACATCCACAAATGGTTTTATATAATTTATCCAAACTTTTTGCCCTGTGTATTCAAATCCTACCGGGCTTGGTGTATTGATGTATTCTTCTAAAAATTCGTAATTACTGGTTGTTACGTGCTTTTGTTTCTTTTTTGTTTTTTCTTTGTCGTCTTTTTTGCCCATGATTTGAATATCTTAAATTTTGAATTATCGCTCTATAATAATTGGTTGTTCCAGCACCAACGTGTCGCTGATGTTTCCTGCTTTATCTTTTATCCAGAATGAAAACGTAGTGGTATCACTTCCTACCGGTGTTACCGGTCCTGCATAGTAAGGACAGTTTCCTTCTACACTATTGATGGTAAAACAAATATTTACTTCTGCTTTAAAATTAGATGATGAGGGAATATCTGCTGAAATAGGAAATGGCGTAAAGGTCTGATCGTACTGAGGGTATCCTTTTACGGAACGGGCAATGAACATTTCGCCCTGGATATCTCCTTCTTTATCGGTGACTTCTAAAGAAACGTTTAAATTATCTCTCTGATGCAGTAAATAACTGTTGACACTTTTTAATTTTAGCTGTGGTTTGGTAGTATAACTATCTTTGCTGCAGGAATTTAATAGTACAAGGCCTAAAGCCAGGCTGCAAAAAGCTAATATGGAGTGTTTTATTTTAAGCATTACCAAAAATAAGTAATAAGTTTTTAATGTACAACATGCAAAATTTAATTGGAGCTATTTTTAACGAATCGGAAAGTAATTTTAAAAACCTGGCATTGGAGGTTTACGGATTTCAGCAACAAAATAATAATGTTTACAGGGATTTTGCTAAAATGTCCAACAGGATGAATGCTGTTACCTCTTTGAAAGATATTCCTTTTTTACCGATTTCTTTATTTAAAACGCATGAAGTAAAATCTTATGATTCGAATACCGATATTGTTTTTACCAGTAGCAGTACTACGGGTACCGGTGTGAGTAAACATTACGTGCATGATGTCAATATATATGAGCAATCATTTATTAAAGGATTCGAACATTTTTATGGGGATATAAGAGCGTATGCTTTTGTTTGTTTACTGCCCAGTTATTTAGAACGCTCCGGCTCATCTCTTATCTACATGGCTGAAAAATTAATTGCATTGAGTGGAGATGCTGATAGTGGGTTTTATTTGAAAGCGACGGATGAAATGATCAGCATTATTCATAAAAGGGAAAGTCTAGGTAAAAAGACGATTCTTTTGGGTGTGACATTTGCCTTGCTTGATTTTGCATCCGGGTTTAAAAAGCCTTTGAAACATACAATTGTTATGGAAACGGGTGGTATGAAAGGCAGGAGAAAGGAGATGACACGTACTGAAGTGCATGAAGAACTGACGGCTGCATTTGGTACTGAGGATATCCACTCTGAATATGGTATGACAGAGTTGCTTGGCCAGGCATATTCTAAAGGAAAGGGTATCTACACTTGTTCGCCCTGGATGAAAGTTTTTATAAGATCTTATGATGACCCGTTTGATATAAAGGAACAAGGAACGGGTGTTTTGTGCATTGCGGACTTAAGTAATATTTACAGTTGCAGCTTTATAGAAACCCAGGACCTGGCAACCATTCACCTGAATGGTGATTTTGAAATACTGGGGCGATTGGATAACAGTGATATCAGGGGATGCAGCTTGCTGACTGTATAATAAACATTTTTATTAGATAAGAGAATTGAGGATATGAATAGCAGACAACTTTTTTTACAACACGTTGCACAGACTTCGCCTGCTCCGATCGGATTGGAAATAACGGAAGCCAGGGGTTGTTATATGTGGGGGCCTGATAACAGAAAATACCTTGACTTAATTAGCGGATTCAGTGTAATGAATCTTGGACATGGCCAACCTGTGGTTATTGACGCTATTAAAAAGCAGGTTGATAGTTATATGCACCTGATGGTATATGGTGAACTTATAGAAACCCCACAGGTACAGTATGCTAAAATGCTTACGCAATACCTGCCGAAAAGCCTGAATTGTGTGTATTTTACTAATAGTGGAACGGAAGCTACTGAAGGCGCTATGAAATTGGCTAAACGGGTTACCGGCAGAACCCGGATCATCTCCTGTAATAATAGTTATCACGGGAGTTCACAGGGTGCTCTGAGTATCATGGGTGGCGAGTATTTTAAACAAGCCTTCCGGCCATTATTGCCGGGCATTACTCATGTGCCTTTTAATTCTGATGAAGCATTAAATGCTATAAACGATGAAACGGCCTGTATTATATTGGAAACGGTACAAGCTGAAGCTGGTGTAAGATTGCCTGACGAGGCATGGATAAAGGCTTTGAGGCAAAAATGTACGGAGACAGGGACTTTATTGATCCTGGATGAAATTCAGGTTGGTTTTGGCCGTACCGGTCCGTTATGGGCTTTTGAGGCATATGATATTGTCCCGGATATTTTGATGTTGGGCAAGGCTTTGGGCGGTGGCTTACCATTGGGTGCTTTTATTGCGGATTATCACCTGATGAATCAATTGACTTACAACCCGGTATTGGGTCATATCAGTACTTTTGCGGGCCACCCTGTCAGTTGTGCGGCCGGTTTGGCGAGCTTTCAGCTATTGGTGAACGGTATTGACAGCCTGAACTCTTCAGACAATAATATATCTGCCGGTATTGAGAAGTGGCACGTGAAAGAAAAAGCTGAGAAAATTAAACTGAAACTATTAACCAGCCACGCTATTAAGGCTATAAGAAATGCGGGGTTATTAATGGCGGTAGAATTTGAAAATGATGAAATTGCTCAAACGATTATCCATGCATGTGTAAAGGCCGGCCTGATCACTGACTGGTTTTTATTTTGTGGTAACAGCATGCGGGTAGCTCCTCCATTAACCATTTCTGATGATGATATCGATTACCTGTGCCGGATTATTACTGATACAGCGGGAGGAATCGTTCACCAAATTACGGGGAAATAGTTGGCGAGACCAGCTATTTTCTCTAAAATATTTGGGTAAATTGATTTGGAATACCCACCTCTGCTGCAAGGAAGGAAAAGAGTAGCAGTAGTATGGTTCTGTCCGTAGTTGTTAAATGATGTGAGGTTGGAATATTTATCAATACTGGACTGCGTAACCCAAACCACTACACAAATTGCTTTAACTATTTCTTCTTAATCACATAAATGATTGAACTGGCTTTTTCTTTGTTACCGATTGCGGAGATAGTTGATTTCAAACCGGCGAAAAACGCGGAGAACAATTTATTTGAACCTGTTTTATACTGTTCGCTGAGCATTGAAATATAAAAGGGATCAAACCACATTGGCAATATCTTTTTCACCTGGAAACCATGTTGACCAACCAGTTTTTTTACTGAAGCCGGTGAAAAATGATAGAGATGTCTTGGCACGTCATAAGCGGCCCAATAAGGTCCGTATTTTTTTGCATCGCTTGAAGTATAGTTCGGTACTGCGATAAATAATGTGCCGTCTGTTGTTAATAACTGATAACAACGGGCTATATATTCCTGTAATTGTTCTACATGTTCTAATACATGCCACATGGTAATGGCCTCAAATGTATTTTCCGGTAATTGAAAAAGCCTATCTGGCGTTTCTGCTGTGATGTTATAGAGCTTTATGGCATTTGCTCTTGCGCCGGCATCCGGCTCCAGGCCTACAACTGACCATCCTTCTGCTTTCATGGTATTTAAAAAGGCACCGGTACCGCTACCAATGTCTAATATGGCTTTTGTACTTTTTGAGCAAACATTTGATTCTACAATGTGGAGTTTGGTTTTGAGTGTAATTTTTCTTACTGCTTTATATAGTTTGCTGATAAGCCCTTTATCTGTATCTGAGTGGGATATATAATTCTCTGATTGATAATATACACCGATATATGCCTGTTGAGGCACATCCTGTGTAAATCGCAATGAACAATCCCGGCATTCAATTATTGAAAATTGTTCATGTGACACAGTATAATCTTTGCATTGTAAAACTTCGGCTAAACTGGCGCTGCCGCAAACGGGACATTGACTATAATGGATACAATTTTCTTTATTAACTAATGCCATAATATGATTTAAAGATTTGCAAATAATATTATAAAGATATAGAGACGTTGTTTATCAACGTCTCTATAAAATAAATTAATTTATAATTAATAGTTCAATACAGCTTATATGGTACAAGGGAGTGACACAACGGTGCTTAATAGCAGCACAGAGATGGCTCAATAATAAACAACTAATGAACTGTAGCTATGAATCATTTTATAAGGTTTCCTGAATTGCCTGGTAAAGTTTTTCACTAGCAGGTACGAGTGGCAATCTTAAAATATTTTTAATTTTACCCTGTGCTGCCAGAAATCCTTTTACACCGGCGGGATTGTTTTCTGCGAACAACAAATCCATTGGCACTAACAATTTATCCTGGATAGCTCTTGCTTTTTGGAATTCATTGTTCAGGGCAAGATGTGTCAACTCGGAAAACTCTGCCGCATGGCTATTGGCAACCACACTGATAACACCATCGAAGCCACAGGCGATGAGTGGCAGGTTGATATGATCATCGCCACTGATTAAATAAAAACCTTCCGGTTTGTTTTTTACCAGGTGCATACACTGTACCATGTTACCGCTGGCTTCTTTTATAGCAATGATATTTTTAAAGTCTGCTGCTAAACGGTAAGTCGTTTCCGGAAGGATATTGCTATTGGTCCTGCCTGGTACATTGTAAAGAATAATTGGTTTATCTGTGCTTTTTGCAATGGCTGCATAATGCTGATAAATACCTTCCTGTGTTGGCTTATTGTAATATGGACTAACGCTTAAAATGGCAGCGGCTTTGTCTAGTGGCAATTGCTTGAGATCTTCAATAACCTTATAGGTATTATTGCCACCTACGCCTACAACTACCGGGATCCGGCCATTGATGGTATCGTAAGTGAAGTTGATGATCTTAATTTTTTCATCGGCAGTTAAAGTTGCAGATTCACCGGTGGTACCTAAGGTAACGACATAATCTATTTTGGAATCGATAAAGTATTCTAATAAATTCTTTAATGCAGGATAATCTACAGTCAGATCTTCATTGAAAGGTGTAATGACTGCTACGCCAACGCCTTTTAAGCTTAAGTTTGCCATGTTCTTATAATCTCAGGATTATGCAGAGATTGTTATATAGTTAAATAAGTAGTAATATTTATGCTTCGTCGTAGAAACCCATCGACCCGAATTTGTCGATCCTGTTGCGGATTCTTTTTGCCGCAGGAATTTCTTTTAATTCGGCCAGTAGGGGCTTAATGTAATCTTTTACCATTTGTGCTGCAAGGTCGTAATCCCAATGTGCACCTCCTTTTGGCTCCGGGATAACGCCATCTACAAGGCCAAACTGGCTCATGTAATCGCTGGTAAGTTTTAGCTGCTCTGCTGCAGTTTCTTTAAAATTCCAGCTACGCCAAAGGATGGAGCTGCAACTCTCCGGGCTGATAACGGTGTACCATGTATTTTCCAGCATTAATACTTTATCTCCAACGCCAATACCCATTGCGCCACCACTGGCGCCTTCGCCTATGATAATGCATATTACGGGTACTTTGAGGCGCATCATTTCAAAAATGTTTCTTGCAATGGCTTCTCCCTGCCCACGTTCTTCTGCTTCTATGCCCGGGTAAGCACCCGGCGTATCAATAAAGGTGATGATAGGTTTATTAAATTTTTCTGCCAGCTTCATTAACCTCAGGGCTTTGCGGTAACCCTCAGGATTGGCCATACCAAAGTTCCTTACCTGGCGCATTTTGGTATTGATGCCTTTTTGCTGGCCAATAACCATAACTGTTTCACCATCTAAAGAAGCGAAACCTCCTACCATGGCTTTATCATCTTTTACATTTCTATCGCCATGCAGCTCTGTAAAATCGTCAAATATTTTGCTGAAATATTTTAATGAATATGGCCTGTCCGGATGACGGCTTAACTGTACTTTTTGCCAACTGGTAAGGTTTGCGGTTATATCTTCACGTTTTGCAATAATCGCATCTTCCAATTGCTTTACGATGCCTGTGTAATCAACATTCGAGTTATTCTCCGCTAAAGACTTATTGACTTCAATTTCCTCGTATAATGCTTTTATCGGCGCTTCGAAATCTAAAAACTGCCTGTTTGGATATTGTGGCATAATCTTTTATAAAATTTAGATTAAAATCGTTTTATCTATTTAATTCTTTTGATATCAATAAATTAAACTTTGCAAAATGCCAGTTATTCATCTATTAATTATTCAAGACTTTTAATTAGAGTGTGTAAAGTTAAGGGTTGGATATGAATAGAGAAAAAAAACTAAAAAATGGCCCGGTAAATACCGTTTTAGCATATATGATACAATAAAAAAGGTGAGCAATGCTCACCTTTTTTATTGTATCATATTCAGGAAAATCTGGAGTAACCCTATCATGAAACCCAGGATTGTACCGATAATTTCTATAAAACGGAATTCTTTGGTTAAGATCTGGTTGAGCATTGCTTCTAATTTCTCGCCTGAGAACGCAGCGATTTTTTCATAAACAATTTTCTCAAGGTCTAACTGTGATTTTAAATTACCTACGTAGTTCTTTAATAGCTGTGGCAACATATTCTTGAGTTCTGTCATCAGGGCTTCTTTTAATTGCCCGATTGTTTTATCTCCTATGAACATGGCTATCATGGGCATTGTTTCTTTAATGCGGACTTTTAAGAACTCATCTACATATTTTTCTATTTCCGGGTAAATACCTTCAAGGTTTGCAGGGTTGGTTATTTTCTGTTCTATCTCTTCGAAAGAAAGTAATTCTTTACCTACGAGTTTACTAATATTCTCAGCTATTTGCTTTTGTTTTTTTGGGAAAACACCTTGTATTTTTAACCCCAGGAAATGAATGGGTTCTTTAGGATGAAATAACATCTTTAAAGCCATCCAGATCGTTATCCAGTGGATAAATGCCGAGATAAACGGTATTGCATACATAATGGGTGTTACAACCAAAAAGCTTGTCATAAGATTTACAATTTAGTACAATTAAAAAAAGCTGCAAAAATGCAGCTTTTAATTTTTCGGGGTAAGTAATCGGGTTCGAACCGACGACCCTCAGAACCACAATCTGATGCTCTAACCAGCTGAGCTATACCTACCATTTTTTCCCTTTCCGAAACCCTTATTCCGTTTTGGGTTTGCAAATATAGCGAAATAAAATCCAGACTAAAAAATATTTCCCGGACTTTTTTCATATTTTTTTTATCGCAATAAGTTATTCGTTGTCAATACTATTAGGTTCTGTATACCTAAAGTGGCTTAACATTCTTCCCACTTATTGTTTTTCAACTTCATCAACTTTAATTCTTTTACGGTAAACTCATCATTAAATGGATGATTTTCTTTAAAATAAGCCAATGCCTCCGATAATTTACCTTCCGGAATATCTCTTGTAGCAATGGTAACGTGTGGATTGAATTCCGGCTTTGCATTAAATGAAATAGCGGGGAAACGGTCTTCAAATAGATTGAATGTCTCTTTCTCAATATTCAGTAATGCTTCGGTTTTCTCTACATCTACAAATAACACTCTTTCACCAAAATGATTATACCCGTTTAACTTAACAGTTACAGGCACTAATGTAAAGTTGACTTCATCCAGGAAACTCTTATAATTATTTTCAAGGTCTTCTTCTGATTTAAACGGTGGTATAATTGTTAAATGTGCAGGTGATTTTAATGCTGCCCTGGAGCCGTATGTGCTTTGCATATAATTCTTGAGACTCAAAACTTTTTCATTAATCTCATTTCCACATAGGATGGCTATATAATAGAGTGCAAAACCGTCGGGTAAACTATTCTGATGTTGATTAAATCTTCTTTTATCATAATTATTTTTCCTATTAAACTGTTGCTTATAACCTTTATTAAACTGACTCATTTTAAATTTCTAAATCTATTGTAAATTATTAATTGGGTGTAATTATAAACTTTTTTTGGTGAAGCCTGACTAAAAAACTAAAAAATATATTTTATTGTAAGCACTGAATATCACAGCCTAAACATGTAATTTGTTTTTATTACACTGCTTAAACATTTTTTCTTATCATTTAATTGCTTTCTACAGGAGCTATGTAAAAAGCCTTATTTCAAATATACATGGTACCAAAGGTATCCATACTAAAAAGGCCAGAGAACTTGTCTCCGGCCTTTTTAGACAGGTAACTATATACTACTGCTTGTATTGATCGTCTTTAGATCTGGGTGTAAAGTCTTCGCCGTTCATTTGCATTAATGCCATTAATTTTTTAAGTGTTCCTTCCATGCCGTTAGGGCTGCCATCCAGGAACATGACATTGCCTTTTCCGCTTTCAGCAAAGTTTTTGATGGCTTCTGTCCACATACTGAAAAGAATAATATTAATATCCAGATTGGCACGTTTCATTTGCTCTGCCGCCTCACTCATCCCTTTTGCAACTTCTTCGCGGAACAAAGCGACACCTTGTCCACGTAACTGGGCTGCCTGGCGTTCTGCTTCTGCACTTATTTTGATAGAATTGCCTTCTGCTTCTGCCGCACGGGTTTTTGTAATTAATAATGCCTGGCCTTCATTTTCTGCAGCAGCTTTCATATTATGACTGGCTACTACCCTGCTCATGCTTTCCATAATGGCTTTATCGAAAGTAATATCGTTTATTTGTAAATCCTGTAAATGATAGCCCCAATCGTCCAAAGTCTGATCTACTTCTATTTTTACATACTCAACTATTTCGCGTCTTAATGCCAACACTTCGCTTTGGCGTTTAGTAGCTACAAAAGAACGGATATTTCCTTCGATGGTACGTGCAAGAGTCTGCATCAGATCGCGTTCACTTATAAATTTAAAAGCTACTTTTTTGATGGTTTCTTCGGCATCATCCGTTACGTGATAAAGAATCATGGCTTTAAAATATACATTGGCCTGATCTTGTGTTACTGCCTGAAATTCTAACTCCACACTCCTGTTTTGAGTACTTATTTTCCTGAAAATGACTTCCAGGAAGGGGATTTTAAAATTCAAACCCGGTTTCAATACCCGGCGATACTTACCAAACATGGTGACTACACCTATGTGCCCCTGGTTAATAGTAACCAGGCTGAGCGCTATGGCAGCTACCGCTACTACTACCCATACGATACTTCCTATCATTGTATAACTTGTTTTATTTAATCTTCTATATCAATATTCATTATATCATCCAGATTCCTGCGTTGCTCTTTACTTGGCCGCCCGGTTTTGCTTAAACGTTTACCGGTATAGAACGATGGTACCTGGAAATCATTTTTACGGTTCAAATCTTCCGGTGTAATGTCTTCGTAGTTTTTAATGGCTTCCGGATATCCTACTCTTTTCTCAATAATTCCTGTTACTTTAATGATTTTCTTTTCGCCTTCATTGCGTAATTCGTATACATCACCCAGCTTTACAGCTCTGCTGGCTTTGATGGCATTATCGTTTAGCTTTACTTTTCCACTGTCACAGGCATCTGCGGCCTGGGCACGTGTTTTGTACATCCTGATGCTCCAAAGGTACTTGTCGATCCTTACTTTTTCTTTTGCCTCCATATCTTATTCTATTTCTAACAATGCTAATATAGCAACAATTGTTTAAAAACTATCACCGTGTGAATAAGTAAAATATATTTAAAAACAAACCGCCTGTATTAAAATTAAAATCAATAATTAATACCTAAAATAAAAATTCTTTATTTTCAGGAGTTTTTTTGCATTTTGGTAGATTGAATGTTTTATATTCGGCTTTTAAATTTCCTATATAATAACAATAGCGCTGATTATGAATATTAAAATCCGGCTAACAATCATGAACTTCTTTCAATTTTTTGTTTGGGGGGCGTGGTTAATTACGATTGCAAACTACTGGTTCGGAACTAAGCAATGGGATGGTAAAGATTTTGGAACGGTATTCTCTACAATGGGTTTCGCATCCCTACTGATGCCAACAATAGCCGGTATCATTGCTGACAGATGGCTGAATGCAGAAAAACTTTACGGCATTTTGCAAATTCTTTACGGTGCAGTTTTATTTTACCTGCCAGCCGTTACATCACCGGATAATTTTTTCTGGGTATTGCTATTGGCCATGGCTTTTTACATGCCGACCATTGCCTTGAATAATTCCATATCTTACTCCGTACTAAAAACAAAGGGGCTGGATGTGGTAAAAGATTTCCCTCCAATAAGGGTTTGGGGAACAATTGGTTTTATTGCTGCCATGTGGATCGTTAATCTTACAGATAATAAAGCGTCTGCTAACCAGTTCTATATTGCCGGTGCTGCTGCTGTTTTTGTAGGGCTGTACGCATTTACCCTGCCACCTTCTCCTCCTAATAAACTGGATAAGGCGGTGAGCCAGAAAGATCCGTTTGGATTAGAGGCGTTTAAGCTGTTTGCCAATTATAAGATGGCTTTATTCTTTATTTTTTCTATGTTTCTGGGTGCAGCGTTGCAACTGACAAATGCTTACGGGGACGTTTTTTTAGATGAATTCAAGCATTTTCCTGTTTATGCGGAGTCTGTTATTGTAAAACGTTCTACCCTGATCATGAGCATCTCACAGATTTCTGAAACTTTATTTATACTGGCTATCCCGTTCTTTTTAAGAAAATATGGTATTAAGCAGGTAATGCTGATCTCTATGCTTGCATGGGTATTGAGATTCGGATTATTCGCTTATGGCAATCCTAGTGATGGATTATGGATGATTATAATGAGCTGTATTATCTATGGTATGGCTTTTGATTTCTTTAATATTTCCGGTTCATTGTTTGTTGAAACTTCTACTACTGCTAAAATCCGTTCTTCTGCCCAGGGGCTGTTTATGATGATGACCAACGGTATTGGTGCGGTGTTTGGAAGTATCACCTCCGGTTACCTGATTGATAATTACTTTACCAAATCATTTACCAATGCTAATGAAGCGGCAGGATTTTTCAATACCGACGCCAATAATAAAGTGTTCAATCATTTATTATCGGAAAAGGGTATTACCAACAATAATGGTACATTAAGCAAAGTTTTACATATAAGAGAGTGGCCTGAAATCTGGACTACTTTTGCTATTTACGCTTTGGTTATTGCTGTTCTTTTCGCAATACTATTTAAGCACAAACATAATCCTAACGATCTACAAAATATATCGCATTAATTTTTATTAAAGACTTTACATTTGTAGAGTCTTTTTTTATTTTTAATACCAATCTATTTATTTATGAGCGAGACATTCAATGAGTTCTTCGATGAAATTAAAGGAAAAGATAAGCGTTCAACTTTTCTTACCGTATTGTGTATCTTAACTTTTATTGGTAGTACGCTGGCCATTTTTCAGCAAGGATATATCTATTATAAACCTGAAACCCAATATGCCAATTCAAGCAACATGAACAAGACTAAAACAGATAATAAATTTGTAAATAAGATGGCGGCAGCTATGGAGGAATTTAAGGACCTGGGGAAAATACAAAACAATGCCATGTTTGGAATGCTGACCGCAATTATTACTTTGACCGGTGGCATCTTAATGTTTAAGCAAAATAAAAAAGGGTTTTACCTGTATATCGCCGGATGCTTTCTGTCTATACTGATACCATTTTTAATTTACCCCGATAATTTTATCATTAAGCTGGGGCTGGCTTTTAATTTATTTATCTGTATTGTATTCTGTATCATGTATGCGTTTTGTCTTAAGGAAATGAAATAAGACGGGCTTTAAATATTTATTAAAACTGCAACTAAAAGCTATCAACAAAGCTTTTTAGTTGCAGTTTTCTTGTTTCAATAAAGCTTGTTAAGCGGATTAGTATTTATACTTTTTATCCCACCGTGTTTTCAGGAACCTGCGTATTTCATCTTCCCTTGCATTTTTGCCGGGCTCAAAAAACTTAGTCCCACTTAATACATCCGGCAGGTATTCCTGTTCTATAAAGTTATTTTCGCCCAGATGCGAGTATTGGTAATTATCGCCATAGCCCAGGTCTTTCATCAGACCGGTTGGGGCGTTTCTTATATGCAACGGTACCGGCAGGTCTCCGTACTTTTTAACCACGCCCAATGCCATATTAATGGCTTCATAGGATGCGTTACTTTTAGGAGAGGTGGCCAGGTACACGGCGCACTGGCTCAGAATAATCCTGCTTTCCGGGTAACCGATTTTACTTACCGCATCAAAAGTACTGTTGGCCAGCAACAGGGCATTGGGGTTAGCATTGCCCACATCTTCGGATGCGAATATCAGCATGCGTCTTGCTATAAACTTAACGTCCTCCCCGCCTTCTATCATCCTTGCCAGCCAGTAAACCGCACCGTTCGGGTCACTGCCCCGCATACTTTTTATAAATGCGCTGATAATATCATAATGCTGTTCCCCACGTTTATCATACAGTGCTATTTTGTTCTGGGCAGTATCCATTACCAACATATTGGTAATAGTTACTTTTCCGCCCGGCTTTACTTTACTGGCCTGTACCACCAGTTCAAACAGATTCAGCAGTTTTCTGCCATCTCCGCCACTGAGCCGGAACAATGCTTCGGTTTCCTGTAAGTCAATCTCAAACTGCTGCAGCCATTCATCTTTATCTATCGCCTGCTGTAACATGCGCATTAAATCTTCGGCGGACAAATGTTTGAGCACATACACCTGGCTCCGGCTGAGGATGGCACTGTTTACCTCGAATGAAGGATTCTCTGTAGTGGCACCAATCAGGGTAATTATTCCTTTTTCTACAGCTCCTAACAAGGCATCCTGCTGGCTTTTATTGAACCGGTGAATTTCATCGATGAACAGGATGGCGCCTTCCAGTTTTTTTGAGGTCTCTATTACTTCCCGCACTTCTTTTACACCGGCACTGATGGCGCTTAACTGGAAAAAAGGGCGTTGTAATGTATGTGAAATAATATTGGCGATCGTGGTTTTGCCTACTCCGGGCGGGCCCCATAAAATCATGGACGGTATCATGCCCTGCTTTATCGCGTTATTTAAAATACTGCCATCACCCGTAATATGTTCCTGCCCTACCAGTTCTGCTAAACTATTGGGCCTCATTCTTTCTGCCAGCGGTGCTCCATTCATACTCTTCTGTTTTCGAGTTTCAAAGTTAAACATTTCTCATAGCAGGCAGCGCTATTTTACGGTAGCTAAACATTATTTTTAATTAACTACAAAAACGTTAAAAATCAATGCAATAAAAATTTATTTCACCATAATTACTATGTTTGAGGAAATTTGGCACTGTATTTATTTTAAATATGGTAGAATTAAAAATTAATATTATGATAAAGCAAATTGGAGTTTTATTAGTTTCAACTTCATTATTAGCGTCTTGCGTGGGTAGTAAAAAACATAAAGCATTGGAATCTGATTATACAGTTCTGAATAATAAGTATACTCAGCTCCAGGAGGATTTAAAACGTTGCGAAGACGACCGTACTAAATTGGGCAGCAGTGTTTCTAATTTAGAGAATTTAAATACCAATTTAAAACAACGTGTTGCCAATTTAGCGGAACAGATGGATGATGCTAAAAGCACTAATACGCAGGTGTTAAGTAATTTAAAAGACCTTTCTGTGATCAGTGAGAAACAAGCGGAAAGTATCAGCAAATCACTTGACAAACTAAAAGAGAAAGATGCTTATATCCAGGATCTACAGTCAGCAATGGCCTATAAAGATTCATTGAACATGGCGTTGGTCCTTAATTTAAAGGGTGCTTTGCGTGACGTTAACGACCAGGACATAAATATACAGGTAGAAAAAGGTGTTGTATTCATCTCTATCTCCGATAAATTACTTTTCGAATCCGGCAGGTATGATATTACTTCAAAAGCCAAAACAATATTAGGTAAAGTAGCTACAGTATTGAACAACCAGCCAAATATCGAGTTCATGGTAGAGGGCCATACGGATAATGTTGCCATTAAAGGTGGTGCTCTTAAAGATAACTGGGACCTGTCTGTGTTAAGGGCTACTTCTGTTGTAAGAACTTTACAAAATGATTTTGGCATCAAGCCTTCGCGCATGACAGCCGGCGGCCGTAGCCAATATGCGCCTATTGCAAGTAATGATAATGCCAGCGGCCGTGCTTCTAACCGTCGTACGCGCATTGTTATTTTACCGGAGTTAGACCAGTTCTATCAATTACTGGAACCTAACCGTACTGCGGATAAACCAGCTAAATAATTACAAGTACATTATACATTTTAAGTCTCCGGAATTCCGGGGACTTTTTCTTTTTGGGGCTGTCATCCAAGGTATTCCTGTTGAGCATTGCATCGGCGTACTGCGGGGTGCCGTACTCGCCGTTATTTTGTCTTGAACAATTTCTTATACGGGCTCGTACCAGCCGCTAAGCGGCTGCCCGCTGTCCACCGCAGCCTCTGAACATTTGTAACCATCATCGCCTTTAATCTTTGGCTGCCAGCTTTCAATGTATAGTTGCACGACCACAGGGTTTAATAACAAATATCCGCAAACTATAATTCATATCTTTGATAAATTATTGAGGTATGCTTGTAAACCAGTCCATCATAACAGATATAAAAGCCATCATAGCTGAGTCGAAAGAAAAGGCTATACGTGCTGTTGACCATCAATGTACGTTGATGTATTGGCATATTGGTAAACGTATCTTTGAAGAAGGACATGAGGGAAAAGAACGTGCAGATTATGGAACGTTTCTTATTAAATACCTTTCAGAACAGCTACAGCCCGAGTTTGGAAGTGGTTTTTGTATAAGACAAATAAACCTTTACAGACAATTTTACCGCACATTTGAGAAAGTGCATACACTGTATGCACAATTAAGCTGGAGTCAATTATGGCTCAATTAATTAACTAATGTGCCAAGGCTGCCAGATACAACGGGCGGCGCTTAAGCGCCGGTACGAGCATAGCGAGTACGATACCCCGTAGTAGCTGGAACAAATGCTGAACAGCATTACCAATGGCAATAGCCCCAAAAGCTAAAGAAAAAATATTATAGCTCTGAAGGATTGTTATTTCTTAAAAATGCGATCGCACTCTGAATGTCATCGTGCATTACACGGTCTTCGTTATTAAAGCTGACTTCTTTACGGAAAAGCTGGAATAATCGTTCGATTTTACCGGAACTTTTCAACGGACGGCGGAATTCAAAGGCCTGTGCCGCAGTTAATAATTCTATCGCCAGCACAGATTCCAGGTTATCAACCACTCGTTTGCATTTAGTGGCCGCATTGGCACCCATACTTACATGATCCTCCTGGTTATTGCTGGATGAAATACTGTCCACACTGGCCGGTGTACATAATTGTTTATTCTGGCTTACGATGCTGGCTGCCGTGTACTGGGGAATCATGAAACCACTGTTGAGGCCGGCATCTTTTACCAGGAATAATGGCAGGTTGCGCTGTCCGCTGATCAACTGGTAAGTACGGCGTTCACTGATATTTGCCAGTTCGCTGATACCCATCGCCAGGAAATCTAATGCCAGCGCTAACGGCTGGCCATGAAAATTGCCACCGCTGGCAATGACATCGTCTTCGGGGAATACATTCGGATTATCCGTTACCGAGTTAAATTCTTTCATGAATACGCTTAACACGTAATTATAAGTATCCTCACTGGCACCATGTACCTGCGGAATACAACGGAAGGAATAAGGGTCCTGTACTTCTTTGCCCGGGCAATTAATCAATTCGCTGCCTTCCAGGTGTTCTTTGATGACCGCTGCTGTTTTTACCTGTCCTGCATGGCTGCGGATCTGGTGGATCAACGGATGGAACGCGCTTAAGTTACAGTTGAAACCTTCTATGGATAACGCTGCAATCAGATTTGCCCATTCTATTAACCGTTCGCTTTTTATTAAACACCACATGCCATAAGCGCTCATGAATTGTGTGCCGTTGATTAATGCCAATCCTTCTTTACTTTTCAGGTCAACGGGTTTCCAGCCAAATAACTGTTCCAACTGTGCGCCTTTGTAGCGCTGGCCTTTGTAGCTGACTTCGCCTAAACCTATCAATGGTAAACAAAGGTGGCTAAGGGGAGACAGATCTCCACTGGCACCCAATGAGCCCTGCTCATATATGACCGGGTAAACTTCGTTATTATGTAAATCTATTAAACGCTGAACGGTTTCGTTTTGTACCCCGCTGTAGCCATAACCCAGGCTTTTTACTTTTAATGCCAGCATTAGTTTTACAATTTCCTGCGGCACTTCCGCCCCAACCCCGCAGGCATGGCTTTTGAGTAAATTATACTGCAATGTCTTTACATCTGATTTGCCGATATGCACGTTCTGGAGATAACCAAAACCTGTATTGATGCCGTAATACAACGCATCGGACTCATCGGCTTTCCTATCCAGGTACTTTCTGCAGGTATCAATGGCTTCATAAGCCTGGAATGTTACGGATATTAACTGGTTGTGATAATGCAGATTTTTAAACTGCCTGAAACGGGTATAGGTACTATCTAATGGTAAATAATTATAGCTCATGTTAGTAGTTGTATTTTATTTTTCACATAGCTTATTGCCGGTTGAAGACAATCGCTTCATCAAAACATATTCCTTTGCGAATGTATTTTAATGCATTTAATTTATGAAATCAGCCGGCAAAAAGTTGAAATATTCAACATTCACTGCATTAACTTAATCAAATTTGATCCTGCATTTACATTTATTGATAAATATGCATCAATTTTAGCCAACATAGAATTGTTTGTAAAATAATGGGCAACAAAAAGAAATTATTATCTACTTTAGTAACCTGATGAAACAGCTACGAATTAATATTATTATTATTTGCATTATTACCCCGCTTATTTAAGCAAGGGCTGTTTTATTTCATTTTTCATTCCTTTTATTTTACAGAATTTTACAGCATACAAATGACACAGGTATTGAACTTACCGACCATTGAGTCGATACAGGCAGCAAGAAAAAATATAGAACAGGTAGTTATAACCACCCCGTTACACGAGAGTATCCGGCTATCTAAATTGTTTAACGCGAAGATCTTTCTGAAAAGGGAGGATCTGCAACCGGTACGGTCCTACAAACTGCGGGGTGCATTCCATAAGATAAAGCACCTGTACGATGAAGGGGAAACGAATAACGGTGTGGTCTGTGCCAGTGCGGGCAATCATGCACAGGGTGTTGCGCTTGCCTGCAATGAACTGCAAATTAAAGGGGTGATATTTATGCCCATCACTACGCCAAAGCAAAAACTGGAGCAGGTGCAAATGTTTGGCGGCGATTTTGTGACGATTCAATTGGCTGGCGATACTTTTGATGCCAGTAAACACGCGGCTTTGGAGTTCTCCGGCAACAGCGGTGCTGCATTTATCCATCCTTTTGATGATGCTGTGATTATTGAAGGCCAGGCGACGGTTGCTATGGAAATACTGGAGCAAAGCAAGGAGCCTATTGATTACGTATTTATCCCGGTTGGCGGTGGCGGTTTAGCATCGGGCATTGTTACTGTTTTCTCGCAATTAAGCCCGGGTACGAAACTGATAGCGGTGGAACCGAAGGGGGCTGCATCCATGAAGACCTCTATTGATGCTAATGAAAACACGACTCTGCCTTATATTGATAAGTTTGTGGATGGTGCGGCCGTTCAGCGGGTGGGTGACCTGAATTTCGATATTTGTAAAGATGCGCTTAGCGATTGCCTGGTGGTAGATGAGGGTAAGGTATGTGATATCATACTGGAATTGTACAATAAGGACGCGATTGTGCTGGAGCCTGCGGGCGCATTGTCTATTGCGGCATTGGAGCAATATAAACCGCATATAAAGGGCAAAAATGTGGTGTGCATTGTTAGCGGTAGCAATAACGATATTACGAGGATGGAGGAAATTAAGGAGCGCGCGATGTTATATAAAGGCATTAAGCATTACTTTATGGTGAAATTCCCTCAACGTCCGGGTGCATTAAAGGAGTTTGTGCTGCATGTGCTGGGACCGACAGATGATATTACTTTTTTTGAATACACCAAGAAAAACTCCCGTGAAACTGCTGCTGCTATTGTTGGTATAGAGCTGACTAAAGCAGCGGATTTTAAAGGACTGATTGACCGGATGAAGGAAAGGGGCTATTTTGAATCTTACCTGAACGATAGTCCGAACGTGCTGAATATATTGGTGTAGGGGGAAGTGGTGGATGGTGAGTAGTGAATTGTAAGAAGTGACAAGAAAGAAGTGAGAAGTAAAAAGTGAATGGTGAATAGTGAGTGGTGAATAGTGAGTAGTGAATTGTAAGAAATGATTAGTGAAATGTAAGAGGTGAGAAGTGAAGCGTTTGAAGTAATACAACAGCCACAAATCCGGGAATAAATATTTTCGGATTCGTGGCTTTTTGTTTATGTGATTTTATCTTTATAAAATGGCACTATTTAAAAAAGTGGAAAATGATGAACTGTACCTGTTTATGAACAGTAAACTCATCTACAAATGCTGGTTAAAAACGATATATTCAAAAGTATTTGATGTAATGGCTTATGGCAAATATCTTGAAAGTGGTAATACATGGTACCTGCACGAAGGTGGCAGATTGGTTGGGAAGGCTATTGTTTTATAATGAGTATTTTTGTTTGCAAAGATTGCTGATACCCATAAAAAAAATCCCCATGGAAATGGGGATTCTAATAGAACGACTGAATACTTATAACATTAATTAATAAATACAACACAAAAGTAGCCTCCAAAAAGCA
Source organism: Polluticaenibacter yanchengensis (assembly GCA_027854065.1). GTDB lineage: Bacteria > Bacteroidota > Bacteroidia > Chitinophagales > Chitinophagaceae > Phnomibacter > Phnomibacter yanchengensis. The sequence goes on along the minus strand of JAQGEF010000003.1, from coordinate 231,340 downwards.
GCGTTGGCTACGCAATTGGGAAAAGGCATTTACGAATAAAGGAAACATAAACAGAAGATTATATCATGCAGCTATTTCGCCGGTTAACAAATATCATTTTTATACTTATAATAGTTACTCTTTCTGCCAATGGACAATACAGTGCTATCAAGCAATACAATGTGCAGTGGAACAGCCAAAGTAAGAACTCATCGGAAAGTATGCCTTGCGGTGGTGGCGATGTTGGAGTAAATGTTTGGGTAGAGAATGGTGACCTGCTATTGTACCTGGCTAAAAGCGGCAGCTTTGATGAGAACAACGCAATGCTTAAGCTTGGAAGAATCCGGGTAAAGTTTCCCGAACCGATCAGCCAGCAACAGTTTTCTCAAACATTGAACCTTGTGACCGGCGCTGTTGATATCCGGACTCAGTTGGGTAACCTTTCTATATGGGTAGATGTATTTAATCCTAATATTTATATAGATCTTAAGAATAACAAAGCGCTAAAAACAGAGATCATTTATGAAAGCTGGCGTTTCGAAGACAGGCTGCACACTAATGTGCTGGAAAACAGGGGAAACTCCTTTAAATGGCTGAAAGTGCCTGTTAAAACATATCAGGACTCGATGGTTCAGCAAAACGACTTTTTTATTTTTAGTCATAATAATCATACCAATGGTTTAAATGTGTTTGATTATACGGTTAATAAGCAAGGCCTGGATTCTATTAAACATTTACTTTATAACCCGATTAAAAACAACCGTTCTGGTGGTGTGATCAATATAAAAGATTACCTGTTTACACATATTTCCACCGGCAAATACATGGATAGTGACTATAAAGCCTGGCATTACCTGCAAAAGAAGGCCAGTAAAAACCATAGCATTCAAATCAGCCTGGCCATTGCACAAAATGATGATTATTCAAGCTGGCAACAGGAAGCTATCGGTACTTTACAAAAGGGAATACAGCAGCAAAAACAGGCACAGAAAAACAGCTTAAAGTGGTGGCAGGATTTCTGGAACCGGAGTTATGTACATACTTATGATACGAATAGCTATATCAGCCGTAATTATACGTTGTTCCGTTATATGCTGGCCTGTAATGCTTACGGGCAATGGCCGACAAAATTCAATGGCGGCCTGTTTACTTTTGACCCAGTTTTTGTAAAGAAAGAATATCCTTTTACCCCGGATTTCCGTTTATGGGGCGGTGGTACGATGACTGCCCAAAACCAGCGCCTGGTCTATTTTCCTATGTTTAAGAACGGGGATTTCGATTTCCTGAAATCTCAATTTAACTTCTATACAAATTCCCGGAAGAACGCGGAATTACGTAGTAAATTTTATTGGAATGTCAATGGCGCGAGTTTCAGTGAACAACTGGAGAACTTCGGCTTGCCTAATGTTGCCGAGTTTAACAGTAAGCGGCCTGAAGGTTATGATAAGGGGGTTGATTATAATGCGTGGCTGGAGTACCAGTGGGAAACGGTGCTTGAGTTTTGTAAAATGATGCTGGATATGCATTATTATAACCGTGAGGATATTGGTCAATACATTCCTTTTATAGAATCCTGCCTGCGCTTTTTTGACGAATATTACCGTCAGAAAACCAGGTTAAGCGGTATTAAGGAACTGGATGAAAACGGGCATTATGTGCTCTACCCTTCTTCGGCTGCGGAAACGTTTAAGATGGCCTATAATTCGGTGACACTGATTGCTGGATTAGACGTGGTGGTTAATGACCTACTGAACCTGCCCCAACAATTTTACGATACGACAAGGTATAAAAACTGGCAAAAAATAAAGCAACAGATCCCTCCGATTCCTTTCCGCCAGTTCAAGGGTAAAACCTTAATAGCGCCTGCGCTTGTCTGGTCACGTGTGAATAATACGGAAACGCCTCAGCTCTACCCTGTTTATCCGTGGGGACAATTTGGTGTTGGTAAACCGGGTATTGATACGGCCATCAATACTTACCTGACTGATACTTTCGCTCTAAAATTCCGCAGTCATGTGGGCTGGAAACAGGACAATATTTTTGCGGCGCGTTTAGGTCTTACCAAAGAGGCTTTTCATTATACCTCGCTTAAGTTTAAAGACGGCCCTCACCGTTTTCCTGCATTCTGGGGCCCGGGCTTTGACTGGACGCCTGACCATAACTGGGGTGGTTCGGCTATGATTGGTTTACAGGAAATGTTGCTACAGGTAGTTGGGGATAAATTCTATCTTCTGCCAGCCTGGCCTAAAGATGCGGATGTTAGTTTCAAACTGCATGCTCCTAACCAAACTACTGTGGAAGTAGAATATAAAAACGGGGTATTTAAAACCATTAATATTCTGCCGGCTGTTGATAAAAGCCGTATTGTGTTGCCTGATTAATTATACCGCTTGTATTTATCCAAAACCTGATGAATGGTGATCTTAACCTTAGTTGGGGATATGATTGCTATTTGTTTATCAATGATTGACTAAGCATTATTTTGCTTATTATTATTTTTTTTAGCTCAACAAGTGTCAGACGATTGCGCCATGCCGTTTTCAAATTTATATACAATTGAATAGCGGAAAAAGTATATTTAAACTATAAACGCTACAAAACACTAAACAAATTAGCAAAAAACATTCTCTGTCATCTCTAGTTATGCGTTCAATGGTGTATTACAAAAGAGAATGAATTCTTTCTTTAACTCAATAACAGGTATCTATTTCAGTAATTACCCTAAGCATAAAACCGGCCATTTTGTAGTTCCATGCTATTTCATGCTTTATCCATGCCTTATCTATGCTTTATCTATGCAGTATCTATAGTGGAAACCTGGCTCTTTTTGTTAAAAAATGAGGTATTTTTTAACAAAAACTGATTTACCAATTGACACATTTTCAATAGAAAAAACTATGAATAATTAGATTTCGTATTTTCTTTTATTTAAATTTACAATAGCTGAAAGTGCTTTGGCTTCGCTTGTTGTCAATTGAACCTCCAACTCAATTGATTCATAGCTGTCTCTAAAATGCTTTGTGCTGCATGATAACTGCATCGTTAAAATCCCGGCTTTAAACAATCACTACAGTTGATCCCTTTACAATATGTTAAGTTTATCAAGAATAAAAAAGCATTATAACAACAAACTGGTTTTAGACATCCCGCACCTTGAAATAAACAATGGTATTTATTGGATTAAAGGAACTAATGGTTCCGGTAAAACCACTTTACTCAAGATAATCGCCGGCCTGCTTCCATTTGAAGGCGAGATTCTATTAAACAACATCAGCTTAAAATCTTCACCTGTCAATTACAGGCAATATACCAGCTGGGCCGAAGCAGAACCCTCCTACCCTGACTTTCTGACCGGTATGGATCTGCTATCATTGTACCAAAGTATTCGCCAGGCGTCAAAAAACGACATCAATGTATTAATTGAAACATTTGGACTGGCTGATTACGTGAATTCCAAAATAAAGACCTATTCAACCGGCATGATAAAGAAATTATCACTTGCGCTGGCATTTTTAGGCACTCCGAAACTGATTATCCTGGACGAAGCTCTGATCACATTGGACCCGGATGGCATTTCTTCGTTATGTCAACTGATTCTTGAAAAGTGTAAAAATGGAGAAACCTTATTTATACTTAGTTCTCACCAGGGATTAGATAGCAGACTATTGCCTTATGCCAAACTACTAACTGTTGCCAATCAAACTGTATCTTATGACGCCACCAGTTAAAATATTTGCTCAGCTTTTTGTAAACCCATTTTACAAGGAGAATTCAGGCATTTTCGTTTTCATTTTTGCAATGATGTTTTTTATTGTGAGCCAGCAATCAGGAGCAGGGTTATATGCATATCATTACTCTTTATGTACAGGAATGCTATCAAGTAAAATATTCCTTTTGTCAGTTTTCTTAGTGTGGTTATTATATGCAGGAAAATGTGTTGCTTTTGTATCGCATTTAATTTATAAACCGGAGTATGGTTTCATCGCCATTTACAATTCACTGTCCAGACCGAAAAGAGTTTTTCTTTTTTTGATCGTTCAGGTCTTCCTGATGTTGCCCATTCTTCTTTATTCTTTATTTATTTTGCATTGCGGATTGAAGCAGCATTTATTCCATTCTTTATCTTTTGTATTTTCTTTCTTATTTATACTCTGCTTTCTACCGGCACTGCTATATGTCAACTTATTGAAGTCTCAACAAAAAAAAGCAATACTACCGTTGATAAGTCTGGATAAACTTATGGCATTTTTTCCTGCTTATTATCTCATTGTTGCCAGGTTTGTTATGACTAAACAAAAACTACTATGGTTGGGATTAAAATTATTTACCTGCGGCATTGTTTATTTAATTTCCCGGAACAACGAGATATCTGCACCGGATGATATCGTGCTACTATATATATTTTTAAGTTTTGGCATCCTGGCAAACGGCATAATTGTTTACAGGATCAGGCAATTTGAACAGGCAAGTTTATTTTTTTACAGAGGTTTGCCGGTGTCGTATTTTAAAAGATTTCTTAATTATTCAACACTGTATTTTCTTTTATTAGTTCCTGAATTTATTACATTAATAATGCTTGCACCAAAACATCTGGACCTTATTATTGCTATACGCTTTTCATTATGCAGTTATAGTTTATTATTATTAATGAACAGCATTACTTTTATTCAAAATTTTAAAATAAAAGATTTCCTGAAGATTTTACTACTGATTTTTTGTGTCCAATTGGTATTTATAAACACAATAGGTCTTACTTTTTGGTATTTGCTTTGTTTTATTCTTGCGATACTATTGTTTGTAACCAATTACTATAAATTTGAAAGTACAGAGCATTCTTAGTTTTTAAGGTTGATCACTAAAATTCATTGCCTTAGTTCAATTATCAATACTTTAATTTTAAACGCTTCTTTGCCTATTATGATAAGGTAAGAGAAAAACTTATTAATAAGCAATAAATCTTATGAGAATAGTTATAACAGAATATAATTCTGAAGATACCTGTAAGTGTCAGTTTTGTGAAAAAATAATTGCCAGCTTTAATGAAGATACAATGACTCCACCACCGGAAAAATGTTATAAAAATGGCAATATTCCGATTCCTAATTTTGGTTGGTTTTGTTCGCAAATCTGTGCTGAAAAATATGAGAAGAAGTATACCATCAGGTTTGTCCGTCAGATAGATGGGCGAATTGACTATTATGCTGATGAATTTTAATAACATCAAAAAATCTACAACTGAATGCTTGATAGTATTGAAGAGCATGGAATGCGTTCTCTGCCACTTATTTACTACTTAAGTTCCAAGAAAAGAATTTGTTAATATCTACAATGTTAATATTAAACTATAAAATCAAAAAAAACAGTTAACATGAAAGGAGCCTTAATAGCTTTACTCATCGGAGTTACTTTACTTGTAATTTTTTATATAAAAATGGATATTTTTAGGAGTAAGACAACAATAGACATTCATCTGCATGACACATATTTTATCTTTAGCTATACTTCATTTATCATCTTTTTAGTGCTTTTTTTGGGTACTTTTTTCTCAATTGGAGGATTAATTGGAAATCATTTCAAAAGCAAATTATTTTGGTTTCTATTGGTGTCATTTCTGTCCATTGACATCTATTTAATTGGCACATACTACAAGTCATTTAAAACTATAGAAACAATCCAACTTTAATATAACAGTGAAATTGGACAAATAAAAAAGCCGGCAACAAACATTTTATTTAAATAATGTATAAGGCAAGCTCAATAAACAACATAGCCGGAATATTGTAAATAAATAAAACATTATATACATTTGTATGTAATAGAGTCATATATCAGACAAATACAGTATCTCCACAAAATAAAGCTCTGGATGGTAAAGAAAAAATATTATGTAGTTTGGGTTGGACGACAAAGCGGGATATTTGAATCCTGGGAAGATTGTAGCGAGCAAGTATCAGGTTATCCAAAAGCGGTTTATAAATCTTTCAAAACAAAAGAATTAGCTGAGCAAGCGTTTAAAAGTGAAAGTAAAGAGTTTATAGGAAAGGATATTGTTGAAACAGAATTAACATCAGAGCAAATCGCTTTAATTGGCGAACCTATTAAAGATAGCATTTCTGTTGACGGAGCTTGGAATACAGAAACAGGGGTTGTAGAATATCAAGGTGTTCACACAGCTAAAGGAAATACGTTATTTAAGGTTGGGCCAATGGAGGATGGAACAAACAATATAGTAGAATTTCTGGCTATTGTTCATGCTTTAGCTTATTGCAAACAACAAAATTTAAAGCTTCCAATTTATTCTGATAGCAGAAATGCCATTGGCTGGGTAAAGAATAAACAAGCCCGAACTAAACTTGATAGAAGCGATAAAAATGAAAAGTTATTTGAACTTATTGATAGAGCTATTAAATGGCTTAAAGAAAATGAATATGACAATCTAATTTTAAAATGGGAAACAAAAGCCTGGGGTGAGAATCCAGCTGATTTTGGTAGAAAATAAACATGCTCGGAAAGTCAAAAATTACACTAAAAAAGTATTAAAAGAGCTCATTCACTTAAAACATTATCCCGATTCTGACAGGTAAGCTTATAAAAAATTCATTAAAAATTACTGTGTATAATTACTGGAAGCAAAGACTTTCCAATTCAATATGTTAATTATCTCTTCTTATAAAACTTCAATGTTTTTATCGCATCCAAGAACAATTTTTCATTTTCCGGCTTTAAATGATTACCATACATATTAAAACGATCAATACCGGAACCGGCTATCCAAAGACTATCAATATAAATTCCGGTTAACCCATTTCCCGATTTTTTGGGATAAACAATTTTTGCTTTCCTGCCATCAATAGTATCCCATACAATGAGATTCCTTAAATAATCCCCTGCATTTATATGTTGCATATCTTCAACTATAATAAATCCGCCGGTATCTCTACCATCATACAAGTTTTCAAGCTCGCTTCGTTCAATAATAACTGGTTCATCTTCCGTTAATTTATTGGAATACCAACCCAGATCAAACCTTAATGTATCTGAATGGTCTGTAATAATACCACCTACATCACTATCAATACCGATTTCATTTAGTTTTTGCCATGATGGCGGGACTTCTATGGTGAATTTACCAAAATCCAAACGCTTAAAACCATCATTGCTATCGGATTGAGCGCAACCCATCAAAACAAATAATAAAGCAATAAATAACAGCAACTTCATTAGGCAATCTATTTACTGTAGTTGAATAAGCATTCCCAAATTCCAAAGGCTGCGGCGGACAGCAGGCGGGCGCGCATGGCACCCGGTACGAGCCCGTAAACCACTCAAATCTAAAGCTAATGAATGGCGAGTACGTTACCCTGCAGTACGCCGGACAACTGTTGAACACAGATTCAACAGCTGACAGCCCCAAAAAGAAAAAATACCGGGATATTAAACGTTCTCAATGATCATTGCATAACCCTGGCCAACGCCAACACACATGCTGATCAAAGCATATTTTTTATTAGTCCGTTTCAGGGTTTTAGCAGCAGACAAAGCAATCCTGGCGCCACTCATACCCAATGGATGGCCAAGAGCAATAGCACCACCGTTCATATTAATCCTGTCATCAAAATCGTCCAGGCCCAGCAAACGCGTACAGGACAAAACCTGGGCGGCAAAAGCCTCGTTGATCTCTATAACATCTATATCCTCCAAAGTCAGGCCCGCCCTCTTCAAAGCCAGGTTAACTGCTTCCACAGGGCCAATGCCCATAATACGCGGCTCAACACCTACAACAGCACTTGAAATAATTTTCGCAATAGGTTGAATATCATATTTATTAAGCGCATCATCAGAAGCAATAATCGCAGCAGCAGCGCCATCATTCAGCCCCGAAGCATTACCGGCCGTCACAGACCCGTCCTTTTTAAACGCCGGTCTTAATTGCGACAGTACTTCCATGGTCGTATCAGGTTTCATAAACTCGTCATTACTAAAAAAGAAACTTTCCTTTTTAGATTTCACCACTTCCACAGGTACGATCTCCTCCGCAAAATAACCTTTGGTTTGCGCCATTCGCGCCTTATTTTGAGAGTTCAGGGCAAACCTGTCCTGCGACTCCCTGCTGATATTATACCTTTCAATCAAATTTTCGGCCGTCATGCCCATCGGGTCAATACCGAATAATGCTTCCATTTTAGGATTAACAAATCGCCAGCCGAAACTAGAATCGGCCATTTTCTGGTCTGTACCAAAAGGTTTGGCAGATTTAGACAAAACGTAAGGCGCACGGGTCATATGCTCCACCCCGCCCGCAATAAAAAGATCACCCTCATTGCTGCGGATAGCCCGGGCAGCATTATTAATAGCAGATAAACCGGAAGCGCATAACCTGTTAACCGTTTCCCCCGGCACATTCACCGGTAAGCCAGCCAGTAATGCTGCCATTCTGGCCACATTCCGGTTATCATCGCCCGCCTGGTTGCTGCAACCCAAAATCACATCGTCAAAATCCGCAGGATTAATTGAGGGAAACTTCCCTATCAAAGATTTTATAACAAAGGCCGCTAAATCGTCGGCCCTTACAGAAGATAAACTACCACCAAAACTACCAATAGCCGTTCTTAAACCATCTACCAAAAAAGCATTTTTCATAAGCAATTACAAATTTTCCTCGGGCAAGTTAGTTCTTCTTCTTAAGAAATTGATGAGCCAGGAGGTAGAAATTGTAACCAGCAAACCCGTTAAACAACCAAAAGCCACAAAAACAAACCTTTCCACAGCCGTTTGCCAGGAGAAGATCCTGGAGCCGTCCACCAATATAATTAACAGCGCCACTATCGCCGTGCGTGTTACAGTCATCAGGTTAAACAGGTAGCATAAAAATATAGATACCAATATGCCCGCTATAATTACAAAAATACTGTTACTATGCACCAGGTAGCAAAGTAATGCCACCAGGGAGCCGATCAGGTTCGCTTTAGAACGCTCAATAGCCAGTTTTTTAGAATCTTTCGCTACAGGAGAAATCACCAGGATAATAGAAAGCATCATCCAGAAAAGTTCATACTGCGGAAATGTCGTATAAATACTATAGCCGATCAAAAAGCCGATCACACAACGAATGGCATAAATAACCGCATCAGAACCAATTGAATACTTGTGTAAATGTTCCTTTAACTTCTCTTTATCCGGAATATGTAAATTTCTTTGAACAAAACTCATCATGCCTAACGATTAAAGTTTATTTAATAGAGTATTAATGCAAAATTAATCTTTACAGCCATTTATACTTTCCTGATTTGGTAACTAAATATTATCGTCAACCCCTCAAAATATTATTTTTCCTTTATGGGCTATCAGCATTTCTACCGCTATTCTGCAGTGGTCCGGCGTCCTTAGGGCTCCACTACGTTCGGTGCTCCACTGCGTTGCGCACCAGCCGCTGCGCGGCTGCCCACGGCCACCGCAGCCCTTTTACATTTTATCGTTAATCGGCATCCACCAGGCCACCATCGTTTTCCTGCTCACCTTTTAGAATATCCCGGCCAACATCTGTAAAGAGCAGCCGCATCTGCCGGAATAACGGCGCCTTGTTTCGCACCGCAATACTTTTGCAGAATATACCAGGCTAAAATCAATCAAAAAATGAACGCCGCACTAAAAAAAACACCAAAAAAAGTATAAAAAACAATGATTTTTAGGGCTAAAAATATTCCCGTTTTAACAATTCAACTAGCCTTACAAAGCCAATGGATTATGTTATATTTGCAGCAATTTTGTACGTACAATGACAGTATTAATAAAAAACGCAACAATTACAGATAAAGCATCAGCATTTCATAACCGGAAAGCAGATATTTTAATCGAAAATGGCATTATTAAAAATATAGCAGAGGAAATAGAGTCAACAGGTGCCACTAAAATAATAGAAGGAAAAGAGTTAAATGTAGCGCCGGGCTTTACTGATATTTTCGCACATTTCAACGACCCCGGTACTGAATATAAAGAAACACTGGAAACAGGCGCACAGGCCGCCGCTACGGGTGGTTATGTAAGAAGCTTCGCCATACCGAATACCAATCCCGTTATTCACAATAAATCGCAGGTAGAATATATTGTACAAAAAGCCAAAAGCCTTGTAACCGATATTATACCAATAGGAGCCATTACCAAAAACGCAGAAGGTAAAGACCTGGCGGAAATGTATGATATGCAGCAATCCGGCGCCGTAGCATTTAGCGATGGTACCCATACACTGCAAAACAGCCAGGTACTGCTAAAAGCCTTGCAATATGTAAAAGTTTTTGATGGCGTGATCATACAAATTCCCGACGATACCAATATTACCAAAACCGGTTTAATAAATGAAGGCATTGTAAGCACCCAGCTGGGACTACCCGGCAAACCAGCCATCGGCGAACAGATACAAATAGCAAGAGATCTCGAACTGGCCCGGTACACGGACAGCCATATTCACTTTACAAGCGTAAGCACAGCCGCTTCAGTTGCGTTAATCCGCAATGCCAAGGCAGCAGGCATTAAAGTAAGTTGCAGCGTAACACCTTACCATCTCACTTTTACCGATGATGACCTCCGCACTTACGATACCAATCTTAAGGTGAATACCCCATTACGTACTGCAGAAGATGTGGCTGCCTTAAAAGCAGCAATCATGGACGGTACTATCGACTGTATTGCCAGCCATCACCTGCCACAGGATTACGATAATAAGATTTGCGAATTTGAATATGCCAAATATGGTATGGAAGGCCTGGAAACAACAGTTGCCGCCGTTAAAACAGCCATCCCGGAATTATCCAACGAACAGTTAGTACAGTTATTCGCTGTTAATCCTGCCACCATCTTTAAAATAGAGCTGCCTGCTATTGCTGTTGGCAGCAAAGCCGATTTAAGTTTGTGGCAGGCAACCGGCTGGGAAGTAAAAAACAGTGATATCAGATCTGCATGCAAAAACAATTCTTTTATTGGCAGAACATTGAACATAAAAATAAAAGGCATTGTAAACGGCAATAAAATACATATAAATGATTAGTACCACTACTGAGAAAAATATAACACCCCCTACTTTTAAAGGATTGATCATAGCTGCAGTTATCATCATCTTTTCTATAGTAGTCGCTTACTTAAAACAGGTAGATAACCAGTCGCTCGGGTTAGTACCATTAACCATATTGTTGTTAGGCGTATTAATCGGCAACTTTATCTTTATAAAACAAAGCGGTGCTAACAGCCCACAGTTCGGGGCTATTTTCAAACATGGCTTTAAAGCAACTGCATTAGTAGCCGCAATGGTGTCCGTATGGATCGCCATATCTTTATCGTTAAATATATTCGGTACCATGGACATGGCTGTGGAAGCAGCCACCAGGCAACTCCAAACCAGTACGGAAATTAAACCCGATGAAATACCCACCCAAATTGAAGCTTTCAAAAAATCTGTTGCCCCGTTTTCGGCAATCCAAAATGTCGTGATATATTTACTTATCGGGGCGTTAGGTTCCTTATTAGGCGCAGTGCTTGGCAGAAAATAAACATCCACTAAAAAACGATATACTACAGGAATGGACATCAGCTTAGTCATACCATTGTTAAACGAAGAAGAATCATTACCAGAATTAGCGGCATGGATCCATAAAGTATGTACTGCTAATAACTACAGTTATGAAATATTATTTATTGATGATGGCAGTACCGATGATAGCTGGCAGGTAATCTTAAACCTGTCCCAACAATTCCCCGGCCATGTAAAAGGCATCAAGTTCCAGCGGAATTATGGCAAAAGCGCGGCATTGAATGAAGGCTTCAAAGCCGCAAAAGGAAATGTCATCATTACAATGGACGCAGACCTGCAGGACAGCCCCGATGAAATTCCCGCTTTATATTCAAAAATCATAGACGACAAATATGACCTGGTAAGTGGCTGGAAAAAGAAGCGGTTCGATAATAAATTCACCAAAAATTTACCTTCAAAACTATTCAACGCAGCTACCCGCGCTGTCAGTGGCATTTATTTACACGATTTCAACTGTGGCTTAAAAGCATACAGGCAAAAGGTAGTTAAAAGCATAGAAGTATATGGCGAAATGCACCGTTATATACCCGTCATTGCCAAATGGCATGGTTTCAAAAAGATCACAGAACAGGTAGTAGAACACCGTGCCCGCAAATACGGCGTGTCCAAATTCGGTTGGGAACGTTTTGTCAACGGCTTTTTAGACCTGGCGTCCATCACATTTGTTGGCAAATTCGGCAAACGCCCCATGCACTTTTTCGGTCTTTGGGGCACACTGGTATTTTTAATCGGTGCAGGTATCAGCTTCTACCTTATCCTGGCAAAATTAATTTTCGACAACTATTATATTACCGTAAAACCGCTGTTCTATATAGCCCTTACATTAGCCATTATTGGTGTACAGCTATTTTTAGCAGGCTTTTTGGCAGAATTGATCGCACGGAACGCTCCGGATAAAAACAGTTATAATATAGAAGATAAATTAGGCATATAAATGGCAACAGGCAATCAACAGGTGATCATTGTAGGCCCCGCGCACCCGTTAAGGCCAGGAGGCATTACCACATTCAATGAAAGACTGTGTAAAGCCTTTATCCAAAGCGGCTACCAATGTTCCATCTGGTCCTTTTCACTGCAATATCCGTCATTCCTGTTTCCCGGCACGTCCCAGTTTACAGACGCACCGGCACCTAAAGGCATCACCATCCGTTCCGTTATCAACTCTGTCAACCCATTTAACTGGGTAAAAGTTGGCATGCAACTGCGCCGTTCAAATGCCGATATCATTGTCGTTCGCTACTGGATTCCGTTGATGGGTCCCTGCCTGGGTACGATATTACGCTTTGTGAGCAAAAAGAAAGGTGTAAAGATCATCTGCATTGCAGACAATGTGATCCCGCACGAATCACGCATAGGCGATAAACAATTTACCGGCTATTTTGTAAAGCCTGTCGATAAATTTATTGTCATGAGCCGCCAGGTACTGGCAGATCTGAAGCAGTTTACCAATAAACCCGCAAAGCTCATTCCACATCCGTTATATGATAATTTCGGTACAAAAATATCTGCGGAAGAAGCAAGGGCACACTTAATCGAAAAGCTGGGACTCCCCATTAAGCAGGAGGATAAATTACTGGTATTTTTCGGTTTGGTAAGACATTATAAAGGGTTAGACATTTTACTGGATGCTTTAGCCAAAACAAAGGACCCTTCTATAAAGCTACTGGTAGCAGGTGAATTCTATGACAAAGCCCAACCGTATTTCGACCAGATTGAACGGTTAGGCTTGAAAGACAGGGTAATCATTCACAATCAATTCATAGCAGAAGCTGATGTCAAATATTTTATCTGCGCTGCAGACTGCATTATCCAACCCTATCGCGAAGCTACCCAAAGCGGGGTAACACCGGTCGCCTACCATTTTGAAGTACCAATGATCGTTACCAATGTAGGCGGCTTGCCGGAAATGGTGCCGGACAATGAAGTCGGATTGATCGCTGAACCTGATGCCAACGATATTGCCCTTAAAACGGACCGTTTTTTTGAAATGGGTAAAGCTTATTTCCTACCCTATTTGTTAAATTACAAGAAGAAATTAAGCTGGGACGTATTGGTGCACGAAATTGCAGATCTATAGCCTATAAAATTTACAAACATGAATCAACGAATCAAAGATATATTCCGGGAATCAGTCAATACAAAAATCCGCGTAATTGAAGACGAGGCGATGATCAACCGCGTACAAACCGTGAGCGATATTATTATAAATGCCTTTAATAACGGAAATAAAGTGTATTTCTGTGGCAATGGCGGCAGTGCTGCAGATGCCCAGCACCTGGCAGCAGAACTAAGCGGGGCTTTTTATAACCGTAACCGTGCCGCATTACCGGCTGAAGCATTACATTGCAATACCAGCTACCTCACAGCTGTTGCCAACGATTTCGACTTTGATACAATATATGTACGATTGGTACAAAGCATTACCAATGCCGGGGATGTACTGATAGGAATGAGCACCAGCGGCAATTCCAGGAACGTACTGAGAGCATTTGAAGAAGCCAGACGTAAAAATGTAATTACCGTAGGCATGACCGGCATGGAAGGGGGACAACTAAAAGCCCTTAGCGATTATTTGTTCAATGTACCGTCCAACGATACCCCAAGAATCCAGGAAGCACACATGCTTATAGGCCATACTATTTGCCAGCTTGTAGAAGAAGGTATTTTCGGTATTGTGAAGCCATAGGATTAATAAGCGTTTTGGATATATTATGGCAGAATATTCATAACCCGCTTTGTAATGTCAGCAACCTGCTTCACAATGTTAAAATCAACAATAACCGATGGTCATTTCATCCTGCAAATATTACATCAAAATAGCCACCATATTTGGGTCACATATTTTATAAACCTAATACTCACTTATAAACAAATAATAATACTCCAGCTGCACAAACAAAATAGCAAAAAAATGACTGCAATTAATTAATTGCAGTCATTTTTTATTTGATTCTAAAGCCATTTTACTCAGCAAAAGGCTATCAGTTTATTAAATACTCATTCCAGGGAATAAAGGACGTCCGATACCCAGATCACGGAATGGCCACGGAATACTTACCATAATAATAACCAAAGCAATCATTAATAAATAGGCAGACGTTCGTGGATTCCCCCCTTTTTTCAATTTTACATGAGAAATTGTAATAAAAACAATGCCCAGGATATTTCCTAAAATATGTTCAACAGCCCAAAACCTTAACGCCGGGTCCTTCATACATTCACCAAAACCATTTTGCACAATCGTATTAAAACCAACCTGTCCCGTAAAATACTGGATTAAGCCAAGCAACAATGTCGTATGCGCAGAGATCAGCAATATTTTACTCAGGCCAATTTTCCTGTTTCCGGCTATCTGGTTAATAATATTTAAGATTAAAAAAATTAAGATAACCCAACGCAACACATTATGTAAATGCAAAAGTCCCGTAGCCATAGTGTAATAGATTTTGTACTTAAATGATTAAATGTTTTAAAAATCAGTCAAGAGCAAATGTAACCAATAATTTTTCATTAAAGAGTTTTATCATTGCATAATTATTGTATAAACAGCACACATGAAAAAAATATTTATAGCAGCATCGTGTTTATTATTAATAGCTTGTGGAAACAATAGCCAACCGGAAAATAATTCATCCGCCAACACAGCCACTGATGCCAAAGCACCATTCAATCTAGTAAAACGAGAGTCTGTAAGTTCAAAACCTGTAGAGAGTTATGAATATAAATTTACAGATGGAGAAGCAAAACTGAATAACTGGGTTTTCCGTGTAAACCTGAATGAAACAATCAATTATCACGATTACGAAATGGACATCGTTTACCACACCCTCGAAGCAAAAGACACCATTACCATTCCCAATCTATCCATTGAACCAAAAGTAGGTCTCAAAAAATTAGGCAATACCGATGTTATAATAGGCTTCTACGACAAAAACAATGAATTCAAAGATTACTTTAAAGTATATGTTCAGGATGATAATTTAAGAGTTGAAAAAATAAAGAGCTACAACGTTAAAAAAGTAGCGACAGAAACTACGGAATAATAAAAAACATTAAAAATTTGCAAATAGCAAACAAGATATTGAATTAATTAGTTGTTTTGCAGCATGAAAACCATCGAATTATTTGGTAAAACTTTTGTACCGTATATATCAGCAGCAGAAATTCAGGTTCAGGTAGAACGTTTGGCAAAAGAAATTAAGGCAGAATATGAAGGCAAGAAACCATTATTCATTGCAATATTGAATGGCTCATTCATGTTTGCTTCCGATTTATTCAAATGCCTTGATTTTGAATCTGAAATTTGTTTTATAAAGCTCGCATCTTATAAAGGTACCAAAAGCTCAGGCCAGGTAATCTCAGCAATCGGCCTCGACATAGATGTAAAAGGCAGAGATGTGATCGTACTCGAAGACATCGTTGATACCGGCAGAACATTGTATACCTTCCTGCCCCAATTGAAAAATCAATTACCTGCCAGTTTAAAAATCTGTACTTTCTTACACAAACCGGAAGCCACAGAATATCCGTTGGATTTACAGTATGTAGGCTTCAGCATTCCCAATAACTTTGTTTTAGGTTATGGAATGGATTTCGATGGTTATGGTAGAAATATCCCGGAGTTGTACCAAATAAAAGAATAACTATATTTGGAAACTATTAAATTCGTTTCCACTATGTTAGGCAATAAAAATATTAAATTTATAAATAAATTGAAAAAGTGTTTTCTATTAGGAACACTTTTTTGCTTTGGTATCATCACCAAATCATTTAGCCAGGTATTTATAACCGGTTCTGTTATCAACGAAAAAAATGAGCCTGTATCCTTTGTAAAGCTAAAAGTAAAAAGCAACCAGCGCATTTTTGATAGCGGCAGTAAAGGCATATTTGGCATTAGTGTGCCATCTAAAAACGAAACGCTCATCTGCTATACCAAAGGCTACGATACACTCGAGTTCCTATTAAAAGCCGGTGTAGAAAACAAAATACAGCTTAAATATGATAAATTAAAACTTGAAGAGTTATACCTGCAAAGACAGATGAGCCATGTAACCACCAACTACTACCCTGCTAACCCACCCGTACAAAACAACAATCTTATTGCAAACCCAATCGTTGAAACATCGCGTTACGCCCAAACAAAACTTGCACTCACCAGTAGCTACAGCAATTTTTATTATTTGTTAAACACCATCGCAAAAAAACAAAACATCTCACCAGCTGCAGTCAAAACCCACGAGTTAATAAACTATTTCCCCTTAGACCTTACCAGCGTACCCAGCGAAGAACAATTATTAAGTATGGAAAACATGGTAGTGAAGGCCCCTTGGGACAGTACAAAACTCTTATTGGTTGGTAATGTAAAATCCACCATTCTGAAAATGGAAAAAGTGCCACCTGCCAATATTGTATTATTATTAGATAATAGCGCCTCCATGGATCTTCCCAACCGGCTTCCCCTCATGAAATACAGCATGAAAAGACTCGTACAGCATTTAAGGAACATCGACCGTGTTTCCATCATCACATATGGTGGCGTTGCCCAGGTTTACCTGCCGCCAATTGCCGGTAACGAAACAGATAGCATATTAAAAGCAATCGATTTAATAAATACAGTAGGCAGTACGCCAGGTTCAAACGGCATTGTAATGGCATATGATCTCGCCATCACCAACAAAATAAAAGATGGCAACAATAATATTGTTTTAGCCACCGATGGGGATTTTAACGTAGGCGTAACAGAGGAAGAAACATTAATAAAATTAATCGACAGTTATAAAAATACCAATATAAAATTCAACTGTGTAGGTGTCGGAATGGGCGATAACCGCGACAGTAAAATAGAACAATTAGCCAAAGTTGGCAATGGCAATTTTGCCTACCTTGACTACGAACACGATGCTGAAAGATTTATGATAAAAGCCCTCACGCAAAACTTTTATGAAGTTGCATCAAATGTCAATTTCAAAATAGACTTCAACCCCGCCACTGTCAAAAATTACCGCATCCTCGGTTTCAAAAACCGCCCCGAAGCAGTTGAATACAATCCCAATAAAATAGATCCGGTAGAAATAGGCACCAATTTTTCAGGTAATTTCATTTTCGAATTACAGCCAAATAGCACCAGCGCAGATTTCGGCACCATGCACCTGGAGTATACCGCACCAAAACAACCCGAAATAAGAAGAGCAGCAAGAAATATCAGTAACAAAATTCTTTCTGTAAATGAAGCCCCGCCAGATGTGCAGCAAGTAATTGCAACTGCCTACCTAGGGTTAATACTCGAAAAAGACAATGCCGTAAAATCACACGAATTATCTGATGTAAAAAAATTACTCAACAGCTTTCCGGTTGGCAATAGCCATGTTGCAGAGCTATTAAAAGTCATCAATGGCATAGAAAATATAAATACACCGGAAATAGAACCCACAAAAAAACGCAGGAAATAGTTTTTTATCAGGGGGTGTCCCTTTGCCATCTGTACGATATCATTATCCTCAGCAAAATTCATTACCATTCCCGGCCAGGCAAAGGGCCGGGCTATCCGCAGTACTCCTCGGCGGCAATAATGATTTGCCAGCTCCGCTATTCCCTATCCCATATGCCGCCTGTGGGGTACTTGCTGCTATCCCTCACCCGGAAGGAAGAGACAATTACACAAAATAATCATCATCTCAATACCTTTATCTATTACCTAAGATTATATAAGAATAAAACAATCATCAGCAAATAGTGCTAATCAAATACTAACTTATTCCCGGAACTATTTACAAAAAATCACCCAATGTATTGTTCTTTGCAATCAGCCGGAAATATTCCATAGATACTATTGAATCGAGTAAATCCAATAGCAATTCATATTCCAACAAAACATCCGGGGAATGCACATTAAAAAAGGGAGTTTGCACTCCCTTCTCTAACTTATAACTTGATTATTTTAGATTGAACCCCAGTCCCGTCTTTCAGCGTCACATCCACTATATATTCACCGGCCCTAAACCTGCTCATATTTATCTGGTAGCTGCCATTTACAGAAACACCACTTAAATTCAATAATATCCTCCCTGTTAAATCCAACAGTTTAATATCGGCTTTACTATTAACACCCAGAACCACATTCAAATTATTTTCCACCGGGTTCGGATATACCAATAACTTAGACAAAGCAGATAATTTCAGGTTTCTGACAGTAGAATATTTAGTAAATCCGTCAATATCCACCTGCTCTATTTTATAAAAATAATTGATACCACTTTTTAAATCATTATCGATATAAGTATAACTGTTTTTCTTAGAAAGGTCCAAAGGATTATTAGCTTTCACAAACGCCACTTTTTCATAATTCATACCATCCAGGCTCCGCAGCACATTAAAACCCGAAACATTTATTTCATTAGTAGTCTGCCAGCTAAGCAATGCAGAAGTATTAACCGGGTTTACAGCAAAATCCAGCATAGTTAGTGGCAATGCATCCGTTGACTCAACCAATAAGAACTGTGAAAAACCATTCGCACTCACTTTAAATGACGCATATTCATCTGAAGACAATTTATTGGTCAATACAGGGGTATATAAAATAGCATCAACCGCTGCTATTGTAGCAGACAAATCCAATCCCGATCTCACCTTAATAATTCTCAATTTAGAGAGGTCTTCAAATGCAGCTAACTCTGCTTTCGAAAAATACAACTCAATATCATAGTTGCCAACAGATGCAGAAGTCGTTGTGATATCTATTATTTTAGACGCCCTTTTAAAATTGCCATAGCTGGTTTTAAAATCAACTTTAGCTGTACCGTCCTGCGTAATCAATGCTTTTACACAAGTTAAATCAGCAGCAGACTTCGATATCGAAGCAATAATATTTCTATTGCCGAAGCTTAAAAAATGAACCGTTTCATTAGCCTTTATAGCGTGAGATTTCACACTGTTTTTAGTAGTTTCGACCTTTACTTTTTGAGCAGTCAATAAAACATCATCAATAACCAAACCCGGTTGCGTACCACCAGCAGCATCATTTGTCCAGTAAAAGACCGGGTAAAATCCGGAACCAAGATACTGGTTCTCCAGGAAATTAACAGTAGCTTCACCCGATTTTGCAGTCGTAGCCCCTGTAGAAGTATTATAATTACCGGCCAGAATAGGAGAGCCATAAACAAATTCATAGGCACTACTAGGTTTCAGTACACCCACTCTTCCAAAATCATAAGCATCACCCTCATACCATTCACCACCGACCCTGTACTTAAACTTCATGCTGTAACCCGCATAACCGCTTTTATTAACAATAGGCAATGCCGCTAAATAACTCGAATATGCATTTACATTATAAGAAGCTGGCTTAGAAGTACTGTTAGAAGAGATATACATAGAAGAGCCAGTCGTATTTGCCCCACCGTTAGAACCAACAACAAATTTATTTGTAGAAGAACTTTCAAGATCATAGGCAGCCCAGCCCGTTGGAAGCGAAAGAGTCGTACCAAAAGTTTCATTCACCAAAGTATCAATACCAAAACCAATCACAGGAATACCATCATCTACTATTTGTATAGAATAAGCATTCGTAAATGCTGTATTTTGAATCACCCCCGATCCTGAAATAGAATAACTTAAATTAATAGTCTCATTCGATTCCGACATACCGTCATCAAAAATCCGGATCTTAAATTCCTTTATCTTATCACCTGCAACGATAGAGATTGATGGTGTAAGTATTTGGTAATCCGATCCTGATGAAGCAGTACCACTTGCAGTAAAATTCAATGTAGCCGCTCCCACTGCCTCCGACTCAATGCCTAAAAACAAACTATAATCCGTATATGCGCCACAATCACTATTCACTTTGCCCTTCTCATTTACAGTCAGACTATTACTACAACCCGTTAAAAACGAAATTTTAGCAGCATTACTCACAGTGCCAACCGGGGTACCGGCAGTAAGCAGGCTTTTACGGCGCGGGCTATTGTTCATTACAACCTGCATTCTTTCAGCTTGCTTCACAGTAAACGTCGTTAGCAATACATCATCCGTATAATCCATAAAATTTTCAAACATTTCACTTTGGCCTGTACAAGTATTTGGCTTAGGCTGTGTATGTTTACCATAGTTGGCTGTTTCATGCACCGGCGTATCATCACAATAATCAGAGCCACATAAAGCATCGCCCCAGATATGCAATAAACCTAAAAAATGGCCCATTTCATGCGTTAAAGTACGGCCATGGCCATATACATTATCAGCAGAGCAGGCACTATATGGCGTAGATAAACTACCAATCGTCATATAATCTATTACTACACCTGCTGTAGAATTCGTCTCTTCTTCATCCAGCCCTTGCAAAGTAGAAAGACTTGGGAATGTAGCATAACCCAATATCCCTTCATCATCGGTAAATGTCGTTACCCAGATGTTAACATATTTTGTAGGGTCCCAGTAAGTAGCCGACTTCACTCGCCTTTCAAAGTTATTGTATGAGTATGGCGGTTGGCCAAATGAAGAACTGGCAGCATTGATCCTGTCAATACCTGGCTGGGCCAATGTCGTGTTATTTGGTCCAACAGTAGCCAGGCCAAACTGTAAGCCGGTTTTACTCGCCGTACTGTAAGTACTTCCAGAGTTATTGGAATAATCCTTATTCAACTGGTTTAACTGAGCGATTATTTTTTCCTGGGCAATATTATAGCCGGTACCGACACTCTGCCCGGTATGAATAATATGAAATATTACAGGTATTACCCCAAGATCATTAACATCATTTTGCGTCCTGTCCAGTCTTTTCTTATCTATCAATTGCTTCATTTCCTTTTCAAAAGAAACCTGTGTCTGCACCAGCGGATTTTGCTGTAAAACTGCGTTTCTATGCTGAGTTGTAAAACATGATTTCCTGCTTGTTTTACTCTTTTGAGCAAAACCCGAAAAAACTGTCAGCACAGACAGCGTTAAAATGTAAATTTTTTTCATATTTAATAGGGAAAGGATTCTATATCACTTATTCCACGACTGCAAAAATAATTGAAATTATAATGAAATATTAAAAATTATGTAAATTATCGTTAATAAATAATATTATTTACACAATCAGGCAACAATTATATAACATACAGGTATTTATTGTCATTATTTAAATATTATTAGAATTATTGCAATTTGTTTAATAATTTTGCGCACTTTTAAAAAATTATACAAATAAATACTGATAAACTTTTATTTAGCAATATGAAAGTGATGAAATTTGGTGGTACCAGTGTAGGTAAACCGGAGAGAATGCGTCAAGTTGCAGAACTTATTACAAAATCTGAAGAAAAAACAATTACCGTTTTAAGTGCATTAAGCGGTACAACCAATGCATTGGTACAGATCAGCGATGCATTAGCAACAAGCAACAGAACGCTGGCTAAAGAATTAATTGACAAATTAAATGATCACTATAACAGCTTTATAAAAGACTTAACCAATTCAGAAGCCCATCTCAATAAAGCGAAATCTATTGTAGATGAACATTTCGACTTTTTAAATGTCATTCTCAGGATTTCATTCAGTGACGCTTTAAACAAGGACATTCTTGCCCAGGGAGAACTGCTGAGTACAAAATTATTCTGTGTTTACCTGGAAGAAAATAATATACCGCACGTATTTCTGCCGGCATTAGAATTCATGTCTATAGACGCATATGATGAGCCGCAGGTACCTGTTATAAAAGAAAAACTGGAAGCTATCCTGGAAAAGTATTCAGGCAACAGGCTCTTTATCACTCAAGGCTATATCTGCAGAAACTCAAAAGGTGAAGTGGATAACTTAAAACGCGGAGGCAGCGATTACAGTGCGTCATTAATAGCAGCAGCAGTAAATGCCTCTGTTTGTGAAATATGGACAGATATAGATGGTATGCACAACAACGATCCGCGAATCTGTGAAAACACCAAACCAATAGAAGTCCTCAGCTTTGATGAAGCGGCAGAGTTAGCCTATTTTGGGGCTAAAATACTTCACCCGGCATCTATCTGGCCAGCTCAGCATTACAATGTTCCGGTGAAATTATTGAATACGATGCAGCCGGAAGCCAAAGGCACTACCATTTTAGAAAAAGCAAGCAGCAGCGGAGTAAAAGCAGTCGCCACCAAAGATGGCATCTATGCAATAAACATACGCAGTAGCAGAATGCTACTCGCATACGGTTTCTTAAGAAAAGTTTTCGAGGTATTCGAAAAATACAGAACAAGCATCGACATGATTACCACATCAGAAGTTGCAGTATCCGTAACCATCGATAACCCGGCGCATATTAACGAAATTGTTAAAGAACTTGAGCCATTCGGTACAGTTGGCGTAGAAAAAGGCTTCAGCATTGTATCAATTGTTGGTAACGAAATATCC
Organism: Polluticaenibacter yanchengensis; assembly: GCA_027854065.1. GTDB lineage: Bacteria > Bacteroidota > Bacteroidia > Chitinophagales > Chitinophagaceae > Phnomibacter > Phnomibacter yanchengensis. The sequence continues at coordinate 208,407 of JAQGEF010000003.1, read as the reverse complement.
GAAACCAAGGAAGTTTTAACCAAATTATTCGATAGTATTCACCATATTCCTATCAGGATGGTGAGTTACGGAGGCAGCCGCCACAATGTAAGCTTACTTTTAGAAAGCCAGTATGTAAAAGAAACATTGCAACTACTTAATAAAGGATTATTCAATTTATAAAAAATGAAAGAGCTGCCAAAACAAGCAGCTCTTTCATTTTCACTTACACCCGATTCCCCCGTCTCAATATATTATCAGACTTACAGCAGCGCTATAATATGCTGATAGTTATTTCTTATTTATCAAAAGCAGCAACATATTAACCTACACCCGGCACTGGTTTAAGTTGAATTAAATATGCACTCCCCTTTCTGTTGCCCACTTCCTTATTTTTACTGATATTTGCCAATAATCAATTTTAAAAATTGACAGAGACTGAACAATAATTATATGCAACTTTATACTGAGGATTTATTTAATTATAAAAGATTAAAAACCAGGGAAGTAAATGTAGGAGGTTTATTAATTGGCAATGGTAATCCCATCAGGGTACAAACCATGACCACTACGGATACTATGGATACAAAAGCAACTGTTGAACAGACAATACGTTGTATAGAAGCCGGTAGTGAATTGGTGCGGATAACCGCTCCCAGTAAAAAAGAAGCTGAAAATTTACTGAATATAAAAAATGAACTCAATAAACAGGGCTACCATACACCACTTATTGCAGATATTCATTTTACACCGAACGCAGCTGAAATTGCTGCACGGTTAATTGAGAAAGTACGCGTGAATCCTGGTAATTACGTTGATAAAAAGAAATTTGAGCAAATTGAATATACCGACTCCGAATACCAGGAAGAAATTGACAGGATCCAGCAACGTTTTACACCCCTGGTAAAAATTTGCAAGGAATATGGTACCGCCATGCGCATTGGTACCAACCATGGTAGTCTCAGTGACAGGATCATGAGCCGGTATGGTGATACGCCAATGGGCATGGTAGAAAGTGCCATGGAATTTCTACGAATAGCAAGATATGAAAGCTATTACAATATTATACTGAGTATGAAAGCCAGTAACCCGCAGGTAATGGTACAGGCTTACCGTTTATTGATTCAGAAAATGGATGAGGAGTTTGGCGAGATTTACCCGCTGCACCTTGGCGTAACAGAAGCGGGAGATGGTGAAGATGGCAGAATAAAAAGCGCCATAGGTATTGGCACTTTATTGGAAGATGGCATTGGAGATACCATAAGAGTGAGTCTGACCGAAGACCCCGAACTGGAAATCCCGGTGTGCCGTGATATTGTGAAACGCTATACCAAAGCAACAGATATTACTGACAGACCAACCAATGAAAAAATCAATTTACCATATTCCCCGTTTGTTTATAAACGCAGAAAGACTTTCGCAGTACAAAACATTGGTGAAGGAAAAGTTCCCGTTGTAATAGCAGATTTAAGCAAGCAGGCAACCATTTCTACAGATTCCCTATCTTCTATTGGTTATAGTTATAGCGAAGCATTGGATAAATGGACAATTGGCGATATGGCTGCCGATTTTGTTTTTGTAAATGACAAATCAGTTGAGTTTAACCTGCCGGGTACACTCCAGGTTATTACAACACCGGAAATAGCAGCATTAAAAAACAATAACCAGTTTATACCTATTTTTTACAGTACAGAGGAATACAACAATAGTCCTTATAAACATACAGGTTTGAACTTTGTGTTTGTGGATATAGATAATGGTATAGATGAGAATAGTTTTAATGCTGTAACAAATGCATCAAATGTAGTTTTATGCCTGAGCAGTCAAAAAACCAACGCAATGCAGCAAATACGGAAAGCATTTATATATCTTGAACAAAATGATATAAAAAATCCGGCTGTGATAGTAGTGGATAGTAACTGGCAAACTGCGGACGAGCACCTGATCCATTACGGAACGGAAGCAGGCGCTTTATTACTGGATGGTTTTGGGGATGGTTTGTGTATTGGTATGACAAAAGATGCTTATAACAGTTTTAATAATGTAAACACAGGCGGAAGGAACTACAATACCAACAAAACCGCCGAGCAGTTTATGAATAATACAGCATTCGGCATTCTTCAGGCAACACGTACACGCATCAGCAAAACTGAATATATCAGTTGCCCGAGTTGTGGAAGGACCTTGTTTGAGCTACAGGAAACCACTGCTAAAATAAGGGCAAAGACCAACCACCTGAAAGGCGTGAAAATTGCCATCATGGGTTGCATTGTGAATGGCCCCGGTGAAATGGCCGATGCGGATTTTGGATATGTAGGCAGCGGTGTAGGCAAAATAACTTTATACAAAGGCAAGGAAGTTGTAAAGAAAAATATTGATAGCGAAATTGCCGTAGATGAGTTAATCAATCTTTTAAAAGAAAATGATGTTTGGCTGGAACCTAAAAGCATCAATTAACAAAGCAGAATTATGATTAAAAAAATATTTGTTCCCTTATTATTGGTATTATCTGTTATTTCAATTTCCGGCTGTAAGAAAGTAAAAGATAAAATTGTAGAGTCCTTACTCATGAAATTAATAACGGACAATGCATGGGTCGTATCGAACTTTAATGAAGCAGGTACTGATATTACTGCAGACTTCAGTGCATATTCTTTTGAGTTTTATGATAACGGAAGAGTATTTGCCATAAAGAACGGCGTGCAGGAATTTATGGGTACATGGTCACCTAATGAATCATCAAAAACAATTACGTCCAACTTCCCTACTGCCACTGAGCCTGTTAAAAAATTCAATGGCGTCTGGTATATTACCAACACCGGATTGAACCCCAATTTTGTGGAGGCAAAACTAACAACCGAAGAAGGTAAGGTTTTAAGATTGAAATTAAATTCCAAATAAACATAAAAGCGACATTAAATGTCGCTTTTATGTTGGGATATTACAGAACATACTCATAATCGATAGAACCTTCAGATTGCTTTTGTTTGTTCAAAATCAATTCACCGTCTTTAAGGCCCAGATCATTGTACTTATAATAAAAGATTTTATAATTGGAAGTACCGGGTGTTACAGTAGTATAGTTATTTAAAGTACCGTCCTCATTATATTCAAATAGGTAATCCGGTAGTAACTGTCCTTTTTTACTTTTACGCAGTACACCGGTAAGGTTTTTATTTTTATCGAAAATATAATACCAGGCTTCTATTCTTCGTCCTTTACTCCACCACTCTTCTATAGCAGGTACATTTTCTACCGGGTCTGTAATAAATCTTACTTCAATAGTATCTACCCCATCTTTCACCCGGTACATTTTTTCCGGCAATCCGGTTTTGGAATAAATGAACACCTGCTTTTCACGAAACGAATAATTATTGGAATCTGTAGGATCGATGCTTACAGAACTTAATTCCGTTAATTGTCCGTTGTTATTATAGGTATAAGTAGCAGTACTCAGGGTAAAACTACTGGAATCGGTAATTTTGGTTGGATAAAACTGTTGGTTGAACTCTGTGATTGTAACAGTTTCCTGGCTACTCTGCGCACTGGATACAGTTATTAATTTACTTTGCCCGGCAAGACGCTGAACTATTTTGAAATTTTCCAAAGGTTTATCTTCTGCATCGGCAGCTGTTACATTTACAGTTTTTACTTTTGCTTTAACTAATGATTCAAAATTTTGTTTGGTTTGTTTTAATTGTACAATGCTTTTGTAATAATATTGTGCAGTACTATTTTTAGAAACAATGGTGGCTAAGGCTAAAAAAAGAATTTTAGAAATTAGTTTTTTCATTCTTTAAGTTATGTTACTTTTCGGGGCAAAGATAACTATTAGTTGCTAGTTGATAATTTAATACTTTTAAGAAAATAACAGGGATAGGGCCATGGATCATTAATGATTCGTGCTTTGAAATAAATATAAATAATCAATGACAGGGATTGTTTAAATGCCAACGGGCTGCGGCATGCGGGGGTGGCGAGGCACGAGCCAGTGCGACGCAGGAGCACCAAGCGTAGCGGAGCCCTGAGCACGCCGTACAAATGATTAATAATGAATAAAAGGTGAAAGCCCCAAAATAAAAAAACAAATACAGATGCAAGGCACAAATTTTGATAAACTGGTAGCCATAATGGCGGAACTGAGGGAAAAATGTCCGTGGGATAAAAAGCAAACTATTCAAACGTTAAGAACTTTGACCCTGGAAGAATCCTACGAACTGACTGACAGTATTATTGTAGAGGACTGGCAGGGAATAAAGGAGGAATTGGGCGACTTATTGCTCCACATTACTTTTTACAGTAAAATTGCGGAGGAGCAGGGCCGGTTTAATATAGATGATGTGTTGGCAGGCATTTGCGAGAAACTGGTAAGAAGGCACCCGCATATTTACGGTGACAAAAGTAACGAAACTTTAACCGAAGAACAGGTATTGCAAAACTGGGAACAACTGAAATTAAAAGAAGGTAAAAAATCCGTGCTCGGAGGCGTTCCTAAATCTTTGCCTGCTTTAGTAAAATCCATCAGGCTGCAGGAAAAATCTAAAAAAGTAGGCTTTGAATGGGAAAACAAAGCGGATGTATGGACGAAAGTAGAAGAAGAACTGAAAGAATTAAAAGAAGCGGAACAGGAGAATGATATTAACCATATTGAAGAAGAGTTTGGTGACTTACTTTTCAGCTTAATCAATTATTCCCGTTTTTTGAAAATAGATGCGGAAACAGCACTGGAAAAGACCAATATTAAGTTCAAAACAAGATTTGAAGCAATGGAGGCAATGGCCATGGAGAAAAATGTTAATCTTGGTAACTTAACATTGAATGAACTAAACGAAATGTGGGAAACAGCAAAAAACAATAAATAAACAAATTATGCCCAGGAAGTCTATAAAAACACATTTTTGGTGGCTATTGATAGCTTCGTGGGTATATACGCTTACGTTTGTATTTAACAACTACTGGAGTAAATATGCTTCCTACGATTCTGTAACCGAATCCTTCCAGAAGGCATTAGATAATAAAATAAAAAATTTTAATGAATGGAGCAGCTCTCCTGAAAACCTTAAACCATTCTTCCAGAACAATTATACATTAAACGATTTACAAAAGTTGCGGGATGCGCCTTTCGACATCCTTATATACAAGGAATTTAACGAAAATAACTCAGCCTTAGAAAATAACATTGATAATAAAGAAGAAGTACTTCCTGTATTCTGGAGTACCAATGAAGTGTTTTTTGATGAAAGTTATTTAAACAATCTTAATAATTTACTCACTTATGGCAATGGCAGCTATCATGTACTAAAGAAGAATTATACAATAGATAATAACAGCTACATTGTAATTGGGCTTATTAAGATCCAGACAAAGTACTTTATAGAAAATGAAAATTTAACCACTCACTTCCCGGGTTTCGAGGGGTTAAAAAATAAGCTGGAAATAGTAGATACTCCTACCAATTATGTGGTTTATGATGAGGCCAGGCAGCCCTTGTTTTACTTTAAGCCATTGGTAGCAGAACCTATTTATGTATTTAATATTTTGTCGTTTATAATAGAAATTATAACCACCCTACTCATTTTTGTATTTATTACCAGGGTATTTAACTCCTTACTGAATACCGGTAAATTATGGATAGGAATCATAGCTTTAATCATTGGTTTTGCCACTATCAGTATATGTGTATTATACCTTAACTTTCCAATTAACCTGTCCAAAATACAAAGCTATATAACTGAAAATACCAAAATCAGTTTCAACATTCCCAAGGTCATATATGTCAGCTTTTTAGCCACGTGGATCGGCGTTATACTTACAAAGAAAAACATATACATATCCAACAGGCTTAAAGCCTATAATAAAAGACAAAAAACAATTATAAGTATAGTAATCGGCCTGCTCATAGTTGCGCTTTTATTTTTCAATGCCAGGCAAAGTATAAAAATACTCGATTCATTTTACAATTTAGACATTCATATTTTAACTAATAACGCCTCTAAAACCGTTACCTCATTCATTGCACTCTTTCTGATATCAACCAACCAGATACTTATAACATTCGCATTAAGAAATATTATCCTGCGCATCAGGATTCTAAACCATATAAGGTTTAACTTTTTAATCAGTGTTTTACTATTATGCGGATTAACCATACTGGTAGTTTATTCCAATAATACTTACTACTATTTTTATATAGCTATATGGTTTATCATTTCATTGATGCTGTTTAAAAACCCGTTTTCTCCCATACTGGCAATCAACTCGTTCAATGTATTAATCATTGTTTTCATTTCTGCAAGTATCAGTTTATTTATCAATATTATTAAAAACCAGAAATTAAGTACTGATGTAAAAAATACCGCGGAAGTTGTGCTGCAAAAAAACGATTCAAGCATAGATTACTCTGTGCAGATATCGCTGGCAGGTTTCAGAAAAGTGAACTGGAACAAAATCATTAACCGGGGCAAACAAAACGATCAAACATTCGAACATCTGAAAGACTCTTTGAGGTCCGTGCATTTAACCGGTTTCTTAAAAAAATTCGATACAGAAATTCACTTATTCGACAGAAACAATAATAATATTTATGTTGATGACAATTTAAGTTTCAACAATATAAATACACTTTATAACAACCAGGAACCCTCACCTAACTTTTCAGGATTGGTTTACTATTCCGAGAGTTTCAATAATTACGGGTATATATACAAACAAAACCTGTACGAAGCCCAGGATCAAAATAGCGAGCTGTCATTCAACGGCACATTGTTCCTTATTATTCACTACAAGTCCGGAAGCGACAAAGTAGGTATTCCGGAAATTTTTAACCAGATAAGTAATATTAAAAATGAATTACCGGAAGTATATAGTTATGCCTGGTATAAAAATGATACCATTAATGACATTTTCGGCTATTACGATTTTCCTTTAACTGTCAGTAAAGACTATTTTAAAAACGGGAATTTTCATGAGAACAGGAACTTCAACTCTTATGAATACTGGCATAAAATAAACAATAATCAAACACTTGCATTCAGCATCAACAGGAATTTTGTTATTGATCTAATTTCAGGGTTTGCTTATATATTCAGCGCTTTCATCATCATTTTTATATTGCTCATTTTATTGGCCAACACATCCAATTTTAAACATAAAAATATCAGGCTCAAAAATCTGAGTTTAACTATTAAACAAAAAATAAATACCAGTATACTGGTCATATTGTTAATCGTCTTTATTACCATCGCCTATTTCACCATATCATTCTTCATTAACCAGTACCACAACGATATTGTAAAAAAACTTGTGTCCAAAATAGAAGAGCTTGATACTAATATAGACAGGGAATTTATACGCATAAAAGAAAACGGGAATGAAGGCAATCTGAATTACTCCATACAGAAAACCATCAGCAATTTTTGTAAGGTCAACGACCTTGATGCCAATCTTTACGATGTAAACGGGTACATACAACTCAGTACCCAAAATGTCCTTTTTGCAAAAGAAATAATGGGGCCAATGATTAACCCAACCACCTGGGCAAAATTTAAAAACAATGAAAGGTATAGGGTCATTGCAGATGAAAGTATTGGCAACCTTAAATATTCCAGCATATATCAACCTTTAAAGTCACCGGACAACGAAATAAAAGGCTACCTTCAGTTGTCATTTTATGCTTCGGAAAATATAATAAACAAAGAGATTTACGGGTTTCTCATCATATTGATCAATGTTATTACATTCATCTTTATCATCTCCGGAAGCATCGCCTTCTGGATATCGGAAAACATTACCAAAAACTTCAGGCTAATAGCTTTGAAAATGCGCATGGTAAAACTGGGCAATAACAATGAACTGATAGAATGGCCGAATAACGATGAAATAGGCATTCTTGTAAAACAATACAACCGGATGATCGTTCAACTGGAAAACAGTGTAAAGCAACTGGCAAAAACAGAAAGAGACCTTGCATGGAAAGAAATGGCCAAACAGGTAGCACACGAAATTAAAAACCCGTTAACGCCAATCAAATTGAACCTGCAATATCTCAATAAATCGATTACTGAAAACAAGCCAAACATCAATGAACTCACTCAGAAAGTCACCACATCTATCATTGAACAGATTGACCACCTTAGTAATATTGCCACCGAATTTTCTCAGTTCGCCAATATCGGAACAGTGTTTGCCGAAGAGTTTTCATTACTGGATGTTTTAAGACAATTAGAAACCCTCAACCAGGTAAATAACGGGACAGTGAATATCATCGAACCATCAAAAAATCCTATCTTATTTGCAGACAAAACGCAGATAAACAGGTTATTTACCAACCTTATAAAAAATGCGTTTGAAGCTGCACAGGACAATCAAAAGATTACCATCACCATTACCATTGTCAATAATGAAGCATCGGACACCGTAGATATAGAAGTAAAAGACAATGGCAAAGGAGTCCCCCAAGAACTTCTGAACAAAATATTCTCGCCCAATTTCACCACCAAAAACAGTGGTACCGGCCTTGGGTTAGCTATTTGTAAAGCCATTGTAGAAAGTATAAACGGCAATATCACCTTTACATCCAAATTAAATGTAGGTACTACATTTTACATTTCCTTACCGGTAAAAAAATTTGAGCCCATGCTATAAAAGCCGCTCCCACAATTCAAAAGTATAATCGTAAGGATTCTTATCATCCTTTGCAAAACTGTTGGTTTTTATAAGGCTGAAATCATCCTTGGTATTTATTTCCGGGAAATAAGTATCCCCTTCTATCACCGTATGCACCCGCGTCATATAAATTCGGTTACAAAACGGGAATGCCTGTTTATACACTTCCCCGCCGCCAATGATAAAAATTTCATTCGTTTTAAAACTCTGCGCTTTTTTCAAGGCCTCTTCAATATCCGAAGCCACAATCACGTCCTCTCCATAATTCACATTCTGCCGCGTCATCACAATATTTACCCTGCCCATCAGTGGCTTCCCAAGCGATTCAAACGTTTTGCGACCCATAATAATCGGCAATGCCCATGTAGAATTTTTAAAAAATTTCATGTCCGCAGGCAAGTGCCACAAGAGTTGATTATCCTTGCCAATAACATTATTATCAGATGCCGCTACTATAATAGAAATGATCATAAACAAAAACTTACCCTGCAATATTAGTTTTTTATTTTTTATTCGGGGCTTTCATCATTTACAATTCTTCCCAACTTTAGTCCGGGCTATTACAGGCTCGCTCACGCTCGGTGCTGTGCACTGGCTCGTACCTCGCCACCCTTCATATCCCGCAGCCGGGCATCAGCTGAATTTCTATTTAACTATTATGGCTTCATCAAAACTTCTACATGACACAAACATCAATTACGATTGTTAATACTGCCGGCACTAGCATACTTTTATCTCCCTTGGAGAGGACAAAGGATAAGTATTATCATCCCTCAATAAACTTTAAGATCCTCGATTTATTCTTGTTATAAATTTCAATAGCATATTCATGAAGCGCAAGCAAAATATTTTCCTGTTTTGTATCCATACTTATATCCAGTTTTGGATTATTTAATAACGGGTTAGGCGATTTATCAAAATAAGCTTCAATTCTGCAGTACTGATCATCATTCAGAATTTGCTTCACATAATATTTTGTACTCTGCATATTCGCTTCGGTTAGCAGGTCCGGCAAATACCCCAACCATTTCAATTTACCCCAGTTACCGTTTTTCACAACAGATTCTTCTATCCTGGTTTTATTACTCGTACCTGTACTTAACGATAACAGTTCAATATCATTGGTCCCTAACTCCAGTCCTTTCTTTACGCCATCAGGATAACGGCTCATTTTCTCCTCATCTTTCCCATTATTGATCGCATACGACACTGCTGCCATACTTGGATTATTTAAAGCAACTCCGCCGTCAATATATTTCTTCTTATAAATAGGAAAGTATGTCGGCCCGGCAGAAGTCATTAATGCCAGTTCGTACAGTTTAATATCCTTATCACGTATATAATTAGAATGCACTACTAATGGCCTGTAGTTTTTATTATCATCATTTGGTACATCCGGAGACAGGTCAAAACTACAAACCATCAGGTCCTTATCTTTTCCACCAAAGGCATTGTCCGATTGTAATGTTCCAAGAGTGGCTTCCCCAAAAATGTTTTTCAGTATTATTTCAAAATTCCTGTTCTTATAATTAGCCTGGAAAATTTCATCCCCCGTCTGCGCCCTGTCCAAAAAATTCTCATGAAAGATCTCGCGCACTTTCTTAAGGTATAAATCAACCAGCACGCTTGTAGGCACACCAAACGCATACGCGATGCTGATAATACCACCTGTAGAAGTACCAGCCAGTAGATCGAATGCCTCACGAGGATGTACGCCCGTATCATTAAAAACACAATCCATTATCGTAGCCGGTATTATACCACGGCTCCCGCCACCATCAATACAAAGAAATTTCTTTTTCATAAAAAGGCTTTAAAATAAAGATATCATAACGGGTAAACAGACACAAATATTATTTCAAAAAATAATAACGCAAAAACAAATCGTTCCAACAAAATCCACCCGGGCAGATAACCCAATGGTGTACTTCGACAATATAAACAGCCAACCAACTGAACACAGGATATACCTGTAATAGCAAAACCAGGCGGTAACAATTCTATAACACTAATTTATTATTCTGATAGCCTAACCGTAAAGCAGGGTTAACAGCATTTAAAAAATGATAAAGCAGTTTTGCAGCATATTTTAAACGACTATGAGAAAATTTCTACTATCATTTTTAATGATGATTTTGGGCATTAGTTTATATGCGCAAAAAGCAATTATTTCCGGTGTAATTATGGATGAGCAAAAGCTGTCATTACCCGGAGCTACTATCAAGCTTAATCCCGGTAACAGGTACACCATTTCCGACGTTTATGGAAAGTTCGAGTTCCTGAATGTTCCGGTAGCAGATAACTACACACTGGAAGTATCTTATATAGGCTATAAAGCACATTCCGAAAAAGTATCTGCAAAAGATAATAAAGCAGCCGCTATCACCATTGTTCTTAAAGAATCCGACAGCGACAACCAGCAGGTAGTCGTTATTGGTGACCGTTTAAGAGGTCAGGCCAAAGCATTGAACCAGCAAAAAAACAATCCCAATATCACCAACATTGTATCGGCAGACCAGGTAGGCCGTTTCCCGGATGATAATATTGGCGATGCGATGAAAAGAATTCCCGGCATTACCATGCAAAACGACCAAGGTGAAGCCCGTAACATTATTGTGAGAGGTTTAGCATCTGAACTGAACTCCGTAACACTTAACGGCGACCGGATACCTTCCGCAGAAGGAGATAACAGGAAAGTACAAATGGACCTGATTCCTGCCGATATGATACAGACAATTGAAGTAAACAAAACCCTGACCCCGGATATGGATGCCGATGCGATTGGCGGTTCTGTAAACTTAATTACAAGAGCAGCACCAAACGGGCAACGTTTATCCGCTACCCTTTCCGGTGGCTATAATCCCATCCGTACCAGTGGTGCCTACAATGCCAGCCTGGTTTATGGTACCCGTTTTGCACAAAACAAACTAGGTGTCGTATTCAGCGGTTCTTATAAAATGAACGATTTCGGTTCAGACAATGTAGAAGCCAGTTGGGTAGAAGATAAATTTGGAAATGCTTATGTAGAAGAACATGACGTTCGCAAGTATGATGTAAAAAGAACAAGGCGCAGTGCGGCTTTAGCATTCGATTATAAAATAAACAACAGGCACCAGCTTACGTTCAACGCCATGTACAACTGGCGTGATGACTGGGAAAACCGTTTCCGTGCCCGTACCCGTGGTATTAAGCCTGTGTACAATGGTGAGGACATCATCGGTTTTACCGGTACTGTCCGTCGCCAGACCAAAGGTGGTATAGATAACAACAGGGTGGACAATAGACGACTGGAAGAGCAAAAAGTTCAGAAGTATTCTTTACGCGGAGATCATTTGTTTGGTAATGTGCTGGATATGGACTGGACCGTAAACTATTCCCGTGCAGGAGAATACCGGCCTAACGAACGTTATATAGAATTTCAATCCGGTACTTATAACTATACTTCTTTTGGCACACCGGAACGCCCGATATTTATACCAACAAACAGTGCTGACCTGAGTACCAATAAATTTCGTGAATTGACCGAAAATACAGATGATACCTACGAGGAAGATGCTTCTGCTAAAGTAAACTTCAGAGTACCGCTGAGTATTATTAACGGTCAGAAAGGACGCTTAAGATTTGGTGGTGTTGTCCGTTTTAAAAACAAAGTGCGCAATAATACATTTAACGAATATGAACCGTTAAATAATGCTTTAGCTACTTTAGCGGTTGTACCGAACACCACTTTCGATGGAAAAAACTGGCAGCCGGATTCAAGATATGTACCTGGTACATTTGCTTCAGCTAAATTTCTTGGCGGGTTGAATTTAACCAATACCTCCCTGTTTGAAGCTACTTCAGTACCAGGTGAGTACCTGCCGTTAAACTATAACGCTAAAGAAAGAATTATTGGCGGGTATGTTCGCTGGGACCAGGATATCACCAATAAATTATCTTACATCATTGGTGCCAGGATAGAACAAACGCATATTGACTATTCTGCAAATGTGACAGAAGATAGCGAAGACCTTACGGGCAAACGCGAAGTGAAAAACACTTATGCGAATATATTCCCGAGTTTAACATTGAAGTATAATATAAATGAGGACTTCATTTTAAGAGCAGCGGTATCTACTGCTACGGCACGCCCTAACTACTACAGCTTATCCCCGTATGTGAACTTACTTCCAAGCGACCAGGAAATAGATGCGGGTAACGCGGACCTTAAAGCAGCTTTCGCATGGAACTATGATGTAATGGCAGAATACTATTTCAAATCTGTAGGTTTGATTTCCGGTGGTGCTTTCTACAAAAAGATAAACAACTTCATCTATAAACACCGTGATGAAGCCTTCACTACCGCTAAGTTTGCCACTACTTTCCCGGACCTGACGAATCCTGTGCCGGCTGGCGAAAACTGGTTGTTAACTCAATACAGAAACGGGGAGAACGTAGATGTCTATGGTTTTGAAGTAGCTTTACAACGCCAGTTAGATTTCTTACCTGGTAAATTCCTTAAAGGATTCGGTATTTATACGAACTATACTTATACAAAATCCAAAGCAAAAGGTATCTATAATAATGACGGAGAATTAAGGGAAGGCATTATGTTGCCAGGTACTGCACCGCACATGTTTAACGCATCTTTATCATGGGAAAATAAAGTATTCTCTGCCAGGGTTTCTCTTAACTATGCTGCAGCATATATAGATGAATTGGGTGGTTCCGCTTTTGCAGACCGCTACTATGATAAGCAATTGTTTTTGGACGCTAACGCTTCCTATAAATTCACCAAAAACTTCCGCTTATTTGTAGAAGCGAACAATCTTACCAACCAGGCATTGCGTTACTACCAGGGTATTAAAAGCCGTACCATGCAAATGGAATACTATATGCCAAGATACACCATGGGTGTTAAGTTCGATATTTTAAAATAACAAATCACCAAAGTTGCACTATCTGTACCTGTTATGATACAGATAATGCAACTTTGCTTTACAGAATAATAGAATGAAGAAAGTAAAATTGATATTACCGGTTTTAGTGGCTACCTGTTTATTACAGTCATGTGGCAATAACCAACCGAAAGAAGACATTGCTGCAAAACCGGAAGTAACTACGGGGAACTTAGCAGATGCCATTACCCCGCTTAAACCTGTGATCATTACAGATACGGTTGAGTTTGATACAGACGACCCGGCTATCTGGCTGCACCCGACAGATAAAGCACAAAGCCTTATCATCGGAACGGATAAAGAAACTGGTGGCGGTATTTATGCTTTTGATCTAAATGGCAAAATCGTAAAAAAACTAACCGGCTTACAGCGTCCTAACAATATTGATATCGCTTATGGCTTATCATTAAACAGCAAGCCTACAGACATTGCCGTATTTACAGAAAGAAAAGCAAATAAGATCCGTATTGTAAGCCTGCCTGACCTGGCATTTATAGATAATGGCGGTATTGAAATTTTTAAAGGCGAAAAAGGAGAAGGCTTCAATGAAGGGATGGGCATCGCGTTATATACTTCGCCGGACAAAAAAATATATGCGATAGTGGGCCGTAAAAACGGTCCGGCAGATGGTTATTTATGGCAGTATGAACTAGATGGTAAAGCAGGTACAGTAACCGCCAATGTAGTACGCAAGTTCGGAAAATACAGCGCGAAAAAGGAGATTGAAGCAATTGCCGTGGATAATGAAAACGGTTTTGTTTACTATTCAGACGAGCAAAGCGGCATCAGGAAATATTATGCTGATCCGGCAAAGGGCAATGAAGAATTAGCCTTCTTTGGTACTACCGGCTTTACAGATGACCATGAAGGGATTTCTATTTACAAAACAGGCGACTCTACAGGTTATATTTTAGTCTCCAACCAACAGGATAATTCCTTTATGGTATACCCACGAGAAGGAAGCGGTAATATTCATCAACACAATTTGATTACCAAAATCCAAATGTCTACCATTGAGAGTGATGGCAGCGACGTTACAAATATCTCTTTAAATAATCAGTTTCCAAATGGTTTATTTGTAGCAATGAGTAATGGGAAAGTATTCCATTATTACGACTGGAGAGATCTGGAAAAACGGATTTTGAAAAAATAACGGCACATAAAAAAGCGGCAATTCAAAAAATTGCCGCTTTTACTTTTATTCTGTGCGGGAACAGTTGCACATTTACACATACTCTTTATTTTCTGCGATCTGCTCAATAGTATTACAAATGCTGAAGGGCTGCCGGATTGGGAGCAGTAGCTGCGCCATGTGTGCAGGCATTGGTGCGTGGCAGGCGCACTACTGCCAAAAGCCGGAACAACTGCCTTATATTTATTCAGGCGCTGAAAGCCCCATCAAATAAGTAATACTTTTGCAACAGCTATTTGCCCCCTTAGCTGAAGTTACAGCCCATACTCAGCAAGGATATCTTTAATTTTTACTGGCATTCCTGTTTGCAATGTCCTGTCCAGCGCAATAAGCAATGCAATGGTCCCGATACCTTCGTTCACGTCAGGATAAGCTGTATAACCGTTCTCAATGCTATCTGCAAAGTATTCCAGGTAATTCTGGTATTCCCCGGCATGATGGCTCTGGCCTTCGAAACGGAAATAATATTTCAACGTAGCATCTCCCCAGCGAACAATGCGCTCCTCACCTGTCTTATCTGTGATCGCATAACGCAGTTCATGATAATCTGCCTGGCTGGCACCTTCGGTACCACGTAAGATCACTGTCATACCGCTATCGCGGTCCGTTGGTTGTGTCGGGCCGGTATAGGCGCCGCTCACGCGTGCGATTCTGCCGTCAGTTGCCTTAAAGATAAAATGCATGGTATCTTCATTTTTCAATCCTGCTCTTTTACCATTCGCACTGATCATACCATAACCCATTACTTCTTCTATATCCGGCAGGTACCAGCGGATAAAATCAACCGGGTGACTAAGACCGCCATACAACCATTTAAACTTATCTTCCAATGCCCATGGCTTTTCTAAAAACCAGCGATGATCTGCATGGTAATGCGACTCAATGGTAATTAATTCACCTATTTCACCCGCCTCAAAATCTTTACGCTGGCGTTTTGCCGGTTCGAAAAAACGGGAACTTTGACCAACAAATACTTTTTTACCGGTGCGCGCCGCTACCTCCAATAATGCTTTGGCATCGGCCAGATCATCAATAAATGGTTTGGTGCAAATGACATGCTTTCCAGCTTCCAGTGCCTGGGTTACATGTGTTGCATGCAGGTGGTCCGGGGTATAAATGCAGATGATGTCTATAGAAGCATCATCCAGCATATCCTGGTAATTGGTGGTATAACTATTAAAGCCAAATTCCTTCGCTCGCTTCTGGCACATGGCTTCACTTAAATCACAAACCAGTTTCAGGTTTACTTTTTTACTTTCCAGTGCGGCGCTCATGGTACTTCTACCCTCGCCCAATCCTAATATTCCTACGTTAAGCATAAAATAAGATTAATTCAAATAGCCGGCCCTTATAAAATTGATCCATTTGGCAAGCACAATATCCTGCTAATATCTTTTTTAATAACACAATAACTGTCATGGTCAGTATGGAATAAATGCGATTGGTAAAGCTACCACCGACCAGGAAAGTAAGCAGGAAGACGGCACCGGTTGAAGAAGTTTACCAATTTAAAATGTCAGTATTAAAATCACTTACCCAATAAATTTATTTGCAACAAAGTTTCAAATAAATAGAAACTATTATTATTTTTGCAACATAATTGCAAATAATGAATACAAACCATCATTTCGACGTCATCATTGTTGGCGGCAGCTATGCAGGACTTTCTGCAGCCATGGCTTTAGGAAGGTCATTAAGAAATGTACTTATATTAGACAGCGGCTTGCCCTGTAACCGGCAAACACCTTATTCTCATAATTTCATAACACAGGATGGTGTTAAGCCGGCAGAGATCGCTTCGGTTGCCAAAGCCCAGGTATTGAAATATGATACCGTTCAATTTAAAAACGACCTTGCAATAAGTGGCACCAAAACCGGTAGCGGGTTTGTTATAAATACAGAAAAAGGGTATTCCTATTTTGCAGAAAAACTGGTATTTGCTACAGGTATAAAGGATATCATGTTACCGGTAGAAGGTTTTTCTGAATGTTGGGGCATCTCCGTGATCCATTGTCCTTATTGCCACGGGTATGAAGTAAAAGATGAGATTACGGGCATTTTAGCCAATGGCGAGTTTGCATACCATTATGCCCAGCTGGTGAGCAATCTAACTAAAAAACTGGCCATATTTACAAACGGAAAAGCTGAATTTACAGCAGAGCAAGCTGAGAAATTAAAACAGCACCAGATATCAGTGATAGAGACCTCTGTCAAAAAATTGCAGCATGAAAACGGCTATATCAAACAAATTATTTTCGATGATGATTCTGTTTTCCCGGTAAATGCGGTTTATGCCAGACCTGCGTTTGAGCAACATTGTAAAATACCTGAATCACTAGGTTGTGAAGTAAATGAAATGGGATTATTCAACACCAACGGGTTTCAAAAAACTAATATCGACGGCATATATGTTTGTGGAGATAATTGCAACCCGATGCGTTCTGTAGCCAATGCCGTAGCAAGTGGTAATCTTGCCGGGGCTATGATCAACCGGGAACTCGTTGCCGGATCCTTCTAAAACAAAGATCCCATTTAGTAAACACTTAAACGGGATCTTTTATCTTTAAAAACAATATCTACATTCTTTCCGGAACTGATATGCCTAACAGTGCCATACCGTTCTTAATAACAATTCCAGTCAATTGACTGATGGATAAACGCAACTGCTTTTTATCATCAGTTTCCGCCTGTAATACCCGTAGTTCGGTTACAAATCCATTAAAGGTTTTCGCCACGTTAAACAGGTAACCAGCTATCACGGACGGGTTCATCTCCTCTCCTGCCTGTGCTATAACCGAAGAAAATTTTTCCAGTTCCACAATCAGTTTTTTCTCTGCCGGTAATAAAGGAGCTGTCGTATCAAATGCTTGTGGTTCCGCTTCGTTTTTACGTAATATCGCTTTCAGGCGCGCATGTGAGAACTGTACAAACGTACCGGTAAATCCCTGGAAATCGATTGACTCTTCCGGGTTAAATACCATCCGCTTTTTAGGGTCCACCCGCAATAAATAAAACTTCAATGCGCCCAAACCTAAGGTTTTATAAAGCTGTTTCAGCTCTTCTTCCGTAAAATCTTTTACCTTACCCAATTCCTCGGTTTTCTCACCTGCCACACGCTCCATTTCATCGCACAAGTCGTCCGCGTCCACCACCGTTCCTTCACGGCTTTTCATTCTGCCGCTTGGCAGGTCCACCATACCATAACTTAAATGAAAGATACCGTCTGCAAAAGGCATCCCTAATTTTTTACAGATCAGCTGAAGGACTTTCATGTGGTAATTTTGCTCATCACCAATCACGTACAAACTCACATCCATTGGAAAATCTTCGTATTTCTTCTCTGCTAATCCAATATCCTGTGTTATATAAACGGATGTACCATCTTTACGCAGTACCAGTTTTTCATCCAGGCCATCTTCCGTTAAGTCGATCCATACACTGCCATCTTCTTTCTTATAAAACACGCCTTTTTCCAGGCCCTCAGCTACAAAATCCTTTCCTAACAAATAGGTATTGCTTTCATAATAGGTCTTATCAAAGTCGCTGCCAATGCGTTGGTAAGTAGTATCAAAACCTTCGTACACCCAGCCATTCATAGTCCTCCACAGGCTCAATGTTTCCTCATCACCTTCCTCCCATTTCAATAGCATCCGGCGCACTTCCTGCATAATAGGCGTGGCGTTCCTGTAAATATCTTTCAGTGCCGCTTTCGCTTCCGCCACTTTATCTGCATCCGCATTCTCTGCCACTATTTGCTGCAAGCGTGTCGCTTTTGTCAGCGTATCAGCATCCATATTCTCCGGTACATTACCGGCTATGATTACTGCTTCCACCGCTTTTGCTTCCTCTTGCAATGCATTCTCAAACTTTACGTAATATTCACCAACAAAATGGTCCCCTTTCGTATTGGTCGATGCTGGCGTTCTTCCCTCTCCAAATTTTTTCCATGCCAGCATGCTCTTACAAATATGTACGCCTCTATCGTTCACAATACAGGTTTTTTGTACATCCCAACCATTCGCTTTATATATTTCAGCCACGCTCCAACCCAAAAAGTTGTTACGTAAATGACCAAGATGCAAAGGCTTGTTGGTATTCGGGCTACTGTATTCTATCATCGCCTTTTTACCATTTGCCGGTAAATGGCCAAAATCCGCCCGGCGGTTATCCGCTAAGAACTGCAGCCAGTAAGTATCGGCTATCACAAGGTTCAGGAAACCTTTAATCACATTAAAGCCGCTGAATAATGACTGATTATTATTTACCAGCCATTCACCTACTTCATTACACAGCGCATCAGGAGATTTTCGTAATTGCTTAACAAACGAAAACATTACAATGGTGTAATCCCCTTCAAACTCCGGTTTGGTTTCGTTCAACGTAATATCCGTTAATTCTACCTCTAAATTGTACAATGCCGCAAATGCTTTCCGGGCCTGTATTTTTATCAATTGAGAAACTTGCATCATTATTATTTTTATGCCTTCTATTACTGCTTTATTTTTTATCGGGGCAGTTGCCTGGCCGTCTTATCCAAAGCCTGCATCACAAACTTTCCGTGGTCAGTTTCAGTTCAGGCCAGTCACCGGGCTATCCGCAGTACTCCTCGGCGGCCATTCAGTCTTTGCAGCTTCGCTATTCATTGATAACGTTTGCCGCCTGTGGGGTACTTTGCTGCTATCCCTACTGCAATCCCCGGTGGGTGCAGTATTTATTTAAATTAAAACAGATTTTGCATTATAAGTTGGCAAAGGTAAACGATTGCTATACATTTGCCCACAAATTATAAGAAAACTATTTCTGCAAAAGTCTAAAAAGGAACGATCAACGATTACGTAACAGAGTTAAAAGCATGCTAAGCCAATTCATTATTAAAATAATTGACTTTTTTTATCCCCCGTTCAGGCGATTGATGCCTATAGAAACATTCCGGTATGCGGCATGCGGCGGTGGCAATACGCTTTTAAGTTTGTGCCTGTTTACCATCTTTTACAATTTTGTTTACGATAAAACATTTGTGGAACTGCCGTTCTTTACACTGGAACCCCATTCCGCTTCTTTATTTACGGCATTCATTATTACCTTCCCGATTGGCTTTTACTTAGCCAGGAATATTGTGTTTTCTACCAGTACACTGCGTGGCCGTAAACAATTGTTCCGCTATTTTGTTACAGCCATGCTCAGCCTGGTCTTAAACTGGATCAACCTGAAAATAATGGTCGAGATTTGGCATTTCTACCCGTCAGTTGCACAAGTAATTAATACGGTTATTGTGGTGACGGTAAGTTTTTTAAGCCAAAAGTATTTTGCGTTCAGAAAACAAAGAGTGAATTAGGTAAAGGCTTTCTTATCTATAATATCAAACCAGGCTATTTTACCAGGATAGTATTTTCCTGACAACTTTTGTAAAGTACCGCAAACTAAATACCATTAATTTGAACAAACCTAAACCTGAACCTGGATGACTGATTTTTCCGCAGGTACTTCTATCAAAGATATACCCGGGATCTCTCCCAGTTTCACTAAGGTTTCCAATGTATAATTTTCGTTGCCTTTTACCCACTTATTTACTTGTTGAGATGAAACGTTCATTTTTGTGGCTAATGTAATTTGCTTCCAACCTAATACATCTAACTGGGTTAATATTGCAATCGCAATTTTGTGAGACAATCTGGTGTAATTCTTTTTAGCCAAACGAACATTTGCGCTTTCTACAGTTTTTGTTTCCTCTTTAGATACTAAAGCCAGAAATTTCTCTTTATTAGTCAACATCGTTTTCGTTTAGAAATTTAAAAAACATCATGCTTCTTAATTGCCTGTAATTATTAGCTACCAATGAATATTCCTTTCATTGGTTATATTTAAGAGTTATTACTAAAAGCAGCAGACAAAAAGATACTACTTCCAATCCCTCACCTGCCATTCTTTTTATAATCTACCAGGTAACAAAGGTTGAGGAATATTAAATAGTAGCACAATGTTGAACGGAGCGTCGCCAATGAAGCTCCATCAGGGTAATACTGATCATTACCAAATTAAAATCTTATTATTGATGTTAGTTAATCTAATTGAGAGATTTAATGGAACAGTTATTCAATCATATACAAGGCTATAATAAATTAAGTGTGGAATCGATAGAGGCCCTTACAGATAGCTTTGAGGAGGTCGTATATAGCAAAAATGATTTTTTATTACAGGCTGGCCAGGTTTGCAGGCATTTATACTTTATAAAAAACGGTGCTGTAAGAGGTTATTATATTATGGATAACAAAGAAGTAACCTATTGGTTTGGTTTTGAAAACGACTTTGTCACCTCCTTTCATAGCTTTATAACCGGTCAGGCTTCGGTAGAGAATATACAATTTGTAGAAGGCAGCATACTATGGAAGATTTCAAAAGAGAAGCTCGATCATTTATTGAATCGTTACCACGAAATAGAACGATTGCTGCGCATTGCTTACGAAAAATATTATATACGACTGGAGGAACGTTTTGTAAATGCCCAATTTAAAACCGCAGCAGAAAGGTACGAGAACCTTACACAGCAGTCTCCACATATCTTAGAGCGGATTCCCTTAGGTTTTATCGCCGCTTATTTAGGTATTTCACAAGAGACATTGAGCCGAATCAGAAACCAGTTTTAACAATTGTATTTTTGATATTTGATTATTGTCAAAATATACCTGGTAACCCGGCAATACATTTGGTTCATAAAATTATAAATAATGAATCAAAGTAAAAACTTACGGCCGTCTGCCGCATTTATCGGGGTATCCTGGGTAGCCTTGCTAACAGGGATTATCGCATTTAATGTAGGATTATGGAATGCCAGCATGCAATTAAATGAAAAGGGATATTATTTTACTGTTTTAATGTTTGGCCTATTCTCCGCCATTTCTGTACAAAAAGCAGTACGGGACCAGTTGGAAGGGATTCCTGTTACCAATTTATATTACGGCATCGCCTGGTTCACAACCATATTAACTATCGCGTTGCTTACAATTGGTTTATGGAACGCTGATTTAGCAAGAAGCGAAAAAGGATTTTACGCTATTTCTTTTGTCCTGAGTATGTTCTCCGCAATTGCTGTTCAAAAAAATACGCGCGATTTAAAATTTGCATCAGAAGAAGAATCATCCACATTTAAAAATACCAATTAATAAAACATCCCTTCAATAAAGACCAAGCGTTGAAAAAGCAGTTACCCGGAATTTAGATTTAATCTGCCATTGTTCAAAATTCCGGGTATTGCATATTCAGCAGGTATAAATACGACAACTCACTATGATGCATAAACTTATTATCTGATGTTTTTGGGAATTTTTCATAATAAACAGTATTTACCAGCAGCGTAATGTAATTTCCTGCCCTTGCGTAATACATATTGTATTCAAGATTTGGCTGTTCGTATTCATTCAGGTATTTGGTTATCATTTTACCCACAAAATTACCCAGGTATTTCCTGTATGATTTCACAGCCTTTTCCGGCCGGCGTTTAAGCTTTTTATAGATAGATTTTATTATGAGGTTCTTAGGAAATTTTTGCTTTTTTATCATGGGAGAAATATCTCCCAGCGGGGAATCGTTTAAATCACCGACTGTTTGAAGAGAAAACGGTGTTTCCGGCACCCAGTCCGCAGAATTAATCACATTATAAGCCCAACCATCCTGCGTCTGGCTTTCATAGTCATAAGCGAAGTAAATATTACCTGGCTTGGGGGCCGCACTGCAATAAGTTTTAATCTGCACATCTTTTGGAATGGCGCCTTTCTTTTGTAGCTGCCTTAGCCATGCCGTAACAAAATAACTTAAGGCCCCGCCCTGGCTGTGGCCGGAAACAATAAAGGATTTGGTACCTGAAGCAATAAGGCTATCTATTTTAGGCCGCATATCTTTAGATAAATAAGCAAAGCTGATCAGCCAGCCTATATGCACATATGCATGATCGTAATCGGATAGGTTGTACTCAAAATTTTCATCCGGCTTTAACTTTATGGAGCCTTTTGCCGGCACCATTCCACAATAAAAATTGGACATCCAGCTAATGCCGTCCTGTATGGTGCCCCTGATATTAATAACGGCAGCACCATCTGACTGACGTTTCCAGAGCCCCCATTTGTTTTTCAATCCCATTTCCGGTGAAAAATATACAAAACGATAGCCGGCAGGTTCTTTAGGGTATCCCGGAAATGCCGAGTCTGCATATCGTTGCACCATTGCCAAAGTACTTTTGTATTCTTCCTTATCAAAACCGGGTTTTAAGGTTTGAGCAAATAAAGAAGCTGAAATAAAAATGCTTAAATTAAAAAATAGAAAAATGAAAAGATGCTTTGTTTTCATTTAGTCGCTTTTAGTGATTAATATGGTTAATTAAGTATATCATTTTCTGCAAAGACAATCCGTTCCAGGTTTTAGGGTCACCTGGAACAATATGTTGCATATCAAATAAACACAACTTAAAACTTCAAACAATTTAACCGGGTAAGATCAGCAGCATTCTCAATAACAGTCTGTCATTTTAAATTCGGCTCATCTTCATCATAAAATCAATGATCTGTTTTAATGAGTATCTGCCAACAATCCTGTCGCCTTTTATAAAGATATAAATTTAACCCGATTACGCATTAATATTCAAGGTAAATAATAGATTCAAATTTATTTGCCCGCAACTTATAAATATCCTTTCAATCAAAACAGGTTAACCGGTTCTGTAAAAATGCTCCTTATTGCTAAAATATAAACGACATTGTAGGCAGTTACAACACCACCTACAAAATGACAATTTTGCAGGGCATTTTATCGCATTTACTGTCAGGAATGAGGAATTAAATAAATCTCTGGCTGTCAATAAGGCGTAAAATAGCATTGGCATAATGTTGGCTGTAATTGTTGCGTCAGATAGATTTATTAATTATTAATTTATAAAATTAAAAAATAGAATTATGGCTAAGTCAGTAAAGTCAGCAAAACCAGCTGCAAAAGCTGTTACTAAACCAGCTGCAAAAGTTGCTGCTCCTGCAAAACCGGTTGCTCCAAAAGAATTTTCTGTAAAACCATTACACGATCGCGTAATCATTAAACCGGCTGCTGCAGAAGAGAAAACTGCCGGTGGTATTATTATCCCTGATACTGCAAAAGAAAAACCACAACGTGGTATCGTAGTAGCTGCTGGTCCTGGTAAAACAGATGAGCCGGTTACTGTAAAAGCCGGAGATACTGTTTTATACGGTAAATATGCCGGTACCGAAATTTCTATTGAAGGAATTGAATACTTAATTATGCGCGAAAGCGACATTTTAGCTATTGTTTAATTTAGAGCTGCAAAACTTTTTTACATAAAAATTTAATAGACTGTATATATGGCAAAGCAAATATTATTCGATATTGATGCTCGCAATAAAATGAAGAAAGGCGTTGACACTTTAGCAAACGCTGTAAAAGTAACGTTAGGCCCTAAAGGCAGAAACGTTGTGATCGAGAAAAAATTTGGTGCTCCTGCTATTACTAAAGATGGTGTTAGCGTGGCTAAAGAAATAGAATTGGAAGACCCGATTGAAAATATGGGTGCTCAAATGGTGAAAGAAGTAGCCAGCAAAACCGCAGACCAGGCAGGTGACGGTACGACTACTGCAACGGTATTGGCCCAGGCTATTATTGGCGAAGGGTTGAAAATGGTAGCTGCTGGTGCTAATCCTATGGATTTGAAACGCGGTATCGATAAAGCGGTTTCTAAAATCGTGGAAAACCTGAAAGGCCAAAGCCAGGCTGTTGGAAATGACAACAAAAAAATTCAACAAGTGGCTACTGTATCTGCTAACAACGACGAAGTAATCGGTAAATTAATTGCTGAAGCTTTTAGTAAAGTAGGTAAAGAAGGCGTTATTACTGTAGAAGAAGCAAAAGGTACCGAAACTTATGTAGACGTAGTTGAAGGTATGCAATTCGACCGTGGTTATATCAGTGCTTACTTTGTAACCAACACTGAGAAAATGGAAGCTGAGTTACAAAATCCTTATATCCTTATCTACGATAAGAAGATCAGTGTAATGAAAGACATTTTGCCTATTCTGGAAAAAGTTGCACAAACCGGTCGCCCATTATTAATTATTGCTGAAGACTTAGAAGGTGAAGCACTTAGCACATTAGTAGTAAATAAATTACGTGGTACCATTAAAGTAGCAGCGGTTAAAGCTCCTGGTTTTGGTGACCGTCGTAAAGAAATGTTGCAGGATATTGCTATCCTTACTAAAGGTATTGTGATCAGCGAAGAGCAAGGTTATAAATTAGATGCTGCAGATTTATCTTATTTAGGTACTGCTGCGAGCGTTAGCATCAACAAAGACAATACTGTTGTTGTTGGTGGTAAAGGCGAGAAAAAAGATATTACAGCACGTGTTGCTCAAATTAAAGCGCAAATGGAAACGACTACCAGCGATTACGATCGTGAGAAGTTACAGGAGCGTTTAGCTAAATTAGCCGGTGGTGTTGCTGTACTTTATGTTGGTGCTGCTACCGAGGTAGAAATGAAAGAAAAGAAAGACCGTGTAGATGATGCTTTACACGCAACCCGTGCTGCTGTGGAAGAAGGTATTGTGCCTGGTGGTGGTGTTGCCTACATCCGTGCTTTAGAAAGCTTAGATGCAAAAATCAAAGGTTTCACAGCTGATGAAAACACGGGTATTGACATCGTAAGAAAAGCCATTGAAGCACCGGTTCGTACATTAACTACTAATGCAGGTATTGAAGGTAGCATCGTTATCCAAAAAATTAAAGAAGGTAAAGCTGACTTTGGTTTCAACGCCCGCACAGAGGTTTTCGAACCATTAATTAAAGCTGGTGTTATCGATCCTACAAAAGTTAGCCGTGTTGCTTTAGAGAACGCAGCTTCTATTGCAGGTATGTTATTAACTACCGAGTGTGTTATTGCAGACAAACCAGAACCTAAATCTGCACCGGCTATGCCAGCTCCGGGTATGGGTGATATGGGTTACTAAGAATCAATACACTACATATATAGCCGCTGTTTCGAAAGATGCAGCGGCTTTTATTTTTGAAAATGGTCAAATTCTCAGAGTTAGCGTCCGCACTCTTGGAGTTAGTGTTCGCATTCTTGGAACTGGATTATTAAATGATGATAACATCAGCTTTTATTAAATCAGGAAAATGCTCTATTATAATAACAATATTTAAGAATTAGTAGTTGTTCATTTAAAGTACCTACTTTTGTCAGGAATAAAACGATTGCAAACGAGTAAAAATCCCAATATTATTTGTGTAACAACACAGGTATGAAAATCAATACCGGCCTTTAGTAAATATTTTACCTGGATTAATCCGGCAAACACCAGTTAGGATACAAGCAATTATATATAGAGAGAATCAGCGTATTTTTGCTTTTAGTTCAATAAAATTAAAACCTGACCACCCCTTAAACAACAATCCATGTTCATCAGTTATTTTACTCTTTGCGAAAAGAGACTGTTCCTATTTATGTCATCGATGCTATTATTATGTTTTTCCTGTAAAAAAAATAATACAGCCGAACATGTTACAAAACAAGATTTCCAGACAGCTCAAAAACTCTGGCAAATTGGTGATAAAGATTTAGCAAATCATCTGCTTGATTCCCTTTACCAATCATTTCCTTATATAAGCATAGCGGATAGTTGTCATTATTATTTGTTCCTATCAAAAAATTATTCATCAATTCACTATAGCAAAATGCCAGATGATGACAGTGCTTTATTTTTTATAAAGAAAGTAATTGCACTTATAGAAAATGAAAAATTGGAGGATGAATTACCGGCTATTTATATTGAAGCATATGAGGAACAAGCCGATTTGTATAAGGCAGCAGGGCACTATATAAAAAGCTTTGAATCTGCAAATAAATGCCGGTATTTAAGCAGGTTTGGAGCAGATTCCTGTATAACAGGTTATAACAGTAACCTGATGGCTTTATACTCATATGGTCAACAGGATTATCATTCTGCTATTAAATATTTTAAGGAATCCATCAGCAAGGTGATGAACTGTGAAAAAACGCAACGGCAATACTATGTATTACAAAGCGTGATGGGTAATCTAGGATTAAGTTACGCAAAGATTAATAATTATGACAGCGCTTTGTATTATTATAAAAGCGCAGAAAATTACCTCCTTGACAATGAAGGACAATATTATAATGATACAATTAGTAACAGGATATTTCTTGAACAGGCGCTTGGCGTTGTTAACTGGCATATATCATCCCTGTACAAAACCAAGCATTGTTTAGATAGTGCGGAAAAATATATCAGGAAGGCGCTGTATTATGTTGATAAAAAAATTATTGAAAACCCGACAAATGACTTACATATCCCAAGATTTAAATTAGACCTGGCAAACCTGCTTTTAGAAAAAGGAAATTTTAGAGAGGCTGAAGTTATCCTTAATGAAGTGAAGCCCCTGGTGCCATTATTTGATGCTGAATATCTTTCATACTGGTATGAAAGTAAACGCAGATTGTCGTACGCACAAAATAAAATAGAAGAAGCCCTCTATAATACCAAACAATATCTTTTATATCGTGATTCATTTGACATGAGACTGAAAGAGATTTTCAAACTCGATGTAATCAGTTCTACAAATGTTTTAGAATACCAGCAAGTCATCCGGGAAACTGAACTCAAAAACAAATTACAACAATCAATTATAATAGGTACATTGATCATAATAGCCATCTTATTAGCATTCCTATTGGTAATATCCAGAACAACCAGGCGTCAAAAAAGAACCCTGCTGCACCAGGAAATTCTATTACAGGCTTTTTATGAGGATGCCATTGGCCAGCAGCGGAATAAAATTTCAGAAGATATCCACGATGACCTTAGCAGCTCGTTAGCTGCATTAAGATTCTATGTATTAGATATGAAAAACAAGTTACACGACAGTCAAACATTAAACGTAGTCAATAATATAAGTGAAGAACTGGATGCCATGTACAACCTATCCAGAAACTACTCCCATAACCTGAAAAATAATACTAAAGTAAACATTAATCTATTCGATTTTTTAACTAATGTGCAGAATAAACTGAACGGAACTGCACTTAAGATAGATTTAGATATTAACAAAGATGAATTAGATAAACAGCTAAATCCTGACCAGTCATCACAATTGTATTATATTTTCAGCGAATTACTATCCAACAGCCTGAAGCACTCCAAAGCAACATGCGTTAATATCATGGTTAAATTTGTAAATAATCAGTGTTCATTTTATTTTTTGGATAATGGCATTGGCTTTAATAACCTTACCGTTAAATATGGAATAGGCATGGACAGTATAAAAAAAAGGATTGAACATTTAAATGGCTATTTCAATATAGAACCTTCAAAGGCCGGATTCAGACTTCATGGATACTTTCCCATAATTTGATCAAATAAATTAGTTAATATGATTATGGGAATTGTATAATCCATTCTTAATTGCAAAAACAATTAAATCCGCAGACCTGTTTACATTAAACTTACGCATAATATTTTTTTGATAAGACTGGACAGTATGATAGCTTAACTCCATCATATAAGCTATTTCCTTAATTGTTTTACCATCACAGATATACTTCAATACTTCCTTTTCACGTGGACTCAATTCGTAGATTGATTTTTCGTTGCTAATCGTATTTTTCAAAAACGATTTCCTCAAGCTCTTGCTTACATAAATATCATCGCGTAAAACACTCTCAATTGCCTCAAACAACTCCTCACATGTACAGTCTTTACATAGAAAACCATTAGCACCATTTCGCAGCGTCATTTTTAAAGTCGGTACTTCAATAATTGAAGTTAGAATAATTACTTTAGAGTCTATAAGCTGCTTTTTTATTTCTACCAACACATCCATGCCATTCATTTCCGGAAGTAAAATGTCTAAAATGATAATATCATATTTCTTTGCTTTCAAATTCATGATAAACTTTAATGGTTCATTATACGTTTCTACAAGTTCTATATCCTGATTACTCAATAATAAATTTGCAACACTTATTGTAAATAATTTATGATCATCTAACAAAGCCAACTTCATACTAGCTAATTTTCATTAATAATTGTAACGTATCAATATATAAAATAGTGCCAAATCTTAGATATAATGAAATAGAGGATACCGACCCTATAAGATATAGGTAAAAAAATCAATAAAACAATCAGGTTGATATTTAACGTGTTCAAGGGTATTTCATTAAAGGGTATTTCATTAATAAATATACAAAAATAATGGTTTCATCACCAAATTTAGTATATCAACCTAAAAACAAAAAAAGATAACCAATTATAGATTTAAGGAAAGAATATATGAGGCTATCGGATAGTAACGAAAATAAAAAATTATTTCTTCAGCATATACTAAATTATCAAATTAGTAATTTCCGGAATAATGAATTTTTCATCATTCCATTGTGTATTAGCAATGCAGAATATATTCTTTCCAATCCTGTAATACAAACATAATGTCCGTTTTTTTTAAATAAAGCAATATTAATATATCTATAATTTACTGAATAACACCCCCAAAAAGGGGTGTTATTCAGTAAGTGTTTTAGGGTACTTAAGGTAATTATTCAATTTATAATTTTGCGGTATAACTAAACCGAAAATAAAATTAAAAACCCATGAAAAGATTTTTATTGGCAACTTACCTAAGTGCATTTACATTTTTTTTTGTAAGTGCCCAGACAAAAATCAAAGACGGCACCATCAGTAGTTCCTCCCTTCCACATCCTAGCGCAGTATTGGAACTTGAAAGCAAGAATAAGGGATTTTTACCTCCGAGACTTTCTTTAACTTCAAGAACAGATATTGTCACCATTCCTAACCCGGCAGTTGGTACTTTTATTTACAATTTAGGGGCGGAAGCGACGTTCCCATATGTGGGATATGTCTATTGGAATGGAACAGAATGGTTAGCATTAAACAATTCTACATTAAAACCCGGCACGATATCCAGTCTAATGTGTGGAGATGCTTTATTAAGCCCTAATACTTATACTACGGGCTCACCATATACCGGCACTTTAACTGTTCCATACATTGGGGGTAATGGAGGCACTTACCCTTCACAAACAATTACCACTACCAACGGGTTAACTGTCACTTTGGAATCCGGCAATTTCAATTACGGAGCCGGCAGCCTTACCTACACAGTAACAGGTACCCCGACAACGACATCGCCGGTTACAACCAATATTCCAATTAGTATTGGCTCGCAATCATGTACCGCTACGGTAGGAAATGGTAATGCTTTAAAAGTAGGTGAATCAATCTCTGCCTATTATTCAGTTCCAGTTGCAACAGCAAGTGTTAGCACTTTCAATTTAAAAACTTATGTAACTGCAAATAACCTTACGCCGTTACCTTTAATAGATGGCTTAGAAATGAACTTGCAAGGCGTTAGTACCACTCATTATGACGCAAGAATTTACAACAGGGCTACCAGTTCTCAACTTGTTAGTTACCAAACATTTGCTACCCAAGTAAACCAAAATGAAACACTACTCAACCAAAACGTAGCTACTAATGACTTTTTACAGGTAGATGCAGATAATCTTG
The DNA here is from genome assembly GCA_027854065.1 of Polluticaenibacter yanchengensis. Lineage (GTDB taxonomy): Bacteria > Bacteroidota > Bacteroidia > Chitinophagales > Chitinophagaceae > Phnomibacter > Phnomibacter yanchengensis. The sequence goes on along the minus strand of JAQGEF010000003.1, from coordinate 178,042 downwards.
TACTATGGACCACCACACAGGCTGAAGTGGTTACGACAAATGTTCAGGTACAGGTAACCCCTACTGTGTACAGGTGGTATGAGTTTAAATGGTGGTGTATGGAGGTTTCGGGTACCAAAAAAATATTTTTAAGCGCTACGCGTAAAGGTTAAATGATTAAAAAATTTCCAGAGAAAAATTGACCACAAATTATACCGGTGAATATAAAGCCGTGTGAAAAATAAAATAATTAGAAAATGAAAGGGGTACTTATAACTATTCTTGTGCTATCTGCTACATTTTTTGCAGCAAAAGTAAAATCACAAGGCTCGGAAGAAGTTTGGGGTGGTCCTAATATGACACTCAATATCAATGCCGGTGAATACTCGATTTTGGCAGAAACCTTATATATAGGTTCAGGTACTCATTATATTAACGGCACTTTAAATATCTATTCAAAGTATGTAGTAATTGATCCTAATACCACTATTACCGGCACCGGCTCTATAATGATATATAACCCATCTGAAGCAGGAAATAATGCCAGTCGCACCTATATAGATGGGAATCTTGGTGTAAAAAGCATTGATGTCAATATCATCCTGAATAATGCCAGTGGCATTGAATTGTTCAATAAAGACTTTCCATCTGAATTAGTCAGTGCAGGGTTTGTAAATAATCCAACTTCCACTACCTATATAGGAAAAGACTTGAGCCTGGCGGTAGACGGTGCCGATGTATGGCTGGATGCTGATATCCGTGGTGACTTACAATTATCAGTTAACGCCAGCATCAGTAATTTTTCTGCCAGCAGGATGATCATTACCAACAACAGCATTATCAGCCACCTGATTAAAGAAGGTTATAGCGCAGGTTTTACCTTTCCAATAGGGATTTCAGATGGCGATTATACCCCTGTTACCATTAACAATGCTTCCGCTAGTACACTCTATGCCAGTGTAAAAAATTATGGCGATCATTCAAACCCCGTAATCAATGAACCCGGTTTTGGAATGAACAGGTTATGGCATATTTATTCCAACCAAAATATATCTGCCGATCTGACACTTTACCATAACCAGGCCACCAGCAGTACTACCGGTGCAGATTACATTGATGCACTGGCATATATTTCTCAATTTGATGGCTCAAACTGGTCTAACGTTGCTACCAGCGATTACACCGGTTCTTATGGTATTCACAGGAATAACAGTATCAACATCAAAACCGATCCGAGTACCACCGCATGGTTTACCAAAAGCAGTCAACCGTACATTCTGCCATTAGTATTATCCGGCTTTAAAATACTCAGTAACAACTGCGACATCCTTCTGAACTGGACCACTGCCGATGAAGTTAATTTCAGTCATTTCGAAGTAGAATTCAGCAACAATGGTAATGTCTTTACTACTATCGGAAAAGTTGATGGCGGAAAATATCAATACCATTTCAATACAGCGCAGATCACAAAAGACGGATATTATCGATTAAAAATGATAGACCTGAATGGTAAGTTCACTTATAGTAATGCATTGTATACTAATAGTATTTGCCCGGATATAAACATAAACGTTTATCCGAATCCTACTGCAGGTTTGCTTACAATATCCCATTTAAACCAGGGAAGCCATATTGCTTTATTAAATAGCAGTGGCCAAACTTTAATGAGGCTGATCTCAAAAAATACTGCCGCTGAAACAATTAATATTGGAAACTTACCAGCTGGAATTTATAACCTGGTAATCAGGAATGGCAAAAAAATATCAACCGTAAAAGTATTTAAGCAATAAACACTTAAAAAAAACTTTAGGGTTAAGAAAAACGGCTGGTGTTTCTACACCGGCTTATTCTCTCTGAGTTTTTGTGATGAATTTGTCTTCTGCAGCTTACAATAGTGAATGATGTAAAATAGTTTTTCACCATTATTCACTAAAAAAGTTATGGAATAATACCCACTTTTGCATCAGTGTCTTTAAAGCCTTCAAATGGTCCGTTTACCTCGCTGCTGCATTTTATTAATTGCTGCTTTCAGTATTTATAGCTGTAACAGCCAGCCTCGCCCAACAACACCTTCTTATAAAACCACCGGCAGTTCAACGCTGCATGATACCAGCATAAAAACCATTCATATTTATGTGGCATTATGCGACAATACTTACCAGGGCATTGTACCTGTTCCTGCTAAAATAGGGAACGGGCAGGACCCCGGTAATAATTTGTACTGGGGTTGTGCTTATGGTATTAAAACATATTTTAAAAACAGTAAAGACTGGAAACCGGTAAAGTTTTATAAGAAAGATTCAGTGATACTCGAAAGGGCTGTATTCAAACATATAAAATCGAATTATTACCTGGTTGCTGACGCTTATGACGGCAGACGGATCAAACAAGCCACCATCGACTTTTTGAATAGCAGTTCAGGCAATAAAAACGACACCGTCCATATTGATAAGAAGATCCTGGGTATTGGCAGCCATGCTAAAATGATCAGCTATATTGGCCATGATGGCTTAATGGATTTTAGTCTTAATCAAAAATTTATTAATAAGGACAGTACCAAAAGAAACGTGGCTGTTTTAGCCTGTTATAGCAAAAAATACTTTTCGCAGCATTTAACAAATGCCAATATCAACCCAGTGCTCTGGAGCATGGGATTAATGGCACCGGAAGCTTATATTATCCATGATGCCATTGCCGGGTATATCTTAAATGAAACCAATAATTCTATTAAAACGAGGGCTGCAAAAGCTTATTCCAGATTTCAAAAATGCAGTGAGAAAGCGGCAAGAAATTTACTGGTAACCGGTTGGTAAGCTATCGCAGTTATTTTATCTGCCGGATATTTTTGTTTTAACCTGCCAGCTCCGGTCAAGGAGATTATTCTCGCCGCCCTGCCTGCCACCATGCGCAAGGGATAGCAGCAAAGTACGCCACAGCGGCATAAAGGATAAAAAACAGCGAAGCTAAGGAAATGGCGATGCCGCTGTGGTGTACTGCGTATAGCCCGGTGCCGTAGCTGGCATGAATGCGGTAACTTTTACAAAAGAAACAAAGCTTTGAAACAGTTGCTACGGCATGCGCCCAATAAATAAACCGGTACCTATTAAGGAACCGGTTTATTATGTATAAAGAAGTCTTAATAATTACCTGTGGCCGTCAACCCTTTCATAATAGCCACCCCACTGCTACACCCGATCCTGTCGGCACCGGCTTCTATTAATTCACTGGCAAACTCTGCTGTGCGAATGCCACCGGATGCCTTTATACGGATCGCATCCGCCAGGTGTTGACGTATTAACCTGACATCCTCTACTGAAGCGCCTTTTTCTGCATAGCCGGTAGATGTCTTTACAAAATCCACACCGGCAATACCGTAAATATCGCAGCACCTAATAATCTCTTCATCCGTTAAAACCCCGCTCTCAATAATCACTTTTATAACCTTCCCCTTGTTGCGTACCGGCACCATAATATGATTAATTTCGTTAGCGACTAATTCCCAGTCGTTGTTCTTAATAGCAGTATAATTAATCACGACGTCCAGTTCATCCGCCCCATCAATAATAGCCAGTACAACTTCGGCTATCTTTGATTCCACAGCAGAATAACCAAACGGGAAACCTATAACGGTGGCAACTTTCACACTGCTGTTACCTAAAAATCCTTTTGCTGCTTTTACAAATAAAGGCGGCACACATACGGCTGCAAAACCATATTCTACTGCTTCAGCACATAGTTTTTCAACGTCTGCTACCAACATCCCAGGTTTCAATAAGGTATGGTCTATTGTCTTTGCTATCGTTTCTTTATTCAGCATCTTTTATGTTATGTTTTCTGTTTACAAAAATATTGTGACTTGTAAATGTGACCCGTTTTTCGAAAGCCAGCTGGCGCACTTTACAATTATCTAAAATACAAATCTGACAGCTTTGCGGCAAACAATAATCCGTATGCATAAACAATTCTACTTTGCTGCCACAGTAATCATCTATCAGTACATTGAATTTATCAATCTCCCGGTGGGCATCTTTCAGGTTGTAATACCATGGCAAGGTTAAATGACAGTCAATATGGAGTCTTGAACCATATCTGATAACACGTAAGTTATGCACATCTATCCAGGCATCACGGCGATTTTCATTGAGAATCCTTACTATATTCTCCAATAGTTCCTGATCTGTTTCATCCATTATCCCGGCAACGCTTTCCCGGATTATTTTAATGCCTGTATAGAGAATAATCCCTGCAAAGATAATGGCCAGGGCACTGTCCAGCCAGGGCCACTTAACAAAATACATCAACCCTAGTCCGATGAGTAACCCTATTGACGAATACAGGTCGCTCAGTAAATGTTTACCGGATGCCGTTAATGCCAGTGACCTGGTACTTTTACCTATCGCAATAGCCCGTAAGCCAATAAAACCATTTACCACGGCCCCGATAAATACGGCAAGAATCCCCCACCCGATGCTTTCCACTTCTGCAGGGTGCATTAACCGCTTTACAGATTCAAACAAAATAAAAACACCTGAAAATGAAATTAAAACACCCTCTACCGCCGCACTGATAAACTCTACTTTACCATGCCCGTATGGGTGCTCTTTATCGCGGGGCTGAGAAGCCAGGTACAGGCTGTACAAACTAAAAAAGCCCGCAATAACATTGGCAATACTCTCAAGCGCATCTGTTAAAATAGCAACAGATTTGGTAATAAAATACCCTGCCATTTTTACAAAAAACAACAGTAACCCTACTACGGAAACCCACTTTTGCAGCTGAAACGCTTTTTTATTATTTTCTAAGCTCATTATCTTCGATCAAACCTTTTGGATATTCCGTTTCAAAAATAAATAACAATCAGTAACAGATGACTTTAAATAGCATTTATCACACAAAATTAGCGTTCATCTGCGGGAATAAATAACGAAGATGATAATCCCGGCTGATTGTTGCCGTTAGTTAACGCAGATCTTATGCTATTTCAAATATTATAAGTACAATTGATACCCTGTTTAACTATTGCCAAATAAAATCTGCGCAGATCTGCGGATTAAATCTGCGTTCATCTGCGGGAATAAATCACAAAGATGATAATCGCGGCTGATTGTTGCCGTTAATTGACGCAGATATTATGCTATTTCAAATATTATAAGCACAATTGATATCCTGTTTAACTATTCTCAAATAAAATCTGCTCAGTTCTGCGGATTAAATCTGCATTCATCTGCGGGAATAAATCACAAAGATGATAATCCCGGCTGATTGTTGCCGCTAATTAACGAAGATCTTATACTATTTCAAATATTATGGGCACAATTGATACCCTGTTTAACTATTGCCAAATAAAATCTGCGTTCATCTGCGGGAATAAATAACGAAGATGATAATCCCGGCTGATTATTGCCGCTAATTGACGCAGATCTTATGCTATTTCAAATATTATGGGCACAATTGATACCCTGTTTAACTATTCTCAAATAAAATCTGCGCAGACCTGCGGATTAAATCTGCGTTCATCTGCGGGAATAAATAATAAAGATGATAATCGCGGCTGATTGTTGCCGTTAATTAATGCAGATCTTATACTATTTCAAATATTATGGGCACAATTGATACCCTGTTTAACTATTGCCAAATAAAATCGGCGTTCATCTGCGGGAATAAATCACAAGTATTTCAAAAAAAATTTGGTGAATTACTTTTTTATAATAACTTTGTTCATCTATTTAGTGAACATTAAAAACACATCAATGAGACATCTTCACAAAAAATTGCATCAAAGAACATCAATCAACCAAATCACCAACTGCACTACTATCGCTTCCTGTTGTTGTTAATACCAACATTTCCCTTACCCTAATTATACATACCCATATTATTTACTGAAGCTTAACCAAAAGCTATCAAACATATTTTTTATGAGCAAAATCGTAAAGGCATTAGCCACTGCTGTGCCCTTAGTATTTCTCGTGGCAAACTCGTTTGCACAAAACGGGAAAATAACTGTGAAAGGAAAAATTACAGAATCAACGACCGGTACACCCGTTGCAGGTGCTACCATACAAACAAACAATAACAAAGCCACCACCAGCAATGATGACGGCAGTTTTATAATCATCGTAGATGACAATATCAAAAACATTCACATCTCAGCTGTAGGTTACGAAAACTACTATCTCAAATTACGCAACGCATCAGAATACACTATTCAGCTGGTGTCGGAAAATTCTAAACTCGATGATGTCATCGTTACAGGTTACGGTACCCAAAATAAGAAGTTTATTGCCGGTTCCATTGTCAATATTTCAGGCAATGAACTTAAAGAAATACCCTCCTCCAATTTCACACAACTATTACAAGGTAAAGCAAGCGGCGTACAGGTCTCCGCCAACAGCGGTGTACCCGGTGGTGGCATCACTTTCAGAGTAAGAGGCAATAACTCCATCAACGCTGCAGTAGAACCACTGTACATTATCGACGGTGTTTTTATTAATAGCAATAACAATGTACAAACAGGCATGGGTGGCCAAACACAAACCAGCCCATTAGCAGACATCAGCCCTTCCGACATTGAAGACATCACTATTTTAAAAGACGCCAACGCTACAGCAATATACGGATCGTTAGGCGCAAACGGCGTTGTAATTGTGAATACGAAAAAAGGAAAATTAAACTCCAAAGGCAAAATTTCCTTCAATATTTCACAAGGCAGAAGCCAGGCACTCAAAAAATTTGAACACATAACCGGCGAAGAAACCGGTATACTGGTAAATGAAGCAGCCATTAACACCGCAAAAGACAATGGCATTGATCCTGCCACCATTACACTACCGTTTCCCGATCCATCCGTGCTTCCAACTTATGACAGGAATTCCGGGCTCTTCCGCAATGCCAAATCTGCCAACTATGAACTGAATATACGTGGCGGCTCCGATAAAAGCACTTACTATATAGGCTTAGGATATAACAACGAAGAATCCATTGTAAAGCCCTCCGGCTTTGAAAGAATTACTGCCAGGATCAATTATGATAACTACGTCACCAAAAATATCAAAATAGGTACCAACACCAACTTTTCCAGGACTTACAGAAATGTAAGCAGTAATGACAATAATCCGACAGGCGTTATCAACTCTGCCATTTTTCCACGTTCCTACGTACCTATTTTCAATGCTGATGGCACTTACAACCGCGCAGGCAGTTTCGATAATCACCTTGCATTAATTAACAACCTCGATAATAATGCCGTTGGCTGGAGAACCATCAGTAACCTGTACGCGGAAATATCCATCATTCCCGGTTTAAAGTTCAAAAGCAGTTTCAACATAGACAATAATGATATGTTCGAAAACAACTACAGCAACACTTTAATCGTTGCCGGTATCGCTGCAAAAGGCTCTGCTTCCTCCATCGCCAATAAAGCCCTGTACTTAACCAACGAACAGGTGCTTACCTATGTAAAACGCTTTGGCAGTAAACATACACATGATATTAATGCATTGGTAGGTAATACTTTCAACACTGTAAAAATTCAGAACACCAGCGCATCCGGTCAGGGGTTTGCTACAGACAATATCAAAGCCATCAGCGATGCCGCTACCCGTTCCGGCTCTTCCAGCAGAAGCGAGGCCAACCTCATTTCCTACTTCGCCAAAGCCAGCTATACACTGGATAATAAATACACCCTGGATGCCAGTATCCGTGCAGATGCCTCCTCCAAGTTCGGGGTAGATAACCGCTGGGGTTACTTCCCATCCGCAGGTTTCACATGGCGTGCCAGCGAAGAAAAATTCATCCAGAACCTCAATATATTCGATGAATTAAAGTTCCGTGGCAGCATCGGTCTATCAGGCAATCAAAACGGTATCGGGCCATATGCCGCATTAGGTTTATGGTCTTCAGGTTACAACTATCTTGAGACAGCCGGTACAGCTCCAACCCAACTGGAAAACCGCAACCTGACCTGGGAAACCACCCGCCAGGCAGATATAGGCGTAGAATTTTCAATACTGAAAAAACTACTGAACTTCAATATCGATTTCTACAATAAATACACTTACGATTTATTATTACAGGTACCGACACCTTCACCAACAGGCTTCACATCTTACCTGCAAAACTATGGCGCAGTAAGAAACAAAGGGGTTGAAATCGCCGTTACTTCCAACAATATCGAAACAAAAGATTTCACCTGGACCACTACGTTCAACATCTCTTTCAACAGAAATAAAATTGAAAAACTCGCTTCCGACATCGCATTAGGCGCGTCCGGCAGAAATGTTTCCATATTAAGAGAAGGGAATCCTGTTAACTCATTCCAGCTGTACAAACAATTATATGTGGACCCCCAAACCGGCAATGCCGTTTACGAAGATGTGAACAAAGATGGCAGCATCACCGCTGCAGACAGGCAGATTGTAGGCAATGCCAATCCCAATTACTTTGGCGGGTTAACCAACAATATCACTTACAAAAACTTCAACTTAAACTTCTTCCTGTTCTTCCAGCAGGGCAATAAAATCATGAACATGCGCGACTTCTTCTTAGTGCATGGTGGTACACAAAACTTCATCGGTTTCATTCCACGCCAACTGGAACGCTGGCAAAAACCGGGCGACATTACGGACATCCCACGCTTAACAACCTACAAGAGCAATATCAATGAAAATGGCGGTGCCGCAAACAACTATGGCGGACAGGTAGCCAGTCTCAGCTCCAGGTATTTAGAAGACGGTTCATTCCTCAGGTTAAGAAACGTATCATTAAGCTACAACGTACCAAAAAGTGTGTACCAGTCCTTAAAAATTCAAAGCATCCGGGCCTATGTACAAGCCAGCAACCTATTTACAATAACCAACTACAAGGGTTTAGACCCCGAAGTAAGTGCACAAAGCAGTAACCAGAATACAGCCGGTTACGATTGGGCAACCGTACCGCAACCAAGAACCATTTTAGTAGGTCTCAATGTTACTTTCTAATCCTTTCAATTTTACAGATCATGATTCACAATAAACAATTCAAATACAAAATCGGCATCGCAGTATTCACTTTAGGCATCACTTTCACCTCTTGCAGCAAGCTGCTGGAGCGTTCTCCAAATGATGCCCTTGCCACAAAAGACGCCATCATTGACGCCGGTACCGCCCGCGCCGCCATCATTGGCGCATACGACAGGTTACAAAGCTACCAGACCAGCGATTTCCCCACACTGGGAACCATTACTGCCGACAATGTTATCTTTAACGGCACACTAAGCCAGTACCTGCAATTAGATCAGAATGCCGTACCACCGGATAATGTTATCACCGTTTCCGCCTATCAAAGCATTTACCGGCTTATCAATTCTGCCAATAGCGTCATTGCCTATGTGCCCGGCGTCAATGATCCCGCACTAAGCGCAACGGAAAAAAACAGCATATTGGGAGAAGCCTATTTCTTAAGAGCATTAGGCTATTTCGACCTTGGCCGTGGCTGGGGCGGCGTGCAACTGCTCCTTGGCCCTACCACCGACTTAGGCGTCATTAAAGGTGTCAAACGCAGTACCATAGAGCAGACATACGACCAGGTTTTAGCCGACCTCACCGAAGCCGAAAAATTACTGACAGACGATGCCAATACCCGTTCCCGGGCACAAAAAAGCGCCGTTTACGCCCTCAGGGCCAGGTTACATTTATACAGGAAACAATGGGCAAGTGCCGAAGAATATGCCACCAAAGTAATCCAGAACAGCAAATACGAACTCGTAAAACCATACAAAAATTTCTTCACCACACCGTTTCAGACCAAAGAATCCGTATTGGAACTAAAATACAGTGCCAACGACAGGAACTCCTACTGGAATTTATGGTACCCTTCCAGCCTTGGCGGACAATACACATTAAAACCTTCGGAAACAATTATTTCAAAACTGAACAATCCCAATATCGGCGGGGCACGCAAAACATTGCTCGCCGGTTCCGGCAACTCCGTTTATGGCGTATTGTACAACACACAAGGCCAGAATACCGATCCGGCTTACCTGATCCGGATTGCGGAATTATACCTCATAAGGGCCGAGGCACGTGCACAGCAGGGCCTGTTAACTTTAGCGCTGGCAGATCTGAATACCATTAAAAACAGGGCCGACGTTGCCTCCGTTACCATTACCGATAAAACGTTACTTTTGAACGCCATTGACGAAGAGCGCAATGTAGAGTTCGCATTCGAAGCACACCGCTGGTTCGATCTTGTCCGTACGGAAAAAGCAGGCACGGTGCTCGGTGTTACCAATAAAAATTTCTGGTTATTCCCCTTACCGTACCAGGATGTTTTATCCGACCCTGCCCTGGAAGGCAAAAACAATCCCGGTTACTAAGTTTAATCCTAAAACAATCATTTTTATTTGGGGCGCTCGTCGTTCCATTACCAATGCTGCTTCAGTCCGGCGTACTGCGGGGTATCGTATTTATTGTAAGCCACTTTAGGTGGCTTACAATAAATACCGGGTGCTAAGGCACCCGCCCGCTGTCCACCGCAGCCCTTCAGCAGTATCATTTCTATCAGCGATCCACATTTCAAAAACCATCAACAAAATACAGGCATCAAACCATTTTATGAAAAAGAACAAAATCAAATTACTCGCACTCGTCATCATAGCCACATTTCAGGGACAGGTATATGCGCAAAACAGCTATTATTTTCCTAAAGCCAACCAGGCGGAATTCGACAAATCTGTCCCTACCCCGGAACAATTCCTGGGTTACGCCATTGGCTCCCATTATACCCGGCACGACCAGATCATTGCTTACTTTAAAGCATTGGAAAAAGCCACCGGCAAAGTCAAACTGCAAACAATCGGCAGAACCTATGAACACCGCGACCAGGTCATATTAACGATTACCTCTACAGACAATCAAAACCGTCTAGAGCAAATCCGCCAGGAACATTTAAGCCTTACAGAGCCTGGCAAACCAGCCATTGCAGACAATGCACCGGTGGTCGTTTTATTAGGCTATAGTGTACACGGCGCCGAAACATCCAGCGGTGAAGCAGCATTACTAACCGCTTATTATTTAGCCGCCAATACCAGCGCGGAAACTCAAAAATTCCTCAAAGAATCAGTTGTACTCATTGATCCTGCACTAAATCCGGATGGCAGGGACCGTGCTGCAAGCTGGCACAACGGATTCAAATCCATTACCACCGTAGCAGATCCGGCCGACTTAGAGCATAACCATGCATGGCCCGGCGGACGCACCAACCATTACTTAACCGATTTAAACCGTGACTGGCTGAGTGCAGAACAAATAGAAAGTCAGAACAGGCTGGATTTTTTCCACCAATGGTATCCCAATGTCCAGATAGATTTTCATGAAATGGGTACTAATTCCACCTATTACTTCGAGCCCACTCCTCCCGGTAATGAAAGCCTGTTGCTCCCACAATCCTCTTACGATTTCAATGCCACCCTGGCAAAGTATCATGTACAGGCATTGGACGAGATCGGCAGCTTATATTTTACAAAAGAAGCCTTCGATAATTTAGCCCCTGTTTACGGCTCTACCTACCCCGATTATTTTGGAGCGGTTGGCGTTACTTTCGAGCAAGGCAGTTCCAGGGGCATTGCACAGGAAAGCAAAAACGGGTTGGTGACATTCGATTTCACTATTCGCAACCAGGTAACATCGGGCATTGCCACTGTTCGCGGTGCAGTAGCCGAAAAGAAAGGCCTCTTTAAATTGCAAAAAGATTTTTTCACCTCAGCGGTTGCACAAGGCAAAGCCAGTGGTACAAGCGCTTTTGTTTTTGGCGATGCCAAAGACAAAACATTAACCAAAAAACTGTTGAACCTGGTCTTAAAACACCGCTTACAGGTTTTTGAACTCAACAGTAATATTACTGCAGAAGGAAAAACATTTGAAAAAGGAAGTGCCTACCTTGTACCAACAGACCAGCCTTTTTACCGTATCGTGAGCTCCGTATTTGATGAAACCACGAAATTTAAAGATACCACTACATTTTACAGCACTACCGCCTGGTCCATTGCACATGCTTATGGCTTAAAATATGCCAGAATCAATACCCCAGTTACCGCAAAAGGCAGCCAGGTTTCTACCGTTAACGATATAAAATATGGTGTCAATGGCGGCAAGACCAACTATGCCTATTTGCTGCCCTGGAGCGAATACAACGCACCAAGAGCATTAAACTATCTATTAGAAAAAGGATTGATTGTAAAGGCAAGTGCCAAAGCATTTACTTTAAACACCAACAACGGCAAAGAAACCTTTAGCTACGGTTCATTGGTCATTCCGGTAGCCTCTCAAAAATTCCCGGCAGATTCTGTTTACAGTTTCATTAACCAGGCCGCGCAATTAGCAGAAGTCACCTTTTCATCTGCCGGTACAGGGTTCAGTGTAACCGGTATCGATTTAGGCAGTAACAATATTACGGCGGTCACTCAGCCAAAAGTAGCCATCATTTCAGGCCCCGGCACAAATGTCGGAGAAGTCGGACAGGTTTGGTTCTTATTAGACCAACACTTGAACATACCGGCTACCAAACTGGATGCAGCATCTTTAGACCGCACCAACCTGGACAGGTACAATACCATCGTACTGACATCCGCACAAGGCGGCGGCATTTCTAAAGCCGCAACCGATAATTTAAAAGACTGGGTAAGCAAAGGCAATACCTTAATTACGTTCGGCAGTTCATCGGCCTGGGCCATCCAAAACGGGCTGGTAAAAGAACAGGTATTTGTAGATTCTTCTGCCGCCAGGAACAGGGGGCCGGTTAAACGCAAAAACTTTGAAGACAAAGGAATTGGTGGCAGAGGCGGCAGTGGTATTCTGGTAGCTGATATAGATATCACAAACCCGATCGGCTATGGCTTAACCAGCCGCCAGTTATTTGTCAACAAAATAGGCAATACCATTTTAAATCCGAGTAAGAATGAGTTTGCGACAGTCGCACAGTTCACGGGTAAACCTCATATCAGCGGCTTTATCTCTTACGAAATTGTCAATAATCTCAGCAATAAAGCTGCCATTTTAATCGGTCAGCATGGCCAGGGTTCTGTGGTACTTTTTGCAGAAGACCCAACCTACAGGCACCATTGGCATGGTACTGACCGTTTATTTACTAACGCTATTTTCTTCGGTGATCGCTTAAGAACACAGGGCCGCTTTGGCATGCAAGCCGAATAAAACTTTCCATTGTGTTTTGTGACTTGCACTTATCCGGGCCGGTAATGAATTACCGGCTTTTTATATTTAACAGAACAATTCTTATACCGCTCAACCATTATTCAATTGCCCAAAGGCTGCAGGATACAGCAGGTGGCGAGGCACGAGCCAGTATTTTGTACGCCTGTCAAAACAAAACATGGACCTTTCAAAAGCAATACTGAACCTGGTAAGACAGCGTACAAAATACCGCGCCGGCTGTAGCCTGAACTCATGCCGGGCAATAGTAAAATGTTGACAGCCCCAAAAGAAAAAAGGAGCATGAATTTCACGCTCCTTCTATATTACTTAACCCAATGTTTAATCTATAAATTCCAATTTGGGAATAATCGCACTGTTTTTGCGAAGCATAGCAGCCACACCGCAATATTTTTCAAGTGATAAATCTATAGCGCGTCTTACTTTATCCTCATTGGATTTATCTGCGTTTATTTTGTAAGTGATATGAATATCTTTAAATATTTTAGGATGTTCCTCCACAGCGTCAGCATCACAAACGATTTCGAATTTTGTAAATTCAACTTTCATTTTGTTTAGTATTTCCACAACATCGATACCACTGCAACCTGCCAGGCCACTTAACAATAGTGCTTTCGGCCCAAAGCCCAAACGCTTTCCATCCGCTCCCGTTTCACCGTTCAGGTTAATGGTATGGCCGTCGAATGTACTGTTGAACGCCATCCTGTTTTCCCATATTGTAACTGTTTCCATATAAAATAAAATCGGTTTTTAGTTATTTACACCATCAAATATATATCAAAGTACGGTTCGCATCAACAATAAATCCTAACGGGCATCTGTTACCTGCTGGTGGTACATCCTGGCATATTCACCATTTAGCGCCAGTAAGGTTTCATGATTCCCTCTTTCTACGATCTGCCCTTCATTCATCACAATAATTTCATCGAAATTAAGTGATGAGAATATACGGTGGGTAATAATGAAAGCGGTTTTACCGGTGAGGTACTCATCCAGGTTTTTAATAATTGCCTGTTCTGTTTTGGCATCTACAGCACTCAGGCAGTCATCAAAAATAACAACGGGCGCCTCTTTTAAAATAGCACGGGCAATAGAGATCCTTTGTTTTTGCCCGCCGCTTAATGTAACGCCTCTCTCTCCTACTACAGTATCATAACCATTCTGGAATTTCAGGATCTCTTCATGGATCACCGCATTTTTAGCGGCTGCTATCACGTCATCATCATTTATCCGGTCCGAACCAAAAGCAATATTTTGTCTAACGGTATCACTGAATAAAAAAACTTCCTGCGGTACATTACTGATTAACTGACGATGGTATTGCAGGCCGTAATTTGTAATGTCTTTATCATTGAACAAAATTGTACCATCGTTAATTTCGTACTGGCGCATGATCACATTTGCCAGCGTTGATTTGCCGCTACCCGTTTTACCTAAAATAGCCACACGGCTTTTTGCCGGTATTTCCAAACTGACATTTTTCAACGCATGGATACCGGTATTTTCATAGATGTAATCTACATTTTTCAATGATACGGCTACAGAGCCGGTATCAAATTGCGGCTTAATGTCATTATCGGCAATTCCAGGTTTTTCCAATAAAAACTCGTTGATACGACGCTGCGAAACAACCGCGCGCTGCACAATGCTGGTGACCCAGCCAATAGCGCTGAACGGGAAACTGAGCATGGTGAGGTACAGGATAAACTCTGCTATTGTACCGGGCGTGATCTCAGGATGCGGCATTACCAGGCCGGCACCGGCCGCAGCCAGGTTTTTATGATAGAACAGCGCTCCCACCAACAATGCTACCAACGTACTGATACCTATTAATAAGACGTTTGCCGGAAAATAAAGCGCTTCTACTTTGGCAAGGCTTAAAGCGGACTGGCGGTACTGGTTGCTCTGCTCATTGAATTTTTCTTTAATAAAATGCTCCTGCACGTAACTCTTTATAACCCTGATGCCGGAATATGATTGCTGGGCATTTGTAGTAACATCACTCAATAAAGCCTGTATTTTCTCACTTTTCCGGCTGATAATTGCATTCACAAAATAGATGATCACTGCTAATACCGGTAAAGGTGCTAATACATACCAGGTGAGTACGGCACTTTTCTGAAACATATTGTACAAACAGAAAATAATAATAGTGAGAATATTAATGGTCTGCATAATGGCAGGCCCGAAATACATTCTTACACGGCTCACATCTTCCGATATACGGTTCATTAAATCGCCTACCGCATGTTTTTTATAAAACGAAGCATCCAAAGCCTGGTATTGTTTATAAATATCATTTTTCAGATCATACTCTATATGGCGGCTCATTACAATAATGGTCTGCCGCATAAAAAACATAAACAATCCGCGGAGAATGGCCAAGATTAAAATGATGATGGCACAGGCAGACACAACCTTCGAAAATGTCCAGTCAGACTGTTCCAGTTGCCCGATGATGCTGTTGACTAAATAGTCGGTTTGATTTTTATGTGCGGTAAACTGAACATTCGCGTTATTCTGCGATGGCAGGAAAGTCTGTACCTTATCGACAATGTAGGCAGTAAGCTTGGGCGCAATAACGTTGAAGTAGTTACTTAAAACAATAAAAAACAACCCGGAGATCAACCGGACCCTGTATTTCCAAAAATATTTATTAAGTGTTCTTAAGTGCTTCATTTAGTGCAGCAAAATTATAGTTTATTTATTGTTAAGAACCGATAAATAATCGTTATAAATTCCGGTATACTTATAAAAAAATATGAGCAACATCCTGGAATGTTACTCATATTTTTTTATAATTCAGACACTTTAAAAAATTAAGCAAATACTTCTACTTTCTTTTTGTAAGCCTCCATGAGGAAATTTGGCAAAATGTGGTCGTGCGTGTACAATATTTTTTCGGGATCGTTCAATTGTTCGATCATTGATTGCCATTTTTCGAAACCATGATTGTCAATAACCGTTTTTTTACGGTCATCATTTTGCAAATGCAGGCTCATACCAACCGCATCCGCCTCCGGGTGAAACTGGGTGCCTACAAAATACTCATTGAACCTGATAGCCATGATGGCACGTTCCAGTACGACATGCGGACGTTCTTTTTCGATACATAAAATACGGGCTCCCATATCTCTTAACCGCTGGTGGTTAGGCTGAATCACCTGGAAATCCCTGCTGTCAACCCCGTAGAAAGGATTTTTTAAGCCTGCAAAAGTTTGTTCTTCGGTAATTGCGTCTTCCAAAGCATGTATCGGGAATACGCCGAAGGAAGTGGAACGGCGTTTGCACACATTCGCTACACTGTAATGCCTGCAAGCGATCTGGTAACTATGGCAGATAAAGAAGATGCTTTTCTTATCTGTATTTTCACTTTGCTTATTGTAACGTTCAACCTCATCGATCCAACCGGTAAATTCAATATCCCAATCCGTATCGATACTATCCAGGGGACTGCCGGGGCCGCCGCTGCTGATATACGCATCAAAACTCAGGTCAGGAATTTCCTTTTCAACCCTCACATCAAATTCGGTCACTTCTATAGAAATATTATGTGCAACTGCAAACTGCTGTACAATTTCCCTGATACAGCGCATGCCCTGGTTGGCATGGCCTTCGTTCATGTCTAAAATAGCGACCTTAAAAGGCTGGCTGTTTTCAATATTATTAAACGTATAAGATTGCAAACGAATTTTAATTTAAAAGTTATTAATTAACGTAGTCGTTTCTTTTGCTCGTCGTTCAGTAATTTAAATAAATGCTCCGGTTTATACTTTCTCCAGTCTATTACTTCCTTTAATTCTATGTAATAATTCAGTTTCTTTTTTTTGAAATCATACTGTGATGATTCCGGTAAATTCAGGCAGATGATCCACCCTTCCTCATCTGCTACATTGT
The DNA here is from genome assembly GCA_027854065.1 of Polluticaenibacter yanchengensis. Lineage (GTDB taxonomy): Bacteria > Bacteroidota > Bacteroidia > Chitinophagales > Chitinophagaceae > Phnomibacter > Phnomibacter yanchengensis. The sequence goes on along the minus strand of JAQGEF010000003.1, from coordinate 160,961 downwards.
CGTACCATTCTTCATAATAATCACGCTCACTACTATGAAAGTTAAGAACATTTTCCGCAATTAAAATAAAATAATAAATACCGTGGTCAAATAAAACATCTGTAATGTTTCTTCGCAACGTCATAATATCATTCTCAATAGCATCGTTCCATTCACCAATTAATTCAATGATGGCATAATGCTTTTTATAATCGGCATACAAAATTTTAATAAACAAGGTCCTGCTGCCGATATTATCCCATTGCGGGTGTATAATGAAATTATAAATAGTATCGCTATACTCAAACTCACTGTAAACTTTTCCAAAAAAGGGGCTTTTGGGATCAGTTTCCGAAGTATAATAATCCCTCCACTTATAATATGGCTCTAAATCCTGCATCTGGTCTCTTACAATTTATCGATTCTTACCCATTGCATGCCTGCTGCTATTGCGCCATCCACACCGGGCTGGCCATCTTCGAATACGATACAATGCTCCGGCGATACATTTAATTTTTGTGCGGCCAGTAAAAAAGGATCAGGGGCCGGTTTGCCTTTTTCAGTATCTCCCGCTCCTACCAGTACATCTATTTTGTCCAGTAAATTTAATGTTTCCAGCGTTTTTGAAACCGTTTTGGCACGGCCACCGGAAACAACACCAATCTTCACTTTTCCCACATGTGCCAATAAATGATTCGTAACAAAATCTATCGGCAAAGTCTTATCTATAAACTTATCAAAAAACAGCCTCGATTTTTTATCGGCAAATTCATGGGCATCAAAATCCTTATGATAACGTTTTCCTATTTCTGTCGCTACTAAAATCGTAGGCCATCCGGCTAATTCATCAATAATATTATCGTCTAAATCAATACCATATTCTTTGGCTATTTCTACATAACTGTCTTTGTGCGCCTGCATATTGTCTGCTAAAGTGCCATCACAGTCGTATAAAAAAGCTTGAAAACCCTGAGTAATATTTGTTAACTTTTCTAACTTTTGCTGAGAAGTGGATACGGACATTTTTGTAGTTTAAAGTTTACAAAGATAGCAAATAGTGCTTAATTTTTTTCGCTTAAATAATTGACAGCACTTTATGGAGAAATATTAATGAAACACAACATTTTATAAAAGGCCATTTAAAACCCGGTTCCAATAAAATCCATTTCTGCAGCGGCCATCTGTGCTTTAAAATTTCCGGCAGTATTATTATATGAAAATACCCTTAGAAGCCGCTTCGAATTAATCAAATCATTCCTTATTTGTAAAATTTTGTGCCTCAGGCATTTTAAAAATAAATACTCATACGTTATCGGTATCGTTTGCGCAAAAAAACTATTTACAAGGGGGTATATAGTCACCTTTCTATTTTAGGTTTACAGCACGAGAACCAACTGTTTTTGAGCATTACATAACGATTGCAATTACTTTCCAGGGTAATTAAATGACTCGAAAATATTTTAAGAAAACTGCCAAATAATTATTTGCGATTGCTTGTGTGAATTAGTCCTGTCAGTTTTACGATTGCTGAATTCTCATTTTTATTATATAGAACTATAATTTTTTATTATGAACAGACAACTAAAAAGTAAAGTTTTAGCAATGCCTGCCCTAAAGTTTATAAGATACAGGAGTATTCAGTACACTGTATTGAGTTTGCTGACGATGGGTTTCATGCTATTTGGAAGCTTTCGATCGCATGCCCAGGAAATTTTCAGAGAAACATTTAACAAATTAACCACCGTTTCTTACACTACTGCATTATCCGGTGCGGCATTTGACGCAAATTTTGATAATCCCGGCTGGACAACCTCGTCTAATAACGGTCAATCTGTAGCAGAAGCCGGCTCTTTGACCATTGGCAGAAGTGGCAGTAGCGGCGCTACCGTTTCTACTCCGGCATTAAACCTGTCCGGCGGCGGTGTTGCTGTTTTAACTTTCAAAGTAAAATATTATGGAACTAACAGTATTACCGGAAGCTCCAGCTCCAGGATAAGAATACAGCTGGACGGTAACGAGTTTTTTACAACCGCAAGAGGCGTTGTAACCAACCCAATCGGTTTGCCTGATTACAATGCTACCGAATGGACAACTTACAGCTTAATACTGACAGGCGGAACTGCTACTTCTAAAATTGCATTTGTAGGTACTTCTTCCAACTATTCATATATGATAGATGACGTGGTAGTGGTAAAAACAACCATTCCTACCGTAGTTACAACTGCCCCACCTTCATTGGTAAGTTATACCAATGCCACCTTAGGAGGTACTATTAACGCAACATTACTGACCATTTCAGAAAGTGGCGTCGTATGGAGTTATACCAACACCAACCCTACAGTGGCTGATAATAAAATCGCCACCAATCCCCATGTAAATACCGGTGGTTTTAATGTCCCATTGAATGATCTGCCAGTTTCTACCACTATCTATTATAACACATATATTGTTACCCCAATGGGTACTATTTATGGTACAGCATCTTCATTTACCACGTTGACGCCTGTAGATATGTTAGTGGCCAATCCCGCCATCGTGGATTTCGGAGCTATTACAATAGGTACTTCTGCAGAAAAAACGGTAACGATTACCGGCAAACAACTCACACCGGCTGCAGGATCAATAACTGTTACAGCACCTTCAGGGTTCACTATTTCTACCAGCCCGACAGGGCCATTTACAGGTAGTTTGAATATTACCTATACCGGTGGTGCCTTTACACAATTATTGTATGTAAGGTTTTCACCAACCGCTTATGTTAGCTACAAAGGTACTTTAACCCTTAGCGGTGGTGGTGCCCAGGCATATAATATTACAAATGCCGCCCTGCTTGGCAGAGGTAAGTTAGTAACACCGGCAGTTACCGCCAATACCGGAAATGATTTCTGGCTGGGATTCGGTTACCATACAGATATGTCCAGAAGGGCCAGCCAAAGCAGCCGTGCAGGACTTTCTGTATATTTATCGGCGGCAGATGCTGATGCTACTGTTGTTATTGAAATGCCGGGTTTAAACGGTGGATTTATATCCCAGGAAATATCTGTACCAAGAGGTACTGTACAGGAATATAACAATTTCCCGATCGGGGATAATGATAACTCTGCAAGAAACCCAAGCGGAGAACCGGATGCAAGATTGTTTTATACCGGCATCAGCAACAGGGGAATCCATGTGTACAGCAAAGACGGCACACCAATCTCTGCATGGATGTACACTTATTCTACAGAAAATACCGCTGCAGGCAGTATGATATTCCCGACCAATACCTGGCATACAGATTACAGGGTACAGGCTTATGGCGGCAGTACTAACTCTGGTACCCCTAACTCATTCTTCTTTGTAGTAGCGGAAGAAGATGATACAGAAATTGAATTTGTTCCAACAGTAGATATCCTGGATTCTGCCAGCAATACCATTTTTACCAGTAGCCCTAACCAGACCGCCATTAAATACTACGCGAACCAGGCGTACACGATCACATTGAACCGTGGCCAGATTTTTAATGCCATGGGTAATATTTCTGGCAGCAGAGGTTTAGATCTGAGTGGTACCATTGTCCGCTCTAAAAACTGTAAAAAAATAGGTGTTTTTGGTGGTAACGGAAGAGTATTAGTAGATGTGGGCGACGGTGCCACACCGCCTAAATACGGTAACACCGGCTCTGATAATTTAATACAGCAAATGTTTCCAAAAGTAGCCTGGGGTACCAAATATTACACCACGCCAATCAAGCACATGGAATATAACCTGTACCGTGTAATGGTGGACGATCCTAATACAAAAGTCTGGATAAACGATCCTTCTCATACAACTGCGTTAACAGGAATGATCAACGGGTATTATGAATTCAGTACCAATAAGCCTTCGGTAATTGAAAGTGACAAGCCGGTAAGTGTGACCCAATACATAGCGGCACAGGGTTATGCCACAGGTAAAAACAGTGGTGACGACAGCCCTTACGGCATGAACGGCATCGGTGACCCGGAAATGATCATCTTAAGCCCGGCACAGCAGGCAATAGAAAAAGTAACGGTATTCTCCCCGGATTTCAAAAATGGTAAATCCGGTGCGGCCTATATTAATGTTGTGATTCCTAAAAGCGGGATCAGTACATTTAAATTGGATCTGGCAACCAATCCTCAACAATTGGTAGATACCGGTTCCAGCAGTTTTACAGCCGGTGTTTATTACCAAAGCGCCCCTGCCCTCATCCCGATTGCAAATGCTTTCATTCCTTATGAAAAAGATGCCAACTACTATTTCGCAAGATTCAAAGTAGATTTCCCGGCAGCACATACATTAACCTCTAATGTACCGTTCAATGCGATTGCCTATGGTACCAATGACGGGGAAAGCTATGGCTTCAATGGCGGTACAGCTATTAAGGATTTAACCATTCCAACGTCTATTAAAAACCCGTATGGTAATGCGATCAACTCTGCCAACGGTGATTTACAAACCTGCGTTGGCACTGATGTGGAAATATGGGCGACCCTGCCTTACCAGACTAACAGGGACATTGTTATCAGCTTTAACAACAACCCTAATATGACACCGAATACTAACGATACCATTAAAAACCCGGTACATTCTGAAACATTTACCAGAGACGGTACCACATTCTATGTATATAAATCTCCGGTAAAACATAAGTTTACAGCAGTAGGCAATTATGCCATCAATATCTCTTCATTCAATCCTTCCGCCACCAATGTGTGTGATGCCAACAGCGGCTACAATACCATCGCCTACACCATCCGCGTTGTTGAAGGTGTCCGTAACGATTTCACGATCGACTATAACACCTGTATCAGTAATGACCTGAAAGTAACGGACGCTTCTAACGGTTTAGGATTTGATATTACTGCCTGGAGATGGAGTTATGATAACGGTAGCAAATCTTTTTCAGCAGAAAAAGACACGTTAAAAACCTTTACAGTAACCGCACCGGCCAACAATACTGCGAATAATATCACATTAAGGGCTATCAACAGTATTGGTTGTTTCGCAGACCTGACCAAAACAGTTCCGGTAACTCCAAAAGTTACTGCAGCGTTAACAGTACCTTCCACCAGCATCTGTAATAATACAGCAGCATTTACATTAACCGGCGGTACACCGGCAGGAGGCCAGTACACTGGTTTACGTGTAACAAATGCCGGTGGTGTTTATACTTTCAATCCTGCAAACCAGGGCCCGGTTATAGATACGATCCGCTACATTGCTTCCAACAGTTTCGGTTGTAAGGATACAGCGCGCGTTTTGATCACTGTGAATCCGGCATTGCAATTAGCCATTACAAATCCCGGCGGATTATGTACGGATGGCAATACCGTGAACCTGGTAGCCAACAATGCCGGTGGTGTATTCAGCGGAAACGGTGTTACAAGCACAGGTGTATTTAATCCAGGAACTGCCGGTGCAGGTACGCATACTATTTCTTATGCTCTACCAGGCAACAGTTGTAGTGTACCTGCTTCTATTGCGGTAGTAGTTAATACCACACCAACTGTAAATGCAGGACCGGACCTAACGACGATACTGAATGTACCGATTAATTTGCAAGGTTCAGCTACACAAGGCGGCACTTACACATGGACGCCTGCGGAAGGATTAAGTAATCCAAACTCATTAACACCGGTAGCTACACCAAAAGAAACCACTACCTATACTTTAACGGCTACAGTGAACGGCTGCTCTGCCAGTAACGATATGGTTTTAACGATAGAACTGCCATGCGAAATTAAACCGGCCGCTGCTTTCACTCCTAATGGGGATGGCGTTAATGACCTTTGGGTACTGGGCAATTTCAATAACAGGTGTTTATTAAGAGCTCGCGTACACGTCTATAACAGGTATGGTGCAGTCGTATATGAATCCAACAATTATAGTAATAACTGGAACGGTACCTATAAAGGCAAGGATTTACCGGACGGTACTTACTATTATATCATTAACTATGATGCAGCAGGCACGCCTTACCCGGTGACACTGAAAGGCAATGTTACGATCATGCGATAAACTTAAAATAAAATTTATACACCATATGATAACGGCATACACAGGTATGCTGTTATCATCCAAAATAATTTCAGATGGCATTAAAATATATAAAAGCTACTGCTTTAAGTTTTATCGCTTCAGTAGCATTATTCAACCAGGCAAGCGCCCAGCAGATCTTTAAAATAAGCCAGTTTACGCAACACAATTTCCTGTATAACCCGGCAGCAGCCGGTGCTGCAGAGAACTCCAGTGTGGGAGTGGCGTATCGTTCTCAATGGTCAGGTATTGATGGTGGCCCTAAAACCGTATTTGCTTACGGCGATCATTTTATCAGTGGTAAAAGCATCGGGATTGCACCGGTGATCTATAGTGACAAAACCGGCCCTACTTCCAGAACCGGCGGACAGGTGAATGTTTCCTACGCCATGAAGCTGAATGACAGAAGCAGGCTGCATTTAGGGCTTGGAGCCGATATTCTCCAGTATAAAATAGACATGAACAAAATTGGCGAATATATTCCCAATGACCCGTTACTGGCAAGTTCCGGCACGACTACAAAAGCTGATGCCTCTTTCGGGGTGTATTATACTTCCCCGAAATTAAGCGGTGGTATCGGTATCCAGAACCTGATCCAGTCTAAACTTGGCTTTGTAAAAACGGATGCCAAGGTGACTGATGGTAAACTCTACCGTCATTATTTTGCGATGGCTAATTACAAAATACAGATGGACGAGGTAAATACCCTGACGCCTACCATGTTGATCAAGTACATGCCGAACGCACCTACGGAATATGAAGTAGGCGCCCGTTTCGAGCACGATAACCTGATCTCTTTTGGTGCTAACTGGTGCTACAGGCAGATGGTGAATTTCCAGGTTGGCGTTAAAGTGGCTAAAAAATTCCAGATAGGTTACTGCTATGAGGTGTACAATAGCCCGATCAATGTTTTCAGTACAGGCGGTAATGCGCATGAAGTATTATTGCGTTACAACTTTATAAAATAGAACGCACCTATTGCAGATATGAAGGGAGCTTAAACAGGCTCCCTTTATTTTTTATTTTGGGGCTGTCAGCGGCAAGTTATTCTTCCATACTTTAGTCCGGTGTATTTGTGGGTTCGCTGCGCTCCGTGCTGGTTACAACAGTATTGTTACCCGTTCCCGGGTCCGCACCAGCCGCTGGGGCGGCTGCCCTCATCCACCGCAGCCTTTTAGCTTTGGTAATTCTATTCAACGGGCATTGATCACACTAAACAAAGTACCGGGTTACACATTAAGAAATCAAATAAATGCAGGGGCAGTATATTATAGTAGACAGATAGCTATTGAAAAGGTAAAGGGACAAAAATTATAAAAGCTAAATAGAATTTCAACTGTTGAGCGGCTGCGGTGGATAGCAGGCGGGCGTGCCTTGCGCCCGGTACGAGCCCTGCCAGGGCCGGCCTTTGAGGCAAGCAAAGGCGAGTACGATTACCCTGCAATACACCGGACTAAAGCCAAAGCGAGTACGATGATGAAAGCCCCGCAAAAATTGAATTTTATCATCCTCAACAAAAAGAGAGTGTCTCAAAAGGTTTTTGAAGGCTCTGAGAATCGCGTATTTGATTTCACACTCCATCACCTTACCGAATAAGAAGAGGGTGTCTCGGACTTTTGAGACACCCTCTTTAAACTATATCCGGAGAACTTAGTTATTGATTTTATTTTTCAAATCTTTAGCGCCTTGTTCTACTTTATCTGCGGCTTTAGTAGCAGCTTCTTTTGTTTTGTCAGCTACTTTACCGGCAGCTTCTTTAGACTTATCAACTGCATCTTTAGCAGCTTCTTTTGTCTTATTGGCAGCGTCTTTTATTTCTTCCTTAGCTTTACTTGCAGCTTCGTCAATTTTGTTGCCTGCCTCATCCAGTTTTTGTCCGGCTTCATCCAGTGCATTGCCTGCATCTTTTTTCGCATCCTCAATGGCTTCATTAGATTTTTCAATAGCATTATCTAATTTTTCGCCCGGGGTTTGTTCTGTTTTAGGAGCTTCTTCTGTAGTTGAAGCTTCACCACAAGAAGATAAAATAAGCATTAAAGCTGCTGCACCAAATAAAAAAGTTTTTTTCATGTTGTTTATTTTTGTTTAATAGTTTACCAATTGATGAAAATATGATGCCAAACTTAAATGATTTTATTAAATATTTGTTATAGCATGATAAATAAATATATTAGCTGCTACTTATTTTGATGGCGACAGCATTTTATCAGATATTTGCATAAATATTCATTAACCCGCTGAAAAGTGGCAAAACAAGAAGTATGTCGAAAAATAATTTCGGAAAATTTATGGACAAGGGCCCAAAGGGTGCCAAGTTAAAAGAACAGATCAAGCAGGAAAAAAGAGCTGTAAAAAAAGAAAGGGCTGCTTTTTTTGATGCAAAAAAGCGAGAGGAAAGAGCTAAAAAGCAGGAACAGAAAGAAGCTTTTAAATTTGAAAAAAGCCAGGTAAAAGATATTAAAAATGCGGACAAACCTGATAAAAAGGACAGCCGAAAAAAAGCCGGTAAACCTGATCACAAAGTTGAAAAACCGGTCGTAAAAACAGAGAAAAAGGCTGCAGTTAAAGAAGCTAAGGTGGTAACTCCTAAAAAGGAAACGACAGCACCGGCAAAACAGGAAAAACCGTTAAAAACAAGGACCTTCAAAAAAGATTTTAATACTAAAAAAGGAACTCCTGTAGAGAATGACCCGGGTTTGCCATTTAAAAGAAAAGCCTTAAAACCGATAGACGAAGATAAGCTGAAAAAAGCGGTGACTAAAAAACCGAAAAAAGCAGTAGCTGAAGAAGACAGTAGTTTTCCTCTTAATAAATTCATAGCTCACGGTGGCGTATGCAGCCGCAGGGATGCAGGCGATATTGTTAAAGCCGGCAAAGTAAAAGTAAACGGTGTAGTGATTACTGAACCGGGTTATAAAGTGCAGGAAGAAGATAAAGTAACTATTAACGGTAAAAGAATTGTTGCCAGCAGAAACTTTGTTTATATACTGCTGAATAAACCGAAAGATTATATTACTACTGCGGATGACCCTCAGGGCCGTAAAACAGTAATGGACCTGATAAAAACGGCAACATCGGAAAGAGTATATCCTGTAGGCCGTTTGGACAGAAATACCAGCGGTGTTTTATTGCTGACCAATGATGGTGAACTTGCCCAGCAACTGACTCATCCGAGTTATGAAGTACGTAAGATTTACGAAGCTAAACTGGATAGATCATTAACTAAGCAGGATTTTGAAAAGTTACTTACCGGCTTTGAATTGGAAGACGGAAGGGCCGTGGCTGATTCTGTGGCATATGCGGACAGCAAAGACAAATCTGTGATAGGTATTGAAATACACAACGGAAAGAACCGTATTGTCCGCCGGATGTTTGAGCATTTAGGCTATGATATAAAGGGTCTGGACAGGGTGATGTTCGCTAACCTTACAAAGAAAAATGTTGACAGGGGCAAATACCGCTTACTGAATGAAAAAGAGGTCCGGCTTTTAAAGTTTTTTAAATCGGCCGGTCAGAAAAAATAATTGAAGAGCCACTTAGTGTAAAAGCTGAGTGGCTTTTTTAATTAAGCGGACCATATAACTTATACAATCATTTTAAATGCACAATAAATTATTAATCTAAGAGTTAATGTAAAATTGGAATTTAAATTAACTTTACTCGATCAATATCAGCGGCAAGAATAAGCAACTGATATACACCACAATAACCGGAATGATCATAAAATATGAATGATAACCATATTGAAAGTTTGAAAGAGGCTTTAATATACTCCCCTGACAATGTTCCTTTAAGGCTTTTGCTCGCAGAGACCCTGGTTAATTCCAACCGGCTGGATGAGGCTGAAACGGAATATAGTACCCTGTTAAAATATACCAGTGAAACTAAAATCAGGTTAGGACTTGCCCATGTCTTCTATATGAAAGGCCGCTATTCCGCATGCAATGTCATACTGGAAGATATTATCGAGACAGGCACCCGCGACATCAATGTTTTTACATTATATGCAAAAGGATTACTGAAGGAAAATTCGATTAGCGGAGCAATGGAAGCCTATAAAAAAGCCTTAGCAATTAATCCCGGGTTCTTTGATGAAGAACTGGATGCACAACTTAGGCTGAAAGGGCTACAGGAAGTGGCCAAATCAGAACCGGAGGATGAAATTGATGATCGTTTTTTACAAAAACCCGGTATCAATTTTAATGATGTGGGCGGAATGGATACGGTAAAAAAGGAAATTGAGCTTAAAATAATCAAACCTTTATTGCACCCGGAACTATATAAAGCTTATGGCAAAAAAACAGGTGGCGGCATTTTACTTTACGGGCCTCCGGGCTGCGGAAAAACATTTATTGCTAAAGCAACAGCCGGCCAGGTGAATGCTAAGTTCTTAAGTGTGGGGCTCAATGACATACTGGATATGTGGATTGGTAACAGCGAAAAGAACCTGCATGGCATATTTGAACTGGCAAGACAAAATGCTCCCTGTGTATTGTTCATTGATGAAATTGATGCGTTAGGTGCCAGCAGAAGTGATATGAAACAATCGAACAGCCGGCATTTAATCAACCAGTTTCTCCAGGAATTGGACGGCATCGACAACAGTAATGATGGTGTTTTAATTATTGGCGCCACTAATACACCCTGGAATCTCGATCCTGCTTTCAGACGTCCTGGCCGGTTCGACAGGATATTATTTATACCTCCACCTGATGAAGTTACTAAAGAATCTATATTAAAAATAAAGCTGAAAAACAAACCTGTTAAGAACATTGACTATGTTAGCATTGCAAAAAAAGCAGTCAATTACTCAGGTGCAGATATTGATGCGATCATTGATATTGCGATAGAAGAAAAACTCGAATCATCTTTTGCGGACGGTATCCCTAAGCCGATTGATACAAATGATTTGTTGAATGCTATAAAAAAACACAAGGCTTCTACCCAGGAATGGTTTATGACTGCCAAAAACTTTGCAATGTTTGCTAACGATACAGGCCTGTATGATGATATACTGGTTTATATGAAATTATTAAAAAAGTAAGATGACTGGAGATAACAGGCTTTCCAAAGTTGAGATTTTATTTCAGCAGAAAAAATATACAGAAGCAGAAAAGATATTGCAGGACCTGCTCAGAGAAGACGCTGGTAATATTGATTTATTATACATGCTTGCGGAGGTTAACCTGCAGCAGGATAAATCTGAAGCAGCCAATCATTTGATCGATAGTGCTATAGGCTTGTCTCCTGATACACCGCAACTATTTTATGTGAAATCCAGGATTGCGATTCAACTGGATAATTATAACGAGGCGGAGAAGTGGATTTACCATGCGTTGGAGCTGGACCCATACAATGCCGATTACTTTTCATTACTGGCAAGTATTAAACTGAGCCGTAAGCAGTATCATGTTGCATTAGAATATGCTGACAAGGCGTTGGAGATTGATGCTGAAAATTTACTGGCCTTGAATACCAGGAGTACGGCTTTAATAAAGCTAAACAAAAAGGAAGAGGCTTTTGAAACCATTGAAGGGGCATTAAGAGAAGATCCTAATAATGCTTATACACATGCAAATTATGGTTGGAGTTTACTGGAAAAAGGAGATCACAAGAAAGCGCTGGAACACTTTAAGGAATCCTTAAAAACAGACCCGGATTTTGAGTATGCCCAGAATGGTATGTTAGAAGCAATAAAGGCTGGTAATCCTATTTATAGGGCATTTCTGAAGTATGCATTCTGGATGAATAACCTTACTGCTAAATACCAGTGGGGCGTTATAATAGGCATCTACTTAAGTACAAGAGTCCTGAACTACCTGGCTACAAGTAATACGGCTTTACAACCATACCTGACGCCTGTAGTATTCTTACTTATCTTTTTCGCATTCTCCACGTGGATCATAACACCGGTGAGCAACTTGTTTTTGCGTCTGAATAAATACGGGCAGTTCCTGTTGGACAGGAAAGAGAAGATGAGCTCTAACTTTGTTGCCGGTGCTTTTACTATATTTCTAACTGGTATTATTCTCTATTTCCTGAAGTCCGATAATAATTTTCTGGCACTGGCTGCTTTCGGATTTATAATGATGGTACCTTACGGTGCGATGTTTGCTGCATCAAGGTACAAAAATGCATTATTGTACTATGCGATAGCAATGACAATTGTTGGAGTAGTTTCACTAGTCAATATTTTTTCAAACGGGGAGATCTACAACCTGTTCACGAATTTATTTATTATTGGTTTTATCCTTTTTCAATTAGTAGCTAACTTTTTAATGATAAAAGAGGATAATAAATAATGATATTTTTATTATTTTATAAAAAATACCGGGACGTGGTTTAAAACAACAGTTAAATGCTGGGAATCATTATTATCCTTCTTATTTCATGGTTGTTATTATGGAAGATCAAAGCTCCGGATGCCCTTGGTTTAAATCCAAACAAGCAAAGGACCTTACATCTTGCTACCGGTATTTTATTATCAGCAATTTGTTGTACAGTGTATCACCTGGCATCAACCACTTTTTCAAATAATCACTGGCAGCTAAATAAAGACTTCACTTTTATTATTGCTTTAAATAGTTGCTGGTGGGTATTGAAATCTGTATTATTTGAAGAATTGGTTTTCCGCGGCGCCCTGCTCTATATTCTTAGTAAGAAATGGGGTACATTCATTGCATGCCTGGTTTCTGCTGTAAGCTTTGGTATTTATCATTGGTTTTCCTATAATTCTTTTGGCAACCCGGTACAAATGGCAATCATATTTTTTATGACCGGGCTATTTGGATATGCGCTTGCATTCGCTTTCGTTAAATTAAAGTCCATATACTTACCAACAAGCATTCATTTAGGATGGAATTTATTCAGTATTATCGTATTCTCCAATGGTCCTTTAGGACAACAATTACTTGTGAAAGTAAATAACCATAAAGCGGAAGGGATATGGTCATTAATAATATTTCTTTTTCAAGTTCTGGCAGTACCGGTATTTACGATACTTTATGTAAAAAAACGGGTAAGATCGTAACATTTCTTAAATAAAAAGGGTCGTCTATAGACATAGACAACCATTACTTAACTCTAATAAAAAACGATCTTTATATAAAAAATATTATATTCCATTGCAAAGCTATATTAATTTATAATTAACAGGGAATTTTGAATGTTAATTTTCAAAAAAATCAATTTTAGATCACAAAAATTATCTTTTTGTTGTTTGGCTTAATAAATACTGAATAAAATTTGAAAACCATTTAATTGTCAAAGCTACACGAAAGATCACTATTCCCAGGATAGCACAGGTAATGCCCATAAGAACGTCCAGTACATAATGATGACTGGTGTAAACTGCCGCAAACCAGATACCGATCATTACTGTAAGTGTGAATATTCTTAGAAAGTAACTTTTTGAGTATTTGAATGCATAATAAACCACTAATACTGGATATGCTGAATGAAGCGAAGGCATGGCGGCAAATACATTGGAACTTTTTTCGTACAAAGATTTGAAAATAGTGACATTAAAATATTTATCAAATTCTGCCAGTCCTGCCACATTTCCCGGTGTATTGGCAATAAATACATTTCCATGTAACTGGTAATACCAGGGGGCTGCAGCCGGGTATGAATAATAGCCAACAAAGCCGATCAGATTTATGAGAAAAAAGCTTAAGGAGAAATGATAAAAGGCTTCTCTCTTTTTAATAAACAACCACGCTCCTATTGCCAGCGGCACCGGAATCCAGCATAAATAGAACAATCCTGTTATTATATTGAGGAATGTTGTTTTATTTAAGAGAAAGAATTCATTTGGCGTAACAATGCTCCCTTTGTAATTAAATCCAAAAACAGACTTTTCCAGGCTATGTAACTCCTCTATATGAACGGGATTATAACGGTAGTTGGGAAAAGCTTTCATGTAATCGAAAACAATCCAATAAACAATGAAAACGGAAAATGCCAGTATGAAATGCCTGGTCCTACCGTTAATAAAATAAAGAGAATTAAAGAGAAACACCAGGAACAACTGGTCAGACTTGAATCCTATTAAAAAATATGAAAGAACCAGATATAAAATCGAAACACCAATTGCCGTAAAAATCTTTGTCCTGCTTAAAGCTCCCATTTCTTCAAAAAATCTTCTCTATTACATAGAGTAATTACTTTGTGCCACGTTTACTGAATAACATTACTTAATAGTAGCAATACTGATGCAGTGAGTGACACAAGGATGTTTAATAGTAGTATAAAAGATGACTTCATTATAAAAAATCACCCCCTGATAATGTTATAATATTACTTTTTAGCTTCTTCTTTTTTCTTCTTTGCCGGAAAATCAGAAAACAAGATCAGGTCCCATAGTTTGCTGCTTACTCCAAACCCCTTTTCAGGATTCTGATAATGGTGCAACATATGGTGCTGCTTTATTTGCTTCCACATACCTCCTTTAAAGTTGAAATGATGAATGGCATAATGGCCTATATCATAAAAAAGATAGCCGATTAAAAAGCCCGGAAAAAAAGCATATAGTCTTACATCTGATAAAATCAGTGAGAATAACCAATAAAACAATAATGCCAGCGGAATGCTTACCGACGGTGGCATAACCAGTCGCAATTTATCACTGGGATAATCATGATGTACCCCGTGAAATATAAAATGAAGCCTTCTGCCGATTTTGCCCGGTAACTCCAGGTGAAATACATACCTGTGCAAAAAGTACTCCGTAAATGTCCAGATGGCCAATCCTACTATAAACCACAAAAAGAAACCACCTATACTGCTGTTATGTACAGCAAAATCCTGCCAGATAAAATAACCGATAACTGGTAAAAATATAAATAAGGGTACTGTAAAATGAACTTTAGATAAACTTTCAAAAAAGTTACTTTTAAACATTCTTACAGATTCCTGCGAATTGGATACATACAACTTTTTCATAACTCTCGCTCTTTAAAATCTTACAAAATGATTATTTAGTTGCAATCTGAATTCTTTCGACAATTGCCTCGCCGGTAGTACTGTCTGTACCATACATCTGTATATAACGCACATCAGGTGACCAGAATGAACCACCCGGCTCTATTTTTATAAAAGCCCTGTTCAGGACCGATAACCTGCCATTGAGGTATAAATAAACTTTAAACTGGTTGGTAGCTTTATCTTTTATCAAGAACAAATCTCGCTTTTTATAAGCAACAAAACTCAGTTTATAATTACCGTCCTTCAGTTTGCTGGCCTTTAAGCCATAAGCAAATGTACGTTGTATATAATTAAGCTCTTTTCTTTTGCCTCCTTCAGGATATAAGATCCAGCTGCACTTGATGGGATTTGACTCGTTTAATTGACCATCCTCTATATTTAAAGAATAAACAATTGTATTGGTATTCGGGTCCCTTTGCAGGTAGAATAGCTGGTTAGGCTCATTTGGCACCGGCAGATTCAGCGGAGGGTCTTTCTCTGCTGCACCATCTTCCAGTAACATATTTTCAATCAATACAGGATTCGCTTTTAATTCGTTTACCTGTAACAATGAAAAAGACAATAAACCGGCCAGTACCAGGATCGCTGTTTTATTTTTCATCGCATCTTTTAAGTCCAATGCTTTTTTAGAGTCCATCAAACGACCGTAAGCTGTAATATTGGTCATGATAGCCATTACAAAAATCGGGAACGTAAAAATGGTGATTGTCTCAAAAATCGGGAAATCAATCCCCGGAATGGTTTTCTTATAATCGTCACCAATAATACCGGAGATGATACCACACAATAAAGCAGACACACCAATGAGCACGACCCTTTCCGGGCGCTGCATAAAACCACCTTTACATTCTATGCCCAATCCTTCCGCCCGGGCACGCGTGTAGCTTACCATCATAGATCCTATCAGCGCAATAAAGGCAAACAGGGAACTCAGAAAATAATGGTGTGCAATTAAGTAATAACAAATACCTAAAAACATCACCATCTCGCTATAGCGGTCCAGCACGCTGTCGAACATCGCTCCGAATGTAGAGCTCATATTGCCCAGCCTGGCCACCTGGCCATCCAGCATATCAAATAAGCCTGCAAACAGGATTAAAGCACCTGCCCAACCTACGTATTGAAAATCACCCCGGTTGCCCTTTTCTGCACCTAATATAAATATGACGGCCACGCCAATATTTAATACCAGTCCTGTTAAAGTCACTTTATTAGGTGTAAACCCTATTTTAATCAGGAATCTCACAAATGGATTAATGATTTTATAGATACCTAGCTGCAGCCTGTCTCTTAATTTCTTTTTAGCGACAATGTCACTCATTTTATTTATATCGTTTATAAACTAAAAATCAAATTTCACCCTGGTCCTGATGCCCCATTCAGGAACATTCGGGTTATCCAGGTAAGTAAATCTTCTTACCGCATCTACCCTGAACAACTTAAATATATTTGCAATACCAATGCTGGCTTCAATATATGGTGTACTACCTAAGCCATAAGTATTTCTTTCAAAACCGGTAATAGTACTGCCAGTTTTTTGATACGTAAACGGAAATGGCATTAAATCAGCATTATTTGCCGGATTATTTTTATCAGATAAACTACCGTACAGTAATTTAAATGAAGCCACTTCTCTTAGCTTCAGTCTTTTCAGCAAAGGTATTTTATTAAAGATAAATCCACCGAAATTATGGTCGATATTTACTGCCACGCTCTGGTCACTGACAAACTCCATAAAGTTCATCAGGTTATACGAATTTAACTGGTAAGCATAAGTCTGGTTGGCCCTGTGTACGCTCAACAATGGAAACGGCACTGTACCAAATACTTTTGCGCCCTCAATCACCACATCGGAATAGCCAAGCGTGGTCAGGTAAAAGCGTTTGAACATTCTAAAGTTCAGTTTGGAATAGCTGTAATCGCTGCCAAACAAGCCTTTGATTCCCTGTGTATAGCCTAAAGTAAAGATCGGGTATTTATTAAAGATGGGCGTTCTGTAAGTTTTACCCTGGTAAAACTGTTCTCTAGGAGCCCAACGTAGCTCCAGGGAAACTTCAGATATCGTCAGCTTATTAATAAAGCTGGTATCAACCCCATGTACATTCAGGTAGCGGATGCCGCCGGATTTAGCAATACCATTGGAATCTACCAATGCAGGCGTCTGGCCGGTATGTTTAAACATTAAAGTATAACGCAACCCTTTCCCGAATTCATTGATATATTCAAATTTCGATGTTCTGTTGTACAGCCATTTATCATTGACCCCGCGTTTAAACGATAGTAAGAAATTATCTTCTGATACAAACTGCAATTCCTGTCCCGGAATTTGTGTATCAAACTGGTAAGTGGCCCTTACAAAGTTCTGAGGAAATGTGTAAATGGATTTCTTATTGAAAGAATAACTGGCCGAACCACTGTATTTAAACTTTTCATCCTTAAAACCATAAGCCAGGTAGCCCTCAAAATACAGTGATTCACTAAATTTCGGAGTGGTCCTGCCTCCCAGTCTTCCCCTAAACCCTTCTACCGGGTTAAAGCTGTAAAAAGTATTGACAGGGCCTACTTCTACAGGGCCAAATGCTTTATAACCGGCCAGCAATACAGTAGCCCAATCCATCAATCTCCGGAAAGAAGGCATTTTCTGCAAACTGTCAATATTCGCATATACCTGCGACTGGGCTGTGGATAATGGGACATGCCTGTTCTCATTCCAGTAAGCATCCGTCTGGCTGGCGTCGTTCTCCACATTTACCACTTCCTGTCCTCTAAATACAGAATCCGGTGCCGGTTTATTGATTAAAATATCTTTAAACGATAATGCCCGTTCCCCAACTATCGATCCTTTGGAACCTTTGGTTAATGCAAATTCTGCCAACACATTGCTCTGGGTTAAAATAAACTTATCATTATCCGTTTTCTCAAAACGCTGAGATATTTTTAAATCTTTTACCCAGTTCAGATTAATATTTTTACTCACCGTCATATCCACTTTTGCTACCGCATAACGGCCGTCCGTGGTTATATACATGGTACCTCTGAATAATAAGTCGTTGGTATTTCTTGGTGTAAAATATAGTTTTACAAACTGCTGTCCGTTTTCCTCTATCGTATCGCGGATGTAAAACTGGTAAAAAGTAGGCGCTAACTGAGAGATGGGACTTAAGAACTGGTTACTCATCAGCGATATGCTACCCTGGTAAATATCCACATCCTCGTACATCCTGCTCAAATACTGGCTCACACCACGCGAATCTATAAATTCGCCAAGGTTCACTTTTTTCTCACCTTTTATATATTCTTTTCTCCTGGTCGGATCTTTCTGACGGTATATATCAGATAGTTTCTCTTCCATATACATCGGGATCAGCTTTTTGCCTTCAAACGATGTCGTATCTTCTCCATCAAATACAAAGCTGAACTTATTCAGTAATTTCTTTTCTGTAATTTTTGGCTTCTCCGTCAGGGAAACAATCATTTTTTCATAAAGTTCATACTGTAAAGCGTCATAACCGCCCATACGGTTTTCATCCCTGTGTTCCAATACTTTCCGGATCAATTCTACAGCCGGGTTATTTTTATTGGAATACTTTATTCTTCTTTTAGAAGTAACCACAACTGTATTGTCATCATCGGCTAAGACTAAGGCAATATTCAGCGATTGATCCACACCGGGGCTAATACTAAACTCGACTGTTTTGTAACCGGCATAACTCGCCTCAATTTTTTTAAATTTCATATTGCTGGTTTCCAGAGTGAAACTTCCGTCCTTATTGGAAATCACGCCTCTTCCACCTTTAAAGTATATACTTGCAAACTGTAACGGAGAACCCGAGAGCGAGTCCGTCACAATTCCTCTGACAATTGTATTTGACTGCGCCAATGTAACACCCGGTATCCCGAATGTGACTAAAACAGACAATACAAATTTGTATATAAAACGGTTAAACATAACTATTTTTTAAATACGTAATATTTTTGAAACACATAATTATAACCCCAACCTACAATTAACGATGTTACAATTTTAGATATCTTAAAATCTATTTGTAACAAATCCACCATTATAAAAACACCCAATGCGTTCAGCCCCAAACTCCCTAACCAAACCAATAAGTATTTCACCGATTGTTTCTCCGCACCCTCCTTGTATTCTTTATCTTTTGATTTAAAAGACCAGGTCCTGTTGACTATAAAATTTACAATGCCGCCTGCAATATTGCCTATAACGCTTGCCAATACATGGTGTACATTGAAAACATACTTCAATACGAACGCGGTCGAAAAGTCGAAAAATGTTGCAAACAAAGAACTGGCTTGTGCTTTTAAAAACTCTAACATCCTGTTATTATAAGTTTACCGGTAATTGTAAAATCAATATCATTACCACCAGCGCATAAAGGCCGGAAAGCAAGTCGTCTAACATGACCCCCATACCGCCTTTTATGTTTTCCATCTTCCTGATGCCCCAGATTTTAGAAATATCGAAAAACCGGAACAAAATAAAAGCGATCACATAACTCCAGATTCCACCTACTACTAACAACGGCATCATCATGCCTGCCACTTCATCTATTACCACTTTACTGCTGTCTTCACCCCAATCTTTCTCTACCGCATTTCCAGACAAAATACCTAATACAGATACCAGAGCGAATATGGCCACCTGCACTGCCCGGTTAAAATCTGCTATAAAATAATACCAGATAATACAGGTAATTAATGCCGCTATAGAACCACCACCTTTTATATAGCCAACGCCAAAAACACTGGCATAAATTTTATGTAGTTTCAAACTCATTTTTATAAAGTTAAGCTGCGAAAACTGTTATTAAGTTTCCGCAGCTATAACCAAGATCATTTATTTCAAATATTTATTTTCTTTTCGGGGCTGTCGTCATTGTACTCCTGTCAGCCTTTGTCCGGTGTACTACAGGGTGCCGTACTCGGCTAAGGCCTCGTACCAGCCGCTAAGGCGGCGGCCTGTTGTCCACCGCAGCCCGTCAGCATTTGTAATTCTTTCATCAAACGGCATTCCGGGCACAGCGAAGAACCTTATCCCAATTTCTGAGTATTGCGAACAAAAGTTTCCCATGCATTGGCCTGGGATTTCTCCTCGAAGCTCATCCATTTTAAAGTAACTTCAATTTCGTCCTCGTCGAAATGACTGCGAAGCCATTTGAATCTCTTTTCTCAAACGTCATTCTGAGCGCAGCGAAGAATCTCATTCCAATTTCTGAGTATTGCGAACAAAAGTTCTCCGTGCGTTGGCCGGGGATTTCTCCTCGAAGCTCATCCATTTTAAAGTAACTTCAATTTCGTCCTCGTCGAAATGACTGCGAAGCCATTAGCATCACTTTTCTCAAACGTCATTCTGAGCGCAGCGAAGAATCTCATTCCAATTTCTGAGTATTGCGAACAAAAGTTCTCCGTGCGTTGGCCGGGGATTTCTCCTCGAAGCTCATCCATTTTAAAGTAACTTCAATTTCGTCCTCGTCGAAATGACTGCGAAGCCATTAGCATCACTTTTCTCAAACGTCATTCTGAGCGCAGCGAAGAATCTCATTCCAATTTCTGAGTATTGCGAACAAAAGTTCTCCGTGCGTTGGCCGGGGATTTCTCCTCGAAACCGTCCCACTTCAATGAAGCTTCAATTTCATTCTCGTCGAAATGACTGCATCATCAAAAGAGTTATCTGAACTCACTAATCTCACCACTCTGCCTACTGTCCCCTCCCCGGAGGGCTTGGGGTGCGTTTATCCACCAGGTGGCAAAAGCCGCACTCATGATCCACAGCTTAAAGGCTGCGGCATGCGTTGGTGGCGAGGTAACGAGCCAGTACGACGCAGGAGTACCGAGCGTAGCGGAGCCATAAGCACGCCGGTATACCGGCGAACAAAGATCTACCGTTGATAGCCCCAAAATCTCCATAAATATTACAAAGAACTTTTATTGTTGATAATCGTGAGTTGCCCTCACTACTTATCTGCTAAAGCGCATCTACCAAATCCTGGTAGTAATCCAAACCTAAATGCGTGATCAGATCTTCGCCCATGATGTGACGCAAAGTATTTTGCATTTTGATCAATTGTTTGAAAATATCGTGCATTGGCGGTAAGCCCGGCGCTGTTTGCGGAGATTTCAGGTAGAAGGATAACCACTCCTGGATACCACTTAATTCTGCGCGTTGTGCCAGGTCCATAAATAATGCTAAATCCAGAACGATCGGCGCTGCTAAAATAGAATCGCGGCAAAGGAAGTTTACTTTAATTTGCATTGGGTAACCTAACCAACCGAAGATGTCGATATTATCCCAGCTTTCTTTATTATCACCATGAGGAGGATAATAGTTGATACGTACTTTATGGTATAAATCACCATATAATTCAGGATTAACTTCCGGTTCGAAAATTTCTTCCAGTACGCTTAATTTAGAAACTTCTTTTGTTTTGAAGTTATCCGGATCGTCTAATACCAAACCGTCTCTGTTACCTAAAATATTTGTACTGAACCAGCCACGAACACCTAACGCACGTGCGTGTAAACCCGGTGCCAAAATGGTTTTCATTAATGTCTGACCGGTTTTGAAATCTTTACCGGCAATAGCAACACCTTGTTGCAGAGAATAATCTAAAAGTGCGTTGATATCAACTGTTAAGTTAGGCGCACCGTTAGTGAAAGGAACACCGGCTTTGATAGATGCATAAGCATAAATCATACTTGGTGCGATGCTTGGATCATTGTTTTTTAAACCTTCTTCGAAAGCTTCGATAGTAGCATGTACTGCGGAAGGCTCAATATATTTTTCGGTAGAAGCACACCAAACCATTACAACGCGTGATACGTTGTTAGCTGCTTTGAAGTTCTCGATATCCTGGATCAATAAATTAGCCAAATCCCATTTAGTAGGTGCTTCTTTTATATGCTTACCATCTAAATTTTTAATATAAGCTGTATCGAAAACCGCTTTCATTGGTTTTACTGCTTCTAATTCGGTTTTTACCTGGTCCAGTAAAGAACGGTCTAATACAGCAGCATTGATGGCGGCTTCATATACGTTATCTTCATATACATCCCAACCACCAAAAACAATATCTTCTAAATTAGCTAACGGAACGAAATCTTTAATTAACGGGTAACGATTGTCGGTTCTTTTACCTAAACGAATACGTCCCATTTGTGATAAAGCACCAATTGGTGCAGAAATGCCTTTTTTTACAGCCTCAACACCGGCTATCATAGTGGTAGCAACGGCACCTAAACCCGGAATTAAAATACCTAATTTTCCTTCTGCTTTTGCAACTTGTGTACTCATTTGTACTTGTTTTATTTGATATATTAAACTATTTATTAAACTTGCTTTTTCTTTGGGCGTATTTAAATATCGCCCTATTTAATCCACTTATTCTCTTTATACCACTTAATGGACTCTTCTAACCCACTCTTCAGATTGTACTGCGGCCTGAAACCGAGTTCTTTCTGTGCCAGTGCAGCACTGCATTTCCAGGATGCTGTTAATTCTGCCAGTTTATCGGTGTTCAATGCCGGTGTTTTAGATGCTACTTTACCATACACATCACAAACCCGGGCAATAACTTTTACCAGCGGCATTGGTAAATGGATCCTTCTCAACTTTTTGTTAATAAGGGCTGATGTAAGGCTTGCCAGTTCATAGCGGCCGTAATCATTACCATCACTTATATTGTATGCCTGGTGGATTTTTTCCTGCCTTAAACTGTCAACCAGCAATTTTGCCAGGTCCTTTACATAGATAAAGCTTAGCTGTTGCTGAGATTTTCCAATATATGGTTCAAACCCGTTTGTGAACGTTTTGAGCATAATAAAAATATCTTTATCCCTGGGCCCATATACGGCTGTGGGCCGGAAGATCAGCCACTTAATATTGCTGAATGTGGCTAAGAATTCTTCCGCCAGCTTTTTGCTTCTGCCATACATTGTTACCGGTAACGGTGATTGCAGTTCGTCTATATCCTTTGAATCTATGCTTGGACCTATACTTGCCAGGCTACTTACAAAAACAAATTTCTGCACCTGTTCTCCTAATGAGGCGACTGCTTCACAAAGGTTTTTAGTATAAACTGCGTTTACGGTATTATAAATATCCTGGTTAAGCGCAGCCGTTGTACCGGCTGCATGGATAATGTAGTTGATACCATGTTCCGCTAAAACTGTTTTTATCTGTTCCGGATCCTGGAAATTCAACTGAACAAATGTGACATTTAATCCATTTAAATGGGCTACATTGCTGTTGCCACGGATACTTGCATAAACAGCATAGCCTTGTTGCAACAATTCATTGATGACATGAAATGCGACAAACCCACTACCTCCGGTTACTAATACCCTGTTGTTCATATCGATTTTTCGTAGATTCTATATTTCTTATATACTCTTGCGTTCATGTTTTCTAAAGCCATACACATTTGCTGGTTATTTTCCAATATCCAGCTTGCTTCTGCCGTTTTCATCTTCAATTCTTTGAACCGCTCCATCATACTGGCATAAAAGCAGGCTTCCACGCCCATTTTCCGGTATTCTTCCAAAACGCCTAAGGCTATAATTCTTACGGACCTTATTTTCTTTAACCCCAGCAGTAACTTAAAAATGCCTGTAGGGAAAAGACGGCCGCGTTTTATATTGATTAATATTTCGTTGATATTTGGAATGGCCAGGCCAAAACCAATAATCCTGCCTTCATGCTCTGCTACCAGGCAATATTGCGGGTCTAATACCTGTTTGAGGTCTTTGGCCATATGCCTGAATTCGTCTTTGGTCATTGGCACAAATCCCAGGTTTTTATCCCATGCCTGGTTATACACTTCACTTACCTTATCCACCTCTTCTGCAAACCTGCGCTTATCTATTGGCCGCACAATGATGTTTTTAGAAGCCAAACGTTTTTCAAACGCGCTTTTCAGGCGCACTGCTTTTTCGTTATAACTGTTTTCATCGAAACGATAGGCCAGCAGATCTACATTTTTTACAAACCCGGCATTTTCCAGAAGTGTGTTATAGTATGGAAAATTATAGGGCATCATGGCAAACGGCGGTTCGTCAAAATTTTCTATTAATGTGGCACAGGTTTCATTGGTACTGAAATTACATGGGCCCAGTAATGTGTTTACTTTAAACTGGCTAAGCCAGGTTTTTACTTCCTGTAATAACAGGTCCACCACTACCGAATCATTAATTGTATCAAAAAAGCCAAAGAACCCAGCGTTTGTATTTGTAAATTGGTTATAGTTATTGTTAAGTATCCCGGCAATTCTGCCTACGACTTCACTGCCTTCATAAGCGAGAAAATATTTTGCTTTAGAATGGCTGTGAAAAGGGTGTTTATGGGACAATAAGTCTTTTTGTGCCAGGAATAATTCCGGTACATAATTTTTATCATCTTTATATAAACTATGCGGAAAATCAATAAAAGCTTTCAAGGACTTTTTATCTTCTACCGGAATGATCTTTATCATACTTTTTCCTTAACGTGTACTATGTCTAATTTTTTACAGGCTTTACTTAACTTGTCGATTGCTTCATCTATCTGGTCGAAAGTATGGGTCGCCATTAAAGAAAACCTGATTAAAGTGTCTTCCGGCGGTACAGCAGGTGATACTACAGGATTAACGAAAACGCCTTGTTCCATCAATTCTTTGGTTATCTTGAATGTTTTGACATTATCGCGGATATATACCGGCAGTATGGGACTTTCTGTTGGGCCAAGATCGAACCCTTCATTAAGTAATAACTGGGTAGCATACCTGGTATTTTGCCATAAACGGTCAATATGTTCCGGCTCTGTCTGGATAAGTTCCAGGGCGGCAATAACACTGGCAACAGCTGCCGGCGTCATACTGGCACTGAATATCAGTGAACGGGCACGGTGACGTAAATAATCAATAATTTCTGCATCCCCGCTAAGGAACCCGCCTAAAGAAGCGAACGATTTACTGAATGTGCCCATTATAAGATCTACATCAGAATCCAGGCCGAAATGATTGGCGGTACCTGCGCCTTTTTCACCAATAACTCCCAGGCTATGAGCGTCATCCACCATGATGCTGGCACCGTATTGCTTCGCCAGTTCTACAATTCGCGGCAGTTTGGCGATATCGCCTTCCATACTGAAAATACCGTCGAAAGCAATGAATTTAATAGCGTCTTCAGGTAGTTTCTGTAACTTGCGTTCCAGGTCTTCCATATCGTTATGGCTGTATTTAATCACTTTGGAAAATGATAAACGACTGCCATCAATGATGGAAGCATGACTATATTCATCTAAAATAATATAATCATGACGGCCTGTCAAACAACTTAACCCGCCAAGATTGCTTTGAAAACCTGTACTAAAAATGATCGCATCTTCCTGGTTGGTATAAGCAGCTAACTTCTGTTCTAATTCAATATGGATGTCAAGGGTGCCATTTAAGAAACGTGAACCTGCACAGCCTGTACCGTATTTATTGACAGCGTCAATAGCAGCTTCTTTTACTTTAGGATGATTGGTTAAACCCAGGTATGAATTAGAACCAAACATTAAGACTCTTTTACCGTTAATGATAACTTCAGTATCCTGACCAGATGAAATTGGTCTGAAATATGGATAAATCCCCTGCTCTCTTGCTATCTTGGCATCGGTAAATTCTGCCACTCTCTGGTGTAGCTTACTCTTCATGTATGTTACTTATAAACTATAATTTAATTACTGGACTTTTACCAATTTTTCAAAAAACTGATATATTAATGTCTATTATTTTACTAAAATAATAATAAATTAACATACCACTTTAAAAAATTATTAACACTTTTTAATACCATTCAACAAAAAGTCTATCACTTCACAAATACATTCTTCTACTTTATTCATTTTGATATGATAACTGTGCGTATCAAATAAAAATCCTCTTAAAATGCTAAATATCATTAATGCAACAACATCCACAGAATTCTTAATTTTTACATTAAACTCTCCTGTTGATATGCCATAATTCAATATATCTACGATTACTTCTTTTTCTCTTTTTTCAAAATCGCGCATAACTGCTTTGCAGGAGGAATTTTTTACAATCTCCAGCATTTCAAGTTTTACGCGATTACTTAAATTGGATAAACTATGCAGTTTTTTAACTTTGGTAACACAATATATTTTTAGCTTATCGATGGCAGAATCTGCTGCATCAATCGCCGCCTTTGTTTCCGTGAACAATTCATCTGATTCCTTCTGAATAACAGCATCAAAAATATCTTCCTTGCTACTGAAATAATAATACAATGTGCTTTTGCCCTTGGAGATGTGTTTTGCAATATCCTCCATGGTGGTTTTCTTAAGCCCGTATTTATGAAATAATTCCTGTGCAGAATTCAAGATTTCCAACTTTATTATTTCATCTTTTGATAAAACCATTTTCGACTAAAAAACATTTAGAGTCCAAAATTAGAATTTAATATTTAGAATTATCAAAAAATTAATTTTCAATTAAGTCATTAAAAAGTCATTTTTTAACATTTGAGCATAAAAGTCAGAAAGTTAAAAGTTATAATATTTCAAAAATCCGTCCTGACGTATTAAATAAATAAACTTAAAGAAACTTTTATAATCTGATGAATAACAAAGCAATCATTAATTTACAATATTTGATACTTTGGAGCAAAAAACTAATCTACTAGTTGAAATGAAAACTATAAATAATTGATAAATATTATATTAATTCAAAAAATAAATAAGAATTAAAATTAAAAATTTGCAAAATTATACCCGTTTGAAAACTTTGGTATAAATTTTTATATACTATTAGCTGTAGTGTTTTTATTTAAAAAGGTGATGCGTTATTTACTCTGGATTTTTAAAACTGAGATTATGTATAATAATAAAACTTTACTTTCCATTGCTTTTCTTTTTTCAAGTTTAACTTTATTTAGCCAGAGAACAATTCCTGAATTTTCTTATGAAGTGCGTCAACCTTATATTGACGTAACGGGTACCGCCACAAAGGAGATTGCACCTGATGAAATTTATGTACTGATTTCACTTATAGAAAAAACAAATGAAAAGGGTTCTTCCATTCAAAGCCAGGAAGAGCGTATCAGGGCTATTCTCAATGGGTTAAAACTGGATATTTCTAACATTAAGCTCTCGGATACCAGGTCTGAAATGATGATGGTGGACAATAAAGAAGCAGGCATTAAGACCACTAAAGATTATGTTTTAAAATTATCTACTGCGAATGAAGTCTCAGAAGTTTTTGGGAGACTTTCCAATGCAAATATCAAAGTGTTTAAAATTCTGAGGATTACTCACAGTAAAATAGATGAATATCGTAAGGAAGTTAAAATTGCTGCATTAAAAGCTGCCAAAGAGAAAGCGGAATTCCTGCTGAATGCTGTAGGCGAAAAACCGGGACGTGCGCTTGAAATTAACGAAGTATCGGATTATAATTACCCATGGATTCGGAATAGCAGCAATATGCAGGCATTCACTCCTAATGCATATGCCAATTCAAGTGTTAGCATTTCAGAAGAGGGTAATTTTACCAGCGGCAGTAATTTCAGGGAGATTGTACTGAGAAGTACTTTTCAGGTTCGCTATGCGATAGCTCAATAAAAATTATACGGGCTTTATAATCAATAGTTACCAGATACATTGTTATTTTAGAATAGAATAATCCATACTTTATACAAATGAAGTATGGATTATTTATACCATCATCTTAAATAAAACTCTAACAAATCACTTTAATTAATTGACATTAATATATAATTATCAATATTTTATCTAAATTTCAAAGACCTTAAAATTTTGCTAATTGAACTTTCTGAAGGTAACTCCCTTACAAAAAGTTCAATTAATATTCTATGGATGACGGGCTCCGGCATGCGTTGGTGGCGAGGTAACGAGCCAGTACGACGCAGGAGTACCGAGCGAAGCGGAGCCATAAGCTCGCCGAACCGTAGATCAATCATGTGACCATCGTTGACAGCCCCAAAACATAATCCCGTTTTTAATTTTGCCCGCCACCTAATGAACGATACAACATTGTAATGGCATTAAGGTGTTGGTTTTTAATAGATGCCAGGTCTAATTCGTATTGCAGCCTGTTGGCTTGTGCCACAATAACGTCCAGGTAAGTAGCTTCATTCAGTTTATAGAGCGTTAATGCTTTGCTTACCAGATCATCGGATTTCTGAACCTGGGATGCTGCAATCACTTCCTGCTGTTTCAGCTTTTCTATTTGTACCAATGCGTCTGACACTTCACTAACTGCATTTAAAACAGCTTGTTTAAACTGTATCTCGGATTGCTCCAACATTATTTTGGACTGCTGATACTGCACTTTCAATTGCTTGCCTTGGAAAACCGGCTGTGTAACAGAACCAGCCAGGATTCCAAATAAAGAGCCTGGCAACTTAAACCAGTCGCTTGATTTAAAGGCATTTAACCCGCCCTGGGCGGTAATATTCAGCGCCGGGTACATACTTACTTTAGCCACATGAACACCTGCGGCGGCTTTGCGAAAATCCAGTTCAGTGACTTTAATATCCGGCCTGTTCGCTAACAATTGAGAAGGCACTCCCGTAGCCAGGTGTTCCGAAATAGTGATATCATTCAATAAAGCGGTCCGCGAAATTTTATCCGGCATTTCACCAATCAAAACACTTAAAGCATTCTCCTGCATAGTAATTGCAGACTCTATTGAAGGTATTGATTTAGATATCTGGTCAATAGTAACTTCCTGTTGCTGCACTGCAAGGGAATTGATCAAACCCAATTCGAACTGTTTTTTAAGAAAAGTAAGTGTACTATCTGCAAATAAAAGGTTACGATTGGAGATCTCCATTTGCTTATCCAACATCAGCAGATTATAATAACCTTGCACCACTTCTACCACTATCCTGGTTTTTACAGCTTTTGCGGCTTCCTGCGTTTTCAGGAACTCGGATAAAGCAGCTTCTTTTTGTCCTTTCATCTTGCCCCAGATATCTGCTTCCCAGGAAATATTGAACAGGGAATTATAATCGCCTATGTATTTCTGGCCAAGAAACTGCCCTGCCATCATGCCATTCATACTGTTATCGGATGGACGGGTAATAGTAGTGCTACCGATGGTAGCGCTTACTTTCGGCAAAAATGCCCAACGGCTTTGCTCAAATCCTAATGCCGCTACCTGGATCTGTTTTACTGCAACGTTAAGGTCGTTATTATGCAGCATGGCTTTATCTAACAGGCCAAGCAGCGTTGCATCGGTAAAAAAGTCTTTATAACTGATCGTCCCGATATTTTTTGAAGTATCGTTTGCTGCCAGGCTATCGCTGTTCCTGAATGCAGTTGGCAAAGCAACGGCAGGTAAAACCGGTTGCTGTACCTTACAGGCAAACAGCAAACCGGAAAATAAAACAACACCTGAAACTATATGTATTGACTTTTTGAATAAGTCCATTTTTATTGTAATTTTCTGATGATTAATTAATAAACCCAATCGTCCTCAGTTGCTTTTTTGCGGCTTATTTTTTCCTGCAGATGCTGGAATACCACAAACAACACCGGCGTAACAAATACCCCTAAAACAGTACCCACCAACATACCAAAGATGGCGGCATAACCAATAGAGTGATTGCCCATAGCGGAAGGACCAACCGCAAATATCAACGGAATTAAACCGGAAATAAACGCCAGGGAAGTCATTAAGATTGGTCGTAACCTGGCTTTGGCGCCTTCTACTGCAGCTGCAATCAGGCTTTTACCGGCAGCGCGGCGTTGTACTGCAAATTCTACAATCAGGATACCGTTTTTGGCCAGTAAACCAATGAGCATTACCATCGCTATTTGCACATAAATATTATTTGAAATATCTGCCATAGTAATCCCCATAAATACACCGGACAAACCAATCGGAATAGCTATCAGTACCGCAAATGGTAAAATATAGCTTTCGTACTGTGCGGATAACAGGAAGTAAACAAACACAATACATAAACCAAAAATGACAGCGCCCTGGGAACTTGAAGTACTTTCTTCGCGGCTCATTCCTTTGTAATCGTAAGTATAGCCAGGAGGCAATACTTGTTTAGAAACTTCTTCAACCACTGCCATTGCCTGGCCGGTACTATAACCCGGGGCTGGCATTACGGTAAGATTGGATGCATTAAACAAGTTAAAACGGTCCACTACTTCCGCACCGGTGACAGATTTTAAGGTCACCAATGAACTCATCGGCACCATGCTGCCGCTTTGATTGCGCACGAAAATGCCGTTCAGGGAGGCTTCATCCGTCCTGGTATCCGGCGAGGCCTGAACCAACACCCGGTAGTATTTACCGAAGCGGTTGAAATCTGACGCCTGGATACTTCCATAATACCCCTGCATGACAGACATGGCTTCCGCTACGGTTACGCCCAATTGCGCTGCTTTGGATGCATCGATCAATACTTCGAACTGTGGATAGGAGACATCAAAAGTAGTAAAAGCTACTGCTATTTCCGGGCGCTGCATTAAAGCACCCATTAAGCCATAAGAAGCATAGCCCAATTGCTGCAATTCCCCGTTATTTCTATCCTGCAATACCAGTTCCATGCCACTTGTATTACCAAATCCATCTACAGTTGGTGTATTTAATACAAGGAAATTCGCGCGTTTATCCTGCGACAGCATCCCCTGCACCTGGCCTATCACCTCTTCTATTTTGCTTACCGCTCCCCTGTCTTTCGCATTTTTTAAACGGACAAAAATAGAAGCTGCCGAAGATGACATGGAGCCACTGAACAGGTTTAAACCGTCCACAGAAATCACATTCTCTACTGCAGGTACCGATTTTAATAATTTTTCAACATCGCTCACTACCGCTCCTGTTCTGTCCTTGGATGCACCTGGTGCCAGGTTGGCTGTAACTATAATAAAATTCTGATCTTCATCTGGTATAAAACCTTTAGGCGTAGTGGTTGACATCCAATAAAACAACCCGCCGAATATGCCAATGATGATGACAGCGACCCATTTTCTTTTAATCAAAAACAAGACGGATTTGCCATAACGGAATGTCAATTTATTAAACGCTGCATTGAAGCCCGCAAAAAAACGGTCTTTAAAGCTTGTTTTCTTATGTCCGTGTCCGTCAGCATTGTGTTGCTTTAACAATAAAGCACATAATGCAGGGCTTAACGTCAACGCATTGATTGCAGAAATAACAATGGCAATAGCCAGGGTTAATGCGAACTGCTGATAAAACAACCCTGTAGAGCCTTCCATAAATGCTACCGGAACGAATACTGCGGCCATTACCAGGGTAATAGACATAATCGCACCGGAAATTTCACTCATCGCGCTCATGGTGGCAGCCCTTGCATTCAGCTTTTTCTTTTCCATTTTGGCATGTACCGCTTCCACCACCACAATTGCATCATCCACCACGATACCAATAGCTAATACCAGGGCGAATAAGGTGAGGATATTAATAGAGAAGCCGAATATCTTCATAAAGAAAAACGTTCCCACAATAGATACCGGAACAGCAATAGCCGGGATAAGTGTTGAGCGGAAATCCTGCAGGAAGATAAATACCACGATAAATACCAATATAAATGCTTCTATCAGGGTACTCATTACCTGGCTGATAGACTGGTCCAAAGATTCCTTTGTGGCATATGGAATATGGTACTCCATACCGGCAGGAAAAGATTTCTCCAACTCCACCATTCTTTCCTGAAGTGCTATCTGCACTTCATTCGCATTGGAACCGGACATCTGGAAAATAGCCATGGTCACCGATGGCTTCGAATCAAAGTTTGATGATACCGTATAACTGTATGCGCCAAATTCTACCTTGGCCACATCTCTTAAGCGTAAAATGGAACCATCCGGTTGTGTACGCACCACAATATTTTCGTATTGTTCCGGCTCTGTAAACTTGCCTTTATACCGCATCACATATTCCTTCACTTCGGTAGAACGTTCCCCGAATCTACCCGGTGCTGCTTCCAGGTTCTGAGATTGAATGGCTCCTGCTACATCCGATGGTGTTAAATTATAGGCACTCAGTTTTACAGGGTCTAACCATACACGCATAGAGTAATCCTTATTACCATAAGCCATAGCATCACCTACCCCCTTGATCCTTTTCAGCTCCGGCAGGATATTGATTTTGGCATAGTTCTCCAGGAACAGATCGTCCATAACGCCATCTTTACTTGACAGCGATACCATGGCGATCATACTGTTCTGGCGTTTCAAAGTAGTAATACCCGCCTGGATCACTTCAGCCGGTAACTGGTTCGTTACCTGTGCCACCCTGTTTTGCACATTAATGGCAGCCTGGTCAGGGTCTGTACCCAGTTTAAAGATCACCGTAATGGTCAAAGTACCATCATTACTGGATGTAGAAGTAATATAATCCATATTTTCCACCCCATTAATCGCATTTTCCAAAGGTGGCGCTACCGACCTGGCAATGGTTTCTGAGTTAGCACCCGGATAAATAGCCGTAACCGAAACGGTCGGCGGTGCAATATCCGGAAATTTGGTAATGGGTAATCCCAGCATACCTACTACGCCGAGAATAACCAGCAAAACCGATATAACGGTAGCCAATACTGGCCTTTTAATTATTTTCTTTAACATAATTTATATTGGTAAAGTGTATAGATTCATTCAGACAACTACATCACAAAACAATTCACATGCATCATCTGAATGTCATTATCCTATTGGAAACCACCCGTTAATCCCGGAAATATCCCAATAAGATCATCGTATTTAAAAGACATTTTTCGCCCGGCACTCTGAGCATACCAAAGTGCAGGATCATTCAATAACAATAAAAATCAATTAATGCTTACTGATATTAGCAGTGTCCTTTAATGCCACCACCGGTGTACCGGGCTGCAGTCTTTCAAAACCCATTACAATATATTTATCACCGGCTTTCAAACCGCCGGAAACAATATAGTTATTCCCCGATTTTCCGGAAATCTCTACAGGCACCTGCACTGCTTTATTCTCCTTATCCAGGGTGAATACGAATACTTTATCCTGGATAATAACAGTAGAGGCAATAGGAAATAATAAAGCATTTTTCAACTGCTGCTCCATTACAATTTTACCCGTATTACCGCTTCTCAATAAAACTTCCGGGTTCACAAACTTTGCTCTTACTGTAATTGCCCCTGTCGTTTTATTAAACAAGCCTTCTACCGCATCAATCTTACCGGGATGCGCATACGGCGTACCATCAGACATTAACAATGTTACCGGTGGCGTATTTTTAATTTTCTCACTGATATTATTACCCGCATATTGACGTTGAAAATTGATAAAATCATTTTCACTTAAACTGAAATAAGTATATACCTGCTGAATATCGGACAGGATTGTCAATGGCTGTTGATTGGTGGGAGATAATAAGCTGCCCAAACGATAGTTAAAGCGGCTGGTATAACCACTTACCGGCGCTTTTATCTGTGTAAACCCAAGATTAATTTTAGCCGATTCTACTACTGCATTTGCCTGCTCAACGCCTGCCTTCGCTGCATTGTAAGCAATTTCAGCTTCACGCACCTGGAAATCAGATACCATTTTATTACTCACCAATTCCTTTTTTCTGTCAAGGTTTATTTTGCTGTTATCCAGGTTAGATTTTGCAGACAATAGTGCCGCCTGGGCATTGTTCAACTGTTCGCGATACACCTGGCTTTCTATAGCAAACAACACTTGTCCCGCCTTTACAAATTGCCCCTCATCTACATAAATTTTTGTCAGGTAACCGGAAACCTGCGGTCTTATTTCCACATTGGAAACACCCTCCACACTGGCAGCATAAGTTTTGGTAACCACTGCATCAGCTGTTTTCACCTCCGCAACCGGTAATTCCGGTGGCCCTTGCTGGTAGCCCCCATTTTGATGCTTATTGCCGCAACCAACAAGCACTAAAAATAACGTTAAGAATGAAATTGATTTTAAAACGAATAATCGCTTCATGATATATATAAAATTTAAATTGGCTGCGAAATTCCAATTTAAAAACAGGAGTCAGAAATCTATAAATCGCACAAATTTGTCCAAAAGTCGCCAAACCAACTTTATATCATACCAGTATAATATACACTTAAACTATACATTAAGCATTAAAAGCATCTGAAAATTTTGACAAATTAGTGACATTTGTCATTTTGTGAACAAATTAACCATTTCTTAATTATCAAAAGCCCTTTGCCTGAATTGAGTAGGAGAAACACCCGCGTGCTTCTTAAAAAACTTACTGAAAATAGCCTGGTCAGTAAAATTCAGCTCATTTACAATATCCGTGATACTCAAATTAGAGTTACGCAAAAGCACCTTAGCTTCTATCATTAAAGCGTAGCTGATCACCTCCCTGGGTGTCCTGAAAAGCAGCTTATTTGTTACTTTACTAAGATATTTCCGGGTTATAAATAGCTTATCGGCATAAAACTGAACATTATGGTTCGCCTTATAATTTTCACCTACCAGTATAAAAAAACTCGTCACGATCTCCTCTTCCCTCGTAGTCGGGGTCCTGCTTACCTGGGATTTATTGATAAACAGTTCCATTTCGTACATCATCAGCGATACATAATGCATGATCATAT
Organism: Polluticaenibacter yanchengensis; assembly: GCA_027854065.1. GTDB lineage: Bacteria > Bacteroidota > Bacteroidia > Chitinophagales > Chitinophagaceae > Phnomibacter > Phnomibacter yanchengensis. Next base: position 126,350 of record JAQGEF010000003.1, on the reverse strand, counting down.
CGCCGGCATAAACATTCTTCTTGTCCGCCCTGTTAAGCGCCTCCAGCTGGTTCACATAAAAACTAAATTTTTCCAGCAAGCCATGCTCCTTTAATATCGGGTAATTAAACAGACCTTTTAACTCCTGCAGAATGTGTATGGATTTAAAATTCATTTTCGCCTCTACAAATAACTCCTCGGTAAAGTACATATACTTAGCTTCGTAATCAGCCGTCACTTCATTAATGGAAAAAGTATCCGTATTATTACAAAACAAAATGCCCCCCTTCAATATGGCGTATTGCGTATCGTTCACGGTATATTTCACCATCCCGTTCCTTACAATGATCAGGCAAAAAAAATCTGACCGGTAAGATTTATTAATTTCCAAAGGATAATCATCCTCATTAGAATCCTCCACTACAAAGTATGCGTTTACATACTGTACATCAAAATGATTAGGAAACTTCTTTAAGTCCTCATACCTGATATTTGTGATCGTCAAATCATTCATTACTTGCAAAGATTGCAATAAAATATCAATAAACATAAGCCCGTCATCACAGTACACTTATTCAAAACAATATGGAAATATATATATGAGGGGCTGCCCCTCGTACCTCGGGTCGGGCTATCCGCTATATCTTTTTATTTTAATCCTCCTTCGTCGGATAAAAAATAAAAAGGATGCCGCTGCTATCCCTCAGCCAATAAATGCACCATCAAAAAAACTGTGACATCTGCGAAAAAATATCATCAAAAAAATCTGCGATAATCTGCGGGAATGATCTGCGAACATCTGCGGGAAACAATTATTCAGATTCGGCCGACACTTGGATCAATGAAGAAGACAGCACAAACAGGTATTTATACTCAAATACAACAGCTTTTCACAACAATTGTTTTCATTTCCTAAAAAATCTGCGAGAATCTGCGGGAATGATCTGCGAACATCTGCGGGAAATAATAAATACACGTATCCGGTCAGATATTGCCACCATTAAAAAGTCATACAAACAGGTGTTTATACTCAAATACGCCGGATTTTCACAACAATTGTTTTCATTTTCTATCTTTATATCCTAAAATTGTTTTTATGAAATTGAATCTTAAGTCGGCAGTAGTAGTTTTATCTCTTATTTTTCAATCATTCCTGGTAATAGCCCAGGATAAATTACCTGCTGAAAAATATAAAGAACTTAAGAAAAATGAAACCCTGAATAAAAATTCCATTTCAAAAATTGGTGAAAGATATATTGATATTTCCAATACGATTTTTAAAGCTGATAACATAGACAGTGTGAATACTTATTCTCCTGCCGAACTGAACAGGTACAATTCCAATACACCCATAACCTTTGTTACACGCAAAAAGAATTATGAGATCATCACATTACCAGAGTTTATAAAAAACAAAAGGCTATTAATAACAAAGCTACCAAAAGTAATAGCCAGTGAAAACGTGTTAATTGATGATATCAAAGTAGAAAATATTCAGGATTTAAAGATCGAAGACAATCCATCCATTTCAGTAAAATACGATATTAGGAAATCAGTCATTACCTATAAAATTTACACTAACTAGTTTCAAACTACCATAAAAAAATGTGAGCTCAAATTAATGGGCTCACATTTTTTTATGATATAATGAATATCTTACAATCCCAGCACCTTCACCCCTTGTTCAAAAACAACATCTACCGGGATACCTTTCGAAGCCAGTCCATCTAAATCTTTTTGCAAAGATGGTTTTATCACAGCCTTTTCTTTTTGAAGATTTTCAACAGCCACTTTACTACCATTACCCTGTAGCGTAATGATCAAATTACTCAGGCCATTCATAGCTTCCTCAAATTTCGAAAAATTCACTTTATACTTTCCGGATGCATTCTTTTCAAAAGCACCTTTCTCTTCAAAATAGTTAAATGCCAGCATATTGGCTTTGCCATGCGCTTTACTCGCACCAAAACGCACACTACGCAATATACCCGCCATAAAAGTGGTATAAAACGCCTCTTTTTTACCCGTAAGTTCTCCTTTTTCTACCAGTTTCGTCACCATATACAAACCAAGTATATCCGCTTTAGCTTCTTCCAGCCAGCTACCCTGCTCCTGCAACGCTGCTCTTACAGTTCCCTTACCATCAATGGTTGTTTTAATACCCAAACCATGAGCAACTTCATGGAACATCACATTGGCAAAAAAAGCATCAAAGTTTACCAGGCCAATCTGCGACTCATCAATCAAAGTTTCCGCAATTGGCGCCAGTATCTGGTCGTATTTAGCTTTCATCGCGTTCTTCAACTGGCTGCGACGGGTACCCTTGTTTTTCTGGATCGTTTCATCATTAGGCAAATTCACCGCAATCGTCTTACTGCCACTATTGCAATGACCCGCATAATACACAACATCATAAGCATTCAATTCAGAGTCAGTGCCGGGAGCCTCTGCCTTATATTTATCTTCCACAGGCAATCCCTTTTGCAGTTCAGGCAGCATTTTTACATATTTTGACAAACGCTCACTCCAAACCTTATCTTTCACCAATACATAAGCTTCATACGCGTTCCTGCTTTCATACAAACCATCCTCGTAATTTTCTATCGGGCCAATAATAATATCAATACCATTTGATTTCATGTCCAGCCAGGCAATATCACTAGCCGTATAATTATCGTCAAGCAACGCTTTCGCACGCAGTGTCAGGTATTTTTTCAGCCCGGCATCTTCAGCCAAAGCAGCAGCCTGCGTCAATAAGCCCGCAGCTTTCTCCAGTTGTGGTCGATAGGCCACATGGTAAGGAACCGAATATAGTTTACCGGTACTATCGCGGCGGATAAGCGAGTATTGCCCAAACTTATCTTTCACATCAGACTTTTCCAATTCCTCCTTCGTTAAACCAGTTGGATAAAATCCCGCACCAGCATATTTTTCACTCCAGCCACTCACAAAAGGCTTTTCGTTATTCAGTTTATCCCACGGACCATAGTTGATCTCTGCAAATGCCTTTACATTCGGATCTTTTATACTGCTGATAAAACTATCCTTATTGGCATAAAAATTCTGCTGCCAATATAACTCATCCATTATCTGCGAAGCTTCTATCAATAATGGCAACATCTGCTTTTCCTTTTCGCTCAGTTGCGATAAATCTGTGGTCAGCTTTACTTTAGCATAACCGGCCAACCTTTCAGTAGCATACTGTACCAGGCTGTCTTTAGTTGCTGTTACTACAACTTTATCATCGCTGTTCTCCGAACCGCCGCATGCAGCCATTAATATAGCCGTTCCTGCTAAGCAGGCAATAGAAATTTTTCTTATCATAACCAATATTATTCTTTATTACATGCAATTTAGAAAATAAATACTAATTCAGAAATGTGCCTGTCAAAAACGGGCGTAACTCATCAGAATACATGCCAAAGAAAGAATGTCCAAACAAAAAACGACTCCGGATGAAGTCGTTTTAATAAATATTTAAAATCTAAGATTTTCCCATTTCCCAATTTAACTGCCGGCCTTCTTTGGCGGCTTTTTTATCGATAGTAGTACCATAAGCCACACCTATACCCAACCCGATTGGTAAACCAATACCGATCAATCCCATATTTTTCAATGCGGCGCCAAATGCCACACCGATTGGTATGCCAAAAGCAGACATCCCCAAACCGGTCCATAACATTCTATAGTAACCCTTTGGCACCAGTTTACTTTCCTTTTCCACGATCCTGGTGATCCTTAATGTGCTTTTCCTGATCTGGCTCAACAACTTATTATCAGCTGTATCATTTAATAATGAAATTTCATCTGCGATGACTTTCCGGGAGTTCTCAGTTAAGCTTTTAGTTTCTAATTCGTCTATTAAACTTTTAAAATGTAAGTAAGATCTCTCTAATTTGTTGTTCGAAGATATATCTGGTCTGTTGATTAACTCTGGAAAGCGCATACCGTATTCAGGATAAATTTTATCAAAATTAAATATAATTTAAAAGAATTCAAATTCCGGCAATACATATTATTAATTCACATACATATCAGCTACTTTTTTAAATAACTTTTAATGCATGAGAATTTCAACATAAATAAGAGCAATCAGTAAATAAATCATCACAGATCATCTATCTTGCATTTCAACCATACTTTTCAATTTTCATTCAGTATAACACTGAACCTTTAACAAGACATGACAAGGATTATTTTACTTTTTATTAGTTTCCTTTTTACATTACTAACCACCGCTCAAAACAATACATTATACTCAAAATCCTACGGAAAAAGTTCAAACCCTCCTGTCATTTTCATTCATGGAGGACCCAGCGGTAACGCAACATTATTTGAAGCAACCACTGCGGAAAAATTAGCCACGAAAGGATTTTTCGTCATTGTATATGACAGGCGTGGCGAAGGTCGCTCAGCAGATTCCACTGCAACCTTCACTTATGATGAAGCGATAAGAGACTTAGCCGGCATTTTGAACCACTATAAAATTGAGAAAACAAGTCTCATTGCACACAGCTTTGGCGGCCTGGTTGCCACACTTTTTACCGAAAAATATCCTGGAAAAGTAAATGCATTAATACTCGCCGGCGCCCTGTTTTCTCAACAGGAAACATATGACCATATTATTAAAACAACCCGACAAATTTATAAAGTAAAAAATGACAGTTCAATGTTGTCAAAAGTGGAGAAAATAGCATTACTGGACCCACATTCTGCGGCATACAGGAAACAATGTTTTGAATTGGCCGGCCAAAATAACTTTTTCAAAATGCCTTTCCCGACAAATGACGCTAATAAATTGCACGAAATTTACGAGAAAAGCGATTTTTATAAGCAAAACATCAGGAATCAAAAGGCACCTCTGATATTTTATAAAAATGAACCGAAAAACAATATCGATACAAAACCTGTTTTGAAGGCAATAAAAAAAATGGATGTAAAACTCTTTGCCATATATGGACAGCAGGATAATATTTTCTCCCACAAACAATTGAACGATATGAAAACAATTGTAAAGAAGCCAAACTTTAAAATTATTGATAATTGCTCACATTATTTATTCGTTGACCAACAGGAACAGTTCATCGAAACCATTACAAAATGGCTTAAATAATCTTTGATCATTGCAAGCGTGATACAATATTAAACTGGATTTTCTTCTGAATATTCAATGCTAAATCGCATTTTTGTATGCTAATAAGTGCTGAACATAAAAAATAAACGCGTAAATAAATGAATAACAATAATCAGTCAGAATACTTATTTCTAGATAGGGATGGTGTTATTAATATTGAAAAGTATAAGGATTATATTCATACCTGGGACGAATTTGTATTCTACGACGGGGCAATTCATACAATTGCTGAAGCGGGCAAATTTTTCAAAAGAATTATTATAGTGACCAATCAGAAAGGCGTTGGAAAAGGTATCACGAAGCCCGGGAACCTGGCAATCATTCACCAGAACATGATCAAAGCAATTGAAGATGCAGGAGGAAAGATTGATGCCGTTTACTTCTGTCCGGATTTAGAAGATGAGAGTCCAAACAGGAAACCCAATATAGGAATGGCCTTACAGGCTAAAACAGATTTCCCTGAAATAGAGTTTGAAAAATCGCTGATGATAGGCAATAACTTAAGCGATATGATATTTGGAAAAAATGCAGGCATGAAGACCGCGTTTTTAAAAACCACGCTGCCTGACCTGGATGTCCCGGAAACATTAGCGGATTTTGTATGGAATGATATTAATGATCTCAAAGAATTGATGACAAATAGTTTACCATCCCCAGGGCTGTAGCACTTCATTAGTTGGCATGGTTAAATCAAAGGTTACCGTAAACAATCTGTCCGAACCAATACGCCGTAAATTATATGTAAAACTGGTATCAGAAACAGTCATCCACCAGACATTACCACATGCATAAGGGATCAACGTACAGGTTTCTTCATCTGCCGGAAAAAACTGCAGATCACTAAACCCGATATTGGGAGAGACACCTCCATATGCTGTTATCCTATCAGGACGACCATCCTTGTGGGTGTGCGCATGCTTCAGTTTCAAAGACCCGTTTTGTGTGGTCAACACCCATACCCTCGATTGGTCATCTCCAACAAAAAATGGTATTTTAATGGTATCGCCACAGGATTTCACCTGCATCAATAGTTTTTTCCCTGTAAATCCATCTCCATCCCTGCCACCAGCCGTAATGGTACCTTCAAAACTTTTGCCGCAATATTGCTTTAATTTCAGCAAAAAACTGTCTAACGGCGTGCTAGCATTTGCTGTATTTACCATAAAGCAAACAATAAGAAACAAGTACACTTTTTTCATGATTCAAATATAGCCAATATTGCCAGGAGGATTGATATACAAAGCACAATCCGTAATTTAGCTGCCTGAAACCACAATTATATTGATAATGAGCAGCATCAATTCCTTAATTCTTAACATATCACTATCATCCTTTATCAATATTAAAACCATTCTGGCGGCAACAATATTATTAAGTGCCTGGCTTACCTGGAAAGTCCTGAAACGGTCGGGCAAAAACGAAAGAACAGGATGTATTACATTTGGTTACTTTTTTTTGATATTCTTTACTGTCACCTCCCTTTCTGTAGGTGGTATAGTATTTTTAGGCAAGTCGGTTTATAACTATTTTACCTCACCAAAATACACCGCTACCGTTATAGACCATGAAGTGTATGAGCAGGAAGAATCCTACCAGAGTAATGGACGTACCAGGTACAGGACCGTTACAATGTATCGCCCCAAGGTGAAGTTCACCGATAATAATCATGATACCATAGAAATTTACAATGACGTGTCTTCCGGAGAACCCAGAGCAATTGGAAGCACCATCAATATCGGGTACAGGAAAGGTCAGTCTATGGCTGAAGAATTTTCTTTAACCAAACTTTTTCTCATGTGTGGCCTGTCTGTAATGATGTTGATTTTGGGCTATATTGTTGTAGCCGCTATCCAATACGCATCCGGCAGGAATATGAAAAAAACGATGAATTTCGGGAGTAAATTATTGTTGCAGTTTTTAGTTCCTCTCGGCATGATAGCCATGTTTAGCATGCTGTCTTTTGCCCTCTACCAGTACTTTACCGGGCAAAAACCGGATATGCCCCTTTGGGCAGTCATCTTATGTAGTTTTTTCGCTTTTGTATTACTGCTATCCACAATCGGCTATATAAAAATATTGCGGGATAAGAAAAGCTAAATGAAGAATAATGCTGAAAAGCTTCGCCGGTTGCAATAAGTCATCTAAGATTTAAACAAAATACTACTATCACCGTAGCTTAAGAACCTGAAGTTATTATTAAGAGCATATTCGTACACGTTTCTCCAGCTATCGCCAATTAAAGCACTGACCAGTAATAGCAGCGTGCTTTGCGGTTGGTGAAAATTAGTAACCAGCGCATTAATGATCCTGAACTCATAACCGGGTGCAATGATGATCTGTGTTTTTATAATTAAATGTTGCAAACCATTTTCTGTCATCCAGCTTTTTAAAGATGCCAAAGCATCTTTTTTAGACACTGCTGCCTCTTTGTAGTCCGCATTATAAGGATCCCACTGCAGGATCATTAAGTCATTATAGGAAATAGCTGGGTTTAAAAATGCCTTCACCCCCATCCAGTAAACAGACTCAAGCGTACGGGTACTGGTAGTACCAACAGCAGTAATAAAATCGTAATTAATCAATTGGTCCAGCAACGCAGTTGTGATTTCGATATATTCAGCATGCATGATATGATCTTGCATCTGCTCACTTTTAACCGGCATAAATGTACCAGCCCCTACGTGCAAAGTAGTATAAGCAGTAGCAACCTGCTTAAGATTCAATGCTGCTAAAACCTCTTTAGTAAAGTGCAATCCTGCTGTTGGAGCCGCCACACTGCCATCTTTTTCAGCATACACTGTTTGATACCTGGTCGTGTCCCCATCCTCCGCACTGCGTTGTAAATAAGGCGGAATAGGTAAGTTACCGGCTATATGTAATATTTCCGCGAAAGTTAACGCTGGCTGGGACCAGCTGAACTCTATTAAATAGCCATCATTCAACTGTTCCAGTTTTTTTGCAAACAAACAAACCTTATTATCCGGGGTTATTAATTGCAGCACTTCGTCATGCTTCCACTTGGAAGCGCCTCCTACCAGGCATTTGTAAACAATGCTTTCCTTCTGAAGCATTGCTTCGGTAATATCTTTGTAGATACCTGAAGGTTCTAAAGTAAAGATCTCTATTTTACCACCTGTTTGTTTTTTAAATATCAACCGGGCTTCAATCACCTTGCTGTTATTAAAAACCATTAAACTATTTTCGGGGATCTGGTCGGGAATGGATCTAAAAACAGATTCAGCTATTGTATTGTCTTTGTAAATTAAGAGTTTGGAAGCATCTCTGTTTTCTAAAGGATATTGCGCAATTTTCTCCTGTGGTAAACGATAAGTGTAATCTGCAATTTTTAAATCCTTTGGATGCATACCTGGTCCTTTTACGTTGATAACTAAAAATGAAAAAGGGTCGAAAACATTGCTATTTTCAACCCTTAGTGTCCGGGTGGAGGGACTCGAACCCCCATGCCGCGAAGCACCAGATCCTAAGTCTGGCGTGTCTACCAATTTCACCACACCCGGTTTCTATTGGCCTTGAGAACCAGTGCTGAACTCTCAAGCGGGATGCAAAAGTAGGATATTTTTTGAACCTGCAAAATTTATTTTCATATTTTTAGACAAAAAGATTAATATAGCCCAAAGTGGCTAATAAAGAGTAGTTTATAAGAACCGTAAGTGCTATCGGTAACGATTTAGTAATGGTGCTTACTGCACTCGCTTTCATCTGATTACCTTGTAAATCATTATTGCAGTGTATGAGTGCTTTGGCGGAGGTGTAAGAACACATATAAAATTAGAGATTAATTCACTTGATGATATCCCTTCAAGATTAAATGCAGCAAAGCTTATTGAAGATAAACAGCTGGCTAACTTTAAAAAGCAAGAAAACGTTATGGAGGCTCAACAAGCCGCACGACAGCCGATTAAATTGAGGGGTCGAAAAATATAAAGAGAAATTATTGTTTATTTAATAAGTACTAATTTATAAAAAGCTATAATTTAATCGTAATAATATTAGATACTACTTGAGTTCTGTCTTTACTTTTTAAGAATTCATTTAGTATTATAGAATTGTTGGCAGCAATAAGCATATCGAAATGCAAATGATCATTGACATAAATACGTATATTTTTATTTAGATCAAACATTCCTTCATACAAATATATCCTAAACTCTTTAATACAGGACGCTTCTACATAAACATCATTTCCCTTAACTATCGCTTTTAGTGCCCCTGTTTTATTTTTATTAAATGGAAGATTTACTTTTTTTTCTATTACAACTGATGGAATAATATCTGTATGCCAATACGCTCGCGGTGTAAGGGTGTCAAGTTCGGTTATTTCGATCCAATGTATTTTTCCGTTTCTAATGTCGTCTGTTTCCCATACCACTTTTGGGGATAATGGTGACCTTTGCTGTACTCCTATTTTTTCAAATAAAAAGGCCATCGAATCTTTTTTTGTAAAGGGGAGCAAATGATCTCCTGTCAAAAAGAAATTTTCCCATGATGAGCTTGTTGGCAATGTAATAGTATAAATGTTTTCGACCAGAGATAGCGGGAATGTTTTATCCTCCTTCCCACTTACACCGAAAAACTTCAGGTCATTGTTTAAGTTTCTTAGAATAGTATTACTTCCATAGGAGGCGGGTAGAAAGTTAAAAGCAAAAAATGCGGCAAAAGGATCAGGTTTTTTGGTGGCGAACCAGAAAGCACCACTACCTCCGTTAGAGTGCCCTCCTATATAAACTTTGTTATCATCGATATTGTAAAGTGATTTTACATGACTAATCTGTTGAAGAATCGTTTCAAATGCCACTTGTTGATAAATCCAGCCAAAATCCCGTTTCCCTAGCGGGTATAAAATAAAATAGTTGTCATTTAATGCACCCCTTATAAATTCGGCCTCCGGGCCGTCAATAACGTCAGCTGCTTTTGGGAATTGTAACTTATTCACTACCGCACCATGTAAATAAGTGTATAGTGGCGTTTTATGTCTACTATTATAATTTTTAGGAATATATAGTAGATAAGGAACTTCTATAGTGTCTGCCACAGTAATGAAATAAAGCGTCCAGAATCCTTTCTTTTTAGGAATAGGAAAATCAGTGAAAGTTTTTATACGTTGACTAAGTTCAAATGGCGACAGTTCATTAGATAATTTTTGCCAGTATTTTTCATCTTGCAACAATGTAGTGTTTATTCTGCTGTTCTGATCATTCAATGCTGCATTAATTTTAGATAATTCCAAGTTAGCTGAATCTGCTTTTCTTTTAAATGTTGATATAAATTTTTTCCATTCAGGTATTTTACTCAAACAATGTGTTAGCGGGTTACTGGAAAAGTGATCATAAGCGGAAAGATCAAAGCCTACCGCTGCGGATTTTTTTAGATAACTTATAGCTTTATCTTTTTTACCTACCTGGCAAGCAGATAAGGCTGCATAGTAAGTTCCGTAATTATCTGTATACTTCGTCGATGAATAGTGACGATCATAATAATACAAAGCTTTAGCAAAATCTTTTTGTTGAAAGTACAGGTAAGCAGAGTCATAAAGTGAAAGGGCTTTATTTTGTGCCAGACTTGTCACGCTGCTTAATAAGGTAAATATCAAGCACCATTTAATTTTCTTTGCCATATGCTATACAGTTTACAATTGGATATTAATAACAGGTAGGTTTTAGTACCAGCACCGATTTTATAATAATGACAAAAATATATTAAGAACCTGGGCGAAAATTGTAAAAATGGGACATAGCATTTAAAAAGTATGAATATGCCAAAATAGACCTTGATTTCCAAGTACAGTACCTTTTTTGAAAAATTCGTTAGGCGAAACGAGCGCAAATTTCTTAAATACTTTGTTTAAATGTGACTGATCACTAAAGTTCAGATCATAGGCTAGACTGGTCCAATTGACTTCAAAAGGAGTAGATATCTTTTTTTCCATTGCTTTCCTAAAAAGGGCAATACAATGAAATTGTTTTATGGATAGACCTAAATGTGTTTTAAAAGTGCGATTCAAATGTCGCCTGCAAATATTTAGATCGTCCGCTAGTGACTCAACAGAAAAACTAGTAAGGTTTGTAAAAACACATGCTATTGATTTGCTCACTATTTCCTGCTGGTACATTTTATAACGTTTTAGCAAAAAGTCATCTAAGAGATTTGCTATTACATTTGGATCTGTTTCACAAAAGATCTGCTGTATTTCTATTTCGCTAAAGAAATTGTATCTGAGAATATGTTTAGTAAAATCCAGATTTCTGTAAAACTGTTGCACTCCAAGTGGATTTAATACTATAACAATTCTGTGTATTTTCCCAACTTGTTTTACCCGCATTGTTTTTGTCCTGATGGGGCTGAATATCTGGAAAGAAGGGGCATTCTTATCAAATACCATTTCGTTATTTTCTGTTCTTTTATGCGAACTGTAAAGAGAGATCGAGCTATTATAATGTGGAAAGCAAGTGAATTCTGTTCTTTTATTGTCGGGTTTAATATCGAGGTAATAGTAACTTACAAATTGCGACACTAAGCTATTGCTGGGATTAAAAGTAGAAAAAGAAGACCTGTTTTTCACAAATTTGTTATTATTACAATAGATTATGATTATTTATAAGATGTTCTAAATTACAAATATACGAATATGTTCGTCGTTTTTTTTAAATTATTTATGTTTCTAAAATATTAAAAGAAATACTTCAAAACCCGAAATGGTATTGTTCAAATAAAATAAAATTTTTCCTTTTTCATTCTACAAACCCTTGTAGTTTCATCTGGTATAATTGAAATTATTAGAAAATGTATGCCAATTAATTCCACCTAAGGACAACCTTCTATTCTTCCTCCATTCTGCAATCAATTTTGTTTTTACTGCCTGCCAAGCGCAGGAAAATGAAACAAAAAATCACTTCACAAAATGGAAAAACAAAAAAACAAATTGCTGCTTGCAAGCCTGGCCTTGTTCGCAGCTACAGGTGCTTTTGCACAGGGAAACGGTTCTGCCGGTATTTCTGAAGCTACTCAAATGGTAACGTCCTACTTCGACCCGGCCACCAAGCTTATTTATGCGATTGGTGCCGTGGTTGGATTAATCGGAGGTGTTGAGGTCTATAACAAATTCAGCAGTGGTGATCCTGATACCAGCAAGACTGCAGCCAGCTGGTTTGGTGCGTGTATCTTCCTGATTGTTGCCGCTACCATCCTTCGTTCATTCTTCCTTTAATCCGTTGCTTTATGAATTATAATATCAACAAAGGCATCGGCAGGACGGTGAAATTTAAAGGGCTGAAAGCACAATACCTGTTCATTTTCGCAGGTGGGCTGCTCGGTACGCTTATCCTCGTGATGATACTGTATATGGCAGGCGTAAACTCTTACATCTGCCTTTTCCTCGGAGCAGTCGGTGCTTCGCTCATCGTATGGCAGACCTTTTCGCTGAACAGGAAATACGGTGAACACGGGCTGATGAAAATTGCAGCCAATAATAGGTATCCCCGCTACATCATCTGCCGCAAGCCTGTACACCGCTATTTAAAATTCACACCTAAACAGAATGCCGTATGAGAAATGTAGCAAAGACCACCACACTGGAAAATAAATTTCCGTTGTTGGCAGTAGAGAACAACTGCATCTTATCCAAAGATGCGGACATTACTGCCTGCTTTGAAATACGCTTGCCGGAACAGTTCACGGTCGCTTCTGCGGAATATGAAGTCATACACTCCGCCTGGCACAAGGCGATTAAAACCCTGCCTGATTTTACGGTCATTCACAAACAAGATTGGTACATTAAGGAAAGCTATGCGCCCGATTTGGCAATAGAAGACCAGAGTTTTTATCGAAGTCCTACCAACGCCATTTCAATGAGCGACCGTTCCTGAACCATTATTGCTACCTGTTCCTGACGAAGACCACAAAGGAAAGAATGCGGATGCAAAGCAACTTTAGTTCGTTTTGTAAAGGTACGCTGATACCAAAGGAAATCAGGAACAAGGAAACGATACACCGCTTTATGGAGGCGGTCGCCCAATTTGAAAGTATCGTGAACGATAACGGTTTTCTTAGCCTGCGACGTTTGACCGAAGAGGACATTAGATGCCGCTGGCAGGCGATATGGCGGCAGGCGATATGGGTTTGGTGGGATTGGGTGCATTGTTCTATGTGGCATTAAAGTTTTGGTAGGCTTTAAGCCGTGCCGAACCTATTGATATGTTCCCATTGTTACGCCCGTTTGCATTGGGGCTTTGCATTATGTTTTTCCCAACCATCGTGTTGGGAATCATTAATGCGGCACCAAGCCCCGTTGTAACGGGAACGCACCCGATACTCCAAGACCAGGTACTTGACCTGAACAAGCTCCAACAGCAGAAAGACCAACTGGAATATGAAGCAATGGTGAGAAATCCCGAAACCGCATTTATGGTATCGGATGAAGAGTTTGACAAGAAGCTGGACGAATTGGGCTGGTCGCCCTCTGACATCGGAACGATGGCAGGGATGTATATGGACAGAGGTGCTTATCAAATTGAAAAAGCCATAAAAGATTGGTTTCGCAATCTGATTGAAATACTTTTTCAGGCGGCGGCACTCGTCATAGATACCATACGGACATTCTTCCTTATCGTGCTGTCCATACTCGGGCCGATTGCCTTTGCCATCTCCGTTTGGGACGGCTTTCAGTCCACGCTCACGCAATGGCTTACGAGATATGTAAGCGTTTATCTGTGGCTGCCTGTTTCGGATTTGTTCAGTTCAATGCTGGCACGGATACAATCGCTGATACTGGAAAAGGATATAGCTATGTTGTCTGACCCAACCTATATCCCCGATACCTCCAACACGGTGTATATCATCTTTATAATTATCGGCATCATCGGATACTTTACTATACAGACCGTTACGGAATGGGTAATCCAAGCCGGAGGCGCAGGGAACTTTACCCGCAATGTAAACTCCACAGCAATGAAAGCCGGAAACCTTGCCGGAGCTGGGGCTGGTTCAACAGTTGGAAACATTGCGGTCTTTAACCTGTTGTTTACACCAGGATAGATGATGCCGGCAAAGCCTTCAAAATCATACGAGCTATTACCGTCTCAATCCTGCCCCCCTATTTATGTCAATTGCGCTTTAATATTATCAATCATATTCTTAATACTTAATTTTAAAGCCTGGGGTTCCAGTACTTTTATGCCATCTGCATACATCAGCAACCATCTTGTGAACTCCTGCTCCAAACTTTTGGTTTCAAAAATCATTTCAATGCCATCTTCAGTTTCTTGCTCGCTGATAAAACCGTAATATTTTTTATCCCAGCTCATATAGTAAGCCAATCTTTTGGATACTAATATTTTCACTTTTTGCTTTGGCACTTTTACTTCTTTTTTCAGGTAGTCTGCCAACGGTTTAAATGTCTGCGTGAAAATATCTGATGTCATTTCAATAGCTTCAATGCGGTCAATTCTAAACTGCCGTATATCTTTTCTTAAATGGCAGTATGCCATAAAATACCAGAACCCGCTTTCATGAAAAACACCGATGGGCTCTACCAACCTCTGCTTAGCCGTATCACTTTCTACCGACTTATAAGCAATCTTCAACTGTAATTGCTTAGCAATACTATCGAATAATTTAGCCAGTGCAGAGGGAACATTGGCATTGAAAAAATGATGACGCCTGTTTACAATCAGCTTATTTTCCAGCTTGGCCACATTTTCTTTATCAGATTGCCTCAGCACAGCTTTCATTTTGGTCAATGCAGCTGAAAAATGCTTACTGACATCCGAATCCAGGTATTGATCCATCAGTTTTTCGGCTACAGCAAAGCTTAAAGCTTCTTCTTTTGTAAACAGGGTTGGTGGAATTTTATAACCATCCATCAGCGTGTAACCTACCCCTGCTTCGCTAAATATCGGGACACCGGCATTTTCCAATGATTTTATATCTCTGTAAATCGTCCTCAGGCTTACCTGGAATCTGTCTGCCATATCCTGCGCACGCACAATCGGCCTGGATTGCAGCTGTACAAAAATGGCAAGAATCCTGTCAAATCTTTTATCGATATCCATCTGCACTTATTTTTAGAAATATTCCGAATTTGAAAATTACTGACGAAAAAAGTCAATAATTTTTAGCTATTGACTTTAGTTTGATTACTCCTTTTGTGTTTTAGGTTCCTTTACCACTTTGGGCTCTCTTTTATTTTCTTTCAGTGCTTTGTTCAATAAAAATTCTATTTGTCCGTTCACGCTTCTAAATTCATCATTTGCCCACTTTTCCAGTGCATTGAATGCTTCCTGGTCAATTCTTAGAACAAAGTTTTTCTTATTGTTATTACTCACCTTATACTTTTTTAGTTAGAAGAACTACTGATACAATGTACCGGTATTTATTACGGGACTTGCAGCTTTTTCACCGCAGAGTACTACCATCAGGTTACTGACCATCGCGGCTTTCTTTTCGTCATCTAACATTACGATTCCTTTTTCTGATAAAGTTGCCAATGCCATTTCTACCATTCCAACCGCACCTTCTACTATTTTTTCGCGGGCAGCGACTATCGCTGTAGCTTGTTGTCTTTGCAACATGGCGCCGGCTATTTCCTGTGCATAAGCCAGGTGACTGATCCGCGCTTCTATTACTACAATACCAGCAGCAGCCAGCCTTTCTGTCAACTGCCCTTCTAAAATGGCATTGACCTGGTCACCGCCTTCTCTTAATGTAATATTGGCATTATCGTCTTCAAAACTATCATATGAAAAGCTACTGGCCAAATTTCGTACCGCAGCTTCACTTTGGCTTCTTACATAAGAATCGTAACTGGAGACCTCATAAGCAGCTTTATAAGTATCGCTTACTTTCCAAACAATAACAGCGGCTATTTCTATTGGATTCCCCATTTTGTCGTTTACCTTTAAAGTCTGGGTTTGCATATTTTCTGCTCGCAAGCTTATTTTAAAGCTGGTATATAAAGGGTTTACAAAGTACAATCCATTTTCTTTAATTGTACCGACATACTTTCCGAAGAAATTAAGTATCCTGGAATGATTGGGATGTACAATAATTAATCCTTTTAAAATGATAATAAATGCGAGCAAAGCTAGTATGGCCAGTAAAACATATATGCTGCTTTCATCTGCCAATGTAAAGAGATAAATACCTCCTATTAAACAGGGAATTGAAATTAACAATGCCAGGTAGCCAGAAATTGGTTTAATTACTTTTTCCATAATGATATTATTTTGATATCAAAAATACATCAAATAAATTACATAAATTCAAATAGTGCTCAAATTATTTCTTTATCTGTTTTGAAGGCTGTGCACCGGATAATGATGATAGGATTTCAAATGCCGAAAGGCTGCGGCATGCGTTGGTGCCGACGCAGGAGGCAGTGTATTTTTTTGCAGGAATACCATTTGGTATATTTAACCGTTAAGCGCTCCTGCAAAAAATACACCGTGCGAAGCTAAGCCAAAAGCACGCCGTACTGAAGCCGGGAGAATATACCCAGGACGAAAGCCCCAAAAAGAAAAAATGTAAAATATATCTTAATATTCCTGAAATTCATAAATGGGCGCGATCATAGCAATCTTATTAAATATTCAACATTTATCTTCGTTTTATGAGCGTTCGTGTATTTATTAACTTACTAATACTTTTATTAATATCAGGCAACGGTTTTTGTCAGCAAAATAAACCGGAGTTTCGTGGTGCATGGATATCTACGGTAAGCAATATTGACTGGCCCAGCAAAAAAGGCCTGCCGGTGGAGGTTCAGAAACAGGAGTTTATTGCACTGCTGGAGATGCACAAACGCAATGGTATTAATGCATTGATTGTACAGGTTCGACCTGCCGCTGATGCTTTATATGTAAGTAAGCTCGAACCCTGGAGCGAATTTTTAACCGGTACTCAAGGGTTGGCCCCCTCTCCTTTTTACGATCCGATGGAATTTATGATAGAAGAAACGCATAAAAGGGGAATGGAATTTCATGCGTGGATCAATCCTTACAGGGCGGTTTTTAGTGTGGGCAAAAGCAGCATTGCGAATAATCATAAAACAATTACCAATAAGGACTGGTTTATTACTTATGAAGGTAAAAAGTTATTTGACCCGGGAAATCCTGATGCTCGGAACTTTGTTCTGAAAGTAGTGGAAGATATTGTGTCCCGTTACAATATAGATGGTTTTCATATTGACGATTACTTTTACCCTTATCCTGTGCCCGGCAAACCGTTCAACGATGGTGGCAGCTACATGAAATATGGTATGGGCATGAACCTTGGTGACTGGCGCAGGAGTAATGTGGACAGTGCAATAGTGGGCATGCACCGCATTATTAAAAAACATAAACCCTGGATAAAATTCGGGGTAAGTCCGTTTGGCGTTTGGCGGAACAGTTATATTGATCCCCGTGGCAGTAACACCCGTGGTGGCGTGACCAATTATGACGATTTATATGCGGACATATTACTTTGGCTGAAAAATGACTGGGTGGATTATGTGGCCCCGCAGGTATATTGGGAAATCGGGCACAGGCTTGTAGACTTTAAAACGCTGACTGAATGGTGGGCTAAAAATTCTTATGGCAAGCATTGCTATATTGGCATCGGGCTGTACAAAGCGCTGGATCCCAAAACAGGTGCAGCATGGCGGGATAAAACAATGCTTGGCCAAAAGATTGAGCTTTGCAGAAATACGCCGGGTATTGATGGTGAAATATTCTTTACATCCAATAACTTTATCAGAAACCCTAATGGCTGGAGCGATTCTTTGAGATTAAATTACTATAAAGAACCGTGTGCAACACCTGTTATGGCATGGCTCCCACCTAAAGGTAAAAAACAACCAACAGCAATTAAAGAGATGACGGCATCTGCGAGTTCTGCGAAAGCGCCTGTAAAACAAGTAGAAAATGGAATTAATGCCGCTTATAAAGACACATCGTTTATTTATGCCAACAAAAGTTATCACATTATATTAAATACAATAAAAGGCAAAACTCAAAAAATTGACATCATATATAATGGCAAAACTATTTACACCAATGAATATGAAATCCCGAAAAGTACTTATAATATAGACTTATCGGACTTTGATAAAAATGGCACGCCCGATATTTTAATCAACTTTACGGAAGATGACCCGACCAGTTATTTATTTACAAGTTCAGGTAAATCAGCGCTGAATTTTACACATGTTGAAGATATTGAAGAGTACCCCAATCCTAAACCTATAAGTGCCGAAAAAGGCATTTATTATTCCTACTATCCTACCGATTGCGGCGGAAAAAGTTGGAACAGTGATGTTTTCAGAATGGAAAAGAACAGAGCGATCCCTTTATTAAATATGGAAGCAGATGGTTGTAATAATATTATTTCTTCCTTAAAAATTACTAATGTGAACAAAAGCGCACAAAATGTGGTACAAACCAGGACTTTTGACCAGGCTGAAAACATTGAACAATTCTTACAACAATTTTGGAACAATAACTGGCGTAGTCTGCTGAAGTAACAAATATAAATCTTACTTTTATACACTTAATATTAATACCGGAACTTAGGATACCCATTTCAATTGCTACAAATGAAATTTAATTTAACCAGACTCCTTGCTGCTTCTATACTATTCACTGTTGTTATAACTGTTTTTTCCGCCTGTAAACAGGGTACTATCGATATGCAGTTAAAACCTGTTCTAAACAAGGAATACCATTTGAAATATGATACCAAAGGGACCATTGTTATAGAATTGGGAAGCAAGAAAATATCTCAGAATATTGGCGCTCGATTTGGGGCCACGCTTATTTTTAAGCAATTCCTGAATAATATTTATAAAATAGGGTTCAGGTATAATGATTATGAAGTGACTCAATTCAGCAGCACCGACTCTACTTCCTTATTTTGGCAAACGGAAAAACAACTGAATTCAGACAGCATTAAATTATCGGACAGTATTTCGCATTTACAGATAAACAAGTTTATCTCCCAACTTAAAGTAGAAGCAGATGTTGATAATAAAGGTAGTGTGAGTAATCTTAAGGAAACGAGTGGAGCTTTTAACATGGATTCATTAAATATGGACGAAATGCCTGAGTTCGTAAAAACGAAAATTATAAGCGGTATTAAATCCATTTTTGAAAATGAGATGTCGAAAGGTATCCTGGAACAATATTTAAAAGTGCTACCGGAGAAAAAAGTAGATATTGGTTTTACCTGGAAAAACGAACTGGTTACCAACTCTATTCTATCCATGAAAATTAAGAACCACTTCGAACTGATCAATATTAAAGATAGTATTGCGGAGGTCATTATTGACGCTAAAATCATTCCCAATCAGAAAGAAGTGGTAATGCCGGGACTTGCTTCTATGGCGAACCACCCTAGCATGAAGACCAATACAAAAGATAAAGCGGCTGACCTCATGGATATTAATAACATTAAAATTAATGCCGAGTTCGCCGGAGACTTAAAAGGAAAAATGTTCATTGACATAAGGACTGGTTTGATTCAGCATTTAACATTCAATCAAAAGCTGAACGGAAATTTTGAAGTGCTATTCTTTACACTGCCAATGAGCATGGATATGAACACAACCTATGGCTTAGTACCATAGCAAATTATTATAAAATCTCAGGATTAAAGTCTGCATAATTTACAGTTTCTGTGCTTAGGAACCGTAAATTATGCTTTTTTATGTCCATCCTCTTATAGATTGTAAACAACAATTTTATCAAACCCTTTCCTACATTAGGTTTCATAAAAAAAACAAACAAATTAGGCAGTGTAATCAGTACTTTTTTGGGGCCTGATATCTATACATTGATGCCTAGTTTTACAAATGTTGATTAAGTAATAAAAAACAGCCTTAAAAATGGTATCCGAAGAATTAAAAGAAGTTAAGAAAGACACAGCATTGATTGAAAACATTTCCGGCTCGGAGATTGTTATTCGTTCGCTTTTAGCCGAGGGTACAAACGTCGTCTTTGGTTATCCGGGCGGTGCCATTATGCCTATTTATGACGCCCTTTACGATTACCAGGATCAGTTGGAACATATATTGGTTCGTCATGAGCAAGGTGGCATACATGCTGCACAGGGCTTTGCGCGCGCCAGTAGCAAAACAGGAGTGGTATTTGCTACAAGTGGCCCCGGCGCAACCAACCTGGTAACTGGTCTGGCTGATGCTATGATTGACAGCACCCCACTGGTATGTATTACCGGCCAGGTATTTGCGCACCTGCTTGGGACTGACGCGTTTCAGGAAACCGATGTATTGAATATTACAACACCTGTTACCAAATGGAACTACCAGGTAACAGATGCTTCTGAAATTGCTGATGCAATTGCCAAAGGTTTTTACATAGCTTCCACCGGTCGCCCCGGACCGGTCTTGATAGATATTACCAAAAATGCCCAGTTACAAAAAATAGATTTCGAAGGCTATCAGCCATGTAACCATATCAGAAGTTATAAGCCTAAACCAACCATTCGTCACGAATACATTACAAAAGCAGCTGAAATAATTAACCAGGCAAAAAAACCATTCATCGTATTCGGACAAGGTGTTGTTTTAGGAAATGCCGAAAAACACCTGGAACATTTTGTAAACAAAACGGGTATTCCTGCGGCATGGACAATATTAGGAGCAGGTGCTTTAGCCACCGATCATCCTTTAAATGTAGGCATGGTGGGTATGCATGGCAACTACGGCCCTAACCTGTTGACCAATGAGTGCGATGTACTGATTGCAATCGGTATGCGCTTTGACGACCGGGTTACCGGCCGTTTGGATAAATATGCCACCAATGCCCGGATCATCCACCTTGATATTGACCCGGCAGAAATTGATAAAAATGTTCAGACAACAGTGCCTGTTTGGGGTGACTGTGCGGAAACCTTACCACTCCTTTCCAGGTTGGTAAAAGAAAACAGCCATAATGACTGGTTAAAGAGATTCTATGACTGTACCAAACAGGAAATAGAAAAAGTAATAAAGCCGGAAATGCATCCTGAAAACGATGTACTGACAATGGCTGAGGTAATAAACATTTTAAATGAACTGACCAATGGGGATGCCGTTATAGTTTCAGACGTTGGTCAACACCAGATGGTAGCTTGCAGGTATGCGAAATTAAACACAAGCCGCTGCAATATCACTAGTGGCGGATTGGGCACCATGGGCTTCGGTTTACCGGCAGCCATCGGTGCCAAATACGGTGCACCGGACAAGCATGTGGTGGCGGTAATTGGCGACGGGGGCATTCAAATGACCATCCAGGAATTTGGAACAATCATGCAGTTTGGCGCTGCCGTAAAAATCCTCATCCTGAATAACCAGTTCTTAGGCATGGTACGGCAGTGGCAGCAATTGTTTCACGATAAGCGTTATTCCTTTGTAAACATTACCAGCCCGGATTATGTAACCGTTGCAAAAGGTTACGGCATAGAAGGCAGAAGCATCAGTCAGAGAGAACAACTTAAGGAATCATTACAAACCATGTTAAATCATGATGGCGCATATCTTTTAGAAGTAATGGTAGGCAAAGAAAACAACGTTTTCCCGATGGTTCCCCAGGGACGTGGCGTTTCAGAAATTGTTTTAGCAGCAAACGAAATATAATTTTTCATTCAGGTCAAAATATAAATAGTGAAAAAAGAATTTACCATAACCGTATATACAGAAAATCAGATAGGCTTACTGAACAGGGTAGCCATCATATTTTCCCGAAGAAAAATAAATATTGATTCCCTGAATGTTTCACCTTCTGAAATTGAAGGCATCCATCGTTTTACTATCTTAATCAACGAAACCGAAGAGGTGGTAAGAAAACTTTGCCGCCAGATAGAAAAACAGATCGGCGTTTTAAAAGCCTACTTCAATCTGGATTCGGAAATTATATGGCAGGAACTGGCATTGTATAAAGTGCCTACAGAAGTCATCCAGGAAAAAGCCTATGTTGAACGCTTATTGCGTGAACATGGTGCCAGCGTAGTTGTATTACGTAAAGACTATACCGTATTTGAAGTAGTGGGCCAACGCCAGGAAACCGATAAACTGGTAGAAGTATTACAACCTTACGGCTTGATAGAATTTGTCCGCAGCGCCCGCATTGCTATCATCAAAGACAGCAAAGGCTTTAACCAAAAATTACGGGAATTTGAATACCGTGAACCAGGTGAAGAAGTCATCGAGAACGAGTATTTAAACCAGCAGAAAGAAGTATTCACTTATTAATATTATTACAAACAAATCATTATTAAAATTATAAATCAGATTATAAAATGGCACAATTAAATTTTGGCGGTACAGTAGAAAATGTTGTTACACGCGAAGAGTTTCCTTTAAGTAAAGCACAGGAAGTTTTAAAGAATGAAACCGTAGCAGTAATTGGTTATGGTGTACAAGGTCCCGGACAGGCATTAAACCAAAAAGACAATGGTATTAATGTAATCGTAGGCCAGCGTAAAAATTCAAAATCCTGGGATAAAGCAGTTGCAGACGGCTTCGTTCCTGGTGAAACTTTATTCGAAATCGAAGAAGCTTTAGAGCGTGGTACCATCATTTGTTACCTGTTAAGCGATGCTGCACAAATCGCATTGTGGCCAACAGTAAAAAAACATTTAACACCAGGCAAAGCATTGTACTTCTCTCACGGCTTTGGTATTACTTTCAACGAGCAGACCGGCATCATTCCTCCTGCAGATGTGGATGTATTCTTAGTTGCTCCTAAAGGTTCAGGAACTTCTCTACGCCGTATGTTCTTACAGGGCCGTGGTTTAAACAGTTCTTTCGCCATCTTCCAGGATGCCACAGGTAAAGCTCAGGAACGTGTTATCGCTTTAGGTATCGCAGTTGGTAGCGGTTATTTATTCGAAACAAATTTCAAAAAAGAAGTTTACTCGGATTTAACCGGAGAACGTGGTACATTAATGGGGGCTATCCAGGGCATTTTTGCTGCTCAATACGAAGTATTACGCAGTAAAGGCCATAGCCCTTCCGAAGCCTTCAACGAAACTGTAGAAGAATTAACGCAATCATTAATGCCATTAGTAGCAGAAAACGGCATGGACTGGATGTACGCTAACTGCTCTACAACTGCTCAGCGTGGTGCATTAGACTGGTGGAAAAAATTCAAAACAGCCACTCAGCCTGTTTTTGAAGAATTGTACAATAGCGTGGCTACCGGCCAGGAAAGTCAACGTTCTATCGACCTTAACAGCCAGGACGATTACCGTGTGAAATTAGAAGCTGAATTAGCTGAATTACGCGATAGCGAAATGTGGCAGGCCGGTAAAACCGTTCGTAGCTTACGCCCGGAAAACCAAAATGTAGACTAGTTTTAGTTAAATTCAATAGAGGTTTTGCAGACCCTCAGGGCTCATCTTTAAAAAGGTGAGCTTTTTTATTTATTGTAATGATTCATTGTCTATATCATTTTACAGAACGATCATTAAATAAATAAGGTTAAATAGGAACACCATTATAATAGAAAAATTTAGAACTCTTGTAAGCAGAGCTCGATTCAAGGTCATTCTGAGTGCAGCGAAGAATCCACCCTAATTTTTTTAATGCGCTTTATATTGTAACAAGGGGGTTTCTCCTCGGGTTGTCTCAATTCAATACAGTTTCAAATTTACCTCGTCGAAATGACTGCAAGTGCAGAACATTATGACTACTGAACGGTCATTCTGAGCGCAGCGAAGAATCCCATTTCCATTTCTGAATGCAGTAAAAACTATAGAAGCTATAAAATAATGATTCATTACTGAAGCCCTTTAACACAAGGATCATATCCAAAACAGGCATCACATCAACCACTAAGTCATTCTGCCCTCTTTTTATGTTTAGCAATCATATCCCCCACTTTAATAATAGTTTAATGCCGGTCAATTGGTATGCTTAAATTTAACGTCTTATATTGTGCGAACTTTCCATTGTTAAATCTGAAATTTTAGATTTTGAATATTTCCGAATTAAGTATCAGAAGGCCTGTACTGGCAGTTGTTATCAGTTTGATCATTATCCTTTTTGGAGCGATAGGTTACACCTTTTTAGGGGTAAGGGACTATCCGGCCATTGATCCTCCGAACATTAGCGTCAGTACCTCCTATGCAGGTGCCAATGCGGATATTATCGAGAGCCAGATAACCGAACCACTTGAAAAAGCCATTAACAGTGTACCCGGTATTAAAAACATTACCAGTACCAGTAGCCAGGGAAGCAGCCGGATTAACGTAGAGTTTGA
The DNA here is from genome assembly GCA_027854065.1 of Polluticaenibacter yanchengensis. Classification (GTDB taxonomy): domain Bacteria; phylum Bacteroidota; class Bacteroidia; order Chitinophagales; family Chitinophagaceae; genus Phnomibacter; species Phnomibacter yanchengensis. The sequence goes on along the minus strand of JAQGEF010000003.1, from coordinate 101,987 downwards.
ATTAGGTTATAACCTGGAAGAAGCAGCCAATGATGTACGGGATAAAGTAAGCCAGGCACAACGCAACCTGCCGGAAGACCTGGATGCACCACCGGTAGTAAGCAAGGCAGATGCCAGCAGTGAGCCAATTTTAAGCATGGCTGTACGCAGTGATACCCGCAACCAGTTGCAGATAACCGAATTTGCCAATAATGTATTGGTCGATAAATTACAGACCATACCAGGTGTGAGTGGCATCCAGATCTGGGGCGAGAAAAAATATGCCATGCGCATATGGCTGAACCCTACCCTCATGAATGCCAGGAATATTACCGCTGCGGATGTAGCAGCAGCTATTCGTCGGGAAAATGTGGAATTACCAAGTGGGAAAATTGCCGGTGACGCCACAGAACTGACTGTACGTACATTTGGCCGCGTAAATACAGAAGAAGAATTTGAAAATGTTATTATCCGCAACGACGTTAATGGCATTATCCGCCTGAGTGATATTGCAGATGTAATATTAGGCCCGGAAAACGAAGAAAGTTCATTTAAGGAACGCGGAGTACCTACCATTGGCCTCGCCATTATACCACAACCAGGCAGCAATTACATCAGCATTGCAGAAGAATTTGATAAACGGTACAAAGAGATCCAGAACGATCTTCCTGATGACATTACCACCAGTATTTTGCTCGACCAAACCAAATACATCAAAAAATCACTTCTGGAAGTAGAAGAAACCCTACTGATAGCCTTTGTGCTTGTAGTAATTATTATTTACCTGTTTTTCCGCAGCGCCACCATGGCATTCCGACCTTTAATAGATATTCCCATTTCTTTAATTGGCGCCTTCTTCATTATGTACATCATGGGATTTTCTGTCAATGTACTTACCCTGCTGGGTATCGTACTGGCAACCGGTCTGGTAGTAGATGACGGTATTGTGGTAACAGAAAATATCTACAAAAAAATGGAGCAGGGCATGAACAAATGGGCTGCCGCCAAAGCCGGTTCCAAAGAAATTTACTTTGCCGTAATCAGCACCTCCATCACCTTGGCAGTAGTGTTTTTACCAATCATGTTCCTCCAGGGTTTCGTTGGCAGATTATTCAGGGAGTTTGGAATGGTAGTGGCCGCTGCAGTATTAATTTCTGCTGTTGTTTCACTTACTTTAACCCCGGTTTTAAATATTAAGTTGACCCGGAAAACCGGCGTTAGTCACAGTCGGTTTTACAAATGGTCCGAACCGTTTTTTGTAGGCATGGAAAACGGTTACCGCAAAATACTCAAAGCCTTTATGAAAGTGCGCTGGGTCAGCTTTATTATTATTGCCGTTTGTGTCGCCCTGATTGTTTGGTTAAGCGGAACCCTTAAAAGTGAGTTAGCGCCAATGGAAGATAAAAGCCAGTTCAGGATGCAGATCCGCGCTCCGGAAGGAACTTCTTTCGATGCAATGGAAAAATCGGTGGACCGTATTGCCCAGTTTGTAAAAGATTCAGTACCTGAAGCACAGGTAATTATCGCTTTAACTGCACCGGGATTTAGTGGCGGTACCGTCAACAATGGTATGGTACGTGTGGTACTAAAAGATCCTGCAGAAAGAACACGCTCCCAACAGGAAATAGTAGAATATGTCAGTAAATACACAAAACGCTTTACAGAAGTACGCGTGTTCCCAAGCCAGGACCAGACCATCCAGGTAAACCGTCGTGGCGGACAACCCATTCAATATGTTATCCAGAACAATGATTTTGAAAAAATAAAAGAAAAATTACCGGCTTTTTTAGAAGAAGTAAGCAAAAGCACCATTTTGACCGCTGCAGATGCAGATTTAAAATTCAACAAGCCCGAAGTGCGCATACAGGTCGATCGTTTAAAAGCCACCAATCTTGGCGTAAGCATCAACGATATCAGCCAGGCCCTGCAATTAGTGCTCAGCAACTCCCGTTTAGGCTATTTCATTCGCGAAGGAAAACAATACCAGATCATTGGACAGCTCGACCGGGGACACCGGGATAATCCCGATGACCTGAAAACGATTTATGTCCGTAATAATCTAGGTCAACTCATAAGCCTGGACAACCTCGTAACCATCACAGAAGAAACAACACCCCCGAGTTTGTACCACTTCAATCGTTACAAATCCGCCACGGTAAGCGCCAACCTTGCAGAAGGTTATGCCATCAGCGATGGCATTGCAGAAATGGAAAGTATAAAAGCCAGAATACTGGACGATAGCTTCAGCACCGCATTAGCCGGCACCAGCCGTGAATATGCCGAAAGTCAGGGCAACACCAATTTCGCCTTAGGCATGGCACTCATCCTCATTTTTTTGGTATTAGCAGCCCAGTTTGATAGCTTTATAGACCCGTTAATTATAATGGTAACTGTACCATTAGCTATTGGTGGCGCCTATTTATGCCTATGGATTTTCGGCCAGACAGTAAATATCTTCTCACAGATCGGTATGATTATGCTCATCGGTTTAGTTACCAAAAACGGTATTCTCATAGTGGAGTTTGCCAATCAGAAACTGGAGCACGATAATAAGCTTAAAAAATCGGAAGCAGCAGTAGAATCAAGCGTCGCACGTTTACGCCCCATCTTAATGACCAGCCTGGCAATGGCATTTGGAGCATTACCACTCGCCTTATCCTTTGGTGCCGCCAGTACAAGCCGCATCCCTTTAGGTATTGTCATTGTTGGAGGAATTATTTTCTCCTTAATCCTTACACTATTTGTAGTACCGGCCATGTACTCTTATATGAGTCGCGGACACAAAAATGTACCGTTACACTTAATGGATGATGAAACATTAACACCAATTGAACATTAAATAAACAGTTCAGGAAATAATAACATAACTAAACAACCCGGTCATCCCCCCGGGTTGTTTAGTTATTACAGATTCATATACCTTAGTAGATAGGCATATCGCAAATCTATAAATTAAGTGGCATAGGGATGCCCCACCTACTTACCGGATCCACTCTCCTACCAAATCTACCTCGCCCAAATAGACATGATTCATTACCGTATATGCAGAATACTTAACGCCCATGACAAACTAAATAAATAAGGAAAATACTCAAGTATGAATTTATTGAAAATGGCGCTAATTAATAATGAAATATAACTGTTCATAAAATCTGCCACAATTTCTGGAGCAGCACTACAATTTATTAAAGCCATGAGGATTTGTTAAAAAAACACCTGTTTTTTAATATCTTTCATAAAAATATACGGGATAGTTAAAGCCCATACAAAGCCCATGTAAAGTCCATGTAAAGCGTGAAATAGTTAAATGCAATAAATTGATGCTGCACATAAAATTTTTACTAGTCTTTTTAATACAATAAATACCATAGATATTTAGAGAATATCGACCATCATCTCCGGTTACAACCTTTCGCAATGCAAAAAGAATGAAGCAAAAACAAACAACAATACTAACCAATTTAGCACAATCCCTTTCAAGTCCAATATGAATATTATAACCAAAAATCTAAGAACCTTTATTCCATACAAAACCAGCTAAAGATGATGCATTGATAACCAAATTATAATGTCCAAAACTCATATTACAATAACACCATCATACTTTAGGAATTAATGAATCAAAGATAAAATTAAAGAAAATAGTATATTTTATTACTAATAATAGATTTAAATCAAATAAATAGTACAAAATTTAGTCATTAAAGTAAAAATATTATACATTTACAATTAATTAGTACAAACTATTACTAATAATCGATATGAACTACAATCTTATAAGAGACAGTTTAAAACTGATAGAATCATTCGAAGAAAAGATGAATGCACATGCAGCATACAGCAATGATATAAACGGATTTATACAATGGATCATAGATGAAGAACATAAGAATTTTCCCGGCCACACAGGCATCAATTGGGAAGGCAAAGAAAACGGCAGAAGCCCGGAAAGTGTTATCAGCACCCTGATCGTACACATGAACAGGTATGCCAAAAATTACTCCAAAGCCGCCATGCAGGATTCAGAGTTTTCCACACAGGACGATTTCATATATCTGATAAACTTACAGGCCTTCGGAGAAATGAGTAAGATGGAGCTCATCAAAAAAAATATTCATGATAAGCAAACAGGAATGCAAATTATAAAAAGGCTTTTAGATAAAAACTGGGTATCACAATATAACTCCGTCGAAGATAAACGAGAAAAGCGCATATCAATAACAGAAAAAGGGAGACTGACACTCCAAAAACAAATGGGTAAAATACGGCAAGCCACCAATATCGTTACAGGAGATCTCACAGAAAACGAAAAAACAGAATTGATACGCCTGCTCAATAAGTTAGAGCATTTTCACAAGCCCGTTTTCCTGGAAAAAATCAATAGCAAAAATATACTTGATAAATTAACAGATAAAATATCAAACGAGAAAACCAAAAATAATGAGTAAAAAAATAGCAATAATCGGTGCTGGTATCTCCGGGTTATCCGCCGCTGCGTATGCCGCAAAACATGGTAACGAAGTACATGTTTTTGAGAAACATGCACAACCGGGTGGCAGGGCCAGGCAGTTTACAACCGAAAACGGCTATACCTTTGATATGGGCCCAAGCTGGTACTGGATGCCCGATATTATTGAGAATTTCTTCAGGGATTTTAATCATAAACCCGAAGACTTTTACAAACTCATTTCACTAAATCCTCAGTTCCAGATAGTATTTTCCGATAGCAAACTATCTGTACCGGAAAACTACCAGGAATTAAAAAAACTGTTTGAACAAATGGAAAAAGGCAGCGGTGAAAAACTGGATGCCTTTATGAGATCAGCCAGGTATAAATATGATGTCGGTATGCGCGACTTTGTCAACAAACCCTGTCATAACTGGTCTGAATTTCTCTCTCCGAAAATTGCAAAAAGCGCACTCAAATTAGATTTACTTACAAATTTCAGAAAATATGTAGGCAGGTATTTTAAGCATCCGCATCTTAGAGCATTAATGGAATTTCCCGTTATATTCCTTGGAGCATCCCCTAAAAATATACCCGCATTATATAGTTTAATGAACTATGGCGGTTATGCATTGGGCACCTGGTACCCCGTTGGAGGTTTCTATCAGCTCATACTCGCAATGGAAAAAATTGCCGTAGACAATGGTGTTCATTTTCACTTCAACCATAATATCGACGAGATAATATCCGAAAACGATTTAGCAACAGGCATCAAAACCAATGGTAAAGAAATGTCATTCGACTGCATTATAGCATCTTCCGACTATCACCATACCGAATCATTACTCAACACCAATAAAAAAAACTACACCGAAAAGTATTGGGAAAGCAAAACATTTGCTCCCTCCTGCCTCATTTACTACCTCGGATTTAAAGAACGGTTACCCAATTTGCAACACCATACATTATTCTTCGAAAATGATATGGATGCTCATATTGACAGTATTTATACAGACAAGAAATGGCCCGAAAAACCACTTTTCTATACCTGTTGCCCATCCAGGACCGATGATGGCGTTGCACCCGAAGGGCATGAAAACGTTTTCCTGCTAATGCCGCTCGCAATAGGCATAGAAGACAATGAAGCCATCAGGGAACAATATTTTACTCAAATGATAACCAGGCTGGAACACCATACAGGCACTTCAAACCTTGTAGATAAAATAGATTACAAGCGCAGCTATTGCATAAAAGATTTTATCACCGATTACAATGCTTACAAAGGAAACGCCTACGGATTAGCCAATACACTGAAACAAACAGCAGTTCTGAAACCATCTATAAAAAACAAACAACTTCAAAACCTTTTTTACACAGGACAACTTACCGTACCTGGCCCCGGTGTACCACCATCCATTATATCCGGACGCATTGTAGCAAACGAAGTAAACAACCTAAAAAAATTCCAATATGAAAAAGCTATTTGATGAACTATCGTATGAAATAAGCAAAGGCACCACAAAAAAATACAGCACCAGCTTCTCCCTCGGCATACTCGCGCTGCATGCCTCCATTCGGAATTCAATTTATGCCATTTATGGATTTGTAAGACTCGCAGATGAAATTGTCGATAGTTTCCACGACTTCGACAAACCCCTATTACTGGAGCGTTTCAAAGAGCAAACATGGCAATCTTTAAATGAAGGCATTTCCCTAAACCCCATATTACACTCATTTCAGGAAACAGTCAACAGGTACGATATAGATAAAAATCTCATTAAAACATTCCTCCACAGCATGGAGATGGATTTACAACAGGTAAATTATAATACAGATCTATATAACCAGTATATTCTCGGGTCAGCAGAAGTAGTAGGATTAATGTGCCTGCAGATATTTGTCAATGGCGATAAAGAAAAATATGAAGCACTCAAACCATACGCCATGAAGTTAGGTTCAGCCTTTCAGAAAGTCAATTTTCTCAGAGATCTCAAAGACGATTACCAGGTACTCGGGCGCATATACTTTCCCGGCATTGAAATGCAGGTTTTCAATAACAACATTAAAAGCCGCATAGAAGAAGAAATTGCAATGGAGTTCCAGGAAGCCCTCATCGGCATAAAAAAACTGCCAACCACGTCCCGGTTTGGTGTGTATCTCGCTTACAATTATTATCTGTCACTTTTCAATAAAATAAAAAATACAACGGCAGATAAAATTCTAAACCAGAGAATACGCATTCCCAATGGCAAAAAAATGTCATTAATGATGAGCAGCTATCTTCAATACAAAATGGCATTAATATGAGAAAAATAGTGACAATTTTCATAGCACTGCTATCATTCCTGTCTGCCAATGCCCAGGATATAGATTTGGAATATGTGCGCAGCAATTACGATAAAGCCATCAAAGATGAAAAACTATGCAAAAGCCTTATCGAAGCATTAAGTAAAAGCACAGGCAGCAATACCCATCTGGCATACCTTGGCGCATTTCAGACCATTTGGGCAAACCATACCTTTAGCCCCATTTCCAAACTTTCAACATTCAAAAAAGGAAAACAGAATATAGAAAAAGCCATCAATAGCAATCAAAACAATATAGAGACCAGGTTTATAAGATTATCAATACAAAAAAACTGTCCGTCATTCTTAGGCTACAGGCAAAATATCAATGAAGACAAGCAGTTCATAAACGAACACAAAGATAAAATTGCATCCGGAACATTATTGCAATTAGTAAACAAAGTTTTACAATGAACCTATGAAATATACACTAAAAAGAGAACAACAGATAAACAGCCACATCAGCAAGGTCTGGGCATTCTTTTCATCCCCGCATAACCTGTCTGTTATAACACCACCAGGTATGGCGTTCAAAGTTTTAGGCAATATTTCAGAAGCAGCCATTTATGAAGGCATGATCATCAATTACAAAGTATCACCATTACTCGGTATTCCCATGAACTGGCAAACAAAAATTGAAAAAGTAATTCCGGAAAAACAGTTCACAGATACCCAGCAAAAAGGGCCTTATAAATACTGGCATCATTATCATCAATTTATAACAAATAAAAACGGTGTATTAATGATCGATATTGTAACTTACGAATTACCACTCGGTATCATTGGCAAATGGATGCATCAAATAATTGTAAAGAAAAAACTGGACAAAATTTTCCAATACCGCAACCAGGTCATAGAACAGTTGTTCAATTCAAAAAAAGAGCAGGCAGATAGCATTCACTCTAATCAAAATATTTAAAAAAATGAATTTTCTCACCGTACTAATAACATTCATACTAATGGAAGGCGCCACCTGGCTCATTCATAAATATGTAATGCATGGATTTTTGTGGGTATTACACCGCGACCACCACGATCATAGCAATGAAGGACACCTGGAACGCAATGACCTCTTCTTTGTCATCTTCGCCCTGCCCGCCATTGCACTCATGTATACCGGAGCCACCAACCATTACAACCATCTCTTTTATATAGGCGTTGGAATCACTTTATACGGTGCCGCATATTTCTTCGTCCATGACATTTTTATCCATCAACGCATCAAACTACTCAAAAACACCCAAAACCCATACCTACTATCCATAAGGAGAGCCCATAAACAGCACCACAAACACCTAGGCAAAGAGGAAGGCGAATGCTTCGGCTTCCTTTGGGTACCGGTAAAATATTTCAAAATCTATTTCAGTAAAAAATAATGCTTCAGCCATACACATATATACTCATCAACTTTTTTACCATCATCATTTGTTTCATTGCATCTTTCCATAAAAAGATACAGTTTCACAAATATTTCGGTACATTCTCCATCAGCGCCACCATCGTAGCCATACCATTCATCATCTGGGATATCTGGTTTACAAAAATGGGCGTCTGGTGGTTCAACAACAGCTATACCATCAATGCCATCATCGCAGGATTACCAATAGAAGAATGGCTGTTCTTCATTTGCATCCCCTTCTCATGCGTATTCACCTATTATTGTCTCAATAAATTTTATGATTTATCGTGGGCAAATGCCTTCAATAACATCATTGTATTCATCAGCAGCATTATTTGCATCCTTGTAGCCCTGTTACACTATCAACAAACCTACACACTCGTCACAGCAGTAATCACCGCAGCCGTTTTATTATACTTACATTTTATAGCCAGGCAGGATTGGATAGGCCAGGCATCACTCGTTTACACCATATTAATGCTCGGCTTCTTCCCCGTCAATGGCATACTCACCGGCACTGGCATCCAGTCACCAATAGTCAATTATAATCCCGAAGAATTTTTAGGTATAAAAATGCTCACCATCCCCGTAGAAGACGCCGTCTATGGCTACAGCCAGTTTCTTTTAAACATTTACATCTTCAACCTGCTGGTCAAAAGAAAAAACAAAGTAAAAGAGCACCACACAATAGCAGTAACCCAATAAAAGCAGAAAATATGATCAGGAACAAAGTAGTATTAGTAGACATATCAGATAACGCCTACGGAGAAATGGACAAAACCGAAGCACATATAAAAGGAGAACTACACCGTGCCTTTTCCATTTTCCTGTTCAATGCCAATGGCCAGATGCTCATACACCAGCGTGCGGCAGATAAATACCATGGTGCAGGGCTGTGGACAAATGCCTGCTGTTCCCATCCGCAATGGGGAGAAGATATCAAACAAAGCGCCCTATCCAGGCTCGCATTCGAAATGGGCATACAATGCGATATTCAAAAAGCATTCAGTTTCATCTACCATTCTCCCGTAGAAAACGGGTTAATAGAACACGAGTTCGATCATGTATTCATCGGCTTTACAGACGACAGGCCCATCCCAAATCCCAACGAAGTAGCCGCCTACCGGTGGATATCAACAGACGATTTACAACAGGACATTCTTCAAAATCCCCGGAAATACACCTATTGGTTTCAAAAAGCCTTACCCGGTGTCATCAGTATTTTACCCGAGATAAACATATCTGTAAACAGCTGATACGGCAGTAATAAATTTACTCGTTACTTTTTTACTTTGGGGCTCTCAGCAACATCCCTTTATTCAACAACAGTTCGGTGTACTGCAGGGCACGTGCTCCTGCGTCGCACCAGCTCGTACCTCGCTGCCTGCTGTCCACCGCAGCCCGTCAACATTAAAATACGGCATCAGCCATTCAAACAAACAACAGTCCCTAAAAAAATACAAGCTGCGAAAAAATACACCTTCATAATACCACTAATCACATCCAATCACTGATGCTTCTGTCCCCTCCCTGGGAGGGGTTGGGGTGGGTCACACCCAATACTAATACTCAATAACAGCACAAACCTACCCAAACCACACATCACTATAAAACTTTCATGTATTTCAATATGATCAATGCTATAGCCGCAATAAATAATACAATAGCGGCCAGCCATTTTTTAATCCCTGAACCACGGACCTCTTCCTCCAATGTCGCAAGCGACTCCACTTCAGCCTTGTTGTTCTCTTCTTCCAGGAACTCCCTTGCTACAGCCACAGGGGTTGCAACCGCCGTTGGCATTACAGGAGATTCAGCCACTGCCACCGTAACTTCAGCAACAGCAGCCTTTTCCGTGTCAACAATCTGCACAGGTTTAACTGCCCTTACTTTAACAGCAGGCTGCAGGTTAGCCAGCTGGCTATTCGGAAAAATCTCGAACTGTCCGTAAGTATTATAATTCAAATGAAAAATACCAGCCCAGTCAAAAGACTGGCCCTTTTTCAAAATCCCATCAATATAACGGCAGAATTTCACGTACAAAGCCTTAGCAGCAGCTTCATGCAACTGAAGCTTATCCCCGATATATAAAAGCAAAGAAGCTTCCTGCTCATCTTTAACATCCGCACTTAAATGAACACTCAGAGCCGGGGGCAAAATCTCACTACTCAACTCATTATAAAATGGTTCGTTCGCTTCAATTTCAACAGTACCGATTCCCTTAAGAGAAAGAAATTTATGCTTAAATAAAAACTGATTCAGTATCTCAATCATTGCTTAAAATATTAAACGGTTGCACCCAACCAGGCCATCACTCCCGCGCCAATCTCTATTGCCTCCTCATCTATATTAAAAGTAGGAGTATGCACCCCGCTTGTAATGCCAAGCTCCTTGTTCATAACGCCCAAACGGAAAAAACAAGCAGGTATCTGTTGCGCATAATAACCAAAATCCTCCGCGCCCATTCTCAGCTCCGTCTCTTCCACATTCGTTTTACCCATATAAACATCCGCCTGCTGCCAGGCCAGCTCCGTCAATTCCGGGTTATTCAGTACCGTCGGGTATCCAACATCAATATGAAGATCATAATCAGCGCCCATCGTCTCACAAATACCCGCCACCTGCTTTTTAATCAGATCATGTGCCCTGAAACGCCATTCCTCGTTCATACAACGCAAAGTACCCATAATCTTCACCTCACTCGGGATAACATTCGTAGTATGCCCGCCCTGTACCGAAGTAATGCTCAGTACCGAAGGATTAAACGGGTTATTATTTCGGCTGATCACCTGTTGCAAACTGATAATTAAATGCGATGTAACCAGCAAAGTATCAGTCGTTAAATGTGGTTGTGCCGCATGCCCGCCCTTACTCTTAATCGTAATATACAACTCGTCCGCACTCGCCATCACCGTCCCTTTCCTGAAACTCAGCCTGCCCACATTCAGCGAAGGATGCACGTGCAACGCAATAATTGATTTCGGCGCCGGGTTTTCCAAAACGCCGTCCCGGATCATATAGCTCGCACCACCAGGGTTCTTTTCCTCACCAGGTTGAAAGATCAGTTTAATCGTCCCCTCCCATTTATCTTTCGTTTCAGATAAAATTCTCGCAGCCCCTAACAGGCAGGTAGTATGCACATCATGTCCGCACGCGTGCATAACCCCTTCAACCGTAGATTTATAGTCAATATCATTCGCTTCCAGAATCGGCAAGGCGTCCATATCTGCCCTTAACGCCACTACCCTCGCACCAGGGTTCCTGCCCTCAATAATACCCACAACACCCGTAGTAGCTATTACCGAAAAAGGAATATGCAATTTTGCCAGTTGCGCCTGTACAAACGCACTCGTTTCAAACTCTTTATAACTCAATTCAGGATGAGCATGCAAATGCCTTCTCATACCGATATTATCATTTTTATACCGATGCGCCAAAGCCTTTATTTCTTCTAACAACATGAATCTTACAATTACATTAATACATTAATTATCCTCACCTTTCAGAAGCTTCTCTTCCTCGGCCGGTGTTATTTTCACCATATCATTCACCACGTATAAATTCAATTTCAATAAAGTGCTCAGATCCTTCTTCACCTTTTCGGCATCTTCCTTTTTAATAAAGTCCCCCATCTTCATTTTGTAATAAGGCGATTGATAACCAAGATACACATTATATTGAGGGTAATATCGCAATATTTCCGAACGGGTTTTATAAGCCAGTTCCCTGTCCTTAGAGTTCAGGATCATAATACGGTAGCCCTTATATTCACCACGAAGGTTCTTAAGCCCCGCCACTTTATTAATCTCGCTTTGCTTCTTTACCAGAACATCAATCCTGCTGTCTTTTACCAGCACAGTAGATTCATTCGTCTGCGCAAAGCTGTTCAGGCCCGCCAGTTGGAAAAGCAAAACAGTCAAAACCTTAATAACCTTCATACTATTTTCAAATTGAGATGAAACAAAAATAATTAAATAATACTTAATAGACCATCTAATTCATTATAAGTTGCATTTTCAGCTCCCCGACATCATAAAGCCATATTCACAACAGAGCATTCAATAGCATGACCCTGAAATTTTCATAGGAGAAGATTAAATATCCGGCAACGAATAAGCATTTTCCTCCAAATTATTTGCCATACAAAAGTTAAAGCATATTAATGTGCATAACTTTAGCGCATAAAATGTTAAAACATGTTGATATGTGAACAACAGTTTACTGATTAGATAAATAATTGGCACTATTTTGCGTTATAAAGTTGATTCATAAAGAAATTAATTATAACGCATGCGTTTAAAACTAATTCATTTAGCATTTTGTGCGATGCCTTTAACAGCCATCAGCCAACAAAATTATATTACAAAAGACCCCATCCAGGATTACCAGTTAGCCAAACAATGGTTTTATGAAGGTAATTACAGTTTAGCCTATCCCGTATTCAAAGATTTCGGACAAAAGCTGTCCAGGGAAGTACCAACAAACAATCAGCTTCAGCGCGAAGAAGTACGTTTCTTTTCCATTGCCTGCGAACTCATGCAAATGAAAAATAACGCTGCCACCAGTGCCCTGGATTTTTTAGACGACCATACCAGTGAAAGCCTCAAAGGACAAATGGCATATTATCTCGGTACCTATTATTTTAAAAATAACCAGGTAAATGAATCATTAGCTGCATTCGAAAAATCATATGCGGAAAACCTTACCGAAGCCCAGTTAAGCACCATGCAGTTTGCCAAAGGTTACGGCTACTTTACCCAAAAGAAATTCAACCTGGCAAAACCATTATTAGCTGCAGCCAAAGCCAACCAGGAATCAGAATACTACGTAGATGCCAATTACTATTACGGTTTAATCCTTTTTAACGAGCGCAGGTACGCAGAGGCAAAAAAAAGCTTTGAAATAGCCAAACAAAGCGAAAAATATGCCGGATTAATCCCCTACTACAATGCCAGCATTACTTATACATTAGGCAATAAAGACGAAGCCATAAAACTGGCAGAAGACGCCATTAACAGTGGCGGAAAACAATACTATAGTACAGAGTTAAAACAGCTCATAGGACACGGCTATTTTGAGAAAAAAGAATACTCAAAAGCATTGCCATATTTAGAACAATACGTAAAAGAGTCCGACAAAGTAAAAAGAGAAGACCTATACGAACTAGGTTACAGCTACTACGTAAGCAACCAGCTTGAAAAAGCCATTGACCAGTTCAAACCACTATCCGGCGGACAGGATACATTAAGCCAGGATGCGATGTATTTATTAGGCGATTCCTATTTAAAGACAAACCAGAAAGCAAATGCCAGGAATGCATTCCTCTTCTGTAGCAATAACAGCAGCAATGTACAAAAGAAGGAAATCTCAACATTCAACTACGGTAAATTAAGCTATGAACTCGGCTTTGACAATGAAGCCTCTTACACCCTTAAAGACTTTATCAGTAAATACCCGAACAGTAAATACAATGCGGAAGCAAAAGACCTGTTGATAAATGTATTATCAAATACCAGCAACTATAAAGAAGCATTAGACCTTTACGAATCATTACCCAGTAAAAGCGAAGCGTCCCAAAGCCAGTATGCTAAAATATTATACAACCGGGCCCAGGAACTCTTAAACGATAAAAAAATATCCCAGGCAAATGTCCTCCTGCTGAAAGCTTACAAAGCACCCAACAATGGAGCGGTATTGCCATTAGTCAACTTCTGGCTGGGAGAAATTGCCTATAATAATGGCAGTTACCCAAGCGCTATCGGCTATTATAAAGATTACCTGGCCAAGCCATTGACCAGCGGTGACGTTAACCCGGACAATGCCAGGTACAATCTGGCATATAGCTATCTCAGGAATGAAGACTACGCCAATGCACAAAAAGAATTCGCCACATTACAATCAAAATCACTTGCATCAAAACAATTGAATGAAGATGTGACCATTCGCCTGGCAGATAGTTATTACATGCAGAAGTCTTTTACCAATGCCGCAAGCTTGTATAACAAAGTCATTAGCAGCAACGGTATAGCCGGGGATTACGCCACTTTCCAAACTGCAATGATAGACGGGGCTTTAAATAAAAAAACATCGAAAATTGAAAAGCTGCAGTCTATAGACAGGAACTATACCAATAGTTTATTAATTCCTGCATCTTTAATGGAAATAGCCAACGTGTATTTAGATGATGAGAATTACAGCAATGCCGTTCCGTACCTGAACAGGATCATTAACAATAAAAGCTCCAGCAATCTAAAGCCGGAAGCCCTTTTAAAACTAGGCCTTGCCCAGTACAATCTTAAAAAGAACGATGAAGCCTTAGCTACTTTCAAAAGCCTGGTAAAACAATACCCGCAAGCCGAAGAAAGTGAGGACGCACTGGACAATATCAAAAGCATCTATATAGAAAAAGGCAAAGCCGCTGATTACATTGCCTACTCTAATTCTATCGGAAGGAACATAGATAACCAGGCGGCAGATTCACTGACCTATGGCGCCATAGAATTGCAGTTGGTGGATAATAAAACCACTGAAGCCATAGAAAGCTTAAAAGATTATATAACCAGGTATCCGAACGGCCGTTATATAATAGATGCCCATTACAATATCGCGAACCTGTACAACGATAAAAAAGACGCAGCCAACGCACTCACACATTATGAATATGTTGCTGGCAATGCTCCTAATAAATATGCAGAAGCCGCCATATTGGCAACTGCACGCAACTATTATTTCGATAAAAAAGATTACACCAAAGCCACACAGTACTTTACACAGCTAAAAGCATATGCCAGCAACGATGAAAACCTGTTGGAAGCCATGCGCGGCCTGGTACGCTGTCAGTATTATAACAAACAATACACAGAAGCAGTAAATAATGCCAAAGACCTGTTAAACCAACGTGGGGCGGGCACAGACGATAAAGTATTCGCGAACCTGACCTTAGGTAAGAGCGCACAGGAAAACAAGAATTATACAGAAGCCATTACCTATTACAAACAGGTAACCACCCTGAATAAAGCAGAGTACGGCGCAGAAGCAAGATATGCCATTGCTACTTGCCAGTTTCTTACCAATAAGCTGGATGATGCCGAGAAAACAGCATTTGAGGTCATTCAAAAATCAGCTTCTTACGAATTCTGGGTAGCGAAATCCTACTTATTACTGGGAGATATTTATTTAAAACAAAAAGATTATTTCAATGCCAAAGCAACGTTCCAGAGCGTAGCGTCTGCATCTACCATTTCAGAGATTGTAACTGAAGCCAAACAAAAGCTGGCACAGGTAGAAGCAGCAGAACAGGCTGCCTCTAAAATCAATTAATCAATAATCTTTTCAACAATTATAAAAGATGTACCTTAAAAAAAATATTGCTGTTTTAGCATTCAGTTTATCGCTTTATTCTGTTCCGCAAATAATATTTGCACAGGATACACAGAAAACGATTGAAATCACCTCCCAGTTTAAGCCATCATTAATGCCGGCTTCCAAAATCGGGTTTACCGCTACCCCGGCCCCTATCGATTCGGTAAGGCCAAGGTTGCAATACAATATACCGGTGCAGAACCTTTCATTTAATTTTTATCCTGCTCCGTTAAAACCGTTAGCCTATGAGTCTGACAATACAGAGCCGACTTCTGTTAATAAGAATTATGTGAAAGCAGGCTTTGGCAACTTCGGCACACCGTATCTGAAAGGCGCGATGTCGTTTGGTGACGGCGTAAAATCCAACAGCATGCTGGAAGGAAACTTCACCCGTTCAAAAGGAAAATTACCCAACCAGCAATTTGCTCAATGGGGCATCAAAGGCCATCATGCCCAAGCCATCAGCAATTCGCAGGAACTGTATTTAAATGCAGGCTTATCCGGTTTAAATGTCAGGAAATATGGCCTGATTGACCAGGAAGCAGATGCTGATATTTTAAAAAACTCCTTTAATTCCATCAACCTGAATGCGACATTTACCAACCAGGTAGAAAAAGATGCCGCTGTTTATTACAGTCCTTCTGTAGATATCAATTTCATGGGCGGTTCCCGCAGCGCTACGGACATTTATGCCGCATTCAGCGCACCGTTCGAGAAGAAAATGAATGAGGACCTATCAGTTTTGCTGGGCTTAAAAGGTAGTGTATCTAAATTTAAAGCAGGCGATGCCAGCTTTTCCAATAATTTATTTATGCTTAGCCTGGCAGGCAAATTCAATATTGGCGATAACATTCGTGTGAAGGCAGGCGTGATACCTAGCTGGAGCAAAAGTGAATTTAAACTACTGCCGGACATTCAAACAGACTTCCTGATCAGTGGCAGCGACTTTATTTTCCAGGCAGGATGGCAGGGCTATTACAAAGAGCAGTCTTTCCAGACTTTGGTTAAAACAAATCCCTGGATAGAATACCAGTCCTACGATGTGCGTAATACTTTATACAACGAATTTTATGGAGCTTTTAAAGCGGTTGTGGACAACCATTTATCATTCCGTGTAAAAGCTGGATATGCGAAAATCAACAACATGTCATTATTCGCCAATCATTATGCGCTCAATAATCGCTATTATGTGGTGAATGAAGCCAACATGAACGTATTTAGCATTGCCGGAGAATTATCGTATATAAAAGCTGATGATTTCCAGTGGTTCAATACGCTTAAGTTCAATAAATACGGCGGTATAGACATTGTACCGGATGCTTATGGTCTGTTGCCGATGGAGTTCAGCAGTAATGCCCGTGCTAAAATCATGAAAGGGCTTTATGCGAAAGCCGATCTGTATGGCTTTGGTGGTACATGGTACAATAAATTTGACGCGACTTCGGGTAAATTGAAAGCCGGTTACGATTTAAATCTTGGCGCCGAACTTAACATCAAATCCAACTTCGATGTCTGGTTACAGTTCAGTAACGTTTTCAATAACAAATACCAAAGATTTAATCTTTACCAGAACCTGGGCTTCCAGGTAATGGGTGGTATTATATATCGTTTTTAAGCACTTTTGTTATCATTTGAATAATAAATAGCTCATATAACAGAAGAGGATGTCCGCCGGACATCCTCTTCTGCGTTTTAAAACGACATATTTCATAACAAACACTTCACCTGTTTTAAAGAAATTGAACTGTCTTTTTACTGTTTAATCGTATTATTACAAAATACAAAGCTGCAACAGAATTAATAAGCATGGAACAAAAAACATTATTCACATCCGCATTAGTGGTAGTAAAAAACAACAGGCTACTTTTGGCATTCAGTAAAAATAAAAATGCCTGGTATTTGCCGGGCGGCAAAGTGGATGAAGGCGAAACGGCGATACAATCTTTAGTAAGAGAGATTTCGGAAGAGTTAAATATTCACTTGATCCCGGAGCAACTTGAATTCTATTGTCATATTACAGCACCGGCTTTTGGAGAGGCGAATAACCTGGTAATGGAACAGGATTGTTTCTTTTACCCGTTAGAAACTGATGCTATTAAACCGGGCAATGAAATAGGAGAAGTGCATTTTTTTGATTTTGAGACTTACCGGTTGGAAAGAGAACAGGTACCGGGCGTGCTACAATTATTTAACCGGTTATTTAAGGATGGGATCATCAATAAAAAATAACTTTCATCACAAAATATAAAACTTCATAGCCTGTTATTTCCCTTCTGTATTATCATTTATGAACCAGCCAGGATATGAAATAGACTTTTCACCAGATGTTTAAAACTAAATTCATGTTCAAATGTAAAATGCGCAGGTTGTTTCTGTAATTTGCAATAAAATAAGACCTCAGTCTGCACTAACACTTTATCAAAAAAGAAAATCCGGGAAGTATGGTCATCATATATCAAAATGAACAGGAGATTGAAGTTTCTTTAGAGGAAACGAATACTCTGAACACCTACTTTAAATTGTTTTTTGAAAATGAGGTTTTACTTAAGAAAGAAGAGTTCAAAAATCACAACCTGGAATACATTTATCATTATAAACAAAATGGAGAAACAACCGAAGCTGCCTGTTCGGTTTATAAAGGTTCTGATACCAGGTTTTCAATTATTACGCAGTCTGTTTTAAATGACAGGACTTTGGAGTTATGGCAGGATTTTGATGGGGGCGACCTGATATTCACTTATCATATCCTGTACGACTTTAATAATCATTGCATTTGTAAAGAATATATAGACCTGGAAACTGGTAAGCCGGTGTACGAAGAAACTGAGAAGTACTATTACAAAGATTCTTCATCAGATCTCGACTATATTATAAAAGCTTCTTACCATTCCGATGCTTCTTTAAATAATCTTTTTTATTTTAAATCTGTTAACGACCAGTTCACAGATATTGAATATAATACGGAGGATGACTTAGTAAACCTTGCAACTGAACTGGGCATTGATTATTCGGAACTGAAGTATTATCATAATGCTTTTTTGTAAGATAGAAGTTTCCTTAATAATTACAATTAATTAAGAAAACTATTCCGCTGATTTAACCCTGGATATTTTTTATTGTATTTCCGGGTAAGGGATATGGAGGGCGGCGACGCAGGCGCCGGTGCGCAGCTTTAGCGGAGCACGGGAGCGAAGCGTACCCCGCAATAGCCCGGCCCTTTTGCTGAAATTGAAACTA
Organism: Polluticaenibacter yanchengensis; assembly: GCA_027854065.1. GTDB lineage: Bacteria > Bacteroidota > Bacteroidia > Chitinophagales > Chitinophagaceae > Phnomibacter > Phnomibacter yanchengensis. The sequence goes on along the minus strand of JAQGEF010000003.1, from coordinate 83,218 downwards.
CTCAGATTTTTTCGCAGCTAACAGGCTATGGACGTTACCTGCAAAAGGGATACCCCCAAATAAAAATGACTCAGAGAATAAGAATTAAATTCAAATTAACTGAGTCCTGTAAAAATACCAAACGGTATTTATCGTGTTAACCAGCCGCCTCTACCGGCTGTAAGTATGGCATACGGGGTAATCCAGAATAAGGCAAATGTGTAGAATATACTATACGGGTATGCCCAGAATGATTCTGAAAGATTGTGTCTTTTAGCATAAAATATGGCTTGTACGCTGGAAAAAACAAGGATACTAACCAGTATAGAACTAAAGAACAATACGGGATGTGTAAAAATAAAGACAAACATTAAGGCCATTAACGGATAGGATAAAATTACTTTTAACCATTGATCGAGTAACAATAAGCGGGTACCCGTTTTTGGTCCCTGGCGGAAATTGCCGAAAGCGAACTTACTCATGGCGATGTTTTCTCTTACATTGCTCCGCTCCCAACGGATAAACATTTTATAAAGGTTTTTATATTTTTCCGGGGTATTGGTATATACAAATGCATTCCGCTGAAATAATACGTGGAAACCTTGTTTTAAAATCATATTGGTCATTGCACGGTCTTCCCCTATATCTGATGGCTTGCCCATAAAGGTTTGATGTAACCACTCGTCCAGGCAGGCCAGTACCGCTTCTTTTCTATAGGCAGATAGTGCTCCCGGTGTACACATTACGGATCCCAGAACACTTTGCGCCGAACGTACGAACTCGAAACTGAAAGTGAAACTGACATTGAGCATACGCGGGATAATGGCATCGTTGTTGTTTAATACACGCACATTTCCTGCTACGGCACCACATTTTTCATTTACAACAAACGGGCTGACCATATTGCGGAGTGTATCTTTTTTTACTACCGAATCGCTATCTACTGTTACAAATATCTCTCCGGCACCTAATTTAAAGCCACGGTATAACGCATGCCGTTTTCCCATATTTTTAGGTTGCTGGTAAATGGTTAAACAGTCACCAATGATTGCTTTCGCTTTCTGCATCCACTCCCAGGTATCATCTTTACTACCATCGTCAATGGCTAACAATTCCAGTTTTTCTTTTGGAAAATCACTCTCTATTAAACTGATCAGTGTATGATAAACCAGTTCTCCCTCATTGTACGCAGGCACAATGACTGTAGTGGTTGGCAGATCGTCATCGGAAACTGATTGAACCGGTTTGTATTTGAAATGTAGTACTAACACATAGATGAGGAATGCTACTTTTAACGCGAGTAAACTGAAAGTAGTGTACATTACAGCAGGGCCCCAGGCTGATTCCATCCGTTCTAAATGGACCTGCTCGAAGTATGGTTGTAACTGGTAAACAAGGAATGCGGCAAAGAACATTAAAGCAAAGGTGCCGGACAATACAAAATAATCCGCAATTTTTAAAGATTTCACATCGAACTGACCAATCAATTTCTTACTGCTACTACTTAATTTTCCTGCCTCGCTGATTATTTCAGTTGAGTTAAGAAAGTTTTTACTAGAGGTGACCATACATACAGACTTTAAATTATCAAACTAAGGTTAACAATAAAGGTCTTATATGACAGTAAAGGTCATTCCTGGCGCATTGGCCAAAATGAAAAATATTGTAGTTTTTCGGAAAATGCAATCTAATGTTGCACACAAGACCTTTATTGGATTGTTTTGGTAAAGTCAAACACCGTGCCACAAGCCGCAGTTTTTAAAATCCTCTAATTTTGAACCTTAAAAACGACCTTGGATAAATATTTCTGCAATAAACAAAACGTTTTTTGCTATTATACTAATTAGCAGTACTATATACATACCTCTATAACCCAATACCGGTATTGTATTTTTTATTATAAACAAATTGTTAAGAAATATAACAAGCGGGATTTATAGCAGAAATTAAATGATTTTTCAGAAGGACAATAATTTTTACCTATTTTTATTGATACCAAAACCAATAAAGACTGCATGGAAAACAAACAGGAATTTAAAAGGTCTCTGAGTCTGTATGACTCCACCATGATCGTGATCGGCTCAATGATCGGTTCGGGCATTTTTATTGTTAGTGCGCCGATTGCCCAGACAATGGGCAGTGCCGGATGGCTGATACTGGTATGGCTGATTACAGGGTTTATGACGATTGTTGCTGCTGTGAGTTATGGTGAATTGAGCGGTATGTTTCCTAAAGCGGGCGGGCAATATGTTTACCTGAAAGAGGCTTATAACCCGTTCATATCTTATATGTATGGCTGGAGCTTATTTGCCGTTATTCAAACGGGCACTATTGCTGCGGTAGGAGTCGCTTTCAGTAAATTTGCAGCATATCTCTTTCCTGTATTAAGCGAGGACAATTACCTTTTTACATTATCCGGATTTAAGATCTCCGCTGCGCAGATCACGGCTATTTTACTGATCGTTCTTCTTACCTGGAATAATACGAAAGGAATCAAACAGGGAAAAATAATACAAAGCTTTTTTACATCTATAAAAGTGATCAGCTTGTTTGGCTTAATTATTTGTGGTCTTTATGCGCTTAAAAGTGATGTATGGCAAAGTAACTGGAGCAACGCATGGAATGCCGGTACTTTAAGCCTGGATAAAGCTTCTAATGTATGGGAATTTGTTCCTTATGCGACTACGGGCGCGATATTGGGTGCTATAGCATCGAGTATGACCGGGAGCTTATTTAGCAGTGATGCCTGGAATAATGTGACATTTATAGCTGCAGAAATTAAGAATCCGAACAGGAATATCGGGTTGAGCCTTTTCCTGGGTACGTTGGTAGTAACCATTATATACGTGGGAGCTAATTTTATGTACTTATCTGTACTGAATATGCAACAAATAGCCGGTGCGGAGAAAGACAGGGTTGCGGTAGCGGCCAGTGGCGCCATTTTCGGGGACTGGGGCATGTACATCATTGCTGTGATGATCATGATCAGTACATTTGGCTGTAACAATGGTTTGATATTGTCCGGTGCCCGGGTATACTATACAATGGCCCAGGATGGCGTGTTTTTTAAGAAAGCAGCCAACCTGAATAAACATGCGGTACCGGAATGGGCGCTCTACGCACAAATGATTTTAGCATCGCTCTTATGCCTTAGCGGCAGGTATGGCGATTTACTGGATATGATTTCCTTTGTTGCTGTTATGTTTTACGTATTGACAATCCTTGGTATTTTTATTTTAAGAAAGAAAAGACCGGAATTGCAGAGGCCTTATAAGAGCTTCGGATACCCGGTTTTACCGTTTATTTATATTATTTTAGGGGTAAGTTTCTGTATTTTGCTGTTAATTTACAAACCGGCGTATACCTGGCCCGGGCTGATCATTGTACTGGTGGGCGTGCCGTTCTATTTTATTGCACAAAAGAATAAAAAGCTTGAAGAAGAATAAAAGTTTCTGGCACAAATTATCTGAAGCATTGTTTTTCAGTAACCTGTTTTACGGTATTTGTGCCGCTGCTTTATGTTTGGAAACTGTACACCAGCTTAGCCTGCCACATTTTCCATGGCATTTTTATGTTTTTACCGGCCTGGTTACCACCTCTTTTTATATTTACGCTTATTTGCCTCAACAGTTACAAAAAAACACGTCGAATAAAAGAAGCCTGTGGTATATGAACCATATTAAGGCGCTGAAGCTTTTTAATTATTCCATTGTTATTTCTGTGATTCTTATAAGTGCTTTTTACATTAAAACATTTTCTTCAGAGATATTTAACCTGCCTGCCTGGCAAATTCTCGTTTGCAGCATATTAATAACAGTGGCTATTTTGTATTATGGTATTGAGAACAATAAATTCTCAGTAAACCTGCGCAGGATTGGCTGGTTGAAACCTTTTATCATTGGCTTTGTATGGGCTGGCACTGTCAGCTTCTTCCCTATCCTTTTCAGCGGTTTCTGGCATCATTATTCGTTTCCGCTTAAGTACCTGTTCATGTTCCTTTTTATAAAGAACATGATGTTTATAACCGTGTTATGCGTTTTGTTCGATATTAAGGATTATGCGATGGATTACAATCATCACTTGCAAACGCATGTGGTTAAATTCGGTTTGAGGAATACCATTTATAAATACGTGGTGCCTTTGATTATACTTGGTTTAATAGCGCTTTATATCAACGCCTGGTTACTGCATTTTAATATCTACAGGATCGCTATCAATACATTACCATTCATTGCTGTATTGCTGGTCGCTTTCAGTTTACAAAAAAGACGGCCGATACTCTATTATTTATCAGTTATTGATGGGCTGATGTTGTTTAAGGCTTTATGTGGCATTACTGCCATGTATGTACAATAAAAAAGCGTGCAATTTTCATTACACGCTTTTAAAGAATTTATGCGAATTAATTATTCTGCAACAACTTCGAACTCAACCTCAGTAACGTGACCGCTACCGAAATCAATACTTGCTTTGTAAGAACCTAATTCTTTAACGTCATCAAGGATAGAGATACGACGACGGTCGATTTCATAACCTTTTTGTTCGTTAATAGCACGGCTGATTTGTACAGAAGTAACACTACCGAATATTTTACCGGAAGTACCTACTTTAGCACCAACTTTTAATGCACCGTCTTGTAATTTGGCAATTACTTCTTTAATTTCAGCTAATAATTTAGCTTCTTTTTTAGCTTGTACTTTAAGTTTTTCTTCTCTGATTTTTAAGTTAGTAGCAGAAGCTTCTACCGCAAATTTACCAGGGATCAGGAAGTTACGAGCGTAACCGTTTTTTACAGTTACTAATTCGTTTTTACCACCTAAGTTGTTAACATCTTGAATTAAGATTACTTGCATGATATTTTTAAAATTTTAGCTCCCAGCGCCCAGTATTGCTACTGTCCTTGATGCATATGCACCAGTTAGGGAATGGTTACTGAATAGTTTTATTGAAGAAGCAAATCTTATTTCAATAAATCTGTTACATAAGGTAAGATAGCCATTTGTCTTGCACGTTTAACCGCTTCAGACACTTTACGTTGGAATTTCAGGCTGTTACCTGTAATACGACGAGGTAATAATTTACCTTGTTCGTTCAGGAATTTTTTCAGGAATTCTGCATCCTTGTAATCTACATACTTAATACCCATTTTTTTGAAACGGCAATATTTCTTAGCGCGTTTCTCGGTTTTGATGGCTGTTAAGTATTTAATTTCGTTACGTGCCATGGTATTAAGCCTCCGATTTTTCAGATGAAGAATTTTTCACGCCACCTTTTTTTCTTGCATTGTACTCAACGGCGTGTTTATCAAGTGCAACAATCATGTGACGCATAATTTGCTCATCACGTAAAAGTTGAATTTTCAACTTTTCATTGAAGCTGGATGGCGCAGTGTATTCTAACACTAAATACAAACCAGTCGTTTTCTTCTGGATTGGGTACGCCAGTGATTTAAGTCCCCATGGGTGAGAAGCAACAATAGCACCTTCATTCTCTGTAATCAAGCTTTCGTATTTCTTGATTGAATTCTTGTACTCTTCTTCGCTTAACACAGGAGTGAAAATCACCATCAATTCGTAATTGTTCATTTAAAACCTGTATTTTGCTCTTTCGAGCGGTTAATTAAAAAAATTTGGATTGCAAAAGTAATCCTATTTGTCAATATATACAAATATGGCACAAAAATATTTCAAAAAAATAATAAAAAAAGTTTTGTAATTAAATTTTCTACTCTACATTTGCCGCGGAGAGATGGCAGAGCGGTCGAATGCGGCGGTCTTGAAAACCGTTGACTGTCACAGGTCCGGGGGTTCGAATCCCTCTCTCTCCGCCGCAAAGCGGGTCTTCACTAAAAAGGCCCGCTTTTTTTATAGATCAATAATCCTTTTTCGGATCAATCACAAAAGTTGTGGAGTATAAAAAGATATAGCTCTGCATTTAGATTGTAAGTATGTAAATCCTATCATTTACGCGTTTTGGAAATTCATTTTAACGGCAATTAAAACTAAAGGAGAAGACCACAGAAATAACTAAAGTTGGCATTGCTTTTTTGAAATTCATAGGCAGATATATTTTTGTTCAGGTGATATAAATATAATACTGCTCTTTAGGGTAATGCAGATTTATTTACCAAGCTATTATACTAAAATTGGACATCGTTGTGTCACTCACTGGAGCAGCAGTACTATAATTAGGCCTATTTTTAAGGCAACAGAATAAAGCCGAGTATTCTAAATGGCAGAAGTTTTTTGGTAAATGCAAAACAACAGGAAAAACTATTTGCATTACTAAGGGTAAAAACATGTAATTGCTTACAGGTTACCGAATTTTTCATTTAAACACTCCACAAATATCCAAAGCATCAAATGAATTGTAGAGCGTTTTTCATATATAAAAAATATACTATTACAGTGAAGCTTAAGATTTGATAAGAAGTAGAACTTTATAAAATGGCATTTATACTTAAAAAAACTGGTAGTTGCTATAGTTTTTTTAAGTAAAGTATACCAAAGATTATAATACAAGCGGCCGGGAATCCCGGCCGCCAATTCTTCATATGTCAACAAATTATTGCTCTTAAGTTGCTCATCAGCAGAGCAGGATATCCATAAATTAGCAAATCAAATTTCAATCTTCCCCCAAAGGCACCATTTTTGACCACTATGCCGTTTTTTCCTTTATGGTACAGGAAAAGACAGGAGGTATTGTCTTGCTTCGTTTAAGGCTTATTTATTTGCTTTTCACTACCTTATACGATGATACACTACCATCAATGCTGATGATTGTGATAAGATAGTTTCCAGCACTTAATTTGTTTAAAGGAATATTCACAATGACATCTTTACTTGTTTCCTGGTAGACTATTCTGCCTGAAACATCTAAAATATTGATCTTTTCTCCGACCTGAACTCCTGCGATTGTTACACGGTTTATTATCGGATTAGGATAAATATTTATGTTATTTTTTTTATCAAAAGCAATAAGCCTAACGGGACTATATTCATATGTTCCATCTAAATCAACTTGTTTCAGGCGGTAAAAATTCTGTGCATTTCCAGGATTATTATCTGTAAAATTATAATCTGATTTTATGTTACTGTTGCCGTTTTCTGCCTGTGTAGCCACAAAACCTATAGTAACCCAGTTTTTGCTATCTGTGCTACGCTCAATTTCAAAGCCTTTATTATTTTGCTCCTTTGCAGTTGCCCAAAGTAGTAGTGCTGATTTTCCTTTTTTATAGGTATCAAAATTTAGAAGGCTAATTGGCAATGGTGTAGGGATAACGATCCCGAAACTAGCTGTAAAAGGAGCATTAGTGATTGAGACTGTTATAAGGTTATCGATACCTCCATCAGAAGCGCCTGTAATAGCATAATTTGACGGAACACTCAACCGGATAGTATAGTTACCAGGAGCAATATTGGGAAAAGAATAGTTGCCGCTTCCATCGGTTGTAGTAGTAGCGATAACGTTATTATTGTTATCCAACAGCGTTATAATTGCCCCATTTGAATAACCCGGCCCGCTTGGAGTTCCTCCGTCAGGGTTTATATGCACTGTTCCGGAAATTGTCTGATAAAGTACCAATGAAGCACTATTATAAGCTGTAAATGCCTGATCACTTTTACCCGAAAGTGTATGACCAAAACCTGTAATATTGCCAATATTGGCTGCAGTAATACCAAAGTCCGAAAGGTCAAAAGTAAGAAAACGAATATCCCTTACTCCTTGAAGTCCGGCCTCATAAGTAGGCGGGTTAGCCGGCTGATAGAATTTCCAGTTACCAATACCTACTATTGGCAGTGTCGAAACATCAACAGTTACAGTATTCCCTACTGTATTGCCAGCTGCATCGTAAAACCGCAGAATGTCATTCTCGGTAGAGCTGGGAGGCTGGCCAATCTGATTTATAATAATATCGGGACTACCACCTATAGCGCTGGCATTTGCTGATGAAACAGTATATTGTCTTTCTGCTCCCACAGGCGAGTTATAAATACCGGTTCCAAGATCCAGCCCCTGGGTGCCGTCCATTAAGTAAGTTGCGAAATTATTAGTTACAGGCACTGGCTGACCCGTGGGTTGTCCTGCGAAACCTCCATAGTTATAACCTACCCCAAGTACCCCTGCTGAAGGTATAGATGCTACAGGCAGAGCTTTAAATTCTGCAGCGGAAAAAGCTATATTGTTGGTTAGCAGTACACCATCATTAACACCAGTGGAATACGTGGTGCTACCTACTTTAAAAGCCAACAGGTTATGTGAGTTATCAGGCTGTACACTATTGATGTTGCCTGCAGCTGAATGCCAGAAACCGTTGTAATCAGTATAAATACCAGTTACATTAGTTTGAGCCTTGGCTTGTAATAATAAAACACTTAACACAGTTATTGTTAAGAAGAGTTGTCTCATTTTTTATTGAGTTTTTAAAATTATGAACTTAATATGTGTAATTGGAAGAAATTAAAGAGCAATACAGTAGCCAGATATTAACTTCACGTAATACCATCTTACTACTTTAAAGGATATTCTACAAAGAATAATACCTATAAGTTAAGTGTGCCTGATTTTTTATTAAAGTATTTTTTTCAGAACGCAATATTACCATCATTTAAGATACCCCCCTATAGTAGAACTTGAGTATTATTAATCAGCTTTTACGGCATTTGTATTACCACATGTAAAAGATCTGTTAATCATCATTTCAATTACTCCCCAGCATATTCGCTTTTCAGAGAAACCTAAAACGAAATTAATTTGGAAAACAAGATATAGAACGAAGTTGTAAACATTCTTAAAGTAATAAATCCGATGCCAACTGTTGATTGTAGGTTGACGTTTAACGGTAACTCATTGACACTTCATAGAGGCAATTGAATGAAAAAGAAATATAATTAGGTAGAGAGAAAGGGGAGGTAACAAAAGGTGGTTTATTCATGAGAATTGGTTGATCAGAAAGACTTCCAAGAGGAACACTGCCAAAGCATTGTTTGGGTTAAGCAGGCAGGTCTGGATACGTCCCAAGATAAATTATTATTCCTTTCATATCCTCCAATCTCTATTGAACAATAAGTAATTCTGAATTATTAAATACGCATTAATAAATAACGAAAAGACACTATACCAAAAGTCGCTATGAGAACTTGTCCAAATTATCGTTCAACCTTAATAGCTAAATACGGCGATATAAAAATAGATCACTGGGCACATAAGAGCCTTCGTAAATGCAATACATGGTGGGAAAATGAAACATTATGGCACAGGCAATGGAAGGGTCATTTTGTTACGAACTGGCAGGAGTATATTATTAAAGATGAGGTATGATATTCGTTATTTATTATTGGATTATTTGATGCACAGTTGGTTAATATAAGGAAAAGGACCTATTTATTAAAATAAATGTTTAATATAAATTGATTACCAACTCCTTATTTCACATTCAGGCTATTTATGAAATTGAGCATTGGAATAAGGTATTCGGTTGTAATCCCATTCAGCCCGCCGCAGAGCAGGTCTTCACTAAGAAAGCTCGCTTTTCTTTTTCAAATCATGAGTCCTTTTCTGTTATTTTCATCAAATTTTGCAATTTATCTATTGCACCTCGGGTAAAATAAGTAGTACATGACTGATTAATGAAAAAACAGCCAATCTAATGATAACCCAATCTTTTGTTTTTCTCTTGTTTTACATCTATATTTTACTATAATTATTTACAAAATGTATATAACTAATAATTTTAGCATATTATAGTACATTTGTCATAAACAGATAGATTACTTTCACCTTAAAAAAAATGTCATATTAGTTAATGAACAGACTGTTTCGAATAAGATAGTTTTAAATAGTTTCAAATGATTTAGACGGATGCTCAAGTACAACAGATTTATTTCACTTCCAGAGGGAAACCGGGCATTGTTTTGGATGCGCTCATCTTAACTTGTCGAATGGCGGGTTATCAAGCTAGGAGCAAAGAAAGTGTTTCTAAAAAAGGAAATATGAAAAAGCAAAATATTCAACAATCAGATTATTCACAAAGAGAAAGAAATTTTCTCAGCACGATTACTTCGGAGGAAACTTTTCAGATAATTGTGGGCAAAGATGATAGTAACACATTATTACTATGGCAAGATGAGTATTATATGGAAGCATACTTAAATCTTTGTGGAATACCAGTAACATTGAGTAAGGTTGATACTGTGGTTTTCCTAAAATGGATAAAAGAGAATCATCAGGAAATGAGTTTTTCTATTCATCCTGTATTTGGACAAGAATCCCCGAAGCTGCATCCAAAAGAACTCACCGGAAAAATTATAGATAAAATGGAAAGTCATGGTGATTTTTATGACACTCTAAGAGAAAATAATTTATTATGAAAACGATTGAACGTAATAAGATAACTTCAAAGCTATTTCGTAAGAATATAAGAGATAAAGATTTCAATAAAGAATTTGAAAAAATATTTGAAATTAAAATCAAAGACTTTTTGTCTGAATATGAATATGACGAAATAGATGAATTTCCTATTGAAATTGAGAGCAGGGGGATTATGATTGGGTTTAGTGCTGAAACCATTAAAATGCCGGCTCAAATAGAATATATAGATTTAGAGGTTCGCCATTACCCTCAAAACATTGCTTATTTATCAAAAGAAATTCCTCTGAATTTTAATATTAAGAATTCAGAAGATTTTGCCCGGCATTTAACTCCTTTTAATAATCTTAAAATTTATTACTCTCTTTATAATCAAAAACAATTAGATAGGACAGTATTTCAGTATGAAGATTTACGATATGAGTTATCATTAACGGTAGATGGCGTTATTTCCAGAATAAGAGTCTGTTTTGCAGAAGATGAATCAAACATTAACATGAGGACATACTACCTCTTTGATAATGTATAGTATTTATAGAGGAATTTGCCAAACTTATTGATAAAGTGAAAAAAGCTGGCTGCTCTGAATAAGCATGCTGAAAGTTTTTTTGATTCCACTCCCCTGCGCTGAAAAATAGTTCAAACTTAAACACAATCAATATCTATCATTGTCAAATGTATTTAATGAAAAAGAAAAAGTACTGCCTGCTCCCAATTCACTTCGAACAGAAATTTCACCTCCTTGTGCTTCAATAAATTCTTTGCTGATACTCAATCCTAAACCTGTACCCTCATTTTTAGTGCCTGGAATTCTAAAGTACCGGTTAAATATTTTGTCAATATACTGTTGGGAAATCCCGGGGCCTTTGTCTGTAACAGAGAACTTTACGAAATTTTTACCTGTGCTTATATTTATATGTATAACAGCACCTTCATAAGAGTACCTTACTGCATTTGACAAAAGGTTGGTAAGCACCCAGGCTGTTTTTTCACTATCAGCTAGTACTTGAGGTATATCGTCCGGAAATATCACTTCAAACCTGATCTGTTTTTGCTCTGCCGACGCTTTAGTCGCATTTAACGCATACCCGATCATTTGTTTTATATCTGCCGGCATGATACTTATTTGAATAGACCCGCTTTCTATTTGTGTCATATTAAGCAGTTCCCCCGTTATTTTAAGCAGTCGTCCCGCATCATCTTTAATCCCTTCTACCAGGCTTTGCTGTTCCGGGTTCAACGTCCCTACTTTCTCATTTTCTAATAACTGGAGACTCATTTTTATGGAGGATATCGGTGTTTTTAATTCATGAGAAACAGTTGCTATAAAATTAGTTTTAGCAAAATCCAATTCTTTGTATGGGGTAATATTTTGTAGCAGAATGACATTTCCAATAAACTTTTCTATCTTTTCTCCTGTAGGAGTAATAAGTATTGGAATAATTTCTTTTTCAAAATAACTTTCTTTATTATCTGCGTAAATTTTTATAGGACTAGATTTTGCCTTGTTTGCTATATCCTGATTTGCCGGCTGATCTTGCAGCAATGTTTTAATAAGATCATTTTGTTCCGCAAGATGATAAACAGGCATACCAATTACCATTTCTTTTTGCAATCCTGCAATTTTCAATGCCGTATCATTCATAAATAAAACTGCCTGTTTTTCATCCAGACCAATAACAGGTTCACTCATATTATTTATAAGTGTTTCGATACGCTTTTTCGCCATCATCAGTCTTTCAACACTACTGTTGCTGAATTCCTCTAATTTCTGAGCCATTGTATTAAACGATTTTGCTAACTCACCATATTCATTATGCTGTTCGAAATGTACTCTTTGCGAATAATTTTTAGAAGCGATCTGTTTAATGCTCTCTGTTAATTCTTTAATAGGATTTGCGATATTGGACGGCAAGTTCACCAAGAGAGTAAAGGCTATCAGGAAGCAAAGTGTTCCGGTGAAAGATATCCACAAAATGGCGCTATCTGCAGTTTTGGTAGCGATACTGTTTTTTCGCTGTATCGCATGCATATTCAATAACATTAAATCGGTAATGTCTTTTTGTATTTCCTTTTGAAGCGAACTATCGTCAGGAGCGTTTAATACACGATCCAAATCTACTGCTATTTTACCGGTGATTTCTTTTTCACCGGTTTCAGTGATCGTCTCAGTTTGCTTTGCAAGGCTTTCTCTGAATTTTCTTTGCTCTGCCGGATCGACAACACCCTTGTTTAGCGAGTTGAGCATCTGGCGGCAATAATCGATGGTATTGTAATTATCTGCCAGTATACTTTTTGCATCGTTAGATAACTTATTTATATGAGTAACACTTAATACAGTTAGCAGGACTATCATTGCAAATAGAAGCCCTACGCCTAGTATTAATTTAGTTTTTATTTTCATATTTCAATTCTTTAACTTAATATAACAAGGTCTATATCATTTTCGGATAGCTTTTTCAATAGACCGTTAAAAACGTTTGTTGCCAAAATCACGCGCATCAGGTTCAAATGTGGCTTTCCTATACAAATAGTAGTTATTTTTTGTTGTTCGCACTGCGCCATAATTGCTTTGGAAATATTATCATTTACTACTTTAATAATTTCGGCCCCTAATTCTGTTGCTAATTTAAAGTTATTTATAAGATACCTTTGTTTATCCAAAGCTATTTTATCGGGACTTTCTTTAGAAGTCTGTACGTATAGTACGCACCATTTGCTATTATAGTAATTTGCAAGCCTTGCTGTTTTACGAATAACAGTTTTTGCAGTTCTTTCGTTAGTACTAATACAAGCTAAAAACTTTTCTCTTTTAGCGGCATGTATCAATGTGACTTCATTTTCTACTTTACGCTCAACTTGTGAAGCAACTTCTTTTAGTGCTAACTCACGTAACTGAAGAATGTGTTCCCCTTTGAAAAAATGGCTTAATGCCATTTCAACTTTTGCAGGTTCGTAGATTTTTCCCTCTTTTAGTCTTGTGATTAATTCATCGGCAGTAAGGTCTATATTCACCACTTCATCTGCCAGGCTTAATACATGGTCGGGAATCCTTTCCTGAACGGTGATGCCGGTAATGTTCTTAATCTCGTCATTCAGGCTTTCTATATGTTGAATGTTCACGGCAGATATAACGTTAATGCCCGCATCCAGGATGTCCAGCACATCCTGCCAGCGTTTTTCGTTCTTGCTTCCTTCGATATTGGTATGGGCCAGTTCGTCTATAATAACCACTTCCGGGCGCAGGTTGATCACAGCCTGCATATCCAGTTCTTCCAGTTCTTTCCCTTTGTAAAATAACTGTCTTCTTGGAATAAGCGGCAATCCGTCCAGCAGTGCGGCCGTTTCTGCACGGTTATGGGTTTCTATGTAACCTATTTTCACATCAATCCCGTTACGCAATAATGTATGTGCTTCCTGCAGCATACGGTAGGTCTTACCGACACCGGCGCTCATACCTATGTAGAGTTTGAATTTTCCTCTCCTTGATTTTTTAATCAGGGAGAGGAAATGGGCTGCTGTTTTTCTTTCTTCGTCCATTATTTCAGTGAATCGTTGACTGATTATAATTTATCGTTGTTTATGGAAGTGTTCATGGTACTACAAACGTTTTAAAAACTGATAGCTAATGCTGTTGTAGTACTAATACTGTTTGAGGAGAATGCGTCATTGCCTTGCCTGAAAATAGCCTCTTTACTACTTAATTGCTTCACCTCTGTGCGCCATACTACATTGGGTAGGATAGCATAGTCTGCATTGAGGGAATAACCAAAAGTGCTACACCCGTTTGCAGTACCGGTAGCTATAATAACACCAGCTCTATCCCTGTAGTACTCTCCTCTGGCAGTAAGGCTGAATTGATGGGTCAATTTATATTTAGCTATCAAAACCGTGGTATACCAGGTATTGTAAGTACTGCTGCTCTTTGTCTTTTGTTCTGCACCTATATCAAACCCTGCGGTGATACCAAATTTTGCATTGACCTGGTATACGGCATAGAGGTTATGGAAGTAGCGCATTTGTCGCAGACTGTCTGGTTTATCGTTCCCAATAAATGAACTGCTGTTGAGCGTTAGTTTTTCATTGGGCTTATAGCTCAGCTGATGCCCGAAAGCCGGTGTCGTATTACCGTCTACACGCTGTATGCGTTGCCAGCCATTCAAGACTAATCCACTGAGCAGCCATTTGCCACCAGGCGATGTATAGGTAATCTTAGCACCTGTTTCAAAGTAAGGTGAGTTATCTGCAAACAGGCTACGGGTCAATGTCCAGTTGTCTTTCCCCACAGCGCTTTCGAAGCCGAGATGTGAAGAGAAAATACCGGCATCGATCCACAGATCATGCTTTTTGGATATTTTCAAGCCTATATTTCCCTCATAGATATTTTTCAACACACCGGGCTCTGCGGCATAGTTGGCATTCATATAGGAGCCTACAGCTAGGGCCAGGTTTGCCCTTGTTTTCGCAGTACTGTAATTGGCTTTGAGGTAAGCGAGGTTTAAACTTACTTCGTTATTCCTGTTATGACTATACACAAAGCCGGGACGTGCATTGCTCATCGGATTGTTCATATCATATTGATAATAGGCCTCGGCATAAGCGTTCAGACGTAAGGGCTTCGACTCTGTGTTTGTCGTTGCTTCCTGCGCCCGTAAAGTTCCGGTGCAAGCAGTAAAAAGCGCGGCTATAATTATTGATTGTTTCATTGTTGAGGGGGAAAGTTAATGGTGATAAGTGATAAGTGAGATGTGATAAGTGAAATGTGAAATGTGAGATGGTGAATGATGAATTGTTAGAAGTAAAAAGTGAATAGAAAGAAATAAAAAGTGAAAAGTGAATGAAGGCTATTGGTTATTGGCTTTGCTCATTTCGTCTAGTGCAATATTGAGCTTTAATACATTTATTTTTTCGGGACCGAATAAGCCTGCTAATGGCTTGTCTGTATGTTCAGCAATCAGTTGCTCTAATCGAGCCGGATTTATGCCCCGGATCTGCGCGATGCGTTTTACCTGTACTGTAGCGGCGGCTACTGAAATATGTGGATCTAATCCACTGCCGCTTGCGGTGACGAGTTCTACCGGGATTGCGGATTGCCTGATTTCGGGATTGTGAACTAAAAAGGTATCAATACGTGCCTGCACTTCTGCCAGGTAAGCTGCATTGGAAGGACCTTTGTTGCTGCCCGCGGAACCTGCGGCATTGTAGCCGACTGCCGATGGACGTGAGTAAAAGTATTGATCTTCTGTAAAAGATTGCCCGATATTGCTGTAATATTTTTGTCCTTTGTACACTATTATTTCGCCTTTCCCTTTGTCGGGTGCGAACTGTGCAATTCCCCAAACGGCCAGTGGATAGAGGACGGCAAAAAGTATAATAGTAAGCACGGTGAGTTTGATAGCCGGTAATATATGTTGTTTCATTTTTTTGATTGTTTAAATAAATAAAGAGACGATGATGTCGATGAGTTTAATCCCTATGAATGGAGCAATAAGGCCGCCTAAACCATAGATTAAAAGATTCCTGCGTAGTAGTGCTGATGCGCCGATCGGCTTGTAGGCAACGCCTTTTAATGCCAGCGGAATAAGGAACGGAATAATAATGGCATTGAAAATAACAGCGGACAGTATGGCGCTTTGCGGACTGGAAAGGGCCATAATATTCAGGCTTTGTAAAGCCGGGATTGCTGTTATAAAAAGTGCCGGGATGATGGCAAAGTATTTGGCCACATCATTGGCAATACTGAAGGTAGTAAGGGTTCCACGGGTCATTAATAGTTGTTTGCCGATCTCTACTACTTCAATTAATTTAGTGGGATCATTGTCCAGGTCCACCATATTGCCTGCTTCTTTTGCAGCCTGTGTACCACTGTTCATGGCCACGCCCACATCTGCCTGGGCCAACGCAGGGGCATCATTAGTGCCGTCTCCCATCATCGCAACCAGCCTTCCTGCGCTCTGTTCTTTTTTGATGTAGTTCATTTTATCTTCGGGTTTTGCCTCGGCAATAAAATCATCTACCCCGGCTTTCTCTGCAATGAATTTTGCGGTTAAAGGATTGTCCCCGGTAACCATAACGGTCTTAATGCCCATTTTGCGCAGACGTTCAAACCGTTCCCGGATGCCGGGTTTAATGATGTCCTGCAGTTCAATAACGCCCAGGGCTGTTTCATTTTCTGAAACGACTAAAGGTGTTCCTCCCTTACCGGATATTTCCCTGACTTTTGCTTCAATCTCTTCGGGGAAAATGTTCCCTGCTTTTTCGACGATTCTTTTGATGGCATCGGTGGCTCCTTTACGGATGCGGCTTTGCTCGAAATCAATCCCCGAACTCCTGGTCTCGGCAGAGAACCGGATAAACCGCGGTGCATTTACGGCGTAGCTTAAGGGATTGACACCGGCCAATTCGATAATGGATTTACCTTCGGGTGTATCATCACTCATAGAGCTCAGTACGGCTGCACGTATCATTTGTTTTTCATCAATGTCTTTTGCGGGATAGAATTGAGTGGCTTTCCTGTTGCCAATAGTGATCGTTCCAGTTTTATCCAACAGCAAGACATCAATATCTCCGGCTGTTTCAACGGCTTTACCACTTTTGGTAATGACATTGGCGCGCAGGGCACGATCCATGCCTGCAATCCCGATGGCTGATAGTAAGCCTCCGATGGTTGTGGGGATCAGGCACACAAACAGGGCGATAAAGGACGCAATGGTAATGGGTGCATTGGCGTAGTCTGCAAAAGGTTTCAAGGAGACAGTGACAATAATGAACACCAGGGTAAAGCCGGCTAAAAGAATCGTCAAGGCGATTTCGTTGGGTGTTTTCTGCCTGGAGGCCCCTTCTACTAATGCAATCATTTTGTCGAGAAAGCTTTCGCCGGGTTCGGTAGTTACTTTAACTTTGATCTTGTCGGACAAGACTTTCGTACCCCCGGTTACGGAACTTTTATCTCCACCGGATTCGCGGATTACGGGAGCAGATTCCCCGGTGATGGCGCTTTCGTCAATGGTTGCCAGACCTTCAATAATTTCGCCGTCGGTGGCGATAATATCCCCGGCTTCACAAATAAAGATATCGCCTTTTTTAAGTGCTGCAGAAGTTATGGTGCGACCGTCTGCCAGACGGGCAGGTGTTTCTTCACGGGTTTTTCTTAAGCTGTCCGCTTGTGCTTTTCCTCTTGCTTCTGCAATCGCTTCTGCAAAATTAGCAAACAGTAAGGTGAGGAAGAGAATCAGGAAGACAGTGAAATTATACCAGAAGCTTCCCTGGTCGCTAGATCCGGTAAGTGTCCATAGAGATACAATCAGCATTACAGCGGTTCCTATTTCAACGGTAAACATTACCGGATTCCGGAACATTAATCGGGGATTGAGTTTTACAAAGGATTGTCTGAAAGCTTCGTTCAGCAGGTCTTTTTGGAACAGTGATTTATTATTTGATTTCATGTTTTTTATTTAGTGAGATGTTATTGGTGATAAGTGAAATGTTATAAGTGAGATGTAATTAGTGAGCAATGGGTTATAACTTTTGATCATTGAATAATGAATTATATTTATTTTTAATAAAACTTCCCTTATGAAACCACATCAAAAACTAAACGCCTGGATGCATAGTTTCCACCTGGTTAAAACATTATATGAGCTTACAAGCACTTATCCTTCTGAGGAAAAATTCGGACTGGTATCTCAGATTCGTCGTGCTGCCGTTTCTGTTCCGGTAAACATCGCAGAAGGGGCTGCAAGAAAAGGGAAAAAAGAGTTCATTCATTTTCTACATATTTCACTTGGCTCTTTAACTGAGCTCGACACATTGTTGCTCTTAAGTGGTGATCTGGGATTTATCTCTAATGAGCAATCTGTCTTATTAAATAATGAACTGGACTCCATCGGAAAAATGATTTATGGATTGATTAAAAAAGTTGAAAGTGGGTTGTGATTGATTAGTGGGAAGTTAGCGGTAGTAAGTGATATGTAAGAGGTGATAAATGAAATGTGAAAGGTAAGAAGTGAAATGAGTATTTTAAGAAGTAAGAAGCATGGGTTGAAAACAAAAATGCGTCTCCAGAATTTATCATTGTTAGCATTTTACTGCTCAGATGTTGCTGCTTATATTACTCTTTTCACACTTCTCACTTTTTCCTTTTCCCTTTTACATCTCTCTTTTCACTTCTCTCTTTTCACTTCTCTCTTTTCACTACTTACTATTCACTTCCCCCATTTTACCTTTCACTATTTACATCTCTCTTTTTACTATTCACATCTCACTTCTCCCCCCTACATTGAAAAATACTCTGCTATAGGCCCCAGTGTTAATGCCGGGAAGAAGGATAAAGCGGCGATGATGGCAATTACTGCAAATACCATTAAACCAAATGTTGCTGTATCTGTTTTCAAGGTCCCGTTACTTTCCGGTATGTATTTTTTGTTGGCTAATAATCCCGCTATGGCTATCGGTCCTATAATGGGCAGGAATCTTCCTAAGATCAATACAAAACCTGTGGTGATATTCCACCAGAGATTGTTGTCGCCCAGACCTTCGAAACCACTCCCATTGTTGGCTGCAGAAGAAGTGTATTCGTACAATATTTCACTAAAGCCGTGAAAGCCGGGGTTGTTCAGGGTGGATGCTCCCTGTGCCGGGAATGCAGTAGCTAATGCGGTACCCACCAATATTAAAAACGGATGCAGTAAGGCGATGATCATCGCGATCTTCATCTCTCTTGCTTCAATTTTCTTGCCCATAAATTCGGGCGTACGTCCAACCATTAACCCACTGATGAATACGGCAAGGATAATGAAGATGAAAAAGTTCAACAGGCCTACACCGCAACCGCCATAAAAGGCATTGACCATCATCGCCAGCAACTCATTCATGCCGGATAAAGGCATGGTACTGTCGTGCATCCCATTGACTGATCCGGTAGAAATAACGGTGGTCACAATGCTCCAAAACCCTGTGGCAGCAGCCCCGAAGCGTATTTCTTTACCTTCTGTTGCACCTGATGAATCATCAATACCCATGGCTGCAATGGCAGGATTACCGTTCATCTCCATATTGATATTGGGCAGGGTAAGGAGCAAAAATCCCACGGTCATCACGCCAAAGATCATCCTGGAAAATTTCTTTCTACCGGTAAAATAACCAAAGGCAAAAATCATTGCCAGCGGAACGATCAGCTGGGCAAACATCACTACCATATTGGTCAGGTAATTCGGGTTTTCGAAGGGATGTGCCGCATTCGCGCCAAAGAAACCGCCCCCATTGGTACCGACGTGCTTGATGGCGATAAATCCGGCAGCAGGTCCGGTGGAAACATTCACGGTATCGCCTTGCAGGGATACGATCTGGTCTTTACCTTCAAAAGTCATCGGCGTACCGTTGAACACTAATATCAAAGCTACAACCAGGGACAGTGGCAGCAGTATTCTAGTGCAGGATTTCATTAAGAAGTCGTAGAAATTTCCTAATTGATCGGTTGTTTTTTCACGGAAGGCTTTAAATAAAATAGCAGCTGCAGCCAGACCGGTACCGGCACTTACGAATTGTAAAAACATCAGCCACATTTGGCCCAGGTAACTCATGCCTGTTTCTCCCGAATAATGTTGCAGGTTACAATTCACCACAAAAGAAATGGTGGTATTGAAAGCCAGGTCTGCACTCATATTAGGATTATGGTCCGGGTTGAAGGGCAGCCATTGCTGGGTCATTAAGATAAGCATACCCAGCAGGAACCAGACAAGATTTATGGTCAGCAAGGCTACCATATGTTCTTTCCAGTTCATTTCTTTTTTATTATTGATCCCGCTGATCTTGTAGCATACCTTTTCTATGGGATTAAAAACCGGGTCGAGCAGCGTTTTCTCTCCGCCATAGACTCTCGCTATGTATTTACCGAAGGGAAGTGCCAGTGCAAGTGTTGCGGTAAACATCACAATAATTCCTAAGATTTCTGTATTCATTTTTTATTTAAATAATATTTTAATAAATCCAGCCATAATCATCATCAAATAAGAAACAGAGAAAAGGGGGTAAAAGCAGGACGACACCCGTTCTTTATTTACAGCTTCTTATTGATACCTATTGACCGTTTTATACATTTAAAATTTTTCCGGTTTAACCAGCACATAGCACATATAGAAAAATATGGCCACTGCTATAAAGAATAATCCTATCATATTTATCTGTTTTGATTGAAGTTGTTTTGTGCCTGGTAAATTACCTGGAAAGATTTGGGAATATCCGTATAAATCCGCTGCCATTGTGCTGGCGAGCATTTTTTACGGAGCCCTTCCAATGAGCGCACAAAAAGATTTTCTATAATATATTTTATATATTCGTTACCCATCTTATATATCCATCCGATGTATTTAATATGCCTGGTAATTTTTGCAAACTCACCAGTATCAAGTAATCTCCTTAACTGGTTTACCACCGCCTGAAGCACACCTGCAAAATTTTCAACGGAAGAAAGTTTCTTTATTTCCTCGCTGATCTCCTTGTGATGTACAGCCAGGTAAATGGCAGCCTTGTCTTCGTTAACCTTTTGTTTCATGTTCATATTTTTTCAAATATTTTGATCACCCAAAAAAAGAATGCAAAAAGTATTGCTCCTGTAATAATTAATATTATTGTCATTGTTGAATTTTGCCGGTTAAACACCTGTTGAATAGATCTGCCTGCGATACTCTTCATTGAGTTCAGTCGGCAATAAATTAAGATACGCTTTGCCCGCCTTGTCATTCATTTCCAGGAATTGGGATAAGGGGAGAATAAATGTGGTAGATATAATTGAGCGGGTATAACTGCTACCCTTTCCATAAAGTTGCTCTACCTGTGCATACAGGTCCGATACATTCTTTTTTTCACCCCCGCAAATAGCCCGGAGTGTTTTAGCTGTTAATTGCTGAATTTTCTGAATAGCGCTTTTGTCATCCATTATTATAAGAAATTTTGTTTCAGATCTCTTATGCCAATTTATATGCCACCAGGGAATACCATTAATATACAGTATTGATTATAAATAAATTGAGTAAAAGTTGGGCACTATAGTAAAATAAAAACCCTTTCAAAATGAAAGGGTAAAGACTATCGTTTTGATAGGGGTCATTTTATTTGGTATTCCTCTATCTTACGGTACAAAGTAGTTAAGGCAATATTCAGCAGTTTTGCTGTTTCAGTTTTATTGCCATTGGTATAGTTCAGTACTTTCTGAATATGCAATTTTTCTGCACTGGAAAGTTCAAAAGCCGATAAAGTTTTCTCCTTTCTTTCAGTAATATCAGGAGTTTGTAATTCCGCAGGTAAACTATCTTCTGTTAAAGAAGTACCATCAGTAAGAATCACACTGCGTTCAATAATGTTTTTCAGTTCACGGATATTGCCTTTCCATGAATGTTGCTTTAGTGCTTCCAGGTAGTTGATCGAAATATGGTTTATTTTTTTGTTCATTTTATTAGCGAAATTTTGTAAGAAGAACAATGCCAGTTCTTCTATATCAGTAATTCTTTCCCTGAGTGGCGGCAGCGATATCTGGAATACTGCCACACGATAAAACAGGTCCTCTCTAAAGTTACCGGTTTCTACCTCTTTCGGCAGATGCCTGTTAGTGGCAGCTATAATGCGCACATTCACTTTAGTGGGTTTACTGTCCCCAACTTTTAAGAATGCGCCCGTCTCTAAAACCCTCAATAATTTCGCCTGCAGGTCCAATGGCATTTCCCCTATTTCATCTAAAAAAACCGTTCCGTTATCTGCCTCCTCAAAAATGCCCTTTGTATCTTTTATAGCACCGGTAAAAGCACCCGCTTTATGTCCGAACAATTCATTTTCCAACAACTCTTTACCAAAGGCAGAACAGTTAACAGCTACAAAATTCCGGGAACTCCTGTTGCTTGCATTATGGATCGCCTGCGCAAACACCTCTTTTCCTGTACCGGTTTCACCGGTAAGCAAAACAGTTGCGTCACTGGTTGCTACTTTCTTTGCAGCCTCAATAGAAGCATGAAGTATTTTTGATTTACCGATAATATTGTCAAAAGATTGTTTCTTGCCTAACTGCTTTTCCAGTTGCAAAACCCTTTTAGCTAATGATACTTTCTCGGATGCCTTATATAACAACGGGATAATCTTATTATTATCGTCACCTTTGGTTATATAATCAAAAGCACCATTTTTAATTGCCTGCACACTATCCGGAATATTGCCATAAGCAGTCAGCAAGATAATTTCTATACAAGGATATTTTTCTTTAATGGTTTTAGCAGTCTCAACGCCACTGCCATCCGGCAATTTCACATCACAGATCAACACATCAATATCCGATGTTTCCAGTTTTTTGAGCCCGTTCTTTATATCTGCAGCCTGAACTACGTCAAAACCTTCCAAACTGATTATTTTGGAAAGTAACGTCCTTATTTTTTCTTCATCATCTATAATTAAAACCTTACTCACTTTGTCATTTTTAGAAGGTGAAATTAGTAATTATTCCTTCCTGTTTATATTTTACCAGCCGAATATTCACTCACATAATCAATTAAAGACCGGTTTCTTATTGTGAAATAACATCCCGCCCCCTGGTAAATGCCGGCCAAAATCACTGATTAAGCCTAAGAATTACAGGTCCTCCATCAATACCACCATTTCCGAGAACATTTTTCAAATAATAAAAACCAGTGTATATTCGGTGGAACATTATACATTTCACACTAAAAGCCGTATGAAAAAATGATTTCAAAAGTCAATCTTATCACCATTACACTGTTATTCCTGTTTCTAAACGGCAATGCCCAAACCATCTTAGATACTTTAAAAACAAAAGCTGCCAATAACCAAAAACCAGGAAAATGGAATAATGAGCTATTCAAAAATGATAAAAAATGGCTCAGATCAGCCAAAAACAAGCCATTAAAATCACTTGCCTTTCCGGTTGAGAAATACGATTATTACGTTTTCAATACCCCGTTCAATTTTAAGATTGATAAAGAAACATTTTCAGGCGTCATATTCGGAGAAAATATAGGCGGAAAGGATAATAAGTTCATCCTCAAACCCGAACTCACACTCATATTTTATACAAGAGATAAAGAAATCCAGGTCAATAGCGATGTTTCATCCAGGAATTACCCATACTTAACCGTACAGGGGCAAGTGGAAGCAAATAATCAGTTTGACTTTGTAGGCGTCAAAAGCCCGGATAATTCAGGTTACTTAATTGTCAATATGAAAACATTTGACCTTCGTTTTGGAGAAACCGTCATTATTTTTCCCAATAAAGACAATGCATTTTATTATCTTCAACTCCAGGAAAAGCCAGGTTTGAACGAAAGCGCCGAAAAATTTGTTGAACGCATTAAAACAAACAGCCGAATCACAGAAATGATAAAGCTGTCAAATGAACCGGAAGCCGTTCTACCTTAATTTTCAACCAGGCATTAACGCATCCGGTCTACCCGGCTAAACTCCGGACTACCAACATTTATAAAAATCACCCGGGCAATCATCATCAATAAAGTATGACCACTCAAACAACCCCATATCAATTCTTCTCAAGCAAAACGGCACTAAAATACATTATACCGGCCGGCCTGGCATTTTTTATAATCGCAACAGTTATCCAGGATTATACACAAACATACCTGCAGAACAGCGCTTTCTATATTTCGGAATCCTTACTGTTCAGTTCTTACTGGCTTTTATTTCTTCCACTGTTGGTATTGTTGCTGAAATTCTCTAAAGAGAAAAAAAGTACAACAGTAAAATTATCTTTTACCCTCCTTGCCATCCTGGTTCATTTAATAACCTACCCCGCCCTCGTGTGGGCATTATCCAAAGCATTCTATTATCATACATTTGCTTACTGGCAGACATTCACATTCGGGTTATCTGCCTACTTCATAAAAACAATTATTATTTACGGCTTTTCAATACCCGCCTATATTCTTTGGCAGCATAAATACCGGCCTGCCATCGTTGAAGAAGAAACCGGCAAACAAACCCATATTGATTACATTTATATTTCGGACAACGCAAACAGGAAAACCGTTCTCGAGACAAAAGATATTTTATACTTCTCCGCCAGTTCACCCTATATCAATGTCTATCATCTTTCAAAGAAATACCTGTACACAGAAACCCTGAGATCTTTAGAAGCCTCTTTAAACGACCGGCAGTTTGTGCGCATACACAAATCGCATATTGTGAACCTTTCAAAAATTATTTCTATCCAGTCCCGGCAGAATGGCGATTACGATGTCACCCTATCGGACGGCACCGTGCTCAGGGTAAGCCGCAACTATGCCAAAAATTTCAAATTAAAATTTGCAGAACAATACCGGCTTACCTCAAAATAAACTCATCTTACCTTATTGCGTTTGTAAATCAACCCGTTCTATCATCATATTTGCCTAAAAAGCAAATCCATGAAAAAGTTGATCATCTGCAAATTCATTTACCTCTGCCTGGTGTTAATAGCCTGTAATGCGCAAATAAAAGAACAAACTAAAACCGGTAATGATAAAATAATCGGAGGAGGTTGCGAAGGGTGCGAGCTTATGTACATTGGAACACCGGAGAAGATCACTGCGGAAAGTACCAGTGACGGGTGGCGGGATGGCACCCAAAAACTGATGATTACCGGAAAAGTCTTTCAGCGGGATGGCAGGACGCCCGCTCCAGATGTAATCGTGTACTACTGGCATACCGATGAGAAAGGATTGTATTCATCCAAAAAAACAACCCCGGCAGCAGCCAGGGAACATGGTCACTTAAGAGGATGGGTAAAATCGGATGACAACGGCAATTATACCATTAAAACGTCACGGCCTGCCAATTACCCGGATGAAGAGATGGCAGCGCATATCCATTTATCCATTAAAGAGCCAGCCATCAAAAACGAATACTTTGCCGACCTTTATTTTGATGATGACCCGTTGTACCTGGGTCACAAAAAAAAGTATGGGCAATTGGACAGGGCCGGTACCGAAATATTAAGACCCCTGATAAAAGATAATATACAAATTGCCGAACACGATATTATCCTCGGGCTAAATATTCCCCATTACCCAACAGATACTTCCACCCGCATCCGGTCAGGTTTACAGATAGGCGAAGACCAGCCTTCCTTTTTACCCATTCATGCTTACGGGCCGGACAAAGGCACACAAACATGCCCCGTTTGTAAATACGGCCGTTATCATGGCATCATTTATTTTGCCGGTGCCAATACTGACTGGAATAAGGTAAAGCAATGGTTACAATTCCTTGAAGCGGAAAGCCTAAAACGAACACAATACCTGAAAGTGTATTTTGTATATGGCAACAGCAATAATTACAGCAAAGAAGAACGACAAAGATTGCTGGAAAAAACAGGTGATGAATTGAGCATCAAAAACACTGCCTTAACATTTGTACCTTCATTTTCCGATAAAGCCACAGAAGCTTACCTGAACAAAATAAACCCCGAAGCAGAAAACACCTTCATCATCTACAAACACCGGGTAATTGTAGAAAAATTCATCAACCTGCAACCCGTGCGGGATAATTTCAACCGAATCTCAAGTGCGCTGGATCATACGCGCGGCAACTACTTTCAGCTACCTGCACCCGCACATCAGTAAAAAACCAGAAAAATAGTTCAGTCAGGAAGTCAATGACCGCTAAATAGCATTACAAATGCCCAGGGGCTGCCGGATGTGTGGGCGGCGAGGCACGAAGCCGGTGCGACGCAGGAGCACGGAGCAACGCGAACCCCTAAACAGCCGGAACAAATGCTTCAATAACAAACATTACTGTTGATAGCCCCATGTAAAAATAATAGTAAGATAAGATTAACGATAATTAAGTGTAGTTTTGCAGCCTATTTATTAATGAACTATGGCGTATCAATCCGGATTTGTATCAATTTTTGGGAAACCGAATGCAGGTAAAAGCACTTTACTTAACAAACTTGTTGGGGAAAAGCTCGCCATTGTAAGCCACAAAGTGCAAACTACCCGCCACAGGATAAAAGCCTTTGTAAATACAGACGATTACCAGATTATTTTTTCAGATACGCCCGGCATTATCAACCCGGAGTATAAGCTGCATGAAAAAATGATGAAGCATGTAAAAAGCGCACTCGAAGATGC
The DNA here is from genome assembly GCA_027854065.1 of Polluticaenibacter yanchengensis. GTDB lineage: Bacteria > Bacteroidota > Bacteroidia > Chitinophagales > Chitinophagaceae > Phnomibacter > Phnomibacter yanchengensis. The sequence goes on along the minus strand of JAQGEF010000003.1, from coordinate 56,747 downwards.
GGACCTTGCCTTATTATTATTTGATGTAAAAGACCAGCAAATATCGGAAGCACATGAAATATTTGCGGCACTTAAGCTAAAAGTACCGTCCATACTCGTTATTAATAAAACAGACGTCGCCAATCCCGATAAATTAAAAGCTGCCATCGAGTTTTTCAGCGCTCAGAAATACGTAAAAGAATTACTGGCCGTATCTGCTAAACACGAAGAAAATACCGATCAGTTAATCCCGTTAATATTAAAGTATCTGCCGCAGGGCGATCCTTTTTACAGCCAGGAAGACCTGAGCGACCTGCCAACAAAATTCTTTGTATCTGAACTGATACGGGAAAAAATATTTGAACTCTACCACGAAGAGCTCCCTTACCATACTGCCGTAATCGTACAGGAATTCAAGGAGAAAAGCACCCTCATAAAAATCCGCGCAGAAATAATAGTACACCGCGAAACACAGAAATCCATCATCATAGGCCAGCAGGGATCCATGATAAAAAAACTCGGCACCGAAGCCAGGGAAAACATTGAGAAGTTCCTGGAATCCAAGGTATTCCTGGAGTTATTTGTAAAGGTAAAACCCAAATGGCGCAACGATGAGCTAAAGCTGCGCGAATATGGGTATTAACAAAACTTCCGCATTTTGATAATATAGTTTAAGAATATTCACTTATCTTCATGCTCGTAAAAATTTACCTATGAATACAATTACATCCAAGGGTGTAGAGGTTACGGTAGAGGTATTTTATCAGAGTGAGTATAGCAAGCCGTTAAGTAACGAACACATGTTTGCATACCGGATAACCATCGTTAACCTTAATGCCTACAGCATACAATTACTACGCCGTCATTGGTTCATATTCGATAGTCTTGGCGAAAGCAAGGAAGTAGAAGGAGAAGGCGTTATAGGCCAGCAACCCGTTATCAATCCTGGGGAAAGTTACCAGTACATCAGTGGCAGCAATTTAAACAGCGAACTCGGAAAAATGTGGGGCCACTATAAAATGATAGAGTTGGATAAACTCGAAGAATTCCTGGTAGAAATACCATCGTTCGATCTCATAGCCCCGCAAAAAAACAACTAAGGCTTATACTTAGAGGCACTCAAAATATCTGCAGCCGGGGTCTTCATTAACTGGCTAAAGCTAACCATACCCTTCTCTTTAATGTAGGCTTTTATTATTTGCATGCCTACAAACAAACCAATGTAGCCCGGTGCTTCATCGCTTAATTCAGCCGTTTTAGGGCCGTCTTTCACGTACAATTGTTTGATAGTCCCCTCGTTATTGTATAGCAAATCGCTTTTAATAAAATAATTCCAGATATAAGCTTCATTTTTATAGCTGCCCTCCAGTTGCTTACCCGTATAACCCAGTATCAGGCTGTCGTGCACATTCGGTAGTAATTGCTGCGCCAGGTAAATCCGTTTACCCTTTTCCACTATTTCCTCCACCAGCGGCCGGTTACCAAAAGTATAAGGGTATGTATCTTCTATCAGGTTCTTCACAGCATTCACTACCATCATTTCCGGCAGAAACCGTTTAGACTGGTAATCGTAAAACAAACCATGAGCAGCACTTTCTTCATACACCACCGCATCTGCACCCAGGTGAAACTGCATGGCGATCCCCACACCGTTCTTCGTACGCACATCCCCGTAATCCCCGATGCTGAAAGGCTCAAAAGCGTCCATTGGTCCCACAAACTTCGTAATTACAAACGGGGAATCTATCAAAAAAGCAGGTTCATAATATTTAAATAGCTGGATAGCCAGTTTCAGGTTCTCAAACAAAGAATTCCTGTTTTTAGCAAACACGTCGTTCCCCAAATGCTGAATACCCCTGTATGAATTAATAAACGACTTTACAGCTTCCGGCATCATAGCGTCCTGCGGGTTTATGCCCAGGACACTCACAATATAAACCGGTAAAAAATCAGGATATTTTATGGCCAGGCGATCCAGTTCCGCCCCTACTTTAGACGTATCTATGCTAAAAAAATCATTATCAAATTCCTGTAGCGATATGGTAACCGGGATACCCTTTACATCAGGTATCTTTTTACCTTTACACGCCACTAACATTACCACTATGCTTAAAAACCAAAGAAATTGTTTCATCGTTTACAAAAATCAATTATTTGTTTAGATAAACGCAAAATAAGAGGCAAAATTTTATTCTCATAAACACATCGCCATTATAAATACAATTTGGGGCAATCAGCCGCAGATCATCCATCGGCATAAGTCCGGCGTGTTTATGGCTCCGCTACGCTCGGCCCTGCGGGCTGCCTCCTGCGTCGGCACCAACACATGCCGCTGCCATTCAGCATTATATCGCTATTTGGCAATATACCTGAACGTTTCCATATTTAATATATAAAAAAACTCATACAGAGGTATCTTCCGTAAAAAACAATTATAACAACCATAGGAAATATAAAAACATTTAATAATTCTAATTACATTTATAAGATAGTAGCCATTTAAAATCACCACTCAAACCACCAATTAAGCAATGGGAATATTTAGTAAGCTTTTTACAAAGTCAGACAAAGCTATACCGGACGGCAACCAGGAACTACAGCCAAAGGAAACACCATGTAAAACAGAACAGGAACTTATTGAACGTTACGGAGGAATTGCACTGGATAAACAAATAGACTTTGGAGAGATCATCGGGAATAACAATTGGAATGTAGATATGCAGCAGGGAATAATCAGTTTCGGGCCCAACCTCGTATTCCCCATACAAGTACTCGGAACAATTGCCCACTCATCACAAACCTGGCTTTGGGCATGGGCAAATACCATGTCCGGTCTGCCCCCCAATTTAATAGAACAATCCCTCCAGCTAAAAAAATACGGAGAGGATAATGGCATCAGCCTTTTAAGCAACCATACCTTTCATTTTACAAAAGATAAATTACACTTACTTGGAATGATGGCATCAGGCATGTTTCATTCAAGTGGTTATTACATTGCCGACTACGGACAAGGGGCAATGCTTGTAACCATCAAAGACAGCCGGATAGACAAAGAAAGAACAGAAAATCATCATAGGATACTAACCGTATTCCCGCAGTTGATCTCACAGTTCGATATGAATCATAAAAATGCTTTAAAAAGTTACCTGGACGCCAAGGGGTATTCATATACCGAAAAAGAAAACACAGTTACCGGAACCAAAAATCAAAATACATTAACGGCACAGTTCGATCATTTAGCCCGTTTAATCAACCTCAAAGGATAATCTTTTTCATTCTATCATTTGACTTCAAAACAGCACCGGAATTTGACAGTTGAATGCAGGTAATAATACCAGCCGGTACAAAGTCACACGTGTAACAAAAAACAGGATCAAACGTCTAACAGGAAAAATATTTATGACAGAAAAAAACAGGACTTCAAGAATTGCCGGGTTGCTCTATCTCGGAGTCGTACTCACAGGAATATTTAGCCTCATGTACGTTCCGTCTAAACTCATCAATTATGACAATGCCGCTTTAACTTTCCAAAATATAAGATCCTCAGAAATATTATTCAGGTTTGGAATTGCAGGTGGATTACTCTGCTATATTTTCTTCCTCTTTTTACCCGTTGTGCTATACAGGTTATTAAAACCGGTTAATGAAAACATGGCTAAAATAATGGTGCTATTAGCGGTAATAAGTGTGCCAATGTATTTTATAAATGCACAGAATCAATTAACAGCACTTTCAATAGTCAATAACCCCGATGCTTTCACAGCATCTACTGCAGAACAAATACAATCGCAGGTTTTATTTTACATCAGTCAGTATAATGATGGCATGAGGCTCATTCACATTTTTTCAGGGCTTTGGTTGTTGCCATTTGGTTACTTAGTGTTCAGGTCCGGTTTTCTTCCAAAATGGTTAGGCATAATTTTAATGATTGGCTGTGTCGGATACCTGTTCAATTTCTTCGCACGCCTGTTAATGCCCGGTTATTCAGAGCTAGGAATTTCCTCATATATCAGTTTACCTGCAAGCATTGGAGAAATAGGAATCTGCTTGTGGCTGTTAATAATAGGAGCAAAAAATAAAACAATTACCCAATGACAACAACATTAGAAAATTACAAAGTAAATATAAGAATCAGGCTATCAGCATTGTGGACAGCCGTAATGATTTATTACCGGGTAACAAATCACTTTATAATAAATACCGCATCAACAAAGTATATAAATTTTAATTTATTGCACCCATAAATCAACATTCATGGCCACACATATATGTCCTAACTGTAAAGAAGACTCCTTTACCTGGAGTATCGACGAAGAAGAAAGCAGTCTCACAAAATGGGGTTGCTACAATTGCTATTATATTGCCTGGGAAGACGAAACATTGGAACGGGTATGTTCAAACTGTGGTAAAAAGGCAGAGTTTAACCTCAAAGATGATACAAAGGAATACTGGTGGTGTTGGAATTGCTGCAGGGTTACACCTATTCCCTGATAAATAAATCCGACACCCAAATTTCACGTGAGTAAAAGTATAATAAATGCTTATCTTAGTCTTACTGTTTCATACAGGTCCCGCTAAATAAATCCGGACGGGAAATAAATCCATTATTACTTAAATGCCCGACAACGCATAACCATCAAAATACGCCAACAATTGATTCATAAATCAGCACATGACAACCGATAACAAAACTAACATCCCGTTCAGCAAAACCAAGTTGACCAAACTCCTGTTTTTCAGCATACTCTTCCTCGCTGGTGGACTTTGGATGATCATCACCAATCCGCAAACAAGCAATCCCGTATTTAATAACCCGGTGATCAAAGCCATTGCCGCATATGGTGCTACAATAATGGGATTATTAGGCATTTACTTTTTTGCAGGAAAACTATTTAACAAAGCGCCCGGGCTCATACTAAGTGAAGAAGGCATTTATGATAATAGTGGCGCCCTCAGTTTTGGATTAATTCCCTGGTCAGATATTTCACAGATTTCAGAAAGAACCATCCAGGCCTCAATAGCATCCAAACAACATTTTGTCACAATAGCGCTTTTAGATCCTGACAAATACATATCTGCAGAAACAAACCTTTTAAAGAAAAAGATATTAAAAGCAAATGCCAAAAGCTATGGCACACCCATCAACATTTCGACCAATGGGCTAAAGACAAATCATAAAGACTTACTCAATCTGGTAAATGACTATTTCGAAAAATACAAACAGACAGGTGGGAAGGAATAATAATTTGTAAATGAATATAGAGGATAAAATGATAAAGCCATACGAGTATATGTTACTACAGCAAAAGGAGATGATTGAGAAGTTGGTATACAGTTCCAGTTTTTTAAGTTCAAAGTAGTTTCTTTGAAAATTAAATATGAATGAACATGTCAAAAATGAATTACAACATATCATTCTTAGAAATGAATCGTTTAGCTCAAAAAGCAAACTCAAAAAATCCTAAACTCTCCTTATACGAAATGAAGAAACAAGCTGCTACACTCAAAAACAATAGTAACTCAAAAGTAAAAAAGAAGCACAATTAATAATATATATAAGCACAAAAGCAAATTAATGCACAGATAATCATATATATAGTCAAAAATCAGCGGCAATCTGCGCTTGTATTTTTCTGCGTCAATCAGCGGGAAATACCAAATATGTATATCGGGGCCATTTGCAATAAATTTACAAAGTCAAAAAATACAGTCAAATCCCCCATTCACAAATGAATAAACACACATACGCCATCACTATAAACACAGAACGCCTATCAATAGCCCCACTGTCAGAAAAAGACGCCCCATTCATTGTTGAATTATTAAATACAGACGGGTGGATCAAATATATCGGCGACAGGAATATTCACACCAAAGCAGAAGCCATCACTTACATTCAAAAAATCCATGAAAAGCCCAACATCAATTATTGGACAGTCAGCTTAAAAGAAACCCCGGCTGCCATCGGCGTCGTTACCCTCATAAAACGCGATTATCTCGATTTTCAGGATATAGGATTTGCGTTCCTGCCACAATATTCCCAAAAAGGATATGCCCGTGAAGCTACAAAAGCAGTATTAACACAACTGGCCAAACAAAACATAATAGAAAAAATCCTCGCCATAACACTACCCGCAAACAAATCTTCAATCAAACTACTGGAAAAGCTCGGTTTAAAGTTCCGGGAAACCATTCAACAGGACAATGAACAATTACACCTTTACGCCGCTTCAGTACAGGAATTGAATCAATCCGGTGCATAATAACAGCATCAAGCTAAATGTACCTCAAATCAGCCCAACAATTAAATGAGCGCCACAGATCAGTCACAAAGCTGATCAAAAAACGCCATCACATAACAGAACAGACCAAAAGCAGGATCACCCGGTTCAGAAATTTCCCTTCATATGCAGCCAATACTTTTGCATCCGCTTTTTTTGTAATTTAGATATTCAGAAAACAGAAAAAGCAACGCCTCACCGGCAAGCAAAAAACAGCAGCATTTATGAGCACCAACAAAAGCATATTCATCAACAACAAAACAAACATCATCTATGGCATCAGCTTAGCCCTCCTCTTGTTCCTACTTAAATGGTTAGAAGTCCGGTTCATTATTTTAAGCCATGCATACGAGATCTACATAGGGCTCATAGGCATTCTATTCACCACATTGGGCATCTGGCTTGCCCGCAAACTCGCAAAGCCCAAAATAGAAACAATCATCATCGAAAAAGAGGTTTACGTAGAAAAACAGGAAATATTTGTACAGAACACCACGCTCATTACCCAACTCGAATTAAGCAAACGAGAATTAGAAGTGTTAACGTTAATGGCAAAAGGATACAGTAACCAGGAAATCGCCGCACAACTATTTGTATCCCTAAGTACAGTAAAAGCGCACAATCAAAACCTTTTTGAAAAACTGGATGTAAAAAGAAGAATACAGGCCGTAGAAAAAGCCAGGATGTTGAAAATCATCAGTTAAATAATAGTACTTAAGTATAAAAGAGGCACGCAAACACAAAAATAGCCCAAAGTATAATCAAAAACAGCATTGCATCACCCACCTTTACCACAACAAAAAAATTTAAACAATGCAAAAAAACATTCTCGTACACGGACTCATAGCAGGCATTATCGTTTCCGTAATCATGCTGTTTTCCATGAATTATTATAGCCATTGCCAGGGCAATATAGACTGGAATACCAGCATGCTCGTCGGCTACGCATCCATGCTCATAGCCTTTTCAATGGTTTTTGTCGGCATCCGCAATTACCGCAATAAGTTCAACAACGGCGTTATCAGTTTTAAAAAAGCCTTTCAGATCGGAATCTTAATAACATTAATTGCGTCCACCATTTATGTACTCTCCTGGTTAGTATTCTACTTTTACTTCATTCCCGATTTCATGGACAAATACGGCGTACAGGAAATTCAAAATATGAAAACGAGCGGCGCCACAGTGGCAGAAATAGAAAGCAAAACAAAAGAAATAGCAGCGTTCTCAAAAATGTACAAAAATCCATTCTTCAATGCCCTGATGACCTATGCAGAGATCTTACCCGTAGGTTTAATAGTAACACTCATCAGCGCATTCATATTAAAAAGAAAAGCCGCACAGGTACCATAATAGCCCCATAGTTATTAAAAAAAGTGCCCCTTTAAAAATGCATACACTTAGCAGACACTCATAAACACATAAAAATGAAGTTCACAACCACAATCGACATCAATAGCCCCATAGATAAAGTCATCGCATTATTCGACAATCCGGATAATATGAGTCAATGGATGGAAGGATTACAAAGTTTTCAGCACCTTAGCGGTACACCCGGGCAGCCCGGGGCAAAATCAAAACTCAGGTTCAAAATGGGCAAACGCGAAGTAGAAATGATAGAAACTGTCACAGTCCGCAATCTTCCCCATGAATTTACAGGCACCTACGAGGCCAACGGCGTATTCAATATCGTCAAAAACAAATTCGTCAAAGTGTCAGAAGACAAAACCCGGTATATTACCGAAAATGAATTCCAGTTCAAAGGCTTCATGAAATTAATAGCCCTCCTCATGCCCGGCGCTTTTAAAAAACAGTCAATGAAATTCCTGCAGCATTTCAAAGAATTTGCCGAAAAGGAAAACCATTGAGCCAACCAAAAAAGCAAAACAACATGCAAAACAATACACAATGGACAGAAGAGCTCCAACTCATAGCCCACATTCTAAATAAAATCAACTTAGAAAAATCCATAAAGTGGGGAGCCGAAGTATTCACATACAATGGAAAAAACGTCGTCAGCTATGGCGGATTTAAAAATTACTTCACAATATGGTTTTACAACGGTGTCTTCCTCAAAGACAAATACAAAGTATTAGTCAATGCACAGGAAGGCAAAACAAAATCGCTGAGACAATGGCGCTTTACCGCCAAAGAACAGATCGATGAAAAGAAAATTACTGAATACATCAACGAAGCAATAGAAATAGAGAAAAAAGGATTAAAAATTCAACCCGAAAAATTCAGGGAATTACCCATTCCTGATTTATTGGCAAACGAATTAGAAAACAACAAAACCCTTAAAGCCGGTTTTGAAACACTCACACCCGGTAAACAAAAAGAATACATCATTTATATTAATGAAGCCAAACAGGAAAGCACCAAACAAACCCGGTTAGAAAAAATAAAGCCCATGATACTGCAAGGAATCGGGCTAAATGATAAATATAAAACCCCTTAGCAAACTAACCCAGGTTTTGTTTTAAAAAAACTAAAGAATATGCGTATTAAATCAGCACTATCAGCAGCATTTAATACGCATTGTTTTTTATCCCATAATATTTTTCACAACCCAAAACACCCACCAATGCTTCATTTCCGCTTCATACCTTGGTTATAATAATCCTGTCCGCATCATAAGCAACATTAACGTACAACCCCGATTTAAAGCCAATATCCATCAGCCACTTTCCGCACAGCCTGATATCAGGAAAATAAACATTCTCCCTGCCAATACGACTAAATGACTTGCTGGATACTTTAATTTGCCGCTCCTTCAAATTATTTTGCAATCTCGTTTTCATACCACAATTATTTAATTAATGACAGTACGAAGCAAAAGATAAAACAAAAGATAATTAAGTATTCCCGGGAATATCTTAGACGAAAAAAGGATGATTTATTCCGAATCATTTCACAGACTAATCAAGTCCCGTAGGGACGGCATTACCGTAGAAGAAGTTAGAACTCCATGAAAGCAGAGCGCCGTAGGTGTGACACTATCAATGTAGAATCCCGTAATAATCGATATTTCAATACATTGCTCGATATCCAATAAATCATTGCATTAATCGCATCAAATTACTTAAGAATCATTCAACAGACTAAGCCAGTCCCGTAGGGACAGCATTACGGTAGAAAAAGTTAGAGCTCTATGTAAGCAGAGCGCCGTAGGTGCGACACCATCAATGTACCCCCCTAGTCATCTATATTTCAATATGCACTCAACCAACACTCCCAATATCTAAAATCCAAATGCCAAAGCCCCGCCATCCACGCTAAAATCCTGGCCAGTAATATAAGTAGCAGCAGGAGACGCCAGAAAGCAAACCATAGCGCCCAGTTCAGCAGGCTTACCAAAGCGATGCAATGGCATCCTGTTCAATATTTTAGCCCGGCGATCATCGTCCATCACCTGCACGCTCATTTCCGAAGGAAACCAGCCCGGAGATACCGAATTTACCAATATATTATGCCCGCTCCACTCCACCGCCAGGCCACGCGTAATACCCAGCACTGCAGATTTTGTAGAAGAATAAGGCACTACCTCCGAAAAACCCAGGTACGATGCCATACTCGATATATTAATAATACGGCCCACATGAGCCGATTGTTTCAAAAACGGGTAAGCATACTTACAGCACTCAAACAAACCATCCACATTCACCTTATGAATACTTCGCCAAAGCGCCTCAGGCATATCCTCCGCACGCTGCCGTTGCGTAATACCCGCATTATTAATCAGCACATCTATACCGCCACTCTCCCCTATTTCTGTCAGCTTATTCTTAATAGAAGCCGTATCACTAATATCAATCCTGTCAAAGAAAATACCGTCCGGTATAGGTTCATCAACCCCAACTTTCGGTTGCCCGCTACGGCTCAAAGCAAATACCGTAGCACCACAATTAGCCAACATCATCGCCTGGTTCAGTCCCAGGCCACTCGAAGCACCCGTCACCACTATCCGCAATCCCTTTAAGGAATATAAACTTTCTAAAAATGTCATACCCGCTATATTTCAGTTAAGAATGCGTCTTTAAATGAGAATCCCCAGCCAGCCCGGTCATGTGGCAGCGCCAAACCATTCTTAATCTCTATCGGGTAATCGATCAATGGGTCAATCCAGTCAAAAGACTCAGCACCCGCACCATTACTCACAGTACACAACAACGGAATATCGTAATCCTTATAATAATGAGGCAATACCGGTACATGATGCGCTTTCGCCAGTGCAGCACTATCCCTCCAGGCTTCCACACCACCCAAACGCAGGATATCCGGCTGCCAGATGTCCAGGGCATTCCGCTTCAATAATTCACGCAAAGGCAATGTAGAATATTCACGCTCGCCCATCGCCAGTGAGATTCCCGCCTGGTTTCTCAGCAAAGCATAGCCCTCAAAATCTGCATGATCGATCGGTTCTTCAAACCATTGAATATTCAGTGCACGTGCCGCCCTGGCCAACGCCAGTGCATTAGGCACATTCATACCCTGGTTAGCATCCATCATAATGCCAATATCATTTCCCACCGCAGCACGCACCGCTTTCAAACGTTCAAGATCCTCACGCCAGTCCGGTTTACCCACCTTAATCTTCACAGCCTGAAAGCCACGCGCCTTATAATCGCTCACTTCAGCAATTAATTCTTCAGGAGAGTAAGAACTCCAGCCTCCACTGCCGTATATTGGTACAGGTTTACGCGTACCGCCTAAAACCTTCCATATCGGCTGCCCCAGTATCTTACACCAGGCATCCCACATAGCCATATTATAAGCAGCCTGTGCCCAACGGTTAATGCCCTCCAGGCCAAAGTATTCGTTGTGATGATTTATTTCATCAAACACCTTCACCGTTTCATGTACCTGTCGGCCAATCACCATTTCGCCCACATCCTTCATAGCACCCGCTATCGCGTTCGGACTATATTGGAAGCTCAGCAAATACGATTCCCCCACAACCCCGGAAGAAGTCACAATCCTTAAAACTAAAAATGAAATTTCGGTAAGCGTATGCGTCGCGTCAGAAATAGGTTTCTTCAAAGCAGCTTTCGCTTTAAAAACCTTATAAGATTTTATTTGTGTCATTGTTGTATAATCAATCTCTGCCACAATGCTACAAATAAAAAGCCTAACCACTATTATGGACTATCCTTATTAAATGTTTTTTATTTGGGGGCTGTCAGCCAAAGTACATGTACCGGCATCAGTTCCGGCTATTCCGGGCTCACTGCGTTCGGTACTCCTGCGTCGTACCATGCCCTCCATATCCGGCAGCCCATGAAGCATTAGAATATAAATTAAGCATTTCGGTATTAAATATCCCCACCTCTCACTTTTCACCTCTCACTTTTCACCAATTACATCTCCCTACATCTTACTTTTCACATCTCACTATTTACCACTCCCCACCAACCACTTCACCAGCCCCACATTATCCACAATACTCCACGAATGCGGGTGCCTTACATGGCCCGGCTCCCTGTATCCCTTATTCGTGCTCACTATCAGCTCAGCATTTAAATGACCAAGACGGCGCAGTTCATTGATCATAGCAGAGCAATCCGCAATATTCATAGCAGTAACATCACTGTTACGCTCCCTGATCCACCAGTTAATATCCGGTTCCGAATAAATTCTCAAAGGCGTCTTCAACAAACCCTTAATGGCCCGCTGGCTGCTATCAGAAAAAGAATAAGGAGAAGTCGCATAATAATTCTCTATAGCCGAAGCAGGGGTACCGCCCATTACCGCCTCAATCCGCTTAATCATATAAACATTCTCCTGGCTCGGTGCATTTAATACAGACAAGCGCACATCCCTCTGCGCAGAAGCATAAAAACGTTCAAAGTCCAGCGGAGGATCAATAGCAAATACAGCAGCAACTTTCTCCGCGTTAAGCTCAGCATATTTAATAGCCGCACTACCACCAATAGAAAAACCACCGATATATAATTTAAGCTTTTCAGAATGATACCTTTTATTCACATCAGCAATAATACTACTTAAACAAGACTGGCTGGCACTGTCCACTCCAAAAGACAAAACACCATCCTGCAATACAGGAATGATCGTCAGCAAACCATTCTTCGCAGCTAATACCGGCAAACCCGTCTGCGACAAAACCCTTTCCCCGTTTTCACCAAATCCGGGCACTACAATCAGCACACCCTTAAAAGGAACAGCGGGTAAAACCGCTGTATAATAATTAACCGTACTATCACTCTTGTTCAAAAAAACCTTAGTTATTTTTTGACACCACGCAAAAGAGGTAGATAATACAACTGTCAATAACAATAATAAATGCTTCATGGTTACAGGGTTTTACAAATTCGGATGATAAGCCCTATCAATCTGAGATTTTAATTCCGGGTGCTTTTTCAGGTACGCGCCAACAAAAGGACAATATACCATCACTTTTTTATTAATTGATTGCGCATATTCAAAAGCCCTTTCAGCAAGTGCCGACGCAACACCCTTCCCCTTCATACTTTCCGGAACAGTCGTATGCATCATAGCAATATTCTTTTTATAAAAGCGGTATTCCAGTTTCGCCAGTTCACCATTTTCAATATATTCAAACTGTTGTTGCTTTTCATTATTTATAATCGCCCGTTCATTCATCATCAGGAATTTTCAGATTGTCAACGCTTAGAAAATATCAATAGCATAATAAAGGTAAATAGTAGTTGCCATATTTCACAGTACCGCTGATCAATAATCAATTACTTATAGAATCGGCTCCAATCAACGAAAAAATATTCAATCGATAACCAAAAATTGAGTCATACAAATCAGCGTCAATCTGCGGTTGTATTATTCTGCGCCAATCTGCGGGAAAATAATTTAATTTATAGCCAGAGATTGAGTCATCCAAATCAGCGTTAATCAGCGATTGTATTATTCTGCAATCAGCGGGAAAATATTCTATCTATAGCCAGAGATTGAGTCATAAAAATCTGCGTTAATCAGCGGTTGTATTATTCTGCGCCAATCTGCGGGAAAATATTCAGTCTATAAAGCCAAAATTTGATTCCTACAATACCAACAGAGCAGCAAAATATTTGTAGCAGTTTACATAAATAAAACTTCCATAGCCGCAGTGCGGCAACACATCATTTCAACACCTCTTTTAAGAATAACAAAGTATGGTTCCAGGCCCTTTCCGCCATTAAAGCATTATAATCCTTAGATTCCGGGTTCGTAAAAGTATGTCCGCAATTAGCATAAGTAATAATTTGCCAGTCAGCTTTAGAAGCATTCATTTCCTTCATAAAATTATCGTAAGCCAGTTTTGTCACACTTTTATCTTCAGCCGGGTGTTCTACCAGGACCTTAGTAGTAATAGGTTCATTCGTTCTCGCACTATCCTTAGCCAGGCCACCATGTATCGATATCACACCCGTAACAGGCAATCCCGCCCTCGCCGCTTCCAATGCACCGGCACCTCCAAAACAATAACCGATTACCGCAATTTTCTCTTTCAACGCCCCTTGTTTTTCCAGGGCTTCCAATGCCAGAGCGATCCGCTTCTGGTACGCTTTATAATCATTTTTATACTGGCCCGATATTTTCGCTGCAGCCTGGTTATCCGCAGGAATATTCCCTTCCCCGTAGATATCCGCAATAAAAGCAATATAGCCCTGCTTCTCCAAAGCCAACGCCGCTTCCTTAGCCTCATTATCAATCCCCTTCCATGCAGGCAGGATCAATACCCCAGGAAGTTTTTTACCCGCATTACCCGTAACCAGCCCATTAAGTTTCTGGTCGCCGTCCTTATAGCTTACAGTTTTCAAATTTTGAGCATTAGCCAATGTCGATATCATTAAAACAATTATTGAGAATACTATCTTTTTCATCATTACACAATTTTAGAGTTAATCTTTATTATCAGTTTCTTCCTCATGTTGCTTTTTCTCTTCACTGCCCGTTATCACATCCACCTTTCTCGGGCTAATAAATTCATCGCTGTAAACGCGCACCAACAATAAAAACATAGATACCAGCAAAGGACCGAAAATCAAGCCGAAAAATCCGAATAAGCTCAACCCCACAATCACACCAAAAACCGTGATCAACGGGTGAACATCAGCCATAAACTTCTGCAGGACCATCCTTATAATATTGTCAGATGAACCAATAACAATAGCCCCCCAGCCCAGCAGCCACCAGCCATTACTCATATCCCCTTTTGCAAAAGCCAGCAGCGAAATAGGGATCCAAACGATAGCCGTACCCACAAAAGGTACCACTGAAGCCACCCCCGTAATAATACCCCATAATACAGCATCAGGCACATTAAACAGGTAATAGCCCAATATAGCCAGCAAACCCTGGCAAACCGCCAGCACAGGAATCCCTATTGCATTACTGATAACAGATGCCCGCAGTTCCTTTAACAAAGTAGCCGTATTCGTATTTTTAAATGGCAGGTTATTACGGATATAGCGCTCCATCTCCCCGCCCGATACCAGCATGAACCATAATATAAAATACATAATAATAAGGTTCATGATCATATTAAACGATCCGCCAATCACACTCGTACCCGCCTTCGTAATCAGGTCAGGTATTTTCTCCATATTAGAAGTACTCAGTACATCCACATGAAACTTACTCTGCAGGTAAGCCTGTACCTTATAGACGTTATTTTCCAGCGTCGTCGTATCCTGGATATAGGGTAGCAGTTTATCCAGCAATTGATTAATGATCAACGACAATGGCAATACGATAACCAATAATGAAAGAATGATCAGCGTAAGAGCAGCCAGCCATTTTTTCCACTTCCATTGATACACCATTTTAAACATCGTTAATCGCAATATCATGTAAAATGCCACTGCGCCAAGAAATGAACTGATCATAAAAGTCATTTCTCTGAATAAAATGTAGCCTATAATAATAACAAGGGAAAGAATTAAGATCTGGCGAATCTTGTTAGGATGAATCTGGACATTTGTTTTTAAATCCATTTTGGTTTAGTTTTTGCTTTTAAAAAACTATTTTGAAATAAAAATTAAAAATAGAATATAGATTTTGTATTCAAAACTATATTTGTCGTTTTATTATGAACTCTTTTCAACTAAATATAACTCAGGTTTCCGTTGGTATCATCATAGGTATTATTTTAGGTATCGCTATCATGTATTTTGTCAATAAGTCATTTCGCAAAAAGTTTGCCAATGATTTTGCGTCTCTTGCCGAAAACCTGGAAGAGACAGAATTAAAACTAAACCTGTCGGACTCTAAAATTCATAAAGTGAATAAGGAGAACGCCGATTTGGAAAAAAAGTTCAAAACGGTGTACGAAGAATACCAGCTTTTAACGCAGGAAATACAATTCCTGATCTCAGAATTTGATAAAGAAAAATCGGAAAATGCAAGACTGAAGGCCTTAGAAATAGAACTCACGAATGAATTAAATCAGATGCACGGCAAAAACAGCGACATGCACAAAGATTTAATTTTTGCCATGAACGAAAAAAACAGGCTCAAAGGTGAAGTAGATATGTTGAAAAAATAAGCCCTGCTTATTGCTCCACGTAATCGAGCGATTTATTGAATGTTTCCTCCAGTTTGCTCCAGCCCCAGAAAGCAAGCGCAAAGAAAATAACACCTACTATAATATTAGCATATACACTGCTCAGGTGCAGGTTGTATTTAAAAAATTCATAAGAGAGGTTAATCAAAACCACTGCACCCCGTACGATATTTGGTACCGTATTGGTTACTGTGGAACGGATATTCGTGCCAAAACTTTCCGCTGCTGTACTCATAAACACCGCCCAGTAGCCGGCAGTAAAACCAAGAACACATACACCCGCATAAAAATAAAGAGGGTGAATAGGTGCCAGTAGGTAAAACAATATAATACACACAATCGCACTAACCATAAATATCATCAGCGCTTTTTTCCTGCTCCTGATCACCTGCGACAGGTAACCACAGGCAAAATCGCCCAGTGTCAGGCCGAAATAACACAGCATAATACTATTCACGGCTATAGAACTTTTAGCATCGGCTGAAAAAGGAACGCCAAGATCTTTTGCCAGTTCCGGTGAGTATTTCGCATATAACTGAACAATATACCAGATAGGAATCCCAATCAATATCACCCCGGCATACTTTGAGAATAATTTCCTGTTTTTAAGAATTAAACCGAAATTACCTTTTGAAACATTTTCCAGTTTCATATTTTTATACATACCGGACTCCAATACCCCCACACGCATCAGTAAAAGCATCACGCCCATTCCTCCGCCAATAAAATAACAGGTACGCCAGTCACCCACCCATTTCACAATAAAGCCGCCTACTACAGCGCCTAAAATACCCGTACCCGCCACAAAAGCAGTGCCCATTCCCCGCTTTTCCTTACTCAGAGATTCATTTACCAGTGTAATACCCGCTCCCAACTCCCCTGCCAGGCCAAAACCCGCTATCAATCTCAATACCGCATAAGTATCTACATCCTGCACAAAGCCATTAGCAATGTTAGCCAGGGAGTACGTAATAATACTGCCGAAAAGCACGGCGATCCGTCCCTTCTTATCCCCCAAAATGCCCCAGATAAACCCGCCTAAAAGCATACCGATCATCTGGCAATTATCCAGCATAAGGCCCAATCGTTCAATCTCCGCATCATTAGTAATACCCAGGTCTATCAGGCTCACTTTCCTGATCATCCCAAATAACAGCAGATCAAAAATATCTACAAAATAGCCTAATGCGGCTACAATCACCACCAGGTTAAAAACAGAATCGGGATTACGCAAATTATTTCTCACGTACAAGCAATTTATTGAGTGAATTTATTACCAAATATAATATCAGACAACATCAAATAATGACTAATTGCTTTAAATATTACAGTGCTTATTTTTCCGGCACACTTGTAGCGGTCAAAACCACTCTGACAACTTTCGAAATCATACCACTCGTACTTCTGTCCCCTCCCGGGAGGGGCAAGGGGTGGGTCAGACACCATCCACAAATGCGCAAGGGATAGTAGCAAAGTACCCCGCAAGGCGGCAGAAACGATCATGAACAGCGCAGCTAAAATATCTGAATTGCCGCCGCGGCGTACTGCGGATAGCCCGGTGCATGGCCGTGAAATGTGAACTATTTTTATTAATGAGCATTCCAATAAAACAGACGATGGCCATGCATGCGCCCAAAAATAAAAATGCACCATCCGGACAGATGATGCATTTAATGTTAGCACTACATTTTTATATCAGGACACTGGCGTCTTTAGTTTCTAATTTGCTCACACCCATCAGGTATTCATCTACCTTTCGCGCGCACTCACGCCCTTCGCTGATGGCCCAAACCACCAGGCTTTGTCCACGACGCATATCACCACATGCAAAGATTTTGGAAGTACTGGTCTGGAACTTGGTTTCACTGGCTTTTACATTGCCACGCTCATCCAGCTCAATGGACAGATCGTTGATTAAACCCTGGTGCTGCGGATGCAGGAAGCCCATTGCCAACAATGCTAATTCACAAGGGATTTCACGTTCACTTCCCGCAACCTCACTAAAAGTCGGACGACCGTCTGCGCCGGTTTTCCACTCCAGGTCTACGACTTTTAGAGCTTTCAGATTGCCGTTTTCATCACCGATAAATTCTTTGGTATTAATAGCGAAATGGCGTTCTACACCTTCTTCGTGACTGGTGGTATTTTTGTACAACATCGGGTAAGATGGCCAAGGCATATTAGGAGTTCTTTCTTTTGGCGGCGTTGGTAATAACTCGAACTGGGTAACTGATTTTGCCCCCTGGCGGTTGCTCGTACCAACACAGTCACTACCGGTATCACCACCACCAATCACCACTACATTTTTACCGGTTGCCAGAATATCATAGCTCCATTTGGTACCATCGAAAGTACGCACATTCGGAATATCAATCCCCGGGTTAGACACGCGCATGTTTTGTTGCTTCAGGAACTGCATGGCGTAGTAAACACCTTTCAATTCACGGCCTTTTGCGGGTAAATTTCTTGGAATAGTACTACCACCGGCTAATACAATGCTATTGAAACTGCGGGTGAGATCGTTTACGGTAATATCCTGACCGATATTGGTATTGTACACAAACTCAATACCGGATTGCTCCATTACTTCTATACGACGGTCGATTACTTTTTTATCCAGTTTAAAATCCGGAATACCATAACGTAATAAACCTCCTGCTTTGGCATCGCGTTCGAAAACAGTAACTGTATGTCCCGCAGCATTTAATTGCGCAGCAGCAGCCAAACCTGCCGGACCACTACCAACCACCGCAATCTTTTTACCGGTACGTACATTTGGCACTTTTGGTAGCACATAACCTTTATCGAATGCGATTTCAATAATATGCTTTTCAATTTCCTCAATAGAAACCGGTGGCTGATTGATACCTAACACACAGGCACTCTCGCATGGTGCCGGGCAAATACGGCCGGTAAATTCAGGAAAATTGTTGGTAGAGCTTAATATTTCGTAAGCCTCTTTCCAATCTTTTTTATACACCGCATCGTTGAACTCAGGAATCACATTTCCTAAAGGACAACCGCTGTGGCAGAAAGGCACGCCACAATTCATACATCGTGATGCCTGGTTATTTAATGTCTGATCAGAAAAACGCTCTACAAACTCGTCGTAGTTTTTCAAGCGGTCTTCCACTGCTTTTTTATTTGGATATTCTCTTGTATATTCTAAGAAACCTGTTGCTTTTCCCATTGTAAAAATTTTGATACGTTTTTGTAATAGTTTTAATAATTACGCTTCAGCTTTTTTTGCATTCGCTTTAGATAATAAAACACGTTTATAATCCGTTGGGAAAACTTTTACAAAGCTTGACAATACATTATCAAAATCTTTTAGAATATAATTGGCAACATTACTTTGCGTTGCTTCAAAATGCTGGTTCAACATATCTTTTAAGAACTCGGCATCCTGCTCGTCGCAAGCTTCCAGGCCTACCATTTCGGTATTACACTTCTGGTTGAAAGTACCGTCTACATCGTATACGTAGGCAATACCTCCGCTCATACCTGCCGCAAAGTTCCGGCCGGTTTTACCCAGTATTACTACACGGCCACCGGTCATGTACTCACAACCATGGTCGCCTGTACCTTCTACTACCGCAGTAGCACCTGAGTTACGCACAGCAAAACGCTCGCCTGCTTTACCCCTGATAAATGCCAAACCGTTAGTAGCACCATAGAATGCTGTGTTTCCTATGATGATATTATCTTCCGGTACGTATTGGGAAATAGTTGGCGGATATACCGTTAAATGCCCTCCGCTTAAGCCTTTACCAAAATAATCATTGGCATCGCCTTCCAGTTCCAGCTTAATACCTTTATTCATAAAAGCACCAAAACTTTGTCCGGCAGAACCGTTGAACTTATAATGGATAGTACCATCCGGCAAACCGGCATCACGGTATTTTTTGGTCACCTCATGCGATAACATGGTACCAACCGTTCTGTCTGTATTGAGAATTTTAAATTCCCCCGTTACCGGTTCTCCGTTATTGATTGCCGGTTGAGCGGCCTCAATTAACTGGCGGTCCAAAACATGATCTAAAGCATGGTCCTGCGTTTCGGTACAATATAAAGAACCGGTATAAGTTTCATCTTTAAATAAGATACCACTTAAATCAACTGATTTGTGTTTCCAGTTTTCAATATTCTCTCTACCTTCTAAAAACTGCACCTGGCCTACCATTTCTTCTACTGTTCTGAAACCCAATTCAGCCATAATTTCCCTGTACTCCTGTACAATAAAATGGAAGAAATTTACCACATGGTCTGCTGCTCCGGAGAAACGTTTGCGCAAATCAGGATCCTGGGTAGCTACGCCTACCGGGCAGGTATTTAAATGACATTTACGCATTAATATACAACCTTCCACTACTAATGCAGCAGTGGCTATACCCCACTCTTCCGCACCTAATAAAGTAGCAATAGCAATATCACGGCCGGTTTTCATCTGTCCATCGGCCTGAACAACTACACGGCTGCGCAATTTATTTTTTACCAGGGTTTGGTGTGCTTCTGCCAGGCCAAGCTCCCAAGGTAAACCTGCATGACGGATAGAACTTACCGGCGAAGCACCAGTACCACCATCATAACCGGCAATCAACACCACATCGGCTTTTGCTTTGGTGACACCGGCTGCAATGGTACCTACACCTGCTTTACTCACTAATTTCACATTGATTCTTGAATGCCTGTTGGCATTTTTCAAATCAGAAATAAGCTGCGCTAAATCCTCGATTGAATAAATATCGTGGTGCGGAGGCGGAGATATTAGACCTACACCTGGTGTAGAGTGACGCGTACGACCAATCCAGTCATCTACTTTGTCGCCAGGTAACTGACCACCTTCACCTGGCTTGGCCCCCTGCGCCATTTTAATCTGGATCTCGTCGGCTTCTGCCAGGTATAAGCTAGTTACCCCAAAGCGGGCACTTGCTACTTGTTTGATAGCACTGCGCATGCTATCACCATTTGGCAATTTTTCATACCTGATTTCATCTTCACCGCCTTCACCGGTGTTACTTTTACCGCCAATGCGGTTCATGGCTATCGCTAAGGTCGTGTGTGCTTCCCAACTGATAGAGCCAAAGCTCATAGCACCGGTAGCAAAACGCTTAAATATTTTTTCTGCAGATTCAACTTCGTCTATTGATATGGCAGGACGTAGTTTTTTGAATTGCAATAAACTTCTTAATGTAACGGCTTTATGCTCCTGGTCGTTTACGGCTTTGGTATATTTCTTAAACAAACCGTAATCGTTAGTCCTGGTACTATGCTGTAATAAATGGATCGTAGTTGGATTGAATAAGTGATATTCCCCTTTGCGCTTCCATTGATAGTAACCACCTACAGACAATCTTTCAACCGGAATTTCTTTAGGACTGAATGCAAAGAAATGTTTAGCCAAGGCTTCTTTGGCAATACCATCTAATCCTAAACCACCAATCCGGCTTACAGCACCTGTAAAATACTGATTTACCACTTCTTTGGCAATACCAATGATCTCAAATATCTGTGCTCCCTGGTAAGATTGCAGTGTACTGATACCCATTTTACTGAATACTTTCAGTAAACCGTCACATACGGATTTAATGTAGTTTTTCTTTAACGCTTCTACATCTAAACCGGTTTGTAACTTACCGTTCAGTTTTAAATCACGGATAGTACTTAACGCTAAATATGGATTAATAGCCGTAGCGCCAAATGCTATTAAACAGGCAAAATGGTGCACTTCCCAAACATCGCCTGCTTCTACCACAATACCTACTCTACCTCTTTTGCCTTTACGGATTAAGAAATGATGTACTGTAGATACTGCCAACAAAGTTGGTATTGGTGCATGTTTACTGTCAATAGCCCTGTCTGATAAAATAATTACGGAAAAATCGTCATTTACTGCATCTTCTGCGTATTTACAGATCCTGTCCAAGCCGCTTTTTAAAGAGCCGGGCTTACCATCTGCCTTAAAATAACATTGGATGGTTTTTGCCTGGAAAAAGCCGGTATCCACACTGCGGATCTTTTCGATGTCATGATTGTTCAACACCGGGTTTTTAAGCGCGATTGTGTGGCAACTCATTGGATCTTCTGTCAAAATATTGCCTACAGAACCTACGAAAGTGGCCAGGCTCATTACCAGACGCTCCCTGATAGGATCGATAGGCGGGTTGGTTACCTGTGCAAATAACTGCTTAAAATAGCTGGTTAAATGTTGTGGCTGATCGCTTAAAATAGCTAGCGGCGCATCTGTACCCATAGAACCAATCGGCTCTTTTCCATCTACGGCCATTGGTGCAATTACTTTATCCAGGTCTTCGGTAGTATAACCGAATGCTTTATGATATTTAAAGATCTGCTCAGATTCCAGATGCGTAAATGAAACCCTTGGTTCCGGCAATTCCTCTAAGCGTATTTTATATTTATTTAACCAGTCGCCATAAGGTTTCTGGCTACAAATAGAATTTTTCAATTCATCATCGCTGATAATACGGCCTTGCTCCATGTCCACAACAAACATTTTACCAGGCTGTAACCTGCCCTTTTCTTTTACCAGGGAAGGATGTATTGTTAATGCGCCTGTTTCAGAAGCCATAATTACTCTATCATCCGTAGTAACACAATACCTGCTTGGACGTAAGCCGTTCCTGTCAAGCGTAGCCCCGATCATTTTACCATCGGTGAAAGAAATGGAAGCAGGACCATCCCAAGGCTCCATTAAACAGGCATGATACTCGTAGAATGATTTCTTAACAGGGTCCATCAAATCGTTGCCATCCCAGGCTTCCGGTACCAGCATCATCATGACGTGAGGTAAAGAACGACCTGTTAATGTCAACAGTTCTATCATATTATCAAGGCTGGCACTATCGCTTTGTACATCGCCAATAATTGGCAATAACATATCCAGTTCTTCCTTGTTAAAGTATGGTGTAAAAAATGTTTTTTCGTTAGATCTTAGCCAGTTGATATTACCCTGAACGGTATTGATTTCACCGTTGTGGGCAATATAGCGGAATGGCTGCGCCAGTTTCCAGCTAGGGAATGTATTGGTAGCAAAACGGCTATGCACGAGGCCGAACGCACTGGTTAAACCTTTGTTTTGTAAATCGAGATAATATTCTCTTACCTGGTTACTTACAAACTGGCCTTTATACACTACGACTTTGTAAGATAACGAAGCGATGTAAAAGCCTATTTCATCCTGCTTGCAGGTATCTCTTACTAAGTGGGAACTGTAATTTCTTAATATATATAGTTTTCTTTCAAAAGCCAGTAAATCAGAAATATCTTCTGGTTTAGCAATAAACACATGTTCTATTTCCGGCTCTACAGATAAAGCGGTAGGACCGATTGGCTCTCTATTTACAGGCACCCCTCTGTATCCTAATATTTCCAGGTTTAATTTTTCGGCAGTACGTTCAAATGTTTCGCGACATGCTTGCTTTAATCGTTGATCTTTTGGAAAAAACAATACACCTACAGCATAGTTACCAAAAGACGGTAACTTAAAGCCTAGTTTTAAGCATTCATCCACAAAAAACTCATGGGGAACCTGAATCATTATTCCGGCACCATCTCCTGAGTTACTCTCACTTCCACACGCCCCGCGATGTTCCATATTTTCCAATATGGTTAATGCATCAGACACTACCTGATGACTTTTATGACCTTTAATATTGGCTACAAAGCCAATACCACAAGCGTCATGTTCAAATGAAGAATCGTATAAACCGGTATTAGTCGCCATGTGTTTATATTTTATCTAATTAATGTTACACAATGAGTTTTCATACCAAGCAAGCAGTCGCAGCGTAAAATTGTGAAGAATTTATTAAATATCAAAATTTATTAAACAAATTTCAAAATTTACATTATAACATTAGATACAACAACGCAAAAAAGCAATTTTCTTTTTAATTTCTGCAAAAAATACATTTTCGAAAGCAGGAATTTTCTCACTCCTATCACCCGATAATTATTATTCAATAAAACCAAGATAATAATACTATTCAGTCAAACATTTATGCGTTCTATAGAATTCTATGTTATAATTATGCACAGTCCTTTCAATTTCTCGAATCTTGGCATGACTGTAAATTTATTTACCAAAAATGGCAATTACGCAAGAAAAAATGTAGTAAACTACGTTGTCTTTTAAGGATGAAAATCTGTTTTCAACAGTTATTAAATATTTTAATTAACAATTTTTCGATTACAATCGATGATAAAAGTCATCAAAAATTTCCTTATAATCTATATATCAATGATTTAAAAATAAAAAAACAATCATATTAATAAAAAATAACTAATATATAGATTTACATTTTGTAATTGTAAACAGGATACTTGAATTGAAGCATAACGTCAACCGGTTTTCGACACTGTCAAATCTTTGTTTAGAGCCGTATTTGAAAGGCATACCTAATCAGAAGACTAGTTAATGTCTTGCCGATTTTTGGTATTCTGATAGCAAATAATCATTACCAGTCACTCATGTTAATTAGCTGACTGCACTTTCCAGTATTGAAAATGTTTGATCAATACAGTTAATTTCGGCTAATCTTCCGTAGGGAATGGTGAACGTGGGGCAAGTATGACCGAAATCCATACGGGTTATAACCGGTAAATTGTATAATCCTTCTTCATCCAGTACTTTCAATAATTCCGTTTCATATTCCTCTGTATATAAATTGTCATAAGGTCTACCAAAAAGAATCCCTTTCGCGCTGTTGAGAATTCCCGTTGCCGCATAATTCCTTAGCCACCACCTGATATATTCCGGTTTAGGCTTTTCTTCGGAAGTCTCAAAAAACAGGATACAATCTTTCCATACCTCCGGAGATGGCCAATACTCAGTTCCTTTCAGCATTTCCAGAACTTCCATGCAGCCGCCAATCAGCCTTCCCTGTACGACAGAATCGCCTCTTAAAAACTGCCAGCCATCTGCCAGCGATAATTTTCTTTTTACATCCTGCAAAGCAATATCAAACCAATCCAGAAATTCGGTTGTCCATCCTTCTTTATTTGGATAGATTTGTCCAATGGTTTTAGAGGAAAATAAAGTTCTCTTAATATCATTGACCTGGTAATCGTGCATCGCATTGTTTTCTGCGAAACCGACCAATAATGAGGTTCCATAAAAAGAACTGAAGCCTGCTTTAAGACAAATAAAATGAGTGATAGTACTGTCTGAAAATCCTAAAAAGATTTTGGGATTCGCTTTTATAACGTCCAGATCAATATACTTTAACATCCGGATACTGTCATCGCCTCCAATGTTTGAAATAATAGCTTTAACAGATGGGTCAGAGAAAGCTTCCATTAAATCCTTAGCCCTGGCTTCCGGGTGGTTGTACAGCCATTGTGCCGGATGCAAAGCATGCCTGGTTTCAGTCACTTCCATGTTAAAAACCTGTTGAAGCCGTTCTTTACCTTTCTGATACCGGTGTGGTAACTCCCCTGCCCCGCCCCATGACATTGAAATAGTGGCAATTTTATCTCCGGCCGATATGGCTTTGGGGGCTATTAATTTCATAAGTGATTATTTATTGTTGATACAAAATAACATGAACAATATTTAATCTCAAAAGTAAATTCGCTCCCTTTTTAGAGGGTATTAATAACCCGGATGAGTGATTTTACAGCTTTTAATTTGCGAATGACATAACCGCCCATAATGCCAGCACGGAAATGATGGCCCAAAGCACAGTACCCTGGATCATAGGACGAAAGCCCACACTCATCAATAATTTCCTGTTTAGCCCACAACCAATAAGAAATAACGTAAGTGTTAATCCTGCTTTAGCAATACCTGTTAAATAATGACTGATATGTTGGACAAAAGGGAGGGAGGTATTGCCTATCATAGCAAGAATAAAAAAACCGATAAAACAGGGTATTTTTACTTTGCTATCTTTATTTTTAAAAAGAAAAGTAGAAAGGAAAGCCAGTGGAATGATCCATAATGCGCGGGCAAGTTTTACAGTAGTGGCTACTTCCAGGGCTTCCGGGCCATACTTGCCAGCGGCGCCAACGACTGAACTAGTATCGTGTATCGCAATGGCACTCCAAAGGCCAAACTGTGTTTGTGACAAGTGAAAAAGGTGGCCAATTACCGGAAAGAAAAATAATGCAATAGCATTTAGTATAAAAATAGTTCCTAATGCCACTGAGATCTGCTTTTCCTCTGCCTTGATAACCGGTGATATTGCTGCAATGGCACTTCCACCGCAAATGGCCGTTCCTGCTGAGATCAGGTAGGCGCTTTTTTTATCAATTTTCAGAGATTTACCCATAAAATAACCCGTGATTAATGTGATCAAAATGGAGGCTACGGTAAATGAGACGCCTTCTTTGCCGGCTTTTAACGCACTGGCAGCATTCATTCCAAACCCAAGCCCCACCACTGATACCTGTAGTAGAATATGTGTCGCTTTATGATTAAGGTGTAAATATGGATGCCCGATAAACTGCGCAATGATAAGCCCCATGAGTAATGCGATGGGAGGTGTGATAAGCGGGGAAAGGCAAAATACGGTTGCCAGTAAAAAAATAACTTCTCTCGTGGTAATGCTCCTGTCCAGAAAACGTTTGGAACAATCAGGTTGAATGTTATCCCGGATATCTTTTTCCATAATGTCTGAGTATTTTTCCATACAAAAGTCATTATTGTATAAGGCATCCGGAAATTCCTATTAGTAATCCATCATTACTTAAAGTTATAGCTAATAGCGAATTTCATAAAGAAATCGGGTAAAGTTTCTGCATGGCCCTGTGCCTGTATAAAGTTGAACTGCCTTTCTATATTCAGTCCTTTGACATCTACAATCGTACATTCATTGTTTTTAAGCTCTTTAAAAACGGCATAAACAGAGAGAAACGCCAATGCTTCGGAATTAAGGAGATAGAGCTTAATACTTTCAGAACTGTCGAGTTGCATTTCAGTTTTAAGTGCAGATATTTTTATACCGGTTTGTTTGAGTGCGTGAGCAATCACTTCAAGTGTACCGGAACCGGGTTCGCGCATCAGGAATGCATATTTCAACAGGTCTTCCGGCCTTACAGATGATTTCTTTGATAATGGATGGCCTGTTTTAGCTACCAACACCAATTCATCTTTTACAAACGGTGTATACCTGAAAATGGAGTTTTTGGACTTTCCTTCTATAATGCCCAGATCAATACTCTTATTTTGTAAAGCCGATTCTATTTGTTCTGTATTACCTGTAATAAGCTGCACTTTTACTGCTTCAAATTTGTGGTGAAACGAAGCAAGTACGGGTGGTAGTAAATACTGGGCAGCGGTTGTACTTGCACCAATGCGGAGTGTTCCGGATTTATGTTGGTTGAAGGCGTTCATATCAAACTCCAGGTTTTGATACACCGAAAACAATTGTTCCGAATATTGCATCAGCATTTCACCTGCCGGCGTTAGCTTTATTTTCGTTCCGTTCCTGTCAAATAAACGAACCTTGAAGTAGTTTTCTATTTCCTTAATATGTTTGGTTACCGCCGGTTGTGTAATATACAATTCTTCTGAAGCTTTCGTAAAATTGAGCCTCTTTGCTACCGTATAAAATACTTTTAACCTGAAATCGAACATTCCACTGTTTATTTTTTCCGAATGTACAAAATAAAAAATGTAAGGTATTAAATTGATGGTTTACAATCAGCATTTACACTTGTTAATTGCTCTGCCATTTAAACTAGCCGTCTGCTTCCAGTTATAATACAATATATTTCAGAAATATCACAAAACTTAAAAAGATACATTTGATATACTAAGCAATTTCTCCTTGCAGCCAAAATAGTCCGGCTACTTTCATTCCTTGCTTTAAGTTATCAAATCGCATATTTTCTTTGTTGACAAACATATCTACTGTAAAAAAATCAGGATCATCTTCTTGATTGATCAACTTTACATTGATCATGTAACCATAGTTTTCATCATTTATTTTACATTCTGTATAATTATTCAGAACTCCAATAAAATCAAAGTATGTCGGTCTTGAAATATCTTTACTTGGCATATAGGTAGAAAACTCAGGGCTTACTGCAGTACCGTTTATTTCTGTTAAATCATTCTTATCGAGAACCAATCCAATTGCGGATATCCTGATGTTCAAATTCTTTTCTGCTTTATATTTACTTTTATTAATGGCATAATCAGTTGCAAAAAATGATAAACCAAAAGTATTCCTTCCCCCACCTTGAATTTCTGCTTCCATATTTCCAATATGAGACCACTCAATGATTCTTTTAGTTTCAAAAGGTAATATGTAATTAGTTTTTATATAGGGATAAGCTGATAAAATAGCACCATTTGATATATTTCCGTTTTTGGCAATCGTCCTGATTCTTACACTATCAGAATTGTCAAAACCAGCCTCGTGTATTTTAACAACAGGATTTTTAAGAATTGGATCTTCAATAGAAGCCAACGCAATCATTTCGTTTATAAAACGATTGCCCTTATCAGAATTTAAATAACTAAAACCCAAAAGACCACCAAAATTATCTCCGTGAGAGCCTTTGTTATCTGAAACAACTTCAACAGATATTTCACCTAAAGAGGCCTGAATCCTGGCTTCATTAGTCTGAGAACTTACCTGAAGGTTTTCATTTTTTTCAGCATTAATATTTTTGTCTTTTTTCTTAAAGAAATCAAATATCCCCATTTATATATAGTTAGTTTTAATGTTTGGCATAACTTAAATACAATGCAAGTTATACAATTGCATCGATATTCATATATATAATCAACATCAAATTCAAAATATTTAAAATCAAAAATTTAAACCAAATAATACGCCAAATTTATTTCAAAAATAAAAGCACCTCAGTAACCTGTCAAATAGATATTTTACTACAGGTGTTTTATAATATCTGTGAGAAATAAGTCATAGATCTGATGCATTTATGTGAAAAAAGGTTCAGGTACACTTTTGTCTGAACATCATTACAAAATACACTGAGCTTTAGCCCTAAGCATACTGAACAAAGTTGGATAATATTGGATAATTAAAGCCCTAAATCAAAAAACAAACACAAATAACATTATAATTTAAAATATTTTACTAGTAAAAAAAGGTAATAATAAAATGAAAAACAACAATTTAAAATCATACTACCGAGATAAAACATTTTAACTCCAAAAGAAAAATTTGGCAAAGAAAAAAACTTACTATTACCTTTGCTTAACAGTGTTAAATTATTTAAAGCAATTCAATGGCCAGTAAAGACAGAATACAAAGATTAAAAGATGAAACAAGGTGCAATATCCTTGAGGCATCTCTTAATATTGTAAAAGAGGATGGCTGGCAGGCTTTGAGTATGCGGAAAATAGCAGATAAAATTGAATACACTGCTCCGATCATCTATGAATATTTTGCCAATAAAGATGCCATTCTTAACGAGCTCACTCGTATGGGGTATATAAAACTAGCAAGATTGATGACAGAAGCAAGAGATCTTTACGAACAACCGGAACAGCAACTGGAAGCGATGTGGATTTCCTATTGGAATTTTGCATTTGCTGAAAAGGAATTATACCAGGTGATGTATGGTGTAGAGGTAAACTGTTGCGCATTGCAAGGCAGTTGCCCGGACCTGGCAGCACCGTCAGATATGTTATGGGATAAAATTGCAGAGATTCTACCTGCTGACAAACGCTCAGATGAAAATGTAGATATGAAATATTATACATTCTGGTCTGTGGTACATGGATTGATCTCTATTAACATGACCAGGCAATTAACTAATCATGATTTATCAAGACAAGTATTGAAAGATGCTTTAACGGGTATTATCGCATCCTTAAAAAACTAATTTTTTTTGAGCACTAATTAACACTGTTAAATAAATTAACCGCGTTTTAAAATCTAAATATTCAAACACCGGCTATATTGGCTTTTTATATTCACCACCAATTAACACTGTTAAACAATTTAATCACGTTATGAAAAAGTATCTGATCATTGCAGGAGCATTATTTTTAGTCTCCTGTGCAGGCGAGCAAACGGAACAACAGGCACAAACACCACCATCACTTCCGGTAATAGAACTAAAAAATGGTGAAGCAACTACCTGGCAAAATTATACCGCTACGATAGAAGGCCTTACCAATGTAGAAATACGGCCGCAGGTAGCCGGTTATCTCGAAAAAATTTATGTAGAAGAAGGCGCTTATGTTACACAGGGACAACCCCTATTTAAGATCAACAGCAGCGAGTATGCTGAGTATGCCAATAACGCATCTGCTTCTATCCAATCGGCAAAAGCCGCTATCGAAAAAGCGCAACTGGAAGTTGACAGATTGCAGCCACTGGTAGAAAACAAAGTAATTGCGGATGTACAATTAAAAACGGCCATTGCCAATTTAAATGCCGCTAAAGCCTCACATGCCCAGGCAACTTCTACCAAAGGAAGCGCAGATATCAATGTTGGCTATACACTCATAAAAGCACCAAGCAATGGTTATATCGGGCATTTGCCATACAAACAAGGTAGCCTGATTGGTAAGGGAGAACTATTGCCATTGACAGTATTAAGCGATATTAATCATGTGCATGCTTATTTTTCTATGAGCGAAGCTGATTTTCTTTCTTTTATTGCCCAATTTGAAGGAAATTCTACAGAGGAAAAAATAAAAAACATCCCGGCTGTCGATATGCAATTACCCAACAATACCATTTATGAGAGCAAGGGCAAAGTGGAATTAGTAGAAGGTCAGTTTAACCGCCATTCAGGCACCATCACTTTCAGGGCCGTTTTTCCAAATAGCAATAAACTACTTCGTTCAGGTCTTACAGCAAAAATCAGGATCCCATCCACACACCAGAACCAATTGGTAGTGCCGCAGGAAGCGACTTTTGAATTGCAGGATAAAGTATTTGTATTTGCTGTAGGCGATAGCAACAAAGTGAGCAGTAAGCAAATTTCCATAGCCGGTAAAAATGGCAATACCTATTTAGTAAGCAAAGGAGTAAACAGCGGGGAGACCATTGTGTACAGCGGCATTCAAAGGTTGACAGACGGTGCGGTGATTACACCACAACGTATTTCTTCAGACAGTATTCTACACGCTTCATTGATAAAATAAAGACAAATAACAGAATGGAAATGATGCTTTATTAAGCATTATCAGTTAAAAAGAAACATGCTGTTTTCCTCCTCTAAAAAAAGCCGGAATAAAGAACCAAAAGTACAAGAGTGCGACGCAACGGACGATGAAAAAGGAACTACCGACCGGACAATAATAAAAAAATAAGCCAAAGACTTATTACCAAAATCATACTACAATAAGTTACACTTAATTAATTCACCATCATTTTAAATACAGCCATCTGTCCTTCATTTTTTGAGGGTAAGGGAAGCTTTTACCTATATGTTTAAAAAATTCATAGAACGCCCTGTACTGTCAACTGTTATATCCATACTGTTGGTACTGTTAGGCATAGTCTCTGTGTTCACATTGCCCATTACACAGTTCCCGGATATTGCCCCACCGAGTGTACAGGTAACGGCAAACTACCCGGGTGCGGGTGCCGAAGTGGTAGCACGCTCTGTAGCCACACCTATAGAAGAAGCCATCAATGGCGTGGAAAACATGACCTACATGACTTCCAACTCCAACAATGACGGCACTATGACACTTAGTGTTTTCTTTAAATCCGGTACAGACCCGGATATAGCAGCCGTGAACGTTCAGAACCGTGTAGCCAAAGCCAACAGCCTGATACCACAGGAAGTATTACAGGCAGGTATCAGTACACAGAAGCAACAGAACAGTATTATTATGGCCATCGCGTTGTATAGCGCCAACCCGGAATATGATGAAGCATTCCTGCAGAACTATGCCAAAATAAATATCGTTCCTGAGATTCAACGTGTGAACGGTGTCGGCCAGGCAGCTATTTTCGGCGCCAAAGATTACTCTATGCGTGTGTGGTTAAAACCGGACAGGCTTACCGCATACAATCTTTCCCCACAGGAAGTACTGGCATCCATTAAAGACCAAAACCTGGAAGCCGCTCCCGGTAAATTCGGCGAAGGCAGCAGCGAAAGTTTCGAGTATGTGATCAAGTATAAAGGCAAGCTGAATCAATTGGAAGAATACGAAAATATTATTCTGAAAAGTAACCTGGATGGTTCTGCTATAACGCTGAAAGATGTTGCCCGTATCGAATTTGGTTCATTCAGTTACACAGCAGCAGCTACTGTAGATAAAGGCCCATCTACAGGTGTGTTAATCTACCAGACAGCAGGTTCCAATGCCAACGACATTCTTACTGAAGTGAGTAAAATAATGGAACGTATTGAAAAGAACCTGCCATCAGGCGTAAAAGTTTTTGTGCCCTACTCTGCCAAGGAATTCCTGGATGCTTCTATCGACAAAGTAAAACATACTTTATTTGAAGCTTTTATCCTGGTATTCGTGGTGGTATTCCTGTTCCTTCAGGATTTCCGCTCCACGTTAATTCCTGCAATAGCAGTACCCGTAGCAATCCTCGGCACTTTCTTTTTTATGCAACTGTTTGGATTTACCATTAACCTCTTGACTTTATTTGCGCTGATATTGGCCATCGGGATCGTGGTGGATGACGCCATTGTAGTAGTGGAAGCAGTACATACCAAAATGGAAAGTGAACATTTGCCGGCAAGGGCAGCCACCATTAAAAGTATGGGGGAAATATCCGGTGCCATCATTTCCATCACGCTGGTAATGGCCGCCGTATTCGTGCCCGTTGGCTTTATGCAAGGCCCGGCAGGTATCTTTTATAAGCAGTTCGCCTTTACATTGGCTATTGCCATTCTTATTTCGGCATTAAATGCCTTAACATTGAGCCCCGCACTGGCAGCATTATTCCTTAAAGGACACCATGCAGGCGATAGCAAACCAAAAGGATTCAAGCAACGTTTCTTCAACGGGTTCAACACCGGTTTTAATAAATTAACGGACCGTTACACCAGTAGCCTGCGTTTTCTCATCAAAGCCAAATGGATAGCCATTACAGGATTGGTAGTTATTACCATTGCAACCATATTCCTGGCTAAAAAAGCACCATCCGGATTCATACCTACCGAAGACCAGAGCATATTTTTGTACTCTCTCAACATGCCGGCCGGGGCCTCCCTGGACCGTACTAAAAAAGTGGTGGAAAAAGTAGATAGCATCATTGCTACTGTGGAAGCCGTTGAAAAATCCTATAGTGTTGCCGGTATGAATATTATTACCAATGCTACCAGCCCTATCAGTGCCTTGGCATTTGTAAAACTAAAGAAACCCGGTACCCGTGGTAAAACAGAAGATATCAACCAGATATTACAGGAAGTAAACCAAAAGCTGTCCGTTATTTCAGCAGCAGACCTGTTCACCTTTACCATGCCAACCGTACAAGGGTTTGGTAATACCAACGGTTTCGAATTATTGCTGCAAGACCGCAACAGTGGTAAATTACAGGATTTAAGCGCCACTACTTATGGCTTTATCGGTGAGCTGATGAAGCGCAAAGAGATCGCTTATGCTTTTACTACTTTCAATACCGGCAATCCGCAGTTCAAAGTAAATATAGATGAAGCAAAAGCCAAGCAATTAGGCGTTTCTATAAGTGATCTGTTACAAACATTACAAGTCTATTATGGTAGTTACCAGGCATCTGATTTCAATCGTTTTGGCAAGCAATACAAAGTGATCCTTCAATCTGATATCGCTTATCGTGTAGATCCGTCTACATTAAATGATGTACACGTAAAAAATAATGCAGGCGTCATGGTACCCGTAAAAACACTGATAAACCTGGAGAAAGTGTATGGGCCGGAGACCGTTACCAGGAATAACCTGTTCAATGCGGTTACCATTACAGGTGTGCCTAAGCCTGGCTTTAGCTCCGGTGATGCCATTAAGGCAGTAGAAGAAGTAGCAGCCAGTTATTTACCAAGAGGCTATGCTTATGAATGGTCCGGCCTTACCAGGGAAGAGCAGCAGGCAGGTACTCAAACCGTATGGATTTTCGTCATGTCTATCATATTCGTGTATTTCTTACTGTCAGCACAATACGAAAGTTATATCATTCCGTTCTCTGTAATATTATCAGTACCAACAGGCTTATTAGGCGTGTTTGCCTTCATCAATCTTGCAGGTATCGATAACAATATATATGTACAGGTCGGGCTGATCATGCTGATTGGTTTACTGGCAAAAAATGCCATCCTGATTGTGGAATATGCCGTACAGCGCCGTCGTGCGGGGTTGTCTATACGCCATGCGGCTATTGAAGCTGCAAAACTAAGGCTACGTCCTATCCTTATGACCTCTTTTGCTTTTATTGCCGGTTTAATTCCATTGGTCCGTGCCACAGGCGCCTCCGCTATGGGTAACCGTTCCATAGGTACAGGCGCAGTAGGCGGCATGCTTACAGGCGTATTGCTCGGCATCTTTATCATACCGGTTTTGTTTGTCATATTCCAGCACCTGCAGGAAAAAATAAGTAGCAAGAAAATCGTTGAAAAGGATAACTGGATCATAGACAAATTAGATAATACATAATACATTTTTTGGGAACAAGCTGTTGTATTGCTATTGAACTGATGTTGTGTCACTCCCTTGTACGTCCGGTAACAATACGCAGCTTTTCCAAACCTTTATCATAATACAAGCAAATTGTAAATAATGAACAAACGCATTAATATATCACTGACACTTTTAGCTATATTAGTATTGAGTGCCTGCAAAGTGTCTAAAGACATCAGCAATCCGGCGCCCTTATTACCTGCTAATTTCAGGAACGGCAATACAGAAGATACCGCCAATATTGCCAATATCAAATGGCAGGATTTCTTCACACAGTCATCCCTGCAAAAGCTGATATCAACAGCTATTACCAACAATTTTGATATGCAAACCGCATTGAAAAACATAGAATCGGCAAACCTGGTTTTAGCACAAACAAAATACGCCTATCTGCCGGATGCCAGGTTACAAATTGGCGCCAATATTAACCGGCCATCGGATAATAGTTTAAACGGCATTAGCCTGAGCCAATTCCTTGGACAATCATACATTGAGGACTATTCCACTTCCATCGGACTTTCCTGGGAAGCCGATATCTGGGGAAAAATCAAAAATCAGAAAGCTGCCGCTTTAGCCAGCTATCTTCAAACCAACGAAGCCAAGAAAGCGATACAAACCAACCTGGTAAGCAGCATTTCTCAAGGCTACTATAATTTGTTGATGCTGGACCAGCAATTACAAATTGCTAAAAAGAATGTTTTATTGAGCGATAGTACATTACGCATCGCTCAACTACAACTTAAAGCCAGTGAAGTGACACAATTAGCCGTAGAACAGGTAGAAGCTCAGAAACTGGTGGCGGCACAGTTGGTTCCACAGTTTGAACAAGCGATCATCCTGCAGGAAAATGCATTAAGTATATTAACAGGTCTACTTCCGGATAAGATTGAAAGAGATGAAAATCTTACAGATATTACAATACCGGCAAATACTGCAACAGGTATTCCTGCCGCGTTACTATCAAAACGCCCGGATATAAAAACACAAGAGCTGGCGTTACAGATAGCCAACGCCAATGTCGGTATTACAAAAGCCAGTATGTACCCATCGCTGAGCATTACTGCAACCGGTGGTATCAACGCCTTTAAAGCCAGTAACTGGTTCAATATACCGGCATCATTGTTCGGTGCTGCCGCAGGCGGTATTACACAACCACTTTTTCAGCGCAAACAACTGAGAACACAATTCGAAGTGGCCAAAGTAAACAGGGAGAAAGTGGTGATACAATTCAGGCAATCCGTATTAAATGCGGTAGGTGAAGTATCCGATGCATTAGCAAAAGTAGAGAAGCTAAAAGCGCAACAACTCATCATAGATCAGCGCCAGAATACCTTAACGAATGCCATTAAAAATGCCGGGCTATTATTCAGAAATGGCATGGCAAATTACCTGGAAGTGATTACAGCACAAAGCAATGTTTTACAAAATGAATTACAATCAGCTACTATTAAAAGGGCCCAACTGGCCGCAAATGTAGAGCTGTACAAAGCGCTTGGAGGCGGATGGGAATAGTGTAAGTTTCAGTGTGTGTTTTATGAAGATACGGCAATCATGAAAATGGTTGCCGTTGTTTGTTAGTGTGCTATACTTTGACCGTTTTTAACTAATATCATATTTATTTCAAAACATTATAAGTCTAATAATATATCATGGACGCTTACAACACATGATGTTAGAATTCTACTCCATTTTTATAAGTTACAGTTTCTCTGACACTTCCATTGTTATCATAAAAGATTACTGTTCCATTTCCTTCTCTTAATGTTCCAGCATTTCTTTTCTGTCCATTTTCAGTATAATTAGCAATCACTGTCCAGGGTTTGCCCATTTTCATTTCTTGTTCAATCCATATCTTTCCTGAAGGATAATAGTAACGTCTTATGCCATTTGGAACTCCGTTTTCTAAATTAACTTCGTCTTTTAAGATGCCATTATCATAGTATTTTTTAGCAGGACCAGTTGGAATATTGTTTACATAAGTTGTTTCTTCAATAACAACACCGTTTTGCGAATATTCTTTTTGAATAAATTTAGATTGACCATTTATAAAAA
The DNA here is from genome assembly GCA_027854065.1 of Polluticaenibacter yanchengensis. GTDB lineage: Bacteria > Bacteroidota > Bacteroidia > Chitinophagales > Chitinophagaceae > Phnomibacter > Phnomibacter yanchengensis. The sequence goes on along the minus strand of JAQGEF010000003.1, from coordinate 20,332 downwards.
TTCTTTCATACATTATTGATTTACCATCTATCCAATAATTTCTTGAAACTCCATTTAAACTATCATTTTTATATGTGCGAAAGTCAACTAAATTACCTTTAAGACTAAAGGTTCGCCATTCTCCGTTTAATTTATCATTGACATATGTTTGCTCCCAAATTTTATAACGTTTAGTATGGTCTATGCTATCTAAAATATATGACGAAAAAACACCTTCTCTTTTTCCGCTTTTAACTTGACCTTCAATACAAACTAATGCTTTTTTTCCACCTACTACATAAGTGGTATTATCGTCATCAACATCCCAGATTTCGGGAGTAAGCAATATATAGGATTTCATAAAGCCATCTTTTTCAGGAATTACTCTTACAAACTGTTTTTCATCATCAGAAGAAACAAATTGTTTCGCAGTATATTTCGGTTGTTGGGCACTTAGAGTTAGTACTAAACTAAAAAATGAGATAAAAATCCCAAAAAATTTATTCATCATAATAGTAGATCAGTTATAAAAAGAAAGTATGTATAAATGTTGAAGAGTTTTTTAAGGTCTATTCTCAAGCAACTTTTCCAGCTTAGCCATCATCTCATCCTTTTCTTTAAGCATACGTTCATAAAGAGCCATCTTTTCTTCATGAAGTCTTTTTATTTCTTCAACAGGGAAGAAGGTTGGATTTTGATTAATAGCATTCAACATTGAACTGTCATTAAAAGTATTTGAAATGATAGTTACAGCTTGCTCCTCATCAAAATTTTGAAATGCTTCTACAGGAATTTTTAGAATGGCAGATATTTGTTGCAGTAACGTAAAATCGATAACCTCTTTTTGTTCCAATAATGAAATTTTCTTTTGATTCCAGTCATCACCAAGTTCATAAGCTAATGCATCCTGTTTAAGTCCCAGCATTTCCCGAAAACGTTTTATGTTGCGTCCTTCATGTACCTTATGTTCCATAGTAAATATTATTTATTGTCCTCAAAAATAAGAAATTGTGTATTTATCTACTTAGGTATTTTATTCGGTAAAATATCCCTAATTGCTTCTAAATTATTCCAGTATGCTTATTGGCTTTTTTCTTTTGTAATTGTCATCAGTTCTTTTTAAATGTCCAATTTTACCAACGATTAAATTGTCGACAATTTTGGGTAATGATGTATCCCAATGAAACTGGCTATCATTTAACCAATTCTTTGCTGACGAAATAAATTTTCCGTCTGAAACTACTGGTTTAAAAAGCTTTATATGAATCTCCTTAAATAATTCAAACTCTGTCCAGTTAAGAGGAAAATTTGTTTGTCGAGGTTTTTCACAAATGAATTGAAAAGTATATTCATTATCTATTGGTGCAATAATATCTGGAAGATAATGAGCAAGGACTTTTGATACTGCGACAATTTTTTTACTCGATCTCATTGGATTTAGATTATCAAATATTTGTTCCAATTGCTGCATATCTTCCTTAGAAATTTCAGAAAGTTTTTTTTCTTTCAATGATTCAATCTCTTGAAGTGTTGAGAAAATGCTTTCCTCAAAGATTTTATAGTCATTCATTTGTGCACCACCTCCCATTCTATGCATACCCCATGAAACCAACATAGCATAAGTCATTTCAGCTTTTTCTTTATCAATAGCAGTTAATGCACGTAAATGAAAATGATGACTTGGTCCAGAAAACTTCTTGTTAGTATAAAACTGAGAGTGATAGTGTTCGCAATTCTCTAAGAGGTCTTTCACTAGATTGTCCCAGTTTATTTTTCGCTGCTCACCTTTTTTTAATCGTTGTTTTATCATTTATGTTTGGAGCTTTAATTTGATTGTATTTAATATAATATCATCAAATGGCTAGAATAATACAACCTCTAATGAAGTATTAATAAAGATAATAAAGTTTAAATTATTGTTCAATAGAATTTAAAATGCTAAATAGACCTCCCGAAGTTTAGTGGCTGCGGCATGCATGCTCTTAAAATAAGAAAAAGGCAAAAGAATCATTAAAATGAAACTAATGCCTTATCTTAATTATTAGAAGCTATAAATAAGACAAAAGCAATAAAATCTAATGGAGAACCTAATAAAGGAGTCTCTAAAAAATCTTTGCTTATATTAATGAGAACAAATCTGTTCTGAGTTTTTGAGTTCTTCAAAAGGCTTTACCAGGCGATATAAATAACATATCGCTAGCCCCAAAATATGTTCCAATAAAAAAGCCGGATCATTTAAAATCCGGCTACTAAGTTTATAATGTTTTTTCAAGAAAGTTCTCCAGCAATCCTCCGCGTAGATTTTTTCCAACGATTTTGCCTTCCGGGTCGATCAGAATATTCTGAGGAATGGAGGTAATCCGGTACTGTTTGGCCACAGCATTATTCCAGAAACCGAGGTCGCTTACCTGTGGCCATGTGAGATTATCTGCAGCTACAGCATCCAGCCATTTTGTACGGTCACGATCTAAACTCACACCTAAAATCTCAAAATTCTTATGCTTGTATTTATTATAAGCGGCTACAATATTAGGGTTTTCCACTCTGCAAGGCCCGCACCAGCTTGCCCAGAAATCAATGAGGACATATTTACCTCTGAAACTTTTTAACGATACGGCATTTCCGTCCGGGTCTTTTTGTGTAAAATCAGGGGCTACCTGACCATAACCAAATAGTTTTTCTACATCATATTTATCTTTCAGGTAAACGCCGTAGTCAGACGCCATTTGTTTGTCACTCACCGCATTCATCCAGGTACCAAACTCTTCTACCCTGTTGCTGGTAAGCGGCCAGATGGTATTCAGAAAAAATGGTGCGACTGCGGTATGACCGTTATCTTTCAGAAAGGGCAAGGCCTTACCGGCTATTTCATCAATGGTTTTGTCCCACACCCTGGTTAAACTATCCTGGTTTAAAAGAGAATTCCTGCGATCCTCCTGGATTTTATTGAGCAGGTTGAACTGGTTACCAAAAATTGTAACCATATTATTAAACGACAATGGCGTAGCACCTTCTTTAATGGTCATATTGCCATTCTCAATCTCAACAGTTACCACTTCATTATCTAAAAAAGTATGTAGAGAAACCGGTTGAAATTCATTATTAGGTGCCGTTACATTAATAACATATACCGTTGCCAGGTCCAGTTTTGTTTTTATGGAAAATGAATCATTTAAAACGGTGGCATTATAGGATTTACCGGTATTCGTATTTATTAAAGTGATTTTACTGTTGTCCGGTAAATTTTTGGTAGTGCCGTTCAGCACGAGGCTGTTACTGGCAATAACCGGCGTTGCTTCTTTTGTTAGCGTGGCCGGTTTAACCGCTGCTTTTTTGGTGGTAGCCGGTTTTGCCTTCTTTTTTTGAGCATCACTCTGCCCTGGAGTCATAAAGCAAACCGCTGATATTATTAACGGTAATGTGTATTTAAACATTATCAGTCTATTTTTATTAATCAAAACTTGAAATCCAAATTTAATTGATTGTAATGAAATTTACTGCTGGTCCGTATCGCAAATTGATACCTGCGACACTTATTTAACAGTTCTATTGAATAGCGTAGATTGCCAAATTTAAAGTTTACTTACTTTATAGGCACATGTAAACTCTACTGTTTCATTAGGTTCCAGCATTTTCAAACCCATTTTATTGTTGAAAGCATCCGGCGGTGCACTCAGGTTTTCAAAGGCGATGCTTTGCCTGTGTGGCGGCGTATAAATCTGGAAATAAGGGTAATTTTCTATGTTTGATATCTCTATTTTCAGTCGGGCATCTTCATTTATAAAAGTCCCAACAACCGGATCCTGAATATTTGCTACTACAAAACAATTGTCCAGTTCCGTATTTTCAATGTGTTTTGGGCCTTTAAATTTTTCATATGGCGTTAGCGCTCCGGTAGGAATTAAAGTTTCATCAAACACTACCATCTCATTGGTATTTAACTGCATGATTAAATCATCCACTTTCTCACCAATTTTAAAATAAGGATGCCATCCATCTGCTACGGGGATTGTCTCCCCGCTTTTATTGGTAAATTTTGTCGTAATTGTCAACCGGTTGTTTTTATCTAAAGTATAGCTTACTTCCAGTTCATACAAAAACGGGTAGCCCGCATCGTTACCATTATAATGATGTGACAAGATAACCGTAGCGCCTTTGCTTCCTATAAAACTATCTTTAACAGTGAATGGCACATTGTACAACAATCCATGAATACTTAAGCCGTTTAGTTTATACTTGCCAATGGGGTATTCAACGCCATTTAACTGATAACCGGCTTTCTGGATCCTGCATACGTAAGGGGATAATTTTACACTGCGAAAACCTTTGTTCTCACAGTTCTGAACAAAATCCTCTGTACTTTCATAACCGTCAATTATTTCAACGGTATTAAAAAGCCACTTGTTAAGGATAGCACCACATTTTGGCAAAATAGTGAGCCAGCTTTCGCCGTTTTCAAGAATGATCTCGTTTTTATCTAAATCCAGGTCAATATTCAGCATAAAAAAACTTGTGGATGATTATAGTTCCACAAGCTTGCAAGATATTAAAATATTGGATTTCTGTTCAATTATTTAGCAAAGCCATTTGCTTTCCATTGTTCAAATACCGCAATATCGGCATCACTCATCTTCTTACCATTTTTAGGCATGAACCCACGGTCTGCTTCTCCTTTTTTGATACGCTCGATTGTTTCGTCAATATGCTCCTTTGCTATATCATACTCAAACAAATGGCTTTTTTTACCAACAGTATGACATGGGGCGCATGTATTCATTACAATTGGTTTTACATCGGTTTCAAAAGAAATTGTTTTTGCTTTTGCTACAGGCGCGGTTGTCTTGGTTTCCGTGGCCTTTTTAGATGACCCGCAAAATTGGAATATACCAATGACAGGCACTATTAACAGAATCCTAAGTTTTTTCATCAGTCGTTGTTTTATACCAGTAAAAATACAAAAAGGACAATTCAAAAATCAGAAGCTTATATATAAATTATTTCATAATACTTACCTGGGTTTTATTAAGTATAACAGATGATGCGCTGGTTCCTGCACTGAAAGATTGACTAAGGCCGATAATACTACTACTCCTGCCCTGTTCTATTTCTTACGGCCAACCACATCGCCCGGCTGTACATTATCATCATACAACCAACTTTAGAATGATATTATGTGCAGACTTAATAATTCATTAATACATAGTTTTTTTATATCGGCATTTTCTTAATAGCTTTATGGACTTTTATCCGAAAATTTTAAATTAATTGAATCTTGGATTTTAAAAATTTAACACCGAAGCAGTTATCTCTTTTTACCGCAACGATTTTAAGTATTATAGTGGGGTTTGGCATGTGGCTGATCCACCCGGATATTGTAGAAGTGTTGGTATCTACCTTTATTTTTCTTGTATTAAGCTACGCCCTTATTCTTTATACACTTCAAAAATTTATATACAGGAAGATAAAGCTGATCTATAAATTCATCTACCAGACAAAAGCATCTAAAAGAGAAGAAACCTACTATAAATATATATTGCCTCAGAAAAGCATCGACGAAGTAAGGGCAGATGTGGAAAAATGGGCGGAACAACGCATGGGCGAGATTGACCTTTTGAGAGCGAACGAGGCTTACAGGAAAGAATTCCTGCAGAATTTAGCTCATGAAATCAAGACGCCGATTTTTGCGTTGCAGGGCTACTTGGAACTATTGCAGGGCGGCGCCGCTGAAGATGAAACCATGCGCGAGAGATTCTTATCCAAATCAGAAAAAAATGTTGATCGCCTGGTGAACCTGGCGAATGATATTGATATCATCTCTAAACTGGAAAGCGGGGAAATTCCATTAAACAAGGAAGTTTTCAGCATCCGCAATCTTGTTAAAGAAGTGATTGAATCCTTATACATAAAAGCGACAGCGAAACACATTAAATGCGCCATTAAAAACGAAGATCATTTCAGCTATTCAGTGTTTGCAGATAAAGAGCGTATTCGCCAGGTTTTAATTAATTTAATAGAAAACGGCATTAAATACGGTAAAGAACATGGCAAGGTCATGATCGGCATTTATAATGTAGATGAAGCTACAGTCTTAATAGAAGTGAGTGATGATGGCATGGGCATTGCCGAAGAACATTTATCCCGTGTCTTTGAACGTTTTTATCGCACGGACAGGGCCCGTAACCGCCAGGTAGGCGGCAGTGGTCTGGGCCTGGCCATTTGTAAACACATTGTAGAAGCGCATAACCAGTCTATTCACGTGCGTAGTAAAGTAGATGTAGGTACGACGATTGGGTTTACCTTGCCGGTAGGTAATAAAGTATAATGATACCTATATATTAGCCTGTACCTAAAGAAAATTAAAAAATCTGAGGAACTATTTCCTCAATAGCATTACAAAATTTAAAATAGCTATTCAATATAAAATCCCCCAATCTTTATAATAAAGATTGGGGGATTTCGATTAAAAGCATTCCTAATCAATATTTTTTTTAGATTTTAGAATATGTGTATCTACAATATATTTACTTAAAGGCTTTAATCTCTTATTATACCATACGGGATGATTGCCATAACCAGTATAATACTCTAAACTGTCTTTGGTAATCTTTGTGTACCATACACTACCTACATCATTTTGGTCCAAAGTATCCGGATTCGTAATTTTCTTGAAGTCCTTAATTTTTTCCTCATCTAAAGCAATCAAAAACCGCCCTTTCACCTTTTCATCACAAGGTGCTGCTACATAATATTCTCCATTCCAGTACATACACTTATTGTTAGCAAACAATACACCAATCTCTATCATTAAGCGCTCTTTAAAAGTAAAAGCAACCGCTAATAAAACAAACGCAATTACCGCAACCTTTTTAGAAGAATAACTATACCATTTCGAAATAGGAATTTTAGGAATTTCTTCCTGAATGCCTTTCCTTCTATCCTTATACTCCTGTTTCATTAGTGTTCCTTTTCCATCATTTATGCCTTCAGTATATTGTTCACCTTCAATATTCTGACCGCCACCTGAATTGTCACCACTATCAGTATCATTTCCGATACCAATTTCCCACTCACAAATTTCATCTACGTTATCTTGATTAGTTCTTTTCTCTATTTCCGTTATCGTCCTTTTCGTTTCTAAATCTTCAGTACGTGAATAATCCCTTCCAAAAACAAATGGCCTAGGTTGAAAATCTACTAACCACGCTATTAACTCTACATTTTTTATATCTGTATCCTTGATTTCCCCTCTTAAGAGGCTAATAGGTTGACGAAATTTATCAACATTAATCCTTTTGATACTTCGCAACATATCCTCTTGCTCGTCAATTATCCCAAAAAAAGATTGTAGAGCTTTTTCATCATATCTTTTATTGTATCTCTTTTTATATACAGATAAACATTCATTTCTAAGTTTAGCTGTAGTTAATAATAATAAAGAGTCTGAGAGCTCGTTTGCTAACTTCTTCTTCTCGTACTCTTCAAGTATCCTGTCGATATAATCTTGATACATATTCTTGGATTTATAGATACAAAACTAATAGAATTTCAGGAATTCCTAATACGCAAAACCGTAATTACAGGAATTTCTCAGGAATCATTGGAATTAAAGTAATCATATGAATATCAATCATTTAACCCGAAATATCTTTGTTCCGGAAATAAAAGTTATCCCTTGCTAAGATAACGACTGTACAGAATTATCTCCTCTTTGATTATTGATTTCAGCGGCCATTTAACGGCTTTGGGAAGCGCTAAACAACTGCTGACATCACCAATCATTCCTCTTCCCAAATCGTAAGAAACACTTCTTACAAAGTTCAATTCACGCTCCGGGGTCAGTCCCTGGCAGGAGCATCATTTCTTAAAATATTAAAATTTAAACAAATGTTACAACTATTTTTTGCATTTATATTTTCAATGTCATCAGGTAACGTTCAAATACATTATATGGATGATGAAACAATCATTTACTCTACTTATGATGATGACGATGAAGAAGATGACGATAATGAAACAGGCCACACATTTCCGCCAAAACCGCCGATTCCGCCAACACCACCCACTCCTCCAAAACCTTAATTATTAACCGTTCAAATTATAAAGGCAAGATTTTTTCTTGCCTTTATTTTAAACAAATACTTTTAAATTACTGTACATTTAACCGAAATTCCATATTTCATGAACCGGTATATTTTTTTTATTTTTCTGCTGCTTAGCTGTCAAAATGCCATCAATATAGATACAAAGCCCCCAGAAACAGTCAATGCAGACAATAACAAAAAATACAATGAATACTATAAGCGGGCACAGCAGTTAATAAATGTACGCAATGATTCTGCCTTTTATTACCTGTATGAATTTACAGAAAACACCAATGATACTTTATTATTGGCATACGCGACCATCCAAATGGGAGCGATACAAAATGATGCAGGAGATTATTTAGGAAGTATAGAAAGCTTGCTGAAAGGCATTCCATTCCTGGATGAAAAGAATGCCGAACATCAGGAATACCTTTCCTCCATTTATAACGAACTCGCCATCAGTTGTAAAAACCTGAAACATTTTGATGAGGCTATCCGCTACTTTAACCTGGCTATACAATATTCAAATGACAGCACCAACCGGTTAATACGCCTCAATAATCTGGCGGTCGCTTATAAAGACACTAAACTATTTCAAAAGGCAATCAATATCTACGACTCCATTATTACAAGTCACCAGGCACCACCGGTAGAATTTGCAAGAGTCTTATCGAATCTAGCTTATACTAAATGGCTTCAAAATAAATCCTATAATGCAAAGCCGGAATTACAGGAAGCCTTACAAATACGCCGGCAGATCAATGATCAATGGGGCATACAATCCAGCTATTCTCACTTAGCAGACTACTACCTGTCCACAAATGCCGATTCAGCATTCACCTATGCCAATAAAATGCTCAGCCTCTCCAGGGAATTATACAGTCCGGCCAATGAGACCAAAGCCCTTGAAAAACTAATTAGCCTGGCACCATCTGACAGGAGTAAATCATACTTTACCAGGTATCAATTCTTAAATGACAGTTTACAAACCGCCAGTAACACCGCCAAAAATCAATTTGCGTTGATTCGTTATGAAACCGAAAAAAGCAAAACTCAAAACCTGGTCCTGCAAAAGGATAATGCCGAAAAGAATACCAGGTTAGTCATTAACCAGGCTGTTATTTTTGTTTTAGTTTTATTATCTGTTATTTCATATTTCTGGTATCGTAAACGTAAACAACAGGCGCTGCAAAAACAACAGCTAAAGACTTCACAAAAAGTACACGACGTGGTTGCGAACGGTTTGTATCGCATCATGACAAAAATTGAACATCAACCTGACCTGGAACCGGAATTAATCCTTGATGACCTGGAAGAACTCTACGAACAATCCCGCAATATTTCATATGAAGATTTCACAAAAAACACTCAAAAAACGGATGATGAAATAACCCAGCTACTAAAATCCTTTTCCACGGATACCAGGAAGATATCAATTGTTGGAAAAATTTCAGACACCTGGAATAAATTAAATACAACACAACAAACAGAATTGCGATTTGTACTCGAAGAAATCATGATCAACATGAAAAAGCACAGTGGTGCAAATTATATTACCATCAGGTTCGAGGACAATCACCACCAGGTTAAAATACAATACATAGATGATGGCTGTGGCCTGGCACCAGGTCAAAAATATGGTAACGGGTTGAACAATACGGTTTCCCGTATAAATAGTATTGGCGGACAAATTACTTTTGATTCATCCTTTTCACAAGGATTGAAAATCCTATTAATTATACCTATACCATAAATGATATGATAAAAAAAGTACTGATAGCAGAAGATTACGAAAGTACCAATATCTCTGTTGAAAAAACATTAAACGATCTTCAAATACCATTTTTCGATAGCGCTACATATTGCGATGAAGCCTTACTCAGGATAAAAAAAGCAATACAGGCCGGTCAGAGTTACGACTTGCTTATTACAGATCTATATTTCGAAGAAGACCATCATAAAGTACAATTATCCGGAGGTATTGATTTAATCAAAGCCGTAAAACAAATACAACCCGATTTAAAAATACTCGTCTTTTCAGCAGAAAGCAGGCCCGCTTTTATAAAAAAACTTTTCATAGATTTTGATATTGATGGCTATGTGCGTAAAGCACGCGGCGATGCCAAAGAACTGATCAAAGCCATCCGGGAGATTTCCAACCACCGGGTTTATAAACCTCCGCAATTGGAACAGGGAAAACAAACCAATACATACGAGTTTACAACCTTTGATACAACCATCCTCACATTAATGGCAGAAGGTAAGCGCGTACTGGAAATACCTGACTACCTGAAAGAGAAAAACATCATTCCCAATGGAAAAAGCAGTGTAGAAAAGCAATTAAAACTCCTGAGAGAAACATTCGATTTTTCTACCAACGAACAGCTGATTGCCCATTGTGTCAAAATGGGTATTATCGGATAACCGTATTCTCCATATAAATAGCAACTTAGTCTTTATATGTCTAATGTCCCTTTGCACTTTATCGTACAAAGGGACATCTCTTGTTCCCCCCATTTTACTGTATCACGTTTATAAGCCACTAATGCACTCTTCTTTCCGGAATGCAGCTACTCATTTAAAAGCCATCCCCTATTAAGGATACTTCAGATTATTTAAAATTATTTTTCACTTTACGGAAATCCGTAAAAAAATAAGATCAGAGGAAAATACTTTTGAATCGTAAAAGAAATAGTAAAATACTTATTTCAATAAACGCCAACATGAAGAACAGTTGATCTATCCAAAACATTAAAAATGGAAAATTCATTTGCACTTTTATGCTTTATAAGTTTAGTCTTATTAATAATTGGGTTCTTTTCCCCTAAATCCGGTTCATCCTGGGATAGCAAAATTATCCGGTCAAGCATAAATAAATTCTCTATTTCAGATCACTTCCACTCGCTGTAAATTTCAATTCAGGATTAATGAATGACGAAAAACATTATTGAATCGGGTGTATACACCATGCACCTAATAATCTGTCTTTATAAATAACAAACTATCTGCAATTAAAATAAGTAAAAAATGACCATACAACTAAATGAGAACATGACTTCGAAAAACAAAGAGAATGAAGGAATAACCTATGCTCAGTTTGGTTTTCAATCAGCCGCTAAATCAAACTCACATCCAGACGCAGTAGAAGGATATCTGAATAAAGTGTATGCCAGGTTCCTCGAAGAACAAAGGCTCGATGAACAGGGGATAAAAGACAGGGTGGCAAAATTAAGAGCCGAGGTACAGCAGGAAAAAGCACAAAAGCAATCTATATTAGCTGAAATAAATACTGGCAAACGTGCCAAAGATGACAAAGAAAAAGAAATAGAAGCTATTGAATTAGAAAAAATTGACATAAAAAAAGGAGATAATGAATCAGGAGATACCATTCCTTTTGTCATTGGTTCATTCATTACCCTTTTATTAACCCTGTACCTGTTTGTCTTTTATTCCTCATCAGGATATTCTGCTTTTTATGGTGTAAAGCCTGGCAACCTCGGCTTTATAAACCCCAATGTTTTCTCAGATGCCGGAAGCAAAGGCGGCGGGGTCATTGCATTAATTATTCTATTCCCGGTTATATTCTTAGGACTAGGATTTTTAATCCATGATTCATTAGAAAAGAACAAAAAATTAGCCAGAGAAAAAAAGCCAAAACAATTCTGGTTTATAGCAATACTATTAATACTCACTTTTATTGCAGATGCCTTTATTGGGTATAAAATTTCCGAAGGTGTTCACGCAAATAATTTCAATGCCGGTCTTACCGAAGAACTATGGAAATTCAATATGATCTTTTCAGATATTAACTTCTATCTCGTACTCATACTTGGTTTTGTCGTGTACGTCATTTGGGGTTTCTTATTAAATTATTCCTTAAGTCATCCGTACCTGAAAACTGAAAGCGAAAAAGTAAAGCTGATGCTTGAAAACTTAAGTAACAGGATTATGGAAAAACGAAATGACCTCTCAAACATTATTGCAAAACTGCACAAACTTGATAGTGACCTGGTTACTCTCAGTAATAAAGTTGAAGAAAAAGAAAAAGATATTATTGGTTACGAAAATGGCGTCATTCCGGTAAATGTATCGGAGCTAAAAGGGTTTATTGGTGAATTTATGGGAGGATGGCAAAATTTCACCTTCGGTAATTTCTCTAACTCAAAAGCAACAGAGCTTGTGGAAATTGCTATAAAAAATCAGGCAACCTGGTTACATAACAAAATTGAAAGTTTAAATACCGAAACTAAATAATGGAACAACAATATAAAAAGCAAAAAATAAAAGACAAGAAACCGATTTACATTTTATCAGGGTTGATTGTTTTTTTCGGAATATTCATCTACTTCATCACAAAACCATCATTACTAAATACCGCCATTGATAAAATTCAAATCAGCAACAATATAAATGATGTAAAAATATTGTTTGAAAGATACAAATTCGATCTTTTAGAAACAGATGAATTGGGCAATAAAATTGTATCGCCGGAGTTTCAAAATGCAGCCAGGAATAAAATACAGTCATTCAATCCAGGTGAAGATGAAATTGCAGATTGCATTAAATGGTTACCACCTGCAAAATCACACATCAATATTATTGTCATCCCTGATTTATCTAAAAGAATTGTCGATCATGAAAATAATCCTGATCAAGTAAAAAACGATTCATTGGTTTTAAATACTATTTGGCAATCATTTGTAGAATATTCAAAATTCAGGCAGGATACAAAAGATAGACTAATAGTTGATGTTACAGACAAATACCAGGCAAATGGGCAGTTTAGCAAGATAGCCAACAACCTGCAATTCGATCTATCTTCACATAAAGGAAAAAGTAACCGTTTATATTTCACTAAGGATAAGGATTTACAATATACCCAAGCAATAGACAGTTTGTATAAATATGGTATTTCAAAAACATCCGGAGCAGACTATCCACATTACTTCGAAAGGTATTTAATACATCATTTAAAGAAACCTACATTATTCGAGAATTACATAAATAAAGTCATCATTATCACCGATGGCTATTTAGAAATAGGCGGTAACAAAATTTACACAAACTTAATTCCTGAATTAAAAAAGTCACCAAGCATATCATATACAAAAAAACTAATTGACAAGCTTGAATTAAATATCCCAACAGGAATAATAGATCTGTCAAATACCGACATTCTGATTTGCGAAGTGAATGAAAGGAAATCAGGAAAGAAAGTTGACTTGGAAATTCTCTATGCATACTGGGAAAACTGGTTCGAAAAGATGAACGCTCGTAAAAAATTAATTATCCAAAGAGAGCAGGCAACAGATTTAACAAAAGATAAAATTAAAGCCTTTTTAAAAAATTAATCACCACATATAATGCAATCCACCATCAAACTAACACTCGCAATCTTATATTTTATCTGCCTGGCAAGAATGCCCTATGGCTATTATCAAATGGTAAGATTTTTAAGTTTTGTAGGATTATCAATTTTAGCATACGATGCTTATAAAAAACAAAAACATACAGAAATGTTTATTTATGCCGCAATCGCATTACTGTTCCAACCATTTTTAAAAGTCGCTTTAGGAAGAACACTTTGGAATTATGTGGATGTCATTGTAGGAATAGGATTGTTATTATCCCTGTTCGTGGACCGGGACAAACTTAACATCAGAACAACCGCTAAAAACAAAGACACACATAACACCAACAGCCTCCAAAAAGACTCAAACAAAAATTACCAGGAAGAACGAAAATCCACCAACGCATAGCAGTTGAACACGGCTACATAAGATGAAAAGCTGCGGGATATGCAGGGTGGCGAGGAACGAGCCAGTGCGACGCAGGAGCACCGAGCACCAGCGGAGCCCGGAGTAGCCCGGACAAATGCCGCTAAGCATAACAAAGATGATAGCCCCAATTAAAATGATAAAAAAAACGGCAACCATACCAGTTGCCGCTTTTAATTTACTTAAGTTGTTTCAACAACTCCGTAATAGACGTTTCCAGTTGTTCATCCACACCCGTTACTATTTTTTCTTTAGTAGGTACCACTTTAAAATCAGGCTCAGTCTGCCAGTTTTCAAGATACCTGCCCTTCGTATCCTTTACGCCAACAGGAGGTACCCCCCAGCGGATACTGTTAGTCGCGCCAAGCCCTTCCCAACCCGCAAACGTACAGGTACCAGGCACCGGCATACCAACAATCTTATTAATTTTCTGATGCTGGATCATAAAAGCATAACAATGACCATCACTATAGTTAGCCTCATTCACCAGCGAAATACTAGGCTTCGTCCAACGGAAATTAGGTTCCGTACCATTGCTCCGGTTATCAGTACCATAGTCCATAAATTTCTTACCACTTAAGAACATGTCTAGGTCCGCCACCAGGTCGCCACCACCATTAAAGCGGGTATCAACCACCAATCCGCCCTTCTCAAAAAACTTGCCCATCACTTCCTCGTACACATTCCTGTACACACCATCATTCATACCAGGCACATGCACATAACCCAGTTTACCATTACTAAGTTTCGCCACTTCCTGCTCATTACGTTTCACCCAACGCCGGTACAGCAAACCATTCTCCTCACCTAACGAAATAGGTTTAATCGTATAAAACTCATCTTTACCATTCACAGACACTGTCAGCAAAACATTTTTACCCGACTTCCTGTTTAAATAATAAGCATAGTCCTTATCCGCTTCTATATTCACACCATCAATCTGCGTAATAATACTGTTCACAGGAATATTAATATTACTCTTATCCAATGGGCCGTTTTGCAGCACTTCCAGCACTTTAATACCATTGCCCTTATATGCAACATCGTAGATAATGCCCAAAGAAGCAGTCGCATCAGCATCCGGCATCTGGCCAAAATAAGAAGAACCACTATGTGACACGTTCAGCTCACCAAGCATCTCCGCCAGTAGTTCCGAAAATTCAAAATCAGTACCCACACCAGGTAATTGCTTCGCGTATTCCTTCTTGTAAAAATCCCAGTCAGCACCATGAAAACCCTTCGTATAAAAGGTATTCTTCGTCTTACGCCATACATGTTCAAACTGTGCCTCACGTTCCGCCAGTGCATTCACTACCATATCAGCAGCAATCGACACCCTGTCCTGCTTACCACTGTTCGGGTCCACTTTCATAACAGCACCCGCAGAATTCAGGATAATGTTTTTATAATCCTTATCCCATTGCATACTCGCGAAAGAAGCATTCAAAGGCGCCACCATCTTCGTCTCCTTGGTCCTTAAGTTCACCGACCACAGATTAAACCCCTTTTCAAAACGCGCCAGGTAATACAAAGTTTCAGCATCCTTGCTCAGCAATGCGTCGCTCAAACCCGCCGAATGCAGCGTCAATCGCGCTTTCCGGTATTCAATCCCATCCAGGTCAATCACAACTACAGAATCCTTCTTAGGTTTATCCTTCTTAGCAGTATCCGCCTTATTCACCGTTTCCAGTTCCTTCAGAAAACCCGCCTCGCTCTTGTTCAGTTTAAAATTATCCCAGCCCTCCTTCGTAAAAAACATCGCATACACATCTGTTTGAGAACCACCCGCCATAGCAGCACCACGCAGGCCGTCCCTGTTACTGAACCAGATCATAGCTTTACCATCCAGCACCCATTTAGCATTATTATCATCAAAGCCACTTTGGGTAAGGTTCACAGGCTTTGCATCCTTTGCCACCGTGTTAATCAGGCCAACTTCCGAAGAACCGCTACCCGAGATCGCGTAATTAAACAACAACCATTTAGCATCCGGGCTCCACTGGAAATACTGGCTTCTTTCCCCCCAGGTACTCAATGGCAAGCCCTTCAGTAAAGTCCTGGACTTTTTGCTGGCAATATTGTAAATGATGATCGCATTATTATTTTGCACATAAGCAATCTCCTTACCGTCCGGGGAATATTTAGCCAAAATATTATTGTTTTCATCTTCAAACAGCGGTTTCGAGTCCAGCAATGTACTCGCAAAAAAGAAAGGCTCTTCCTTACGCCTGATCGTTGTTTGATAAATGCTCCATTTACCATCCTTTTCCACAGAATAGATCACCGTTTTACCATCCGGCGAAATCTGAACATCAGATTCAGTATACGGCGTTTGCGTAATTTGTTTCGTAAACTCATTGTCCATGCTCGTCACAAATACATCTCCCCTGGATACAAAAGCAACCTCCTTACCCGATTGAGACACATTAATACCTGACGCAGATGTTACTCGTGCAATAGACTCTTCATTCGATTTATTATCATAAACAATACTAACCGGAACTTTCTCAGCTTTCCCGTTCTTAAAAGTATAGATGTCACCATTATAACTAAAACATAAAACGCCATTTTTAGAAGCCGTTAAAAAACGGACCGGGTGCTTTTTAAAAGAAGTGATTTGCGTAGACTTATCCGTACCGATCGTCTTCTTATGAACATTAAAAGAACCACTTTCCTCACTCAGGTAATAAAAAGCCTTCCCGTTATCAGTAAAGATCGGCGTCCGGTCCTCACCCACAAATTCAGTCAGTTTAGTATGCTTATTCGCCTTAAAATCATACTGCCAGATATCCCTTGCAATAGAAGACACCTGGTGTTTGCGCCAGGCATTCTCCCCACCCTTCTTATCATGATAGATCATCAGGTTGCCCGTTGCATCAAAATTAACGTCCTCAGCAGGCGTTCCCAAAATCTGGATAGCCCTGCCACCATTAATACTTACTGCATACAATTCCGGTTGGGAAGCAGTCGGAAACGAACGGCTGTTCACATTATCCATTCTGTTAGCCCCAAATACCACCTCCTTATCACCATTCATAAAACTGTATGGGTATTCATGAGACGAATGAGTCGTCAACCGCGTTGGCAGACCACCCTCGGCATTCACGATAAAAACATCAAAATTGCCAAACCGGTTACTGGCAAAAGCAATTTTCTTACCATCGCTACTCCAAACAGGCATAAAATCCTGCGCCTCATGGTTGGTTACAGGTTGGGCCTTTCCACCCGAAACCGGTACGGTATAAATATCGCCCTTATAAGTAAAAGCAATCCTTTGCCCGTCCGGAGAAATAGCTGAATATCTTAACCAGATAGCCGTTTCCTGCGCAAAGCCCTGATGAGCACAAAACAATGCGAAACCAAACAAAATCTTTTTAATCATAATTATTAGGTAATAGATTGGATAATAAAGCTATAAAAATAAAATTATTCTTCAGAACAAATACATATTTTACAAATGAATACTTGAATTACTGTCATATCAATCAGTCACTCATAAGTCACCACAAAACGGTTGATCAATACTTATACCTGGCACAAACAACCACACACTGCATATAAGCCAATTATTTTTTAAGGGGCGCTCATCATAAGTCCAATATTCAGCTTCAGTCCGGCGTGCTTATGGCTCCGCTACGCTCGGTGTATTTTTGCAGGAGCAATTTAGAAAGCAATCATACCCTCATCCATCCTGCAAAAAATACACTGCCTCCTGCGTCGGCACCAACGCATACCGCAGCCCATCAAACACAGTATAATAATAAACATTTTTTATAAATAAATATATTTTGTTTTAAATATTTTAATATTTAAATTTGGAACACTGTTCTTACATTAGTTCTTAAACACCCCTGCCATGAAAAAAATAACATTCCTTGCCATCTTTCTTTTCAATACCATTATCAGTTTATCCCAGAATGTAGGTATTGGCACCACAAATCCCGAAGCTAAATTAGACGTAAAGGCAACCAGTAATTATGTAAGCAAATTTTCCGGAGTCTCGCCAATGTATATCAGCATATTCGAAAATGATGTGTACCGCGGTTACTGGGGGTCATATTCAGGAGCAACAGAAGATGTTGACTTTGGTACAGGTGCCGGCAACACCACCGGCAAACTCCACTTTACCATACAGGCTATTCCAAAGTTTACCATTAATAACATTGGCAATGTAGGTGTTGGCACCATTAATCCCAACTACAAAATGCACATTAATGGAGGCGATTTATTCGTACAGTCATCTTCAGGCCTTATCCGGTTCGGCTATGAAGGCGCAAACGAATGGCAAATGGCAACGACAAGCGCCGGGGCAGACCTGAGATGGTACACCACAACAGATGGTGGAGCTACAATTATACCCCGTCATTATTTCAGTCAAAACGGCAATGTAGGCATCGGGGGCTTTTCAGGCTCAGGCGTCCCAATCGCCCGGTTAGATGTCAAAGGGATCGGCACAACCTCATCCACCAATACTATGACACTCAGGAACTCAAACGGTGACACCCTGTTTCGCTTAAGAGATGATGGCAGAATAGGTATTGGATACAATGGAACAACATTTGGTCGCACTTTAAACCTCGGAGGAACAGGTATAAACCTGTACACTTCCAATCAGGCCGCCTTTGGAGGCACTATTTTCCCTACCGATACCTCCCTTGTATTATGGTCTAACAGCAATTCAAACAATTACCTGGTACTCCAGCCATCATGGGGCAATACCGGTGTCGGCACCTATTCGCCCAATGCAAAATTTCATGTCAATGGCGCCATGCTCATTGGCAATAGCAGCAGCAGGATCGCCACGGGTTATTCCTTAAGTGTCACAGGAAGAATTATGTGCACGGATATCACATCCTCCCCTACCTCTTCATGGCCCGATTATGTATTTGACAAAGAATACAAAATAATGCCCCTCGAAGAATTAGAAGCCGCTATCAGTAAAAACAAACACTTACCCAATATACCCTCAGCCAGAGAAATAGAAGCCAACGGCATACAATTGGGAGAAATGAGCAGGAAAACAATGGAAAAAATTGAAGAACTCACCCTATATATCATCGATCTCAATAAAAAAAATATAGCCCTCACCGAAAAACTGGAAAAGCTAGAACAACAAATTGCCGCTTCCAAAAAATAATAGATGCCAGGTACTATTATCCGTCGTTCATAGCGCCCAAACAATAATAATAGGTCCTGAAAGACGGTTTTGAATAAATACAATCGCCAATCCTTCACAATAATAAAATACAAAATGAGTCAGTTACTAAACCAGCTTTATACCACAAGATGGTATATTTCCAAACTAATTGATGATTTGGAAAAAGGAAATGCTTTTGATAAAAAATCAGGCTTCACTGCCGAGATAAAAAAAGAATTAAATACAGCCGTTACTTTAATGGAAGGCTTCGCCCCCGCCAAAGACACCAAAAAACCATTACTCTGGTACCCAAACGCCGTCATTCCCAATTTCAGGCAAAAAACAAAAGGAAAATACAAAAAAAATTATCCCAAAGGAATCATCGTACATTGGATATGGGCGCCCCAGGTTGGAGGAAAAGAAAATGCCGAATTCTGGTCCAAATGGGCCAGCGAGCAAGGATATACATTTTTCACACTGGGAAATGACGGCACTGTGGTACAATCCTTTCCATTAGATGAATGGGGTTCACATGCAGGAGAAAGTTACTGGCCAAACATAGGAAGCAGTGTCAGCGAACATTTTGTAGGCATAGAAATAGTTTGTGAAGGAAAAATTCAAAAATTTGCAGACGGCAAATTCGGCAACGAAAGAAAAACAGATACAGGCAAAATCACAAGAACCTATGTCGATCAAAGCCAGGTAAGGACTATAAACAATAATACAGACAATATAGCCAAAGGATATTACCAGATGTACACACCCCAACAAGAAGAAGCCCTTATTAAACTCATTCTCTGGTTAAAACAAAACAATCCCGATGTATTCAACCTCGACTTAGTTTTAGGACACGATGAAGTAGCAGGCCCGTCAGGTTTAGGATTAGTAAACAGCAATTATAAAAACACCTGGAGAAAAACAGATCCCGGCGGCTCACTCTCTATGAGCATGCCACAATTTAGAGCCCTGCTAAAAGACAAATATTCAAAACTATAACATCAGCTATTATCACAACTTTAGCAATCATATAACTCATATCCCTGTCCCTCTCTAAAGAAGCAAAGCATAAGCTAAAAACAATTAATACTACCAGCCACTAAAGCAACCCACATCACTTTTGCTTCTTTCCCCTCCCCGGAGGGGCAGGGGTGGGTTAAAATATATTTGAACCGGTAGTACCAGCCATCATATAAAAATCTCTAAACAAAAAAGATTAAACATTATCGATACCCATCACTAAACTAACCCCTCCACTCATACGCCTGTCCCCTCCTCGGAGCAGGGCTGTTGTGTTCTTAGGATATTGTATATTTATATTAAAAAAGATGGAATCTTATAATCTATTGTCATATTTA
>JAQGEF010000029.1 GCA_027854065.1 Polluticaenibacter yanchengensis | reverse complement strand
ATAGGCTATAGATGTAAAGCTGGTAACAGCAAAGTCGAGTAGTACTAATAGCCCGTAAGCTTTAATATTATTTATTATTTTAGGTACTTGTGAGTAGTGAAAAATGAAAGCCAAGTTCTATATATTTTCGATATGATCTTATTACGGGAGAATGAGTAGTTAGCTCTGTTGCTGATGAAAATTATCTTAAAGAATTTATGGTGATTATTCCAAGGGTGTCCACCTCTAACCATTCCGAACAGAGAAGTTAAGCCCCTTATGGCCGATGGTACTGCAAAGCAATGTGGGAGAGTAGGTAGTTGCCGTAATTATTGAGAGAGCCTCAACTGCGAAGTTGGGGCTTTTTTGTATCCGTAGGTGAACTGAAATATGAGATAATCCCGCAGATTGACGCGGATGTTCTGCGCAGATGTTCGCAGATGAACCCTGAAAGATCAGCGATCATCAGCTGATGTATTTTTTCTCTGCGATATCTGCGGAAAGCGATGCAATTTATATAACAAGGGTGTTGGTACATGAATATGTTTGCAGCTCATCAGCTATTAATTTATATCAAAACATAGATGGCAACGGCAAGACAATAAATAATGAGATAATCCCGCAGATGATCGCAGATGGGTTCTAAAAGATCAGCGTTGATCAGCGGTTGTATTTTTTTCTGCGATATCTGCGGAAAACTGTTCAATCCATAATATACTGTATAAGGGCTGCCTGATGCGTGGGCAGGCGAGGTACGAGCCTGGTACGACGGCAGGAGTACGGAGCGCAGCGAACCCCAAAGCAGCAGGAACCAATGCTGAGAAGAAGGATTACTGCTGACAGCCCCAAATGAAAAAGCCCTGGAAATGCTCCAAGACTTTTACTATGATTTATTATATTATAAAAAATTAATACAAATCATCCAGTTTCATTTTCAGGTATTTGATGACACTTCTGTGAGTACTGACCAAACTAATGGCAACGCCTATTATTAAAAGCAATACAGCTAACAAAATCGTTAACGTGGAATTGCTAATTGCTTCTAAATCCGGAATAACGGACTTTAGCCATGAAAGGGTTAAAAAGCCAACGATGATAGCTATTACAGCACTGATAGTACCATTAATGATAGCCCGAAGATCGAATGGTTTGGCTATAAACCAGCGGGTGGCTCCTACCATTTGCATTGTCTTTATCAGGAACCTGTTACTAAACATGGCTAATTTGGTCGTATTATCTATGAGAATAATTACGGCTATTAAAAAGAAAATCGCGATGCCTGCCAGGAATAACCCAATCTTTCTAAAGAGTTTTAGATCTCCAACTAAACCCTTAGGGTATTGTACATCGGTTACTATTGAGTTCTCTGAAAAATAAGCTGAAATCTTACTTAATGAATCGGTATCTACATATTCACTTTTTAAATTGAATTCTACACTTCTTGGTAAAATATTGGTATCTAAAACAGGCATGAAATCTTTATTACCTAAATCTGACCATATTTTTTTTGCGGTTTCTTTATCTATATAGCTATACTTTTTTACATAGGGCTTTGTTTTCAGGTCATTAATGAGGGCATCTTTATCTGCCTCGCTGGTAGTTTCGCGCAGATAAACCTGAACGGAAATTTTGTTCTCCTTATAATATTGCAATAAACTGGTGTAATTAATTCCTAACCAACCTATAGCTCCTAAAAGCATTAATACTAACGATACCCCAATAATACTCATGGTATATGATGTTCGTCCTCTTTTAGTTGTACTTGATTTTCCCGCTTGCTCCATGAAAATTCCTGATTTATAATTCTTTACTACTTATTATTATGAATTGGGTTTGTAATTATGCTTACAAAAATAACTTATTCGGATTAAAGTTTACTTTTGTAAAGTATTAAACGAAAATAAGGCCTAAAAATTATATAGGAATTTTTAAATAGTTATAAGAAAGAGAATTATTTAAGAAATAGTGAGATAAAGATTTAAGGGCATAATGGTAAGGGAAAATAATTTATGTTTCTTGTGCTGTCAATTATTAATTTAGCACAATTCCTGTAAAAAAACTGAATAAATAGCACGATGTTTAAAGATAAAGTATTGCTGATAACAGGTGGAACCGGCTCTTTTGGAAATGCCATGTTAAAGGGTTTTTTAAATTCTGATTTAAAAGAAATCCGGATATTTTCCCGCGATGAAAAAAAGCAGGATGATATGCGAAATTTTTACAAAAATGATAAGATTAAATATTTCATTGGGGATGTAAGGGACTATGATAGTGTGGAATATGCAATGCATAATGTTGATTATGTTTTTCATGCAGCGGCACTTAAGCAGGTGCCATCTTGTGAGTTCTTCCCTATGCAGGCGGTAAAAACAAATGTAGAAGGAACGCAAAATGTAATACGGGCAGCAGCAAAGAACCATGTGAGAAAAGTGATTTGTTTATCAACTGACAAAGCTGCTTATCCTATAAATGCAATGGGAATCTCTAAAGCAATGATGGAGAAAGTAGCTATAGCTGAAGCCAGAAATCTTGAGAATACCATTGTTTGTTTAACCCGGTACGGAAATGTGATGGCATCACGGGGCTCTGTTATTCCGCTATTTGTAAATCAAATAGATAAAGGGATGGAAGTAACAATAACCGATCCAAATATGACCAGATTTTTGATGTCTTTAGATGAAGCGGTTGAGTTGGTTCTATTTGCATTTGAACATGGGCATCCAGGTGATTTATTTGTAAATAAAGCTCCGGCTGCTACTATAGGTGATTTGGCTCAAGCGATACTGGAATTGAAAAATGCGACAACTCCTATTAAAATAATAGGAACCAGGCATGGTGAAAAACTGTATGAAACTCTTTGTACAAGGGAGGAAATGCTAAATGCGGAAGACATGGGCAATTTTTACAGAATTAAACCTGATAATAGGGACCTGAATTACACAAAGTATTTTTCTGAGGGAACAAATATTGGGAAAGATATTGTAGATTATAACTCTCACAATACTAAAAGAGAAGGCGTAGAAGGTATAAAGCTCTTGTTAAAAAAATTAGAGTTATTTCAGGATTAAATTTAAGACCTGGCAAGTATATACAGGATACTATAAAATGAAAAAGATTAAAGTTGCAACGATATTAGGAACAAGACCAGAAATTATAAGATTATCAGAATGTATAAAAAAATGTGATCAATATTTTGACCATATTTTGATTCATACAGGACAAAACTATGACTATGAACTGAATGAAGTTTTTTTTGAAGATCTTGAATTGAGAAAACCAGATTATTTTTTGAATGTAGCCGGTGCACATTTAGGAGAGACCATTGGTAATGTTATATCAAAGTCTTTTGAAATTCTTGCTAAAGAGCAACCGGATGCATTATTAGTATTGGGGGATACAAATAGCGTTTTAAGTACAATTGCAGCCAAAAGATTGAAAATTCCCATTTTTCATATGGAAGCAGGAAACAGGTGTTTTGATCAAAATGTACCTGAAGAAATTAATAGAAAAATATCGGATCACATAAGTGATATTAATTTAACATATACTGAGAACAGCAGAAGGTATTTACTAAGCGAAGGCTTCAGGAAAGATCATGTATTTGTAACAGGGTCACCTTTAAAGGAAGTTTTGGATAAATATGAAGCAAAAGTGGAGGGAAGCAATATTGTTGATATGCTTGGCTTGGAAGAGAATAAGTTTATTGTGGTAAGTGCGCACCGTGAAGAAAACATTGATTTGGTCACTCATTTTGAAATACTGACAGAATCATTAAATGCTGTTGCAGAAAAATATCTGATGCCAATAATATTTTCTACACACCCAAGAACAAAAAAAAGAATAGAGAATAATAATATCAGCTTTCACCCGCTCATTAAAAATGTAGCACCACTTGGTTTTTTTGACTATGTGAAACTACAAACGAAAGCATTTATTGTTTTGTCAGATAGTGGTACGATTAGTGAAGAGTCTGCTATGATGGGATTTCCGGCGGTTAGTATCAGAACATCCACTGAAAGACCGGAAGCAATAGATGCAGGAACTATTATATTGGGAGGCATTTCAAAAGAAGAAATTTTAAATTCAATAGAAATATCTAAAGGACTGTTTAAAGATAATATTAAACTACCTTTTGAATATGAAGTAGTCAACACTTCTGACAGGGTAATAAAAGCCATTCAGAGCTATACATCGATCGTTAACAGAGTTATATGGAACAAAGCATAAAAACAATTTTAGTAATTGGTAATAGGGGAATGGCCGGGCATGTCATTTTCAGATATTTTAAGCAATTTGGTTCTTACAAAGTCTTCGGCCTGGCCAGAAATATAGTACCGGCTGAAGATGAATTTAATTTAGATGTTTACAATACTAATGAATTACAAAAAATAATAGATTATAATTGCTTTGATTATATTGTAAATTGTATTGGAATTTTAAATAAAGATGCAGAAGATAATCCTGATAAAGCGATTTGGTATAATAGTTACTTTCCGCATTTTTTAGAAAAAATAACGAAGAATAATATTTCCAAAGTTATCCATATAAGTACAGATTGCGTTTTTAATGGTAAAAGAGGAAACTATACTGATGATGACTTTAAAGATGGTGTTGGGTATTATGCACAATCGAAAGCTTTAGGTGAAATAATTAATAGTAAGGATGTAACAATCCGTACCTCTATTATAGGACCTGAGCTTAACAAAAATGGAATTGGTTTGTTCAACTGGTTCATGAATCAAAAAGAAGAGGCAAATTTAAAAGGGTTTAGTAGGGCTTTCTGGTCCGGCATCACTACATTAGAATTGGCTGAAGTTATAGCAGAAGTTATTAAACAAGAAATTACCGGTTTAATACAAGTAGCACCAAAGGAAAAAATAGATAAATACAATTTATTGCTCCTCTTTAATAAGATTTACCGGCAAAATAAAATGAGAATCGATAAATATGAAGATTATGCTGTAGATAAAAGCTTACGCAGTATAAGAACTGACTTTAATTATCATGTTAAGTCCTATTCGGAAATGTTGCTTTTACAAAAAGACTGGATCGCAAAAAATAAAGACATTTATCAACTCTACCTATGATTTCAATTGTTACTGCATACTTTAATAGAAAAAAATTATTAATCAGAACACTAGAAAGTTTAAAGGATGCCTATGGCAAGGTTAACTTTGAAATGATAGTGGTTGATGATGGGAGTAAAGAGGACGAGCGTTTGGATGATTTATTAAGTATTTATCCGTTTCTTAAAGTTTGCAGAATAGAGCCAAATGAAAAATGGTATTCTAACCCCTGCATTCCTTTTAATAAAGGATTTGAGCTAGCTAAGGGCGATAAAATTATACTACAAAACCCAGAATGCTACCATTTCCACAATATATTGGAATATGTAGATCAGAACTTGAAGCAAAATGAATATTTAAGTTTTGGATGTTTTTCTTTGGATAAAGAAAGTACAGATAGTGCTTCATTAGTCTTTGACAGGAATAAAATAGATAATCTAATAAAAAGCAACCCTAATACAGTAACCGTCGATGGAGGCTTAGGCTGGTACAATCACTCTAAGTATCGCCCGGCATCGTTCCATTTTTGTACAGCAATGATGGCCGAGGATTTGGTCGATTTAGGTGGCTTTGATCCTCGTTTTGCTTTAGGACATGGGTTTGATGATGACGATTTAATTTTTAGAATCAGACTAAAAGGAATGAAAGTAATATTTGTAGATGATAAAATAGTTTTACATCAAAATCATTATGTTAAGCAATTATCCATAGATCAACAAAAAGTAAAGTATATTAATGAAAAAGCTGAAAGAAATAAGTTGATTTTAGAAACTATCACGCAACGAAGCAAAACTCATAGAGCAAACTACTTATCAATAAACGGATTAAAACCTAAAAAGGATTTTGCGTTATCGGATCTCCTTCGGAAGATAAAATCAAAACTTAGAAACAAATAAAATTCTTTGCTCACTGGATGAAAAGTTCAACAAAAACATTAATAAACAATACTGCGTCCTTAGGCATTGTGCAAATTGTAAATTATGTTTTCCCTTTAATAACAATTCCTTATGTATCCAGAATTATTGGTCCCGACGGATTTGGTGTTATAAACTACGCCACTGCTTTTGTTAGTTACTTTATCTTAATTATCAATTTTGGGTTTGACTTTACTGCAACCAGGAAGATTGCATCAAACCCAAATGATAAATCATTGGTAGAAAAAACATATTCTGAAGTATTCAATGCAAGACTACTTTTGTTTCTGATTTCAATACCACTTTATGTTATTTGTCTGTTTTTGTTTCCTATTCAAAAGCAACATTACATAATAAGTTTAGTTTTATTTTTAAATGTATTTTCTGCATTATTGACTCCGCAATATTTATTTCAGGGGCTACAAAAATTAGCCTTTTTTAGCAGGCTTAATCTGCTGAAAGCCGCACTAAATACACTTTTCATTTTGCTCATAATTAAGAGTAAAGATGATTTAGTCTTATATGTAGCCATAGGAGTTGGTGGCAATTTTTTAATTGCATTATTGGCACTTCTATATGTACGGTTTGCCCTGAAGTTGAAATTCAGGACGCTTCCTGTAAAAAGATCCGTGCATGCTTTATGGAGCGGACGATTCATTTTTTATTCTTCAATTGTGTTTTCATTATACACGACAACTAATATTATTATTTTAGGCCTTTTCGATAGTACGATAAATATTGGCTATTATACAACGGCTGTTACATTTATTAATATAGTACAGAATACAATAAATATTCCTCTTTCATCTGCATTGTATCCCTATATTGGACGGGCATTTTCCGAAGGAAAAGAAAATGGAATGGACAAGCTTAAAAAAATCTTGCCGATTACTTTTTACTTCAACCTGCTTGTGTCATCAGGTATATTGATTTTATCACCATTTTTAATTGTTTTAGTCTTTGGCGAAAAGTTTGAAGGTTCTATCATTATTGTACAGATTTTATCTTTACTTCCTTTTATCTCAGGCCTTAGCAATATGATGGGTATTCAAACAATGCTAAATTTAAAAATGGATAAGCTCTTTTTAAAAATAACATCCTTAGGAGCTTTTTTAAGTATCATTTTAAATCTTGTATTTGGATATTTGTTTGGATATACGGGAACAGCATGTAGCTATTTACTTACAGAAACTTTCATTGTTTTTTCATTGTTTCTCGCCTTAAAAAAGAAAGAGATTGTTTTATTTGATAAGGCAAATTTCAAACTAAAAAACATCTATGCACAGTTAAGTGCTGTCAGACGATAGAATGGATTTTAACTCTGGTTTAATTTTTAATTATACAATCAAATGAAGCAATCCTCCAATTATTATATCACTTACTCCGCTTCACAAATTACAGAAGGAGGCCAATCCCGAACGGCTGCCTTTTTCAGGTATTTTGAAAAGAAAGACTGGAATATCATAAATGTTTATGCGGCAGGGTCTAAGGGCCGGATTCTCAAAATGATCAAATACATCTGGTTTTTATATTTCGTAAAAAATAAAACCTTATTTATTCATTTTGGTGCACTTGTGTTTTTATTTTCAGCCTCATTAATCAACAAACCAAAAGTTCTGCGTTTCTTTTTAACCTTGTTGCAAAGGCTTGCCGGTAACAATAAAGTGATTATTGAAGTCAATGATCTGCCATTTGAGCAATCAATTGATTTAGGGTTACCGGTAGAAGAATTATACAAAAAATTCCAGGATGGACTATTCTCTATAAAAAATATCCATTTTATATTCGCTTCTAACACAATGGAACAATATGTGTCACAGAACTTTCATCTTAAAAATACGGGTTCAATTATAAACGGAAGTAATGCGTTGGAAGATTCGGTTATGGCCCCAGATTATGACTGGATATTGTCTAATACTATAAAATGTATATATGCCGGTACTTTAAACGAAGGGCGGGAAATACATTCCTTAATCAGGCTATTTAAAGAACTAAAACATATTACCCTTGTATTAATGGGGGGAGATGGGGAGTGGCTTAAAGATGAAAGCTTACCAGGCAATATAAAATACATTGGAAGTTACCCAGAAAATATTGCTCAAAAAATTGTATCACAATGTGATTTAGGAATCATTCATTATGACGCCGGTAAGTTTTATTACAATTTATGTTACCCCACAAAAGCATCCTTTTATATTGCCGCCAAAATTCCGTTCCTGTCCACACCGTTAACAGAACTTAAGAATCATTTTTCTAATTTTGAAGGGGCCTATTTTGTTGAATTTGATAAGTGGATATTGTTTTTAGATAATATTACCAGGGAGATTTTAATTAAGGATAAAATGAGCATTTCTAGGAATTATAAAAGATTTACATGGCCATACCTATTGTCACCACTAGATAATATACTTAAAAATCCTTCATAACGAGTTCTATTTCAGAGTTTATAAAGCTACTTTATATTGCATAAAATTTAAACCTTACTTTTGCACAAAAATAAACTGTATATAAGGCAAAAAGTGATTAACTATTTGCCCTATTCATATTTATAATAGCATGGAATACAACTTTAGAGAACTGGAACAAAAATGGCAAAAGTATTGGAACGATACAGATGCGTATAAAGTTTCTAACGAAAGCAAGAAGCCAAAGTTTTATGTATTGGATATGTTTCCATATCCAAGTGGTGCGGGTTTACACGTTGGCCATCCGTTAGGATATATTGCCAGTGATATTTTTAGCCGTTACAAACGTTTAAAGGGATTTAATGTTTTACATCCTATGGGCTACGATGCGTTTGGCTTACCTGCCGAACAGTATGCTATTGACCACGGAGTGCACCCCGCTACCAGTACAAGTGCGAATATCAATAATTTCAGAAAACAGCTAGATAAGATCGGCTTCAGTTATGACTGGAGCCGACAGGTAAATACCAGTGAACCTAATTATTATAAATGGACACAATGGATATTCCTGCAATTGTTCAACAGCTTTTTTAACAGGCAAACTAAAAAGGCAACACCGGTAAGCGAACTAATTGCTTCGTTTGAAAAAGATGGGTCTGTCACACATCCGGTGCCAAATGCCGCTTTTGCCAATGAGTCGCTAAGTTTAAAAGCTACTTTTACAGCCGAAGACTGGAATAGCTATACACACAAACAAAAGCAAACCATTTTGATGGAATATCGCTTAGCGTTTTGTGGTTATGGCGAAGTGAACTGGTGTGAAGCACTAGGTACTGTTTTAGCTAACGACGAGGTCATTAATGGTTTAAGTGAGCGAGGCAGCCACCCGGTTGTAAAGAAAAAATTACGTCAATGGTATTTACGCATTACTGAGTATGCAGATAGACTATTAGAAGGTCTTAATACTGTAGACTTTAGTGAGAGCATGAAAGAAATGCAAACCAACTGGATTGGTAAAAGCTATGGTGCCAATATCCGTTTTGCAATTAAAGACCGTGAGCAGGAACTGGAAGTTTATACCACACGCCCGGATACCATTTTTGGGGTCGATTTTATGGTGGTTGCGCCCGAGCATGATTTAGTGCAGGCAATTACTACGCCGGAACAAAAAGCGGAGGTAGATGCTTATGTGGCTTATGTAAACAGTCGCAGCGAGCGGGAACGCCAGGCAGAGAAAAAGATAAGTGGCGCATTTACCGGCGCTTATGCTATTAATCCTTTCAGTGGCAAACTTATTCCAATCTGGTTAAGCGAGTATGTATTAGCCGGTTATGGCACAGGTGCTATTATGGCCGTACCATGTGGCGATGAGAGAGATTTTAAATTTGCACAACATTTTAATATCCCGGTAACGAACATCCTTGGAGCGGAGTTTAATGGACAAGAAGCCAATGCGACCAAAGATGCCAAGCTGGAAAACAGCGATTTCCTGAATGGCATCGTGATGCGCGATGCGATGGCAATCGTCAATCAAAAAATTGAAGCGTTAGGCATCGGTAAACCAAAAACCAATTTCCGCATACGCGATGCCGCTTTCAGCCGCCAGCGGTATTGGGGAGAACCATTCCCTGTTAAATGGATAGAAGGTGTAGCAGAACCGGTTGATGTAGCAAGTTTACCGCTTACATTACCATTTATCGACAAATATGGTCCGGGACCAGAAGGCGAAGGGCCATTGGCCAACCTGCCGGAATGGGTGGCCCAGGATTTTGAGACCAATACCATGCCTGGTTATGCCGGCAGTAGCTGGTACTTCCTGCGCTACATGGACCCTCATAACAATGAAACTTTTGCCAGCCGCCAGGCTACCGATTACTGGAACCAGGTAGATATCTATATCGGGGGAACGGAACATGCTGTAGGACATTTGTTATACAGCCGTTTATGGACAAAAGTTTTATTCGATTTAGGGCATATCGGTTTCGATGAACCATTCAGGAAACTCGTAAACCAGGGTATGATACAAGGCAGCAGCCGTTTTGTTTACCGCCTGAGAGGGACTAACACATTCGTAAGTTACAATCTTAAAGACCAGTACGAAACTGACAGTATCCATGTAGATGTAAACTTTGTAGATGGCTATGAGCTGGATATCGAAAAGTTCTCATTATGGCGCAATGGCGAATATGCCAATGCCGAATTCATATTGGAAGATGGCAAATATATATGCGGCAGCGAAGTTGAGAAAATGAGCAAGTCCAAGTTCAATACCGTAAATCCCGATGACCTGGTAGCAAAATATGGCGCCGATACTTTCCGGATGTACGAAATGTTCCTGGGGCCGGTAGAACAAAGTAAACCGTGGGATACCAAAGGTATTGAAGGGGTGCACCGCTTTTTGCGTAAATTATGGCGTTTATTTTATAACGAAGTAAACGGCCTGGTGATTAATAATGACGCTCCATCTGCTGATGAATTAAAGGTTTTACATAAGACCATAAAGAAAATCAGCGAAGACACAGAACGCTTTAGTTTCAATACAGCAGTAAGTAACTTCATGATAGCTGTGAATGAATTAAGTGATCTCAAATGTCATAAAAAACAGGTTTTAGAACAAATACTCATATTACTGGTACCCTATGCGCCGCATATTGCAGAGGAACTTTACAGAGAAGCGTTAGGCAATAGCAGTAGTATATTGGATGCAGCTTATCCTGCATATGATGCTACTTTACTGGTAGAGAACAGCAAAGAATACCCGGTAAGTGTGAATGGTAAATTGCGTACAACGCTGGTCTTTCCTTTAGATGCAGCACAGGCAGAGATAGAATCGGTCGTTTTGGAAAACGAAGTGGTAAAAAAATGGATAGAAGACAAGCCGGTTAAGAAATTCATTTTCGTAAAGGGCAGGATGATCAACGTCGTTATTTAAGAAGAATATAATGGCGCATGCCGTAGCAAATGTACTGGCTGAAATCTATAAAAGTAAATCATGGGGTATCAGTTCCCGCTACGGCACCGGGCTATCCGCAGTACTCCTCGGCGGCATAAAGGCTTTCACAGCTTCGCATTTAAAAGTCTTATGCCGCCTGCGGGGTACTTTGCTACTATCCCTTGCGCGGTGTACCAACCATATTTTTGAAAGATTCATTTAGCAACTGTTTTTGATATAGCAGCTAAATGAATTTTGTGTTTAAACAGATTTTATAAAGATTAAAAGTCCTTTACCGGTGGGCGGTTAAGGCAGGGTTTAAAATGGAAAATATAACCGGAAAAATAATTATGCTGACGGCGCCAAGCGGGGCCGGTAAAACCTCAATTACCAAATATTTATTGCAGGATTTTCCGCAGTTAAGTTTTTCGGTAAGTGCAGCTACCCGTAAGCCTCGCGGCAATGAAGTGAATGGAAAAGATTATTACTTTATGAGCGAGGATGAGTTTAAACAAAAAATTGCCGATGAAGAATTTGTGGAGTGGGAAATGGTATATGAAGGGAATTACTATGGTACATTAAAATCGGAAATATACCGTATGTGGAAAGAAGGGTTGGTTCCTGTATTGGATATAGATGTAAAAGGCGCCATACATGTTAGCAGTATTTTTGGGAAGGTATGTTTATCACTGTTTATTCAGGCACCAAGCATCGATGAATTAAGAAAGCGCCTGGAAAGCAGGAATACGGATTCTAAGGAAAATATTGATATCAGGATTAATAAAGCATCCTATGAATTATCTTTCAAAGATAAGTTTGATGCTATTATTATAAACGACGATTTGGCAAAAGCTCAGCAGCAGGCAAAAGTTTTGGTAGAGCGGTTCTTAGAGTAAAATAAGACTGGTTGTTGGTTACGGAAGGATATAAGTGGGCGACTTCTGGTTGATGATAGTTTTGGGTACTTTAGAAAATGAATGTTACACTGAAAACTATGTGAGATTCTTCTGCGTGAGGGATAGGAGCGAAGTACCCCACAGGCGGCATTGAAAGTATGAATAGCGAAGCTAAGAAGCAAGTATTGCCGCCGAGGAGTACTGCGGATAGCCCGGCCCCAAAACATAAACGAAGCGAGGAACGAGCGCGTGCAGGGTTTGGGGGCACGCCCAAAAAGAAAAATAGAAAACAATAAAATTAAATATTGTTTCAATTCAATTTAATTTAGAATATTTCGTTTTTACTTTGTGAAAAACTAACTTTTGGCAGTAGTTAAAATTAGGCTTAACATTATTTGGATTTATGAGAATTAATTATTTGTTATACACATTGCTATGCTTTTTTGTAATTTTTACGACTGTAAATACTGTATCGGCCCAGGGATTGAATACCAGCAACTTAAAAGATGTTAAGGTTGACAACTTGAGCGATGATGAAATTATGGCTTATTATAATAAAGCTAAAAGCATGGGTTATACGGTCGATCAGTTAGGAATGATGGCTGCGGACAGAAATATGCCACATGCAGAAATTGTCAAACTTAAAAACAGAATAGCAGTGCTGGAAAAGGGAGAAAAAGTGCCTGTGCCAACAAAAACTAAAGTAACAGAAAAAAATAATACAGATAGCCTGGCGGGTAATAATAAGTCTGCATCGGACCGAGAGGTTAATGAAGATGCATTCCTGGTGCCAAAACAAAGCTTTAAAAGAGACTCAACCATATTCGGATCGGAATTATTCTTTGAGTCTAACCAGGTGTTTGAGCCAAACCTGCGTATACCATCCCCTGCAAATTATATTTTGGGCCCGGATGACGTTATTTATATAAGTGTATATGGCTACAGCGAGAAAAACTATGAATTGACCGTAAATGCGGAAGGCAATATCTATATCGAAAATATAGGACCTGTAAAAGTAAGCGGGTTAACGATAGAAGAAGCCGGTGCTAAAATAAGGAAGAATTTTGCGAGTACCATTTATAAAGGAATCAATAGCGGTCAAACAAAAGTAGATGTCACATTGGGGAGCATCAGAAGTATTCGTGTAACGGTTATAGGGCAAGCAATGAAGCCTGGTACTTATACAGTATCATCTTTAACAACACTGTTTAATTTATTATACCAGTGTGGCGGCCCTAGTGACAATGGGTCTTATAGAAATATTGAGTTGATCAGAGGCAATAAAGTAATAAAAACGGTAGATTTATATAGTTTTATAACAATGGGGAACAAAGCTGATAACGTCCTGTTACAGGAACAGGACGTGGTGAGAATTCCATACTACCAAATCAGGACCACATTAAACGGCCAGAGCAGAAGACAAGGTAAATTTGAATTAAAAGACGGAGAGAGCTTAAGGCAGCTACTGGATTATTCAGGAGGATTTTCAGATAGTGCCTACAGAAGTAATATACAGATAAAACGATTAAGCGATTTAGGATACAAGCTCTATTCAGTAACTGAAAATGAATTCGAAACATTTAAATTAAAAAGTGGCGATGTATTAACGATTGATAAGGCTTTAAATCGTTTTTTGAATAGAGTAAGTATTGAAGGTTCTGTATTCAGACCTGGAGATTATGAATTAAAAAAAGGCATGACCCTAAAGGATTTACTTACAGTAAGCGGCGGCCTGAAAGAAGATGCTTTTTTAGAGAGGGCTATAATAACAAGAACGAATAGTGATCTATCGAATTCTACCATTGCTATTGGTTTAAAAGATTGGAATGCCAGCAGCGATAAAGTAATTCTGGAGAATAATGATATCATTAAAATCAACTCCAAATTTGATCTGAAGGATATGGAGACCGTATCTATCAATGGAGAGGTCAGAAATCCGGGTGTTTATACGTATAGTAATAAAATAACACTTAAAGATTTAATATTAAAAGCAGGAGGGTTTACAGACGCTGCTAATAAAAGGGGGGTAGAAATATCAAGATCTATTAAAAAAATAGATGCTCAGGCAGATGTGATTAGCCAGGCGTACGTGCTCAAGGCCGATCTGAGTAAAGGATTGGAAATGAATGATAATGACATACCATTGCAACCGACAGATGTGGTAAGTGTAAGAACGGATGCGCAATATAACAGGATAAGGTCTGTAAATGTATTAGGTGAGGTAATGAGGCCAGGTAATTATGTGCTTACATCCAGTGGAGAGAGAATCAGCGGGCTTATAGAAAGATTTGGCGGCTTTAAATCTATTGCAGACAGTAATTCTATAACTATAAAGCGTATCGTAAATACTGGGTTAAGTGCTTCTGAGCGGCAGGAGATAATGAGCAGGATGCTGAATATTAAAAAAGATAGTTTACTTGAAGATAATGATCTGAAAGAGGCATATTTAAAGGATGTGGTACTGATGGGGGTAGACATCAATAAAGTAAAATCAGATATAGGTGGTAAGGATGATCTGATACTGGAAGATGGAGATTTGATTCAGATCTCCCGGACCTCTAATGTTATTCAAACCATTGGGGAATTAAGAAATCCAACATTACTAACTTATGAAAGTGGGAAAACGGCGAAATACTACATAAAAAAATCAGGCAGCTTTACCAGCAAATCAAAGAAATCAGAGGTTTTTGTATTATATCCTGATGGTACTGCTAAATCCGTTAAAAAGTTTTTGTTTTTTAAATCGTACCCGGAAGTAAAATCACGCTCTCAGATTTATGTGCCGGCAAAGGTAGAAAATAAGAGAAGTATGAGCACGGGCGAATGGTTGGCTGTATCGTCCATGGCTGCTACATTAGGCACTATGGTAATAGCAATATTGAATGTTACCAAGTAAACGATATTTAGATTTTTTATCATTATTTGAGTAATATATGTACTTTTATGTGCTAAATGAATATTTTATAGATTAAAAATTTTAAATATTGAACTCTATTTCCTTTGCTTTGGTTGGTTGCGGTAAAATAGGAATCCGGCATGCGGACCACATGAAAAATGTTGGTACTTTAAAAGCTGTTTGTGATATTGATTACTATAAGGCAAATAAAATTGCTGAAAAATACAATTGCAAGGCTTATAGTTCCTTGGAAGATTTGCTTAACAATGAGAGAGATATTGATGTATTGGCCATTTGTACCCCAAACGGACTACATGCTTCAAATGCAATAGATGCATTAAATGCAGGAATAAATGTGCTATGCGAAAAGCCGATGGCAACGAGTGTGTATGATTGTGGTGAAATGATTAAAGCGGCTGAAAGAAATAACAAGAGACTTTTTATTATTAAGCAAAATCGCTTTAATCCACCGGTTGCTGAACTAAAGAAACTGATTGAAAATAATATTTTAGGTAAAATATATTCGATACAGTTAAGCTGTTTTTGGAATAGAAACGATGACTATTACGCGAATTCATGGAAAGGGACAAAGGATTTGGATGGAGGAACTTTATACACTCAGTTTAGTCATTTCATAGATTTATTGTACTGGCTGGTGGGAGATGTGAAAGAAGTTAAAGCATTTACTGATAATTATGCGCATGAAGATATCATAGAATTTGAGGATACTGGTGTGGTTATTTTACGTTTTCACAGTGGTGCTATCGGAACGATTAATTATACTGTAAATGCTTATGAAAAGAATATGGAAGGCTCTTTAACAGTATTTGCAGAAAATGGTACTGTTAAAATTGGCGGTCAATACCTGAACGAACTGGATTACTGCTCAATAAAGGATTATGATATAAAAGAGTTACCTAAAGGAAATACGGCAAATAATTATGGTAAATACATAGGGAGTATGAGTAATCATGATAAAGTTTACCAGAATTTAGTATTGGTATTACAACAAAATGCACCAATTTCAGCAAACTTGTTTGACGGGTTGAAAACGGTAGAAATAATTGATAAAATTTACGAATCTGCTAAAAAATACAAAATCCATTTTTAAATTGGCTTAATTATGATGAACAACTTAGCCGAAGACCTGAAACAAGTGTTGGATTGGCTTAAATATTTATTAAGTAAATGGTTGGTTATTGGAGTCATTAGTATTCTGATAGGTGTGTATGGCGTATATGTGGCCATTAAAGATAAGCCACAATATGAGAGTCATTTAACTTTTGCCCTGGAAGAAGGCAATGATGGATTAAGTGGTGCGATGAGCCTGGCTGCGGAATTTGGATTTTCTATAGGTGGCGGACAAAGCATATTTGCAGGCGAGAATATTTTAGAAATAATAAAAAGCAGGAATATCATTGAGCGGACTCTTTTATCGGTAGATACGTTAGATAAGCGACCTGTAACATTAGCCGATTGGTACAGGAACATTCTAAAAGCATTAACTGTAAAAGATAAAAACAGTAATTACAGCAATGTATCATTCCCGGTTGGCCAGGATAGAAAGACATTCAGCTATTTACAGGACACCGTTTTATTAACATTAAAAGAAGGAATCGTTAGAAACTTTTTAAATGTGGGAAAGGCAGATAAAAGAACAAGTTTATTCATAATAAACTTCAGAAGCCCTGATGAACACTTCACTAAAGTCTTTACCGAACATTTGTTGAGAGAAACAACTGATTATTATACCGAAATTAAAACTAAACGGTCTAAACAAACATTAGATATCCTGGAAAGCAGGGTTGCACATATGAAAGGCAACTTAAACAGTGCAGTAACAGGCAGGCTTGAAATCCAGGATGCAAACATAAATCCGGCATTCTTAAAAGCGCAGGCTCCCGTACAGATCAAGCAAATAGATGCTGAAACTTATGGCGCTGCCTATGCGGAGTTGTTCAAGAACTTAGAAATGGCCAGGGTACAATACCTGAAAGAAATCCCATTGTTACAAGTGATTGATGATGTTAATTACCCAATGAAACGGATAAAGTTGGGTAAAGCAAAAAACGGGATTAGTTATGCAATTATAGGAGGTCTGTTGATGTCTTTTCTGTTTTCAATAATTTATGTACTTAAAAAAATGAATATCATAAAGAGTAAATAACTGTTTAATTTTTTAATAATCCCGGATTAAAAATTGTCAGAAAATATAAAAAAGGATTTTTTCAATTATTTAATTAGTATAATAATTCCAGGACTAATTAACTTCTTTTCTATTCCAATAATTAAAAAGCTGATTGGAACTGAGAATTATGGGGAATATACACTGTGGTATAGTTCCTTTTTCATAATAATTGCGTTTTTTTCCGGATGGTTGGGGGTATACATTATAAGATTCAAAGCAGATTTTGTTGATCCACAAATCCATTTTAGAAATTGCTTTCTGCTAATAAAGAGAATTTTATTGCTATTATTCATCGTTACATTTGCCGGTTCGCTGGTAATAAGTAAAAATGTTACCTTTTCCGCTATTTATACCCTGGCAATGTGCGCATGCGTAATTCAAAATGCATTAAATGGTGCCACGCAGGCAAATTTTAAGTCCAGGCTTATTGTCATCTCTGAAACTTGCAGAGTGATTGCCTTTTTTATTTTGTACCTTATTCTACTAAGCATCTCAGTATCGTATTTTTTAGAAAAACTTTTTGCTTCTTTATTGGCATCATATATTATTTCAATATACCTATTATATACAAACAATGAATTTGATTTTTTAAATAAGGAAAAGTTCAGGAATCACGTTTTTTCAGTAAAAAGCGCTTATAAGTTCGGAGTGCCTTTAATGCTCAGTTTATTAATCACAACATCCCTGCCATTCATTGATAAAGCATTATTGGCTAATAAATACGGTTTAAATATCCAGGGAGATTATCAAGCTATCTTTGACCTGATTTATAGAAGCGCCACCATTTTGTTTTTACCCCTTAGCGCAGCTATTTTGCCACATTTGTCAACTGCATATGCAAATGAAAACCTCCGTTTAATTAAAAAAGTCATCATCAATTCTATTTTGTTACAAATCGGTATTTTAATGATATGTATTGTTGTCTATCTGTTGGGCGGCTCGAAAATACTTTTTAATTTATTGAGTATTACCAATACTGATAGATACTACTATGTAGGCATGTTTATTTTATTGACATCTTTCACGGTTCAAATTGCATTAATTGTTCAAAAACCATTTGAGCTAATGAAAAAGACCACACATTTAATGGTCTATAATGGTATCACATTTGCCATCACCACTTCATTGCTCTTATTTATATATTTTAAAGATCTAGAGGTAATTTATTATCCAATAGGCTTGCTGGCTGGCAGTTTAATTTATATAATATTGTGCCTTATGAAAATGTATAAACTGCTAAAAAATAAAAGTATATTTTAATTTTTAACCCTGTTGATCATATAAAGGAGCGGCAGAATACAACTAAATAAAGTATCGTTACCATTCTGATACAAACTTATAAGGCAAAATTAAATTATGCTTGAAAATATTCAAATAGAAAAGTATTATACAAATGAGCAATAGAATAAAAAAGGAAAGTAATTTATTCTTTGTAAAATACATCACAAATGGAATTGTGATAATGGTAACCGTATAGCCAAGCTCAGATACCCTAAATGCAATGGCGGGTATAGATGAAAGTATTTGAAATAGAAATAATGCAAGCACTTGTATTTTAATACAGATGATTGCATACTCATTCTTAGTTTTTAAAAAGTCTATTTTAAGCAGGTAAAAAAAGGATAACAAAGTGAATATTATGATGTTGGTATTAAACTTATTCAAATCTGTAAGGAACCCCTGCTCTGCCAGGTTTCTATAATTCTCCGCTTTATTAGTTAATACGGACATCTCTAGAGGCAAACTATTTAATATAAAGCTGGTATCTATAAAAGAAATAATAATTGACAGGCATAGAAGTATAATGTATATTACCTTTTTGCTATTGGTTGTACTGATAAAATAAATAGGGAAAAAAACTAAAGATGAATAGTGAAAAAAGCATGAAATGATTATTGTCAGTAAAAACTTCGGCAACTCCCTGTTTTTCACATATCTTAATGAAAACAACATCAGACTGCCGGCCACACTCGCCCTTATTTGCGTAAAATCGTGTAAGAAAAACAGAAATGAAAAATATACCAGTAAACTCGGGTAAAATAAGTCTGTGTATTTTTTTATAGAATTAAACTTAAGAGAAATAGACGTAAATGCGTATACCAGGAATATTATTGTATAATATTTGGTAAAAAACAGTTTGACAATAGATGGGATCAGGTAGTAAAACGGTTCAAAAAAAGTCCATTCACTAAAGTTTATAAAATAATCAATAGGGCTCTCAACAGAATCAAATGCAATTCTATAATTGGGATCATCTACACTAACATCATCACCCCTCAATCCAACAAACAATATTAACAAGAGCAATATTGATAACCTGATCAATGTATTCTCCCGGAAAGATTGACTATAACTGGAAATGGCTGCCAGTACTGCAATGAAAATAAAAAATATAATGTAGATAATCATAATTGAACATTATTTTTCATTATACAATTTATTGTAAAGTAATTTATAAGCCTCCAGGGTTTCTTTAAATTGGAACTTATTAAATGTAACGATAGAATGTCCCAGTCGTACAATCGGTTCTAGCACAATACTTGAAAAATACAGGATAGCGCTTTTTATTCCTTTAAAATATTTTTTATTGTAAAGAATATTGCTATGCAGACTGTAATACAATCTTTTTGCCTTGACCTGTTTGCTCACTCCGCCCCCTTCATGATAAATATTTACCTCTGTAGAATAATAGCTGTAATAACCATTATCATTAAAATGCTTTTGTAAATCCAGGTCTTCCAGATACATAAAATACCTGTCATCAAAAAAGCCATATTTATCTATTATCGGTTTTTTAATCAGGCAGTAACATCCCATCACCGCATTCACTATTTTAGATTGGTCGTGAGGCCAATCTAACATGATTATCGGCTTTAGTTGCTTTTTAAAAATATACCTGGAAATACTCAGTATATTAAAAAAAGCACTTGTAAATGATGGAAATCTGCTACAGGTAAGTTGGATCTCGTTTTGTTTATTGATAATCTGAGGCCCGGCACATGCCATCTCCTTATTTTTCAACAACAAATCTATTAAATGTTTTAATGTCGAGACTTTCGATTCGGTATCAGGGTTCAATAAAAGTATATAATCTCCCTTACAATATTCCAATGCAGCATTACACGCATTTCCAAATCCTAAATTCCGTTCATTTTGAATAAAATTGACATTTAATCGTTGTAATATACTAATATCATCCTCCGATCCATTGTCTACAATATGTATATTTACTGCTATCTCATCATCCTGGTAATCCAAATAGGGTTGTATAGCATTATGTGTTAATTCACTGCAATTCCAATTTACTACAATTATATCCACTAAAACCAGTCTTCTTGGTTCTAACATAAATCCTTAATATTTTTTAGAAGCAATGAATTAATGAACACAAATAAAATGCAAATTGGTAAAGTATAAAAATATCTTTTATTTTTTATACTTTACATCCTTTATTTTATCACGAAGTTTAATTTTTTATCCTCTAAATTTGCAAAAATTATTTCGTTTATCAATGGTTCATAATGCACATCTTAATACTCTGTCCCCATCCTATAAGCATTTCGCCTTCCACAAGATTCAGAGTAAATCATTATATTACACAAAATAGCAACACCAATATCCATTTCCATGTTCATCCTTTTATAGATATTGATACCTGGAATATTTTGTATGAACCAGGCCACCAGCTAAAAAAGGCCATGGGGATCCTCAAAGGTTTTTTCAAAAGGTTTAAGGTAATATTGGGGTTATCTAAATATGATTATGTTTACATTCATCGCGAAGCCGCTCCCGTTGGCTTTCCGGTATTTGAATGGTTGATTGCCAGGGTTTTCAAAAAGAAGATCATTTATGATTTTGATGACAGCATCTGGGTAAGAAATAATTCAGCAGCCAACCCGATAGCATTGTTTTTAAAAGCACCGTGGAAAGTAAAATACATTTGCAAGTGGAGCTATAAAGTATCTGTAGGAAATGAATACCTCGCAAACTATGTAAGGCAGTATAATACCAATGTACAAATTATTCCAACGGTTGTAGATACAGATAATCTGCACAATAGAATACATGAGCACTTACCAGGCAATTTACCAACCATTGGCTGGACTGGTACTTTTACCAACCATCATTTTCTGGAACAGTTAACACCCGTCATTCAAAATCTGAAAAAGAAATATCATTTCAATTTCCTGATCATTTCCAATAAAAATCCCAATCTGAAAGCGGTTGAGTATAGTTTCATAAAGTGGGATATGGCTACAGAAATGGAAGATCTGAATAAAATAGATATCGGGCTCATGCCCATAGATGACAGTGAGGTAGCAAAAGGCAAATGTGCGTTTAAAGCCATTCAATACATGGCACTCGGCATTCCCGCCGTTGTAAGCAATATCAGCGCCAATGCCACAGTAGTCACCAACAATTCAGATGGATACCTCTGTCGTACCAGCCAGGAGTGGGAGCAGGCATTGGAAAGTTTATTGATAGATGTAGAACATAGGCAAAAAATGGGCGTTCAGGCCCGCCGGAAAATTGTAGACCAGTTTTCGGTAACCGCTACCATTCAATCATTTTACGATCTTTTTAAATAAACAACCGCATTAAATACATTCATCAATAGCACTTTGTTTAATAGCCGTACACACTGGTTGCAAAGCTTCTAACGGCAAAAGACCCCGAAATCAAAAGCTTTCAAATATTTATAATTTAATATTAAAAGTATTAAAAAGTAGCATTTGCCCTGTATTATGAATTATCTTTGTAGCCTTTCTTACTATTAAAGAAAGAGTTTAGAAGAGGAGAAATATGTCGAAACAAACTTTTAGATGTTCATTTTGTAATAAGCAACGCGAAGAAGTCAATATGCTCATTGCCGGTAGAGATGGCGTGCATATATGCGATGAATGCGTGGAAAGCGCTTATGAAATCATTGAGCAGGAATTAGGTAACTATAAAGCAAAAGGCAAACCAGGTTCATATAACATGAACATGAAAAAGCCTTTAGAAATAAAAGCATACCTGGACCAGTATATCATAGGTCAGGAACGTGCAAAAAAAACATTGTCTGTAGCCGTATATAACCACTACAAACGTTTAAATCAGACCATTTCCGATGACGAAATCGAAATAGAAAAAAGCAACCTGATTTTAGTAGGCGAGACCGGTACCGGGAAAACATTATTGGCAAAAACCATTGCTAAATTGCTCAACGTACCATTTGCCATTGTAGATGCCACCGTATTTACTGAAGCCGGTTACGTAGGGGAAGATATAGAAAGCATGCTCACCCGTTTATTACAAAACTGTGATTATGATGTAGAAGCAGCAGAACGCGGTATCGTATTTATAGACGAAATAGATAAAATAGCCCGTAAAAACGACAATCCATCTATTACCCGTGATGTAAGCGGTGAAGGCGTTCAGCAGGGATTATTAAAAATGCTGGAAGGAACCGAAGTATTAGTACCACCACAAGGCGGCCGTAAGCACCCGGACCAAAAGATGATAAAAATAAATACCAAAAATATTTTGTTCATTGCCGGTGGCGCCTTCGATGGCATAGACAGGATTATAGGGAAACGCGTAAATACCAATGCCATCGGCTTTAATGTAAACAAAGAACTACAGGAACAGCAACGCCTGAATTTACTGCAGTTTGTAAATGCGCAGGATTTAAAAACCTTTGGATTAATCCCCGAGCTATTAGGCCGTTTACCGGTTGTGACATACCTGGATCCTTTAGATGCGGTT
Source organism: Polluticaenibacter yanchengensis (assembly GCA_027854065.1). GTDB lineage: Bacteria > Bacteroidota > Bacteroidia > Chitinophagales > Chitinophagaceae > Phnomibacter > Phnomibacter yanchengensis. The sequence goes on along the minus strand of JAQGEF010000029.1, from coordinate 28,094 downwards.
ACTTTACGCAGCATATTAACAGAACCAAAAAATGCGCTGGTAAAACAGTTCACCAAGCTATTTGATATAGAAGGAATTAAACTGGAGTTTGAACCGGGGGTCTTTGATTTTATCGTAGAAAAATCGCTGGAATTTAAATTAGGCGCCAGGGGCCTCAGAAGCATTCTGGAACAGATTTTGAATACAGCTATGTACGAATTACCAAGTGAAAAATTAGATAAGTTTGTTGTAACTTTGGAATATGCTAAAAAACAACTCGACGATAATAACTTTAATAATCTGAGAGTCGCTTAAACTAAAAAATTTAAACCATTTTAAAAATATTGACATGCAAGATTTATTAGACAAAATTGTAGCAGAAGCAAACGTAACACCTGAGCAGGCAGCAAAAACTTTAGATGTAATAAAAGAATACATTGTAGAGAAATTCCCAATGTTAGGCGGAGCCGTTGAAAACCTGTTAGGAGGCAATAACTAATAAGATACTAATAAACAAAAAGCGGATGATTTTTACAATTATCCGCTTTTTTAATGCTATTGATTCTGTAAAAGGCCATCGCAATAGCCAACAGTAATTTTTCCGTTCCCCCAATCTATAACAGGGCGCTTAATAATGCTGGTATTGGCCAGCGCCAGTTCTACCGCCGCTTTTTTATCATCAGCTTTAAGCTTCTCCTCATCCGGTAATGCCCGGTATGTCGTTCCCTTCTTATTAATCAACTCTTGTAAAGATACCGTCTTCAGCCAGTTTTTAACCGTTTTAGCGTCCAAGCCGTCCTTTTTAAAATTGTGAAACTGAAAGGCGACATTATTGCTCTCCAACAATTTCAATCCCTTTTTAACGCTATCGCAGTTAGGGATCCCGTACACTGTAATCATCAGAATCTATATTTAGTTACTCACAGAATTTATATACTCCAGAATATTGTCTATATCTGCATCCGTCAGGCTGCCGAAAGGCGTCATCACCGTCTGGTTATATTTCATAAACAGGTTTTTTGAATACTCGTCCTTTGCAATCACAGCCTGGCTGTTCCTTACAAATTCGTACAAAAGAGCCCTGTCCGCCCAACGGCCCTCCACACCCTTCAATGCAGGTCCGGTCAGTTCTTTATTTACCATATGGCAACTGGCACATAAACTCGTAAATAATTTACGGCCCTCCACATTTACCGGTTTATTTGCTTCATGTATTACTGCATTGGTAGGGTCCTGCTGCCCACCGCATGCCACTAGTAGGGTGACTATAGAAATAGAAAATAAAATCTTTTTAATCATAGCGTTGCAAAGGTACAAGCTAAAAATCAAGAGTTTTCAGAAATAACAATTTTTTGCCACAGCCTTTTGCAAAATATAGTACCTTGGTACTTATGATTAAGATCTTATTGTTTTTAAGCCTATTAATGAATGGTTTCAACTGTTTTGCAAAAGCAAAGCAGACCATTACTATCCGGCTGGAACATCGGCTTAATCAGCTACCGCTTTCCGGCAACAGATCAACGGTCAATACCTTCAATGATAGTTTAACCGTTTACAAATGGCAGTATTATTTATCCGGCTTTTTTGTAACAGACAGCATTTCCGGTAAACAAATTACCATCGCGAAAACCCCAGTTTTAATCAATGCGTTCGATACGTCAATCATCATATTAGAAGTGCCCAAAGGCCGTTATTCCAAAATCGGGTTTACAGTTGGGGTCGATAGTATTTACAATGTAACCGGCGTACAAACCGGTGATTTAGACCCGGCCAAAGCCATGTTCTGGACCTGGCAAACCGGGTATATCCATATAAAAGTAGAAGGCAATTCCCCGCAGAGCAAAGCACCGTTCAAAAAATTTACTTACCATATAGGCGGGTACAAACATCCTTTCAATACCAACCGGCGCATTACACTGGATTACACAAACAATAACCGGCCTGTAAATATCAACGTTGACCTGCAACCCTTATTCAACGTAATATCCGTAAAAGATAATGCAGGCATCATGAGTCCCAACCAGGCAGCCATAAATATGGCAGATGCCCTACCTTTGATGTTTAGTCTATAGTCCATACTTGAAAAGAATCATTACCATATTATGCTTATTATTAACTGGCGCACTGCTGTGTTCGCTCGTCAATTATGAAAACAGTACCAGGCGAAAACTCCGTTATAAAAACCTGGAATATCCTGCGGATTGGCCCGCACCGGTCTATGATTTTAAAAGCAACCCACTTTCAGAAGAAGGCATTGAGCTCGGCAGGCAATTATTTTATGACGGCCTTCTAAGCAAAGACGGTAATTTTCCCTGTGCCAGTTGTCACCAGCAGGGTGCAGCGTTCGGCACATTCGATCACGATTTAAGTCATGGCTTTAATGACCAGCATTCGCTACGCAATGCGCCACCCCTGCAAAACCTGGCCTGGCAGTCATTGTTCCATGCTGATGGCGGAATCAACCATTTAGATGTGCAGCCGCTGGCACCCATTACTGCACCCAATGAAATGGCAGAAACCATCGACAATGTTTTAGCCAAATTACAGGCCACAAAGCATTATCCCCCCTTGTTCAAACAGGTATTTGGCTCAGCCCAGATTACCACCCAAAATATGAGCAAAGCGCTGAGCCAGTTCTTGTTAACCATGATTAGTGCCAACAGTAAATACGATCGCGTAATGGCAGGTAAAGATACCTTCAGTTTGCCCCAGCAATTAGGCCATCAGATGTTTATGGAAAAATGTGCCGGGTGTCATCCGCCGCCGTTTTTCACGGATTTTTCCTTTCGTAATATCGGGTTGCCGGTAGAGCCCACCCTCAACGATTTTGGAAGAATGACCATTACCAACGACCCCCGTGACTCCCTGAAGTTTAAAGTACCATCGTTACGCAATATCGCAGCGTCTTACCCGTACGGGCACGATGGCCGCATTTTCGATTTACAGTCAATGCTTGATCACTATCGGAACGAAGTACAGCAAAGTCCCACTACCGATAGTTTATTGCAAAAAGGCATTCCGCTCAGCAATTTCCAGAAAGGTCAGATCATTGCATTTTTATACACCCTTACCGACAGCAGCTTTCTTAAAAACAAAAAACTAGGCGCACCAGGTTTACCATAGTTGTTTTATTGGGGCTGTCAGCATAGCAATTTTTTTCAGCGTCAGTTCAGGCTATTCCGGGCTCGCTGCCGCTCGGTGCTACGGCACCGGCTCGTTCCTCGCCGCCCTCCATATCCTGCAGCCCGTCTGCGGCAGATCATTAATTTAGCGCTCAATATCTGGTATCCGCCCACCAATAAACGTTTAAAAAACAGGAATAATTCAGATAAAACTCTGGCATTGATTAATGATTCAGTACCAACCTGAAACCAACCGTATGGTCCCTTTTTTCCTGACGTATAAGCATAAAATAATCCTTATCAATCCATAAACCCTGGGTAGCCCAACACGCACCCTTATACATGCAAAAACCATTTTGTACCTTTGTCAGATCTGCGTTTACAAATTGGTACAAATTCCCCGGCAGATCAGAAAAAGGTAACGCTCCCCAGTATTTTATTCCAACCTCCTGAGTCTGATTCTTACTGTTTTTTTCATACCATGCCCGGTCATCAATATCCATTGACAAGCCCTCAATGTCACTCATTACACAAGCGTATAAAAATTCAGTTTCTGTCGGCAGGCGGAATTGATGACCAGTTATCCCGTTTAGTTTCTCAATAAAATCATTTACCTCATTATAGCTAACACTATCAACAGGCTTATTATTTCCCCGGAATTTAGACGGGTTGAAATCCATCACCGTTTCCCATAAAGATTGGGGTACCAATGTTTCACTCATCCACACATCCTGCTTAACATTTAAGTGGATCAATGACTTTCCCCGCTTTATAAATTGATTGCGATGCGGTTTTAAATCCCAATCTACACGGTAGCTCAGCTCCCCTTTCGGTAACTGGTGAAACTTTAGGTCAGTATTTTTTATCTGGATGCTTTTCATTCAAATGAATAATTGAAGCAAAATTACATGCAAGATGCGAGGATGTTTTTATTAAATACACCATGCTTGATCATTGAACTAAATGTGATTTAAACGCACCTTCCTGTAAGTTGCCCAATAGCATGATACTGCCCAATGGCTGCGGTATGCGTTGGTGGCGAGGAACGAGCCAGTGTATTTTTTGCAGGATGCATAAAGTAAAAATACAACAGGAACAGCCCCTGCAAAAATACACCGAGCGTAAGCGGAGCCATAAGCACGCCGGACCAATGTTGAGCGTACTTACAACAGATCATAGCCCCAAAGAATCAATACCGGAATGGTTATGGCTAGAACAATAGATGCAACTATTGAAAATAAAACAGCCTGCACACAGTTGGTTGTACAGGCTGTTCCCGGTATTATTAAAACCTGCTTAAGGCACTATAAATGTTTTTGACTGGTAAGGATGAACAGAGAAATAACCCAATGCACCATTCGTAATATTACTAACAGGGTTTGCAGGAGTAGCCGCCTGGTTTTCACCCGTAGCGCCCATATCCAGGCTAAACCAGTATTTATACACCGATTTTTCAAGGCTCATGAATTCAACTTTTATCTCATCTCCCGATTTTATCACTTCCTGGCCTTTATCTTCATCAGCAATGTAAAAAAGCTTGTCTTTCATATAACGGCCATCCGTATAGTCATCGGAATTAATGTAAATGGTGTTGTCTTTTTTGCCGTTGATAAACTGGACACAACGGTAAAAATTGCCCACTCCGGGAGGGTCCTGGTAATCAACAGTCGTCATTTTCCTGTTTTCGCCAAATAAGAACTCTTCAGTAATATAGGCATCATCCAGCACCACTTTTTCAGGCATTTTTACACTGGAAGTATAAGTCTGGTTATTTATTTCCACCTTCAACGTATAGGTTTTGGAAGCCTGGCCCACTAATGCCGGTGCCTCAAATCTACCCGTAGCCGTTTCTGAAAAAACGACGGTATTGCCCTCATTATCGGAAATACTTACTTTACCGCCCGGCAAATAATCCGGGGTATTGCTTTCGTTATAGTTTTTGGTCTGCGTTATCAAAACCTTTGCCTGGCCGGCAATATCCGTAACAACCGCCTCTATTACCATTTTCTTTGGCGTATCCTTCAGGTCGATATCTATTACTTTCTGGCATGCCGTAGTTAATACCAGCAATGCAAGAGGCAAGCTTTTAAGAAATGTATTTTTTATATTAAGTGCCATGATTATTTGAATTTGAAATTATAGGAAACAGATGGGATAAACTTGAACAAAGCCGTACGCACAGCTTCCGTTTTACTAGGATCATCTTTATTATCACGGAAGGTAATCACATAAGCATTTTCCCTGCCGTAAGCATTGTAAATACTAAAAGTTAATTCAGATTCCCAACGTTTTTTCTTTTTCAGTTGCATTGTTGCGCCCAGGTCCAGGCGGTGGTTGGCAGGCATGCGGTAACCATTACGCTCCGTATAATAATAAACCGTTTTGCCGTCTATCTGGTATTTGCCGGCCGGGAATGTAACAGCGTTGCCCGTTTGGTAAATCCAGTTGGCAGAGAATGACCACTTTTTGTTAAGCTCGTACATGGCCACAATAGCCACATCATGTGTCCTGTCGAATTTGGCATCGTACCATTTGTTATCATTAATGCCGTCAATTTTCTTTTCGGTTTTAGATAACGTGTAACTTAACCAACCCGTTAATTTGCCGGTATTTTTCTTCATTAAAAACTCCAGGCCATAAGCACGGCCTTTACCATATAGTAACTGTGATTCTATTGCATTTGTATTTGCATAAATATTAGCACCGTCGCGATAATCTATCTGGTTTTGCATGGTTTTATAATAACTTTCAACCGTTAGTTCGTAATTATTGTTGAATAAGTTTTTATAATAACCAATGGACACCTGGTCAGAAATCTCCGGTTTAATAATATTAGTGCTGGCCACCCATTTATCAGTAGGAGAACCAGTGGTTGAGTTAGAAATTAAATGCAGGTTTTGCGTATTTCTCACATAACTGGTTTTAATAGACGTCTGGTTATCCAGCTTAAAACTTGCTGCCACACGAGGCTCCAGGTTATTATATGACACTACTTTTTCACCTTTTTTATAAGTCGTGGTTTTGGTAATTTCACCATCTCCGTCCACTTCAAAGAAATCGCCACCACCTAAAACGGTAAAGTTGCTCAGGCGCAAACCATACGTAATATTCAGCCAGTTATTAGTTTTCCATGTATTGGAAATATAAGCCGCATTTTCCAGGGAATAACGCTTTTGAAGACTACTGTTGTTGATGCTGGAACTTTCACCGGCAGTAACGTCGCCAGGTGTCATGGTATGATGAATGGCATTGATACCAAAGCGCACATTGTTTTTATTATTGGCAAACCACTGCATTTCGTGCTTCACGTTCCAGTCCTGGATCTGCGAGAAAATGTCAAAGTCAGTAGTGCCGCTCGTAATACCGATATTGTAATCGTAATTACTGAATATTAAAGACGTGTTGGAAAAAAGTTTACTGTTGTAAATATGGTTCCAGCGCAAAGTAGCGGTGGCATTCCCCCAGTTTAAACCAAAGGTTTTGTCCACACCCAGGTCATCCCTGCCGAAATAACCGGATACAAACAACTTGTCCTTTTTACCCAGGCTGAAATTCATTTTAGCATTCAGGTCATAAAAGTAAAGTTTGTTGCGGTTAATAGCAGAATCACTCGATAGCTTTAAAAACATATCCACATAAGTACGGCGGGCAGATACCAGGAATGAAGATTCGTCTTTCTGAATAGGGCCTTCCACATTTATTTTAGAAGAAATTAAGCCCAGGCCCCCGCTAATGACGTAATCCTTCGTATTACCATCATTCATTTTTATATCCATTACACTGGATAAGCGGCCGCCAAACTGTGCCGGCATACCCGTCTTATACAAGGTAAGGTCCTTAATAGCATCGGAATTAAAAGTAGAAAAGAAGCCCAGCAGGTGAGATGCATTGTAAACCGGCGCCTCATCCAAAAGAATCAGGTTTTGGTCGGCAGCACCACCACGCACATTAAAACCATTGGTCCCGTTATCAGATTTTACACCAGGCAGCAAGGTAACTACTTTAAGAATGTCACGCTCGCCCATCAGTACCGGGATATTCTTTACCGCACTGGTAGAGAGTTTTTCCACTCCAACCTGGGTATTACTCACATTGCGTGGCCGGTTACTTGCGGTGATCACCACATTTTCCAACTCACTGTCTTTCTTAGGCAACGAAATATCTAAAGAAAGATTAGCCGTCAGCTGTATGTTTTTCACAAACAATTCATAGCCAACATAAGATACTTCCAGTACATAATCCCCTTTTTCCAGGGTGATAGAGTAAAACCCATATTCGTTACTGGAGGTATATTTATCATTTACTTTAATAGTGGCGCCAATAATGGTTTCGCCAGTCTCGCCACTTTTTACTGTACCACTTACAGAAAATTTAGCCTGCGCAGATGCAGTCTGATACAAAATAGAAAGAAAGCAAAATAAGAGACACTTAAAAATAGATGTTCGGTTCATACAAAAATTTGTAAACTTGGAACGCAAATATCTGTATTATATTGTTTTTCAGTTTCCCAACCACGTTAAATGGATTTTAATTATGATGAGCGGTAAATGAAATTGAATTTCTAAATATAGTCACGGATATTCCGTTGTGCCATTTACCTTTGCACCACATGTCATTATTTAATACTACATCCGAAATTACCATAACCTGTCACAAGCGAGTGGCGCCATATTTAACCCGGGAAGTATCAGAGCTGGGGTATAAAATAACTGAGACCTTTATTACAGGCGTCCGCATGCAGGGAAGCTTAACGGATTGTATCCGGTTGAACCTGAACTTAAGGTGTGCCAGCCAGGTACTGTTTAAACTGGACGATTTTATTGCCAGGAACGGCGATGATGTTTATGAACATCTTAAACACACGCCCTGGGAAGACTATATTCCCAAGGACACTTATTTTTCAGTAACATCCAATGTGTTTAACGACAGTATTAATAACAGCATGTACGCGAACCTGCGGGTGAAAGATGCGATTGTGGACCGGCTAAGAGATATCCACGGCCAGCGTCCCGAAACCGGTGCGGAATTAAGAGGGGTCGTCGTCCATTTGTTCTGGAAAAACAATGACGCCAGTTTATTTTTAGATACGTCCGGGGATTCCCTGGGCAGGCACGGATATCGCAAAATCCCTGGCCGTGCCCCTATGCTAGAGTCATTGGCTGCAGCGACTATTTTAGCCTCCACCTGGGACCGGACTTCAAGCTTTGTAAATCCCATGTGCGGCTCCGGTACACTTGCCATTGAAGCAGCCCTTCTGGCAAAAAATGCCGCTCCGGGTCTCTTCAGATCCAATTATGCGTTTATGCACTTAAAAGGATTTGAGCAAAGACTGTATGACAGGGCAAGAACAGAACTGGAAACCCAGATGAAAATAACAGGCGGCATTAAGATCATTGCCAGTGATTACAGCAAAGGCGCAATAGAAAATGCAGAGCGCAATGCTATTGCTGCCGGCGTGTATGATATGATCAGCTTCCAGGTTTGTGATTTTGCAGATACGGAAATTCCCCAGGATCATAAAGGCGTCGTTTTTATCAACCCGGAATATGGCGAACGTTTAGGTGATTTAAAAGAGCTGGAAGAAACCTATGCCAGGATGGGCGATTTTTTCAAGAAACAATGCAAAGGGTATAATGGTTACATCTTTACAGGAAATATGGACCTCGCTAAAAAAGTAGGGTTAAAAGCAAAAAGACGGATTGAATTTTACAACAGCAAAATTGACTGCCGTTTGCTGGAATACGATATTTATGAAGGCACTAAAAAAATAAAAGAAGAAGCCTGATCAAAAAGGCCCCGGAGCAATCCGGGGCCTTTTCTTATTTATTTACCACTTTCACTTTTAAGTCCTGTCCCGCTTTAATACTGAGCAAGCCGCTTGTCACCACGGTATCACCGGTTCTCAGCCCGTCTGTCACTTCCACGCGCGCACTGTCTCTCACGCCGGTATTAATGTTTTTAAACACAGCTTTACCGTCTTCTAAAACAATTACCTGTTTGTGCCTGGTAGTAGGGATCACTGCCTGCGTCGGTATCATTATTACCTCTTGCGCCTTACTCAGGGCAAGCTGCACATTCGCAAAAGCACCAGGTACAATCTGCTGGTCGGCATTCATTATCTGCGCCCGGGCTACCAGGTTCCTGGAATCAGTGCTGATACTATTCTGGACTGCGAAAATCCTTGCTCTATACTGTTTCGGATTGCCGTTCAATGTAAGGTCCAGGTTGTTACCAACTGCCACCAGCCCCGTGTATTTTTCGGGAACAGAGAATTCAACCTTAAGTGCGTTTACTTCCGATAGGTGAGTAATAATTGTAGCGGGTGTAATGTATGCCCCAAGGCTAATATTTCTTAAGCCGATTTTGCCGCTAAAAGGCGCCCGGATAGCAGTCCTCGAAATGTTTACTTTCAATAATTCAATATCAGCAAGGATATTGGCCGTGTTCAATACCGCATTATCAAACTCCTGCCTGCTGGTCCCGTTTATTTCCAAAAGCTCCTGTTGCCTTTTTTCGGTCTCCCTGCCTATTTTCAGTTGTACTTCCAGCTTTTTTAATTGTGCCTGAAGGTCTTCATCAAACAATTTTATCAATACAGCCCCTTTCGTCACGGTACTGCCCTCCCGGAAGTTGATCGCCACCACTTTGCCACTAATCTCCGATTGAATATTAGTGGTCTCACCGGCCATTACTGTACCCGGTACTTCTATATTATTGGTAAGCGCGGCCTTGGAGGCAACAATGGCCTCAAAAGACGGCCCCTTGGGTGCACTGCTTTTTTCGTTACTGGTTACACCAGGCGCTTCCTTGCTTTTACAAGCAACCGTCAATGCCAGGCATCCTAAAATTATATAATGTAATTTCAACACAAAATCTTTTAAGTTCTTATTTGGACGACAATTTAAGCAATTCCCTACTCATAGGTTATATAATATCGGTCATATTGCTGTTAAATATACTTTTTGTCTCCTGCCGGTAACAGCCCGCTCTTTAAACGACTCTGTTCCTTACCGGAAAGAAAAGGACGTTATTAATATGAGACTAACCTGGATATTGCTGTTTCTCTTCCAGCTTCAATTATTCAAATATTGATACGATCAATAAGCAGTTGTAAACAGGGAGATAAAATGTGCCCAAACTGTTAAAGAATAAAATAAAATTCATTTTTTATACGGCTAATATTACTTTAGCAGATAATCAAATGCTTTGTTTATGAAATTTGGTTTGATAGGAGGAGGAAGTTGGGCAACTGCTATAGCAAAGTTGCTAACAGATAATAAGAATGCCATTAACTGGTGGATGCGCAATACAGAAACCTTAGAATATTTAAAATTAAGAGGCCATAATCCTCATTATTTAAGTTCAGTACTGTTTGATAAGAGCCTGCTCTTGTTAAATACCAATATAGAAGAAGTGATCAGTAACAGTGATGTAGTGGTTATTTGTGTACCATCTACCTATCTTTTAGACATCCTGGAACAACTGCCACGTCATATTTTCAAGGATAAGATAATCATGTCAGCAGTTAAAGGCTTTATTCCCCACAATAACCAGTTGCTGCATGTGTACCTGCACGAACAGTTTGGTGTAGATCAAAATAAGTATGTCAGTATTATGGGGCCATGTCATGCGGAAGAAGTGGCTGCGGAAAAACTCTCCTTTCTAACGTTTAGCGGCTATGATACAACATTAACCACCCTGTTATCAACTAAGTTTAAGACCTATTATTTAAACACGGTTGTTAATAGCGATCTCTGGGGTTCCCAGTTGGCCGCCATTCTAAAAAATATTTACGCGGTAGGTGCCGGTATTGTACATGGCCTGGATTATGGCGATAATTTTTTAAGCGTTTATATAGCCAATGCGACCAACGAAATGAACGTTTTTCTAAGCCAGGTAATGAAACATATGGACCTCCAAAGCCAGGCCTGCAATTATTGCAACAGCGTGTACCTGGGCGATTTATTGGTAACCTGCTATTCGTTACACAGCCGTAACCGCGCATTTGGCAACATGATCGGCAAAGGGTACACCGTAAAAGTAGCGCAATTGGAAATGAATATGGTGGCAGAAGGGTACCCGGCTACTAGGGCCATTTTCGAGATCAATGAAAAAGTAGGCGCCGCCATGCCAATCGCCTCTACTATTTATAACATTTTGTACAATGGTAAAAATGCTAAGATCGCGTTTAAAGAATTACAGCAGCAGTTCAAATGATAATATATAGCGCTCAATGATAGGAATGTTGTACAAGAGAGAGGCCCGCAACAAAGCTCTGTCATGGCAAGGCACAATGCGGATTAACCGTGGTACAAAAATTCGCTCAATAAATTAAAAAAACATGAACACCGGTATCATTGCAACTATAATCATTATTAGTGCTATTATCATAGCCGGGCTTTTAGTGTACATTTATAAACAGCATAAAAAATTAAAAACAGTTACCCAAAAAAGCGAAGAGGCTGATAGTAAATACCAATTGCTGGAGAGCAAAGTCAATGCCCTGCAGTTAGAAAACCTCCAGTCCAGGCTCAACCCCCATTTGTTTAAAAATGTACTCAACTCCATTCAGTCGCATGCGTATCAAACCTATTACGCATTAGATAAACTGGCTAATGTTTTAGACTTTATTTTGTACGAAAGCAGCGATAAATTTGTTAGTGCCAAGGAAGAAATCGAATTTGCCCAGAACCTGATCGATATCAATAAAATAAAAATAAGCCCCTTATTCCAGTTAAGTGTAAAGCAAAGAATAGATGAAAGCGATCCTTTATTCGAACAGCCATTAGTAGCGCCGCTTATTTCGATAGACTTAATTGAGAATGCGTTCAAACATGCCGATTTACAAAGTGCCGATGCCTTTATCAATATTGTTTTTGAATACGAGGCCGGCAAATTATCGCTCACTGTATCCAACAAAATGTCCAAACAAGCCCCGTTAAAAAATGAAAAAGGCGGATTGGGTGCAGCTACCTTAGAGCATCGCCTGAAACTGATCTACGGCAGCCACTACCAACTGGATAAAATAGAAGAAAAAGACGTTTATATAGCACATTTAAAAATCAACTTACTTGAATACAAAAATAAAATGCTTAATAATAGATGATGAGCTTCCCGGGTTGACGTATATTAAGCTTTTATGTGAACAGTTGCCGGAGTTAGAGGTCGTTAAAGTATTTAACCACCCCCGCCAGTTATTGCAGGAGCTGCCGGATTTAGACTTTGATTTGTGCATCTCAGATATCAATATGCCGGAACTAAGTGGGCTGCAATTAGCAAAATTATTGAACAATAAACTGGTTATTTTTACCACCGCTTATAAAGAATTTGCAGCCAGCGCATTCGATTTAAATGCCGTTGACTATTTGTTGAAACCGGTAAAAAGAGAACGGTTACAACAAGCGATTCACAAGGCTCAGGACAGATTGTTACTGGCTGCTACCCAGGAGAACACTACCTCCCTGCAACTCAATACAGACCAGGGAAAAACGCTGATTAACATCAGCCAGCTGGCATATATAAAAACGGCAGATGTTGATAGCAGGGATAAGCTGGCAGTAATGATGAACGGAGATTCAATCACATTAAAAAACATCTCTTTCGAAAAACTCCAACAATTGTTGCCCTCAAATGAATTTACAAGAGTGAATAAAAAGGAACTGATTGCCTTAAAAATTGTCCAATCTTATAGCGCTTCAGAAATTACCACCGGAATAGCTTCAGAAACATCAGCAGTGATGATATTCAGCCTGAGCGATACTTATAAAAATGAATTTGCGGAAAAGATATTAAACAGGTAAGGTTTGGGGCTGTTGACTTAGGTAATATTCCGGGGCATTTGTCCGGCGGGCTTATGGCTCCGCTTACGCTCGGTGCATTTTGCAGGACTCTTTCAAAAGTAGGGTTTCTGTAGTGTTGTCCTGCAAAAAATGCACTGCCTCCTTCGTCGGCACCAACGCATGCCGCAGCCCTTCATCATCAGCAATACGATGTATCAATAAACTTATTTCATCTGGATCAGCTTTTCCAACTTCACCATCATCTCTCCCTTTTCTGCTAACATCCGCTCATAAAGAGCAATTTTCTCATCGTGAAGACGCAAAATCGCGTCCAATGGGTTGAAAATCGGGTTCTGGTTATTAGCATTAAAAATTGAACCATTGTCCAGTGAAAACGTGTTGGCAATAATATTCACGGCCTGCTCCTCATCAAAGTTTTTAATGGCCCGTTCTGGAATATTCAGAACTTTTGCCACCATATATAATACATCAGGCTCCAGTACCTCTTTCTGTTCCAAAAGAGACACTTTCTTTTGGTTCCAGTCATCACCCAGTTCAAATGCCAATGCCTCCTGTTTAATGCCGAGCATTTCCCTGAAGCGCTTTACATTACGACCTTCGTGTACCTTATGTTCCATAGTCATTTAATATTTATACTGTTCAAAAATAAGGGTTTTCCTTCCAAAAGCTATCCGGCAATAAAATTACACTTTTTTATCTGGTAACCTATTCTCCGTATTTCTAATTTATACCGCCTATTACTTAAATATCCCCGCCGGTTATAATTGCTTTGTACTATAAACACTAAAACCAGTTTCATAAAATGTTAGTTTGTCAGCCTTACAAAAAGCATAATAATAAATACAACAAACGTTTCCCGGCAGACATTATAAATCATTAAAACAAGCCACATGAAAAAGATTAAAAAACAACCGGTATTTAAAGCCGGAGAAGAAAAGTACACAGACCCCTACCAGGCACTCACCGCTATTTTTAGCCGGTGCTCTTTAGAAAGTTACAGGCATTTTGTAACACAAATATTATTGCTGAGCTCTTCAGAGGAAAAATATGAAGAAAACTCGTTTTATGAAATAATATCAGGCTTAAAAGTCATCAGGCAAATATTAAAACTCGGCCATTACTTTTATAAGAAAAATATAGAAAGTCCCTTAATCATTCAAGACCATGACCTCTTCCAGAAGACACTTTTTTCAACCCGTGAAGAGGATACTCAATGCTGGAATCAAAGACCGCTCACACTTACAGCAGATGAATACAAAAATCCATATATCGCATTTCGCAGTATATTCCGGGAAAGCAGTGTCAGGGAAATTTATTCCGGCTTTAAAGAACTGGCAGAAGACGCCTGTAATAACTACATGAATAAACAAGAGAGTATCAATACCCTGGAAATTTACTTCCTGCTAATGAAATTATTTGAAGCCTGCCATCTCATAGATATCAGGGAAGTCATACACAGGAACGGGCAGCTAAAAACACGACTTCCATAATCCGGCCTTTATGACCATAAGCAAGATTTTAAATGCTGGAAAATCTCAGACAGGATACTTACTGGGCCACTAAAATAAACGCTGTTCGTTCGTATCAGGTCTCTGGGGAATTGTAAGTTCAAGGTTAAAGCTATGGTTAAGCTTTTGGATAAAATAGGCGGCCAGCAAAGGAGATTCTACCTCCACATTTTGATGTACAAAAAAATAGAGTCTTTGAAGCCCCTGCTCACGCCATAATTTAATCCGTTCTATCCAGTCATCTAACCTGCTAATATCAGACGGATGGTTAGCACCCACATAACGGATAAACGCTTCGCGCGTAGTCAGGCGCATATGCAGCATATCCCTTCTGCCAGCAGTATCCACTATAATATTGGGCATATTCAGGAATTCCAGTAATTGGGCATAAGAATCAAAAACAGCCTTGTCCGAGAACCATTGCTCATTACGGACTTCTACAGCAAGCGGGATTGCTTTAGGAAAGTTTTCAAGTACCGCTTTAAGCCGTTCAAAATCTTTAGGAGAAAAGTTGTCATGCAGTTGTAAAAAGCAGCAGCCCAGTTTCTCATCAAATAAACTTACAGCGTCACAATATTGCTCAATAAGCGGTTGTACTTCTATCAGCCTTTTGTAATGACTGATAGTGTTAGTGATTTTCGGGAAGAATTTAAATCCATTGGCCGCCTTATTTTTCCAGGTCTCTACCTGTTTCGGTGCAGGCATCCCGTAGAATGTCGCATTCAGTTCAATGCAGTTAAACTGTCCGGAATAATAAGCAAGTTCATCCTTTGTGCCCTTAGGGTAAAAACCTTTCAGATCTGTCCGGTTCCATTTAGCGCAACCCACATAAACTTCAAAAGAGCCATCCTTTTTAGCAGCTCTTAAAACACGCTTAGTGTCACTATTATCCGGTGGTAGCGAAAAATCAATCAGGCCCGGCTCTGTAACTTTTCCAAACTGCATACATAGATATTTTTGGTACTTAAAATTAAGCAAAGCAAGGTATCTAACCTGAGTTTTAGGGCATAATAGCTTAATTTTTATTGATATAATTTTCAATTTAATAGCCATCAGGTGAAAGCTAAATTGTAATGTATATGTTGATGATCAATTAATCATTTCATTGCAAGCATCACGTTGTTGAAAAGTTATTTAGTAGAGAAATCAAGTCCCGTAGAGACGACATTATGGTAGAAACAATTTAAGTGCAGGTCAACAGAGCACCATAGGCGCGACACTATTTATGTAAACTCGATATTGGTTGATAACCAAATTATAACATCTAAAACTCAGGTTAAGTATTAAAAAGAACATTACTGCAAATATTCCGGGCATCACCATCTGCCAAATAAAAAGAGGGTGTCTCAAAAGTCCGAGACACCCTCCATGTTTTATTAAGAATACATTTGTTATTAAAACTTCGTTCCAAATGTAATGCTCGCCATCGTTTGAGATATTTTACCATCTGCAATAGGAGAAGACTTGTCATTCAGGTAATAAGGCACATTCCCCCTTTTAAAAAACATCTGGGTAACAGCAAAATCAACAAAGAAACCTCTGTGTCTGTATCCCACACCAAGACTTCCCAGGAGACGCTCTCCGCCTAAGTCCTTTATTTTATAAGGACTGCCATAATAACCCAAACCAGCTCTCGCCATAATCGTATTAAACTTTAACTCTCCGCCCAGTTTAACGTTTACAGCAGTTTTATAAGTATTTTTAATAAGGTCGTTTAATCCATTATAATATACCTCGTCATCAAAACTACCATTTTCAGCTTTAGAATACCTGGTACCCGCATGATTCACTATTTCCAGGTCCGCATTAATAAATCCCTTTTGCTGCTTTACATCTTTTACCGCACCAATTATATAGCTACCACCAATAATAAACTTCATTGGTGTTTTCAAGGAATACTCATATCTGCCGGCAATCTCATTATCCCCAATCAGGTCCGCACTCGAAGTAGTAATAGGTTGTTGCCTCGTGGTATATCCTTCAGTATCAGCAGTAATAGAAGATGATATCCGGTCTTTTAAGCTCGCAAAAGTAGGTGTATGAACGGCCAATCCCAACCTGATATTAGGTTCAGGCCTTATAATCACACCCAGCTTGGCATTAAAGCCCACACCCTTAGTAGTATATTTCTCCCGGTATTCAAAATAGTTAAAATCATTATCAGAATCATTCGTAGCATCCTCCTCCCTGTAAGTCTGGTTGCGCTCATAATTATAGATAGGGATACCAATGCTAAAACCGAAATTAAACTTATCATTATTATTCAGGGCGTATGCAAATCCCAGTTCAGTATTACCACCCTGGCTCATTATCCTGTTATACTGGTTAATGCCCCCTGCGCCGTTACTCCTGGCCAAAGGCACCAAACTCTGAATTTTAAAACCATCAGCATCCGTAACAGTATCAATCAAAAAAGAATAATAGGCTAGTGAAGCACCAAATATGTAGTTATTCTCCAGTCCCTTAACAATGTTTGCCGGGGTGCCAGATAACTCCTTAGTCACCTGTTCCAGGTATTGTTCAGTAAAAGAGCTCACATTATTAAAGCCCCTGTATTCAGTATTGCCATTATAGTTTCCGGTTCTGTTAAAGGTAAGAGCGAACGCACTGCTCTTCCTCGGATCATATTGATTCGTTTTTCCAAACACAAAACCGGAAGTACCAAATGGAAGCGAACTTTTATTAGCCGAAGTATTGGTGCCGCTGTAAGTAAATTTATTATTGAGAAAATTAAAAGTAGGGCTTATAGAAAACTCATTGGTTCTGTACATACCAATGCCTGCAGGGTTATTATATACACTACTCATATCGCCGCCCAGCGAAGAACCCGAACCGCCAATTCCCTGGTTCCTGGCGGTACCTAAAAAAATCTGATCAGAAAAGCGGACTGCGTCCTCTACATTTTGTGCGCTTAATGCCGTTACTAATATTAAAAAAATGTTGACTAACGTTAACTTCTTCATCTAACAATCCAATTAGTGTTATAAAAAAGCGGAACTACTTTGCAATTGTTCCGCTATTTATTTCAAATCTATATTATGTAATTTTATCAATCCTTATCGGCCGCCCCTGCTGGTATTACCACCACCGGTACTTCTGCTGCTACCGCCACTGCTACCACTGGAAGAACCGCCACCGAATGATCCGCCACTATTACTGCTGCCCGTGTTAAACGTTCTGGCAGGTCTTTCATAACTGCTTCCGCTGTTAGGTCCATTATTATTACCAAATACTGATCGGTAAGTACCGGAATTTCTGCCGCTCGAAGAAGCAGATTGAGTGTTCATTCTGCTAAAGCCATTATTATTGCTATACCTGCTCAAGCTCGATGGTCTGGTCGTATTTCTATAGATAGGGTTCGGTTTGGTACCGTTATTACCCCAATAGCCACCGTTGCCCACGCCGCCATAATAATTATAATAACCACCATAATAGCCGCCAAAACGGTTATAAGCAAACATACCAGGGTAGAAACCGGAGTTCCAGCCCCAGAAAGGATCATTCATAAAGCCCATGCCCATACCATAATAAAACGGGCTGCCAAATCGTATGCTCAATGGAGAAAAGCCCCACATAGAGTTGTAGTTATAAAAACCGGTATTCCAGTAACTGTTCCAGCTGTTGAAACTATTGCCGTACATGTATGGATTATATACAGAACCCGATGCATAGGTATAACCATTCCAGTAATTATTATCATCAATAGAGTTCCACTTACCGCCATTACTTACTTTTTGTCTTAAGTAATTATCATCACTATCGCCCCACAAGCTGCGGTACTCTCCGTCTTCACCACTAACATAATCATCTTCAGCCACATTACTAGCTCTTACATTTGCGGTGATAGCAGGTGATTCTGCATAATACAGGTCATCAGGTGTCTGTCCGCTTTTATAAACAGAAGAACAACTTGCCAGCAAGCCCCCCAATCCCAGTAATATTAAAAATTTATTTTTCATTTCAATAGCGTTTAATAGGTTAATGAATACTAATTAATCTATATGACAACAAATCTAACCATTTTTATGTTAATATAATCTAAATTTCAAACGTACATTTGCATTCTTTAAAAATATTAACAGGGAGCAGAAATATCTTTGCCCCCAAATATTGGTATCATAATTTATGGCAAAAGGAATCACTTCAAGAGAGCAGGATTTTTCACAGTGGTATAACGATTTGATTATCAAAGGTGGACTTGCAGATTACAGTGCTGTTCGTGGCTGTATGGTTATAAAGCCTTACGGGTATGCACTATGGGAAAACATGCGCGATGTTTTAGACAAAATGTTCAAAGATACAGGTCACGTAAACGCCTATTTCCCCCTTTTTGTGCCCAAAAGCCTCTTTGAAGCCGAAGAAAAAAATGCAGAAGGATTTGCAAAAGAATGCGCTGTAGTTACCCATTATCGCCTGAAAACAGATCCAAACAATAAATCTAAATTAATCGTAGATCCGGAAGCGAAGCTAGAAGAAGAACTCGTGGTTCGCCCAACCAGTGAAGCCATTATCTGGAACACCTACAAAGGCTGGATTCAGAGTTACAGAGACCTTCCTATCCTGATAAACCAGTGGGCAAATGTTGTGCGCTGGGAAATGCGAACACGCTTATTTCTGCGCACAGCAGAATTTCTGTGGCAGGAAGGACATACCGCACATGCCACCAAACAGGAAGCATTAGAAGAAACCACCAAAATGCTGAATGTATATGCAGAGTTTGCAGAAAAATACATGGCTTTACCGGTAGTTAAAGGCGTAAAAAGCGAAAATGAACGCTTTGCAGGAGCAGAAGATACATACTGTATCGAAGCCCTAATGCAGGATGGTAAAGCATTACAGGCCGGTACATCACATTTCCTTGGCCAGAACTTCGCAAAAGCCTTCGATGTAAAATTCAGCGATAAAAACAATCAGTTGGACTACGTTTGGGCCACCAGCTGGGGCGTAAGCACCCGTTTAATCGGAGCGCTGGCCATGGCACACTCCGATGACGAAGGGTTAGTTTTGCCACCGGCAATCGCCCCTATACAGGTTGTAATTGTACCAATCTTTAAAGGAGAAGAGCAATTAACAGCCATTTCAGCCAAAGTGAGCGAAATCGTATTACAATTGAAAGCATACGGAATCAAAGTAAAATACGATGACACCGACAACGCCCGTCCGGGTTGGAAATTCGCAGAATACGAGTTAAAAGGAGTACCCGTACGCCTGGCCATTGGCGCCCGCGATTTAGAAAATAATGTAGTGGAAGTAGCGCGTCGCGATACCAAAACAAAAGAGTCGGTTTCTTTAGATGGAATTGCAGAGTATATCCAGAACTTATTGGTAGTCATTCAGGAAAGCATTTTCAATAAAGCAGCACTGTATCGTGCAGATCATACAACAGAAGCCAATACCTGGGAAGAGTTCAAAACAATTCTCGATACAAAAGGTGGTTTTGTAAGCGCCCATTGGGATGGCACTTCGGAAACTGAAGAAAGCATAAAAACAGAAACAAAAGCAACCATCCGCTGCATTCCTTTTGATGCAAAAGAAGAAAGTGGTACCTGCATTTTTAGTGGCAAACCAAGCAATAAAAGAGTCCTGTTCGCAAGAGCGTATTAATTTATTGCGCATACTATATTACACGCAAGTTGCATCAGCAGCTTGCGTTTTTTATTTTGGGGCTGTCAGCTCAGAGCAGCACTGCCCGGCATTTGTCCGGCGTACTGCGGGGTAACGTACTCGCCAATATCGCTTCTGTTTACAGGTAGCTCCAGGGCTCGTACCAGGCGCAAGGCGCGCCTGCCCGCTGTCCACCGCAGCCATTCCACTTCATTAAAACTAATCAGCAATTAAGCTATTATCTGTTGACTATCAGTTATTTTAACCTGAGTTTGAGGCTCAATAATGTAAAGTTTATTGATAGAATCCTACATGGAATATTCCTCCTTTGAAATCTATATTGTATAGAATAGGTTGATGATCAATTCATCATTTCGTTGTCAGTATCGTTTTACTGAAACAATATTTAATAGATAAATCAAATCCCGTAAGGATCGCCTTATAAAAGAGGAATCTCCTCAATTTTTAACCAGTGAATGCTATAGGATTTCACTATTAAGCGGAACGCAAACTCTGAAAGTAGTGCCTTTGTTCAATTCAGAATGTTTAATAACCAGGTCTCCGTTATGAAAATGATTCATAATACGCTTGCTTAAACTTAAGCCCAGGCCCCAGCCCCGTTTCTTAGTCGTAAATCCCGGGTTGAAAACCTTCGGAATATTTGCAGCACTGATACCCTTCCCCGTATCCTTTACATCAACATAAAAATACTGGTTATTGTTACTCAGTTCAACACTAATAGCACCAACACCGTTCTCCATTGCATCCAGTGCATTTTTTAAAAGATTTTCAAGAACCCAGTTAAAAAGAGTTTTAGAAACATTGATTGTAGCTGCAGAGGATTCATTATTGATGCTGAAATTCACTTTCCCGGGAGCACGTTTTTTCATGTAGGAAACCATCTCCTCTATCAGTGGCAATATTTCTACTGTTTCCAGCTTTGGTTTACTACCAATTTTACTAAAACGGTCGCTCACCAGCTTTAATCGCTCCACATCTTTCTCTACATCTTCAATAATATAAGCATTGTCAGGATTGTCCTTTAAAAGTTCAATCCAGCCTTGAAGACTTGTAAGCGGAGTGCCCATCTGGTGTGCCGTTTCCTTAGCCATACCAGCCCATACCTGGTTTTGCGTACTCTTATTATGAGTCGTTATTAGAATCACAACCAAGCCTATAAAAAGAGCGACAATCACTAACTGTACAATAGGATAGTAACGCACTTCACTTAAAAGTCTTGTATTGCCGTAATACAGCTTACAATTAATAACCGGGTCTGTACCCAAACGTAAATCAATAGGCTTGTTCTCATTCTTAAAACTGGCAAGTAACTGGTTAAGAAACTCAGGGTTGTTTTTAATATTATTGGTATCAATATTCTTATAGTCAATAATCTGTTCCAGGCTATCCGTAATCAGCATCGGCATGTCTTCATTATTTACAAGAATGCTGTTGGCAAGTTCCAATGCCGTCGCAGAAGTATCAATCGCCATAGTAGAAACGGCCAAAGCCCATTCGTGAACACGCTGGCGTTCTTCTCTTTCAATTTTTTTAGAAAGATGCGTCGAGTAGTAAATAGTAAACGCAACAATGCCAATTGCTATTAATAACAGTACACTTTGCCATTTAAATAATTTTGCTACCATTTTTTAAGAAGATAAATATACAAATTTGGAGAAAAATACTAAAAGCATTTTTTTCTATTGAGTGCAAGCCCTTATTTTTGCAGCGTAAAATACAAGAATATGTCACAAGAACAACATACACAAGAAGATTGCAGAGAATTTGGTAAGAATAACTGGGTGTCATCATCTAGGTTTTTATTTTATTTATCTGTATTATGTTTCTTAGGATTCTTCACAGGTTGCAGCTACAATGTATACAAGTCTACTCGTTATCATGAGAAGCCAAAAGTAGAAGTACAACCTAGCAGTTTGTATAAACCTGAGTACAAATAAATTTCAATAAAAACTTGGTTGGTATCATAAGATGATTATCTTTGCACTCCCAAAAGAAAAGATAAGGTCTTTAAAAATATAAAAATCAAGAACTTAGGTTTTTGATTTTCTGCGGAAGTAGCTCAGCTGGTAGAGCACGACCTTGCCAAGGTCGGGGTCGCGAGTTCGAATCTCGTCTTCCGCTCGGTATTTTAAACGCAGGTTTAAAATAACAATCCCCTGGTGGTGGAATTGGTAGACACGCAGGACTTAAAATCCTGTGGGCAGCAATGTTCGTGCGGGTTCAAGTCCCGCCTGGGGGACCAGCAAACAAATTTGTTCTGAAATACAGAACATCTTGCGGAAGTAGCTCAGCTGGTAGAGCACGACCTTGCCAAGGTCGGGGTCGCGAGTTCGAATCTCGTCTTCCGCTCAAATAAGTTCTTTATAAAAATATTATTCTGATAATTATCGGATTAATCAATCCCCTGGTGGTGGAATTGGTAGACACGCAGGACTTAAAATCCTGTGGGCAGCAATGTTCGTGCGGGTTCAAGTCCCGCCTGGGGGACCAGCAAATAAATTTGTTCTGAAATACAGAACATCCTGCGGAAGTAGCTCAGCTGGTAGAGCACGACCTTGCCAAGGTCGGGGTCGCGAGTTCGAATCTCGTCTTCCGCTCAAGTTAAAAAAGCAACCATTTTGGTTGCTTTTTTGTTTTCTGAGAACTTCCTTTAGCATTTTTCTTATACCATATTTATCATCAGCACATAATTTCCATAAACTAATATGTAACAAATAAGTATATTTAGCGTTATGAAGCAAAAAACGGAATTAAAGACTTTCGACGTTACTATAATTATAATTAGCCTGGTAATTGGAATGGGTATTTTCCGGACACCCCATGATGTAGCAAGAGATGCCGTAAGTCAGTATATATTTTTTGCAGCATGGATTTTCGGAGGTTTAATAGCACTTTGCGGGGCCCTTACATTTGCTGAAATTGGCAGCAGGTATCCCGTCACCGGCGGTTTTTACAAAATTTATTCCTATTGCTTTCATCCCGCCATTGCGTTTATGATAAACTGCCTTATTCTCATCAGCAACGCCGCATCTATCAGCGCCGTTGCATTAATCGGGGCAGGTTATTTGCAAAGTATTTTACCCGAAGCCTATCACGCCGCCGGTTATAAACAACTCATAGCCATAAGCGCCATCCTCGTTTTTTTCGTCGTCAATTACCTTGGTTTGAAAATGAGCGTCCGCACACAAAACTTTTTAATGGTCACTAAAATTGGTATTTTACTGGCTATCTGTATTGGTGCGTTTTATTCAGGAAGTCAGCCCATACATGAAGCAGATAAAATTGTAATAAACAAGGCCACTCAAAGCTGGGAAACCATTGACTATATCAGGGCACTCGGCATTGCCATGATAGCCGTCTCTTTTAGTTACGGCGGATACCAGCAAACAATTAATTTTGGCGGAGAAGTACATAATCCGCAAAAAACAATACCGAGAGCCATTATTACAGGCATCATCATCATTCTCGCATTTTATTTATTAGTCAACTATTCTTATTACAACGTACTGGGAATGGAAGGAATGAAGGCAAATAAAAATGACCTGGCAGCCAGGCATATGCAAACAATGTTTGGCAGTACCGCTTATAATATTATGTGCTTCCTGCTGTTTTTCAGTGTGTTAGCATACGTCAATATCGGTCTCATGAGCAATCCCAGGGTAATGTATGCAATGGCAGAAGATAACGTATTACACCCCTCTTTTGCAAAACAAAATCAAAAGCAGGTACTCACTTTTTCCTTGCCGGTATTCACAGCCATTTCGGTGTTGACATTAATTTTCAGCAGCGAAGTAGAAACCATTTTGGACAGGGTAATCTTCCTCGATAGCATCGGGCTGGCCACAGCCGTAGCCAGCATTTTTATTTTACGTAAAAAAACAAAACATTTGGATGAGCAGAATACACCCATTTTTAAAATGAAGCTTTATCCATTCATCCCCATATTTTATATAGTAGCCTTTTTATTTATAACTGTCAGTATCTTAATTAAAGACCCGTTTGCAGGCATTATTGGCGGAGGGCTTATGTTGTTTTTCTTTGTTATGTATAAATTACTCACAAGTACAAACATTAAAAGGACATAAAATAAGGTTGTTTAAAATAAGCAACCCCCGTTGTAGTACCGCATATTTTATTCCGAAGCAATAATGAAGCCCTTGTTCACAGAATTTATTTTCCTGTGTGATAGCTCAAACACGCCAATGCCGGTTCTTGAGCCACTGTTATTCGTATTGCCCTCAATGGTTGTAATAAATCCGCCACTAACCGACACAACAATACCCGTGTGCCCCAGGCCACTGCCAAAATCCATTATAAAAATAGAGCCAGGCACAATCAGGGCAGGATTCGCCACAGCTTCCGCTTTTTTAATTTTCCGGCATGTTGTCTTATTCCATTGAGTAAGGCAGCCCGCCGTTTTTACCAACGGATTACTAATGCCCAACTCTTTAGCAGCTTCATTAAATACATAATATACGAATGCCATACACCAGGCATAACCTTTTCCAAGACCGGTAGATGCCAGGTACATTTCCACCTCTTTACCGGCATTACTGCCAGGCGGTTTCTCCATTATCCCGATTTGTGACCGCGCAACCTCAATTGCTTTTTTCATTAGCCTGCCTTGAGGCTTCGAATTTTCCGGTACTGTTTTTTTGCCAAACAGAACCTGCCAGGTAATGGCACCAACCACACCATCTGCCACAAGAGGATTCCCGTTTTCATCCACATTTGTAGATTGAAAGTATTGCACCGCACTTTTAGTTGTCTTTCCAAAGTCTCCATCAATTGCACCTGGGTCAATACCCAGGTCCTTCAGGCTTTGTTGCAGGGCTTTAACAATGGCCTTATCTTTCTCACCTTGTTTAATAAGTCTTCCCGGGTATTTCATATTAGTATTTATTGTAGCGCTAATATAAAATTTATACAAGCCATTGTCAATATAAATTTCAGGAAAAAACTTTTTTGAAAAAAAATCAAATATCACCCAACAGAACATCCTTAACCATAGTTAATATATGTAAGAAACCGGAATCGACAAATAATCACCAACTTCAAAAAAATTGTAAAATGAATTTGAAAAACATCATTAAAGGGTCTTTAGTATTAGGCATCGCTTCTCTTACATTAATCGCTTGTGATAAAGACGATAATGACAACTTACCGGAAAAAGTTAAATTGTTAATTGATAAAGACTGGAAAATTAAAAAAGCAAATGTTATTGATGCAAGCAACAATGCAACATCAGTGTATAAAGATTGTATGAAAGACGATGTATTGAAGTTCAATACCACAAACTACAGCTTTTCTGATGGTACCACTGCCTGCGACAGTACAATTTTACCATATTATTCAAGTACTTATACTATCAATACCACTACAGACAGTTTGTTCTTTAAAGCGAAAGCGACTGACAAAATTCACAAGATGAAGATTTTGAAATTATCTGCGGACAGCTTAATCGTTCGCTGGACAGATAATACTGTCGTAAAAGAACTTGGATTTGTTAATAAATAGTCCCCGGGTTTTATTAAAAAATTTAGTTTGAAAAGTAGCTGAAACTTAACCGGTTTTAGCAGGAATCTGGCAGCGTGAGTTAGAAGTTGGTAGTCACCGGATTGTTAATGTTTTAGTGAAAAATATGCCAAAGGAGTTTTCTGGAAGTACTTTGCACAACATTCATTAACATTTGGTGACACTACTTAACTCAGGTTCATAAGTAATAAAGAGGGATAGTAGAGAAACAGGGTAAATTTTGACCACAGACCAGTTACATATTATTATAGATGGTTGCAGAAAAAATAATAGAGAGGCGCAAGAAAAGCTCTATAAGTATTTCTATGCGGATATGGTAAAAGTGTGTCAGAGATATATTTCCTGTGATGACCAGAAAATAGTATCAGTATTGAACGATGCTTATCTGAAAATGTTTAAAAACATTGATAAGTATAACCAGGATCTTGGTACTTTTAATTCATGGTTTAAAACCATAGTCATTAATACTGTTTTAACTTCATTATCCGAACGTAAACGGCAAATTGAGTATATTTATACAGAGGAATTACCCGAATACAGTGAGCAGCACAATATTTATTCCAGGTTCGACCTACAGGAACTGATGGAATACATAAAAATATTACCAAACGTAACACGAACAGTGTTCAATATGGCGGTATTAGACGGCTTCACACACCAGGAAATTTCTCAGTTGTTAAATATCACCGAATCCACCAGCAGGTGGCATTTGTCCGATGCCAGGAAAAAACTAAAAGACAAACTAAAATTACAGCAATATTAAATGTCAGGCATGAGCCAATCTGAAGCAAATAAAAAAAACACATCCCAACCATTCAGCATTGATAGCGATGCTGGCTGGGCTTCAATGAGCAAGCTGCTTGATGAACAAATGCCAGTGCTGCCTGCTGAAGATGAAAAGAAAAAAAAGCGGAGATGGCTTGTTTTTTTTCCAATTTTAGCAGCAGCATCTGTTATTAGTTTCTTTTTGATAACTCCAGAAAAATCAACATCAGTCAATTCCGGAGATAAGCTTTCAGAAACACAAACTCAACCTTTTGCAAAAGAGCAGAAGAAGCCTGCAGATTTTTCTGAAAGCAATCAGGTACCGGTAAATACTGCCGGCAATGATGTTGCAGCTACAACAAACAGCAATACACCAGCTTCTGTGCCAGGTGATAAGTCTATGTCAAACATAGATCTGGCAGCTCCGGATATTAACAGCAATCCGCTAAGCCAGCAGAGCGATCCTGCCGGTGCCATTGCCGGTGGTGCAAATATTGGTAGCGGTACCAGGAACATAGAAACACTTGCTGCCATTCATCAAAACGCACAAAAAACAAAACGGTCAACTACAAAACGCAGTCCTGTAACCAATACATCAGGCACACTTAATGCCAATGCAGTTTTCCTTAACGCTGATGCAGGTTTTGAGATCAATACTCTCAACTCGTCACCTGTTACAAACATCAACACGGATCATTCGGATACCTACACCGCATTACAATCCGGTGCAGAACAAAACCTTGACATTGCAGCATTATCCAGAGGAAATGTGACGATGCCCGATGCCAACGATAAGATGGAAAGTGAAACAACAGTTCCTGTAAAAAGGAATACACCAAACAAAAAACAATTTGAATGGATGGCAGGAATGGGCGTGGAAAAAGGGTTGAATAATAAAAATTTAGGGTACCACTTTACCTCTAAAATAATGCTCCCACTATCCGGCAAATTCTCTTTAAGTACCGGTCTGGTCCTGTTAAACGGCAATGGAAATGTAGTGTCCGAAGATGCATATACTAAAACATTTGACACCAATACAAGTGTTGTAAAAAATGTAACGAAAACGACCACCTTCAAAAGCTTTAAATACCTGAGTGTACCGGTTTCCCTGGTCTATAAAATAAAGCCCGAATTGTATATAGGAGCCGGTATCCAAAACTCATTCCTCATAAAATATAAGGAAACTGAAAACCTGGAATTATATGATGGCAATATGAACTTCCTGTCATCATATCCAACAGCAGATGTGGATGTCGGTACCATAAGAATGGGCCAGATAGAACCCGCTACAAAGGTAAACAAATACGATCCGCGCCTGCTGGCCACGGTTGGGTATGTTTATAAGCACCTGCGTGTAGAAGTAAACTACGAAAGAGGAATAAAAAATGCGGTGAAATCAATTGGTTACACAAATATCTTTAATACCGGCAAGGCGGAAACATTAGGAGTCTCATTATTTTATAACCTTAAATAAACAGATTAGCCCGATCAATATTTGATTGAGGGGCTATCTGCCGTTGATCACTTGATCAACATTTGTTCCGGCTACTGCAGGCATGGTATTTTGTGTGCAACGCTTCGCTGCACAGGAATATTGCTATTTATAGATATCAAAAAAATCAGCACACAAAATACTGGCTCGTGCCTCGCCACCTGCCATATCCGGCAGCCCAATGTCATTTAGCTAAGGATTGTTGCTAAATATTGTTTCTATAATTTTTTTGAGTTTTATGTTTTCCATACCTTTTCTTAGTGACTTT
>JAQGEF010000028.1 GCA_027854065.1 Polluticaenibacter yanchengensis | reverse complement strand
TAATGTTTACACCTGGAAATGTAGCTGACAATAATACCGATCATATTCTTAAACTTTTAGGTAAGTTAAAAGGACAGTTTTTTGCTGACAGAGGATTCATTAATCAAAAAGCTTTTGAACAATTATTGAGCAAAGGAGTACAATTAATTACAGGGATTAAATCAAATATGAAAAACAAATTGATGAATTACCATCAAAAATTACTACTCAAAAAAAGAGGCATGATTGAGTCTATTAATGATATACTTAAGACCGTTTGCAATATTGAACATACTCGACATAGAAGTCCAATCAATGCTTTACTAAACACTTTTGCTGGGATATGTGCTTATACTTTTTTAGAGCGATTACCTACTATTTTTAAATAACAGGACCCAAAACTCACGTTAAGTAGTATCCATCAACACATTGGCAACAGGCAAAAAAGTAGTTTGTTGTTGTATTTTGACCACATCCAATTTTCGCTGAATAGTTTTTACAGAACAGTCATATTTGTCGGCAAGTTGACGATAGGTTTGTTTCCCTTTTGTATACTCTAGCCAAAGAATAGAAGAGTCTATTGATGATCTGCCTTGAAATATCTTTCCACAAGCAGCACACTTATAACGTTGAATACCTCTTTGAAGTCCGTATTTTGAAACAATTTTGCTTCTACAATAAAAGCAGTTTTTTTATTCAATGCCTTTGATTTCTGCAAAGCTAATACCAGTATACATTACAACAGATTTTACCAACTATTTTGTCCATTAGCCCTGAAATGATATACTATTGTTTTGCTGTCCGCTTAAGGAGTTTTACACGGTGTACAATGGCTATAAATGTACCGATTACCATAACAATAATACCGAACCAAAGGATGTTTATGCCAGGGAAACTGTACACTTTAAGGGTAATGAAATCAAGGATGGCATTTGATTCTTTAATGCCAATTTCCACTTCTTTTTTCTCTAAATCACCGGGTTTGATCAATGCAAATACAAGGCTTTGACTCATGACAGTGTCTGGTAACATATTTATCTGGTTGCCTTCCAGTTTAAATGCAGGCCGTGATTTATAAAAGCGGCCGTCTTTGGATATTACAGTAATATCTGCAGCTAAAACAGTATCTTTTCTGAAGGCTTCAAAACGGCTGTCAGGAGGATTCAGTTCGAGGCTGTTTACTACCCACATGCCATTGCTGTAAAAAGTGGTATCGCCTATTTTAATGGTCTTGTTCCGGAAGGTGGTGGTGTCTTTATCTTTTACATTAGGATCACTCAGGAATGTGACATAACCAAATACATCGTGGGATAAATAATGCTTTGCATCCGGGTTAGGCATTAAACCTTCGCCGCCTTTATTATTTTCTATCAGGTTTGGATACAGTTTAAAACGTTCGCTGCTGTCTTTGCTAACAAAATCTATTTCATAGTACCGTTTGCCATCGCGTGGGTTCACGGTATCTTTTACATAAGTAACCATGTACTTTTTCATGTCCGTACTTATGCCTTTGATCAATGTGGTATTTTCTGCCGGGTTATTGTTGGCATCATTATCATCTTTCATTTTTAAAGGTGAAATACCGGTAGTATTGATACTGATGGTTTCTTTATTGGCAGATGAAATAAGAATGCCTACCAATACGAGTCCGAAGCCGACGTGTGCAATGGAAGCGCCGCTTAGTTTCAGGTTGCCTTTCAGGCCGCTGAAAATATACAGCAGGTTAGCAATAACAGCATAAATACCCATAAATAAGGCGGCATGAATGGCTATTTCGAAGCCTAATCCCTTTTTGTAGTATTTAATGCCAATGGTTAATACAAACAGTAAATATAAACCAAGCGTTACCAGTGTCGGGATCAGTAATTTTTTAAGTACAGATTTTACAGGGGTGTCTTTGTAGCGTAAATACTGGGCTACTGCTGTAAGGAAGCCTACTACGATGGCCACCCATATTTGTATCTGGTTATAGCTGAACTCGATGTCCTCCGGAGGGGCGATGCTGGTATTGAATAACTGGTTAAACACCGGTAAGGATGTTTTGGCAATGATGACAATGCCTGACAGGAAAAATACCAGGGATGCAATATAGATCCAGAATTCACGGCTGTAGAGGTTTTCTTCTTTCGCTATATGGGGGATATCTTTATTACGGCTTAGCTGAACAGCTGTAAATACCATGCCGCCTACAATGGTCGCAAAACTTACGATAGCGAATTTGTAAGTAAGAATACATAATGCTAAATAAATGAATCCTATTATTAGCTTGTTAGTAAGGCCTTTGGCATGTATGATATTCGGCAGCCAGATAACAAAACTCAGGAACAGGAATAACTGTACATTCATACCAAGGTCGGTAAATGAGTGTACGGAAGTATCGCCTAAAACACCGCTCCTGGTAAGGAAGGTAGAGTAAACGATGAGGCAGAATGCTATAATATAAAAGAAGTAAGTACTTTTAAGGGAATACCCGCTGTTTTTGTAAACGATATTGGTATGAATACCCGCTATGAGTACGAGCCATGGTACCAGGGAGGCATTCTCTACCGGGTCCCATGCCCAGTAGCCACCAAAAGTTAAACTTTCATAAGCCCAGGCGCCACCCATCATGATGCCTGTACCTAATGTGGCAACAGCGAATAGTGCCCATGGCAATACCGGTGCAGCCCAGTTATGATAATCTCTTCTTAAGAACGAAGCCAATGCAAAAGCAAATGGTACAAGGGTAGAAGCGAAGCCTAAGAATAATACCGGCGGGTGAATAACCATCCAGTAATTCTGCAGTGAGGCGTTCAGGCCGTTACCGTCTTTTATAAAATCAAGATAATTAGGCGTAGAGAAGATCGGTGCGTCCATTTCGTTGCGTAAGAGTACAAAAGGGTTGCTGCCGAATTTATGACCAAAGACAACCAGGCCTAAAAGCATGGACGAGATAACGATCTGCACCAGATTCATAATAGTCATGACAGGTGCTTCCCACTTGCCTTTCCTGCTTATAAGCACCCAGCCTATTACGGCATTCCAAAAGCTCCATAGCATGAAACTTCCTTCCTGGCCTTCCCAGAAACAACTTAATAAATACTCCATGGGCAATGCGCGACTGCTGTGTTGCCAGGCATATTTGTATTCAAATAAGTGGTGAGAGATAATGTAATAAAGCGTGATGAAAATGCCTAAAATAGCAATGGTCTGAAACGCGAATAAAAAACGGGCCAGTTTCGTCCAGTATTTACTGTCTTCTGATTCAAAAACTGATCTTGTAGATTTATAATAAGCAATGGCGCCTATTAAAGAGGAGATAAATGATAATAAAACAAAGAAATGTCCAAGCTTCCCGGGGATCAGATGTTCGCCAATGAATTCCATGTTATAATTGAAGTATTGAGGTTGGTAGCAGTGCTACGTTCTATTTATTGAAAATAATGCAGGTACTCACACCTGCATTAAAAAAATTTATTTGTCAATTTTGCTCATTGAATTAACCGTTTCTGGCTTCAAGTTTGTTTTGAGCAGCATTCATGTCGTCTTTATATTTACTGGGACATTTCAAAAGGATGTCGTCGCAATAAAAGCCATCTGCTTCCATTCTGCCTTTTA
The DNA here is from genome assembly GCA_027854065.1 of Polluticaenibacter yanchengensis. GTDB lineage: Bacteria > Bacteroidota > Bacteroidia > Chitinophagales > Chitinophagaceae > Phnomibacter > Phnomibacter yanchengensis. Next base: position 48,016 of record JAQGEF010000028.1, on the reverse strand, counting down.
AAACCACTCTTTCACTCATTTCCAGGTCCTGTGGTTTTGGTTTGTAGCTAATAACTTTACTGGTGGCCCCTAAAGAATCCACGATGGTAAAACTGCAATAATTAGCGTTTTTTACCGGGTCGAACTCTATTGGCGCTTCTTTATCTAATTTGGCTATTAAATGTACAAACTGGCCCGGTTTATTTTTTGCGGAGTCAATGGTATCGTAAGTGGTTAAGTCGGTTGAGTACGAAACTAATATAGCAATGGCAGCCGCAACAGCAACTAATAAAAAAATGTGAAGCTTCTTCATAAAACCCTAATTTTTACAAACATCGCAAAGGTAACTAAGCCTTTTCATAATGCCATCTTCATAATTGTTAAAGGCAAACAATATTTTTAACAATAGGCTTGTATAAATGTGTAAAACATAAAAACAGGCGTCATTTTTTTATTTTTTGGGGCTATGGGCTGTATATCTGGTTTCAACTGTAGTCCGTGCTACTTTGGGCTCCGCTACGCTCGGTGCTCCTGCGTCGCACTGGCTCGTGCCTCGCCACCCACGTATCACGCAGCCTTGGAACATTCAAATATAGGTGCAGCTTTGTGAGATAACTTACAATAAACAGCCCCGCTATTTTTTAGCGGGGCATTTGTTTTAGGATCATAGCAATAAAAATTTACTACAATTTTATGTTCAGTGCTACCAGAATATTTCTTGTAGCCATAGGATAATAACCATTGTCAGATCCTATCTGATTACCGGTTATATAACTGTATGTATAACCATTGGCAACATATAATGTGTTGAATAAATTATTTACCTGTACAACAAATTTAATTTCTTTTACAAATTTTGTGGATTTGAATGTATATGTTGCACGGGCATCATTTACGAAATAACCATCCAGGCTTCTTTCTTTACTGGATGTGTTATCCAGGTATTGGCGACTAATGTATTTGCTGAATACATCAAAGTTAATGTTTTTTATCGGATTATAAAATAAATTGATGCCTTGTACTACTGATGGCGACATCGCAATATTGGTTTTACCGTAAAGCCTGGTTTCCTGCAATTCAGTATCCCAGTTATCTATGTACTGGACGAAGTCTTTAATTTTATTCACGCTTAATGCGATATTATACTTCAATCCAAAGTTTTTATAACTGTACTGTGATTCAAACTCAATACCGGTTCTGTAGCTGCTGGCAACATTGGTTCTTGCAGTGGCACCTACATCATTTATTTGCCCTGTAACTACCAGTTGATCTTTGTATTGCATATTGTATAGGGTAATATTGGCATGCCAGCCTTTCAATATGTTTTTTCTGCCAATGCCTAACTCGAAATCGTGTAATTGTTCTCTTTTAGGTTTATTATTTTCGCCGGTCTCAAAATCATCCCTGTTCGGCTCTTTATTGCCTACTGCATAGCTAAAGAACCCATGCCAGTTATTTTTGGCATAGCTGATACCTGCTTTAGGATTGACGAACAGCCATTTTTCGTTGTAATGCAAATCCGGGTGCTTTCTGAACCCGCCCAGTTTGTAATTGACATAACGAAACTGGAGATCACCGAACAATTGCCAGTTGGAATTGATTTTATAAGTATATTTTGTATAAAAGTTGGCATCAGTTTTACGTGAGCGCAGATTGTACCATTGGTGGTTCAGTGCCGGATTGGATGCGGTCCATATAATGTCACCGAAGTGTTTGGCAGGAGAGTAATTGCTCCAGCCACCGCCGAAGGTAAGGTCGTGTTTACCGGCCGATTTTTGTAAACTGATTGTCTGTCCCCAGAAAGCGTTATCTAACCACAGACGGCGGATCAGGTCCGTTTCTTCATCCTGTAAACCGTAATCTTTCAGGTTGTCTTTTACACGGTATTGCTCGTAATAACCTTTACCCAATGTAAGAAAAGCGGCGGTGTTAAATGTCCAGTTGTTTCTTAGCGAATGTGAATACAGTAATTGAAATAATTTTTGTTTGTAATTATCGGTTTCATTATCGTAAAAAGTGCCATCGCCTTTTAATCCAACAGGGTTATAAGTTCTGTCATTATCCAGTTTATCCTGGTTAATGCCATTCCATGCCTGGTATGTTTTCTGCTGACCAAGAATAACATTCAGCTTTAAACTGGACTTCTGGCCCCAATAGCTGGCGCTGAACTGGGCACTTTTTAAATCACTGCTGGCCCTGTCTATATAGCCGTCACTGGTAGCACGGCTTAAACGGGCATCCAATGTGAATTTTCCGCCAATAAGACCTGAACCTAATTTTAAAGTATTCTTTACAGTATTAAATGAACCGACCGTGTTGTTGATTTCAGCATATGGCACGGGATTGTAAGCATGTGTGCTAAAGTTCATAGAAGCACCGAATGCCCCGGCACCATTGCTGCTGGTACCAACACCTCGCTGTATCTGCGCGCTGGTAATGCTGGACGCAAGGTCCGGCATGTTCACAAAAAATAAACCCTGGCTCTCGGCGTCGTTATAAGGGATGCCGTTGATGGTCATGTTGATCCTTGTAGCATCGCTGCCACGAATGCGAATACCGGTATAACCAACACCATTACCCGCATCACTGCTTATCACTACTCCCGGTGTCTGGTCCAGCAAGTATGGGAGTTCCAGGCCAAGATTATTCTTTTCGATGGCGGCTTTACTCAGGTCTGTTTTTGCAAACGGTGCATTGTCTGTAGCACGAATCGCTTTTATTTCAACGGGCTGGAGTGACGATTGTAAGGCTTGTAACTTAATGGCTAAAGCCTTGTTGTAAGGTAACTCAACTTTAAGTGTGTCCGGTTTGTAGCCGGCATAGCTTGTTATCAGCGTAATTTGTCCGCTACTTAAATTTTTAATGAGGAATTCGCCGTTCGCATTGGTAATGGCAAATTTGTTGACATTGTCTTTAACTAAAATACTGGCACCATTTAGTGCGCCTGACTGGTCGGTAACGACCCCGCTGATCTGGTTCTGAGCAAAAAGAGAACCGGTTAAAAAAACAGAAGAAATGATTAAACAAATCCGTTTCATGTTAATTTTTTAAATTAAAAAAATGATGGATTTGCCCGTGTACGTTGTGGATAAGGATAGCTTCTGCAGTAAGCTATTGATGTGCTTATACTCTCCCTACGCAGGTTTTAACCTGTTCAGGTTCAACGGGTGATGTCTCAGCTTTAAAACTTGTTTTAAAGCACCCCGGGCATTATTTTCAGTGCAAAATTACTTACTTTTTGTTAAATAACAAGTGATTGGCCTTATTTACTTGAATCCCTTTTTATTTTCCTGGTATTTTAAAAGATGCATGTCTACTATTTCTATGAGTATTTGTGGTCTTATAATTCTTACGCCAGGTAAATAATGGAGTAAAAAGAAAATAAGATCGATGTTGATGCCCGATTGAAACTGTATGGTAGCATAACCTTCATCGTCTATTGTTACTTTTTGGGTATGATGAAAAAAGCGGTTCTTTAGTACCTGGGAGTAAAAAACATCTAACTGGAACTCTATTTCATAGACGTCATCATTGATATTCGGTGTAAGCCCTAAGTTGTTTTTGAAAAACTCTTTTAGTTTGGAAAAATAATGCTGAGGATTATAAATATACTGTGAGAATTTCAATTTCATGTCTATGCTGAAAGGCAAAGTGAAAAAGATGTCACATTCAGGATAGCAGAATGCGATCCATATGGCGCCGGCATGATATAATACCTGCATGGGCAGCAGGTAGTGATCAATATTATAATGGCATGGTATGAATGAGACGAAATAATCAGGGTTCAGCAACTTTACTTTCTGATGGTTTTGGATGGAGTGGATAATTTCTTCCAGGTAATCGTGTTCTTCTTTCGAATATAATGAATGTGTGAAGTTGGAATGCGCAAATGAAAGGTTGTTGACATCAACTGTATTTTCGAAGGTGCTTTTGCTGGTTTGTGTATACAGAAATTCATCCCATTTTTTAAAGCTGGAATCGCGGCCCTGCCTTAGGGCCATAGGGCCCATATTACGCATTATGTAGAAGCTGTTGATATCGTAACTGGTAAATTTTGAGCTGGAATGCTCAAATTCAAGTTTCCAGGTTTTTTTGTTAAACTCGTTTTCGTATACTAAAAGCTTTTCGCCATCAAACTTTATATTTTTCTCCAGGTCATCCAGGTACCTGTATAATGTTCTTTTGGAAATATCTATGCCTTGTTTGGTAATCCACGCATATAAGACTTCCAGGGTGACAGGTGATTGTCTGAGCCTGTCATAAATTTGAAGAATATGCCCGGATTTATCATGCTTTTTCATATAGTAAATGGCAATAAATTGGTTCCGAAACTTGGATATGCAATGAAATTCACTAATTCATATCCCTTTTTTTGTAAAAGACTGCAATGTTAAAAATTAAATTTATTTTGATAAAGTTAAATAAGATAATTATTGTTAATAAGGTAAAAGAAAATTATATTTTTGTGTAAGATGGCAAAGGTGTTATTATTTGACGGCGTTTGTAATTTATGTAATGGTGCAGTACAATTCGTTCTCAAGAGGAATAAAGCTGCAAATATTCAGTTTGCCTCATTGCAAAGCGATGTTGGCCGGCAATTGCTTTTAGATAATAATTTGCCAGAAGACTTTCTTCATTCATTTATTTTCCTGGATGAAAGTAAACTCTATACCAAATCGTCCGCTGCGATCCGTGTTTCAAAATACTTAAACGGCGGCTGGCCTTTATTCCAGGTGTTTTTACTGGTACCTAAATTAATAAGAGATGCGGTTTATACTGCTATTGCTAAAAACCGTTATCGCTGGTTTGGAAAGAGCGAACAATGCTGGATTCCAACCAAGGAATTGAAGAACAGGTTTTTGGATTAGTTTATCCAAACATAGCATGAACTAACAGTATTTGTTTTATACAGTTTTATATAGTATTTAATATTTGTTCTTCAATACTTCTCAATTATTTTCTACCATGAATTTTCTTAACAGGTTTAGGGCATATATAGCGGTGACTTCTATATTTTTCTGACGCTCGTAACGAAGTTTGAAGCATTGCGTCACTATTTTATTTTTGTTGCCTACCGCAACCCAAACGGTACCTACCGGTTTGGTGTCGGTACCGCCTCCAGGTCCCATGATGCCAGAAGTGGCAATGGCATAATCTGTTTTTAACCGGTTCAAAATGCCATTTACCATATCGATGACCACAGGCTCACTTACTGCGCCAACGGTATCTAAACTTTCCTGGCTGACATTTAGTATATCGTGCTTTACGCTGTTGGCATAACTAACCACGCTTCCAAGATAATAATTACTGGAACCGGCCATGGATGTGACCAGATGTGCGATATAACCACCTGTGCAACTTTCAGCGGTTCCAAGCGTTTTGTTTTGTTGTTGCAACAACCTGGCTACAGTTTCCTGCATGGTTTCATCTCTATTACTTACAATATGGTCCTTTAACAGGCTTTGTAATTCCGAGAACTGTTGGTCTAACCGGGTATTGATATCGGAAATACTGTTTCCTGTACCTGTTAATCTTAGTCTTACCAGGCCATAATTTGGCAGGTAAGCCAGTTTTATATAATGGGGCAGGGCTTCTTCGAAACTTTTTATATGATCTGCAATACTACTTTCAGGAATGCCGGCGGTGGTCATAGTGCGGTGGGCTATCACCTGTAAAGGGTAATGGTCATATAGGTATGGTAATACGTGACTCTGCATTAATCCGTTCATTTCGTGTGGTACTCCCGGAAGACTGAAATAGACTTTATTGTTTTTACGAAATAGCATGCCCGGTGCTGTGCCACGTACATTCAGTAGCATGGTACAAACATCTGGTACCAACGCTTGGGTCAGGTTACGTTCGGTTACGGGACGATTGGCTTTTGTAAAAATACTAATAACATTTTCTCTCGCTTCTTTATTTTCGATAAGTGTACCTCCAAAGTATTCGCAAAGCAAAGGTTTGGTAATATCGTCGGCTGTAGGCCCGAGTCCGCCTGTGATAATTATTATATCCGATTGAGATTCGGCTGTATTCAGCGCATCCAGTATATTGACTTTATCATCTCCTACGGCTAGCCGCAGGCTGACGCTTATGCCGATACCATTCAATAACTGAGCAATTACCGCGCTGTTTGTATCTATTACCTGTCCAATTAATAATTCGTCACCTATGGTTATGATGCTTGCCTTTACTGACATTGCCTTTTATTTTATTGTTTTTATAAAACTGCCGATATTGTTTTCTGAGTATTTCTTTACCACAACAGGGCCGTTCATCTGTATAAGACCAACTGTTGAGCGTAACATAGTTTTCATAACAGTACCATCTAATCTTAATATACTGATGCCAAGGCTTTCTGCTTTGTTGAAATAATCATTGGCAATAGCAGGCTCGTTAGTGACTAAGTATACCGGTATTTTTTTGGCAAATGCCAGTTGATTGATTTCTTTTAACTGATCGTACCATTCTGGTTTTTTGCCGTCAAAGCCTTTGGCAAAAAACAGTATATACGGAAACTGCTGCTTCAGTATTTTTTCTGTAACGTCGGTACCCGCTTCGTCGTAAAGTGTAAAATCCTGGATCTTAATGATGGCATTGCCCTTACGGACAATTTTTGTTTCCCTGTCTACATATTCGTAAGTAGTTTCATCGAAATCCTCAGGGAAGTTGTTGGCATCGAAAGTGACGTTTTTACCGTCTTTTTTATACACAAAATATGTTGCTGTACTATCCGGAATGCTGCCTGGTGCAGGCTTCATTTGTGCCTGCAGGTCTTTTCCTGCTGCATATGGTAAACAATCTATTACAGGCAGATTTTTCAGAACATATCCTTGTCCAAGTCCTACCACTGCAAAGCTGATGGCGACTATTAAGGCACTTAATTTATGGTTTAACCAGGGTGTTATTAATTGGCGTTTAACATAAAGGAATACGATCAGTACCAGCAGTATCAAATCTTTGATAAATGACTGGTAGGCTTCCAATGGAATGCAATCGCCAAAGCAGCCACAGGTTTTTATTTTACCGCTTAGTACAGCATATCCGGTCAGGTATGTAAAGAAGATAATAAGGATTAATAACAGAGGTGTTACAAGTTTTGGTTTGTACCCGACAATGAGTGCAACGCCAGCTACAATCTCAAAAATATTCATGCTAATGCTGAGGAACAAACTGAAAGTGCTTGCCCAGCTCATATGCCAGACATTAAAGTATTCATCCATTTTATAAGCCAGCCCAAGCGGGTCGTTGGCTTTTATTAAACCGGAAAATATAAATAATAATCCTACAAAAACACGAACAAAGTTGACTGTTATCTTCATTGTAATACGGTATTAAGTAATTGGGTGCTAATTTACTGTTAATTGCCCACGAAAAACAGGATTAGCGCTAAAACTTACAATAATCAAATGTTAATGTGGCTTTTTGCAAGCATCTTTTGTATTCCGGGAACGCTGAAGCCGTATTGATATTTGTAATAGAGTTTTGCTTTACGGTTTTCCGTAATATCCGGTTATTTAATATGGATATTATTGCATGTGACATTGGTATTTTAAGCGGCAAAGTTGGATATGTGCCTGAATAGATTCTATTTATCGGCAATGACCAGCCCTGTAATATTGGAAGCTGTAAAATATGGATGCAAGTAAATTATTTTAATTAAAAGAATATAAATATGGAAACCAGCCTGAAACTAAAATTGGAGCAACTGCACCAAAGAGTGGACTCTTTGAAAGAGCAAATAAATACTGAGGAAGCAACTAAAAATGCTTTTGTAATGCCATTTATTCAAATATTGGGTTACGATATTTTTAATCCTACGGAAGTGATCCCGGAGTTTGTTTGTGATATTGGTACTAAGAAAGGTGAAAAGATTGATTATGTTATAAAAAGAGATGGTGAGCCTATCCTGATTATTGAATGTAAACACTGGAAAGAAAATGTGGATGCCCATAACTCTCAATTGCATAGATATTACCATGTATCAAAATCCCGGTTTGGCGTTCTGACGAATGGTCATCAATATAATTTTTACTCTGATTTAGAAAAGCCGAATATCATGGACGAAAAGCCATTTTTTACGCTGGACTTGTCTAATTTAAAAGATACAGGTTTGAAAATATTGGAAAACTTTTCTAAAAACAGTTATAACCTGGAGGAAATTTTGGATTCCGCGGAATCTTTGAAATATATTAAGGCCATCAGGGCTGAATTCGATAAGGAATTACAGGAGCCATCTGATGAAATTGTAAAGTTATTAGTGAACCGTTTTTTTACGAAGCCATTAATTGCTTCGAGGCTGGCTACATTTAAAGAATACACAAAAATGGCTTTCTCTAATTCCATCAATGAATCTATAAGTTTCAGGTTGAAAAATGCGTTGAACATTAATGAATCAGTTCCGTCGAAGTCCGTAGAGCAGATCATTTCAATTGATGATAATAGTGACGGGCCTAAATTGATCACTACTGAAGAAGAAATGGAGGGTGCTCAAATTATTAAAGCGATTTTAAGAGAAATTTTGCCTGCTACCAGAATTTCATTCAGAGATACTCAATCTTATTTTGGCATTTTACTGGATAATAATAACCGTAAGCCAATTTGCCGTTTGCATTTTAATTCTTCAAACAAGTATGTTGAACTATTTAATAATGGAAAGGATAATGGTGAAAAGAAGCTGATTGGTTCTTTAGATGATATTTATAGTTTTAAAATGGAATTGCAATCAACCATTAAGAATTATGAATAAATTAGACTAATGCTTGTTGTATGGTTCTCTGACGAATCCTGGTTGACGGCTAACGTAGATTAGTCACTTATAAGGTTATAGTATCATGGTAAAAATCCTGTCTTATAGCAGGCCTTCATCTGCGAAACTGTAATACCCTTCATGACTAACTATAATGTGGTCCAGTACTTTTATATCGAACAGTATGGCTGCTTGTTTTATTTTGTTGGTAATATTTTTATCCTGCTGGCTGGGTTTGAGATTGCCGGACGGGTGGTTATGGCATAAAATCATGCTGACCGCCCGTTGCTCTAAAGCAGTGCGCATAATAGGACGTACATCTACGATGGTACTTGTCATGCCACCATAAGTATGCACATGGTAATAGAGTATTTTACCATTTTGGTTCAGGTAAACTACCATGAAGTTTTCAGTTGGTTCGTCCTGGAGTTTGTTTTTCAGGAACCCGGCTATGTCTTTGCTGGATTTTATCTGGATGGTTTCCAGTAATTCTTCTTCTTTTTTTAATGCCAGTTGCAGAGCTGCTTTGATAGTTACTGCTTTTGCAGGTCCGAGACCCTTTACTTTTTGCAGGTCTTTTAATGATGCCCGGCTAAGCTGCTGGATGCTGTTGTTGAAAAGGGACAGTAGTTCTTTTGATAAATCTAAGGCGGATTTATTGGGGGTGCCATTATTAATTAAGATAGCGAGGAGCTCGGCTGCAGAAAGTACATGTACACCATTATTGATCATCTTTTCCCTGGGACGGTCGTCTTCGGCCCAATGCTTAATAGAAGTATAAGGATTTTTTATTTTTTCCATGGCATTCATCTTTTTGGCAAAAGCTGCATTATCTTTGCGTAAATTTTTTTAGAACTGAATTGCTATTAAAGATACAATAATAAAAATAAATAGCGATAAAAGATAATGCTATGAACGAACGTGCTAGGATATTTAGCGGTACCGAATCCAAGTATTTGGCAGAAAAAATTGCAAAAAGTTATGGCGGAAGACTTGGCAATTGCAATGTTCAGAAATTCAGCGATGGTGAAATAGGTGTACAGTACATTGAAAGTGTACGTGGCGACTATGTCTTTATCGTACAAAGTACCAGTGCTCCCACCGACAACCTGATGGAGCTGATGCTAATGATAGATGCTGCACGCAGAGCGAGTGCTCAAAAAGTAATCTGCGTTATTCCTTACTATGGTTACGCACGCCAGGATAGAAAGGATAAGCCCCGTGTGGCTATTGGCAGTAAACTGATTGCTAACTTACTGGTAGCTGCCGGTGCCGACAGGATCATTACAATGGACCTGCATGCGCCACAAATCCAGGGCTACTTTGATATTCCGGTAGATCACCTGGACAGTTCCGCTATTTTTATTCCTTACATTCAGAACCTGAAATTGGAGAACTTAACATTTGCCGCGCCGGATGTGGGAAGTACCAACAGGACCCGTGAATTTGCCAGTTATTTTAATGCGGAAATGGTAATCTGTGATAAGCACCGCAAACGTGCTAACGAAATTGCCAGCATGACTTTGATTGGTGATGTGACGGACAGGGATGTTATTCTGATTGATGATATTTGTGATACCGGTGGTACATTGGCTAAAAGTGCTAAAATGATCAAGGAAAAAGGCGCCCGCAGTGTCCGTGCATTTTGTACCCATCCTGTATTAAGCGGTAATGCATATAAAAATATTGAGGACAGCGTTTTAGAAGAACTGGTAGTTTGTAACACGATTCCGTTAAAGCAGGAAAGTTCTAAAATTAAAGCATTGTCTGTAGCGGATTTGTTTGCGACCGCTATCAAATTTGCTGTTGAAAATAAAAGTATTCATGGCTTGTTTGTACACAGCCATTTAAAAGTGAGATAAGTAAAGAAATAATATAATAAAAAACTCGTCCCGGTGGCGAGTTTTTTTATTGATGTCATTAGATAGACGTTTGACCGGTAATATCTGTTTGTGCTCTATTCATGGTTCGGGTCAGATGGGTAATGTGCTGTATTTTGCCTGAACGATCCTGTTTGAAATTATCCAAGAAAGTTTGATTATTATTAGTATTATTAATTATAAAATAAAAAAAGGATTACTAATAACTAATTTTTTGTTTGTGAATATCACTTAACTTAATTTTAGTAAACAGACTTCTACTTTCGCCAACTTTAATAGTCAATATGGATATAAATTTCAATGATATTCTTACAATATCTCTAACCCTGTTTGCAGTAATTGATATTATTGGTTCTATCCCTTTGTTAATAAGCCTGAAACAAAAAATGGGCGGTCTCAATGAGTTGAATGCCACTGCGGTATCGGGTGGATTGATGATCCTTTTCCTGTTTTTGGGAGAGGGTTTCCTAAAGATACTTGGCCTGGATGTGAGCTCTTTTGCAATTGCGGGATCAATCGTGATCTTTATTATTGGCTTGGAAATGATTTTGGGACTGGAATTTTTTAAGAGTGATCCTAACGATAAAGCGGGGCATCTGGTACCTATCGCATTCCCTTTAATTGCAGGTAGCGGTACTCTGACTACTGTGATGTCGCTAAGAGCAAATTACAATGAAGGTGCTGTATTGATTGCTATTATTGTAAACCTAATCATAATTTATATTGTGCTTAAGTCATTGGATATCATCAGTAAAATATTGGGGAAAGGTGGATTGTTGGCAGTGCGTAAGTTTTTTGGAGTGATTCTTTTGGCTATTGCAGTAAAAGTATTTGCTACTAATGCCAGTACTTTGTTTAAGTAGTTGAAAATATGAATGGCTAATAGGGGAGGAATGCCCATCATTACAATGAATGATGAGCAAATTTTAAAACCTTCTATTTACTGTTCAACCATAACGGTTTTTGTTTTAATAGTTTTTTATACACCGGGCAGGTCTCAGCATGTGAGCCGGGTAAAATGCCAATACTCATTAAAAATTCTCCTACAATTTCGCCACCTGTAAACTTAAAGTGTTTTTTGAACAGTTTTACCCATTCTAATTTGGTTAGCGGATGGTGTAATAATAGCCAGTTCTTAAAGCTTCCGTGTTCTTTTTGTAGCCCGATGATGACATTTGCATTATGAATAGCAGCGTTTACTTTTAGTTTGTTTCTGATGATGCCGGCATCATTGAGTAACCTTTCAATATCGGCTTCTTTATACTTGGCTACTTTTTTTATATCAAAATTGCTGTAAGCTTTTTTAAAAGAGGCCTGTTTGTTTAAAATAGTCGTCCAGCTTAATCCTGCCTGGTTTATTTCCAATACCAATCTTTCGAATAGTTCGTTGTCATCATCTATATTATAACCGTAATGGTTGTCGTGGTATTCTCTATTGGGGTTGGTGGAATCTTTGGGTAAAGCGGCGATGAAACTGCAATATGCGGACATTTGTTTTCTTTTTTAATGTGTGATTTAGCGTGCAATGACTTTTTGATGTTTCCGGATAATAAAATTATGGAAAAAATGCTCCAGTTCTTTTACTTCTTTTTTTACTTCAGGTTCTTTGATGTACTTGTCTATATCGGCAGTCAGTGTCATAAAGTCCAGTAATCGCAATTCGTTATCCTTGTTCAGGTACATATACACCGGCTTTACTTCAAATTTGCTGATAATTGTATGTGGCTTGCTATCGACTGTGCCTTTTTCTATTTCTACTTTTATGATTAGTGGTAGATGACACCATTTAAAAATGTCATAAGCTATAAAATCTCCGAGAGAGTAAGCTATCAGGGATTGTTTATTATTATGGTGTAAAATTTCAAATGGCTGTGCATTGTGCGGATGCCCGGCAATCAATATATCTATATCTGCCTGTTTACAGATATTGTGAATATTCTTTACAGTATGGGCGCTTGGATACGCCTGGTAGGCGCATCCCATATGTAGGCATGCCACCACCATATCGGCGCCACGTTCCCTGGCTATTTTGGCTTGTTCTATTATAATTGCTATATCAGGGTTGGCTTCATTTAAAAAGCGGTGGTTGCAAAGCCATTCCTTACCTTCCGGAAGTGTTTCTTTGTTTAGTGAAAATGTAGCTGCGATAAATGCTGTTTGAATGCCGTTACGCTCTAATATAGGAAATTGGTGAAGGCTTTCTTTGTTCTTAGCTGTCCCGGTATAAGGGATGTTATTTTTTTCCAGGAAACTTATGGTATTGAGTACTCCCTGCTCACCCAGGTCCATGGTATGGTTATTGGCCGTGCTTAATACATCAAAACCTTTGAACCGGTGATTGCCGGAAAAGATGTCGAATGTTTTCTCGTCTATATTAAAGAACATATCTGCTAGCATTACTTCGGGTGCGGCAGAATACGGATGTTCCAGTGAGGCAACTGTTTCCAGGTTAGCCAGTACAATATCGTTATTGAAATAATAATTGCCCACATCATCCCATAAATGCTTCGTAGATTCTGGTGTGATGCAGGTGTAAGGAATTAAATCTCCGCCAGCTGACATAGTGATCTTTGCTGTGGGGATAAAATTTTCCGGTTTGCTGAATTCTAATGTTTGTTTTTGGAAATGACTTTCAAGGTCACTGCCCGCATCTGCTTTAATCATTGCTTTATAGTAGTATTTATTACCCATATAAAGCTTTTCTGTGAGCGTCATTTTTAGCGGGTCTTCGTGATGGTCAGGAATTACGGTGTTCCAATCGGGACGTTTGGCCAGGTGATATAATCTATATATGGCCCTTAATGATTTGAGCAGGAGTTTCCCTTTTAATGTCAAGCCTCGTACCGGATTGTATTTCTTGTAATTCATCGATGTTGATATTCGCAAAATTGCCTGCAAAGTACATATTTATTGATTAAAAAGGACCTTAACAAAATTTTTGAAATAATATTTTTCAAAATTAAATATTGCAAAATATATTTGCATCAGGAATTAGTTCTAAAATAAAATTTAACGCTGTAAATAAATATTCTTTAATTCAGAATAGCATTTTCTTAATGCTTCCGGATGTTCATAATTGAAACAGATTATGAACACCAAAATAAAATTTCTCATAAAGCAAAATATAGTATGAAAGCATTGTATTCAATTAAAGCAGAAGCAACAGGTGGCAGAAACGGACATGTAAAAAGTGCGGACGGGGTTTTAGATATTGATGTAAGAATGCCTAAGGCGTTGGGTGGCAGCACAGACGGGTATGCCAACCCGGAAATGTTGTTTGCTGCAGGATATTCAGCTTGTTTTGACAGTGCTTTGAACCGGATCATCAGTATCAGGAAAATAGAAACCGGTACTACTACTGTAAATGTGGAGATCGGGCTGGTGTCAAACGGAGAAGGCGGCTTTGGATTGAAAGCATCACTGGCAGCAAATATACCGGGAGTTACAGCAGAGCTGGCGGAACAATTAGTGGCGGATGCGCATAAAATATGTCCGTATTCAAATGCCATTAAGGGTAATGTAGATATTATTTTGGCAGCAACAAATATATAGAGCCGATTGCAAGGCAGAAAGTGAGATTTATTAAGGGGTAATGTGTAGTGCCAATTGGAACGTTTATTCGTTTTGGTTGGCCTTTTTATTTCCCGGTACAGCTAAGTAAAATCATGCTGTTTTAAATATTATTAGTTACTTTGCCTTAGAAATTATAATAGACTAAATGGCAATTTTAAAATTCAGAATATATTTAGAGGAAGATGACAGCATTTACAGGGATATTGTTATAAAGCACAAGCAAAGTTTCTACGACCTGCATACGGCTATTCTAAAGGCCTATGAATTTGATAGTAAACACCAGGCTACTTTTTACAGGAGCAATGATAACTGGCAATATGGCCGGGAAATAAGTTTGGAAAAATATAGTGATGTTACTTACAAAGTGGCGCCTTTATTAATGGATGAAACAGCTATAGGTACGGAAATAATTGCTCCGAACCAGCATTTTATTTATTTATATGATTTCGTGAAAAAATGGACATTCCTGGTTGAACTGATCAATATTAGTAAAGAGGAAAATCCGAAAGTTGAGTATCCGTCCGTATCCCGTAAAGAAGGTATCGGCCCTCAGCAATATGGCATTAAGGGTTTGTTCGGCCCTAAGTTTGCGGATGTTGAAGAGAAGTATGATTTGTCCGAAGCCTCCGAGGGGTTTGGGAATGAGGGCGAAGATGACGCAGGAGAGGACAGTGATATCATGGATTCAGGTGAAGATAGTTTTAATGAAGAATATTGATATAATGGCCGGAAGAAATTTCCGGCTTTTTTTATGCTTATGCTCCATGCCGGGGGGGATGCGTAGAGTTCCAACATCACATATTTTTTGCTGCAGATAAACAATGGTCCCGAACTGTTGAATAGATATCTTAATGCTGAAAAGCTGCGGGATATGCAGGGCAGCCGCCTTAGCGGCTGGTGCCTGGGCACCGAGCGACAGCGAGCCCGGAGAAGCCCGGACAGGTGTTTAACAGAAGTATTAATGGTGATAGCCCCTAAACCTGATAATATAGAAAGGATTGAGGGGGATAAGATGGCAGCAACTCCTAACTTATGCTTATCTTTGCTCACCATAAAATTATTAGATACAATCTCATGGAACTGAGTAAGAATTTTGATCATCAGACAGCGGATAGCAAGTGGTACCAACACTGGTTGGACAAGCAGTATTTTAAAAGTGTGCCGGACGGCAGAGAGCCTTATACCGTCGTCATTCCTCCGCCAAATGTAACGGGGATCTTGCACATGGGACACTGCCTGAACAATACCATCCAGGATGTGCTGGTACGTCGTGCGCGTATGCAGGGGAAAAATGCCTGCTGGGTGCCGGGTACTGACCATGCGAGTATTGCTACTGAGGCCAAAGTGGTGCAAATGCTGCGTGAACGCGGCATTGCGAAATCATCACTTTCCCGCGATGAATTTTTATCTTATGCCTGGGAGTGGAAAGAAAAATACGGCGGTATCATTCTGGAACAACTGAAAAAACTAGGTTGCAGCCTGGATTGGGACAGGGTAAACTTTACTATGGACGCAGATTATTCCCAATCTGTAATGGACGTGTTTGTGGACCTTTATAAAAAAGGTTTGATATACCGTGGTAAGCGCATGATTAACTGGGACCCGAAAGCAAAAACGGCGCTGAGTGATGAAGAGGTAATTATGCGTGAAACGAACAGTAAGCTGTACCATCTGAAATACGAACTGGTAAATGAAGATGGCAGCCCGTTGGGTGAAACCATTACCATTGCAACTGTACGCCCGGAAACGATCCTGGGCGATAGCGCAGTGGCGGTAAATCCTAATGATGTGCGTTACCAGCATCTGAAAGGTAAGAAGGCGGTGGTGCCGTTAATTAACAGGCATATCCCGGTTATTTTTGATGAATATGTAGAAACTGATTTTGGAACAGGTGCGCTTAAAGTAACACCTGCGCATGATAAGAACGATGATATGCTGGGCCAGAAACATGGCCTGGAAGTAATAGACATTATGAACGATGATGCCACATTTAGCGAAGATGCGCAATTGTATATTGGCATGGACCGCTTTGATGTGCGCAAACAAATAGTAATTGACCTGGAAGCCAAAGGTTATTTGGTAAAAACAGAAGATTATACGAACCAGGTGGGTTATAGTGAACGTAGTGATGCTGTTGTAGAACCTCGCCTGAGCATGCAGTGGTGGGTGAAAATGGAACCGTTGGCAACGCCTGCATTGAAAGTGGTAATGGATGGCGAAATTAATTTTCACCCGGCTAAGTTCAAAAACCTGTATCAACATTGGATGACCAATATTAAAGATTGGTGTATCAGTCGTCAGTTGTGGTGGGGGCACCGCATTCCTGCATGGTACGATGCAGATGGTAACTTTTATGTAGCGGCCAATGAGGCGGACGCTTATGCGCAGTATTATGCAGCTAAGGGTATTGATGCTGCAGCGCAACATAACAACGAATTATCCCAGGATGAGGACTGTTTGGATACCTGGTTCAGCAGCTGGTTATGGCCTTTCGAAGTTTTCGATGGTTTGCGTCATCCGGGTAATGAGGAAGTGAAATATTACTACCCGACCAATACGTTGGTAACCGCACCTGAAATTATTTTCTTCTGGGTGGCCCGTATGATAATGGCCGGCCTGGAATATGAAAAAGTTATTCCGTTCAAGGATGTGTATTTTACCGGTATTGTGCGCGATGAGCAAGGGCGTAAAATGAGTAAATCGCTGGGTAATAGTCCGGATTTATTGAAAATGATAGAGGAGTACGGAGCGGATGCCGTTCGTTTTGGTATTTTAATATCATCTCCTGCCGGTAATGATTTATTGTTTGATGTAAAAGAACTGGCAACGGTTAAGCAAGGTTCATTCTTTATAAACAAAATATGGAATGCCATGAAACTGGTAAAAATGTGGGAAGGACGTCAAAGTGAGACTGCTTCTGAAACACCGCATTTTGCAGTGTCATGGTTCGAAAACAGGTTGGCGGAAGCTGCCACAGAAATTGATGGTTTAATGGCGCAGTTCCGGTTGAGTGAAGCCTTAAAAGCATTGTACACGCTTATCTGGGATGATTTCTGTAGCTGGTACCTGGAGTGGGTGAAACCTGGTTTTGAGCAACCGATCGATAAGGGTGTTTACAATAAAACGGTTGCGTTTTTCTCTCAGTTAATGACATTATTACACCCGTTCTTACCGTTTGCTACGGAGGAAGTTTACCACCAGTTAGCAAACCGTACAGATGATATTACGGTAAAACAATGGACGAAATTTGAAGCAGCAGATACTTCTGTTCTGGAGAAAGCTGCCGTTTTAAAGCAGGTAATTACCGCTATTCGTGAGGCACGTGCTAAAAACCAGTTGAAGCCTAAAGATAGTATCACCTTGCACATTACCACCGAAAATGAGGTATTGTACAATGATATTGCGGACATATTGAGCAAGCAGGTAAATGCGGATGGAATCAACTTTACGCAGGAAGCGGTGGCTAAAACCATTGCAATTGCTGTTGAAAAAGATAAATTCTATATAGAGAGCCAGGTGGAACTGGATACAACAGCACAGCGTGAAAGTTTACAGAAAGACCTGGACCACCAGAAAGGATTTTTAAATACGGTGATGAAAAAGTTGAGCAACGAGAAGTTTGTAGCGAATGCGAAACCGGAAGTGGTAGCCATAGAGCAGAAAAAACAAGCTGATGCGGAAGCAAGGATTAAAGCAATAGAAGAAAGTCTGGCAAGTTTAGGCTAAGTGATTTTTATACGGAATTAAAAGGCAACTATCGTTTTGGTAGTTGCTTTTTAATTTGGGGCTGTGGCCATTGGTAATTTATCGGAACTTTTGTTCCGGCTACTCCGGGCTCGCTGCCGCTCGGTGCTTTGGCACCGGCTCGAAGACTCGCCGCCCTGCATATCCGGCAGCCTTTGGGCAGTTGATCGTTTTATCAACAAATACTTGGAATAAATGTTCAATGTATGATTGGATCTTTGCTATTGCTTTTCTGAGTTCATGTAATGACACAAAATGCTGCAAGGATAGGTCCGGTATTCTCAGCTTTTATTGTAATGCAATTTCCATGTTTAGCTGGTAGCCATCGGGATAATTGTTGACAATTGTAAACCCGCCATTCAGTTTATCCATACGTTCTCTCATATTTACCATCCCGATACCCTCTGCTTTACTGTCTTTTGGCCAGCCTTTTCCATTGTCTGAATAACTGATGTATAATTTATTGCCGTTTTTTATAAAGTCGATATTGATGACGGTAAAACTGGCGTGTTTAATGGTATTGGTAATACATTCCTGTAAAATAGATTTCAAATTGGAAAACTGGAAATGACTTAAGAAGCGATTGGCGTTTGTTTTGTCGGATATGTTATAAGTAAATTCATCGCTGATATTTAATTTTTTTAAGACCTCTTTACATTTATTAATTAAGCTGGCGGTGGTGTATTGTTCTTCGGATTTTAAATCGTGAGACAGGCTGCGGATGATTTCCATAGTATGCTCCAGGTGCAGTTCCAGTTCACTTTTGACGGTTTCATTTTTCCGGGTCCTTTCAGATTTGGCCAACACTTTCGCATATAGCAATGCAGGCCCGGTTTCATCATGAATGTTACGGGCAACATTTAATTTAAATCCAAGGAAATTGGCACGCTGCCAGCGTGCTATCAGGTAAAACATCAATGCTGCTAAAGCTGCCAGGAGTAAAGCAATAACGATTATGGAGAATATTTTTATATGCCTGGCCTGAGTTCTTATTTTCTCGGTTTCAAGCCCGGCAATGATTTTTTCCTTTTGCGCTGCTGCATATTTTTGTTCTGTTTCAAAAATAACCCCTTTTTGTTCTTCCAGGCTAAGTGAGTCGCTGTAGTTCCGGACCAGTTCATGATACATCAGCGCATTTTTATAATCGCCTTTTTGTTTAGAATATTCATACAAAGTGGAGTAGCGAAGCAATTGTTCAGGGTAGGATTTATTGGTCACTTTCAGATTAAGTAATATTGCAATGCCATCTGCAATTTTTCCGGTTTTTACCAGGCAGACGCCTTTGTATAAATATCTTACAAAATAATAGTTCGGGTTATACCGGGATTCATAATTGTAGGCCGGTAAGAGGCTGGAATCAAACATTACCAGTGCAGATTGATAATCTTTTTGCAGGTAATTGAAGAATCCCAGGGCATGGTAGCAGGCCCCGTACCAGAATGAAGCTTCTTTCTTTTCTGAATACATCACTTCTCTTATCATATTCCGTGCGGTATCAAGATAAGTGCTTTGGGCATTTTTCTGAAAATTGATGGCATACATGTATGCGGCGGTAATAGCACATTTAATGTAATTTAACTTATCTTCTTTCTCGTTAAAAAAAACAACTGCTTTTTTGCTGTAGGTCAGGGCTTTTTCGTAAAGGGCCAATTTGCCATAAATGACGGTATAAGTTTG
Source organism: Polluticaenibacter yanchengensis (assembly GCA_027854065.1). Classification (GTDB taxonomy): domain Bacteria; phylum Bacteroidota; class Bacteroidia; order Chitinophagales; family Chitinophagaceae; genus Phnomibacter; species Phnomibacter yanchengensis. The sequence goes on along the minus strand of JAQGEF010000028.1, from coordinate 28,414 downwards.
ATAAATTTCACCGGAAAGATCATTGTCATGGAGTTTTTCGGCGTAGTAAAGCCCTTGTTGAAGCATATTCATGGCAGAGTCCAATCTGTCCGCATAAATATAAGGAGTAGCCATGCCAATATACGCTTTTGCGAGACTTCTTTCATGGCCCGGCGATTCTCCAATACTTTCTATCAATTGTTGGTAGCAGTTAATAGCCTCATGCCCGGGAAGAAAGTCTGTGATTATAAAAGTGTATGCAGATTTTTTAGACAGGTCTTTTTCTACGCTAATATCTAACAGCACTTCTTTTACAATTTTATCCAGTTCTTCTTTATAATTGCCATACCCGAAATCATTTGAAGCGTTGAGTATGGCCAGTCTTTCGTTGGTAGTAAGGGCATTGCGTTGTTGCGGTCTTTTGTCTGCAGGCAACTGGTAATACAAACTATCTGATAATTGTGCAGGTATTTGCAGAGGATTGCCTGAAATGAAAATGGTCAGTAATACTTTGAGAAGATGATGTTGCCGGAATATCCATTTTGTATATTTATTATTATTAAAATGAATGATATTATCGGTTCGCATATGGGTATGAAATAATTTAATTATAAAACTTATAATTAGTTCTGATTGAATTGTTTTAGTGGTAAAAACTAGTTGTTACAGAATCAGGGATAATATAGATTGCGGCCAGGTTAACGAATGGCTTAATTTCCTGCTCATGATGCATGAGTACTTAGGTAAAGATATTCATTACTATAATTAGTTATTCTGGTTTATATCTATTTTTTTTGGAAATGGGTTGTTGTATTTACTTGTCTTTAATATAATCTATTGATTATTATATATATAAAGTATTTTTTGGTGTGGTGTTGGATTTAATTTATTCTTTGTTAATTTGTATTAATTTATTGAACTGCTATTACAACCTTAAAATACTGAATTTAGTAAAACTGTTTCTTAATTCTTCTTATTCCAGTTCTATTTCAAGTAAACAATTATAAATATGTCAAATCCGTTTCATGATTGTCAAAGGTTAAATTTCTATGTCTGTCGTAAATTTCAAAATGAGAATTAACTTTAAAGTTATTTTTTGTAATAAATCTCGAACAGACAAATGAAGTTTAGTGAAATTATTTTATATTTATTATCGTTTGATAATTAAATTTGTAAAGGATAAGTTTTATTATAAATGAAAATGTATAGTCTATTCAAAAAGTTATTTTCAAAAAAGGTACGGGAAGTTTCCAATGAGCAAGAATTATTTGTATTCGATTATAAGGATGTTTTGCCAAGGTTATTTGAGGTAAGTTTTACTTTAAGTGAAAATGATAAATACACCGACATTGTATTTGATGTAGATAACAAAGAAGCTCCTGTTTTAAAACCATTCATGCAGGATATCTCAGTTGGTTATGGTATAGATACTGACAATGAATACAAAATACTTCAAAATAAGCATCTGAGTGAAACTCTGAGCATTGAAGCGTTACATCATATAGCATTAGAGAATTTCTCAGCCAGTTTTTTGAACAATACGAGAGTTGAGGGTAGTTTTGATGATGTCATAATGCTTATTAATGATGGTAACAATGAGGCTGCAATGATTTTGTTAGATCTTTATTGGGATGAATTAGCAGAGATGTTCAAGAATGACATCTGTATCTGCATTCCTCAAAAGGACCTGATATTTGTGACTGCTAAAAATAATGAAGCAGGGTTGTCTAAAATGCGTGAATTAATTAAAAGTGTCTTTTCTGAAATTGGCACAGGTGGTAAATTGGTCAAACACATTTATGAGAGACAAAAAGCCGGATGGTATATCAAAGAAACGATCAATGTGTAATTTTTCCGGTATGATAAATCCTATCACTTTAGTGATAGGATTTATCAATTTATATCAATAGATTTCACTATTGGCTTTTAAAACGAAACTTGATTGTGAGGCTTATTGTTACCTTATTCCTTAATAAATTATTCGTTTGGTCAATTCTGGAAACCGATATGCCGCTGTCAGCCAGATAACCATCTGTATAATAACCGGGATCAGGATAGGCTGGTTGTTGACGAAATGGACAGCAATAGCGCCTCCCATATATGAAGCTGCTAATAATGTACCTAAAATACCGGTTCTGGGATAAATCCAGATAGCGGCAATTATTAATTCCAATATACCCAGTATCACTACATTTTGTGGACCACCTACGCCTTTTGCTATTTCAGCGGCCTGTGCACCATTTGTTAATTTAGCCACTGCACTGCCAACCAGGATAAAAGCGACCAGACCGGTAAGTGCCCAGTGAATGAGCTTTTTTGTTTTTCCGTTCATATTTTTTAATTATAATGTAAAACTAAAATCAGGATGCTATACTTTTGTTATCTGTTACATAAGGGATAGTAGTTACAAAAAGGTTACTATATGGTGGAAATTAAACATACTGAAGCTTCCTGCAAGCGCGCAAGATTGGCTATACAGGACACATTAGATGTGGTGGGCGGCAAGTGGAAACTGGTATTGATATCAGTATTGCAAAACGGTAAGCGAAAGTTTAATGAATTGTCTAAAGAGACCGGTATTAGTCCCCGCATATTATCTAAAGAATTACAGGAGCTGGAAACAAACGGGCTGGTGAGCAGAACTGTGTGTAATACCAAACCGGTAACGGTAGAATATGCTTTAACTGAATACAGTGAAACATTATTCGAGGTAGTGAAAGCGATGCATAAATGGGGCGTAGCCCACAGAAAGAAAATTATAGGAGAGGGGTGATTAATGGTGTTGTACTATTTTCTTAATTATATATGTCCGTTTATTGGGAGAGAAACTATTAAATGCTTTTGACCTCATTTTTTATCTTTCCTTTTTGGGATTTTAATGTTATTACTATTTGCTCTGTATTTGGAATGATGGTTAGTTTCTTTATAACTGCATTTTTATAATCAAAATATTTTATTAATGAAGTGCTGACTGGTGCGTTGAAAACGTCAAAACTGTAGATTTTGTCATCTTTGAAATACGATTTATTGATGTCAATAATGCCAAGTCCCTTTTTATAACTTGCAATGACAAGTTTGTCATTGATGATTAGAAAATCAGTAAATGAATGATAATCCTTATCCTGTTGATTTGATGAAATGGCAAAACTGCTTGTTAATTCCAAATTGTCGTAAATAGTGATATGAAAACTTGCACCACTGTATCCGCTAAATGTACTGGATATAAGACCAAGATAATTTTTTGTTATTCTAGCCTGGTGAATGTTCTCGTAAGCCCCATTAGATTTAAGGTGCTTGAAATGTAATAAACTAATTTTGCCGGTTGAATTCAAGAGATAATATAAAATATATTTTGGAGTGACAATATTGTCTACTGCTATCAGCATCGAATCATTTATAATGATATCATCAATTGCTTTTCCCGGATACCGCAATTGATCTGGAATCTCCAATGAATACCATTTACCACTTTTTATATGATATTGTACCAGCATTTCTTGCTCCAGTTCTCCTCCGATAAAGAGATTATCATTATTTAGGAGGATTGATTTTGATTTCAACCCGAATGGGATGGTTAATGTGATTTCGGTTGAATTTTGAATGTCAAATATTTTTATGATGTTTTTTGAGGTATCAAGTATGGCAACTTTATTAGTTTGGTCAGTGGCATAGATTGATTTTTTTGTTATAGCAAATTTTTTATGCTCCTTTATCTTGTCCTTTTCTAAGGAATTGATTGAAATTGTTTTGCTACTTTTTAATAACAAAAACAGGTTCCCGCTCTTTAGACCATTTTGTCCAAAGACAATCAGGATTGAAAAGAATGTGATGATTGTAAGTATCCCTTTTTTCATCTTGCGATTATTTAATATTCTCCAGTATTTTTAATTAAATTTCTATGACTTCAGCTTTATTTCTTCTATAAAACTTAGCTGTACCTCAATAATGTCAGTTGTTATATTTTTATTCCAGTGTGGTTTGTTTTCAAGGAACTTTGTCCAGTTGTCATTATGTTTAAGTGCTATTTTGGTATTGTTAATTTTATCAAGGTAAGTGAGTGCTTCTAATGCTTCGTGTTGGTCAAACCAGAGATCGGGCTGTAATAAATAGTGACTGAGGTAGCGGTCCAAATATTCAACTGCGTTTTCTGTATTGAAAGATGCGAGAGTTCGTGTATAGGCAACGCCAGCATAACAAACTTCGCTTTTTAATAGATGAATGCCAATGATCTCAGTTAAGTCTTTGAAGCCTTTTATAGCAGCAAAAAATGCACCTGTTTGTCTTGTGCGCCAGTTGAAATCACCTAATAATTTTAATACAATGTCTTTGGTAATATTGTTACTGATTTGAATAAATTGTTCTTTCCAATAAGCACTTGGATTATTGATATCCATATAAAATGGTACCACCCAGGTATCAATAAATTCTTGTGATAATTCTTCTGCATTTTCATATGATGGTAAATCGTCAAAAGATTCATGTCTGATTGTAGCTCCTGCTGTATGAAGTCTGATTTGTTCGTTTATATCTTCCATATAATTTCTGCTTGTTTATATACTTGGACCTTTGTAAATGAATGCTTGTGATATTATAAGCTCTATTTATAAATTTAATTAGTATTGCAGCTAATCCAATGCGGCAGGTAACTATTATTGTATGCCTCGAATGCCTTTGCGCCAGTCCCAGGGAGCTATTGGCTGGGGAAGGCTCCATAAACCTAGCTTTTGAGCCCTGGCTTCTTTTTCTAAATTTGAATATTCCTGGTTATTGGAATACTTTAAAAAATGCCAGGCATAGCCGTTTTTTATCATTTCTTTATTCACACAAATACTATCATTAAGATATACTTCTGCCAGTAATCTTTTGTTCCTGTCGTAGCTGAAATTCGGTGCAATGGTTATGTATTTTCCAAAAATGAGTGTGGACAGGAATTGCTTTGCTTTATTGCCATAAGGCTGTGCTTTTTCAGGACAATCAATATGTGTAAATCGAATGGTGAGCGGTGTCAGATCTTTTAATACTACAAAAGTATCTCCATCCTTTATGCCTATTACTTTGTAAGCCGTATCAAATTTATTGGAGGCAAGGGCTTTGATATCTTTGGTATCGGCTATCTCCTGTGAATAAAGTTTGGGAGAAATAGCCGTGAAAAGAATGGCAATAAGCAGGTAAATACGATTCATAACGCTAAGATAACTATACTAAAATAAGCTGGATAGTAATATGATAGTAATATGTTATTTGATTTTATATTAGGTTGGAAATAATTACACATCGATTTAGTGATGATAGCTATAATGGTACTACTGAAGTTAATTCATAAAGTCATTATCTATTCCCGAACTGCCTATTGAATTTATTAGCTGTTCTTCTTCTTGTCTCTTTAATTTTTTCTTTAGCTTACGGACATTTCTTAATAGCATTATTGCAATGATAAGAAAAAGGTTAAAACCAAAAGAATATCCTAATAGTTCTGCAGGGTTGTTGAAAGGTGGACCAGGCTCTGCAAGGACGGATACGTAACTTAACGCCTGGAGGGTTAGTAAAACATAGGCGACAACTTGTTTTATTCTTATGTTTGTTTGAATCTTCATATCGGGATTAAAAATAATGACTATTTCGAAAATGTAAAGATTGTTTTTGATTGCTGGTAAAATTACTCTTCGTCATCTATCGACTAATAAATCATTTTAAAGTTTATAGAGTAGATTTTTCCTTTCTGCCTTAGCATTTTGGACTTGATCTATAAAATCATTTAAACTTTCATTGCTCATTTTTTAAATTAAAATATTGATTGGCTTTCTTAATAGTTATTTTACGGAAACCCGGAAATTATGAAATTTGTAAGTAGCAATTCTTCAACTTATTTTCTTTTGTTGATGACTGGCTACTATATTTACGAATGAAATGTCTTAACCTTAAGTAGCATGAAAAATATCATCTTATTACTTACAATTTTTGCAATGGCGGCGGCATGTACTGATTTTTCTGAAAATGAGTCAGACAATCGGTTCATTGGAACCTGGCAATTGCCAATGATTGATCAGCAAACGAAAACAGTCATTGATACATTAACGATGGTCTTTTCTAAGGATGGCATTATTACATATTCCTCTAAAGGACCTTATACTTATGAGGATGGCAGTACAAAAGAAAATTATAGCTGGACCGAAAAATACCAGGCTAATAATGGTAAATTAGTGACAACAGATAATGATTCAAAGAAAACAAAAGCTGATTATAAATTCATATCCAAGGATAGGCTGCAAATAGATCTTGATAATAATGTTCAAATTCTTACAAGGATAAAATAAGTACTGTTGTAGACTATATCCTGGCATATCTATAGGGTAGTGGCATTATTTTACAACATAACAATATTTCTGCGTCTAAACCTACATATTTAGTCAGTGTTCAGTAAAGTGAAGAAATGACCTTTTGCTATTTCAAAACTAAAAAGACAAATGAAATGGTTTTATGGATCAAGTGCTTTCTGCTAAAGTTCATTTATCCGCTTTCCCTTATGATCTGAAAATAGCTGGTTTTTAGGTTCACCGATCATTTGTTTGCCGTATATGCTGTTATGTCCGGACATTAAATAAGAGACAACACAAGCAACAGATATAAAGACGCCGCATTCTGTTCCGAAAAGCTCAATGGCCATGATACTGCAGGCAATGGGTGTATTTGTTGCGCCTGCAAAAACAGCTACAAAACCCATCCCAGTCAATAATGCGGTGGGCAACGGAATAAAATAGCTCAATGCGCTGCCTAATGTGGCACCAATAAAGAACAGCGGCGTTACTTCTCCTCCTTTAAACCCGGCGGAAAGCGTAATGATAGTAAAGAGCATTTTTAGAATAAAATCATAAACCGGAAGTTGTTCCTGGAAAGCGTTCACAATTGTGGGAATACCCAGGCCTATATATTTGGTTGTACCAATGGCCCAGACAGCCAATGCTATAATAATTCCCCCGATAAAAGGCCGTAAAGGAGGGTAGGAGACCCTGTTTTTAAAAATACCGCTTGCTTTATGGATCACTTTGCTGAATGTGGCTGCACACAGCCCGAAAATGAGGCCTGCGATGATCGCATAGATGATATTCAGCAATGAAGTTTTGGGAATATATTCTATGTGATAGACGGTATGACGCGCCTGCCAGTATTTGGTAACAATATCGGCTATAATAGCGGTAATAAAGGCCGGGAAAATAGCACTGTAACGGATGCGTCCAATTAGAAAAAATTCCAGCCCGAATATGGCACCTGCCAATGGGGTACCAAATACAGAACCGAAACCACCGGCAATAGCGGCAATAATCAGGATGGTCCTGTCGGACGGGGAAAGCCTTAATGGTTTGGAAAACTGGTCGGCAATGGCCCCTGCCATTTGTAAGGCAGTGCCTTCACGGCCGGCAGATCCGCCGAAAAAATGAGTGGCAATGGTGCCGATATATACTAATGGTGCCATCCGGAACGGGATCACTTTTTCAGGCCGGTGAATGGTATCTATCAGCAGGTTATTGCCTGTTTCTACCTCCTTGCCAAAATAGTGATACAAGAGCCCTATCAGCAGTCCGGCTACCGGTAGTAATGCTATCAGCCATAAATGATCTTCCCTGAAATGGGTGGCCCAGTCGAGGGATATAAGAAATCCTGCGGAAGCGCTACCGATACAAGCCCCTACTACTAATGATATAAAAGACCATTTGATAATATATGGAACAGACGGATACTTTTTGAAAAAAAGTCTTACTGAAAATAATAGCTTTTGACTGATGGTAGTTGGTTTATTGTCGGACATAGTTTACCTGATTAAATGAGTCATATTTAATTAATCAGGCGTCATCAGCTCATTGGAGCGGTTGGGTAAGGAAGCACACCATTTCCTTTGTCTGCACAAATTTATAAAATATTTCGTTCCGGCATGATGAAAATTACAAGCAGTTTCAGAAAAGTTTGAAAAGCATGCCAGGTACTTATTGTACTCCAATATGGGATTATCACTTTGCCCTGCAATGTTTAATTTTAGTACGCAATCTTTTTGTTATTTCTTTTATTTCAGGTTTAGACAATTTCTCATCTTGAGGGATATTTTTTAATGCTTCCTGGTAAAAGGATTTTGCTTGAGCCATTCGGTTTAGGTGAAATAAGGCATCCGCTTTTATTTCAAGATGCCCCCAAAAGCCGGGAAATAGTTTTAGCCTGTTTTCCTGTTCTTCTAAAATATTTGCCCATTCCCATTTATCGTAAATGGAACTAAGTCCCAATGCCAGGCCTGCGGTTGGAGTAGCATTATGACTAAATCCTCTCAGATCGTTAAAATTAAATGCAATATTTTTTTGCTTTAACAGTATATTCTTTGCTTTAAATATACCTTCTCTTAATGAAATTTCATCCCATCTTTTATCACCAACTGCTAAATAGAAATTACCCGAAATTGCATGCTGCTTCTTATTGAATAAATTAATAATCTCGTATTTATTGGGCCAGTATGCCGGGCTAATTGCTATACACGCATTATATGTGGCATTATCTTTCAGAAAGGCATACGTTGCAAAATAACCGCCAAAGGAATGACCGGCTATTGTAAGTGGGGTGCCAATGCTGCAGTTCTCTTTAAGGTAAGGAAGCAACTCTTCTTTCAAAAAGCTGAGTAGTTTATCCTTTTCTAATAGTTCTGTATTCCTGTTTTCGTGTATTATTCCAACCAGGTAGCTTGGGGGGATTTCTTTATTTGCCATTAAGTTATTAGCTGATTGAAGAAAGATCCCGTTGATATTCCGGTCATCTGCATCCATATATATGATACAGTTGTTTGATGTATCATTAATCTTAATTTTTGAAGTTTTCGTAATAATTACTTTCCTGGCTGCATCAAATATTTTTGAATGGATAGTGATGGTGTCAGATGGGCTTAACTGCGAATAAACCCTGGAGAAGCAAAAATTGCAAACAAAGGTTTGAAACAACAGAAAAAGGGTACTTTTTACAATAGCTTTTCTGATACCTGTTTTGTAGATACTTTTAATATTGCCCGCTTGGAACAAAAAATGCGTTTCGCTGTACATCATAACTCTTCATTTGATGTTTCAAAGCTAGACACAAATAAATACAGAAACTTGTAAAAAAGGAACATGGAAATTGCTTAGATGGGAACTATTCTTTTCAGTGAAAACAATCCGGATATTTTCGGAATAATATTGAATAAACTTCCTGGTGTCGTATAATTATAAGAATATTTAATTTGGTAGCTAACTGTATTAATATTTCCACAGGCCATTATTTCGATGCTGAACTTTAATCGAAGTCATTCAGTCATGATTTTTGGGATATCTTTAGTCAGAAGTCTCTTTAATTATTCCACATAGATTTATATTCTTCCATTTTGGTCATTTCTTCAGTCATAAGTAACGGGTCATTATTTTGAACCCGAAGTTGTTCAATGGCATCGATATTTGCTAAGACAGCTTGTTGAAACCAGGGGAATTCATCTGCAAGAGCATTTAATTTTGCCAGGGCTTCCAATGTTTTTCCTTTGTTGGAAAGAAATACTGAATGTTCAAATCTAAATACAGGACACCAATAATATTCTTCTGCTAATTTTTGCCAGGTCGTTTCTTCACAATTTCCGGCATTTAAAAAGTTTATAGCAAAAATAGAGGAATCAATATAGCCAACGGAAAACATAAAGTAGTTCAGTAAACCAATTTCCTCATTATCATTTTCAGACTTTATTTTATTCTTAATTACATCGTTGATTAGTTGATGAGATAGTTCTCTATCTTCATTTGAATTTGACAAATGCAGGACATTTGCATATTCAACTTTTACAATATCCAGATCCGGCCTTAATTCATAAGCTCCTTTTGCATAATATAATGCTTTGGGAATTGAGTCTAAAGCCCGGTAAAGTTTTGACAAGGCAACTATTAGTCTTATATCCTGCAAATCCTCGACTGTTATATTTGTTTCCTGAAATTTGACTGCTTTTAGTGAATATCTGTCTTTAATAAATCTTTCTATAATTTGCCATTTCTGTAATTTACTGAATTCTGTTTCATCCCAAAGTTCAAAAAGAATTGATCTTCTGTCCCAAACCGAGTTCACTTTTTTCCATTCACTATATGTAAAGTCAAAAGCTTCGTATTCTTCAAGTTGCCTGTCGTTATCATCTTTTAAATTGAAATCGATGATATATTCAGGTGAAGAGTAATAACGCCTGATAGAATCATAAACCTCATGTTTAAATAGTTCTGGTGTATTCGTTTTAATGCCTGGATTACCTGAAATTTTATTTAGCATTTCAAAAAAGAAATCCTGGTCTTTCTGAGGCAATGATTTAAGTTTTTCCATCGCTCTTTTTTCAATGTCTTCAATATTTTCAGATGCAATATTTGCTTCGTTTTTCTTTTGAGATTTTCCAAAGAGTCGTTTAAATAGATTCATGTTTTGATTTTAAATTGCTGATCGTTATCAAATATAGATAATTATTAATAATTTAGTGAGTGACATGTATTTTAACGATCGCATTTTTATGATTGTGAACTAAAGTTTTTTAAATTATTAAGTTGATGTGGTTAGTAAGCCATTTTAGAACGGATAATGTTTCAAATATTCGACTTTAGGATCAATTTTTATCCACTGGTCAAGGTCAATCCAATCATATCCTGCACTTAAAGGTATAACAGGCTGTTCAATGTTGTCTAAAGAATATTGTTGATCATCAAAACTTGCAGGAAAAGGAAAACCTTCAATATGATCTTTGTCCAACTTAATAATTAATTTGTCAAAATCTTCCTTGTCCAACTTTTTATAGTTACTTAATAAAAAGTCCGCAAACATGTTGAAAACAACAGTTGCGTATTCATATGGTACAATTGACTGGTCAATATCATGAGCCAGAACACTTAATGTTGCCCATTTTTCTGTTTTCTCAAAAATTTCAAATCCCTTTTGTCCGAAAAATAATCTTGTTTTAGTTGCGAACGGGCTTATATAGGGAAATGGAATTTTTCGGTTTTTAGGAATTGAAGATGAAAAGGAAAGAGTAAATACATGAACATACTTATCACTTTGTAACAAGTTGTTTGGCTTTAATAAGTTTTCATTTACAAAATCAAAAACATATTCACTCACTTTATGCGAAATACGGGGACGAGTCACCAGATTTTTGTAGTTAACGCCCCAACTTCTTTTAATTATAAATGTCATTTCTAATTTTTGATGTGCATGCATCACATATTTTGATATTAGTACTCAGTAAATTCTTGTATAGTAAATGAAATACCATTTCTCTTTTTATGGTAATATTTTGGAATCAGTTAAGATCGTTTTTCGCCTAACTATTTGTTTAAGTCCGGTTGACTTTAAAGCTATTATTTTATACTTTAGTTCACCTTTCGCAAAGCCATTGGTAGCCATAAAGCATTTAACTCCAATTGAAATATTGCAATACTTCGTTAGTTTCTGAATTGATGAATAAGGAAATTTCGTCTTCACCTAATCTGGAATAGTTATATCCCGTTACAGTTCCAATGAAAGTAATTATATCCTTTTCAATATTTAATTCGTCTAATAGTTCTTGAAAATATTCCCAATAATATTCATCATAAGTATCCATGTTTTCATAGGCTCTTCTTTCTTGGTTGTCATTGCCGTAAGTATATGCACTTCCTTGAATAAATTTTTCTGTTTCTAAAAACTTATCTTTTGTTACCCAATAGTTGGTAACACCTTCAATGTAGTAGGAATAGTTAAAATCTATTTTTCTTCGCCTGTCATCCTCTTCCTTGATGAATTTATCCTTTGTGAAATATTTTTCTTTATGCTCCTGGTAGATTTTTTCGGCTTCTTTATACCATCCTACTGCTTTATCAAGCAAGGGGATTTCTTTGATATTGCCATCAAATTCATATTTGTCATTTACTCTTTTGAACTTGATATAATTGTAACCTGTGTTCTCTTCCGGAAAATCATATTCCTCTTGTCCGCTTGGAAACACTGATACAAAATGTACCTTTCCTGTTCCTTTGTTGATTTCAGATAAATCGATTGTTAATAACGGGAAAAATACTGCTTTATGATATTCAGTAATGTTTTCAAAAACTTCATCTATGTTGGGAAATAATTTTATATTTTTCATTGTCTGTATTTTAAATTTTATGGAGTCATTATAGAGTTCCTACATGACTGTTAACAGGCAGGAAGGAACTTCTACAGGTTTTAAAATTACATGCCGTTTGTCTGTAAAGTTTGGGCAATGGCAAGTTTCATTTTTATCTTGTGTAATTTGGTGGTTAATTTGGCATAATTACGATTTCAATGTAAATCTATCACCTGCATTTATTTTTAGATAATTGTCTTTTGCTTCAATAAGGCAACTTTTTAATATTCGTGGCGGATTAAGGTCTTTATATGCATTCGTTTTGTCAGACATTCTAGGCCAATGAACTCCAACGATCTTCCAGCTTGAACCATCTTCTTTTTGTATATTCATTCCTACTAATAATTGTTCCGGAGTATCAAATACAGCAATAGTCCCCATTGATGTATTAAATAAATCAAGCACAACAATATTATAATGGTTCTGAATTCTTGTCAAATGCTTAATAGCGGCTTGTTCTGCATATTTTCTGGCATTTTCTCCTCCAATACAAGAGATATCATAGTTGTTGGAGCTGTCGATTTCTTGTGGTTGGTCACCGTTAATTGAAACGGCCCACCACCAAACTTGATCCTCCATCCATTCGGCTCTTAGAGTTAAACCATTCCAGATTGCTGTACAGTCATCTTCTAATTCACCAGACCAAACAATAGGGAGGTCGATTTTCATAATGTTTATATTGCGGTTAACGATTGAAGCTTTATGCAGGTTGGGAGTTTACATCATACTGCTCTAATTACTATCCATTGAAAATATGTTTTAAAGTTATGTACAAACTGTGATACTTATTCATCATGTTCGATTTGCATAAAACTTAATATTAATTCCCATGTTTATGTTCATAGAGTCAATTAGCAGGAATAGATGGTTATTCTGTCCAATTGTACCAGGTCTGTAATAATTCGACTTTAGTTTGGTAGTATGGTATTGTCAATGTTGAATACTCAATACTTTTCCACCAGGTATAAGTACCGTAGTAAGTTTTGTCATTTTGGTCTTTGCATAACCTGTCAATTGTAATTTTTATACTTGAGTCAAATTTCACAAAGTCGGAAAGCCTTGTTGTGTCAGTTTGATACTTTTTAATAAAAAATTCAATTGTCTTGATGTTTTGCTTCGGATGCTGATTATAAACAGCGATACATATTGTGTCGTAATAGAGAAGATAAATATTATTCAACTGCTCCTTAACACACTCGCTGGCTTTACTTGTGTCAATTAACTCTACCCGTCCAAAGTCATAGTTTTCAGTGATCACTTCATCTTTATAAACGAAACAGTGGCAATGAGACATGAAGTCTTCATGTTTTTCTGGTTCTTTCATAAAATACATGCAAGACGATACGAATAATGTTAGTAAAATAAATATTATCGTTTTGTGTATTTTCATAATTACTATTTATAATGCAGTATGTTCTTGAAATTTTAAAGTGATATAACTTTGTCCCTCAATCTCATAAACGTTTTTTCTATTATCAAATGTAGTAAATATGCAAAACCGATGCAGGTTAAAATACAAATGACAAGCATGATATTGCTGTCTATTTTATATACTTTCAATAAAAGATGTGTCGTATGAATAACACCTTTGTGTGTCAGGTAAATGGCTTAAGAAAGTGTTGCTATAAATGTTGTGGATTTTGAATGCCGTTTGTATAGAAAACTTGTCGGACTGATCGCACTCAAAACCATAAAACCAAAACCGATTGCTATGACAGAAAATCCAAAAATGAATGCGTTGAATGTTTGCTGGTCTTCACAAAGAAAATAAGCACCAGTCATAATGCCAAGTCCTATTACGAATAAAAGATTTCCATATTTTGAAATTTTACTCCATTGGTTTGGTAAGAAGACATAAAGTGCTACTATGTCAACACCAACCAAAAGTCTGTCTAATCGATTATAGGTAGGGTAATAAATATATTTGTACCGATAGAGCCAACTATTGTCATCATTTAGTTTAGGTAAATACAAATCTAATCCCTATTGAATTTTTGTCCGTCTGTGAACCACCGGGATAAAAAAGTGTTACAATAATATACAGAAGAACAAAAAGGAGCGTTCCGGAAATTGGGATTAATACCCAAATATTTTTCTGTTTTTTCAGATAGATTGTCAATTTTATTGCTTTTGCTTACACGTTCGCGGCCTCTTTATTGCTACAGGTTATTTTTAATTCGATATTGATTTAATATTATTTTCAAGTTTTTAATTTGTTCTTCTGGGATATCTCTTTTAGGAATTGGGTTTGCAAATTGTCTATTTTGCCAAATCAAAATCCAGTTCTTCGTCTGTGTCACTTTGTAAACTTTGTCCCATGTCAATTGTGCATTAAAAGATTCTCCTTGCATTAATAAATTGTCTTTGTCGAATTGATACTCAATTGTCTCACTGAGTCTTTGATTATCCGAATAATTTTTTTTCGAGGTGAAGTAGGTTAATAAAGGCAATGCAGAGAACATTACAGCTATTGGTATAACCTGAATATAGGAATTATTAGGGATAAGGAAAAAGGTCAATATTGAAATTATGAGGAAAATAGAAATTATTGCTGTAAAGATTTTTGTAGCGGTCTTACTATACAACAAAACAAAGTTTGCGTTAATAAAATCTCTTTCTGTCAATTTGGATTTAATAATCATGTCCTAATTTAAGTTTGGGATGAAGGTCTGTCAAAAGTTCCACCAACATATAAATATACAACTGTTATTCATACCTATAGAAAACATTCGTGTATCTTCCCGCTACTATATTTTTTCGAGTATTTAAAATTATATATTTTACAAGAACGCTTAAATGTAGATAGAAGAACAAATTGAGCAATTTATTTCTAATATTTTCAGATGCTCAATCTACGAAATTTTATTTATCACCAAAATTGCCACTAGGGCTTTTCAGCAACAACGGTTGGTATGGTATGATCACTTTCAGATTGAAGCCCGGATTTTAAAGTAAACTTATAACCCTTTAAATCAGTTTCAAATAGCAGGTCATCGTATATATCTTCATCAGTGAAATATCGTTCCAAAATTTTAAATACAAAGTTTTCGCCTACCTGATCTTCTTGAAATGGATTACCAGGATTTTCTTCAAACCAATATTCTCTTTTGCCACTGTCG
The DNA here is from genome assembly GCA_027854065.1 of Polluticaenibacter yanchengensis. Classification (GTDB taxonomy): domain Bacteria; phylum Bacteroidota; class Bacteroidia; order Chitinophagales; family Chitinophagaceae; genus Phnomibacter; species Phnomibacter yanchengensis. Next base: position 13,150 of record JAQGEF010000028.1, on the reverse strand, counting down.
TTAATTCTGGATTTACTCAATAGTTCTAACTCTTCTTTAATCGGAACTCCTGACTCAACGGTTGTGCCTACATTAGACCAGCCGGCCCTGGCACGTATTTTTTCTCCGTTTTTTATTAAGGAATATCCCCAAAGATTAACGCCGCTATGTAATATTAAACAACATATTTCTGAATTCGGAAACAATGTTATTAGGTTGTTTTCTAATTCAGAATTCCTGGATTCTATTATTTCCTGAGGAAATACATCCACACAAATTATTGTCTTTTTATTGTAGGTGCCAATGTATATTTCATTAGCTTTCGGTAGCATTACTATTTCTAAAGCCTCGGTTTGATAATACTCAAAATCACTGAAGTTAAAACAGCTGAGTACTTTTTCAGTATCTTCAACAGTGTCTATAATAATTGCAGACAATTTCCATCCCATAGCATTTAAATGCTTTAAGTTATACTTTCAGAAATTGGGTTTCAGAGATTGGGAGTAAGCGGCGTTTAGGTATCTTCTAGTTCTATAAATAATTTTGGAATATCTGGTGTCATTGTTATTGTTTGATCGGTTTTCTACACTTGATATTAACGTTTTGGCAATAACATGTAATAACTAGTGCTTCTTGTTAGTCAATCTTTTGTATCTTTTGTTTCGAATCTTAATTTTTTTATTTCATCTTTCCATATAAATTCAGAGTCGTTGCCGTTTTTTGTTGCACCGTCATTGTTTGTTCTCTTAGTGCTTGAAACTAACCAACAGCCCTTTCTTGCTCTTGTTATGCCAACATAATGTAAATTCAAGTCTTGAGTCCAGTCACTAAATACAGGATTTTTAAAGTCATTGTTTTTGCTAGGTTTTTTGTTTGGGAAAACCCATTCGTACAAGTCTAAATGAAAGATGAAATCATATTCGAGCCCTTTTGATTTATGTAAAGTCAATATATTAACTTCGTTTTCATTTGTTGGTTCGTATGATTTTAATTCTATAGGATTGTTTAGTACAGACGTTAATAAGTCTATTGATTCTTGACTTTTTGACTTAGGCGCAATAATTTTAGCAACATTGATAAATTCGGCAGTTAATGCTTCTTTATTCAGTGTAGTTGCAGAAAAGACTCCTTCAATTTTTTGCTTTGCAAATTTAAGTTTTTCTAAATCACTATTTTTTAAATTGTCATATGACGTAAAAACTTCAATGACGTCAATAAATTTAAAATTCTTATCGTATCCAAAATGTAGTAGATTTGAAAAAATTGATGACCATACATTAAGGTTGTTGTCCAATTCATTACTAACAGATAGTTTATGGGGTTCTTTAAGTTGTATATTTATGATCTCACTTGTTCTTGTTGTTCTAGTTAATATGGCAATGTGATTTCTTTTTTCAATGTTAAAAGCCTCTTGAACAATTTTTATTTTTTGGTCTAACCAATTTGCAATTGCTTGCTCATTACCCTCAACTCTGCTAAAAAATACAAGATTTTTTTCTGTAGGAATTAATTCAGTTTTGATATTTAATAAGTAATTTGAATAATTAATAATTGAAGGGTGGCAACGATGGTTTTTATCTAGTTTAAAATATTTGAAAGTTTCATCTTTTGTCAATTCTTCTAAATATTTAGCATCCTTTCCGGAAAAAGCGTAAATAGATTGATTTAGGTCACCAACTGCAATTGCTTTAATGTCTAAAAACTTTATTTTTTGAAAAATTTGATGTTGCTCAAATCCTGAATCTTGGTACTCGTCAATATAAATGTATTTGTATCTGGCACGAATATAATTTTGACAAGCAATAGAGTTTGTATAAACGTAGTTTGCCAATATACCAATGGTTTCAATGAGAATTGAACCACTGAGGAAATATGATTTTAATAAATCAATGTTTGCGTTTGATAGTTTTTCTAAAGCTAGATTTCTATTAAACCATTCAAAATTTTTACTCTCATATTTTGGCAATGATGAGAGTTTTGTGATTTTAATTTGAATTTTCGGGATCCCAAAAAGATGTTTTGCAAAAGGAATTATTATTTCTGAAAGATTAAATTTATCAATAGTTCCAAAAAACGAACTCATTGAGTTTTCGCCATTGGAAAGGCTTCTATTTTTTAGCTCTGTACTTGCTTTGTTGGTGTATGAAATTGCAATTACGCCTTGATGTTCAAGTAGATTTTTTAAATTCCCTTTTATTTTTTCCGATATTACAAATGTTTTACCGCTACCTGGTGCAGCAATAACAACTGAATTACCATCATAATCAAGAATAAGTTTTTGCTGTTCTGTTGGTTTCATTCTTTCTGCATTTTTTCAATTATTTCCTTACATTTTAGCAAGGGTTTAGCTATTTTGTCTTCTGCTAATTTTGCAAGATTTTCTTTATTGCTTCTCAAGAAGTCATATATAAAAGATGCTTTTTTTTTCTGCATTTCGTTAATAATATTCACTTCGTCAATATCACTAAAATGATTTTTCAAATCATTTTTTATATTCGTGTTGAACAGGTCATTTTCCAAATCTTTATTTGATAAGTAGATTTTATAACGCTCAAGGTCTTCTATAATTATTGAAGCTGATTTAGTATTGTTTTCAGCGGGATTAGAATTAACAAAGCCTTGAAGATTGCTTTCATTTTCTTTTAGCAAATTTTCTGTCGTTTCATCTTGCGGAAAATAATCACGGTAAATACTGATACATCGTTGAATGCCAGCAAAACGATATTCTTCTTTTTTGGGGATTTTGAAAATATCATTGTCGGTTCTCAAAACCCATTCTATGTTTAGGCTGTTTAGTATTTTAATAAAAGTTGAAAAACCAACTCCGTCAACCATTAAGATGCTAATATTAAGTCTATCTAAATCTATTTTTAGTTGAGTTGATAAAGTTTTATAGAACAATTCTTCGGAAATGCCTTCCACAAGAAAAACCGCATCTGAAAAAAAAGCCTCGGCAGGAATTATGCTTAATCTATAACCAAAATCTTTAAATGCTTTGTCTATGATTTCTGAACAACCATCTGAAGCAGCTTTAGTTTCTCCATTTTTATTGAATAGTCTGACAAGTGAATTGGGGCTAAATTCCGATGCAATTTGAGGTGAATGAGAAGTTAATAAAACTTGACCTTTGATTGATGCATTTAAATAATCTGCAAGTTTACGTTGTTGATGTGGGTGTAAATGTGCTTCGGGTTCTTCAATACAAAAGATTGTAACTTCTTTTAGACTGTCTCTAGTCAGTTCATTTCTTGAAGCCCATAACGCAAGATAAATTTGATTCAATCGGCCATCACCACCTATTAAAACGCGTTGTTCATTGCTTTTTGAAGCAATAGAAACACTATTTATAAAATTGTCCACGTTGGAAGAACTTGCATCAAATACAATTTTTTGTTTAGTGTGGTGAAGAGACAATTTGGAAAGTTCGTCATTGATTGTGTTTGTTGCGGAAGATATAAAATTCAGTTTGGGGATTTTTTCATCTACATTTTTTAGTTCCGATTGAATTTCTGAGTAAAGTTTTTCATCTTGAGTAACTTCGTCCTCCTCTCTGTTTTCTTTGGCTATTTGAAATAAGTATCCTTTTTCTCGGTTTATGTAGTTATGTAAATCTCGTCGGCTACTGATGTACTTTACATTTAATACTTTTCTGTAGTATCTGTCTTCAATTTCTTCAAGTAAATCAGTAGTTGGTCCTGCAAACAATTGATATGTCTTTACTTTAGTGATCTTGTCGCGAAATGCTTTGTATGCCAAAATAAGTTTGTTGTTATCTCCTATTTTTCCTTTTAATTTAGAGACAACACAATCTTCTGTTACATCTTCAAAGTGTAATTGGATCGTAAATGTATCTGTATCATCAAAGGCGTAAAAATCAGTGTCTTTAGGTTCAATATCATAGTCTGACAAGCTTCTGTCTAATAAAAGTCTAATTGCCCAAAGCAAGTTGGTTTTTCCAACATCATTTGATCCAATAATTAGAGATTTTGTAGCAAGATTTATTTTCGCTCTTTTGAAGTTTCTAAATCCTTGTAATCTTATAGAAGTTAAAATCATAAACGTTTGTCTTGAATATCTTTTTGTTGTGCGGTCTGTTAGCATTGGCTGTAACGCTTCAATATACGAATGTTATTAAGAGGTATAAAAGTCTAGACTAATCAAGCCAAAAAGTTCTCCATTTCCATTCGAATAATATTCCAATTCATTAATCAAATGGTTCTCTTATAAACAAAAGCTAAATGTTACAAAGCTTTTTAATAATTGATGTTGCTAGTTTCAAAGTATGGCCTCTTTAAATATTATATTTAATAATATTTTTGTATTGGATTATTTTTACGTTTGTTCTAGAAAAAATCGTTTATTGTATGTATAGACCAATTTAATGTTGAAAGTGGTTTTAAAGGCTTTAGTTGTTTTAACCCTTTTATGGGCTTTAATTTCTTTAGACTTTTTAAAGGCTTTAATTTTTTAAGCGGTTTTAATGGTCCCCCTGATGCAATTTCAGAAAAAAGAAAGCAATTACCACTTGAGTCCTTAATCCAACCGTTGTCAAACCAGCCTAAATGTCTTCCTCTGTAGTTGTAAATTGAGTTCTCGCTAATATATGCTATGGGATTTCCACTGAAATCATAAAGATGTTCATCATCTTCAGTATAAATTGAAGGGAATCCACTTCGGTCATAAAATGTATATGGCATTGTTATATAGTTTTAGTCTTTTGTAATGTTTCAAAGTATTCAGGCGTTAAAAAAAACTTTCCAGCAAGTAAATGACTTAAGTAATCAGAGGTTGGTAATAGTCCAGTAACTATTTTGTCTGATTGTGCAATATAAGTTAGAGCCTCTATTTGATCCTTATTTTCATCAATTACAGTAACTTTGATTTTATCATAATGGATTGGATAGCCTTCAGCTTTGTCTAGATTTGTAATTTCATTATCTGGGAACTCGTAGATAATCCCTTCTACAAAATTTCCTTCTGAAACTTCCAAATTTGCATAACTGTAATCCCCGTCTTTAGCTTTTTTGTTAAAAACTAATTTGAAATTTTCAAGTTTGGCCGATTTTTGAGAACTATAGTTAATATTCCTTTCTCTCATTCTGTTCATGTTCATATTTGAACCATATGCAAAATACTTCATGTAAATTATTATAAGGTGATGAATTGATTGAATTTTTTTATATCAAGATGTTTGTTCATGAAGATTATTTGCCAGCAAATAAATGGAGGTGGTAATTCTTCCGAAAAATATTCTTTTTTAAAAGTTCTTGGTCTTTCATAGTTGGTGTCGTTTTAGTGTAGTCGTAAATATCTATATATTCCTGCTTAATTAATATCGAATAGACTGTATTCATGCAATCATATTTACAATAATACGACTTTTTCAAATAAAACATTACGGAAAACCGTAAATCTTAAAATACTGCCCAATAGAATTATAAATATTAAACGGCTGCGGTATGTGTGGGCGGCGAGTCTTCGAGCTGGTGCATTATTTGCAGGGTAAAGCAAGGTATGTTTGCTACAAAAGCGGCCCTGCAAATAATGGACGGAGCGCAGCGAACCCCTAAACACGCCGGACTAACGCAGAGCAGGGTGGTGAAGCAGAGAGCCCCGTAAAATAAAAAACTACCGCGGTGTGCGATAGTTTTTATTTATTTAGAGTGAGGAATGTTTTTTATTCGTCCACCAGTAGAGAGACGGTATAATGAGCGGCGCAAAGATCAGGGTGCTGATAAGGCCGCCGATAATAACGGTGGCTAATGGCCGCTGCACATCAGAGCCAATGCCTTTGGAAATGGCTGCCGGTATTAAGCCCAGTATAGCCAGAACCAGTATGGAGAGCAGCGCCCTTAATTGTTCCTGTGCTGTTTTACTGATCAGTTGGCTGCTGATTGTCTCAGTAGTGGTTGCCCGGTTCAATGCAGATACCAGTAATACACCGGACATTACAGAGATACCGAAGATAGACACGAAGCCGACACCTGCAGACACATTGAAGTAATACCCTCTCAATAACAGGGCGATAATGCCACCCGCTAAAGCGAACAGGATACAACTGGCGGTGATGAGTGTTTTGTTGATATTTTTAAACAGCATGAATAAGAAGATGGAAACAATCACCAGGGTGAACGGAATGGTAAACGCAAGTTGTTTGCCAGCCCTTTCCAGGTTCTCATATTGCCCGCCATATACCAGTTCGTAACCCTTAGGAATATGCACTTCGCTTTCAATTCTTTTTTGCAGCGCTTTTACAAAAGTGCCCTGGTCGATGCCGCGGATATTCGTGCGGACAGTCACCATGCGTTTATTGTTATAGCGGTAAATATTGGTCTGACCTTCCACGAAATTAATAGCCGCTAATTGTTCCATCGGTATCAGAGAGCCATTGGCAGCCGGTACCAGCAGTTTTTTAATATCGTCGATGTTTTTCCTGTACTGAGGCAGGTACCTTAAGACGATATCGTAACGCTTGGTACCGTCGTACACCACAGAAATGTTTTTACCGCCGATGGCCGCTTCAATCATGGTCTCAATATCGGAAACATTGATGCCGTACCTCGCCGCATTTTCACGATTGATATTAATGGCCAGTTGCTCCTGTGTGCCTTCCTGTTCTATGTTCACGCCTTCACTGCCTTTCATGGATTTAACAATGCTCACAATACTGTCCGCTTTCTGGCGCATCATGCCCAGGTCATCACCCACAATAGATACCGCAAGGTCAGCCGCGCTACCGGTAACAATTTCCATCACCTGGTCGATAATGGGCTGGCCGGAAGTAAACTGCACACTAGGCAGTTCCCGTTTCAGTTCCGCCCGGATATCCGCAACCAGTTCTTTTTTAGAAATGGTATCGCTCCATAAATGGTAATCCTTTAGCCCTACAAGAATCTCGTTCCTGTTGGTAGGGAAGGGGTCAGTACCGTCATCGTTACGGCCGGTCTGGGAGATCACGAAAGCGATCTGAGGATATTTGGCAATAATGGCCCTGATTTTAGGCGCGTATTTGGCGTTCTCCTGTATGGTGATGCCCGCAGGAAAATTACCTCTCAAAAAGATAGAACCCTCATCCAGTTCCGGCAGAAACTCAGAACCCAGTTTGGAACCAAACCCGATCAATACAATCACGATCACAAAGCCGCTGATAACCGTCTGACGGTAATATTTAATTAAAAACCGGGTGGTCTTAGCGTATTGTTTTTCTACGAAATTCAGGATAAAGTTTTTGTGTTCCTTGATCGGTTTATCCGGGTTGGAGATCACTTTATTATAGGCAAATGATATGAGCACCGGGATAATGGTCAATGCCGCCAGCATGGAACCGACTACCGCAAATGCCAGTGTCAACGCCATAGGAGAAAACAGTTTGCCTTCTACCCGTGTCATTAATAAAATAGGCATATAAGCCAGGATGATAATGGTAACAGAGAAAAAGATCTCCCTGCCCACTTCCTGTGCAGATAATAAAGTGATCTTTAAAATACCTTCCTGTTTTTCTTCCGGTGTCGCGTTCCGGTATTTCCGGATCAAATGCTCCACCATCACACAGGCGCCATCCACAATAATACCGAAATCTATCGCCCCTAAAGACAACAGGTTTGCAGGAATGCCTGTTAAACGCATCAGTATAAATGCGAACAGTAATGAGAACGGTATGGTTAAAGCCACCACTAAGGCGCTGCGCACACTGCCCAGGAAAAATATCAGGATGATGATCACAATACTGATCCCTTCAAACAAAGTTTTACCAACCGTTTCCAGTGAATGATCAATCAGGAAACTGCGGTCGTATAAGGTTCTCAGTCTCACACCTTCCGGTAATTCGTGCGTTTGCAGGTCGCTGATGCGTTGCTTTAACACACTCAGGACTTCGCTCGGATTCTCGTAGCGGCGCAACAGGATAATCCCCTCCACGCCATTATTCACATTAATATTATTTTCATTCACCGTATATCCCAATACACCGCTTGGCGGGGGAGGGGCCACTTCCACACTAGCCACATCTTTCACCAATACCGGCACACCGTTATCGGATTTCAGCACGATATTGCCGATATCATTTTCAGATTTCAAAGTACCCAATCCTCTTACCGCAAAACCCTGGCCGCCACGTTCTATAATATTACCGCCCGTATTCTGGTTATTGGCCACCACGGCGTTCTCCACTTCAGATACGGTCAGGTTGAATTTGCGCAACTGGTTCGGATCGGTCAGTATCTGGAATTGTTTGATTGGCCCGCCGAATGTCACCACATCCGCAATGCCCGGTGTTTGCAGCAAATATGGTTTAATCACCCAGTCCTGCAAATCCCTTAACTGCGTAGGCGTGTAGGTAGGCGGTGCTTCTACCACGTAACGGAAGATTTCTCCTACAGCAGTAGATAGCGGTGCCAGTTCAGGATTCACGCCGTTAGGCAGTTCTGTGGTCGCCAATCGTTCCATCACCTGCTGACGGGCAAAATAGTCATCCGTACCATCCTTAAAAGTCAGTTGTACCACGCTCAGGCCGAAAATGGTCCGGCTTCTCCTGTCCAGTACATTCGGTGTATTTTGTAAAGCCCGTTCTATAGGAACAGTCACCTGTTGTTCCACTTCTTCGGCCGCACGGCCGGGATACTGTGCCACCACAATCACGTTGGTATCCGCAATATCCGGGTAAGCCTCAATTTTTAAATTGGTGAAACAGTAATAGCCGATGGCCATTAACGCTGCACTGATCGCTACCACGATCCAGCGATTTTTTAATGAGAATATCAGTAATTTCTTAATCATCTTATTACCATTGATCAACGTTATGAGTCACTATAAAGCCTCCCCTGTATATCATTCTCAGGTTATTGAGCGCTTCTTTTACTTTATCTGCCTCGTCTATAAAAGTTATCAGCATGGGGGTTTCATCAAACGAGAACTGCTGGTTGGGCTGCTTCAGCCGCTGGTGCCTGCCATAGCCCGAATGCCCGGTAAAGGACGTGGCGCCCGATATGCCGTTCTCAATTAAAAGGTTCATGATAAAAAGATGCAGCGGTTCCATGCCTTTCTGCTCATCTTTGTCTATAAATATTTGTACCTGCAGCATATAAAATCGTTTTGTGGGTGAATGTTGTTTTTAAGTTTTTTACATCAAAGCCTTCTGTAATCTTTTAGGAGATTCCTCCTCACGTCGGAATGACGATTCAGAAAACTAGCCACTTCCGTCATTTCGACGAGGTGTACATAAAAGATTTAAATCCTGAAACGCCCCGGAGAAATCCCCTGGCTATTTCCTTGGATTTCTATTCTAAAATAGAATCGTTATAAAATACAATCAGGGGCTATAAACCAATGAACAATGCTGAGCCTTTGTTCCGGCTGCTTTAGGCTCGCTATCGCTCGGTGCTAAGGCACTGGCACGAAGCGTGCCACCTGTCGCATCCGGCAGCCCGTCAGCTGTAGTAATTCAAATCAACTTTTTACCCGTCATTTCGACGAGACATAGAATTGATTTAAATGCTGAAGCTCCACGGAGAAATCTCCTTGCTATTATCAACAAATTGCACTTTGTCACGCTGAGCTTGTCGAAGCGTCATTGGCAATTCCGTCATTTTGACGAGGTGCATTTGAAGCCACTTTGAAATTGAAGTAACCCGGGGAAAAATCCCCTTGATATTAGTAAGGATAATTTTTCCCGCTAACTCGAAAAAGAGATTCTTCGCTGCGCTCAGAATGACGGTTTCGTGAATTGAACCTCTGGTAATTTCAAGCGAGCTGTCACGCTGAGTTAAAATTTTGTACGGAGTCATTTTGACGAGGTGCATTTGAAGCTACTTTGAAATTGAGGTAACCCGGGGAAAAATCCCCTTAATATTAGTAAGGATAATTTTTCCTGCTAAACTCGAAAAAGAGATTCTTCGCTTCGCTCAGAATGACGGTTCCGTGAATTGAACCTCCGGTAATTTCAAGCGGACTGTCAGGCTGAGCTTGTCGAAGCGTCATTGTCAATTCCGTCATTTTGACGAGGTGGATTTGAAGTCACTTTGAAATTGAGGTAACCCGAGGAAAAATCTCCTTGATATTAGTCAGGATAATTTTTCTCGATAAGCTCAAAAATGAGATGCTTCGTTGCACTGCCAATGACGGTTCCGTGAATTGAAGCAACCTAATACCCGAATGACAAACCTTTCAGCTGAATGGCACCTTCTACCGCCACATCAGAACCGTTATCCAGTCCGCTGTATATAATCACCCTGTCACCGATCTGTTCGCCGATATTAACCGGTACTCTTTCAAATTCATTCGCCGCTTTTTTTACAAAAACATAGTTATTGCCCTGTACCGTAATAATCGCCGCTTTGTCCACAGTTAGGTTATCCGGTGCGTTCAGCACAAAAGATAAATTGGCGAACATGCCAGCCTTAATCTTGTTGCTGCTGTTTTGTACCCGAATCCGTACTTTAATCATCCTCGTACTGTTGTCCACCACATCAGCAATCTTTTCAATGATACCGGTATACGGTTCATTAGGAAAAGACGTAAACATGATCTTACAGCCGGCACCCACTTTGATATTGCCCATCTGGTTTTCCGGTACATCGCAGATCACAAAAGCCGTTCCCGGTGCGGACTGTCTTAACAGGTCCGGTTCAAATCCGCTGGCTTTTAAGCGCGCTTCATGTTCAATCAAAGCTGCTTTTTCATTCGCCAGGTTCGTTTGTTCCATACTCAGGCCCGTTTGCGCGTTCAGCAGGTCCTGGCCGGTAGCCGCACCATGTGATTGCAGGTCCTGCGTGCGGTTCAGTTCAATCTGTTTTTGTTTGATATTGATATTCTCTATCTGGCGGATATTGATCTTATGAGCAATTAACTGTGTATAGTTGCTCGCCAGGTCTGGGTTGTCAAACAACACGATATTCTGTGCGGCGCCTGTATTGGAAGCCGTGATGATCGCACCCACACGCCCAACCGCATGAAAGTCCGCATGCAGGCTGTTGCTGTCCACTTTCTCGGTCTTAAAGAATTTTAAAGTCGTCGTATCGGGGAAACTGATATAACTGCCATTATTGGTAATCACAGGGGTCACATTCGGTTGTTCTGTTTTCTTTTCTTTTCCCTTGCAGGCTACGGCCAGCACGCAAACCGCCAGGATGAATCGGATATGTTTCATTATATTGCTAATTGATTAATTAAACCGGTTGTATAAATGAGTTGAATATAACTTTGGCGGTATTGCTCTAACGCATCGTAATACTGCTGCTGGTTATCCAGCCAGCTACGTTGTGCCTCCAGGAAATCGATAATGGTAGTGCCACCCTTGATATAAGCGTATTTCACATTATCAAGGATGTTTTGTGACTGTTGCAGAATCGGCTGGAATTTCTGGATATTGTCCAGCTGGTTACGGTAGTTGCTGTAAGCCACGGCCACTTCAGACTGCAATGATTTCTGCACAGTGGTCAGGTTCATTTCCGCCTGTTCCTTTTGTACCTGCGCCTTCCTGATCTCACCCTGGTTCCTGTTAAAGAACGGCAGGTCAATAGTCGCGTACACGCCCATATAATGAATCCCGTTTTGAGGGTTCCAGATCAACCCGATTTCCGGTTGTGGGTATGCCAGCGATTTTTGCAGCTTTATATTACTGTTGGAAACATCAATCAGGGATTTAGCCGCTACAATATCCGTCCTCATATTGCCGGACTGGCTCAGCAGGCTGTCCAGGTCAGAAGAAACATAATACCCGAAATTGTCCGACATATCAATACCAATGCTGTCTTCAATACCCAGTAACAGTTTCAGTTCCTTTTGCTTTATAGCAATCTCTTGTCTGGCTGTTTTTAATTGTAGGGCGTATTGTTTGGATAATAATTCCGTCCGGAAAAGGTCCGTCTGGTTAATCACCTGGTTTTTATATTTCAGCTGGTTAATGTTCAGCAAACTGTCCGTATTGTTTTTAGCCACGTTCAGGATGTCCAGTTGCTTCTGCGCCGTCCAGTTTTCCAGCCATTTGGAAGCTACATCGTAAAACAATTGTCTTTCAGATTCCTGGTAGCCGGATGCTGTTAAAGCCACGTTTTTATTAGCCAGGTCAATTTTGTTATCCCTTTGTCCCGCTACCTGGAAGGTTTTAGTCAGCTGCCACCAGTTTTGCCTGTTTTTGCTGTTTACAAAATTCGTATTAGGCGCATAGTGCGAAGGCTGTAACAGCTGGAGCGTCTGGTTATTTAAGGTCAGGTTCGGCCTTAAACCCGCGGTCACCACATCACTGGCAGCGATCTCTTTATTATAGCTTTCGGTTTTTAAACTCAGGTTATGTGCTTTCGCCACCTGTAAAGCCTGTTGCAGCGAGTAGTTGGTTTGAGCAATCGCGTCATTGCCATTGTGGATTAAGAATCCGGATAAAACAATCATCCTGTTGAGCCATTTCATTTGTCCTTGTTTTTACAATACAAAGGTCAATCGCTCTTTAAAATAAGCTTGTTAGAAACTCAATAGAAAATTATTAGAATTTTATTAGAAACGGTGTTATAAATGGAGGGCTAATGGCATAGGAGCGTACCGGGCGTACCTACGGCACTTAAATACATACATATCCCATGTAGATTAAAATAAAAAAGTAATAAAATGGGTGCTGCTGGAACGACCTTGAGTAAATGGCGTTAAGAAATTTCCGTTAGCCAAAGCGTTATGGAGATTCCTTCTGACGTCGGAATGACGATTCAGAAAACTAGCTGCTTCCGTCATTTCGACGAGGTACACAAAAAATATTTAAATCCTTAAGATCCTCGGAGAAATCCCCTTTCTATTTCGTTGGATTTATATTTTCAACAGTGTTTGATATTGGATAACCCTGAAAGGGCTAAATCTTTATAGGAAATAGAATGTAAATGCAACATGCGACCCCATCGGGGTCGTATATTACGGAATGTGGAATGTTCTATAAACATCAAATACCTTCGGCATCTTTGCAGGAATTCATCACCTTAGGGAGTAATGTCAAATCAATATGGAGATTCCTCCTGACGTCGGAATGACGATTCAGAAGACTAGCTGCTTCCGTCATTTCGACGAGGTACACAAAAAATATTTAAATGCTTAAGATCCTCGGAGAAATCCCCTTTCTATTTCGTTGGATTTATATTTTCAACAGTGTTTTCTATTGGATAACCCTGAAGGGGTAAAATCTTTATAGGAAATA